>NZ_BNAG01000002.1:764238-917405 GCF_014653175.1 Roseivirga thermotolerans
GATCCAACCAATAACAGATTCACTGCAACTTTCACTTTCAGTGAAGATGTAACCGGATTTACCATTGGTGATATTACCTTAAACAATGCGACAGCTTCTAACTTTACGGCTACCAGTGCCTCGGTTTATACGGCCGATATCACACCAACAACTGACGGAACGGTGACCATAGATGTAGCAGCAAATGTGGCGCAAGATGCGGCTACTAATGGAAACACGGCCGCAGTACCATTTAGTGTTCAAGCAGACTATTTAGCTCCAACCTTAGTCATAGATAGTGGAGTAAATGGTCTTACCAATAAGGCCTTTACTACCACTTTCACTTTTAGCGAGATTGTAACCGGCTTTGCGGTTGATGATATTGTTATTGGAAATGGTGCCGCTTCGAATTTCAATCAAGTAAGCCCATTGGTGTATACAGCGGAAATTACGCCAACTACTGATGGAATGGTTACGGTTGATGTAGCAGCAAATGTGGCTCAAGATGCTGCAACCAATGGCAACTTAGCTGCAGCACAACATAGTGTAATGGCAGACTTTACGGCTCCGGAGGTGAGTATTGGCAATGTTCCGACAGAGCTAAATGATTTTAACCCTTTTAGCCTCACCTTCACCTTTACGGAAGAAGTGGTTGGCTTCGAGTCTTCTGACCTTCAACTTACAAACGCACAATTAATATCCTTTGAAACAACCGATAACCTTGTTTTTAAAGTCTCACTTTCTGCTATTACAAATGATGAAGTGATAGTGGCCATGTTGCCAAATACATTGATGGACCTTGCAGAAAATGCTTTTGTACGTACTGAGCAGCTAGTTATTGCTTTCAATAGTTTGCCAACAGACATTACACTATCTGTCCTAACCATTGATGAAAATAATGCCATAGGAGATGAAATTGGCCGATTGACTACTGCCGATAATGATTTGGCCGATGTGCATACCTACAGCCTGGTACCAGGCGCAGGTGCTGAAGACAACAATGCCTTTGGCATAACCACCGACAAGCTACGAGCAGCAGAGCCTTTCAATTTTGAAGCTAAGTCTGACTATACCATACGAGTAAAGACCAACGATGGCAGAGGCGGAACTTTTGAAAAGGTCTTTACCATCACTGTCAACGATGTAAACGAACAACCCACGGATATTTTTCTGAGCAATCAAATCATTGAAGAAACAGATGATGAGCAAGTATTGGTAGGCTTGTTCAGTACTGAAGATCAGGATGTTGGTGATAGTTTTTCTTATGAGCTAGTAGAAGGTAATGGAAGCACACACAACGCCAGGTTTGCCATTGTGGGAGATGAATTGTTCACCTCCCAAATGGTAAACTTTGAAGAAACAGAGGTACTTCACATTCGTGTCAGGGCAACTGATTCTGGTGGTCTGTACCATGAGAAAGCCTTGGAAATTGCTGTAGTAAATATTGAATCGGAAGAAATAAGAGACTTTACCAAGGATAGACCTGATGCGAGAATTAAAAACTTCTTCACTCCAAATGGAGATGGTAAAAACGATACCTGGGTGGTAGACGACATTCAGGATAATCCGAATAATCAGGTGAAAGTCTATAGCCAAAACGGGCAGCTGGTATTCAGTACCCATAACTACCAAAACAACTGGAGGGGTACTTTCAAAGGAAAGCCATTGCCAAGCGGTACGTACTACTACGAGATAAATATTGCAAATGGCATGTCAGTAATTAGAGGAACCGTGTTGATTTTAACCCGATAAGCAAGAATGATGAAGCATTTAAAGAAACTCATTTTATGTTGTTTGCTTGTATTGCCGGGTGTTGTTTTTAGTCAGCAAGTGCCTCTCATCAACCAGTATTTTGCGCAGCCTGCACTGGCATACCCATCTGCTGCTGTGCTTCAGGATAAAGCGCAATTAAGCCTGTTATACCGGGGGCAATGGTCGGGAGTAGATGGTGCTCCGCAGGTTTTTTCGCTCAGTTTTGCCAATCCATTCAGGCAAAAGTGGGGTTACAATGTGAGTATAAACAGCTTTGAAACGGGGCTATTACGCCAGACTAAATTGAGTGCAGGTTTAGCTAAGGCTTGGCTTTTAAATCAACATAGATTTTCAGTAGGAGCAGAAGCAGCACTTTCACTTTTCTCTTTAGATGACAGCAGAGTAAGCGTTGAAAGTATGGACGATGAGCTCATCAGAAACCTGTTGGGTAGCAATGGCTCATCCGCCAGTTTAAACCTGTCTCTCTCGTATCAATACAAAGGCCTTCAAATAAATGCTTCGGTACCGAATGTTATTAATGAAAGCCTTTCTAATGATGAATATGTGCAGCTTTCGGATAACACCAATGCCGATTACCTAGTGGGTGTGGGCTACCAATTTTCGCTAGATCAGATGGGGAACATTACTCTTACCCCAAATATAACCTGGCGATATCAGGAGCTATTTGGTAGTGCAGTAGACATACTTGCCCTGTTCGAGTGGCAACACAAGTTTCAGCTTATGGCGGCTTATCGCGATGGTTATGGCTTGAATGCGGGAATAGGTGTACGGTTGAAACCAAACATTCGCTTTACCTATAATTACGACTTTGGGAAGAAAGAAACGCCAATTATCTCGAACGGCTTTAATGAGGTTGGTCTACATTTTATATTCAATAAAAAAGCTGGTATTGATAAGCAGGAGGCTTTAAGTCGAGAGGCAAACCGAATAATTGATCGATTAAGGGCAGAGGAGATATATGACAAAAACCTTATCTCAATAGAAGATCAGGAAACCGTTGTGCATTACTATGCAAGCTTGCACAGCGGCAATAAAAAAGAAAGAAGAATAAAAGGTGAAGCCGATTTTGATAAGCTGCTGGAAGATATCAGGCAAAAAGGGCTTGAAAGAATGAGGGCCGAAGCAAAGGCCAGAGCTGAGGCGGCTAAAGAAGAGAAAGAGGCACAAGAAGTCGCACCTGTACCTGCTCCAGTAGTTACTCAAGAACCTGAACCGGTGGAAGAGCCAAAAGAAACACCAAAGGTTAAGGGGCGCTACATTTTGGTGGTAGCAGCCTACAACCCGGGAAGTCAATACGCCAAAGTATTGGTGGATAAATTAAAAGACACCTATCCTCAAGCCGGTATTTATAGCAATGAAGTGCGTGGATATGACTATGTATATGTTCTTGAGTTTGAAGATAGGAGCAAGGCCGTTTCAACCATGCTTAAACTAAGGTCTAACGGAGAGTTTACTGACGGTTGGGTGCATGTAATAGAAAGGATAAATAATTGAGTTCGGCTAATGAAGTACCTTTTGTATTTGATCAATAAGAAAGAGGAGGTCCCTGAAACCTGTTTTTGCTGCAGACAGGCAAGCTCAGTGTGACTCTCATCCAGTTTTGAGACAGCCTCTACGTTTATGAGCCATGCACACGAGAGGCGGCCAATGGTAATCCAATTTGGCCTTTACCTTCCCTCAAGAATATTTCTGAACTCGGCCAGTGCCGCACCGGTTCCAATAACGGTAAGCTGATCGCCCAGAAGCAAATGCGTATTGCCATGAGGAATAAAAACTTCTCCACCCCGCTTTTGTATAACCAACGATCCGGTAGGAGGGAATGCGACTTCTTTCACCAGCTTGCGGTTAATTGCTTTGTTACTGATCGTTATTTCTTCAATTCGGTACACATCGAAACTGGTCGATAGAGAATCGATAGCATTAGGCCGCAATACAATATCTTCTATATGTCCGGCCATTAGCTCTTCATGATCTACCGTTTTAATTCCCTCAAAGTTATTGTCAACCAAATCATGAGTGACCGATTGTTTTCGGGTAATGATTTTACTATGCTTTAGCTCATTCTTTAAAAAGGCCGTGAGCTGTTGGTTTAGCAGGTTAGACTCTGTGAGCACAATTACCAAATCGCCACTGTAAATTTTTAATGATGCCAAAAAGTGCGTTGAGAGTGGTTTTACTACCTGATAAGGAAGGCTTTTGCCATCGAACTGCTGAATAATTTCATCGCGTTGAAGATAGGTGGTAAAAGAAATATTGTGCAGTTTAAAACGCTCAGCGAGTAGTAAGCTGGCTCTGCTTCCGCCCAGTATTATCACCTTTTTGTGCTCCTCATCCTTGCGGTTCATAAGGTTATAGACCATAGGAGCAAGCAAACAAGTAATGATGGAAGCGGTTACAATTGCCGCATTTTCCGACTCGTCCAGCACGCCCAAGGCAAGACCAATTTGAGCTCCGGCAACAGTTTCACCCAACCTTGCCGAAAGTAAACTACCTCCTGAAATAGCTTTTTTTAACCCAAAAAGGCGTACCAGGCTTAGGGCGGGTATGGTTTGAGTTACAAAAAAGCCCGCCACCAGAAGCAAGATAAACCCATATGATTCACCAATTTGGTATAGACTGGAAACATCCAGATTAATACCCACATTGATAAAGAAAATTGGAATGAAGAAGCCGTAGCCCATACCATCAAGCTTAAAAAGCAAGGCCGACCGATCTTTTGTAATGAACAAGCTCAACAAAAGTCCGGCAAAGAATGCCCCTAAAATAGGTTCAGTTTCTACCACCGTGGCAATTACCACAAAGGCAAAAAACAAGGCCACGGCACCCCTAACTTTAATTTGGTTTGCTGCATGCTCCAGCCGATAGATTACCTTCTGAAAAGTGCGTAGGCGGTTGAGCTTTTTTCCGATAGCATGAAACACCAAAAATGCAATGAATATGAAATTAAAAAGCAGCAGGTCGAAGTCGAGCCCGTTTTTAACATAGCCGGAATAAATGGAAATAAGGAGTATACTCAGGAGGTTGGCAATACTGCCCTGCATGAGTAAAATCTGACCAAACTTGCGCTTAATTTCTCCACTCGATTTGAGAATAGGAACCGTAATACTTATACCTACCGTAGGGAACAAAAGCGCGTAGAAAACTACGTTGATATCGTGAAAACGGCCTATGAGCCACAGAGCCGGAAAAGATAAAGCCAGGGTGCCAAGATAAATACCCATGGCCAGCATGAAGGTATTGCTTAAAATGGATTTAAGCTTGAAATGAAAGGCCGAAAGCGAACTGATGATTTTGTTTACATCGATTTCCAACCCTACCAGAAATATAAGGAATAGGAAGCCCGTATTAGCCAAAAACTCCATATAGGGAGTTTCTCCCACCCAGTCCAGCACAAATGGCCCGATCATTACCCCCAAAATGATTTCTACAATCACTGAGGGAATCTTGCCAATCTCTAGCCAGGAGAGTATCAAAGGAACGCCCCAGGCTATGGCAAAAATGAGAAGTAAAGGGTAGTAGTCCAGATGATGCATGCACTGAGCATTTAAGTGAATGGGAAAAATACATATTTATCTTGTTTCAAGAGCATCATTTGGCATGAAACCACAGAATGATTTTCTTATTTTGCTTTGCCAGCGGCACTGGCTATATTCGGTAATCCATTGGTTTAAAGCACAAAAACATGCATAGAGCTCTGCTGGCCATTTGTCTATTTTTTTCTGTTGTGTCGTGGGGCCATGCTCAACACTCGGTGGCTCGTGAGTGGAATGAAAGACTTCTTCATTCCATTAGAAACGATTTGGCACGGCCAACCGTACACGCCCGAAATCTTTTTCATCTGTCTGCCGCCATGTACGATGCATGGGCCTATCTTGACCCCGAAGCAGAGCCCTATTTATTGGGAAAAACCGTCAATGGTTTTAGCTGTACCAGCCCAGCTCTGGCATCGCTCGATAAATCATCGCTCGATATCGAAGAGGTAATCAGTCATGCAGCCTTTCGCCTGCTTAGTCATCGGTTTCAAAAGTCACCGCGATACACCAGTTTGTATAGCCGTTATCGCAGCCTCATGACCTACATGGGCTACAATCCCGACAATAACAAAGTGGCGCTCGATGGTAGTTCGGCTGCTTTTGGAAACTTCATTGGTCAATGTTATATCGATTATGGCCTGCGCGATGGTTCCAATGAGGTCAACGACTACGCCAATCAATACTATGAACCTATAAATCGCCCGCTTGCACCCATGCTCAGCGGCAATCCTTCCATTACCAACCTCAATAGGTTTCAGCAGTTGGCATTAGATGTATTCATTGGTCAGAGTGGCTTTAGTAGTGGCGACCTTCAGCCCTTTTTGAGCCCGGAGTGGGGCAACGTAATGCCTTTTGCCCTCAACGAAACAGATCGAGTGCTCAAGAAACGGGATGGTCAGAACTATTGGGTTTATCTGGATCCGGGTCCGCCACCAATGTTCGATGACTTTGATAACGGAGGGCACGATTTCTATAAATGGAATTTTAGTCTGGTATCTATTTGGAGTGCACATTTGTCTCCTTGGGACAACGTGATGTGGGACATTTCTCCGGGAAGTATTGGCAATGCCACGGAATTGCCAGAAACCTGGGACGATTACAAGGAATTTTACAAACGTAAACAGGGGGGAGATGCCGGTAGTGGCCATGCCCTAAACCCCAAGACGGGTGAGCCTTATGCCCCTAATATAGTGCCCAGAGGAGACTATACGAGAGTTTTGGCAGAGTTTTGGGCCGATGGTCCGGATTCCGAAACACCTCCCGGGCACTGGTTCACTATTCTTAATTATGTGAGTGATCATCCCGAGCTACAGAAGAAGTATAAAGGAGAGGGGCAGGTTCTTGACGATCTGGAATGGGATATAAAGGCCTATTTTGTGCTTGGAGGAGCCATGCACGATGCCGCAGTAGCGGCCTGGAGCGTTAAAGGATTCTACGATTACATACGACCTATTTCGGCTATCAGGGCCTTGGCCGATTTGGGGCAGTCGTTCGATACACGTTTTAATAGCTTTAACCGTCAGGGCTTTACCTATGAGTATAATTTTATAGATGTGGTAGATTATGACGATCCTTTGCTGGGCTTTAACCAAAGTGGCTTGGGTAAAGTGAAGGTGAAAGCCTGGCGCGGGCCTCTCTATATTCCGGAGCCCCGAACCGATATGGCGGGAGTTGATTGGATATTTGCTGAAGATTGGTGGCCTTACCAACGACCTACTTTTGTAACCCCCCCGTTTGCAGGCTATGTGTCTGGTCATTCTACATTTTCAAGGGCAGCGGCCGAAGTACTGACTCTCTTAACCGGTGATGAGTATTTTCCGGGTGGAATGGGCGAATTCATTGCCCGAAAGAATCAGTTTCTGGTTTTTGAAGAAGGCCCTTCTGTCGATGTAAAACTTCAATGGGCAACCTATCGCGATGCTTCTGACCAAACCAGCCTTTCAAGAATTTGGGGAGGAATTCACCCACCCGTAGATGATATTCCGGGAAGGAAAATGGGTATTAAAATAGGGCATAAGGCCTTTGAGTTTGCCGAGCGCTTTTTCAATGGAAAGGTACCCCGAAGATTTGGTATAAACCACTTAAGCCTGGAAGCTGCTCCAAATCCTGTTCAGCGTGGCGAGTTACTCACCTTGTCGATCTTCAGAGATGTAGAAAATTACCGCTTTATACTTCTGGAAGCCAATGCCGGAATGGTGGAAGATGTTCGTATAACCAAGCAAGATGGTAAAGTAACTATTGATACTTCTACTCTGGCTCCGGGGCTGTATATATTGAGAGTAAACAACGGAGCTGTGGCTCAAAGCATTCGCTTTATTGTGCAGTAGGCTAACGGCTCGAAAGTAGAGACTCCTCAATCAGGCCAAGGAATTGGTGCATACGGTCAGGCGTATCGAAATGATGCCGAAGCGTTGCGCCTTTTAGCGTTTTTATGTCCAGATCTTCGTGTATAAATGCCAGTATAACTATAGCCTCCAGTAGGCTGCCAAGGGAAGAGGGGTGAAAACCATCATGCCCGTACAAGTCAAAACCAGCGTTGCTCTCATGTATGTGCTGCCAAACAGTTCCCAGGGCTATGAGGTCTGCTTTATTGGAATCGGCCGCCTCTGAATAGTTTTTCACTACCCCGTCAAAAGTATGGTAGTAAGTTAAGGAGGGCCATACCATAAGGTATACCGGCTTTGCCTGGTGTTTTTCAGAGAGCTTTGCCAGTTGTCTCCCAAAGCGAAAAAGCGTTTCCCGACCATAGGCCTGAGAAGAAGGTCCCTGTTGAAAAATCACAAAGTTGTAAGTGTCTTTGGCAAGTTCTTTAGTGAGTTGTTTGTCGTTGAGGTGATCTTCCAGTCCATAATTGGGGTAGCAAAGGCAATGCGTAGCGAGTGAATGTCCGTTTTCACGTGCTAGAGCCTCTAGTATTTGAGGCATTTTGTTAGAATAGGTGAGACTGTTGCCAACGAAAAGCACCTTTTGCGCACAAAGTTCACCCGAAAGGAGGTGAAAACCGGTAAGCAGTACGAGCCAATACTTTCTCATCCCTTTACAAACATTCAGAACACTTTGTAACCCTTACGGTGATTGGGAGTCATTAACATTATTAAGACTACGTTTAGGACTTTTATATATTTTGGCTACATTTAAGACTTAAATAAAAAACATACCATGGGAAAGTATTCAATAGGGGAGTTCGAAGAGGTTCTCTTGCTTACTGTAGCCATACTGTACGACAATGCCTACGGCATATCGATTAAGGAAGAAATTGAGGATCGGCTCAATAGAAAAGTGAGTGTAGGAGCCATGCGTACTGCTCTTAGCCGCCTGGAAAAGAAGGGGTTCCTTCAGTCAGAATTTGGTGAGGCAACGGCCATTCGAGGTGGTAAAAGAAAACGTTTCTATAAAGTAACTCCTTATGGCAAAAAGGCTTTGGAAGAAGTGATGGAAAACCGAAAGAAACTTTGGGAGGCTATTCCTTCTGTAGCCTTTGACTTTAAAGCTCTATGAAAAATCAGCCGCCCAATCTATACCCTCCCTCATTGGCCATCCGGCTTTTACGATGGTTTTGTGAGCCTGCCCTGTTGGAAGACGTGGAGGGAGATTTGGAAGAGCTGTTTTCCAACCGCCTGAAGAATGGTCGTAGGCGTGCCAAATGGTTGTTTTATTGGGATGTACTCCTGCTATTCCGTCCGGGAATTATTCGCGAAATCAGAATTTTTAAAGGTCAAACTAATCATATTATGTTCAAAAACTACATTAAAATAGCCTGGAGAAACGCCATGCGCTATAAGGGTTACACAGCTCTAAATTTATTGGGGCTTATTGTGGGTATGGCTTCCAGCATACTCATTTTGTTATGGGTGCAAGACGAGCGAAATGTGAACGCCTTCCATACCAACGGAGATCAAATCTATCAGGTATTTAGGAACATGCGCCAATCCAATGGTCAGGTAAACACGGGCACTTCTATTCCAAAGCCGTTGGGCGATCTGGTGAAAAGCGAATACACAGAAGTGGCTGAAGTAGCCTGGCTGAGCTGGTCTCTGCCAATGGATATTGCCAGAGACAACCAGGCCATTGAAGAATCTGGTAGGTTTGCCAGTCCCGAGGTTCTTACCATGTTTTCGTTCGAATTGCTGTTGGGAGATAGCCAAACAGCCCTCAATTCTCCATCGGGTCTGTTAATTTCTGAACGAGTAGCCGAAAAGCATTTTGGGCCCAACTGGCGAAACGAGGCTATGGGGCAGGTATTTAAGGTAGAAGAACAGTTCGATGTGCAGGTGACAGGAGTTTTTCGTTCTCCGGGTACAGAATCAACCCTCGACTTTGAGTGGCTTTTGCCGGCACAGGCCTATTTTGCGGCCAATCCGTGGGTAGAAGACTGGGGCAATGGTGCTTTTGAAACTTACCTTTTGATACCCGATACCGATAAAGTACAGGCGGTGGCAGATAAAATCCGCATGGAAATAAAGAAGCACACCCAGGGCAACCCCAACGCTGGCGATGAAGAGCTTATAATTCATCGGTTTTCAGATACCTACCTCTATTCGGCTTTTGACAATGGTGTAGTATCGGGTGGGCGAATTGAATACGTACGGATAATGACGATAGTAGCCATCTTCATCTTGCTTGTGGCTTGTATTAACTTTATGAACCTTACCACGGCCCGGTCAAGTCGCAGGTCTAAGGAAATTGGTCTGCGCAAGGTTATGGGAGCTGCCAGAAAGTCAATTCGTACTCAATTCTACTTAGAGGCTTTTCTTCTTGCAGGCTGCGCGGTGGCTGTTTCTGCCGTTGTGGTGGCGTTTCTTTTACCGTTGTTCAATGAACTGGTAGGCAAAAGCCTGGTGTTGAATTTTGAAGCTCCCGAAACCTGGTTTTTTCTCATGGGTCTCATTTTTGGTGTTGGGCTTCTTTCCGGTACTTACCCTGCACTGCTATTGCCCACATTCAATGTTATTCAATCCATGAAAGGTGGAGTGGTGAAGCAGTCCGGTTTTGCCTCTTATTTTAGAAAGGGGTTAGTGGTCTTTCAATTTGCCATTTCTACCTTGCTCATTATTGGAACTACCGTTATTTACCGCCAAATCGATTTTGTGCTAAACAAAGATCTGGGGTTGAATAAAGACAATTTATTGGCGGTGAGTTTAGAAGGTGACTTGGCCTCCAGGTTGGAGACCTACAAAAATGAATTGCTCAGGCTACCGCAAGTTACCCATGTATCGGGAGCTTCGGGCAACCCGCTCAACTACGGCCGCTCAACCAGTTCGGCCAATTGGGAAGGTAAAAACCCTAACGAAGGCTATGAGGTAAACGTGATGCTCACCGATGAGCATTTTATTGAAACTACGGGTATGGAGATTCTTGCCGGCCGTAGTTTTTCCAGTCAACTTCAGGATTCAACCAATTTCATTATCAACGAAGTAGCGGCTGAACTTATGGGCTTTGAAGACCCCATTGGCAAGAAGCTCTCTTTTTGGGGAATTGATGGTAAGATTGTTGGAGTGGTTAAGAACTTCCACATGAGAGATCTTTATGAGCCTATTGCTCCGCTTATTATTACCTGCATATCTCCGAGTAATTCTTCGATTGTTTTGATAAGAACAAATGAGAATACTTCCGATGCCCTGGCGGCCATAGAGCAAGTAACCCAATCGCTAAATCCGGGAGAAGATTTTCGCTATCAGTTCATCGATCAGGCCTATGCTGAGAGCTACGAAGCCGAACAAACCATGCGTACCCTGGCCAATCTATTTGCTCTGGTATCTATTGTTATTTCTACCCTGGGTTTGCTTGGTTTGGCTTCTTATTCGGCAGAGCAGCGATCTAAGGAAATAGGAGTACGTAAGGTCCACGGGGCTTCTGTTATTCAAGTGTTGCTGCTGCTCTCAAAAGACTATGGAAAACTAATTTTAATGGCCTTTGTATTGGCAGTGCCCTTTGGCTACTACTTTATGCAAAACTGGCTAAACCAGTTTGAATTCAGAGAGGCACTCAACCCCGTGGTGTTTTTATTTGCAGGAGTTATTGTAATGAGTATAGGGGTCCTTACGGTAGCGGCCAAATCATATCAGGCAGCTTCTGTCAACCCGGTCAAGTCGCTCAAAGAGGAGTGATAGATATCTTTATTAAACACAAAAAGTCCGTTAGTCCTATTGTCCTTAACCTGATCTAACGGACTTTTTCTTTAAGAATCCCTTTCTAATTCCAAAGGCCTTGCTTAATTAGTGTCTTATTGTAAACACAGATGACATTCGTTTTGCTGGCTGGTCTGGGACTGGTAATCTACTTTACCTTCAATAGTAAAAATGGCATTGTTCACCGTGTCAAGGTTGTTTATCCGCCCAATTGGCAGCAGCTACTGGAAGAGAAGGTGAGCTACTACAGGCAGCTCAGCGAACCGCTGAAGAGGCAATTTGAGAAAGATGTACAGGGCTTTTTGGCCAGAGTTACCATTACAGGGGTAAAAACCGAAGTAACCTTTACCGACAGGCTTCTGGTAGCCAGCAGTGGGGTGATTCCCTTATTCGGTTTTCCGGCATGTACCTATCGCCATCTCAATGAGGTTATACTTTACCCTACTACTTTTAACCGTCAGTTTCAGCTCGATGATCCAGACGAAATGATTACCGGAATGGTGGGTTCTGGTAAAATGGAGGGGAAGATGATTCTTTCTAAACCGGCTTTGCATGAGGGCTTTGAAAACGACCATGAAAACACCGCACTACATGAATTTATTCATTTGTTTGATAAGGAAAATGGGATGATAGACGGGGTACCCCCCGGCTTTGAAGACCGATCGTTTGCCATGCCATGGATCCAGTTTGTACACCGAAAAATTAAAGAAATAGCTGAGGAGCGGTCAGACATTAGAGCCTATGCGGCCATGAGCCCGATTGAGTTTTTTGCCGTAGCAGGAGAGTACTTTTTCGAGCGTCCTGAGCTAATGCGTCAGCGACACCCCGACTTGTATGAACTGCTTACCAAAACATTTAAGCAACAACCTCACCGCTTTTTAAAACAATCATAATGGTATTATGCCACACAACAGGCCATTTTTCGGTTAGATTGTGATGCGCTGAGCAAAGGTGTTTTTCGATCGAACAGGAGATTTTGGCATCTTCATTCTTCCACTAACATAATTTATAGTCCAAAAGCAGTTGGAGCACAATATTTTTGGTTTGATGAGAAAACTGTGCGCGACTATTTTTTTGGCGTTAGGGCTTTGTGTAAACCTGCTGAACGCTCAGGGAATTGAGATTAAAAGAACCGATACGCCTATTGTGATTGATGGAGCTATTGATGAACAATGGTCTCTGGCCGACTCGGCCTATAACTTCATGCAGTACTTTCCTATGGATACGAGCCTGGCCCGTTCCCAAACGGTGGCCAAAGTGCTGTATGATGACCAGTTTATTTACGTACTGGGTGTTATGAAGAACCTTTCACCGGAACGCAATTATATAACTCCCAGTCTTAGGAGAGACTTTTTTGGAGATGCTAACGATTCGTTTTCTTTTCTAATCGATACGTTTCAAGATAATACCAATGCCTTTATTTTCGGAATTAACCCGTTTGGGGTAAGAAGGGAAGGCCTGATTGTGAATGGTGGTAGTGGGCGCAACTCCTTCAGTATGGATTGGGATAATAAATGGAGAGGCGAGGCTCAAATGTATGGAGACTATTGGGTGGCAGAAATGGCCATACCATGGAAAAGCATTCGATTTAGCGAAAATCAAAGCCAGTGGAACGTAAACTTTTACCGGATTGATAGTGAAGAAGCAGAACGTTCTACCTGGTCGCCTATTTCGCGCAACTTTAGCATTATCAATCTGGCCTCTCTGCGTAAGATGGACTGGGATACTCCAACCAAAAAACCCGGATCGAATATATCTTTTATACCCTATGTGGCTGCTTCGGCCAGTAAGGATTTTCAGAACGGTGATGGTTCTCAAACTACGTTCGATGCCGGTTTTGATATGAAATACGCGGTGACTTCCGGGCTTAACCTTGACCTGACCGTAAATCCGGATTTTTCGCAGGTAGAGGTAGATCGACAAGTAACCAACCTGGATCGGTTTGAGATATTCTTCCCGGAGAGAAGGCAGTTTTTTTTAGAGAATGCCGATTTATTTGCCAGCTACGGCAACAACGGTACACGCCCTTTCTTTTCCAGGAGAATAGGAGTAGCACGCGATGAAAGTACCGGCCAAAATATTCAGAACCCCATTCCGGCTGGCTTGCGACTTAGCGGAAAAGTGAACAACAACCTGAGGTTGGGGCTATTGAGTATGCAGGCCGGTGAAAACGATGAGGCCGGCTTGCCTTCATACAATTACTCGGTACTTTCATTGCAGCAAAAAGTTCTGGCAAGGTCCAATGTTTCTTTCTTGTTCGTGAACAAACAAACCTTTGCCGATATTACAGAATACGACCCCAGGCTCTACGCCAAATGGAATCGTACGGTGGGAATGGACTATAACCATGCTTCGGCTGACAACGTGTGGAATGGTAAACTGTTTTACCATCAATCGTTCGAAGAAGCAAAAACAGACGATTCTTTTGCCTCCGGCTTTGAGGTAAACTACGATGTACCCAAGTGGTCGTGGCGAATGTCAGGTCAAATGGTTGGAGCCAATTACAATCCGGAGGTAGGTTTTGTAAGGAGAAGAGACATTCGCCAGCTCAATAGTACCGTTCAATATGCCATATTTCCTAAGAAAGGCCCTGTGCAGCGGCACGGGCCGGGTTTTGATTTTGACATGGTCTGGAACGAAACATATGGGTTTTTGGATTGGGACATGAACATTCTGTATGATGTGAATTGGAAAAGTTCGGCCCGTTTCAGTGCTCGCCTTCGCAGGCAGTACACCTATCTTTTCAATGGTTTCGACCCCAGTGGTTCCGGTGGTCTCAGATTGCCCAGTGGCACGGGGTATCATAACAACATGATCATTGCCAGCTACAATTCGGACCAGCGTAAGGTGCTATCGTTCGACTTGCGTACGCGCTCCGGAGAGTACTTTAACGGAACACGGATTAACCTGGAAGGAGGGATTAACTTTCGCTATCAACCGTTGGGCTTTACCAGCCTGAGTTTTGCCTATAACAATATAAAATTACCCGATCCGTATAATGATGCTGTCTTGTTCCTTATTGGGCCGCGTTTCGATTTCACCTTTACCAAATCTCTTTTTTGGACCACATTTATTCAATACAATACACAGATTGAAAACCTAAACATTAATTCGCGCCTGCAGTGGAGATTTGCTCCGGTTTCCGATTTCTTTTTGGTGTATACCGATAATTACCTGGCTACAGACGATGAGGGATTTATTAATCTGGGGCCTTCTAAAAACCGTGCCTTGGTGTTTAAACTTACTTATTGGCTTAATTTTTAGCCGCGAATAATTTTTACCTGGTCTTTGCCGGAGGTATTAAAAACAAAAGAGAACGGACTGTTTTCAGCCCGTTCTCTTTTGATATATCTATTGAGAAACAAGACTCTCTTTAGTTGCCTTTTTTAGCCGGAGTGTTGTACGGAGGTACGGTTACTTTAGGTGTTGGATTGGCCTCAAGCAAGCGCAAAGCTTCTTGCACGGCTCTTTCCAGTTGAAGGTCTCTACCATCAGTAAGTGCTCTGGCCGTCTGCCTTACATTTATGTCGGCAGGAACTCCTTCGTTTTCTGCTACAAACACATTGTTTATGGGGTCAAACACGGCATTGTCCGGTGCTGTGAGGGAACCTCCGTCAACCATGGCGTAGTGGGTCGATGATTTGACCAGGCCACCCCAGGTTCTGGCTCCAATGAGTGGCCCGGCTTTTTGCTGTCGGAACACCCAGGGGAAGAAATCTCCTCCTGAGCCGGCCAGTTCATTAATGAGCAATACCTTAGGGCCTAAAATGCCAGCCGGGAGTCTGAAAGGTCGGCCATTAGGAACCTCGTTGGTAAGCCCTGCTCTTAGCGAGCGGGTCATTAAGTCTACCATATAGTCATCGAGCAGGCCGCCTCCATTAAATCGTTCATCAATTACAGCACCTTCTTTATCTTGTTGAGCAAAGAAATAGCGGTTAAAGTTGACGTAGCCACCACCACCGGTATTGGGAACCCACACATAGGCCAGGCGTCCGTTAGAAAGTTCGTCTACCTTGCGTCTGTTATCTTCAACCCAGGCTCGCTGGCGCAAGGCATTTTCACTTCGAATGGGCTCAACCACTTCGGTCCAGGAGCCTTCAAAGCTTGGTTTGTCATTGATATGAATTATCGTCTGTTTACCGGCTGTGCCATCGAGCAACTGCTGTGGGTCCTGGCTGGCATCTAACTCATTACCGTTAACTCCCACCAGGTAGTAGCCGGTTTGTACTTTAATACCCGGCCTATCTAACGGACTGGTAAGCCCAGGATTCCAGCTTTCAGTGGTGTATATACGTTCTATGCGCCAATGGTTTTTGTCAATGGTAAAATCGGCCCCAAGAAGCCCCATACTCGAGCGTTCAATGTCGGGATAGTCGCCACCGCCAACAAAACTGTGTCCTACAGAGAGCTCGCCATTCATTTGGTCGAGAATATAGTTGAGGTCATCCCGGTGTTTTACGAACGGAATTAGTGGAGCATAGCGGTTGTACACCGTGTTCCAGTCGCGGCCATGCATGTTCGGGTCATAGAAGTAATCTCGCTCATACCTCCAGGCTTCTTCAAAAATCTGCTGCCACTCCTGGGAACGATCGAGTTTCATTTCCAGATTGACCGAAAGAGTCTCACCACCTTTTCCGCTTGGGCCACCGGTATTGGTTACAGACCATCGGCCACCAGAGCGAACCAACATTTTTTTGCCATCGGCCGAAATGCTGAATTGATTTACCCCGGTAAGGAACTCATCGGCCTTTCTTTTGTCAAGAGAGAACTTGTGCAGTGTGAGGGCAAAACTGCCTGCGGGCCTTTCGGCCAAAAACACGCTGCCGGAAGGGCCTGCGGCAGTGGCCACATAATTGCCGGTAGGTAGAGGGAGGGCTATGGTACGCCTGGCAATATTTTCGAAATCAATACGAATACCTTTGTCTGCTTCAGTTTTCTCTTCTTCTTTCTTACCTGAATCTTCTTTGGTTTCTTTTTTTACTTCCTCTTCATCGCTTTTCGGTATAAATGGCGACTCCTGATCGTTTTGAAGAACTACCACATAAGCGGCATAGCTTGGGTCGGCTGTCATGGAACTGGTGTTAGCCCACCCGGAGCCGAGGGCTACATCGGTGCTGGCCAGGAAGTAGAAGTGCTTCTGGTCGTTGTCCCAGGCCGGAGAAAAGGCATCGGCAAAATCGTCAGTCAGTTGGTTGATGCTGTTGTCCTCACTGTTCCATACCATTATTCTTCTAAAGTTGTTGTTGCCTGATTTGGCATAGGCCAGTTGCCTGGAATCCGGAGACCAAACAATGCCGGTTGAGCCTCTCTCCAGATTATTTCCACCCACATCAATAGTTTTAATCTCTCCATTCTCCACATTCAATACTCTGATTCTTACGTCATCGTCTACAAATGCAATGTGTTTGCCATCGGGCGACCAGGTAGGCTCCCAGGCTAGTTTAGATTCACCAATACTAAAACTGGTGGGGGTTGAAAGTCCGTCCTGATCTGTAAAATAGATGCGGTAACCTTTTCCGTCCATATCAGAAAACCAAGCAATTTTATCGCCTTTTGGCGACCATATAGGTCTCCTGTCGGCAGCATCTGAAGATTGGGTTAAGTTTCTGGGGTCTCCAAATTCAACCGGAACAGTAAAAATTTCTCCTCGAGCCTCCATAACGGCACGTTTTCCGGTAGGGGAAAGCGATACGCTGGTGGCTCGGTTGGTTACATTTTCCCATTTGGTTTCGGCCCAGGGAAAATCACCTACTACAGTAATGTTGAGTTGAGAGGTATTGCCGCTGGCTGGGTCTACCAGGTGTAGATAACCGTTTTGTTCAATAATCAGCTGGCCATTGGCTCCGGCATTCAGGTATTTTACATCGGTGCCGCTAAAACGGGTGATTTGTTTCAGGGCTTTACTGCGCGTGTCATAGGCCCAAACGTTCATGGTCCAGTCTCGGTCGGAAAGAAAATAGATGGTATTTCCTATCCATAGGGGTTGAATGTCTACTGTTCGCTCTTCGTGAGGCAGTAGCTCTTCCGACTGATTGGCGGGGTTAAGAATAATAAGTGGGGTGTTTTGGCCACCTCTGTAGTTTCTCCATTCAGAGTCCCAACGGCTCATTTTGTCTACCACCAATTGTCTGCCGTTGGGTGAGAAGGAGGCATCGTAGCCCCATTGATGAGAAAGCAGGGTAGAAGGACCACCTTCTACAGGTACCGTCCAGAGTCTGTTGAAAGAGGTGGGGGCACTTTCTCTTGAGCTGGCATACAAAATCTTGCTGCCATCGGGAGACCAACCCCTTACATAAGCTGCCGAAGGGTGCCAGGTTATGCGTCTGGGAGTGCCTCCGTTTTTAGACACTATATAAATGGCTGTATTGCCCGACCGATTGGAACTAAAAGCAATCCATTGACCGTCTGGCGACAGGTGAGGGTTGCTCTCTATGGCCGGGGTACTGGTTATTCGTTTTACATTTTGGCCATTTGTGTCTGCAATCCACACATCGGAACCATAGGTAAATACTATGTGCTGATTGCTCATGGAGGGTTCTCGCAATAGCCTTGTGCCTTGGGCGACAAGGGCGGGTGCCAGGCAAAGCCACAATAAAAGCAGAGTGGCGATGCGGTAGGTTGAGTTTTTCATGGGCTTTTGTTGTCTTGTTTTGATCGATTCTTTAAAGTAATCAATTCTTGGCTCAGTAACCTTAAGGCTATGGCAAGCGGACAACAGAAGTGATGAGCTCGAACCTTTTAGTGGAAGAAGATATAGGAAATAATAATGGCTGCTATAATTCCTGCAAAGTCGGCTACAAGTCCTGCTCCGGCTGCATAGCGCGTGTTTTTAATTTTTACAGCTCCAAAGTAAACAGCTAGCACATAAAAAGTAGTCTCAGTAGAACCTTGTAACACTGAAGCTACTTTACCGGCAAACGAATCTACTCCCAGAGCAGGGTTATCAAATACATCGAGCATAGCGGCTCTTGCTCCTGATCCACTGAGTGGCTTCATCCATGCAACTGGCAATGCATCTACAAAGTCAGTATTGATACCCAAAAATTCAAAGAACAGTCTGAAGCCATTATTGATAAACTCAAGTGCGCCTGAAGTTCTGAACATACCAATGGCCACCAATATGGCAATAAGGTAGGGGATAATTTTGATGGCTACATTAAACCCGTCTTTTCCTCCTTCAATCAGAGCTTCGTATACGTTCACTTTTTTACGTATGGCCATGAGTATGAATACCACTACAATACCCAGTAAAATAATGGCTGCGGCTACTCCTGATATGACAGAGACCTGTTCCTGGGGTATGGAGCTAAAGTACCACAAGGCTGCTGAGATGAGTAAGGTAAGGCTTCCTAAGTAGCCTAGAATAACTTTATTGAATAGGTTGATTTTTTGAATAATGGCTACGGTTATCAGCCCTATAAGCGTAGAAAAATAAGTGGTTAAGAGTATAGGAATGAAAACATCGGCAGGGTTTAGTGCTCCCTCGGTGGCACGATAGGCCATAATGGAAACCGGAATGAGGGTGAGCCCGCTGGTGTTGAGTACCAGAAACATAATCTGGGCATTGGTAGCCGTTTTTTTATTGGGATTGAGCTCTTGCAGGCCTTCCATGGTTTTGAGTCCCATGGGAGTGGCTGCGTTGTCCAGGCCAAGAAAGTTCATGGAAAAATTCATGAGCATGGGGCCAAACACAGGGTGATTCTTAGGTATTTCGGGGAAAATACGGATGAATAGTGGGCTAATGAGTTTAGACATTATAGCCACCACACCGCCTTTTTCGCCTACTTTCATAATGCCCATCCATAGGGTAAGAGCTCCCGTGAGTCCAATGGAAATTTCGAAGCCGGTTTTGGCCGTATCGAAGGTGCTTTGAAGAATGGCAGGAAAAACCGTAGTATCGCCAAAAAATATCAGCTTAATGAGGGCAACAACAAATGCAATAAGAAAAAACGCTATCCAAAAGTAGTTAAGAGCCATAGCACAATCTTAGCCAAATAAATTTAAAATATGTACTGCCGCCAGGCCGGCCGTTTCGGTACGCAGACGACTTTCTCCCAAAGTTACTTTTCGATAGCCTGAGCTTATGGCTTGCTGAAGCTCTTGCTCCGAAAAATCACCCTCGGGACCAATAAGCACTACTGAGTGCTGACCGGGTTCGACCAATTCTCGCAAATGAATGGGATTGTCAAAGTCTACATAGGCAATATAGCGGTGGGGAAGGTCACAATGGCTTAAAAAGCTCTGTAGCTTAACCATTTCATCGATTTGAGGGAGCCTGGCTTTGAGCGATTGCTTCATGGCACTGACCGCTTTTTTTATCAGTCGGTCTGTTTTTAGTACGTTGCGTTCAGCATTTTGGCAGAGTACGAAACTGATTCGATCTACCCCAAACTCTACGGATTTTTCAACAAACCACTCAATCCTATCGAGATTCTTTGTGGGAGCTATGGCTATGTGCCGAAAGCCATCACGCTGTTTTTCTTTTTCGGTTTCAAGAACCTCAAACCGACAGCGTCTGAAATTGGCTTCTGTTATGGTAGCCGTAAAGAAATGCCCTTTTCCGTCTACCAATCGCAGTAAATCACCTTCAGTCTTGCGCAGTACCTTTATGGCGTGGCGCGACTCTTCCGGGTCGAGTTCTGTGACTCCGTTCAGTACATCGGGTTGATAAAACAATTGCATGGGTAGTGCGAAAATAGGAAGAGTATCTCGCTAAACAATTATATTCGTTGCAATGCAGCACAAGAAGTTCTTTAGTGCAAGACATTACCAGTGGTTTGTAGTAACCGCCAATCTGGTAATGATTGCGGTTTGGTTTCTGGCCAACAATGGCCTGGCTTTCTGGGACGATTTTACTTACCTAAATTTTGCCAGGCAAATCAATGAAGGTTCGTTTGAGCTGGGCACTAATCACTTTACCAGCAGGGTGGCTTTGCTTTATCCAACGGCTTGGGTTATTGAGCTATTGGGTATTAATGAATGGACCATTACGCTGTACCCTTTGCTTTGTGGTTTAATCATTCTCAACCTTACGCTATGGCTGGGGCATTTGTATCACCACTGGTTGGGTGTTTTAGCAGCGACAATTCTTGTATGTGACTATCATATTATCACCTTTATTACACACCTTTTTCCTGAAATGCCCATGGCACTGTTCATTTTTATGGCTTTGGTGGCCTATGACAGGGTGAACAGACGGGAGGGAGATCACAGACTAGCTGCGCTGATTACTGCAACTGCTTTATTTCTGGCCTATCTTACCAAAATGACGGTGATTTTGATTGTGCCGCTATTCTTGTACCTCTTTTTCAACGATTATAAAAGAAGACAGACCAATAAGAGCTACTGGATGATTACCCTTGTTTTGCTGATCTTTTTTGTAGTAGCCAATGGGTTTTGGTATCAGGAGGTATATGGAGACTTTTTTTATCGCTTCAAAAACATTTCGAACAATCACGAGGCTTCGGCTAAGACCTTCTTCGATAAAGATAACCTCACCCTGCTCAAACGGCTGACCTATTTACCATTACTGGGATTTTTAAGAGGAGGTTTTTTTGTGCCGCTCCTTTTTTGTTTGCCGGCATTACTCACTACTCGGAGGAAACACTGGAGGTTGGAAAGTCCGGAGCATTTGTGGAGGGTTTCTGTCATTATGATTTTAGTTACCTGGTGGTTTATGAGTACCAACTGGAGGTATTATAGCCCCATGCCGGTAGACACCCGGCACATTACATTTCTTATTCCGCTTATGCTGATGGCTGGAGGCTTCTACTGGATTGAGACCCACCTGCTAAGTGCTATTCGTTACACGAGAGCCAAATTTCTTTTGGCGATTCTTTTGGTTATTCCGGCCTATAAAGTCAGTAGTTCAGGGGAAAGGAATTTTAGAGAATTAAAAGAGGCGGTGGAGCACAACCTGCGTCCGGAAACAGGGAGAGTTCGGGTCTTTACTGACGGACTGACTTCTTATGGGTATCCTTATTTCTACAATTTTCAGGCAACTGACCATAATTATGTTTGGTTTTCTGAGTTGAATGGCTCTGCTCCATTGGCAGGAGACTACTTGTTGCTTAACCCGGCCTTTTTGAATGATCGCTACCATGACCATGAAAACCTGGAAGCACTAAAGGTGATGGCGCGCGAAAGCGGGTTGGAATTGAAACCGCTAAGGAATGGTAAGGTGCAGCTTTGGCGTTGGGTAGAGGAGTAAAAAAAGAAACTGCTTTAAACAGGCCTGATTTCGGCACTGCCTAAAGCAGTTTTTATACGTTCAAGGTTGTTTTTAACCTATTTTTTTCAATTGTGTTTCGCCAGCTTTCATGATGGCGTATTCTTTCCATTGCTCAAATTCATCGTTGCTCAGCACCTTTTCGGCTGCACCGGCATCGGGCGGAATAAAGGTGAACTCGGATTCCCACCATTTTTGAGCATACTCTCGCGCCTGATTTTTGTCTATTTCAAATTGGTTGACCTGACCGTCTCCAACCAACCAGGGTTTTTCCTGAGAGCTGTATTTTTGAAAAATCATGGTACGCATTTTTGTACCCATCTCGTCTTTGCGCTCAAAGTGCGCTTTGGAGTAAGCCAGAGTTTCCGGCTCTACCATTTTGTTATCCCAAAACCGTTTTGATTTGATGATTTGAGAGGAGGTAAGCAAGTAACCTTCTCCGAACTCAAGAAGCGAGCCTTCAAGGTCGCACGAACGAACCGGTTTCTTTTTTTTCTTACCGAAACTGAATAATCCCATTGTTGTAATATTTGAGTTTTATAACCTTTTGCAATATGCAAAGAAATTTGCAAATGCGGTTTCTAATTTTTTGAATACGTGTCGGACACAGGCCTGCTCAAAAAATATTATTGAGCGGATTTAAGACGCTCTATAAGGTCGATATATTGTGTCATGGCCTCTTCTTTACTCATGCCTTCCAGCTTTTTCCAGGCGTTGTATTTGGCAGCGGCCTTAAAGTCAAAGCCTCCCGGAGGGTCCTCCGTATTGTTGCCTTGAGTGGCTTGTTTGTAGAGACTGTATATTTTTAGCAGGTCTTCGTTAGAAGGTCTCTCGCTTAAATTATTTGCCGATTTTGCAGCATTTTCGAAGTTTTCTTGTAAGCTCATCTGAAATTTTAACTATATCTTGATGCGAATCTAGAAAACATTTCTTTTTGGCCTAATGAAACTCCGAGTACTTTGCCTGACCCTGATTGTGATTTTAATGAGCCAGCAACCAATGTTTGGCCAGGAGAGTTACAGCAGATTCTATCAGGCGGGACCGGTGGCTAAATTGCTTACGGCAAAAATGACGCTGGATAATAGCGAGATAGATCTGGCGGAAGGAGGTTCTGAGATAGGCTATCAGTTTGGTTTTTTCTTTCGGGCCAATGTAGAAAATGTATACGTACAACCGTCCGTGCTGCTTTCAAAAATCAAAACCCAATTGGTGTTTCTCAATTATGACAATGTGCCCAATTTTAATCCGAGAGCCGATTTTGAATTCAATACGCTGGAACTTCCTGTAGACATTGGCTATCGAATAGGTAATTTACGTCTGCAAATGGGACCCTCTTTCAGTATTCTGCTTTCGGGCCATCGCTCATTCTTAAATGAGATAGAGAAGGTGAGCGATAGCTACAACCGAACCAGCATGATGTGGCATTTTGGACTTGGGGGCGATTTTGACCGCGTAATGATTGATATCAATTACGAGTTTGGTTTAAGCAAAACCGGGGAGAGCCTTGGGCGTTTGTTGGGGCGCGAGTTCATTCCAAAGCAAAGGCAATGGGTGATTAGCGTAGGCCTCAATTTTCTTAATGATTATTGACTCAGCGTATTGGCGTAGCCGGAGTATAAAAAAAACCGGAAATAGCGGGGGATAGAGTCGCTATTTCCGGCTTAACGTAAGTGTCTACACTTTACCTGGCGGGTTTCAACCAGTAATCGCGTAGTTTAAGCTGTTCTTCCGATGGGTTTTCCGTAAACTGAAGTCCCAGCGGTATTTGAACTTCTACTTGCTGATTTTTGGCAGAAAGCTTCACTTCTTTGCCTTCTCCGTCTACTTCTCTCCAAACCGTCATGGTGAAGGTTTCTAAACCCGGTATTTTTTGCACCTGAGCGCCTAAGAAGGCATTAAGCTCGGGGCCATAGGCCGGAAACTTATCGCCATTCATGGCAAGAATTATGTCGCCTTTCTTAAGCCCTAAAGCATTGGCCAGAGCATCGTTGGCGGCTTCATTACCAATAGCCAAACGCTGCTCACCCTTGTGTTGCACCAGAGTAATATTGTTTTGGTTAATGGCAAAAGAGTGTTGTTTGGTAGTGCCATTGTCAATAACATCTACCCCCACTTTAGCGAAAATTTCTTTGTAGGGTAGAGGGGTGGTTCCGCTCACATAGGTAGTGAGGAAGTTGCGGATTTCCGGATAGGTGAGGTCAACTATTTCATCGAAAAGCTCTTCATCTTTAAATGATTTGCTAGGACCGTATTTCTTGGAGAGGTCGGCCATCATATTCTGTACTCCATAAGCACCGTCTGATAGTTCGCGCAAGCGAATGTCCAATGCTGCTCCAATGAGTGCGCCTTTCTGGTATACGTTGTAATACTGGTCGGCATGCTCATCGAGAGCACCAAGGCTCAGTTCGGTAAAGGGAAGTTCATCTTTGAACTGCTGTGAGATAATAATTTTCTCCTGTAGCATTTGTAGGTATTGCTCTGGAGTTACAAGGCCATATTTCACTTGTACACTACCGGCAAAATACTCGGTCATGCCTTCGTACAACCACAGGTGTCTCGACATTTTCGGGTTGTTGAAGTCGAAACTTCCAATCTCCTCAGAGTGGATATTGAGTGGCGTAACGATATGAAAAAACTCATGAGCCGCGAAGTCGCGCAGCTGTTGCTGCATTTGCTCTATGGTTTGCTCAGGCATATAATACACAGAGCTATACGAATGCTCCAGGGCTCCGTAAGAAGTTACGGGCTGATCGGTAAAGTAGAACAAAAACGCATATTTGTCTACTGGTAGTTTTCCACCCAGAAATTCGTTTTGAGCACTAAGCACCTCTCGAATGCTCTCGGCAATTTGAGCAGCCGTTATGCGCTTGTTGGGGGAGTAGCTGGCAATCAATACGTCCGTATTGGCTACTTTAATAATGGCCGTATCGGCCTTGCTATACATAAGTGGTGAGTCTACCAGCCGATCGTAGTCTTCCACTTTGAACTGGTCAACAGCCAGATCTTGGTGATTAGCTTCGGGGCTGAGCTTACCGATTAGTGGAGGGTTACTTTCGGCCTTAAGTCCGGTAGCTCCATAAAACTCTTTGGAGCGAATGAAGTTCAATTCGAACTCTTCTTTCTTCATTCCTTCAAAGTAGCCGAAGAAGCCCGAGGTGTTGATAATAAAGTTTTTACCTTCTTCTATGTTGGTACCGGCAGGTTGAAAGATATCTGGGCCGGGTTTGTCAGTATCGTAGGTATCTTCTACCATGTAGGTGATTTTGCGTAGCTTTTTCGCATTGCTAATCTTCCACGAGTTATCGTCCAAACGTTCCACTTCCATTAGTTTGCCCTTTTTATCATAGGCTTTTAAGTCGGACACCATGCGGCCATAGTCGGCAATGGCATAGGTGCCGGGGATAATTTTGGGCATATAGAAGATAATTTCCTTCTCCTTTATTTTTGGTGTTTCCAGCTCTACAAATACTTTGTCGTCAGCCACCCGGGTTAGGTCTACGGTATATTTATAGGGGTCAGCTGCAAATACACTGGTGCTTAAGAGCAGTGCCAGCAGCACAAATTTTAGTTGCTTCATTCTAGATTAGTTTTGGTAATACAGATTGGACGTCAAATAAACAGGATTGTTATGAATGCGATGTTAACAAACGCAAAAAATATTCTCTAGGCCGATGTTGCCTATTTAATGGGGGCTGAGGCTCTGGTAGGAAAATGAAGGGTGAAAACGGTGCCTGTATGAGGCGAAGTATCTAAGGTTAGCTGCCCTTTGTGAAGCCTCATAATTTGTCGGGATAGGGACAGGCCAATGCCGGAGCCTCCTTCTTTGGTGGAGTAGAACGGAACAAAGATGTTTTCCAATACCTCATCGGGAATTCCGGGGCCGTTATCGGCAATTTTCAGAAGTAGTTCGCCTGCTAGTGGTTCGGTAGATATGGTGATTACGGGCGACCTTGAGGCATTGAGGGCTTCTATGGCGTTTTTAATGAGGTTAATAATTACCTGCTCAACAAGGTCGGAATCGGCCTGAATCACTCCGGTGAGATTAGGAGTTTCTACGGTGATTTGCCTTGTTTTAAATTCTGATTCAAAAAGCTTTAGTGTATTGTTTATCAGTGTTTTAATGTTTGTTTGTGCTATTTTTGGTTTAGGTATTTTTGTAAGCCGGTCGTAGGTAGAAACAAAGTGGGCCAATCCTTTGCTACGGCTTTCGATGGTTTCAATTCCACCAATTACATCCTTTATTAATTCATCATCTAGTCTGGAAATGTCTTTGCTTCCGTTCTCTGTTTTCAACATTTGCAAAAGTACTTCAGAAAGGGTGCTGATAGGGATTACCGAGTTTTTGATTTCATGGGTGAGCACACGAATGAGTTTTTGCCAGCTTTCAATTTCCTGGGCATCGAGCTCACTTTTTATGTCTTGAAAAGACACCAGTTTAAAGTTTTCTTCTTTTAAGCGAAACTCTGTAGCCAAAACCGATAGGTGATAGAGCTGACCATTGAGTTGAGCTTTGATAAGAGCCTTTTCGCCATGATTCATTTGGACTATGGTGGTGGCAATGGTAGGTGCAATGCTTTCTATGCCTTTTATCGAAGTAATCTGCTTTTTGCCGAACAACTGCTGTGCTGCGCGATTGTAGAGCTTTATTTTAAGGTCTTTGTCGTAGCAAACTACGGCCACGCGAACGTGTTCTACAATGGTTTGCAAATAGAGCAGATTGGAGGCTTTTTCCTGGCTTAGCTCCTTCAATACTTCGTTAATCTCATGGAAGGCATAATTGAGGTCGCTTTTTTTCTTGAAGTGATAGGTGTTGGTGAAATCGCCCTGTTTGATAGAAAGTAGAAATTGTGCGAGTTCGCGTTTCGATCGTTCTATGTATCGGATCAGACTAACTAATACCAGCAGCCATGACAGAATAAGCCAGAAGGAGACAAGCCAAAAGTGGGTTGAAGTGAGTACATAAATGGAGGAATAACCCAGAGCAAGGAGTAATAGTATTCGAGCGATAATGTGCCAGCGAAAGTACTTGTACTCCATTATCGGGCATTTTTATTGACATAAAACACGAGCAATCGCATTTCTGTGTCTAGCATATTTTTGCAGCCCCAACGAATACCGAAGTTAATATTCATCAATGCCCCTTTCTTGTAGGTATAAATGGAAGTTGCTGCTTTATAGCCCTGCAGTTCAGTTTCCAGGCTTATGGGGTCGTTGGTGCCAAACACGTAACTTTCTTTTTGATCGCGCACATCGAAGTACATATAGCAGTCTGTTTTGGCCAGCAGGTACATGCGTACGGTGGTCTGATCGTCTATGCGTAGTTGGGTGGTTGTTGAGTTGTCAATGCCCTTGAGTGTGAACTTATAAGTGCCCCAATAGGCCCAGTCGTTGGTTTCGTCTTTCAATTGGGCTTCCCGAATCGTTTTGGCCACATCATCGATCGATTGTTGGGCATAAGCAGTGCTTACGGCCAATAGTAAGCTTAATATGAAAAAAACACGCATCTATGATTGGTCGAAAATTCTAAAATAGTGAGAAATGGCGAAAGATGTGGGGCTGCTCAGGTGAAAAGAAGGCCATGCGAGAATTATGGGTTTGCAGATGCCTCTCAGAGTTTGTATTTCTCCATTTTTCGATAGAGCGTGCTACGGCCTACTCCCAGGGCTTTGGCAGCCTGTGTAAGGTTGCCATCGGCATTGCGGATGGCGTTTTGTATGGCCTGCTTTTCCATTTCTTCCATGTTGAAAGTGTCAGTGGCAATTACATTTTGATTGGGCCTTTCTACCAGCAAGAAATCTTCCGGAGCAAGGAGGGGAGAATTAGACATTATAATGGCACGCTCTATGGCATGCTGTAGTTCGCGTACGTTGCCGGGCCAGGAGTAGGCTTTGAGTTTGTTTATGGTGGTTTCATTGAGCCTCATTTTCTCCTTCTTATACTTTTTGCCATAGATTTTGAGAAAATGTCTGGCGAGGGGTTCTATATCCTCTATTCGCTCTCTAAGTGGGGGGAGTTTAATTTCAACTGTGTTGATACGATATAGGAGGTCTTGTCTAAACTCTTTTTCGCTGGCCATTTCATAGAGAGGCATATTGGTGGCGCAAATGAGCCTGGTATCTAGAGGAATAGCTTTATTAGAACCTACCCGGGTAACTTGCTTAAACTGCAGTGTGGTAAGCAATTTGGCCTGCATGGCTAGCGAAAGATTACCAATTTCATCTAGAAACAAGGTGCCATGGTTTGCCATTTCAAAACGGCCGGGTCGGTTTTCATGTGCATCGGTAAAGGCTCCTTTTACATGACCAAAGAGTTCCGATTGAAAGAGCGATTCGGTAACGGCCCCTAGGTCTACCTTTATAAAGTTTTCGTCAACACGCGGAGAGCTGTTATGAATGGCCCTGGCTACTAGTTCTTTTCCGGTACCGTTTTCGCCCAGAATGAGCACATTGGCATCGGTAGCTGCTACTTTTTTAATGGCTTCAAAAACAGGTTTCATGGCAGGGCTTACCGAAACTATTTCTTCATAAGCCTTGTGCTGATCTCGTACTACAATTTTTTGGCTGGCCTTAAGGTTTTCGAGTTGCTTTTTGGTTTTACTCAATTCGTAAATAGCTGTAACGGTTGCCAAAAGTTTTTCCTTTTGCCAGGGCTTTACCAAAAAATCTACAGCACCTTCTTTCATGGCTTCCACGGCAATATCTATATCTCCATAGGCTGTGTTCATGAGCACATGCGCGTCAGGGTCTTTCGCCAGAACTTTGCGCAAGAGTTTAATCCCTTCTTTACCGCTGGTAAGGCCATAAGAGAAGTTCATGTCTAAAACAATTACATCGTATTTTTCCTGATTCAGCAGAAAGTCCAGTTTTAGCGGATCTTTCTCAGTAACTACGGTTTCGAAATGCTGCTTGAGAATCATCTTGGCGGTGTATAAAACACCCTGGTCATCGTCAAGAACCAGTATTTTACCATCAATTTTAGACATGCGAAAGGGGGTAATTGTGGGTCTGATGGCGAATCTATAAATTGTATCATTATGAGACAAGCGAACGTTTCACATTGAAACAAATTAATTGATTAACGGCTAGTTGATTTTTGTAAGTATCTGATAATAAGTATTTTGAAAATATGGCATAACACTGGCTAATCAAATGGCATGTTTAAATACGCTCTCAAACTGAATATCAGGCAACTCTCACGACATAAGGCGCTGATGGGCATTCAGGTGGCTGGCCTGGTAGTGGGGTTTACCACACTGCTTTTGGCTGCCTATTACCTGAGTTATGAAACAGGGTTTGACAAGTTTCATAAAGAGGGCGACCGACTATATCGTTTGTTACTTGTTGAAGAAGGAGATGGAGCGGTAGTCACCAGTCCCAATTTATACCCGGCACTGGAGACTGTTCTGGAAGAGGAGTATCCTCAATTAGAGTCTGTGGCGAAGGTTATGTATTCGCCCGGGGGTGGGGGTATTCTCACCTCATTTACCAATGACGAACGTCAAGTCTTACGTGATGATATTAATGCCATTTCTTTGGCACCGGATTTTTTCGATATTTTCTCACTTCCCATTCGGCAAGGCGATATTTCTAGACTGTCGGAGCCGTTTACTGCCATGATTTCTTCAACCCTGGCACAAGAGATTTATGGGCATACAGATGTGGTGGGAAAAGAGTTTACAGACGATGATGGGCACTCTTACCAAATAGTGGGCGTCTTTGACCCATGGGAGAAGCAAAGTCATTTTTCTTTCGAGCTTATCAAATCATATGAGAGTATTGGTGCTCGTCATGGTGTAGATTTTCACCAGAATTCCTGGTCATGGGCCAGAATGAAGTTCTATATAAAATTAGCGGCCGGGGTAAAGGAAGAAAAGGTTTCAGAGGCACTCAAAACTGCTTTGAGCAAGTTCAATCCAATCACTTCTGTTGGTGATTCTCAATACATTCAAATACAGAATGTTAAGGATATTTATTTATACTCAGACTTTAATAATAATGGCTGGCTTCAAAAAGCAAATAGTCGCTTACTGGCCGTGGCGGTTGTGGCGGTGATAATTCTTATAGTGTCATGGGTAAACGCCATTAACATATCTGTGGCTTTGGCCCTGGAAAAAATAAGAGCTCAGGGAATTCAGAAAACTCTTGGACTTAGTTCTACCCAATTATTCTTGCAACGGGCTATTGGCCATTTATTTATCCATACAATTGCGGTATTAATGGCTCTTACCTGCTTTCAGCTACTGAAACCATGGCTTAACGAACTGGCTCAAATACCTTCATCATTTCGCTTTGATTTTTCTACTCTTTCTCTTTTGCTCTTACTTTGGATTATGGGACTGCTGATGATTACTTTAAGCTCCAGCATGTTGGTCTCGCGGGTTTCTATTGGCAATGCCCTCAAAGACAAGCTAAGCCAACAAGTAACTTCTGCCGGTTTAGTATCGAAGGGCCTGGGTACCTTTCAGTTGATTATATCCTTGAGTTTTTTGCTTGCTGTTTCAGTGGTATGGAAGCAAACGCGTCATTTAGAATTAACTGATAGAGGAATTGCCACGGACAACATTCTGGTGGTAAAAGGTCCCCGTGCTTTTGACTATGAAAGCTTTTCTGAACGCCCGGATATAATAAAAGCTGAGTGGATGAATATTCCGGGTGTGCTGAAGGTGGCTTCCTCTTATGCTATTCCGGGAAGTCACATATCAACTTACGGTATTCGGCCGGTGGGCCAACCAGAGCATAGCAATTTGCCAATTGCCGAGCATCAGGTAGATCATAACTTTTTGAGCCTATATGGCCATGGGCTTTTAGCTGGTCGTTTCTTCTCAAACGACTATCCGGCCGATGATCATGGCGTTGTTTTAACAGCTTCTGCCACCAGGTTACTCTTTCCGGAACTGCCTTTTGAGACAGTTTTGGGCCGAAAAATAACCAGTCCTGAAGAGGAGTATCAGCGAACAATTATTGGTATCGTAGCCGATTACCATCAATTAGGGCCTGGCGAACCCTATTTGCCAACAGCATTTGTTTTAGATAGCGAGAGCCGGGGTTTTTATTCCATTGCTTACCAAACTCAAGATTTATCGATTCTTGAAGCTTCAATTAAAAGTCGTTTCAATGAACTGTTCAAGGGCAACGTCTACCATAGTTTCTATTTAAGTGACTACTATGACCAGCTCTTTGCGCGAGAAACTCAGGCCATAGAGTTGCTTGGCCTGCTTACTGTGGTTGCTTTAATTCTTTCTGTAAGCGGAATTTGTAGCGTACTATTGCTTTCACTTCAACACCGATTAAAAGAGTTGAGCATCCGTAAAGTTCTGGGGGCTAGTCGTACTCAGTTGTACGCGGTGGTATCAAAGACTCATTTTTGGCAGTTGGTTTTGGCAGTACTTTTAATAGTGCCTGTTACTTATTGGTATTTGAGTCAATGGCTCAATCAATATGCCGTGCGAATAGATATAAGTTGGTTGGATATCTTACGACCAATAGTGTTTACTGCATGTTTGCTTTTGCTGGCTATTTACTTTACGATAAGCAAAACACTCAGCGCAAACCCCTCTGAGGTATTGAATAAGGAATAAAATAAAAGGGAACAGAATAACTCAAAATGGCTCCAAGCCACAAAAGAACTTAGTATGCTCAAAAACTATATCACATCAACATTTAGGTCATTCCGGAAGAATAGAGCCTTTGCGCTTATCAATATTCTCGGATTATCCTTAGGTCTTACGGCTTCTATTTTCGTACTGCAATACGCTTTTTTTCAACTAAGCTTCGACAAGCACAATAGTAAATCCGATAGAATTTTCAGGGTGATCAATGAGCGTTTTGAAGGCGACAGACTCATACAGCGCGGACAAATCACCTATTCGGCTGTTGGGCCTCAGTTGGCCGCAGACTATCCGGAAGTGGTCAATCATACCACCGTCAACACCTTTGTAGATAATGTCTTTTTATATGACAACCACCCCACACCGGTAAGTGCTTTGTTACTGGCCGAACCGAGCTACGCGGAGATGTTCGATCTTGGAGTGTTGGCCGGAAACCCGGAAACTATGCTCAGTGGAAAGTACCAGTTGGTACTCACGGAGTCTATGGCCCAAAAGGTTTTTCAGAAAGCCGAGGCCAACTGGGCCGACTATTTGGGCACTACTGTGCTCATGGGATCCAGTCGGCAGCAGTGGCAACTTACGGCAGTAATTGCCGACCCGCCTGCCAACTCAAGCCTTCAGTATGAGGCCATTCTTTCGCGCGAAACCGTATTTAGCCTGTGGGGTGAATCGGCACGATACAGCTGGACCGGATCAGACTATTTTCACTACATAGAGTTAGCCGAGGGAGTGGACCCTCGCGCGTTTGAACAGAAGCTGCAAGAGTTTTCGGATAAATACTTCAGAGGCGATGAGGTGACAGGAAACTTTGAAAAGTTTCATCTACAATCCTTAGAAGATATTTACCTCTATTCAGACTATGAGTATGAAATTCATAAAACAGCCGATGGCCGCATGGTTTGGATTCTCATTTTGGTGGCCGTATTTATAATGCTCATGGCTTGGGTAAACTATGTGAACCTTACTACCTCACGATCATTGCAACGGGCCAAGGAGGTGGGTATTCGAAAGGTAGCCGGGGCCAGCAGAGCTCAACTCATACGCCAGTATCTTACCGAATCTATCTTGCTCAACCTCATAGCCTTTACACTCGCTGTTACGCTCGGTCAGGCTCTGCAGGTATCTTTCAACAACCTGATTGAAGAACAGCTGTCGCTTATAAGTTTTGGTGCCATGCAAATGGGGGGGCTGCCGGTAGCCGTATGGATGCTGATCATTCTGCTCATTGGGTCGTTGTGTTCCGGTTTATATCCGGCTTTTGTGCTTTCCTCTTTCAAGCCATCCCAAACCTTAAAAGGTGACTATGGCAAAAGTGCGCAAGGCCAGGTATTGCGCAAGTCGCTGGTTACCTTTCAGTTTATACTTTCTACTGCACTTATTGCCGGCACATACTTGGTGGTAAAGCAAACCAAGTATATGAAAAATCAAGATTTGGGGGTAAACCTGGAGCAAGTGTTAACGGTAGAAGGACCTTCTATTACAAGCCTCGATACCACTTTTGTTACCCACATCCATGCCTTTCTCGATGCCCTGCAACAAAACCCCAATGTGATTAGTGCCGGTACTTCTCAAAATGTGTTTGGTAGCCGCTTACCAAGAACCTTTGATGTGAAAAAGCTGGGAGATGCCGATGGTCACATGCTCAACCGCATGGCCGCCAACTATGGCTTTTTCAATGTTTATGAAATTGAAATGCTGGCTGGCCGAGGTTTTAGAAAAACCGATCATAACCGTGAGTTTGATCTTATAAACAATGCCATTCTCAATGAGAAAGCAGCTAAAATACTTGGGTTCCAGTCAGCCCAAGAGGCGTTGAATCAAAAGATTTTCTTCTTTGGAAAAGAGTGGAATGTAGTAGGTATTACCAGTAATTTCCATCATCGTTCACTCAAGGAATCTATAGAGCCTTTGCTTATACTGCCATTCTACGATGGTGGCGGAGATACTTATCACATTCGGTTGGGCGGCAACAACATAAAAGAAACCATCGCCCATATTGAAAGCACCTATAACGACTTTTTCCCGGGCGATATTTTTGAGTACGCCTTTATGGATACCCGCTTCAATAACCTATACAAGTCAGACGTGAAGTTTGGCAAGGTATTCAACTTATTCTCACTTTTGGCTATCTCCATTGCCTGCCTGGGGCTGTTTGGACTGGTAGGCTATACTGCCATTCAAAAGACCAAAGAAATAGGCATACGTAAAGTATTGGGAGCTTCGGTGGCCGATATACTTCGGCTTTTATCCAAAGAGTTTATGGTGTTGATTCTGCTGGCCAATGCGCTGGGACTGCCATTGGTATACTGGGGTGCCGAAAACTGGCTCGCCCGATACGAGTATCAAACACCCATTGGGATTATGTTTTTTGTGCTACCTGTAGCTGCGGTGCTGCTTATTTCTGCAATCATTATAGCCAGTCAAACGCTAAAAACCGCCCGACTCAATCCTGTTCAATCGCTTCGTCAGGAGTAACACCTAAACCATGCGGAGTAAAAATATACATATACCGATGGGGCAGAGGCAGGCTTTTCCTTCAAAATACACCGACCCTGCCCACTTGGTCCGGTCATATTAAGTCAAGCATAACTCATTTCATTATGGTCAAGAACAACATTATTTATGCCTTAAGACATTTCAGAAATCAAAAGATTTTTGCTGGAATAAACGTATTGGGGTTTTCCATGTCTATGGTGGCCTGCTTTCTCATCTTTAGCTACGTAAGGTTTGAGAAGAGTTATGATAACTATCATACGGATGCTGAACGTCTGTACAGAATTTTTAGGGTAGAAGAAGGTGAGGCCTGGAATGATGGTGTAGCCTCTGTCTTTCCCGGCATGACACCGGCCATTCGAGAGCGGGTACCCGAAGTCGAACATATTGGTAGGCTAATTCACCATGACAAGATATTCTCCAGCTTTGCCCTAACCCACTATTTTTCAGAGGGTACAGGCAGAACTTTCAACATAGACAAAGGCTTTTTTGCAGACAAAGATCTTTTATGGGTGTTTGAACACCGTTGGGTGGAAGGGAATGCTCAACAGGCTATGAACTCGCCCGAATCAGTAATTATTTCCAGATCGCTCAAAGAGAAGTTTTTTGGAGAAGATGCGGCTCTGGGTAAAACCTTACAGTTTAAAAACATGGGAATTAATTATAGCATTTCTGGGGTGTTTGAAGACATTCCTGAGAATTCACATGTTAGCTATGAGATTTTATTACCCATAGCCAGCTTGCCTAAAGAGTGGAACCTGGACGGTGATTTCGGATGGGGTAATTTCTACACCTACATGAAGCTGGCAGAGTCTTCAGACCAAGCAACGGTGGAGCAAAAAATTAATTCAGCTTTTGAAGGTACGGAAGGAGAGTGGTTTGCTGAAGTGGGTGTGAAATTCGGGCTGCAGAACATCAGAGATATTCATTTAACCTCGCATCATGCCTTTGAGCTGGAGGCTAATGGGAATACCACAACCATTGCCTTTCTCGCACTAATAGGGGTGTTTATAATGGTTATGGCTTGGGTAAATTATGTAAACCTGAGTAGTTCAAAGCTTCTGGATCGTGCCAGAGAAGCAGGGGTTAGAAAGGTATTGGGTGGCCTTCGGAGTCAGTTGGTAATGCAGCACCTCACCGAAACCTTACTCATAAATGTGTGTGCCATGGTGGTGGCACTCACCGTGTTGCAGTTGGCCAATACTTGGTTTGAATCATTATTGGGAATACCTCTTACTCCATTCGATAAGTCTCAGATTGGAGTTACTCTACTATTCATGATGTTGTTTACGCTTGGGTCTGTAGCCTTTGGTAGTTATCCGGCCTGGTTATATGCAGGGCAGAAGATTTCTGTGGTACTTAAAGGACGTTCAAAAAACTCGTTGTCCGGACTGCGGTTACGAAGAGTGCTCACTGTATTTCAGTACATAGTAGCCGTTGTACTTTTAATCGCTACGTTAGTGGTGCGCCAGCAACTCAATTTTATGCAAAATCAGTCGCTCGGCTTTTCTATGGACAACCGCTTAGCCGTAAAGAAACCCTTTGTGCCTGAGCAGGAGAGAGAAACTTTGAGAGGCAACTTTATAAACACGCTCAATGAATTGCCAGGCGTACAAGGAGTTACACAAACCACCGAAGTTCCCGGGTATGAAATAACCCGAATGAGAAGCGTGGCTTCAGGGCCGGGAGAAGATGCTCCTTCCGCATACCTGAAAGAAATAGCAGTAGACGAACATTATTTCGATGTGTTGGGGATTCCGATACTCCATGGGCGTCATTTCAGGCCCAATCGGGCAGATTCAGAAGGAATTATTCTAAGCTTAAAAGCGGCCCAGAAATTATTTAGTATGGAAAATCCATCGGCCAAGGTAGGGCAGCGGATTTATTATGAGGGGAGCCCGTATACTTTGGTCGGAATAGCAGGTGATGTAAATCAAATGTCCTTGAAGCAAGATTCTGAACCATTCATCTATACCAATCACAATCGGGTTAAGTATTTTTTAATTCAGTTGAATACCCCGGTGAGCAGTGCCCTAATGGATAGTCTTGAAGAAGCATTCGATACCAGTTTTGAGGCCAGCCACTTCGATTACTTTTTTCTGGATACCTTCTTTGACAGACAGTATAAGGCCGATCGTTTGTTCGGACAGATTTTCGAGCTTTTTTCCTTACTGGCTATAGTGGTTACCTCGCTTGGGCTTTTTGGCTTGTCTTTGTATAATGTGACCCAACGTTCCAAAGAGTTGAGCATCAGAAAAGTACTTGGGGCAGGGGCCAGGCATATTTTTGTACTACTAACCAAAGAGTACGGTCAGCTGCTATTGATTGCTTCTATAATTTCCTTGCCAATTGGTTATCTTTTTTCAAACCAATGGCTCGATGGTTTTGCGTATCGTACCAGTGTTTCTGCGACTTCCTTTGTGTTGCCCGTGATATTGATATTTGTTCTGTCGATTGCAACGGTTAGTTACCAGATTATGAAAGCGGTGGTGGCCAACCCTGCGAATACTTTAAGAGATGAATAATGGCAAGAGGCTGTATCTAACGTCCGGTTACAGGCAAGGGCTTAGCCTGAACTGAGAACTTCGATACAACCTCTTTTTGTCAACCAAAACAAACTAAGCCAACTTAATCGCGGCTACCACCACGCCTTTGCATCGGTGGGTTTTCCTTTTTCCAGGCCTCGTACTTGGTCCACTGGGCCTCTGTGAAAATTTCTTTGAGTTTCTTGTCAAGGGCCTTTTGGTTTTCTTCCATGGCGCTGCGCATGCCCTCTCGGTCTCCTGAGGCCATCAGTTCGCGCATTTTCTCGCGCATTGTGTTTTGATTTTCTAGCAATACATCATAGGTTTTTTTGTATTGCTCATCGGAAAGACCAAACTTTTCCTGCCAGTCTTGAGCACGCTCTTTGGCTACAGTTTCGGGGCTCATTCGGCCACCGCCCTGGCCTCCCTGACCGCGCTGACCACCACGTTGTCCGCCTCCACCACCTTGGGCGTAGGCTGCTGTCAGGCCAAAAGCCACCAGCATGGTAAATAAGAGTGATAACTTTCTCATGAATTGAAATTTGGTGGTTAGACCACCGGGTCATGAGAAGGTTTAACCGAGTGATGATTGCCTAGGCTATTTCTCCAGAACCAAGCAGTTCATTGCCCTGATACCAAGCCACAAATTGCCCCGGAGCAATACCTTTCTGATGGTCTTTAAAAATGAAATAGACACCCTCGGGCTCACAGTGTAGGGTCACTTGCTCTAAAGGTTGTCGATAACGGATTCGCCCCAGATACTCGGCCGATTCTCCAGGCTGTAATGCCAGGTCGGGCCTTACCCAGTGTACATCTTTGTTGGCTACAAAGAGGCCTTTTCGCAGTAAGCCCGGATGATTTTCGCCTTGTCCGGTGTAGATTATATTGTTCTCGGTATCTTTTTCGATTACGAAAAGAGGTTCTGGAGTTCCTCCAACTCCAAGGCCTTTTCGTTGCCCAATGGTGTAGTAGTGCGCTCCATTGTGTTCTCCAACTACCTTACCATCAGTAGGTTGGTATGAGTAGGGCTTTGTGAGGGCAATTAGTTCATCTTTCTTAGAGGAGTAGGTTGCATTTCCGTTCTGGCGATAAGCCTCAAAATTTTCGGCTGATGCCTCTAATTCTCTTATTTCACCTTTCTTCGGCTTGAGTTGCTGTTGCAAAAAATCGGGTAACCGCACTTTTCCAATAAAGCAAAGCCCTTGGGAGTCCTTCTTTTCGGCTGTTATGAGGCCCTGTTCTTTGGCAATTTTTCGTACGTCTGACTTTTGCAAATGCCCTATAGGAAACAATGCTTTAGACAGTTGTTTCTGGTTTAACTGGCAAAGAAAATAGCTCTGGTCTTTATTGGCATCGGCTCCGGCAAGCAAACGGTGTACAGTCTCCCCGTTTACCTCAACGGTCTCCTTTTGTACGTAATGGCCGGTGGCTACATAGTCCGCCTTCAGTTGCATGGCTGCATTGAGAAATATATCGAACTTTACCTCCCGATTGCAAAGTACATCAGGATTGGGGGTGCGTCCTTTTTCATACTCGCGGAACATATAATCAACTATACGTTCTTTGTATTGCTCGCTCAGGTCTATGACATGAAAAGGAATGCCCAGTTTTTCGGCAACCGCCAGAGCATCGTTGCTGTCTTCTACCCAGGGGCATTCATCGGAGATAATTACAGAATCATCAACCCAGTTGCGCATAAACATGGCAATAACTTCATAGCCCTGTTCAATTAGCAAATGAGCTGTTACACTCGAATCGACACCACCTGATAAACCAACAACAACTCTCTCTTTCATTTTTCTACCAATTAGTAGGCCTAACAATGAATGGACAAAAATAGTTGAATTGTTGGGTAAAAAGTATTTACGCCATCATTCTGTGCCTTAGCGCCAGAAACTATCTCATCATAATTGGGGTGGAAATATCTTGCCATAGCCCAAGTCTCACTATATTGACTGTACTTTCAGTAGTGCTTGTTAGTACTAAAACTCTATTTTAACAGGAATATCATGAAGCCATTTTTTGCCGCTATTTTGTTTGTTAGTCTTTCTTCGTTTATGGCCAAAGCACAGCCCAAGCCTACGGAAGGATCCTATGAGCTATACCTAACTCAGATAGCCGCTGCGGAGGCTTTTTTACAGCTCAATAAAATAAGCGAAGCAAAGAAATATCTATACCGAACAGACGAGAGTCTAAGAGGTTTGGAGTGGCATTTTCTTAATAAGTTTCTCGACCAAAGTGAAAAGCAAATAACCGTAGAAGGGGTTAAGGCTTTTGCAGATATAAAAGTTAGTCCCAATGGGCAGTATATGGCCGTAGCGGCATCAGACGGCATCATAAGACTATACAGCTTACCCGATTTGTCTGTGACTTTGGAGTTTAAAGGCCATGAGAGTATTGTTTCCAGCTTAGACTTTAGTCCTGATGGTCAGTTTTTGGCCTCAGGTGGTCGTGACCATAAGGTTATACTATGGAGCCTAAAAACAGGACAACAGGTGTTTGTCAATACTACTGATTTTAGCCAGGGTATCTATCAGGTGAGGTTTAGTCCGGGGGGCAATCTTCTGGGAGTGGTTAGCTGGGAGTTAACAGGTAACAACCCTCCTGTGATGGGCTTCGCCAAGTTGCTAAACGTGGCAACCGGAGAGTTGATACGGAAAATAGAAACGGAGCCTCACCCGGCAGCTGGTCTTGTTTTCACTAAAAACGGGAGCGAAATGATAGTGTCGTGCTGGGGGGAGATGGCTATTGCATACAAGGTGGATAGTGGTGAAAAACTGTGGGCCTATGATCTTTCTGATCCGGCAGAGTACAACGCCTTTCATAGCAATGCCCTTAGTCCGGATGGTCATACACTAATGCTGGGCAGCGCAGATCATCGCATTCATATGCTTAATGCTTCAACCGGAGAGCTTTTGCGAAAAATTGAATCTTCTGAGGGGCATACAAAAACAGTAAAGGCAATTAGCTATTCGCCCAATGGCAGTTGGGCAGCTTCGGCCGGAGAAGATCAATCTATTTTGGTTTGGAACACCAGTGATATGAGCCGGAAAATCAGACTGATTGGGCATGCGAGTACAGTAAATGCTCTCGCATGGTCTAAAGACAATGCTTTACTTTATTCTGCAGCCAGCGATGGAACACTGAAAGTGTGGAATATTGAGAAACCTTTTGGTCACAGTTTCGAAGTCTGTGACTATGGCCCCTGGCAGTTGACAGCCACTCCGGACGCTCGTTGGTTTGGTGCTCCATGCTCTAATACTTTGGGTATTTACTCGGTAGAGTCGGGCGGGCAAATTCATGATTTTAAAGACCGGTCCGGACTTGCGGCATCGATGGACGCGAAAGGGCAGCGCTGGGCAACGGCTAGTTTCGATGGTGTTGTAAGGGTTTGGGATGTAGAAGAAGGCAAAGAAATTAGGACGTACGAAGGGCATACTTCTCGAGTTGATGGAGTACTGTATCTGAACAAGGCCAATGCCGTGGCCTCTGTAGGAGATACCACGCTGCGAATTCGGTTCCTGGTCAATGACAGAGAGCTTGTAATACCCATTGGAAAAGGAGCGTTTAGAGTTATTGCCAACCCCACAGAGAGCCAGGCGTTTGTGAGCTTTTCAGACGGCAGGGTAGTGGTATTTAATACGGACAACTGGCAAATAGATTATACCCTTAATACTGAGGCTTCGATCAATGAGATGGCTATAAGTCCTGATGGCAACTTTCTGGCACTGTTTGGAAGCAAAGGAGCGCAGCTGTGGAACTTGCCTCAAAAATCTATGAAGTATCATTTTACAGACCATGAGCAAACGGGTTATGGTCTCGATTTTTCTCCGGATGGCCGGTATCTCATAACCGGGTCTTACGATCAGACCTTCAGGCTTTGGGATCTAACTACTGGTCAATGTAGCCTTACCTTTCATGGTTATCAGGAAACGGTTTATTCAACTCGCTTCCTGGGGAGTTACAAATTGCTCGTAGGCTCTTCTCAGGGGCAAATGTATTACTACGACTTTACTCCGTCAAAATAAGGAATGACTCTCTTTGGCAGAACTCCAGTAATACACAACCGAACAGCACAGAAACTAGGGTTGGTTGTGTATGCCTAAAGGAAATCTGATTTTACGTTTCGAATTAGCTAGGGCAAAACCACAGACATGGTACTGGAGCCTGGTGTTTTAGCATTGGGGTGTACTGTTCCGGCAGCGCCCACATAGGCATTGGTATGGAATGAGTCGCCATATACTCTAAAGTATACGGTTTCACCCGAAGTAAAGCCCATACTTGCCAGCTCCGAAGCGGTAATGGTCACTTCATTGGTTCCTTGGCCTGAAAAGAAGGCTATGGGGCCTTTTATGCCTTCATTTTCTGTATTGGATACTGTTACTTCAGAGTCGAAGAAAAAAGTTACATAAACAGGGTCGGTGCTAGTACCCACGGGGATAGTTGTAACCCTTACTTTAATATCTCCATTTTCCTGGCTCGGAATGGCGTCATAAATAGCAGTGTTAGAAATTCTGCCCAGAGAAAGCGTGGTAAGGACTGTACCATTCACGCTAAAGCCTTTGTTGTGTTCAACCGTTTTGTAAAAGGTGCCAAAGCCTTCTTTCTTAAATTCCAATTGGTACTCGCCAAAATCTACACTTGAAAAGTTAAACTTTCCACGATTGTTGGTTTTGGTATTCATGGAGGTGCCTACAATGGTTACCGTCATGTCTTCATAAGCCGTGGGTACACCCTGGCTACTGTAGAGGTTTACTTCTCCCGATATGGGGCCTTTGGTTTCCGGTTCAACCGGCCCTGAGTCATCACCCGAGTCGCAAGCCCAAGTCAAGGCCAGCATCAACACAAGGAGCAAACTTTTCAGGCTTTTGATTTTTTCGTTCTTCATATTGTACCTGACACCACTAAGGTTATAGAAGTTAAAATTTATGGAATTATTGTGCTTGTCCTTTAAGTTCCTGTTTCTTTTTGGGTAAGAATTGCTCTAAAAGAATAAGACCTGTCCCTACCATGACCGAAACATCGGCCATATTGAAAATGCCGGTATGGGCAAACTGCAGATCAATGAACAACATATCGGTGACCTCACCATACAAAATCCTGTCGTATAGGTTGCCTACACCTCCGCCAACAATGAATGATAAGGCCCACACACTTATTGGGCTTATGTCTTTGTTGCGGATAAGGTAAACGAAAACGGCCACCATTACAATGGAGGGGAGAATGAGAAGAAGTATGGTTCGCAAGGCAGGAGGCAACGTAGAGCCCATACCCAGAAAGGCTCCCTGATTTTCGACTTTGGTAAGAATGAGGTATTCCCCTAAAACCTCAACCGTTTCGTGGTATTCAAGATTCTTTCTTGCCAGATCTTTGGTAATCTGATCGCAACCAATATTGGCAAAAATAATAACCAGTATGAGGGCTAACCGAGGTATCTTCTTCATGGATTCAACAAATTTCTCCCAAAACTAATTAAAAGGCTTAAAGTGAAAAGCAAGAGCTACAACTTGATGCTAAAAGTGGTGCCATTGGAGCCGGTCTGAAAGCTGAGACTGCCGCCATGCAATTGAACAATTTGCCGGGCCAGGCTAAGCCCAATTCCTGAACCTTCGGACTTGGTGGTGAAAAAGGGAATGAATATTTGTTCGGCTATTTTCTCGTCAATTCCGGGGCCGTTGTCTGCGACTGTTATTTCTACCTGACCGGTGGCCTCGTGGGGCTTTAGGGCCAGCTGTATTGAACCTGTTTGGGCCGGAACGGCTTCCAGTGCATTTTTTAATAGGTTAATAATTACTTGCTGCATTAAATCAGGGTCTAGTAAAAGCTTCGGACAATTTTCGTGTACTTCAACTTGAAACCGGATGGTGTCTGCCGGCAGGGTAGACCTGAACAATGTTTCAATTTGTTGTATGAAAGGAGTCGCCTCTATGGTTTCAATGCGTGGAATTGGTATTCGGGTTAGCTTACGGTAGGCTTGTGTGAAATTCATTAAACCCTGGCTTCTGGCTTTTATGGCTCCCATGCCTTCTAATAAGGTGCTTTTGTGCTCTGAGGTCTGTGTTGACTTGAGCAGTAGATTCTCTAAACTAGAGGACAATGAGGCTATGGGCGATACGCTGTTCATGATTTCATGGGTGAGTACCCGAATTAACTTTTGCCAGGCCTCCATTTCATTTTGATCGAGTTCAGCGTGAATATCTTGCAGGGAAACAAGTGTGTATTCTCGTTGCCTCAGTTTGAAGATGCTTGCCGCAACCGAAAACCTATGAATTTGCCCCTGAATGGTTACTCTTACCACCTTTTGTTCGTTGGGTTTCAATTCCAGAATACTCTCGTAGAGTGTGTTAGAAATGGCCTTTACGGAATTAAGTTTGATTACCTCTTTTTGTTCTACCAGAGCTTTAAAGGCTGAGTTGACCACATGGACACGCTCCCTTTCATCGAAGGCCACCACGGCTATTTTTAGCTGGTTAATCATGGTCATGAGGTACTGGTATTGATTGGCCTGATCTTGAAGGTTCTGCGAAAACTTATCGTTCACCTTGTTGAATTTTTCATAGAGGTCGCTGAGCTGTTTGCTCTCGTGAACGGTGGGGTATTTTATGGTAAAATCATTGTTTAGAATGGCCTCTAGAAAGTTGCTGGTAATGCGATGGGTACGGTATAGATAGTAAAATAGATTAATGAGCAAGAGCAGGCTAAACAGAGCCAAAAAGAAAATGCGAATCGCATTGTGCTCAATAAAAGCATAGTACAACAGGCCATAACCAAGCAGGGTGAGCCCGGCCAACCGAAGAATAATTTGAAAGCGAAAATCTTTAAATACCATGTTTCTCCATTCTGCGATAAAGGGCTCCACGACTCAAGCCCAACTCTTGGGCTGCATGACTAATATTGCCCTGATGTTTTTTTATGGCCGACTCTATAGCCCATTTTTCCAGATCGTCCAGATTAAAGGAATTGAGGGTACCGCTTTCGGCTTCATTGGTTTCTTTTAGATTAAAGTCGCTTACCTGCAATTGTTTGCCGTCACACATTATAACCGCTCGTTCTATGGCATGCTGCAGCTCTCTGATGTTGCCGGGCCAATCGTATTTTATGAGTCTGTTGATCACATAATCCGGCACATAAAGGCCTGTTTTTTTATATTTCTGCTTATAGCTTTCTAAAAAGTGGTTGGCAAGTAGCGGAATATCTTCTGTTCTTTCTCTAAGTGGGGGCAGCTGAATTTCTATAGTGTTTATTCTAAAGAGCAGGTCTTGTCTGAACTCCTCTGCTTTTACCATATCTTCCAGTTGAGCATTGGTAGCGCAAATCAGGCGTATGTCCAGATCGGTGCTTTTGTTTTCTCCTACACGGGTTACTTTTTGTTCTTGAATAACCCGCAGCAGTTTGGCTTGTAGGGGAAGAGAGAGGTTGCCAATTTCATCCAAAAAAAGGGTGCCACCATTGGCTGCTTCAAATTTGCCCATTCTGTCGTTTCGGGCATCGGTAAAGGCTCCTTTCTTATGACCAAAGAGTTCACTTTCAAACAAGGATTCGCTAATGGCTCCCATGTCTACGTTCAGGAAAATCTCTGAGGCTCGGTCTGAGGCATTATGAATAGCTCTGGCAACCAGCTCTTTACCTGTGCCATTTTCTCCGGTAATTAACACATTAGCTTTGGTTTTGGCCACCTTGTCGATTTGCCGAAACACCTGTTTAATGGCCGGAGAGTCACCAATAATATTATGAAAAGGGGCATTCAGTTCTTGCAGCAATACCGACTTGCCGGACTCCAACTGTTCAATCTTTCTGGCTGAGGCATTCAATTCAAAGGCCGTTTTAATGGAGGCCAGGAGTTTTTCATTTTCCCATGGCTTCACCAAAAAGTCGAAAGCTCCAAGTCTCATAGCCTCAACCGCCAGGTCTATTTCTGCATAGGCAGTTAATAACAGCACCGAAGTTTTTGGGTTGGCTTCTTTGATTTGTCTGAGGTATTTGAGCCCATCGCGGCCCGAGGTGTCACCTGCCATAAAGTTCATGTCGAGCACAACCACATCGAAATCATTTTCCTGAAGGGCAGTTTCTAATTGCGCGGGGTTGTTAATGCCCCGAACATCGGTGTAGTGTTGTTCTATGAGTATGCGCAGCGAAAGCAACACGTAGTTGTCGTCATCGAGAATGAGTATTTTGGCCTTTTGCTTCATGGGGAAGAATTGTGGAGACAAGTTATTGAAAAGTGCCCATTTTTGGGCAGTTCTGTTATGATGCTGGACATTGATAAATGGTTGTATTTGTCTTTTTATTCATAACAAATTGATTTACAGAGGGTAGTGGCTTTGGTATTGTGTTGGCATAGAAGTGTCCAGGTCAAATAAATGAACAACGGTATGTTAAAAAATTATCTTCGGCTGGCCATTAGAAACATGTGGAAGAACAAGGTTGTCTCTACCACCAACATTCTTGGGCTCACCATTGGAATTAGTTGCAGTCTGCTACTACTACTCTACGTAAAGTATGAGCGCTCTTTCGACAAATCTATAACGGATAGGGAGAAAATCTACTTTCAGGTTTTTGAACAATTGGGAAATAATGCCCGTGTGGTCGGACTTTCGGGCGAAGAAGATTATCAGGACTTAAAGAACAACTACTCGGGTATAGCCGATGTGGTTAAAATTCGTAATAACAGCTATTCTATTATGCCACAGGGAAACGAGAACCGGAAAGTTTCGGTTGACTCGTGGTTTTCCAGCGCCAACTTTTTCGAATTTTTTGGATTTCCCCTTATTGAAGGCGACCCCACCACTGTACTCAACGATCCTTCGGCCATAGTGCTCACTGAAAGCACTGCGCGAAAACTGTTTGGTAATGCCAATGCAATGGGCAAGACGGTAACCATCAGGGTGTCATCGTTCGATAAAGAATTGGTTGTGAAGGGTATAGCCCAGGATGTTGAAAATACACACATTCCCTTTGAAGCAATTATACCATGGGAAATGACAGATTCAAGGGGCCGCAGTATTCCACACATGTGGTATCAGGCCTCTTTGTATACCTATATAAAATTGGCCGATGGTTACCCTATAGACCTGATCAGGCAAAGCCGAAATGCAAAGATCGCTGAAGAAGATCCGGAGCATGCCGATATGTATCGGTTTGATTATGTGCCTTTAACAGATATGTATTTGGGCACAAGTCATGTACAGTTCATGGCTTTTGAGTCGGGCAACATCAACATAGTCAATACCTTACTCTTTATAGCCATTACCGTATTGTTAGTGGCATGCATAAACCATGTAAATCTGCAAACGGCCAAAGGGTCTAAGCGTGCTTTGGAAGTAGGTGTGCGCAAGGTAATGGGGGCTCACCGTAAACAACTCATTTATCAGTTTCTGGGCGAGTCGGTAGTCGTAACCACTATGGCTGCGGCTTTAGCCGTTTTAGTGATAGATATTGTACTACCCTCGTTCAATCAGTTGTCGGGAAAATCATTTACCACCGGTTCTTTAATAGAGGTAGGGTTATTCCCCTTGTTAATCATTATTACACTGCTCACGGCCTTTTTTAGCGGGGTGTATCCAGCGTTGGTCTTGTCTTCTTTTCAACCTTCGAGAGTGCTTAAAATTTCGGCCAATGCCAATTTAAAAGGAACCAAAGCCAGAAAGGTGCTAATCTTCTTTCAGTTTGCCATATCTCTTTTTCTTATTGCAGTTACGGCCATAGCCTATCAACAAACCCGCTATATCAATAGCAAGGAGCTGGGCTTTAACAAAGATCAGGTATTAACCTTCAGTATTTCTACCAAAAACCTGAGTGGTAAGCTAAGGGCCTTTCAGGCGGAGCTGGAAAGGAATCCTGGCGTTTTATCTACCTCAGCCAGTACAGATATTTTAGGATTGGGCTATACTAATAATTCGGGCGAATTTTACCCCAAGTCTAACCCTGAACAAAGCATTCGTACCACGTTGTTTGGTGTAGATCATGACTTTTTGGATACTTATCAGATTGAGGTAATTGAAGGACGAAACTTCGATAGAACACTTTCTTCCGACTCCATGGCACTAATTGTAAACGAAACATTTGTAAGCCAGCTTGGGGGCACCAATCCGCTCAATGAAAAAGTAGCACTTTTTAATGCTCAAAATGAAGGATTGCCAATTATAGGTGTGGTTAAGGATTTTCATTTCCAGAAATTGCACCAGGAGATTAGCCCGGTGGCTTTTAGAATTGCGCCATGGAACATTTGGAACCTTTCCGTATTGGTAGATAAGGAGCGGATTGCAGAAACTCTGTCTTTTTTGGAAACCAAGTGGAACGAATTTGAGCCAGAAGAAGCATTTACCTATTCTTTTGTAGACCAAAAGTTTGAGCGTTTTTATGAGTCGGAAATGCGGTTGCTTAAAGCCATTACGGTGTTTTCCATCATCAGTATTGCGCTCACAGCTTTGGGGCTTTTTGGTATGGTCACTTTTGTAATAGAGCGAAAAACCAAAGAAATAGGTATACGCAAAGTACTGGGTGCCTCTGTTCTGCAAATCAACAGTATTATTTTTAGGGAGTTTCTTCTGCTTTTAATTATTGCTGCGGTAGTAGCCAGTCCACTCATTATTTGGGCAGGACAAGATTGGCTCTCGCAGTTTGCCTATCGAATAGATTTTGGAATAGCTCCTATATTTTTAGCGGTGCTGCTAACGCTGGTAGTCATTAGCCTCACGGTGGGTTTGCAGAGCATAAAAGCCGCCCAGCAAGACCCTGTAAAGTCGCTGCGCAATGAGTAAGCCCTTCAACCCAAAAATTGCCCGGAGAGAGAGTCCTTCCCGATTTTCGATGGGACTTCCGGTTTTAATATGGCTGATATTGAGTGCGTGTAACTCTCAGAACCAAGGAATAGTCTCACTTAATGAGCTACCTCAAAATCGGGCCGATTATCAGTCGGTAATGGTGGCCGAACTATCGGGGCATCAGACCTTGCCCGATGGCTCCAAAATGGTTAGCAGGTGGTCGGCATATGGTAGGGCACAGGCCAAGGACTACCTGAAGGCTCGACTGGAGGAGTTAGGGCTAACTGCCAGAGAACATAACTATAAGGCGCCAAACCTTTCCCCGGCCATAGACCTGATTCTCAACCCCTTTAAGGGGAGTAATGTATATGCAGTACTACCTGCCACTGAAGAAAGCAACGAATATGTGGTGTTGGGAGCCCACTACGATACGGGAAAGAGGGGAGCGCCTGGAGCAATTGATAATGCTACAGGAATAGCTTTAATATATAGTGTGTTGAAAGAATTGACTCAAACAGACCAACGGGCCAGAAATGTTATGGTCGTGTTTTTCGATCAGGAAGAAGAGGAGCTTATTGGTAGTCAGGCTTTTGCAGGTTGGCTGGCCGATACGGATTGGGAGGTCCACTCGGTGCATTGCTTCGATATGGTGGGCTGGGACTCTAACGGAGATTGGGCTATGGAGACATTCTCGCCCAATGAGCAACTCAGTGAACTTTACCGCCAGGTAGCGCAAAAGCGGGGTGTTCCTCTGTTTCAAAAAGCAATTAATCCTGTGGGTTTTGAAGTAGGAGCAACGGACTTCGATGCGTTTGTTCTGCCCGGATTCAGTGTAATAGGAGCCGGGGAGTGCTATTATCATGGAGATTCTAGTCCGTACAAAGACACTCCGAAAGACACCTACGAAACCGTAAATTTTGACTATCTGCTGTCTTGCACTCAGTTGGTAGAAGAGGTCATTAAATCTATAGTGATATGAGAGGCAGCGAACAAACTACGATTGAGGATTTTAAGGCGCACTCTTTGCCTGGCCTGGCCCTGCTTTTAACTCTTTTGTTTTTTGCTTACAGGGGAGTAACCTATGCATGGTTGGGCAGTTGGCTGCCATTGGCTCTGGTTGCATTGGTGATTTTCTTATTGTTCTTTTCGCTGCAAAAGTCTGCCAAAGGCTTTGGTCGTGCGCTACGTTTTTGGGCGGTGTTACTCATTATCTGGTCTTCAATTCGACTGCTTCTTAGTACAGTAAATCAATTTCTTAAACCGGTGCCGGAGGCTCATATTGCCGAACAACTGGGGTTTTTGGGAGCGTTAACCAGCCTGTTGTTTCTCTTTTCGGGCATAATACTTTATCGTTCTTCTTCCCGATTCTTAAAAAAGTCTCAGACATCTTAAGCCAACCGATCGACCATGCTTAAAAACTATCTCATCACTGCATACAGAAGCCTAAAGCGTAATAAAGCCTATACTATACTCAACGTATTGGGACTAACGTTGGGCATTACCTGCTTTGTATTGGTAGGCTTGTATGTTGAAAATGAATGGAGTCACGATCGATTTATAAGTCATCCGTCTTACCGCTTTTTACTTACCGAACAAACCGGTGATGGGGAAGAGAGAACGTATGGTACGGTGGGAGTAAAAACTTTTAACACCATAGAAGAGCAAATTTCGGGTGTAGAAGATATTCTAATGGCCAGGGATCATGGTGCGGGGCCTTTGTTGGTAGAGCATGATCAGGTTAAGTTCAAGTCAAGGAAGTTCTTTTTCTCCGAACCTGAGTTTTTCGATTATTTCGACATTGAGCTATTGCAAGGCAATGCCCAAACCGCCCTGGCTGAGCCCCAAAATGTAGTAATCAATGCCTCTACTGCCCGTAGAATATTTGGAGAGGCAAACCCTATTGGCGAAATGCTTCATTTTTCCGGAAGCATGAATTTTACAGTTCAGGTGACAGGCGTTATTGAGGATGTGAAGAACTCTCATTTGCAGTTCGATTTTCTCTTCAACTTCAATTTACGTGATGAAAAGGAAGACTATCAAATTATTCGCGAAGGCTTTGCCAATTCTGTGTATGGTTATTTCACCCTGTCGGAAGGAGTAGCTCCCGAAGAGGTGGCCGGTCGAATTAAGGCCTATTACAAGGAGCTCTACAGAGATAATGCAGAGGTATATGCTGCGCTCGATAGGGAGAGCTATGTGCTGCAACCGGTACACGATATCTACTTTGGTTCTAACCATGTGACTTTCGATGAAGGTTTTAAAAAGGGCAATAAAGACAACCTGCTATTGCTGGCTACAATTGGCTTTTTTATACTGACCATCGCCTGCATGAATTACATCAACGCCTCTACGGCCAAAGCTATCAAGCGAGTAAAAGAGATAGGGGTTCGGAAGGTATTTGGCGCTTACCGTATTCAGTTGTTCAGTCAATTTATGGGCGAGGCCCTGCTAGTCACACTTTTGGCAGTGCTCTTTTCCATTTTACTAACCGATCTGGCTTTACCCTATTTCGAAAACTTTATGCAAACCTCCTTTCGGCATCATTTACTGGCCAATCCGGTGTATTGGTGGGGGCTTTTTTTCATTTTAATCTTGGTAACCTTATTGGCCGGGACCTATCCGGCTGTGTTTGTAAGTGGCCTTAAACCTGGAGAGTCGCTGCGTCAGGGGCTCAGGCCGGGCTGGTTGCGTGGCAATGGGCTAAGATCCTTGCTGGTAGGAACACAACTGTTTTTTGCCGCTCTTCTAATGAGTTCTATTTTTCTCATCTTAAAGCAGAATAAATTTTTGATGCTCAGGGAATTAGGTTTTAGTAAAAACGATATTCTCATTGTGCCCAACAATTCTCAGAAGGTGGCCGACCAGCTTACCACCTACAAAAACGAATTGCTCAAAAGCCCTTATATCTATGCTGCAACCACCGGCATGGATGTACTTGGTTTTGGTTCTACTAACAATTCCGGTACGGCAGTACTCGATGGCCAGTCGATAGATAGAGCTCCGGTTTCCACCTATTTTACCGTAGGCATGGACTTTCTGGAGATACAGGAAATTGAGGTGGTTGCCGGTCGTTCGTTTGCACCTGGCCATGCGGCAGATAGTTCGGCAGTTTTAGTCAATGAAGCTTTTGTACGAGCCAATGGATTGAGTATAGAACAGGTACTGGAACAAAGGCTCCGTTTATATGGTCCGGAGTCGGGGAGAAGGCCGATTATTGGCGTGGTTAAAGACTTTAACTTTCAGTCCTTACACTCCAAGGTGGCTCCGGCTGTTTTTACGGTAAGTGGAAAAACCAATTGGTTCTGGACCATAAAAATTGATCCTAATCGCAAGAAGGAGGCCATTGCTCATGTAAAAAACAGTTGGGAGGCCATTGAAACCAATTACCCCATGGGTTACTGGTTTTTGGAAGACAACATTAATGGCTTTTATGAAGAAGAGACCAAACTTCAGAAGGCCATTCAGGTTTTTGCCATACTCTGCATTGTTATTTCATGCTTGGGCATATATGGCCTGACTGCTTACACCATCGAAAGGAGAATTAAGGAAATTGGTGTACGGAAGGTTTTAGGAGCCGGTGTAAAGCAGTTGGTCTGGTTAGTCAATCAAAAGTTCGTATACCTCTTTGCTATTGCCTTTCTGGCTTCGGTTCCGTTGGTCTATTACTTCATAGACCAATGGTTGCAAAGTTTTGCCTACCGGATCAATATCGGTGTTTCTGCCTTTGCGCTTGCCGGGCTCACGGTACTTGTTGTATTGTTCCTTACGGTGAGTATTCAGGCCGTAAAAGCAGCCTTGTGTAACCCTGCTCAAACTCTTCGCTCCGAATAATCGAAAAACTCAAAATTAAACAATATGCTAAAGAACTATTTTAAAATCGCCTTTCGCACCCTTTGGAAAAACAAGGCCTATGCCTTTATAAATATCATAGGGTTGGCCATTGGTATAGCGGGAGCTACTCTCTTTCTCACCTTTGTTAAGGCTGAGTTGAGTTTTGATAAAATGCATTCCAAATCCGACCGGATTGTAAGGCCGTTGACCATTCAGACCAATCTCGATGAACACCGTTATCATGGGGCCAATCCCATGATTTTGGCTACAACTCTGCTGGAAGAACTTCCCGAAATAGAAGATCAGGTCACCCTCTATCGCTATGGCAACCAAATTAATTACAAGGTCAATGATCAGAATTTTACGGATAGAGATTTCTTTTTTACCACTCCTGAGCTTTTTAGGGTCTTTGATTTTAAGCTGCTTCGTGGTGATGCAAGAACTGCTCTTGCTCAACCTAAGTCTGTGGTTATTTCGCGTTCCAAAGCCATCGCTGTTTTTGGAACGGAAGATGTGTTGGGAAAAGTCATTCTTACCCAGGGAGGTAATGTAGAAATTACCGGGGTAATGGAAGACATTCCGGACAATTCGCATCTTTTTGCCGAGCTGTTCTTTAGCGAACTGCTTCCGCCCAACCTCATGGAAAGCGTAAAAAACTCCTGGACCGATTTTAACTCCACCTCATACCTGGTGCTTCAAGAAGGAATTAGCCATGACGCATTTGAAACCAAAGCATCGGATCTGGCACTTTCTAAAATGCCACAAAACGTAGCTTCTATGGTAAGGTTCGAATTTCAGAATTTAGAAGATATTCATTTTGAGTCTGCCCATATTGAATCGGATATTGCCCGATTTAAAAGTGATAAAACCTACACCACCATTTTTATTTTTATTTCTCTGTTTCTGGTAGTTATTGCCGCTGTCAACTACATGAATCTGGCAACTTCAAAGGCTGTTTTCAGGGCAAAAGAGATTGGAATTCGCAAGGTTGTGGGGGCAGAGCGCAAGCAACTTATAGCTCAAATACTTACTGAGTCGCTGGTTATAGCTTTCATAGGCTTGTTTATTTCTATTGCCATTACCGATATTACCATGCCATTCTTTAACCAGTTAACGGGTAGAAACTTTGAGTTTAGCTGGTATAGCCTGCTCAATTATGCCGATATACTCATAGGCCTTACGGTGGTTATCGGGGTTCTGTCAGGTATATATCCTGCTCTCTTCATGACTGGTTTTAAAACGGTAAATATTCTCAAAGGAGAGCAGGTAAAGGGAGGTTCGTTCAACATTCGCAAGGCCCTGGTTATTTTTCAATTCATTTTGTCTACTGTACTCATTATTTCCACTTTGGTGGTCTCTAACCAAATGAGTTTCATAAAAAATAGAAACCTCGGTTTTAACCAGGAAAACCTATTGGTTATAGATATTAATAATGGTGCGGTAAGACCGGTGTTCAAAACCATGAAGAATGAATTTGCCCAGATACCCGGGGTAGAGAGTGTTGGAGTGGCTTCGCGAGTTCCGGGTGAGTGGAAAAACATAAACAGGGTAGAAGTGAGCGCTTTCAATAAGGGTGGAGCTGTAATGGATTCTACTGAGCTGTATTACATGAGTTTTGACCCCGACATGTTGAAAACCTTTGATATTAAGCTGGCCGATGGTACGTTTTTTAGTGGTAATGATGTATCTGACAGTACAAAAATTCTGATCAATGAGGCCGCAGTTAAATCGTTGGGTATTGAAAACCCTATAGGGGCAACGCTACAACTGGAAACGCGCAGCGGAGACGGCAAGTACACAATAATTGGGGTACTCAAAGACTTCAATTATCAATCGTTGCACACCAGTATAGAACCTCTTATTGTGGGTGCCTGGAATAACGAAGCCGCAGTTATCGACTACTTTATTTTAAAAGTTTCAGGACAAAATATCTCCGGTATTATCGATGAAGCCAGAAAGGTGCACGAGAAATTCGACAACCGCACCGTTATGGAATACCATTTCCTCGATCAACAACTGGAAACCTTCTATGAGTCCGACCGTCAGGCTCAGGTTATTTTCACCGTTGGGGCCGGTTTGAGTATTTTCATTGCCTGTTTAGGCCTGTTTGGTTTGGCATCGTTTACCATTCAGAAAAGAGTGAAGGAGTTGGGTATAAGAAAAGTACTTGGCGCTAGTGAATGGAAACTGTTTATGCTGCTTTCAGGCTCTTTTACCCGGCAAATTTTGCTGGCTTTTGTTATTGCCTCTCCAATAGCCTACTGGATTATGAACAACTGGCTGCAAAACTTTGAATATAGAGTTAGAGTAGGGGTAGACGTGTTTTTGCTTTCAGGCTTAGGAGTATTGTTCATAGCCATTGTTACAGTGAGCTATAGAGCTTTAAGAGCGGCCAACTCTAATCCTGTCAACTCGCTTCGAAGCGAATAACCTTTTTTGTAAGTAATTGATAACCTGTAGGTTGTTTATGTGATAAGATCGCTGAAAGAATTAAATGTTCGGTAAAAAATTAAAAGCGGAAAATTTTTTTCCGCTTTTTTTCTTTTGGCAGGGTAACCTTTAGGGAGAATTGGAATAAAGGCACAGAATTGATGGTAAACACATGATCAAGGAAAGCCTGAAGTACATTGCCACTGAGCTGGACGACTTCCTAAAGAGAAAATACAACTCTCAGGAAAGCCGTGTTCAGCTTGGCGCTATTTTAGATCAGGGGGGAGCTATACCGGAAGAAAATCGGAATAAGGTTCTGGTTACTTTGGTAAACCTGGAACATGAAACCACCACTAATACTACTCTGCATGGGCGGGTAAACTCAGGAAAGCTAGATCAGTACTATCCGCCCCTGAGCTTCAATATGAATATACTTTTCTCCGGTTTGTTTAACCAATATGAAGAGTCGCTCAAATTTATTTCAGACACCATTTACTTTTTTCAGGCCAAGCCCATATTCAATGCACAAAACTCTCCCAGTTTAGACAGTCGTGTGTTGCAACTTACCCTGGAGGTGCTCAAGCTCAATTCTAATGAAACCTACAACCTTTGGTCATCAATGGGGGCTAAATACGTTCCTTCCATTGTCTTTAAGGTGCGAATGCTCACCTTCCAGGCCGATCAGGTAATGGAAATTGTATCGATCATCAACACGCAAGGGGTGGAGGCCCGGCCTGTATGAAGAAGATCACCTATCGACCGCTTTGCCAAATCGATCTATTGCATAGCTACTATGTCAACGGAATTTTCAGAGATGCAAAGGTGGTGCCCGACCAAAAGGCACAGGTCTTTATGTGGAATGCAGGGTTGTTGTTTAAGTCTACCGAAAAAGGCTTTGCCCTTTACCACAATGAGAGCTTTGATGTAGAGTATATTAAAGAGCTCACGAGCTTTTTTGGCAATTTTTATCTGAGGTTCAATCTGCATAGTACGGCCAAAGACTTTATTTACATCACCGATACTTCTTTAGAGCAGCTGAGCCTTTATCATTTCTCCAACAAAAATGTTTCAGAGAATGACACAGGCCTGTTGTTACCTACTTTACAGGCCGACATTCTTATGTCAGGAACACTCGGGTTTATTGATATTCACCTGGATGAGTTTTTGGTCAATAATAAGCTGGCCAGTAAAGATTATACCATTGCCTTCAGTGCCCGTACTACTCAGTGGAATTATTACCTGGCCAATACAACAGAAGATCATTCACAAGAATATGTAATTCAAGACTCCGAGGGTAATTTGTTTTCAGGCCCCGAAAAGCTCGAAATATCCGATGGCTCCGTTGCTTATAAATATTCATCCGGCAGCCGATATTATCCTTTAAGAGAACAGCCTGCACACTATTGCTCGCTCAAGAAAATAGGAGAGAGTCAGGCAGAAAGTAATGACGCATTGACAAACAATATTGTCATTGAGAAGCTGCCGGTAGCTTCTCCATCGTCCATAACCAGTATTGAAAATATAGATGCAGGCAATCAGGAAATAGCTTGTTCGTCCATCTATGTGTATTTATAGAATTATTAAGCAGTAAAGAATAAAACTATGGCATTATCACCACTCGCAAGTCAAACTCCAGGTGTTTATATCGATGAAGTAAACGCCTTTCCCAACTCTGTTGTGGAAGTTGCAACCGCCATACCCGCTTTTATAGGTTATACACCACAAGCAGAGTATGAAGGACAATCGTACTTGAATACCCCTGTTAAGATTACCTCTTTTCAGCAATTTCAGGCCTTTTTTACATTTCCAAATCCACCGGCTCCGGCAGCTCCCGCTAGTCAATACTCACCGCAGTATTATCTCACTCAGCAGAAGAAGGCCCCGGAAAAAGGTTCTTATTACACTATCAATGGGAGTATATACACCATTGATCCGGATCCGGGAACCATTTACTATTTATACAACAGTGTCCGTTTGTTTTTCGAGAATGGTGGAGGTTCGGCATACATTGTTTCTGTTGGGTCTTATGGAGCAGGCACAGGCTCGCCTGTTTCGCCTGGTAGCCAGATAGTGAACCCCAATGTGAAACTATCTGATTTGCAGAATGGCCTGGCTCAGTTGCAAAAAGTGACCGAAGTAACCATGTACGTGGTACCAGAGGCCACATTGCTCACAGCCAATGACAACAGTACACTAATGGAGTCTATGCTTATGCAAAGTGATCAAATGGGTACGGCCATGTCCTTACTCGATATCATTGGTGGCGATGCGCCAGACCCGATTCTTTACACGCAGGATATTCAGAATTTTAGAAATAGCACAGGCAATACCGGGTTAGACTATGGGGCGGCATACTATCCATTTCTAAATACAACCATTACAGAACTGGATGAGATTAGTTATGAAAACCTGAACGGTGGAGACACTAGTTCACTTTCTGCAATAGTTAATCCTCCTTCAGCTCCAAACCCGTCAGCTGAGCAAATTTTGAATAACATTAAAAATCCGCCCAAAGGCATGACCACTGGTCAGCTTAATCAGGCGCTAATGAATTCCAGCAAACAATACAAACAGGTAATGAACATTGTTCAGACCAAAATCAATACCCTGCCTCCCAGTGGGGCAATGGCGGGCATTTATACCCTGGTAGATAATACCAAGGGAGTGTGGTATGCTCCGGCCAACGTTACCCCGGTGGGTGCAGTCGGGCTTACCTTAAACATAAATGACTCCATGCAGGCAGGGCTTAACGTAGATGCCGTAAGTGGTAAATCAGTAAATGCCATACGTTTCTTCAACGGACAGGGCATTTTGGTTTGGGGAGCCAGAACTTTGGATGGGAACAGCGATGACTGGCGATACATCAGTGTTCGCAGAACGGTTACGATGATAGAACAGTCCGTAAAGCTGGCAGCCAGGGCCTATGTATTTGCACCAAACGATGCCAACACCTGGCGTTCGGTGCAGAGTATGATAGAAAACTTCTTAACCAACATATGGAAAGAAGGCGCTTTGCAAGGAGCTAAACCAGCCGATGCGTTTAGTGTGGCGGTTGGCCTAGGCGTGACCATGACAGCCCAAGATATTTTGGAGGGAATCATGCGTGTATCCGTAAAACTGGCCGTTACTCACCCTGCTGAATTCATCATTATTCAGGTAGAACAGGAAATGGCTAAGTCTTAATCAGTAAACACAGAAATTAAAACATCATCAAAAAAACATAATCATGGCAGGAGAAACCGAAAACAATGTATGGCCAATGCCCAAGTTTAGGTTCACCGTAGACTGGGGAACCATTGCACAAAACATAGCCTTTCAGGAGGTTTCAGGGCTTGAGGCCGAAACACAAATTATAGAATATCGGGCCAGTAATAGTGCTCAGTTTAGCACTATTAAGATGCCGGGTATAGCCAAGTATGGCAACGTAACTATGAAGCGAGGCATTTTTGTCAAAGACAACTCCTTCTGGAACTGGTACAATCAGATTAAGATGAATACCATAAAACGGCAAACCGTTACCATTAAGCTTCTCGATGAATCGGGGAAGCCAACCATGGTATGGACGCTAACCAATGCATGGCCCACCAAAATTACCGGTACTGACCTGAAGTCTGACGGTAATGAGGTAGCTGTAGATACCATTGAAATAGCCCATGAAGGGCTCACAATTGCTAACTCTTAACCTTTTGAACTAAGCTAGCCATGGATTATCCGGCTCCGTCATTTTACTTTTCTTTATCCTTCGATGGTATATCCGGAGATGCCGATGCCGGCTTTCAGGAGGCTTCGGGCATTAGTGCCGAAATAGAAACAGAGGAGGTGGCCAATGGAGGAGACAATACTTTTAAGTATAAACTTCCTAAGGCTACTAAGTATTCGAATTTGGTTCTCAAAAGAGGCATTCTGTCGCCAAATTCGGCACTTACCCAGTGGTGTATAGAAACACTGACATCAGGGCTGGACTCAGCCATTAAAACCAAGTCGATTAATCTTTCCTTGCTTAATGCGGATAAGTCGCCCCTGATGACCTGGAATTTTGTGAATGCTTATCCGGTAAAATGGAACATTTCGGATCTAAAGTCACAAGAAGATGGCATAGTGGTGGAAACGCTAGAGTTTGCCTACAACTCATTTAAAAAGTCTTAACAGCCTTATGCCAGTAGAAATCAAAGAACTCATCATTAGGACTAACATAGTGGCCAATCAAGGACGCCCTTCCTCGAGAGAGAAAAAGCTCACAGATAAGGAAAAGCGTGAGTTGATTGAAAGCTGTGTTCATCAGGTGGTTAAAATCATAGAACGTAACAAAGAGCGATAATGGCATTGAAGCAACTTATGATAAGGGCTTTTAAGGATGATACTTTTGGATCGGAGATAGGGAGTTATACGGCTATGCTCAATCCGGAGTCTTACACCCAAAGCTATAATATAAGCTACAATGAAGAACAGGCTCCGGGAACCCCGGAGGCTACTTTGAAGTATGAAAAATCTACTCCAACCACGCTTAAGTTCGACCTTATATTTGACGCCACCGGGGTGGTCAATACCAGTGTTACTGATGTAGGCAGCGAAATACAGAAATTTCGAAAGGTAGTTTATGATTACAATGGCAACATTCATAGTCCTAATTACCTGGAAGTAACCTGGGGAAATGCACTGGTTTATCAGTGTAAGCTTACTGGTATGACGGTGAATTACACACTCTTTAAATCAGATGGAACTCCCTTGCGGGCTAAGGTTACGGTAGACTTTAAGGAGTACGTAGCGCCCACCAAACCTATCAAAGACAATTCACCGGATATGACCCATGTGAAAACAGTGGTCTCTGGCGACTTGTTGCCATCACTCACATACAATGTATATGGCGATGAAACGCACCTGCTAAAGGTTGCCGAGCACAATAAGCTCGATTCCATTCTCCACCTTAAGTCAGGCTCTACCCTTTATTTTCCACCATTAGCTTCACAGTAACATGCCTTCAGCACCGGTAAGTAGCGAAACGTATTTGATCACCTACCAAGTGTTGGCGAACGGTAGCCCTATTGATTCTACCTATAATGTCACTTCTATAAATATTCAGAAGGAGGTAAATAAAATAGCTACCTGTGAAATAGTGGTGTTAGATGGGAGTGCTTCGCAAGAAGACTTTCCAATCAGCGATTCAGACACTTTTGTTCCGGGTACTTCCATTGAAGTAAAAATGGGCTATGAGAGTCACAATGAAACCGTGTTTAAAGGAATTGTGCTTCGTCAGGGCCTTCGTGTAATGGGCGGACAAGGGCCCGTTTTGGAGGTGGTGTGCAAAGATGAAGCGGTAAAAATGACCGTTGGCAGAAAGAATGCTTACTATAAAGACACAACCGATAGTGATGCCATAAGTAAAGTAATTGGAAACTATGGAGGCCTAACAGCTGATGTATCTTCCACTTCAGGCCAGCTACCCGAAATTGTTCAGTACTATGCCACTGATTGGGATTTTATACTTTCCAGGGCAGAGTTCAATGGTATGATAGTAACTACTGAAAGCGGAAAGGTTTCAGTAAAAGACCCTGACAGTGAAACCACTGAAGTTTTAGAGGTGGTCTATGGGCAGGATATTCTTGATTTTGATGCATCGGTAGATGCGCTTAATCAATATAAATCGGTGAAAGCCAATGCCTGGGATATGAAAAATCAGCAAATCATATCGGGGCAGTCAAGCCTTTCAGATTACTCTCAAGGCAATATTTCGAACAGCAAACTGGCCGAAGTGATTGGTCTTAGCGACTTTGAATTGCAGTCTACCGCTCCCTTAGATTCAGGTAGTCTCAACACATGGGCCAAAGCACAAACCACCAAGTCTAAGTATGCGAAAATAAGGGGTTCGGTGAGTTTTCAGGGCAATGCAAAAGCCTTGCCTGGCACGCTCATTAGTATAGGTGGTATGGGAGGGCGATTTAATGGGAAAGCCTTTATTTCCGGGGTAGAGCATAAGCTTTCCGCTGGTAACTGGATCACGGAAGTGCAAATGGGAATTTCTCCCGACTGGTTTACTTCTCAGGTGCGCATGCAAGCACCTCTGGCATCAGGGCAGCTGCCCGGAATCCAAGGACTTCAAAATGGTACGGTAAAGCAGATCAATGAAGATCCGGATGGTGAATTCAGAGTGCTGGTAGACGTACCCATAATTGCGCCCGGAGGTGATGGAGTGTGGGCACGATACGCCAATTTTTACGCAACCAATGAGGCCGGCTCCTTCTTTTATCCTGAGGTTGGCGATGAAGTGGTATTGGGTTTTCTTAATGATGATCCCAGGTACCCCATAGTTCTTGGCTCATTGTACAATAGCAATAGCAAAAACGCGCCTTACACGCCCGATGAGACCAATAGTACTAAGGCGATAGTTACCAAGAATAAACTCAAACTGATTTTTGATGATGAAAACAAAGTGGTGACCATTATAACTCCTGGCGAAAACCAAATGGTGTGGAGCGATCAGGATCAGAGCATCACCATTAAAGATCAGAATGAAAATTCAATAGAAATGTCATCGTCTGGGATCACTATAAAAAGTGCCTCCAGCATGACTCTGCAAGCGGCTGAGTCCATTACCATGAAGGCAGGCGAAAGTGTCACTGTTCAAGGTGGGGAGTCAGTATCCATACAAGGGGCGAGCATTAGTGCTCAGGCCGATATGGAAGCATCGATTGAGGGAGGAACCAGCACATCGATTTCAGGAGGTACAGAAGTTTCCATTAGTGGAGCTATGGTAATGATTAATTAAGCCAAATGCCACCAGCAGCACGCCTTACCGATTTTCATGAATGCCCGATGGAAGATCCGGCCCCGGTGCCAATACCCCATGTGGGAGGCCCCATTGTAGGACCTGGTGCTCCAACGGTAATCATTGCGGGTATGCCAGCCTCTGTGGTAGGCGATATGCTCGTATGTGTAGGCCCGCCCGATGCCGTGGTTAAAGGCAGTACCACGGTGATGATTGAGGGCCGACCGGCAGCCCGTATGGGCGATGAAACAGCACATGGAGGTACCATACTTACCGGTGCACCAACAGTAATGATAGGAGGATAAGGCATGGACGATTTTTCTAAGAAAACATTTCTGGGTTCAGGATGGGGTTCGCCTCCAACCTTTGTAAAAGGTGCTAATCAGGTAATTATGACCAAGGATGTGGCTAACATTAACCAAAACCTTTCTGTTCTTTTTAAAACCAAAAGAGGAGAACGGGCGCTCAATCCTAACTATGGTTCTCAATTGAATAAGTTCATTTTTGCAGCTCAGTCGGGTATTGCCACTAAAGAAATTGAGAGCTCGCTCAAACGCACAATTCAATTTTATGAACCGCGTATTCTGGTCGATGAAATAGCTATTCAACTACGCAATGAGGAAAATGGCATTATCATTATTTCGGTTTCTTACACCCTTAGAAAGGTGAATTCCCGCCACAATTTTGTCTTTCCATTCTACATCAATGAAGGCACTTATCTGGATACTAAATGAGTAGCCTTCACCTCCATAGAGCCCCCTTTGATTTCTTGAGTAGCAGCCAGAATGCCCTCATCAATCCATATTTAGACCCTAAGAAAGTGAAGTTGGATGAGCGCAGAGATACCGAGCTAATGGCTTTTCTTTCGAAACTGGCTGAACAGTTCTGGTACTACGATACTAACGACCAAAAACAAGGGGATTGGAGCGATTTTTTTAAAACCGACCTCACAGCCTTGTTGGCTACAATTAGTGAGCATTCCAAAGAAGACGAATACGACCGTGTACTCAATTTTTTAAACGGGATACCCTATACCGTAGAAAAGGCCAATCAGGCTGAGTTTTTATGGCTGATTTTTGAACGGGTTTTTAAAACGGCTCTTGAGGTTAACCAGTGGTACTATGTGATGACTCAATTCCATGTAAACCACTCGTTTCAAACCTATCTCAATCAAATGATATGGCAGAAGCTTAGCTTCTGCTTTAACCGCATTTACTCACTGTATTTTGAGGCGGTTAGACAAGAAGTGATTGACGACAAAGAAAAGATAGATGATCTGTTTAAAAAGCTTCAAGGGTTGCAGGCTATATGGAATTTTGAACCATTTCCTACTACGAAAGACCTAAGCAAATATCATTCTGGAAAAAGAGGGAAGGCTTACTTCAAAGCTTTGGAAAGTTCAATAAAGGACTTTTACAATCTCTACGGCTCCATTACCCAACATGCCCGAAAAGCCTACTATAATAGCCTGAAGAGTGGTACTGTGGAGCCCCACATAGCCTTAATTTCAGCTTTTTTAAAGGTGTATAAGCACCAGCAAAAGGCCCTCAATAAGTTGGTGCCAAAGCATTTACAGTTTTACTATGAAGATGTGCTCGATTTTCGAAAGCTCGGTGCCCAACCCGATAATACTTACCTGTTGTTTAGCCTGAACAAAGGTCAAACACCTTATGGACTTAAAGCCAAAACCCAATTAGCGGCTGGGGCAGATTCCCAAGGCAATCCACTTGTTTTTGAGACACGCAAAGAGCTATTGGTGGTGCCTTCTGTGATTGGGCAATACCTTACCATGTTATCATCCGGAGATGAAGGCGCAGCTGATGGTCTGGCTAAGACCTTTTATACTTCTGAGGTAACGGGTTATGGGCAACCCGTTATCGATAAAAACACAGGTAAGTACGAAGACTTTTACATGTTTGGACAGCCCGATCAGGCGTCTGTAAACACGTTACCTAAAGCCATACTTGGTTTTGCCCTTGCTTCTCCGGAACTGTGGGTTGAAGGGGGAGAGCGTCAGCTTAAAATTACCTTCAATCTGCCTACAGATGGTCAAACAGAGCCGGATAAGACGATGAACAGTACGACTGTGGATCTATCTTCTCTTCTCGATGTTTCGATTACAGGAGAAAAGAAGTGGCTGCAGCCATCGTGTTACACGGCCATACTTACCGGCAACCAACTAGAGCTCACCCTCGGTTTAGACCGAGGGGTTGCGTCCGTAAGCGGTTACAACACTAAAACACACGGACCGGGTTATAACACCTCCTGGCCGGTACTAAAGGCCCAATTGACCCAAAACGGTACTAGTACCAGTTGCACAACCCAAAAGGCAAATGAGTTAAATACCCAAAATGCTTATCAGGTATTATCGTCTATTGATTTCACCACTTTTACCATAGAGACTAGTGTAAAAGACCTTACAAACATTAGTCTAATGGCTGGTGCACAAAGTGTACCCGCCACTGCTACCATAACCCCATTCGGAAGTGTTCCGGCTGTTGGCTCTCGTTTGCTTGTTGGTAACTACGAAGCTTTTATAAAGCACACTCAGTCCATGTGTATCAACATGAGTTGGGTCAACCTACCATCTGCTAAAGAGTTTAGTGAGTACTATGAGGCCTACAACGCCTATCTCAAAGTCAATCCGCCTGCTTCGGGCAAGTTTACTTTTTCACTTGATGCTTATACTTGCGATTTTTCCTGGTTAGACCAGGGGCAATGGCAAAGTGGAGCGGCTGATGTGGAGCTGTTTGGAAATAGCACCTGTCCTATATCAGATCAGACTACGGAGGGTGGAGATTCCAAAAACTCTAAAGAGAAGAAGTATTTGTTCTGCCAGATTGTTCATTGGTTATGGGGTATTATCAAAAGATTAAATCCTAAGCACAAAAAGCCCAAAGTTTCTACTCCGGAGACTACTTCCATAAACTACAATGTAGGGCTGGACAACAATCTAGAACCCGACTATACGCTCAATTCTTCATTGAAATACTCGGATAAATCGAAATCGGGTTTTGTCGGACTCACGCTTACTCAGCCTGAACAGGCATTTGGCAATGAACTTTATCCGAAGGTGGTTTCGGCAGTTACCATGCAAAATACCATGAGTGCCGCCAAGAAGTTTACACTTGGCAGCTCAATTAAAAAATTTCTTACTCTGGCGCCCATACTTCTTCTGATAGCCATCATTCTTGGACTAGTTGGAACGGTGAGCATTCCGAAAAAAACGCTGAGTTTGTTTAAGAAAGAGCTAACCATTGAAAAAGGTGCGATTACCATTAGTTCCGATAGCGTAACCATCGCTCACCAAAGCATTGGTGTAAATGGGAAGGCACCGGCATTTCCCAAAAGTAACCGAACGGTAAAAACTACTGTAGTTCTGCTGGTTCTGGTGGCTCTTGTGATTGTGTACAAATTCTTTCTTAGCCGTAAAACCTTTAAATCCGTTCCCAATAAACCATACATACCCAAGGCAAAAGACATATCGCTGTCATATACTGCCTCTTATACAGTTACACCCGGGGCCGATTCAAATCATCAATTTTATCGCCTGCATCCCTACGGTATAGAACAGGCGCAAAAACAGTCAAAGCAGACTCTAATTGCTCAATACCCTGCAAGCGGATATGTGTTCCTGGGGTTCGATTCACTGATTCCCAACATCACTCTGACGCTTTTCCTTGGAGTGGAAGATAGACAGGACACCACCATTTCGGATGACTTTCACTCTGTTGGGGTAGAATATCTTACCTCCAATGGCTGGCTTTCTACACAGGTTTTGACGGACTCTACTTACGGTTTGAACAAAACCGGAACCATTACATTTCAGATAGCTGATGATGCAGCGAAGAACAACTCTATAATGCCTGCCAATTGCTATTGGGTGCGTCTTTCAGGTACTCGGTTGCAGGTAAACCAAACTAAACTCACAGTGATGGCTACCAATGGGGTGTTAGCTTCCAGGCGTATAGAGAAAGACAACAGAAACCAAAGGTTAAATACCATAGCCGCAGGCACCATTAAAAGTTTTATCGAGCCGCTACAACCTATTGCTAAAGTAGTACAGCCCTTTGCCTCATTTGGAGGTGAAGAGACAGAGTCTGCCAGTCAGTTTCATCAGCGAGTAGCTCAACGCATTGGCCATAAAGAGAGAGGAAACTCTGTGGAAAGTATACAGTCTATAGTGCTCGATAAGTTTAGGGATATCTATGGACTCAAGGTTGTGCCGGGTAAGTTTTTGCCTGAGGTTTCGGCTGATGTTATTACACTTACCATTGTCCCCTGGGTAGATAGTGCATTGGCCAAAGATCTGTTTAAACCTGTGGCTCCGGCCAATATGCTCACTGAAGTACTTCAGCTACTTACTGATAAAATGAGCGATGAGCTTAACCTGGAAGTAAAGCATGCCGGGTTCGAACCCGTCAAAGTTTCAGCGCAGATTACCTTTAACCAATCCGATGAATACTTTGGCCTGGCCAGGCAACTTAATAATGAGTTTAAATACTTTCTTTCCCCCTGGATTAAGGGAAATAGTGGAGCGTATTCAGGAAAAACGCTCTATGTCAATGATATTATCCAATGGATTAGTAATAGGCCTTATGTATCAAGCTTCGATCATCTGAAGATATACCTGAATGGAAGAGAGCTTTATAGTGTAGATCATGCCTCCGATACCGTTAATGCTCAGGTAATTGCGGCTTCGAGTCCGCTCAATATCCTTATCTCAGCTTCGAGTCATCATTTTTACCCGCCTCAAGAGGTAGCCGTAGCTATTCCTGCTTCTCATCAACCAGTTCAAAGTCCACAAACGATTATGGCATGAGTGTAGAAGTCAACCATATGACCATACCCAAGGAGGTTAAGAAAGATGCGCACGTGAACTACGATGCCATGTTTAGGGAAGCCATTGAGGCAATAGGTGAAATGGCGGGCGAAAACTGGACCAACTACAACCCTTCAGATCCCGGGGTAACCATACTCGAATATCTGTGCTATGGACTGCTGGATCTGGGGTATAAAAGTAGTTTTCCTATGAAGGATCTACTTACCGACAAGGAGGAGGAAGTTAAAACACGTAACCGGTTCTATACAGCCCGGCAGATACTGTTTTCCAACCCGTTGACAAGCAAAGATTTTCGAAAGGTGCTTGTAGATAGGGTAGAAGAAATAAAAAATGTTTGGCTTGAAAAGAGTAATACACAGCATGGTTTTTCAGGTACTTATGAGGTGTTCTTCGAGTTGAGCGATAGCCTGAAAACTGAATTTCTTTCCGTTTATAATGAGTCTTTGCCTGGGCCAAAACAGCAGCTTCGACAAGAGTTTCAGGAGCAGTTGTTGGTCATTATCAATGGAATCAATGCCATACTTCACCAGCATAGAAATTTAGGAACCATTTTCTACCGTCCAACGCTGCTGGCCCCGCTAAAAGCAGAGGTACAAGGCAGTTTTTATCTGTCTAAAGAGGCAGATGTGGAGAAAACCATTGCCAAAATTTTCTTTACTCTAAATAACTACTCATCCCGTTTTATACATTTTAAAACCTATGGGCAGCTCAAAAAAGATGGCCTTTCGGTAGGAGATATTATGGAGGGGCCAAGGCTCTCCAATGGCTTTATTAACGATAGCGATCTACAGCCAAGAAAATCAGTTATTGATACAACCACCCTAAAATCACAATTGGTAGCTGTAAGTGGCATAAACAGTGTTTTTTCGTTCGGGGTGGAAATGCCAAATTCCGAAAACACAACGGGTAAAATAAAGATACCCAAACTTACTTCACCTTTTTTCGACTACACCAATGCGGCTCAGCTTCTGACCGATAAGGAAAGTCTGTTCCAGATATATCATGGAGAACAGCGCATTTTTAATGTAGATCAGGCAAAGATAAATGCCTACTACCAATCGTATACCCAGCGAAAGGCTGTTAGCAGTTATAGTTTTAAGGAAGAATTGGGCCCACAAATTCCTACGGGGAAGTTTAGAAATGTTGAGAAGTTCTATTCCCTACAAGAGTTATTTCCATCGCTCTATGGCCTTCAAACCACAAGAAATTTAGACGGACTATCCAAAGAGAGGAGGGGACAGATTAAACAGCTCAAAGCCTATGTGATGCTTTTTGAGCAAATCATAGCTGACCATCAGTCTCAACTGGCTCATTTAGGAGAATTGCTTTCGTTCAATTCGGGGGTGAAGGTGGCTAAGCCATTGTGTAATACTTACTATGCTCAAGGTTTGTATGACAGTCCTGGGGCGGAGTTGATCCTTAAGGCCTTTGATGTATACAAGAACAGAAACAGTTATTTAGATCAGTACCCATCTACCAACTGGAACGAGTTCAAAGCCGATCCATTTAATCTGTATGAAGATAGACTGGCTAAGAGCAAGGCTTCGGAGAAGGTCAATATTAGAAGAAAGAACCAAATGCTTTCTCATGTGCTGGCGCGTTATGGGCAGCAGTATAATCTGGAGTCTCTGTTGGAGCTAAATCCCCGATATGGTAATTACAAACTGGCGAGAGTAGAAAATATTAGTGCTTTGCTCAAAAACTTTGCGCTTTACGGAGGAAACCTGAGTCGTTCTTATTTTTTACCGGAGCACTTAAAAAAGCGCAAAAGGACCAGCAAACTAAGGGCTATCAGAACCGATTTGTTTAGTGGGTTGGAGTATAAAATGGGCTTGCTCTTTCAACTGAATAACTATTACAAAGGCATCATTGATGTGGTTTCGCGTGGTTTGGCAGAAAATGACCCTAACCTTCAAACCGATGAGTTTTTTGGGCCAGCTCCAAACACTACGCCTGAAGAGCCACTAAGCATACGGTTTTTGCAGGTGAGCTATTATGATGAAGAAATTCTAAAACTGCCTAATCCAACCAATAAAAGTCCGGAGACACTAATCGCCAGCTACTTAACCGCCTTGCGCAAATGGGTACATGAAACCAAAGGTTTCGTATTGATAGATAACAGCCTCATTGTAGATAACCTTCAGGCTGAACAATGGCAAATACTTAGAAATAGCCAGCCTGTGTTGCTTAGAAGAAAGGGAAGTAAGCAGTCTCCCCAAAGTGTAAATCTCCGGCAGGCTCAGCGGGTTGTTGAACAATATGCCAATGACTGGAGTAACGACTCACTAGAACTAAACTGCCATTGGCAAGCCAATGAAAATACCGAATCGGTTAGCTCGGGGCAGAGTCTTTTCAACGGACATGTCAGTTTGTTTTTACCAAAATGGGTTTGTCGCGTTGCTCAGCCCGATTTTCTACAAACTTTTCTTACGCAAATAGCAAAAGAAGGACCACTACAGCTTGTGTATAACCTAAGCCTCATAGACCAACCCGCTATGAACGAGCTGCTGGGATTAAAAAAGACATGGTTGGGAGGCAATTATGAAATTCAGCAAGGAAAAAACATGTCAGAAGAGGCTATCGAGGCTACCCGCTTACTGGCTCAGTTCATTCTTCATCAACCCATCCACTTAACTCAATGAAAGAAGGAAGTCACATAGTGAAAAGTAAGGTATTTGAGGTTTCCTTCAATTTGGAAAAGCAAGGAATCGATTTTCAGAAGCGCCTTTCCCAGCTCATTAAAGAAGAGCTTAATAGCATTACGGAGAGATGCCTTGCCCATTTCGATAGCCCCATAACTCAATACATACACCGTATTGAGTTAAATCTGAGAGACATTCCGTACGATGGGTTTGAAAAGCTTTTGCCTCAATTGTATGAGGAAAAACTTATGAAGGCCCTGACTGAAAGACTTTCAGACCAGCAAAAGAAACCCACAGAACCGAGGTCCAAGTCAGGCTCTGATCATGTGATAGTCATGATCCGCTACTTTCTTATGAAAGGGTATATGCCCTGGAACTTCAACAATGCTAATTGGAACTCATTCAATGAACTCTTTGACCATGCCTTTTTAAAACACGAGCAAGAACTTCTTCAGGAGCTTCAACTTCTGCTAAAATCATCGGCAGCAAGGGTTCGGTTAGTGAACCACATCAATGATCGTTCTACCAAAGAACTGGTCCGTAAAGTAGAACCGGCCCAAGCCGAACTGATTATATCCTATCACAAAGATTGGATGAACATTCAGAAAAGACAGCCGGTTTTCAAGTCTAACGAGAAAGAACTTTCAAAACGTTTTTGGCTTTTTATACTCAATTACCTCTATGAAGAAAGGGGTTCGTATTTTAATACTAAAGCCTTCTTGTTGAGTACCTTAAGACAGGTGGCTTCGCACTTTAATGTGTCGTTTGAGTTTGCTATTTCCCTGCTTCAGCATAGTTATGAAGCCGAGGCGAAAAGCGGTGCCAAGGGCACCTTTCACGATATGATAGGCGATATTCTCAATGAATACCACTTGCAGGAGGGCTTTCCCAGTAATGCGCAAGACGAACGCCAAGAGCTAGCCAGCAACCTCTTAAGTCTTGATCAATTGTGTGCTTTCGCTTTGCACAACGAATGGAAGTCCACGTTGCCCCAATCCAGTCATTTGGTTGAAAAATCCATTGCCCATTGGGTGCAGAAGAGACCTCAGAAGATTATTGAACTCCTAAAAAACCTGGCTATTAATGTACAGGCAGTATATGACTTTATCTATCCCCTGAGCGAGCCTGCTATTCACGGTTTGGTAAGAGTACTCGCTCCCGGTGAAGAAAGGCACATAATACAATACCAGGATCAGGTTGTCAGAATACAAAAGGAAAAGAACATACTCGCACATAGCGGAACCAATTTCTCCAAACTCATATGGAGTATGGTAATCTTAATCCTGGCCGATAATCATGGTAGCTATTTCAACCATAAAACTTTTACAAGAGCACTTGTTCAGCAAATGGCCCGGCAGTACAATATAGCCTACAAAACACTTCTTCAAAGCTTGTGGGACAACCTAAAGGCAACAAGTGCTGAAAGAAATGGTTTTGTCAGACTTTTCAATTTAATAAAAGATATATATAACGAAGACTTTGGGGGAAATACCAAGACAAAGGTAAGGCCACTGGCTCTAAAGGAAATAGAGATCATTTGGCTCTACCGGTCCATTAACGAGCAGCGACTGGTTAAAGAGATCGAGGCACAAGGATACCGTCACCTGGATGAGTTTCTGAAACTATACATAGAAACTGAGCCTCAATCCTTTTATCAACTCATACTAAAACATCATAAAGAAGGACTCTTCAATCAAAAACTTCTAAAACTAATGAGTTCCAGGCTTTTATGGATTCTGCTTAGGGAAGTACAACCCCGGGAAAGTGTTCATTGGCAGCGGCTTTTAGAAGCAGCTGAGGAGGTTCCATCCCTTAGAATTCTAAATCCTGCTGCTCACCAAAAGGTAATTAGAGAGTTTGTATTTGCGTTTGTGCTAAATCCGGCAGGCTATCAAAGAGCAACAATTGAAAGAGCACTTCTTCAAATCACTGCCAGACATGGTGTAGATTTCAATGCCTTCATAAGGTCTTTTCTCTGGCTCATTAAAACCACTCAACATGAGCAGTTACTAGTACCTGTAGTTCAGATAGCTGAAAAATACCGAATAGCCACAGATAGTCGACCTGAGAAGCTGGATGCCAAAGACCAGGAGCATGACCCTCAAAAGCTAGATGCAGCCATGACCGATCAGCTAATGACTATTCTACTCTCCGGCATCCATGGTATTTTTGATAGAAAAAGTGCCATTAAACTCGGCTTTAAATCGGTAGACGAGGTTCTGACCTATTTAAGAAAAAACCGTCCTGACCGACTTAAGAAGTCCATGGGTAGTTTACAAATGGAGAGCCATCCTTTTGTTGGAATTGGCCGTGAGATACCTCTAAGCTCCTTTTATGCTCTTTTAATAACACTTAAACCGCAAGAGGGGCGCATGTTAGTTGAATTGCTGAGAATACTCGAACTAAACCTTCAAGGAAGTTCTCAATCGCTTAATCGATTCCTGAGTGCTGCGCGTTCTCTGGCTCTTGTTAACCTAAGCAGGAGAGTATTCAATCTCAACCATTTTCTGGAAGAGTTTGCAGCACTTATTCTAAGTACTGCTCCCGGGGTTTATATTCAGGTTATACCCATTCTTACCAAAAACTTATCTTCATTGAGTCTGCCGAGCAGTGGCAATGTCACTTCTGCCATTCATCAGTTGGAGAAGCACCTGAATCATAGTATTGATCTACGCTCTCCAATGGATAAAGAGTCACTAAAGAAACTAATTGAGCAGGAATACTTTAAGAAAGGGCTTTCAAAGGAGTCTACCACCATACCCTATTTTGAGGAAACCACCAATGCTATTTTCGATGAGGTGTACATTAACAATGCAGGTTTAGCCATTGTAAATTCTTACATCCCTGTTTTGTTTGAGCGATTTGGACTCGTTAAGTCCGGGGCTTTTCTTTCATCAGACCATCAGCAAAAAGCCGCTTTGTTGTTGCAATACATTATGCTGGACAGGCCACCACTTGACGAACACCATCTGCCTTTCAATAAACTCCTTTGTGGACTACCGCTCGAAGAACCTATTCAAACGGCACTTGTACCTACCGAGCAAGAAATGAAAATGGTTCATGGCCTGATTGAAGCCGTTATTCAACACTGGTCGAGTATAGGGAAAAGCAGTGTGGAAGGCTTTAGAGGCTCATGGCTTTGGCGCAAAGGTAAAATGGAACACAAAGAAGAAAACTGGCTTTTGCGGGTAGAGCAAAATAGCTACGACATTCTATTGGATCGAATTCCCTTCAGTCTTTCTCCAATAAAATATTCATGGATGCCAAAACCTTTAATTGTGGAGTGGAGATGAGCAATGTTCTTCAAAATATGGCCGCGATAGAGAAAGAAATGCAATGGTTTGTTCTTGTGTTGGATGACCGTTTTAGAGCCTATTTTGAACAAAACGAGCCATTGAATATTCCCCCGCCAGACCTATCTGAAGATCCTTCCAAATATGCTGAGACCGTTCGGCAACACAGCTTTAACGAAGAGGAGCGGCTTATTTTAATGCTGGCTATGGCACCACACCTTTGCCCGGAACGGTTAGACCTGTTCTTTACAAAAAATGCTCACTTCGACCGGGGCTTTACGGAGTTTGGCGGTTATCTCGGCAAATATCATGGTGGTTTTTTGCCCACGGGAGAAACAGCTGTGTTCCTTATAGCCCTCGGACATTTAGAACATAGAATACGGGCTATTTCATATTTTGAGCCTTGTCATCCTTTTATTCAGCATGAGATGGTCTTTCTTCAAGAGCAGCCTGAAAAGGAGCCTAAGCTAAGCCGTCCGCTGGTAATGAGTGAAAAGTACATTAAACGCTTTACCACAGGAGAGTTACACACACCTGAAAGTTATTCCGTGTTTCCAGCCAAAAAGATTAGTACGAAACTCGAGTGGACTGATCTGGTAATCGACAAGCACGTGAGAGAGGATATAAACCTCATAAAAGGTTGGATAGAGCATGGCCAGTACTTACTCCATGAACTGGAACTAGATCGGAAAATAAAACCAGGCTATAGAAGCCTGTTCTATGGTCCACCCGGAACGGGAAAAACCCTCACCGCATGCCTTTTGGGTAAATCTACCGGTAGAGAGGTTTATAAGGTAGACCTTTCTGTGATTGTTTCTAAATACATTGGAGAGACGGAGAAGAATCTGGCGCGCATTTTCGATTATGCCGAAAAGAACGATTGGATACTCTTTTTTGATGAGGCCGATGCACTCTTTGGTAAAAGAACACAGACCAATAGTTCCAACGACCGATTTGCCAATCAGGAGATAGCCTATCTACTCCAGCGCATAGAAGATTTTCCCGGAGTAATCATTTTAGCTTCTAACCTGAAGTCGAATATCGATGAAGCCTTTTCCAGAAGGTTTCAGTCCATGGTGTACTTCGGTATGCCCGATGCCAACCACCGGTTAGCCCTTTGGACCAAAATATTTGATGGACCATTGCAGCCGGAGTCTGCTCTCGACCTCCATGAATTGGCTACTAAATATGAGATATCGGGAGGTTCTGCCATAAATGTCTATCGTTTTGGTGCCCTGCGAGCCATGCTGCGCCAATCGGAAGTAATTCTAAAAAAAGATGTGATAGAAGGCATACAGAAGGAATTTCAAAAAGAAGGAAAAACACTATAAACCAACAGCCATGCAAGTAAATGATCCACAAAACGATACCAGCTAAAGGTCAAGGACACCGGCAATTAAAATTTTCAACGATTAAACCTTATGACAATGAGTATTACATACACCGAGGAGCTCCAGGGCTCAATCAACAACTCGAACAATCAGTTTATACAAGAGGAATACGACCTCGATCATGCCAACAATGCAGCTAAAATTTCGCTGTACTACGCCCATGGCGAGACCGAAAAAAATGCCATTAACTACCGAAATGCAAAAATAGAACAAAGCAGAGCCCTTAACTTGGACAATCAGGCTGTTCAAGGGGTAAACTTGGCCACCAACGCGGCCACTGCAGCCAAGCAATCACTGGTAGATTCCGGTAAAGCCACAAGCAATATCTCCACAGCGGCCGCCAACATGCAAATTGCTGCCAATGCCATTACCAAGCTCTCTAGCGATGTGGCCGGAATACTGGCCGTGGCTAATGCTGCAGACCATGGAAGCCAAATTCAGAACTCTGTTGAAAGAGCCTATAAGAAAATTAGAAAGGCGGCTAAACTGGCAGAGGAAGTAAGTCTTGTTTCTTTGAATGCGACTATTGAAGCCGCACAGTCTACAGCAAGCACGGTGGTTACAGACTCTCAGCAAACTGTTGCGGCTATGGGGAACTTCCAGAAATCAACTGCCGCCCAGTATAGCAACACCTCGGCACAGGCAGTGGCCGGAAATGAAGGCCTTACTGAAGCCCGGAAAAACGAAAAGGCTGCAGCGGGCAACTTCGATATTACCAAAAAACAAGACAAGGCCATAAAGTCTACACGTCAGCTTATCAACAAAGTATCTAACTACAACCTTCAGCTATTCGATCCAGCTCTGAAAAAGACAAAGTCGGCTACTACCGATCAGGTTTGGATAGTTCCACCGGGTGAATCCTATACCATCAGCTTCAATAAATTTGAGGGCGATGGCCTATCAGGCAATAATGGGAGCGACCCAACCGAAAGCGGTTATGTAAAATACTATCGACTTATAATGGTCAAGTATGATGCCTCTGCTTCTTTCGATATCAATGTGGCCAAAGATCTCGATGTAGGCACATATCATCAAATTCCGGCCAAAGGGTATAGCAGTTATGCTCGGACTTTCTACTTATTGGGAACCGATCAGGCACTTATTCCAAGAGACCCCAGTGTGCCTAAAGAAACCGATCCGAACTCGCTAGATGCAACAGATGCCAAGCATGTCAGAGGTATAGCCGTAGACTACCTAGGCAAGCCGGTTGAACCGGGAGAACATTATGTGGCCTATGTATACGCTGTATATTCAGATGCATACCAGAAGCTTATTAGCAATACCGATGGCTTGCTTTCCCTGCCTTCAAAAAACCTTCAATTGCAAATGGATTTACCTAAAATTCCGAAGCATGGTTTAGACAAAGACGGCAAATCAAAAGACAACCTGGTTTTACACGACCCAGCACAATTGAATTCCAGAAATTTTGCAGTGCAGTTTGAGGTAAAACAGAAAGACTATAATCCAGATCTCATGGAGTATAGGATAATGCTGGTAGAAAAACGAAATGTAGATGCACAAAACCTTAATAAGAAAGTGCAGGCTGCCTTAGATAGGTTAGACAGAGCAGAGTATAACTACAACCGGCAAAAACAGAAGCTTCAAACCATGCAGCAGGCATTGAATAGACTGGAAATTGAGTTTAACACCACCCAGGTCAACGTTCAGGAACTTGAAGCAAATCAGATTGAGGTTGACGAAAAAACACCGGTGTACATTAAGGCGCAGCAAGATGAAATTACATTGCAGTTGGGCGTACTGAACAAAAAGCTGGAGACCAACCGAAGCAGTCAGGTTGAGCTGGAGGCGAGCATTTATGGCAATGCTACTACAGTAGGCCAGCAAAAAGTAGTGGCCAGTGCCTATAAAGAGTATCAAGATGCGTTGCAGGCAGATCAGGCTATTTCTACTCAGAAAATTGAACTAAACGTAAGCGATTTTATTTTCGATGCTGACCTGATGAATAGTGTACAACCGGCCAATTACTATTCTGCCACGCCTTTTAAATGGACAGAGGAATCGGCTAAAAGCCAGCATAAGGAAGCCAAAGAAACCTTAAAACTAGCGCAACTAAAGGCTACAGATGCCATTAAAGAGTATGCCTTCTACGATTTTGACCTAAAGGAGGCTCACAATGCCGTTCAGGAAGCTAGTGACAAGGTAAATGAAATGAAAACAGCGCTTAGCAAGGCTGAAAGTGACTTAGATAAAGTGGAAATGAACACCTCCGGTTCTACGGATAGCCAAGAGTTGAATGACGCTATCGCAGCACTGAACACAGCCCGTGACAATTTACAATTGGCAGAAGCTGAATTGGCAGGAAGAGAAGTTGACCTCCAAATTGTAGAAGCCAATAAAACTTCAGGATTATCAGGAATTCAGAAGGTGCTGGACGGTTATGTCGTAGCCAGTTCTAACAATGAGCGTTCTACCGAAATTTTAGAGTTAAGTAAGAAGAACAAGCGGACAAACAGAGGTGCTTCGGCTACAAACGAGGTGGTGTTGTTCTATACCGAAACAGGTGAAGACGCTACTGATAATTATGGAGAACCGTTGCAGTTCAATGATATCAGCAATTGGAAAACAACGCTCGATATCTTTGAAAAGCTTTGGGAGAAGGAAGCACAGAAATTCGATCCGTTCTTCAACGGTATTGAACAACTGGGGCAGTCACTGGAGAAAAACCTCAAAAAACTCAAGCTGCAAGAAGCTGCTGAAAAGTCTGTTCAAGAAACGTTCGGCCATTTGCTTGATAGTAAGGATATAGGTCCTTACCTAAAAAGGTATCTCAAAGAAGTTGAAGATGAGGCTGAACACAAGATCAATGAAAAAGAAGCCCTAACCAAAGCTGCTATTGATCTTGAGAAGGAGATTCAGGCCATTCTTAAAGCCATTCTTGAATATAAGATCGATCAGGAGGCCGACCAGCTTCCTGAAGAAGTGAAGGATCAGTACCTGGCTCAGAAAAGTAACAATCCAGGTATTTCTTATCAGGCAGTAGTACTTACAACCATTCAGGCCAACAATGAAGAAGACCTGGTAAATCAGTATCGCCTGCAGCACTCACACTATTCTAAACCCAGTGCTCTATGGGGAGTAGTGGAGTAATCAATTAGTTCAAAACAAAAAACACAGAATCATGAGTAATTCAAAAATGAAAATACAGCTCCAAAAGAGAGCCTATAAAAAAGTTTTTCAAGATGTGACAGCCGAAAAATCTACGCGAATAAAGCATTTGCAACGGATGGTTGAGGAGGCCAAAGACAAGCTGGCCAAGGCTGAAGCTACTTACAATAGTTACGCATCAAAGTCAGAGCTCTTCGATCAGCTGCATGCCAATGCAAGCAATACACTAAGCGTGATGACCGATCAGGAAAATCTCGCTTCGGATCTTGTTCAAAAGGTGAATTCGCTTTTTGAGACAGCTACGGTGGCTATTGGAACAGCCAATGATACTTATTCAGATACAAAAAAACTGCTTCAGTCGGTGCAAAGGGTGGTAGACGCCACCCTGGCTGCCGCCACAGATATAAGTCTTTCTGGAGAGCTGATTATGAAGCGAAAAGCGGCTAACCCGCTCATATCGTCAGAATTGGTCAGTGAGGCCTCAAGAGCCACTACCGATGCTGGCAAGGCGGTTTCTCTGATTATAAACGCGCTAACCTCTACCTTCAACGCGCTGGCCACGGCCAATCAGGCCAGTAATACAGCCGAAATAGTGCAGGCGGAGATATTGTACCTCAAAGACCTGGTGGTAAGGGATACGTCCATGAGTAATTTAGATAGTACCATGATAACCATTCAGGAACGTGCTAACCAGAACTACATTAACGCCAGAGAAGCTGAAAAAGAAGCTCTCAGCGCAGCCGATGAAGCGCGTCAGCAAATGATGAAGAGTAAGAACGAACTTAATCGGGCCACAGCCGAACTGGCGAATGCCGAGTCGGCTCTCAATGCAGCCGAGGCAGCCGTTGGTAGTTGAAATGAGAGGGTGAAACTAATTTAAAGTTTCACCCTTATTAACCCACCTAATGTATGGAGCCATGAACAACTATGCTCAGTTATTTAGAGATCTTTTTAGAAAGACCAATGGATTTATGCTCAACTGGCCCTTGGGAAAAACCATTAGGGTTGGTGATTTCTTTACATTGCGTGCTGGTAAAATCAGTGTGGTAGGCAATATTTATGAGTCCTACTTTCAACTGAGTATTAGCGACACTTTTTCGAAAGATCTCCATCGTTTTGAGGCTCCACTACTAGAACCCTATGACTTCGATAGGATGGGATGGGAGTCTTTCAGGCCTCCCGAAGGAATGTGGAATATAATGAGTGGTTGTTATACCAATTATCAAAGCAAGCACCTTACGAAACCACACAAAAAGAAACTCCTGCCGGCTGAGGTGAACATATATGATACCCAGTTTCCCTTGCCCGGAGGTTATTTTTTTGCCTCTAGCCACCCTCACTATTGTAGAATGCCTCATTTTAAAGAGATTCATAAAGAACTCATAAGAAGGCTTACTACTGAGTTTTATAATTTCCACAGAATATATCTGGTTACCGATGTGGCCGCAGTTAAAGATTTTTCGGTAGGAGTAAGTGCTATAGAAAATGCGGTTATTCAGGTGTCCCGATCCGACTATTACAATGGCAACCTCATTGATCTGGTAAACTCCGAAGAGACTTTTGATGTAGAAAAAGTCTTTGGAATGGAAACACTCAAACTCAAACATGAGGGAGGAGGTATTGCTTTTAGAGCAAAAAAGATGGGGTTGTCAATTAAGGCTAAGGATACGCTTATTCGTGAGATTTTTGCGACAAAAGACCGTGATATTGAAAAGTATGCGGTAGAACTGATTGACAATGAGTTGTTTCATCTATTTCCAAAAATTGAGATTAACCCCAGCAATGCCAATGAGTTTTTTGAGTGGACCGATATGAGTCTGGAAGATATAGAATACTTTTTAGGGGGGAGCTTGGCGTGAAAGAGTTGAAAAGTCAGAATGCCGATATTTCTGTTAAGTCAGTGGCCAATCGGTTGGGGGAAAAATCACCGGGAGCATCATCTTTAAATTCACCGATCCAAAGAAAAGTACATTTCAGTAGTAGGTTTTTTAATCTCACTAAACGAATCGGAAATCCCCAAACGGTAACTGCAATAAACCTCAAGGTAAAGAGCCTTAACAGTGATATACCCTCAGCTGAACAAAAAGCTTTGGAAGGCCTACAGCAAAAGAACGATAAAACGCCACACCAGCTAGAGTATGTGAGAAACCCTACCGTGGCCAATTGGGGCTATTGTATAGAGGAACAACTTGATGACTATGCCTCCAGCCAAGGCTGGAGTACGCAGGTCAGCGTGAAGAGTGATAAAGTGGAGACCTCGCAGAAGTCAAGACCTGATTACCATCAAAAAATAGATGGTATAGATGTGTATGTAGATTTGACCTCAGAAAGGCAGTCAGGTTCTACCGGACCACACATTACAGGTAAACTATTCAAAGCTGGATTCGAGAAAGAGAAGCATATCGTTGGAGCCGACATTACTTATTCCTCTACAGGACCAAAACAAACCGAAACGTCAGTCAAAGATCTTAAGAAGATCCAAAAGAAAAATCAGAAAAGGGCCCTGAAGGAACTGGATGAGTATGTTCCGCCTGGTGAAAAACTCAGGAAAAAGGTGCATACCGATAATGAGACGACCTAGAATGATGTGGATACTTGTGAGTCAGGCAATGAAAGTACTTATTCCTACCATCATCAAATAATGTGTATTGAGAGAAAGTGATTATGCAGGAAAGTTCAAAAAAATATAAGTCATGCCCTGAAATGATGAACAGGCAAGCTGTTGCTCAAAGAAAAGGAAAAGAGGGAACTTCATTGGAACCACCTGTTCAAAAGAAATCTAACCTTACGGGCTTGCCAGACCAACTTAAGACAGGTATTGAAAACCTCTCAGGTCATTCAATGGACGATGTAAAAGTCCATTATAATTCATCGAAACCGGCCCAATTACAGGCTCATGCCTATGCCCAGGGCAATCAAATTCATTTAGCACCCGGTCAGGAAAAACACTTGCCACACGAGGCCTGGCATGTGGTACAACAAAAGCAGGGCAGAGTAAAACCAACCATGCAGTTCCAGCACAAGGTAAATATCAACGATGATGCAGGTTTAGAAAAGGAGGCCGATGTGATGGGAGAGAAAGCTTCAGACAATTCTAATATGAAACACCAATACCAGCTAAGACTAACTGCAGGGAGTAATTTTAATAGTGCTTCAATAGCTCAACCAAAGGTTAATGTGAGTTTAAAAACTAACAACTCTGACAATAATGATTCTGAATACTTCGTCCGGTTTTTGGGGTCTGGGTCTTATGGATCGGCTTATGAAACTTCGAAAAATAACGTTGCCAAAATTGGAAGTATTAGAGCTAATACAGTAAAAATAATGAACTCCGATGGTTTAGAAATTGACCCTGAATATCAGGCAAATCAAAACCCTAAAGGGTTGAACGAGGCAAAAGAAAACTCCTTAGAAAAGGAATACCATCTTATGGAGGAAATTCATAACAAAGCACCACATGGTTTTATAGCTCAACCGTTGTTTCTTGGGAAAATTTCAGTTCAAAAGGGAGTTGAGCCAACGGCCTTTGATAATGATGTCTCTACAGGACAACTGGCAATAGTAATGGAGAAAGTAAAAGTTCTGAATATTCTGAAACCAGAAAAAACTATTAAAAGCGAAGACCTTAAAGTGGATCACTTTAATAGTATTAAAAAGGAGATTAAAACATTTACTGAATTAATGGAATTAAGATGGAAGTTCATCGCATTGGGTTATCTGCATAAAGATATAAAGCACAACAATGCAGGATATGACGATAAGTCAAACCTTAAAGCAATTGATTTGGGTATGACTGACAAAATTGGTTCAGGTTATCACAATAAGGTCGATGAAAAGTTGATTGATCAAATGGTTCCTAGCTATGCTAATGGGACAGTTTTTAATGATGTTGTGAGAAGTTATAGTATTACTCTGAGTAATATTTTAGCCCATTTTGGAATTTCCAAAAGCGATAACAATTTGGTTCCTGAGAGTTTACGTAATATTTTAAAAGGATTGATTTTACGAGAGAATAGAGAGTCTTTTATTGATATGTCTAAGTATATAGATGTAAAATTAGAACCGGCTACCATCGAATATATAAAAGCAGTAGTCAAAGAAGAGATAAACCCTAAAATTTGGCGTAAACCTCAGGAAGAATCTATCTCCGAACGATTGAGTAATCAAGAAAGTGATTAGAAAACAAAGTCATTTGACAGCATGAAGGTAACCTTTTCTGATTTTTTGGCATTAAGCAATTGAGCACCCAAAATAAACAATGCTTGAAAAATCAACCTTTCAAAAATCCACCAATAGGATTGAGAGTAAAAGCGTTTCTGCTCAGCGGGTAGGCAAGAAAGGTGTTTCACTAGCTCCCCCAGTTCAAAGAAAACCGAACCTTACGGGCTTACCAGACCAACTTAAGACAGGTATTGAAAACCTCTCCGGTCATTCAATGGACGATGTAAAAGTCCATTATAATTCATCGAAACCGGCCCAATTACAGGCTCATGCCTATGCTCAGGGCAATCAAATTCATTTAGCACCCGGTCAGGAAAAACACTTGCCACACGAAGCCTGGCATGTGGTACAACAAAAGCAGGGCAGAGTAAAACCAACCATACAGTTCCAACACAAGATAAATATTAACGATGATGCAGGTTTAGAAAAGGAGGCCGATAAGATGGGAGAGAAAGCCATGGGTTTTAAATCTACCACCGGTTCGGTCAATAACCGTAAACTCATAATTGCGTCATTGACTAATCAACCGGTTCAAAAAGTCAAGAGTATTCAGGTCAACAAGTCAATAAGCCAGGAGTTGATAGACCCCGGTAAAGACAGTGCTACTTCGTATCAATGGGAAAGTAAATTCACCATTTATATATACGGACTTCATGAAAAGGAAGAACGGCCTAAGGTTCTGGTCTACATTAGAATCGAAACAGCCGCTGATGACTCTGTAGTTCAGGCGTGGAGTCGTCAGGTACAAGGTGAGTGGAGTAATAAATTTGCGATTAAAGATGAGGGTATAATCTTTCCAATAGAGGTACAGTTAGTAAGGAGTGAAGAAAAGGCTTATACCAATTATACAATAGAAAATGTTAAACAATCAAAGTCCCATGGAGTGAGAGGGCTTTTTGGAACAGAGAGCATGACCAAATGGGGAGAGGAAGACCCACAGGATATTCCGCACGAGGTAGGGCATATGCTGGGCAATAAAGATGAATATGGTACTGTTGATGGTCACGACTGGGAGGCTGAATATAATGAACTTAATGCTGAAACACACAGCATTATGCATAAAGGAGGACAACCACCCAGAGTCAGACATTTTAATCTCATCTGTACTGAGATTGCTGGAAGTGGCCTAATGAAAGACCCTACAATCATTAAGATGTCAGGAAGTCATGGTTTAAAAACGGCTGCATCCTCTTCTTCTTCCAAACCAAAAGCTTCCGTAGAAGATCCATATATGTCTGAGTTGAAAGCCAAGATAATGAAAAGAGAGGTCTCTAAAGAGACTGTTGCCTCCTCATCACATGAGACCAGTTCATCAAGTTCATTAGCGATTGCCAGTAAAGAAGAAACCTCATCGAGGTCTACCGGAAAGAAGAAAGTTCCCAACCACGATGAAAGGGTAAAATTGATTGAGAATTATGCTATAGACAATATTGATCAAATAAGTGCAGAACAAGTGAAGTATCTGAAATCCTTGAACTGGAGTGAAAGTGAGGAGGGAAGTTTGCAGGCTTATAATTGGATATGGGGACAACACGAATAGATCATATGCCTCCCTATGGAATGAATTTAATATGCTGATATCTCTTGTTTAATAGCAAACACTAGGGGTAACCTTTTCTCTTTTTGGGTATCAAGCTAGAAAGTATCCCAACCAAGCAGTGCTAAAGAAGTCATTACAACCAGTAAAAAGGAACTCCGATAATGAAAGTGCTCCGGCTCAAAGAGTGGGTGAGAAAGGTGTTTCCAGAAACCCTCCAATACAAAGAAAACCCATCATGCAATTTAAAGGTGGAATTAGTGTCAATAATGATGCTGGTTTAGTGTATGGAACTGGTGTAATGGACTCAAAACCTTTGGGTTCCGTTCAAAGAACGGGGGAACAATCCACGCGCAGTGCGAGCAAAATAAATGACCCTGTGGTTCAAGGCAATTTTATTAAGAATTGGTACAGGAAAAAATTCGGTATTCGCAAAGGAAAATATGATCAACAGAGCTCTCCTTTGCTGAAAGAAATGGGAGTGAGCATTGACGCAGAAAAGGTAGATCAACATATCGAAAAGAACAAAGGTAGCAAGGCTTCGTTGGTAGCATCAGGTCTTAAAGGGGTTAGTTCTGCCGTTGGTAAACCAGCTGATATCATTTCTAAAATATCTCCAGCATCAAGTGGCACCGCACTGAAGGTTAGCTCTGAAGCAGCCGGAATTGGTGGTATAATTGGAGCCACCGGTTCTTTAATTGATGCCGGAGTTGCTTTGCATTCACATATTACCGGAAACCAGCTGGCTGGAGATAAGCATTTGCTTAAGGCAGAGATTGCATCTAGCTTGTCTAGTGCAGGCACGAGTGTGGGAAGCTCCATGCTAGGGTTTGCCCATGCGGCTAACAATACCGGGTTAGTATCTACAGCGGCTAAGGTTGCTTCTCCGTTTGCCATTGCATCGGGTGCCTTCGATGTAGGTGCTGGTTTGGTTGGGTCAAAAGTGGCATCAGATCGAGAGGAAATGCTAAAAGGAATTGGTAAATCAAGCCAATCTGAAAAGGTGAAAGATGTAGCCCTGTTGGGTGAGGATGCCCAGGAAACTAAGAAAAAAACAGGAGTGGCTCGAGCACTGAAAGGTGGTCTGGCTTTGGCGGGTGGTATTGTCCTTGCCGCAGGCAGTGGCCCTATTGGTTGGGGACTTTTGGGAGCAAGTGCCTTAGTGGGTTTGGGTAGTACGGTTTATAAGATGTGGAGAAAGAATAAACATGGAAAGAAAGCCTTGGCAGGAGTAAGACATGGTAATATTGTAGAACAGGAAGAGCTAAATCGTATTCTGGACTCACAATCAAGACTGAAAAAGATGTCAGGGACAAGAGCCATGCGCGCACATGATATTATTAGGGGAGCTGCAGCAGATAAGCTTATAAGTGGAGGAAATGAAATTAGTGCCGATGAAAAGGAACATTTACTCCAAGCTCTGGGACTAAAGACTAATGCAACAGGCAAACAAATAGCTGCAGCGTTAGACTAAAGCTGGGGTATTATTTTAATTGATCTGCCTTGGCTTTGAGGGCAGTATCTTTCAATCCTGTCCATACTTGCTTGGCAGCCGGGTCATTACTTGTATCATTGTCTGTCAAATACAACAAACCCAAATACCATCTTGCCTGATCTTGAAAAAGGTGAGAACTGTCGCTAATTAACTCTAAAAATATAGGTTCAGCCTGTTCAAACTCCTTTAGGCCCATGTAGGCTACGGCCATAAGAAATCGGGCTGTATAGTTTTTGGAATCCTTAGAGTAAGCCTTTTCGAACAAAGCGATGGCCTGAGCATACTGCTGTTCATCATACCGCACAAGTCCGAGCATGAAATCATCATCGATATTCGTTATGTCTGTTCCCCTTAGGTTGGTAGGAGCCTCGTAAGGTTCAAAATAATTATCGAAGATGTATTCAGGCGATTTCGTAACGGAGCTTCGCCAAATCAAAAAACCAAAAGTGGCTATCACAGCAAAAACTGCGGCAGCCCTCCAAACCTGTTTAGTCTGGGGCTTTTTTGCTTCGAAATACTCTTTTTGCGCATCATTGACCAACGATTTAAATAAATTGAAATCGCTCTTTTCATTGAGAGCAGAACGAAGCTCAAGCTCCAACTGAAGCGATTTTTTTAGCTCTTTATCGGAACCAATGAGGTACTCAAATCTGGCTAACTCTAAACCCTCAAGCTCATTGAGTAGAAACTTATCAATCAGTTCATTTCTTTCCTGTTCAGTCATTTCCAACAAGTATTTGGTACTCAGGGTCTTTTTCGATCAAAGCAATCAGCTTTTCTTTACATACAAACTTGCGCTTCTTGGTATAGGAGACACTCGCAAAGCCAAAATGTTCCGTAATGCGTTTCATATTCACACCATTGAGGTACATCTTTAGTATTTGCTGACACTTTTCGCTGAGCTCCTTGAATTTTCGGTTATAAAACTGATAGCGCTCCAAGGTTAGTACAGCATCGTCAATTTCTTCTTGTGCAAGGTGAGAAGCATCTTGATATTCGGTCAGTGTTTTTCCCTTGATATCCCGCAGTTTCTTTTTCCAGATATTGCTACTAACCGCGTGCAAGTAGGTTTTAAACTGGCAGGTAAGCTCAAAATCTTTGTTCGACACATTTTGAAAAATGGCCATCATGGCGTCCTGAAAAACATCTTTGGCATCATCTTCCGAACCTGAGTTTTTTAAAATATGACTCTTAATATAAGGGAAGTATTTTTTGTAGATATGCAGGAGCGTTCGTTTGCGCCCCTTCTTTATACCTTGAATAAGGCTTTCGTCATCTAAGCCTTTGCTTATCTCTATCTTAAGCATTGCAGGTGTGTGTGGTTGAAGCCATTAATTTTAGACATTTATTGTGCCTATCACAAATATTATCACTAAATTCCTTTCCCCAATTTTTTTAGTGCTCCCCATATTTTTCGATTAAACACACATATGTATGATGGGTAGAGGACTATTGCATTCCTGCCTAAACTGCCTTACTGAATATTCACAGCGAACGATTTTTATCAGTTTCGTATGTCTTATTGTTGCTCATTTGCAAAACCGAGTAGTGGCTAAAGATTGTAGCGACATAGCCGGGCTTACTGAATTATATTGGGAAGGTGATATTACCAAAGAACAGTTTGGCCAATGGCTTAATGAGCTGCCTGAGAACTGCAGTCCAAGCCGCCCTGCAATTCAGCCTCACAGCATTGATCGTTTAATAAGTTTTTATACGACTATGCTGAAGCGCATTGAGAACACACCTCACTTATCAACGCCTTCAACTCTTTCCCTTTCTCTGAAACTTAAAGAGGAACTTAACCTGGTGAATAGTCAACCCCAATGGTTTTCCGACCTAAACAGGTATACTACCGATTTTCATATGGCAAATTTACAAATGGAGCTATATGAGTTAGAAATAAAGGCACTATGGCTGAAATACACATCAGGTCAACTAGAGCAACAAGCCATTGAAGATAAGTTAGGAGTATGTATTCAGTATCTAAGACAAATATACATGTCTGGACTTATGAGCGGCAGACGAAAGAATTACGTAACCCATACCTACGGTCTGATTGAAGGGGTTTTGCGAATTCTTGCTCAGTTAAATGACTCTGAGTCAACCAATAAACTTGTTTTACAAGCCATGGAGGTAAGTCGTTTAGGTGAACTTACAGTGAACAATCAATTTCTGAGCCAAGGAGGGGCACAAGCCAGGCTTTTGAGAGAAGTCTTAAAGACCATTGAAAAAACGGAGTTAGAGCTTACAGAGGTGCCAGACTTTGACCTTCATACAAAATCAATGCTTAGAAGAACAATCAATACCCATCGGAATAAGTATTATTTAATTATTGATAGTGGTGTCAAAAACTTGGTAGGTCAGGAAAAGATACCATTGATTAGAGAAGAAGGAGTGGTGCGAATCACTTTTTTTGAAGGGAGAGATGGAATATATCAGGTGGTTGAAAGTCAGGAGAAGACCGATCTGGTAGTTCATCATAAAGACCGACTCAAAAGGTTGGTTAGTGAACTATTTACCAAACTCACGCAGGCCAAAAATGCATTAACAGGAGGTCATGAAGAATTTAAAGAGCTTACAGCTGCCTTGAACAGTTTGGGAGCAATCTTAATTGTGCCTTTTAAAGTGAGTAGGTATAAGCAGGTATATATACTGAGCGATGGTATTCTTAATGACCTGCCTTTTGAACTGCTCTTAAATGCAGAGAATGAATACCTCATTGAGAAAAGTAATGTGACTTACGGAATGTCAGAGGCATCGATTCATTTGGTCGACCGGACAGTTACCTATTCCATCGGTCAGTATCATCAGGCTGAACGTAGACTAGAGCATGTGAGTCGAGAGCTACAGTCTTGGAGAGGAGTCTCCGGTTTAGCAAATAATGCCTTTGAATTTGCCAGCAGTAAAGAATCGAACGTATACCACATGGGTAATCATCAACTACTGGACTTGAATAGAGAACCTTTGCTGCTAAAGTCCGACTATGATACGCTTTATCGTTATGCCCTGTACAATTTCAAGATTATACCACAAGTAATGATTCTAAGCAGTTGTCACTCCCGAGCAGGTTGGCCGGTTAGTGGAGAAGGCAACAAAAGCTTTACCAGTAGGAGTCTTGAAATAGGAGCACAAAGCGTTATTGGGAGTTTGTGGAATGTAGACGACAAAGCCTCCCAGCAACTCATTACAAGTTTTATTAAGTACTTAAAGCAAGGAATTCCCAGCGATCGCAGTCTTAAATTGGCTAAAATAGATTATCTGGCTAAAGCAGATGATTTTCATAAGAACCCATTCTTCTGGTCTGCCTATGTCCAGGAAGGCCACATATTCAGGTTGAAAGACAATTCTACCAATAGGTGGTTTTATTACATATTGGTGTTGGTTTCCTCTGTCGCAGTTTTGCTGGTTAATCTCAAGGTTAAGGTCATTATTTCCTAAACTATGCTGGCTACGGTTCGCTACACAAATCTGCCGATTCATACCCAAGACTAGGTTAACAAGTGTTAATTACTTGTACAAATATGAAAGATATATTTGTTTTATATTTGTGTAACTAATATTACACGCTTATGAAAGGTACATATCTAGGTGAATTCGAAGAACTGGTCTTACTTACCGTTGGGGCCCTTTACCCCGAAGCCTACGGAGTGGCTGTAATGGATGAAATAAAGAAGGAGACTGGCCGAACTGTGAACATAAGCGCCATTCACTCGGCCTTGAGGAGGCTGGACGATAAAGGCTTTGTAAAGAGCAAAATGGGTGGTGCCACCAACGAAAGAGGCGGGAGGCGTAAGCGCTACTTCGAGCTCACTTCCCAAGGCAAGAAGGCCTTGGACGAGGCCCAGTCTTTGCGATTGAAGCTTTATAACCGAATAACAGATATTTCATTGGGAGGTTCTTGAGCAAGCAACAGCACATATCGCCCCCAAGATTGGCCAAGCGTTTTTTGCGACTCTACTGCCGGCAGGAATTTCTGGAAGAAATAGAAGGAGACATTTATGAACTCTTCGATAGGCGGGTTTCTCAAAAGCCCAGGCGCGCCCGGTGGCTCTTCTGTTGGGATGTGCTTCGCTTCTTCCGCCCAATGAACATTAAGCGAATCAAAACAACAAACTCAAATATCATCAACATGACAAGAAACAATTTTAAGGTTGCAGCCCGGGTTTTGTGGAAACAGAAAACCAACACGGTGTTAAATATAGGCAGCATTGCTGTTGGCATGGCATGCTTTATACTCATAGGCTTATATGTGAGGCAAGAACTTAGTTTCGACAAATTTCACGATAAGGGAGATCGGATATACCGAACCTGGACCAAAGAAGATTATGGTCAGGGCCAGCAGTTTTTCTACACCTCCTCACCATTGCCACTAGCCCCCACTTTAGAAGCTAATATTCCTGAGGTAGAGGCCACTGTGCTGGTAGACTACAGCAATTTTTTGGTAGGAGATGGAGAAAACAGACTTAATGAACGAGTAGCATTTGTAAGCCCCAACTTCTTCGATGTTTTTAGTTTTAAGCTACTAAAGGGCAATGTACAAAAGCCACTAGAGCGTAACACTATTGTGCTTTCGGAAGACTATGCCTTGAAATATTTTGGATCGGAAGAAGCTGTGGGTAAGCACATAACGCTGCAGGTCAACGACAATAAGGTGAGTTATGAGGTATCGGCCATAATGGCCAATATGCCCTCTAACACCGGGTTTCAGATGAATATGATCGTTTCTAATGAAGATAAGGAACGATTTTATAACCCCAGGGCTTTGCAGGCTTGGTTCAATATTGCACCGGAGACCTTTGTGTTGCTTCGTGAAAATACTTCGGCACAAGAAGTGGTTGAAAAGTTTCCTGAAATGATTAACAGCGTTTTAGGTGACCGAATAGAAGAAGGTCAATACGAGTTAGGCTTGCAACTATTGGAAGACATACATTTAAACCCCGACTTCCCTGCAGCTTCCATGCCCGTGGGTAACCCCAGGTATGTCTATGTGCTGGCCACTATTGGCATGCTGGTGTTAGTAATGGCTTGCATTAACTACACTACTTTGTCTACCGGTCAGTCCATTAGAAGGTCTAAAGAAGTAGGCATCAGAAAGGTAGTTGGGGCGCAGAAAGGCGGCCTTATCTGGCAGTATCTTTCAGAAAGCATCCTTATCACCGCTTTTGCCACTTTGGCTGGTGTAGCTTTGGCTCTGTTTCTATTGCCCACCTTCAACCATCTGGCCGGCACTCAAATAGCTATCATTTTTGATTTACAGAACCTATTACTTCTTATCTCTATCATTTTATTGGTAGGTATTGCCACGGGCTTATATCCTGCCTTTGTGCTTTCAAACCTCAAGCTCATCAATATTTTGAGAGGAGGAAAGAGCGGAGGTCGCGGAGCTGGTATTTTTCGAAAGTCGTTGGTGGTGTTTCAACTATTGCTCACCATTTTTCTCATTTCAGGCTCCTTAATTATGCGTCAGCAGCTTAATTTCTTACAAAGCAGCGATGTTGGCTATGAAAAAGACGCCATGGTTTATGTGAATCTGTACCCGAAAGAAGGTGCCAATGGAATGCTCAATGGGATAGTTTCAGGCTTCGAAAATGCCGAATTATTGAAGGCACGATTGAGCCAGTATCCGGAAGTATCGGGTCTTGGAGCGGCCAACCATATGTTTGGATCTACCGGCTGGACTCAGGTGGGCTTCAACGATGTGAATGGACAGTTCAGACAGTTTTATGTATTGGCTACAGACGCTCATTTTGTTGACGGCTTTAACATTGCCATGAAAGAAGGGAGAGCCTTTGACGAAGACATGGAAGTGGATAAGCGCGAGTCAATTATCATTAATCAGGCGGCAGTTGACTATTTTGGTTTAGAAGACCCAGTTGGTAAGAAGCTTCCGGGCAACGACTTTGGTAACCATCGAATTATTGGGGTTACGGAAAACTTCAACTTTCAATCGCTACATACAGATGTAGAACCCCTGATTATAGTGCAAAACCTGTCACCCATATTTGCCGGAATAAGCGATGTTACTATCAATGATAACCCCATACCTAAGGTGTTTTTCAAGTATACCGGTCAGAATTTGCTCGCGGTTAGAGATATTTTGGATGAGGCATGGTCTGAGTTATTTCCAAATGAAGAGTTAAACTTTAGCTTTATCGATGAACGGTTACGACTTCTTTATGAAAACGAAGCAAGGGTAAATAAGATAGCGGGCGTTGCCACCGTAATAAGCATACTGATTGCTGCTTTTGGCCTTTTGGGCTTAACCATACTTGTAGTCAACACCAAGGTTAAGGAAATTGGCATTCGAAAAGTATTAGGAGCCTCGCCAATAACCATTATGAATATATTACTCCGGCAGTTCAGCATTCAACTTGGATTGGCGTTCTTGATTTCCATTCCCGTTACCTGGTATTTAATGAATCAATGGTTGAGCGATTTTGCTTACCGGGTAGACATTGGTTTGCTGGTGTTTGTGGCCAGTGGTTTTCTATCTTTCTTAATTATGCTGTCCGTTATAGTGTATCATGCCGTGCGGGCTTCCAGAATTAATCCTGTAAATGCTCTTAGAGTAGAGTAGGGCACAAGCAAAAAAATGAAGGTCATGTATAGAACTTAAGAAGCTCATACATGACCTTTTTCAATTCTGTATTACAAGTTGAAAATAGTTGGCTAGTTCTTATCGGTTAGTTCTACTCCGTGAAATGGACAGTAAATCCAGGTTCCTTTCATTTTCTTTCCATCGGTAGGGCAATATTTCGGTGGTAGGAGCGCGGCAAGCGGAAGTTCAAAAGAGAAAACCTCATCGCCCAAATGTACTTTAAAAGAATGTTGTTTAAAGGGATCGATAAGCCGATCTTCCTTACCCTTAGATTTGAACATGAAAAACTGCATGTTTTTCCCCATATCGCCCATCATATTGGCTAGCATGGGTTGCATGAAAGACATTAGCGTACTGGCATCATTGCTTATTTCGGAGTCATCTAGTGGCAGATGTTTTTTACCATCAGACGTTTCTAGGCGAATCATGGCTCTTACCTCAGATATTGGTGTGTATTTTATGTTACCAAAAACACCAAACTCTCCATCAATCACGGCTATCAGTTCAAAATCATCAAAAATATCAATCATTTCTTCCAACTCATCGGCCGATATGCTCTCGTCAGCAGCAAAAGAAGCTTCCCAGTACTCCAAAGGAATGTACCAAACCAACCGCATCAGGTTCTGGTCTTCGGACATTAGCTGTGTTTCATTGATGAGCTCATTGATATCTATAGCTCTTTTTTGAGCTTGTGCTGAAAAAGTAAAAATCAAAGAGGCGATTACGGATAAAATTACAGAGCGCAAGAGAAATGGTGAATGTTTCATTGGTTAGGTTTTACTTGCTAAACTTAAGTGGAAAAATGAAAAAACTAAAGCCAGGGCATAAGTTGAACGTTGGTTTTGGTACTAATTCAATTTATTGAATACAAAATCTTTCTTCCTGGACGCACCATCTGATATAGATGCAATGAGCTTGTTTTGTTCGAGTTTGTAGCTAATAACTTTCGGGAAATCGTGTTCCGGATTTTCGCAAATAAACCCATCAGCATTAGTATAGGTAAGCCTAAAGCGTACCGGATTATCATTTTCAGCCACTTTGGCAATATAAAAGAGCGCATTGTCTTCTTGGAGCAGTTGCAGGTGTTCTACAAATACCGTATCCGTATCTTTCAGTGTAAAGCCAATTCCTTTATACTCTGTATCTGTTTGTTTTTCCCAAAACTCAAAAGCGGTAGTGCCGGGGGGAGCATTTAAGCGTTGCCATTGACCTAGTAACCAGCTTAGCTCGTCTATACCTTGTGGTTTCTGATGGCTTGAATGCGGAGCAACTAAAGCAGCGAGTGTTAAAAACAAAGGCAACAACTTTTTCATAACAATTAACACTTAAGAAAGATAAGCTTTTTTATGGGTCACTCGGCAATTTGAGGGATTACCCAAAGGTAACTGAACCAGTGCCAACGGCCTTCACTATCGGGCACGGTAATGGTAAATAGTGTCCTCCTTCGTTTTAGGTCCCGGTCTGGCCTAATGCTTAGCTTAACCAACCCTTCTTTTACAACCTGTATGGATTTACGACATTCGGCTCCCTGAACAAAGCACTGCAATTGCTCTAGTTTTAGTTTGTTTTCTGTAAACTCCAGCTCAATTCGCGGAAGACTTTTGCTACCTGAAAAGCCATTGGTATTGACTTCCTGACGGCTTACTACCAGAGTATGCATGTTAGCCTTCTGTTTAAATTCATTGAGATTGGCATAGAACTCCGACATGGGAAAGCGCGGCAAATAAAACTGGCTTTGCTGGCTATGCATTACTCCTGAGTTTTGAGCAGCAGCTCCTTTATAACCTCTTTTTTTTAGGGTATTGGCCATAAAAGCATTCCACTCTCCATAGGGATAGGCATAAATGGTAGGTTTAGTACCCAGGTGTTCTATAAAAGCATCTTCACTTGTTTGTAAATCCTCTTCAAAGAAGGCATCTGTTTTGTTGAGAAAGTAGGCATGTGAATGTGAGTGATTGCCTATTTCTATACCGGCCTCTTGTACCTTTTTTAGTTCAGACCAGTTCATATAGTCTTTTCCTCCAACCGTTTCAGTGTTTACAAACAATGTGGCTTTAAAGCCATATTTCTGTAATAGAGGAAGGCCTTTTTCGTAAAAGCTAGAGTAGCCATCGTCTATAGTCAGAACCACCGCTTTTTGGCCTTTCTTGGGTCTCTTTAAACGATCTATGGCTTCAGAAAAGGTGAGTACTTCGTAGCCTCCATCCTTTAAAAATTTCAGGTGCGCCTCAAACTTATCGAGCGATACGTTGGTACTGGGGAACCTGTCATCTCCAAAACGATGATATACAAAGGCACTTATTCCGCCCTCCTGGGCACTTAGCTGCGTGCCAATTGCTAATAGAAAGATTATCAAACTGCGCATTACTTAAGCGGGTATCTTAGATAAGTTGTGTCCAAGTGATGATGATCGTACTGTTCAAACCTATTGTAGCGAATCATTCCAAATACCTGCTCCACATATTCGTCTCCTCGCTCCGAGTATTTATCCAGCAAGGGAACCAGGGCCCTGATGTCTGAAGTTTCGGCCCTTTTTCTACGGAACCGGGCATATGCAGGGGTTCTGGCTATGGTTTGAAAATAGTCCATCACCGATTCTTCAATATGATCATATTTTCGCAGATATACCTGGTAATCTTCTCGCCTTACACTAGCGGCAATACGAGGCTCATTGGGATCGAAAGACCAAACCCCGAAGACATTGTTGGCTTCTCTGAAAAAGCGAGATTTGCCCCAGCCCGATTCAATGGCAGCTTGCGCCAATACGATGCTGTTGGGGTGGGTGAGCAACCTTCTTTTAAGCAACAGAATATCGTCTGTTTTATAGGTTTCTGTTAGTTGTAGAAAAAACAGGCTGTCTTCAGCATTCAATTTCTTTTTAATCTGAATGCTTTCCAGTCGTTTTAGGTCTATTTCCAGTCGTTTTTTAGCCACCAGTATGGCCGGCAACATTACGGCAATAAAACGCTGCTTGGCTTCGTCTGAATCGAGTGAATCCAGAAAGGTAACGTTGCTATAAAGGATTGGTCGTACAACAACGGAATCAATTAACTGGATTTCTTCGGGGCTAAGTACCTCTCTGTATTCGGTAATAATTTCGGGCCATTCTGCTCTTTCGACTTCCTTTGTGGTTCTAAACCAGCGGGTCGAAAGAATAATCAGGAAAATAAAGGTGAGAATGACAATGACCTTCCGTTCATCAGACATGAGGCAAATATAACCATCCTTATGGAATCTTTTGTAATTCGTAGATAACCGGCTCTGCCTCTATGCGGCTTCTGCCCACTCAACTGTAGGCTTTACGCTTCTCTCGCACCAGTTCGGCAAAGTCCCTGCCCTCAATTTTAGAGTCAATCCAACTCATCAGGTCAAAATAGAGCAGTGTTTTTTGGGAGAAGTCTCCTTCATTCACTTTTTCAATTTCTGCCTTTAGGCTCATAAATCCCTTTTTGAGGTCTTGTGGAAAAATAGAACCTATTTTGCTCATAAATTCCAGAAAGACTTGCTGTACCTTTCCCAGGTTTTCTTCGAAAACAATATAGTCGCGGGCGGCTTGTAGTTTTTGTTCCATATAATCTTCTTCTCCGGTGTCGTAATCTATGAGTATGCTCAATATACGGGCATAGCCTTTGAGATCACTGCGCAGTCTGTCTCCATCGTTTAGTAACCGATTCAGGTAGAGCCTTGCCTGGCTGTAGTGTTTTAGGGCAAAATAATAGACTGAGGCTTTATAGTAGATTACAATAAGGTTGTGCTTGTCAATGTATTTCCTGTTAGCCTCCACCTCTTGCATTATGGTTTTTATTTCGGGCAGCTTGCCTTCAAAGTCGGTGGTAAGAAACACGTGATTGAAAGCCTGAATAGCCTTATACTTCACCAATAATACCTGCGTATTACTGGCCAATGAGGGACCTTCCTGCTGTTCAAACCGTTGAAATAGGCTATAGTAGTGCTCAAACTTTTGAATGCTGTTTACTCTGAAGGCCGATTGCAATAATCGATTGAGCCCTTTTAAATACCCGGCTCGTCTTTTCTTATCGAGTCCCGTTTCGTGGAATATGTCGATCCACTTTTCGGCATAGGTAATGCACTTTTCGAAGTCGTAAGTAAGGTAGGAAAACCAGTAGTAGGCTCGGTATAGATAAAACTTTTCGTTGAATGCCAACTCCGACTCTTTAAAGTCGGGCAGGTTGGTGTAGAAGAGGGCCTTTAGGTTGTTTAATTCCCTTTCCGATTTCACCATGCCGTGTTCCACAAAGCGGGCTTTTAGCTTAGTGGCCAGCGTGAAAAACTGTTGCACATTCATAAATCGCTTCATGGCCTGCTCAGTTTGGGCGTTGAGTTCATCGGCCTGTTTTTCTTCCAAATCAAATACCTGCTGAGACCTAATCTGCTTCTCGTAGTCGAGCAGTGCCAGCTGAAATAAGTCTTTTCGATAGTCACCCGTTATATTTTTGGCCCTGTTCAACAGCCTCAGACTCTGGTGATAAAGCCCCTTTTTATAGAGCACCCTAATGTAATCCAACTGTTCCCGCAGGTCTATGTCTATATCGTGTTTCAGGTTAGAAAGACGCAGACTAGCCAAAATCTGACTGTATAAGTGAGATTTGAGATTGGCAAACTGTGTCTTGCTGGTTTTGGGTAGTTTTTTGAGAATCAGTGCCTCATCGTACACATCCATTTGCTCCATTATGTCGAACAGCTTTATGTATTTCGTTTCGCGCGAGCTTCCTACCCGGTTGGCATATAGCTTAAAACTTCTCTTCTCAGACTTGGTGAGTGACTGTATGAGTTCAAAAAGCAGTTGTTCATTCTGAATCTTGGACATGCTATAAGTTAAGGTTTTAATCGGTTGGTTTACAGTTGTTTATTCGTGTTTTTCCTAAGCATGGAGTTCATATGGTCTATGAAATCTACTGGCTTCAACACAGACAAATTAGATAAATTCAGAATGGTTGACTTTACAAAGAGCTATCAAATCAACGTAAACGATTGCCAAGTTTAAACGAACAAAATGAGCAAACCCAAAGGACTATATAGAGAAGAGTTTGAGAAGGATGCCTGTGGCATTGGCTTTATTGCCCAACTTAAGAACCAGCCATCGCACAGCCTGGTAGCCGATGCGCTTAAGATGTTGCACCGAATGGAACACCGGGGAGGTGTGGCGGCCGATGATAAGACGGGCGATGGGGCTGGTATTCACACCCAAATACCCCATGCATTTTTTAGCCAACTGGCAGCCAAAGAGGGCGTTGAACTTCCTGACAAAGAGCACTATGGTGTAGCTATGCTGTTTATTCCCTCCTCAAATACTGCTGATTTCTTTAGCTTGCTTGAAGAGGCTCTAACGGAGTTAAACCTGGCGTGCGTATGGAAAAGGAGGGTGCCTACCAACGGAGTAAAACTTGGTGATTTTGCTCGTAGCAACGAACCGGAGGTTTGGCAGTATTTCATAAGGGGAGAGGCCGGCTATGGAATAGATTTAAACAGAAGGCTCTATTTGTTCAGAAAACTGTGTGAACATAAAGCTGCTATGCTTGAGGGCGGAAGAGCATTTTACATGTCTTCCTGTTCGGTACATTCCATAGTTTACAAGGGGGAGTTGCGCACCTGGCAGCTCGATGAATACTACCCGGACCTCTCCGCGCCACACTTTACCTCTGCCTTTGCCATAGTTCATTCGCGCTTTTCAACCAATACGTTACCCGAGTGGCGATTGGCCCAGCCCTTTAGGTATATCGCCCACAACGGAGAAATTAACACCATAAAGGGCAACATAAATAAAATGAAGTCAAGAGAAGCTCTTTTCCGATCGGCCCATTTTAGCCAAGAAGAGCTAAAGGTATTGCTGCCGATATGCCAGGCTGAGTTTTCTGACTCGGCCAACCTCGACATGGCTGTAGAGTTATTAGTAATGGGAGGAAGAGAAATTGAGCGTGTTATGGCCATGCTTATTCCTCCGGCATGGAGAGAAAATTTGGCCCTTAGCCCCGAACTAAGAGCATTTTACGATTACCACGCTACCTTTTTGGAACCATGGGATGGTCCGGCTGCCGTATGCTTTACGGATGGAAACAAAGTAGGGGCCTGCATAGATCGCAATGGCCTTAGACCTACGCGATATACACTAACAGACGATAATCGCCTCATATTTGCTTCAGAAACCGGTATTGTAGAGGTGCCTCCTGAAAATGTATTGAAGAGAGGTAAGCTAAAACCCGGTCAAATGCTACTGGTCAATTTAGTTGAGCACAGTTTTGAAGAAGATGCATCAATTAAAAAACGACTAAGCAGGGCCAGTGACTATATAAGCTGGAACCAAAAGCTAATTATCAATGAGTCCGAATTGGGTGAACCATTCCAATCCAACACCCACCGAGCGGCCCGGCCTGAACCCTCAGACCTCCTTAAGGCCCAGTTGCTGTTCGGATACTCCAAAGAAGACATTAAGTACATACTAAAGCCTATGGTGGCCAGTGGTTCAGAGCCCATAGGCTCTATGGGAAACGACAGCCCATTGGCCGTATTTGCCAGGCGAAATGCTCACCTTTCCAATTACTTCAAGCAGCTTTTTGCCCAAGTGAGCAACCCGGCCATAGACCCCATTCGTGAAAAGGCCGTGATGTCTTTGGCGGTTTACCTGGGGCAATCCAATAATCTACTGGAAGACAATGACCCCACATCTCGAAAAATAGTACTTGAACAACCCGTTCTCACTTCACAGAAACTGGATAAATTAAGGAATGAACCACCTGAAGGGTTCAACAGTCAGTATCTTAAAGCTTGTTACAATCCTCAGAAGTATGCACTCAAAGAGGCTATTGAGCAGAAAGCGAAAGAAGCGGCCCAGTGGGTAAGGGCCGGAGCAAACCTCCTGGTATTGAGTAATAAACCACAGCCTAACCAGCTTTCCATTCCTTCGCTGCTCATTACCGGAGCAGTACATCACCATTTAATCAAAGAAGGCATTAGGGCAAGAGTAAGTCTTATTATTGAGGCCGGAGATGCTACAGAAACCCATCATTTTGCTACGCTTATTGGCTATGGAGCCTCTGCTGTTTGTCCGTATTTGGCTATAGACACCATTCGCTCGCTAATAGAGCCGGAGGAAGAAGAGCAAGCGGTGAGTCAGTATATAAAGGCCATTGGCTATGGATTAAGGAAAATTCTTTCCAAAATGGGTATCTCCACCCTTCAGTCCTACGAAAGCGCTCAAATCTTTGAAATACTTGGCTTGAATGATGAGGTGGTGAACCTATGTTTTAAAGGAACCCCTTCACGTATTGGTGGAAAGGGATTTGAAGAGCTAGAGCAGGAACTAATACAAAATCAGCAGCTCACCCGTTCGGTTACTAACTCCGGAAGTGTATTGGCCGATGGAGGAATATACCAGTGGAGGGTAGAAGGAGAAAAACACCTTTTCAACCCAAAAACCATTCACTTGCTCCAAAAATCAACCCGTTTGAATGATCAGGAGCTTTTCAGAGCCTATTGCAGAGAGATAGATCAGCAAGAAAGTGCCCATGTAACGTTGAGAAGTCTGTTCGACTTCAGGGAATCATCAGCCATTGATTTAAAGGAGGTTGAACCAGCCAGCGAAATAATGAAACGTTTTGCAACCGGGGCTATGTCTTTTGGTTCCATTTCGGAGGAGGCTCACACTACCATTGCCAAAGCCATGAACCTGATTGGAGCCAAGTCGAATAGTGGAGAGGGAGGAGAAGATGCTTCGCGATTCACGCCAGGAAAGGATGGGTTATTGGCAAGATCGTCCATAAAACAGGTGGCCAGTGGCCGTTTTGGGGTTACCACTCATTACCTTATCAATGCCGATGAGCTACAAATAAAGGTAGCTCAAGGAGCAAAACCGGGAGAAGGAGGCCAACTCCCTGGACTAAAAGTTGATGAAAACATAGCCCGGATTAGGCATTCTACTCCGGGTGTAACCCTTATTTCTCCACCACCACACCACGATATTTATTCCATCGAAGATCTTGCACAGCTCATTTTCGACCTTAAAAATGTAAATCCAAAAGCGGAAGTGAGTGTGAAACTGGTAGCAGAGGCAGGAGTAGGAACCATTGCGGCCGGGGTGGCCAAAGCCAACGCAGACACCATACTTATTTCAGGCCACGATGGAGGCACCGGGGCTTCCCCTCTCAGTTCCATTCAACATGCCGGTATCCCTTGGGAAATTGGTCTGGCAGAAGCACACCAAACGCTCATGCGCAATGGTCTGCGCAATCGTATTAAGCTACAAACCGATGGTCAAATAAAAACAGCCAGAGACCTGGCCATAGCCACTATGTTGGGCGCTGAAGAATGGGGTGTAGCCACGGCCGTGCTGGTGGTAGAAGGCTGTATAATGATGCGCAAGTGCCACCTCAATACCTGCCCGGTTGGTATAGCTACTCAACGTCCTGAATTAAGGCGGCTCTTTACCGGTGAAGTAGATCATATTGTAAACTTCTTTAGGCTCATGGCCGAGGAGTTACGCTATATTATGGCCCAATTGGGGGTTAAGACGGTTAATGAACTGGTTGGCCGAACAGACCTACTGGCATTTAATAAGGACAAAGCCATTAGCAAAGGAGGTAGAGTAGACCTCAGTGCACTTTTAGAAAATCCATTAGCTACAGAAGGGGCTCCTCAGCATAAAACAGTACAGCAACCTTCACGAATTGACCACGTGCTCGATGTAAAGCTCATTGAGTTGGCTCAGCCTACCTTTCGCCATGGAGAACGAGTACGGTTCGAACAATTCATTCATAATGAAAACAGAACCACCGGGGCTATGCTTTCCGGTTCTTTTACTCAAAAATTCGGACCGCAAGGCCTGCCGGATGGTACCATTACAGTAGACTTTAGCGGTACGGCCGGGCAAAGTTTTGGAGCTTTTCTAGCCCATGGTATCACCTTTAACCTGGAAGGGGAGGCAAACGACTATGTTGGCAAAGGACTCTCCGGTGGTAAACTGGTAATATACCCTAAGCCGGAAACTACGTGCAAGGCGGCCGATAATGTACTAATTGGCAATGTGGCCCTGTATGGTGCTACCCGAGGAAGGCTCTATGTGAATGGACAGGCAGGAGAACGATTTGCCGTTAGAAATTCTGGAGCCAGTGCAGTGGTAGAGGGGGTGGGCGACCACGCCTGCGAATATATGACCGGAGGCCGGGTAATTGTTTTAGGTGAAACCGGAAAAAACTTTGCAGCCGGAATGTCTGGTGGAATAGCCTATGTATATGCGGCCAACTTTGACTTTCAATCGTGTTGCAATTTGGAGCTTGTTCAGCTCGAATACCCCGAGGAAGATGATTTTAACTTCCTGCATATGATGTTAGAGAAGCATCATCGATACACCAATAGTGTAAAAGCTATTGAACTGTTGAGTCAGTGGCCTTTGGCCAAAGCAGACTTTGTAAAGGTTATTCCTACAGAATATAAAAGAGTAATGGCTCAAAAAAGAGACTTCAAAAATGTGATGGCATAATGGGAGATATACAAGGATTTTTAAGATATGGCAGAGAACCCAAAAACAAACAGGCTGCCAGTCAAAGACTACAGCACTTCAAGGAATTTGTAGAACCCTGGAACGAACAACAATACCATGAGCAAGCCGCCCGCTGCATGGACTGTGGTGTTCCCTTTTGTCATCAAGGTTGCCCATTGGGCAATAAAATACCCGACTTTAATGATGCCGTATATCGTGGGCAGTGGAAGGAGGCCTGGGAGGTGCTCAAGAGTACCAACAACTTCCCGGAGTTTACCGGTCGAATTTGCCCGGCTCCTTGCGAGGCTAGTTGTGTTTTAGGTTTAAACAACGCGGCAGTTAACATAGAGCATATTGAACTCGAAATTGCTGAAAGAGCCTTTCAGGAAGGCTGGGAACATGCCATTGTTCCGTCCGATGATACAGGATATAGAGTTGCTGTGGTGGGTTCAGGGCCTGCTGGTTTGGCAGCTGCGGAAGAACTGCGCAAGCAAGGACATTCAGTAACTGTCTTTGAACGTGATGAAGCCCCCGGTGGGCTTTTGAGATTAGGCATTCCAGACTTTAAATTAGATAAAACCGTAATCGATCGTAGAATAGAACTGATGCAAAGGGCAGGCATTGACTTTTGCTGCGACACTGAGATAGGAAACGATATTAGCGTGACAGAGCTAGAAGAGAGGTTCGATGCTATTGTGCTTTGTGTTGGGGCAACGGTGCCCCGAGACTTACCCATTCCGGGTAGAAGCCTAAGCGGAGTCCATTTTGCCATGGATTTTCTGAGTCACCAGAATCGTTTGATTTCCGGAAAGGTAGATCGGATATCTTCCGAGTTGAATGCCAAGAATAAGAAGGTGTTAGTGATTGGGGGGGGAGATACCGGAGCCGACTGTGTGGGGACAAGCAACAGGCAAGGGGCGCTTTGTGTTACCCAGATTGAACTAATGGAAAAACCACCGGAAGAGCGTACTGTAACCAATCCATGGCCTGAGTGGCCCATGACCTTGAAAACATCAAGTTCGCACGAGGAAGGAGTAGCAAGAGATTGGTCTGTGCTTACCAAACGGTTTATTGGAGAAGATGGAAAGCTCACAGGAGTGGAAACGATAAGAATACGGTGGACAGATAAAGCGAAGTTTCGGTATGAAGAAATTCCCGGTTCTGAAGAGGTGATTGAGTGTGATTTGGCCTTTCTGGCAATTGGTTTTGCGCATCATGAAAAGAGCCTTTCTACCCTGTTTGGCCTTGAGCTAGACCCGAACCGCAATGTAAAAACTACTGGCTTCAAGGCATTAAAAAAGACGGGAGAAACCAGTCGGTCAATGATCTTTGCCGCAGGTGACTGTAGAAGAGGTCAGAGCCTGGTAGTTTGGGCTATTGCAGAAGGTAGAAGAGCGGCAATGGCTGTGAATAATAGCCTTGAGAAGGCCGCTCTGCAAGCGTGAAGATGGCATGACAGAGGCCACTGGTTTTGAAATGAGGTATTTAAAGCACCGGCTAATTTTGCTCAGTTTTTATAGGCGAAGTATAAATAAAGAGGGTTAAGAAGCTCAAAAACCACAGGGCAAAGCCAATGCCCACAGCTGTTTTGGTACTAGCGGAACTTGTGTCGTTTGGTATTTCAGGGATTAGAAACGTGAATAATGAAAAGAGTATTGCCAATGAGGCAAACATTAGCTTTTGGCGGGGATAATTTTTGGAGATAATGAGTCCAATGAAATAGCATGGGTTAGCTAACCAAGCCAGACCAAAGAATGAAAGATCGAAAATTCCTATCCATCCAAGAATCAGGCAATGAAAACCCAATAGGTCATTGAACCAGAAGGCTGGCATAACTAGTGAGACTATGTAGAGAAGAAATGAAATTTCGCTGAGCGTATATTTACCTATGGCTTTCATTAATTGCCCAGTAGTGGAAGGTGTTTAATTTTATGGTAGTTAAGGGCCATTTGTATACAGTGCTTTAGCGCTTTATAAGGAAAAGGGCCAGTTAAAGGTAAAACAATGGATCGGTTACCTTCAAATTGAAGGGCCTGATCATACAGGGTCCTGAAAGTGGGAACCAAACGAGAGGTGCACTTAAAGTATACGGCCACTTTATCGGCTGCTTTTGGTTTCCAGTCCATTCTAACTGTACTGCCTTTTGCGGTCAGATAGCTGGGTTCTCCCCACTTTAGGGTTTCTTCCAATTGGCTTAGACCTTCAATTTCTGTGGCGGCTTCTATTAAAAGACTCCGTAGATTAGACATTCTGAGCCGCACTTCATCAGGATAAGCAGAGAAAACATTTAATACACGCGGGTCTGTTACAATAATCATACAACTACTTTTGGGTTGGGGGCGTAGGCCACTTCGTGCAACTTTATCATTTCAGTCAATGCTTTATTGTAGATTCTGTCCAGCCTGTTTTTGATATCTGCCAACTGAAATCTAAACAGTTGTATTTTTTCAAAGTTGAGTGTGTTTTGGGAGATAAAGGCCAACTGTTCTTTAAGCAGAAAGCTTTTAAGTTTGGTTTCTGAAACATGACTCAAACGAGGAATCTCTACATGATCAGCCTTTAGTAGCAGTTCTTCAATCTGTAAATAAATTTTACGCAAGTCATGAGCTATCATGGCAATTTCACCATCGGTAATGCGCTTCTTGCTAATGATGTGTTGTATTTGCTCCTCCAATTGGTTTTGACAGTCTAGTAGCGTTGAGTAGGTAAGATTTAGTGAACGAATGAACCTGTAGATGCCCAGCAGCTCATCGGTAGATAAATGATTTTCGTTGTAATAGGCTAGTACCTTTGTGAGCACTTTAGTGTCTTCTTGCTTGTACCATTCATGGTCTTTCTCCATAACTTTGACCAACTCAGTATATTCTTTCTTTAGAGCTTCTTTATCCTTTTTAGAGTCATTGGAGGCTTTTAAAGACCATTTCTGATCGACTGTTTCCATAGATTGCACCACCTCAATTATACGATTTTGGTTTTTGGCAATAGCCGCCATCTTCTGTTCAAATTCCTTCCCCCAAAGCTCAACCTCCTCGAGCCCTTTTGAGCCGTTAACAAGGGTTTCCAATTCCTGATCTTCGGGAATATGAATGTTTCGAGAATTATAAAAGCCCAAATAATGTTCAGGAAACTCCCCCTCAGAAAGTTCTTGTTCAATAAACTTCTGAACCTCACTGGCAGGACTAATCTCCTGTGGTTTCTCTCCAAAATATAGGGCATAGAAATTTGAGGTAACTTTTTCAGCCAGTTCATCTTTGTTACCAAACAGAATCCATGGGCTTCGGTCGTCACTGGTACCCTTCACATAGTTCTTCTTGGCATTTCTTTCTCTCAGAAAGTTAGAGGGGTGACTGGCATACATTTGGGGCGCCTCCTTGTCTTTATCTCCTTCAAAAAGCCAATATTCTGATGTATCCGAGTTTTTCAGTCGGTATTCAAGAAGTGTCTCCCGAAAGGCAGGGTGCTTCTTTTTAAAAAAGGAAAAACATTCGGACTGATGATGAAAGATGTTGTTGGTAAAAAGATGCTCATCGCGGGCATCAACCAGCTTAGAAATGACCACATTCATCACTTCAGACGCAGAACCCAACCGATACAAGCCATTGATTATTTGGTTGCTACCGGTTACACTTACGGCCACCAGGTCGGCATTAAATTCCATTTGCCGCAAAAGCGAGGCGTGTAGAGCGTTCAACCCCTTGTATAATAGACTCATGAGGAAACGAACCAGCCAAATAATGGGCATGAGCAGCCACGCAAAAATGGAAAAACGAACGTCTAAAGATTGCCACTTTTCTAATGTTTCGTCCCATTTGTCTCGTTCATACACCATGTCATGAATGATTTTATTGGCCATATATACATAGCTTCCCAGCTTCATGCTGCTTTGTGCAAAATGACCAAACTCATGGGCAATTACCGCTTTGAACTCGCTGAGATTGATACTGTTTACCAGTCCAAGGCCAATCAAAAGGTTTTTGCGGCCGGGAAAAAATAGACTAAAAACAGTGCTGTTGTAGAATACCGAGGCATTGATTTCATGGTTCACAAATATCTTTTTAGGAAAAGGCGCACCAACTTCATCGCTCAATTGCCGGATAAACTGAAAGAGTTTTGGATGGTCTCTTTCCTTTATTTCCACATGGTTAGTACCACTTCCAGAGTTTTTCTTGAAGATAAACTTGAGAAGAAATAAAAAAAGCATGACTGCCATACCTGCCATACCAAACTTGAGTAGCAAGTGCCAATGGTTAAATTTTTTGGGTAGAGGAAAAGTAATGATCTCGTAAATGAGATTGACTGAGCCCACTATCATGGCCAAGTAAACCAGAATAAAGACCAGAATAGCGATAAGGTTGATGAAAATCTGTAAACGATATTGACCGGATAATTTGGTGAGATCATCTTTGAAAGCTTTAGGGCTTTCAGGATAAAACGATTGTGACATGCTTAAAAAAATATAGCATAAAGTATGGAGTTATTGGCAGAATTGAAAGCGATGACAAAGGCAATTGTTCTATGTGGTGTGCTAATGAAAAGGTACTGTCCAACCTCTAATTCTACAGATAGCCTCTCTTTAACGTAGTGAATGCAGCATCAAAAAGTCAAAAAAAGCTCATTCTTAATTTGTTTGTACACAGACGGGCTGATTCTAAAATTCCTCACTATTGAATATCAGAGACTTAAAAACCCCTGAACCTGTCTTGGTTACAGACAGGTTCAGGGTGAGTTTTAATTGACACTTGAGGCAACCTCCGTTTGGTGTGATGAAGCCGGCCTATACCTGAGTGACTTTCCACTTACCTTTCTTAAAAAGAATAATAGAAACCACTGCAATCAGCATTTCTGAAATAGTTATGGCTCCAAAAACGCCAATAGGCCCCCAGTCTAAATAAAGAGCAGCCAGGTAAGCCAGGGGTATCTGAAACAGCCAGAAACAAAAGAAATTAATTATGGTTGGAGTTTGGGTGTCGCCAGCGCCATTAAAAGCCTGAGTAACCACCATGCCATAAGCATAAAACACATAGCCTGCTGTGATTACCTGTAAGCTCAATGCACCGTAAGTGATTACATCGTCCACATCGCTAAACCAACTGATAATTTGTTGGGCCATAAGCAAATACACCAACGATATGAGCACCATAAAAATGGCATTGTACTTACTTGTTTTCCATACCGAGGCTTCTGCACGTTCCGGTTGTTTGGCTCCAAGGTTTTGTCCAACCAAAGTTGCTGCTGCGTTACTCATTCCCCACGAAGGCATAAGGGTAAACATCATTACACGAATGGAAATGGTATAACCAGCCAGCACATCACTACCAAACTCAGACATTATGCGCATTAGAAACACCCAGCTGGAAGTACCAATGAGAAACTGGCCTATACCTCCCAACGATATTTTAATGAGATTGAGCATTACCTTTGCTTTCCACACAAAGTCTCTGATACTCAGTTTTATTCTGCTCCATCCAAAGAAAAGAATGGTAAACTGAGCGATCACTGCCACACCTCGACCAATGGTGGTGGCTATGGCTGCTCCTTCCACACCATAGGCCGGTATGGGGCCCAGGCCAAAAATGAAGATGGGATCCAGAATAATATTGAGACCATTGGAAATCACTAAAGCCCACATAGCCACAGAAGCATCTCCGGCACCACGAAAAATGGCATTGATTAGGAAGAGTAGCATAATGGTAATGTTACCACCTATCAATATGCGGGTATAGCCGTAGCCTTCTTCTATAAGAGAAGCCTCACCACCCATAAGCCCCAAAATTTCTTTGGGGTAAATAATGCCTATGGCACCAATAACAATGGAAATGATAGTGCCGAGAATGATGGCCTGTACGGCCGCTTCAGCAGCGCCTTTTTTGTCTTTCTCGCCAGTTCTTCTGGCCACTACCGCTGTTGCCGACATACTTAGACCAATGGCCAGAGCATACAGCAGCGTAATTACCGATTCGGTTAAACCCACAGTAGCTACGGCATTTACAGATACTCTTGAAACGAAAGCTATATCGACCAGGGCAAATGTAGACTCCATGAGCATTTCGAGGATCATGGGTACAGAAAGCATGAAAATGGCTTTTCTAATGCTACCGGTGGTGAAGTCTTCTTCATTGCCGCGTATGGCAGCAATTAGGTATTGAAAATACCTCTTGAATTTATTTTGAGGAATAGATGTCATTGTTGAGAATTATGAAAAGTAAAAAGTAAAAAAGAGTAGGCGACCGGGAGATTATCCCAGGTTCAGAACCAGTGCACGGACGGCAAGTATGGTAGATGTAATTCTCATAAAATCATGATGTTTGCAAAGCAAAACTAATTTTCCAAAAAGTCCTAAAGAAAATTAGGTTTTGAGTAATATTTCTTTCAGGTGTTGCATTCCGGAAGACGCTTTGTCTTCAATATAACTTACTTCTCTGCCCAAATAGGAGGGTGGTCGTTTAGGGTCTACCAAATAAATCGGGCAATGAGCCGGAGTGTATTGCACCAAACCAGCTGCAGGATAAACCTGCAAAGAGGTGCCAATCACAAGAAAAACATCGGCATTTACAGTTTCTTCAATAGCCGGGTCCATCATGGGAACTGCTTCGCCAAACCACACAATATTTGGTCTGAGCTGACTGCCTTTTTCGCAAAGGTCGCCAATGTTTAGCTGCCAGTCGTCTAGCGTGTATACAAGGCGCTCATCAATGCTGCTGCGCGATTCAAACAATTGACCATGCAGGTGGATGACATGGGTTGAGCCGGCTTTTTCATGCAGGTTGTCTACATTTTGAGTAATTACTGTGACTTCAAAATGCTGTTCTAATTCGGCCAATATTTTATGGGCTGCATTGGGCTGTGCATTGAGGGCTTGCTTTCTACGTTCGTTGTAAAACTTGAGCACCAACTCCGGGTTTCGTTGCCATGCCTCGGGAGTAGCCACTTCAGTTACATCGTGCCCTTCCCAAAGGCCATCAGAATCGCGGAAGGTCTTAAGGCCGCTTTCCGCACTTATTCCGGCTCCTGTCAATGCTACCAGTTTCTTCATACTGCAAGAGTTAGCCAATGCCCAGCTCCACTTTGTTTTTCTCCAAAACGTTAATAATAAATTGGATATGGTCGTCTAGTTCTACTCCTAAAAGCTTAACACCTGTTTCTATTTCGTCTCTTTCTACTTTAGCTGCAAAGCTCTTTTGCTTGAGTTTTTTCTTAACCGATTTGGGAGTCAGCCCGTCAATTCCTTGTGGTCTTACCTGGCAGCAGGCTATAATAAATCCGGTGAGTTCATCGCAGGCCAATAGTGCTTTATCAAGCAAGGTCTCATAGCTCACACCCCATTTGGTATAGTGGGCAGCTATGGCATGGGCCATTGTGTCTTCGCCTTTCTCTCTTAACAGGGCCACAATTTTATGAGGGTGTTCTTCAGGAAATGCCTCGTAGTCAGCATCATGGAGCATGCCCGTTATTGCCCATTGCTCCGCATCCTCGCCAAAATGCTCTCCATAAGCTTCCATAACCAGCTCTACACTTCGGGCATGTCGCAGTAGGCTTTCAGTCTTAGTCCAGTTTTCGAGTATAGTTCTTGCTTCTTTTCTGTTCATTTGAGGTGTTTTTCGAAAAAGGCTACGATGGTTTCTTTGAGTTCTTCGTTCAGTGGTAGATCCGGGTTTGTATAAGATGCCATGTTTTTATTCTTATCAGCCGGAGCATTCTTAAGAATGTGGTTCATACCATCAATTACTTTGAGTTCTGCCCTTTCATTGGCAATCTGCAAGCGTTGGGCATCATCTACGGTCACTTGTAAGTCGGTGCTGCCCGCCACCACCAATATTGGGATTTCGAGTTTTTCCATTTCAACCAATGGGTCGTACTTCATCCATGAAATCATGAAGGGCTGTACGCTCGGCCTGAAAACGCTGAGCAAATAGGGCGGTATATTTTCAACGGTTTTGCCTTGCTCCAATTGGGCAAAAATGCTTTTGGCTTCTTCTACAATGTTCGATGGGTTGAAGGGGTTGGACTTGATTTGGAGCATAATGGTTTCATCGATAGTAAGGGATGGCCCGGCCAATGAGGCAAAAGCTTTAACACCAGGCTCTTGAGAAATTCGCATACCAATTAGCGAACCCTGCGAATGCCCAATTACTCCAATATTCATAAAGCGTTTGTCTTTTGACAGGTAGTGAAGCCAAGCGCGGGCATCGTCTACAAAATCTTCAAAAATAAGTTCGCTTTCAGAAGTAGGAGTATGGTTGCTTAGACCAAGGCCTCGTTTGTCGAATCGTAAGGAGGCAATGCCATTGGCCGCAAGGGTTTCGGCCAACAACTTGAGGGAGTTGTTTTTGCCTTCTAAGGCTGCCGAGTTGCCATCTTTATCGGTTGGTCCTGAACCCTGAATGATTAGTACTACCGGTAGTTTCTTTTTAGAGCCTTCAGGAAACATAATGGCTCCGCCCAGTTCATGGCCTTCATTTTGGATATGAACCATCTCTTCCTCGAATCGTTGTGCGTGGTTGAGGAATGGGCTAAGGATTAAGATCAGAAAGATTGAAAATGATATCAGTCTGCTCATAGTCGATCAGTTAGAAAGCTAATGATTTCAATGGAGACTTAAAACAATAAGTAGGCCAATGGGGCCAATGTTACTTCTTTCGGCCTCTGCCTTTTTTGGCAGGCGCATTGGCCGCCAGTTCCAGGCACTCTTCCAAAGTCAACTCTTCTGCTACTTTGTCTTTCGGAATTTTCACATTTTGTTTTCCAACCTTAATATAAGGTCCCCATCGCCCATTAAGTACTTGTACGTCAGGGTTTTCATCGAAGGTTTTGATGAATTTCTCGGCATCGGCTTTTCGCTTGGCTTCTATGAGTTCAATGGCTGTAGTTTCATCGATACTGAGCGGGTCATGTTCTTTACCCAGGGATACAAACTTGTTATCGTGACGGAGGTAGGGGCCAAACCGGCCAATGGCAGCCGTAATGGCTTTGCCTTCAAATTCACCTACCTGCCTAGGTAGTTTAAAAAGCTCAAGAGCGTCTTCTAAGGTAATACTCTCTATGAATTGCCCTTTTTTGAGGCTTGCAAATTTCGGTTTTTCCTCACTGTCTTCACTTGTTTCTCCAATCTGAACCAATGGCCCAAATTTACCTAAACGTGCAATTACGGGTTTGCCAGATTCCGGGTCTATGCCTAACTCTCGGCTGCTTCCAACATCGCTGCGCTTAATCTGTTCGGTTTGTTCAACCGTTTGGTGAAAACGACCATAGAAGTTCTTAATCATTTGATCCCAATTTTGAGATCCGCTGGCAATTTGGTCGAATTCCTCTTCTACATTGGCAGTAAAAGAGTAGTCAATTACATTGGGGAAGTGGTCAACCAGAAAGTCATTCACCACCATGGCAATGTTAGTAGGGAATAGTTTGGATTTTTCTGCTCCTGTAATTTCGGTCAATGTGTTGGTGTTCAGTTGGTCATTTTTAAATACCAGCTCTTTGTAGTTACGTTCTACACCATCGCGATTTTCTTTAAGAACATATTCTCGTTTTTGTATGGTAGAAATGGTCGGTGCGTAGGTAGAAGGACGACCAATACCCATTTCTTCCAGCTTTTTTACCAAACTGGCTTCAGTATAGCGGGCAGGAGGGCGTGTAAACCCTTGCCGGGCCTTCATAAACTCTAGCTGAAGCGACTGCCCCACGGTGAGCGGAGGCAGCATGCCTTTAGCTTCTTCGGTCTGGTCATCATCGTCTGTCGATTCGATGTAGACCTTCAGAAAGCCCTCAAATACAACTACTTCACCTTGAGCAACAAGCTTTTCGCTATTGGTAGAAATACCAATAGTTACGGTTGTTCGCTCAAGTTGAGCTTCGGCCATTTGTGAGGCAATGGTTCGCTTCCAAATAAGCTCATAGAGCCTTTTTTCGTTGTAATCTTTTCCTGCCGAATGTGCCGAAAAATCGGTTGGTCTTATAGCTTCGTGAGCCTCCTGAGCCGATTGCGATTTGGTTTTGAACTGCCTTCTTTTGGCATAAGCTTCTCCAAAAGCCGATTTAATTTCGCTGAGCGCACCCGAAACGGCTTCTTCAGAAAGGTTCACCGAGTCCGTTCTCATATATGAGATTTTACCGGCCTCGTAGAGGCGTTGGGCGAGTGTCATGGTTTGCGATACGGAAAAGCCCAGTTTTCGGCTGGCCTCTTGCTGCAGGGTAGAGGTGGTAAAAGGTGCTGCAGGAGATCGCTTTGCCGGTTTTTTATCGAGCGATTCAATAGTGTAAGAAGCTCCTTTGCAACTTTCCAGAAAAGCCCTGGCTTCTTCTTCAGAATCGAACCGTTTAGGGATTTCTGCTTTCAGTTCTTTGCCGTCTATATCAAAGATGGCCGACACTTTGAAGAAGGAGTTTACCTCAAACTGATCTATTTCTCTCTCTCGTTCTACCACCAGCCGTACGGCTACTGACTGTACCCGGCCGGCAGAAAGTCCTCGTTTAATCTTTTTCCAGAGCACGGGAGAAAGCTCATAACCTACCAGACGATCGAGAATTCTACGAGCTTGTTGTGCATTTACCAGGTCCTCATCAATGGTGCGAGGATTTTCCAGAGCCTTCTGAATAGCCGACTTGGTAATTTCCCTGAAAACGATTCGCTTGGTATGACCTTCTTTAAGCTTTAAGGCCTCTTTGAGGTGCCAGCTAATAGCTTCTCCTTCGCGGTCATCATCACTGGCCAGATAGATCATTTCGGCTTCTTTAGCCAGTTTTTTAAGGTTTTTTATGACCTCTTTCTTGTCGGCTGTAACCTCGTAGGTGGGCTTAAAACCATTTTCAATATCAATGGCTTTATCTCCTTTGGGTAGGTCGCGTACGTGGCCGTAGCTCGATACTACCTTGAAGTCTTTTCCAAGGTATCCTTCTATAGTTTTGGCTTTGGCCGGTGACTCGACAATGACAAGATTTTTCGACATATTCAGGCTAGATTTAAAATTCCGATCGCTTCAAAGATGCGTATAAAACTTTCAAAAAAACAAGCGAAATAAGTTTTCGCCCTATTTTGCATGTATCAATTCAACGGATTGTTCGTTGATGGTCACATAACTGAAGAACTATCTAAATGGTTAGAAATTTATTGCTTATTCGGCACGCAGAGGCCGAGTTTCCCGATGAAAAGAAGAGAGATTTTGATCGTAAACTTAGTGGCAACGGACAAAAGCAGGGTATAATTCTGGGAGGTTACATAAAACAGTTGCCTTTTCAACTAAATGCTATTTATCACAGTCCTGCCCTTAGAACCTTACAAACCAGCCAGCATATTTGTGCCGCACTTACTGAGGTGCCCCGCTTAATGGATGCAGAAGAACTGTATGAAGCAACTGGTAATCTAATGAAGGCTTTTGTGAACAGAATGGATGATAATTTTGAACATGTAGCCATTGTGGGGCATAACCCGGGTATTTCTGATTTGTACTCCTTTCTTAGCGGTAATTATGAGCCTTATGCTCCAGCCACCTGCGCATGGCTTACTTTTGAAGCGGAAAGCTGGGCCCATGTTTCAGGCCATATGGCCATTCAGAAAGACTTTTACTATCCCGGTCAGGCTTCCTGAAAAGCCGTGGCGCTATTAATTTCAAAAATCCTTGCCTTTGAAAAGAAGGAAGGTCTTATTTTTGGCGCATGGCATCATTAGGAAGACACATTATTGTTGAATATTATAACTGTTCTCCAGAGGCACTGAACGATGTGGTTCACATAGAGCAGAGCATGGAAAATGCAGCCGAAGAGGCTGGCGCAACCATCATTAACTCCACCTTTCATCACTTTTCACCCTATGGCGTAAGTGGTGTGGTTGTAATTCAGGAGAGCCATTTGGCCATACATACCTGGCCGGAATATGGCTATGCATCGGTAGACCTCTTTACTTGTGGAGATACCGTAAATCCATGGGTTTCTTATCAAATGCTAAAAGATGCGTTTGAAGCCGGTCATGGTTCGGCTGTGGAGTTGAAGCGTGGAGAAATGGCATTGCTCAAAAGAAGAAACTTTGAAGTAAAAGCCATGCGCGATGAAAGAAGTGCAGAAGATGGGAGCCCAATAAGAACCCGTGATGTATGGTTTACCGAACGCGATGATAAAATAGCCCTTTCATTAAAGCATGATGGAAAGCTTTACGATGTTCAGTCGGATTATCAGCGAGTGGCCGTTTACAATACGCAGGCTTATGGTAACATGCTCACTCTTGATGGTATGGTTATGACCACCGAAGTGGATGAGTATGTATACCACGAAATGATTAGTCATGTGCCCTTACTCACTCATCCCGATCCAAAACGGGTATTGATTATTGGCGGAGGCGATGGTGGTACGGCCAGAGAGGTGCTCAAACATAAACAACTGGAAGAAGTGGTAATGGTAGAGATTGACGATAAGGTGATTGAGGCCAGTAAGTTGCACTTACCCAGTATATCGCAGAGCCTCGATGATCCTAAGCTGAACCTCATTGTTGACGATGGAATTAAGTATGTGAATGAAGCGGCCGATGGCAGCTTTGATTTGGTTATTGTAGACTCTACCGACCCGGTGGGGCCGGCAGAAGGATTGTTTTCCGTGGACTTCTACAAAGAGGTTTATCGTATTTTGAGCGATGACGGCATAATGATTACTCAAAGCGAATCACCAAGGTTCAATAGCAAGGTGTTCAAAGAGATATATCAGACCTACAGGGGTATTTTTGGACAGGACAAGGTGCATTGCTATCTGGCCTATATTCCTACTTACCCAACCGGTATGTGGTCGTTCAGCTATAGCTCTAAGGGCAAGGCGCATCCGCTCAAACAAAAGAGCAAAGAAGAGGTAGAGGCTTTTGCCCAATCGGCAAAACTGAAGTACTACAATGCGGACTTACACCAGGCAGCCTTTGCTTTGCCAACCTTTGTTCGTGATATGATTGGGTAAGCCACTTGCCTATGTTAGAAACACCAATGGTCTAACCCATTTAGTTGGGTTAGATTATTTAGGTCTTAAAAGACAACCCTATGACAAATGCTGATGATTTTAACCCCAATAATGTGGGAGTGAAGGGCACCCTGTTTGGCTTGCCCTACAGTACTGAAGATGCTAAAATTGTGGTTATTCCTGTGCCTTGGGATGTAACTGTTTCCTATGGAGCGGGCACATCTGATGGTCCTGAGGCCATTTTGGAGGCTTCTTCTCAATTAGATTATGAGCAGCCCGATGTAAAGGAAGCCTGGAAAATTGGAGTGGCCATGGCCGAAATACCGGAAGTATGGTATTCTTTGGGCAAAGAGCTAAGGGCCAAGTCAGAACAATATATTGAGTGGCTTGAAGAGGGGAGCGACCCGGAACAGGAAGAGTACATGCTCAAAATTCTTGCAGAAGTGAATAGAGAGTGTGCTCAACTTATGGAATATGTAGAACAGGAATGCACCTACTGGCAAGAGCAGGGTAAACTTACCGTGCTACTGGGAGGAGATCATAGTACGCCTTTGGGCCATATAAGAATGTGCGCCAAAAGGCATGCTAATCTGGCCATTTTGCAAATAGATGCTCATGCCGATTTGCGCATAGCTTATGAGGGCTTTGAATACTCGCACGCAAGCATTATGTACAATGCCCTAAAGACTCCGGAGATAAAAAAACTGGTACAGGTGGGCATTAGAGATTATTGTGAGCAAGAGGCCGAAATGGTCAGAAATTCTAAAGGAAGAATTGTTTCATTTTACGACCAGCTTATAAAAGAACAGCAATACAGGGGTGAAAGCTGGGATGCTATCTGTGAAAAAATTATTGCTGAGTTACCCGATAAACTATACCTCTCTTTCGATATTGATGGCTTAGATCCTAAGTTATGCCCCAACACAGGAACGCCCGTTCCCGGTGGTTTTGAATTCGAACAAGTAATGTATCTCATTAAGAAAGCGGTACAGTCTGGTAAGAAAATAGTAGGTGCCGATCTGAATGAGGTTTCTCCCGGAGAAGATGAGTGGGATGCCAATGTTGGAGCGAGAGCCCTATACCGGGTCATCAATCTGATGGCTATGAGCCAGGGGCTGATATAATTGTGAGTACCCCAAATACTTACTGCAAAGAATAGTAGTTGGTGATTGCCTCATTAAGTACTATAATAGCGTTTTAACCAAAAATAATTACGGTGGATTTTATTCAAGATGCTGTTTCTGGCTTTGCCGGTTGGATATGGGGTGTTCCGCTCCTTATTTTACTAATTGGTGGTGGGCTTTTCTTTATGGTCTACAGCCGGTTTATGCCCTTTCTCTACTTTAAGCACGCCATATTGGTGTTGCTAGGTAAATACGATGAGAAAGACAAAGAGGGACAAATAAGTCATTACGAGGCTCTTTCAACAGCTCTGGCAGCCACAGTGGGCATGGGCAATATTTCAGGAGTTGCCGTGGCCATTACTATGGGAGGTCCCGGGGCGATCTTCTGGATGTGGGTTTCGGCATTTTTTGGTATTGCTACTAAGTTCTTTACCTGTACGTTGGCGGTTATGTACCGAGGGCGAGATTCTGAAGGTGAAGTGAGGGGAGGGCCAATGTATGTTATAACGGAAGGTCTTGGTCAGAAGTGGAGACCATTGGCGGTTTTCTTCTGTATTTTTGCACTAGTGGGGGCCTTACCCATCTTTCAGGCCAACCAACTCACAGCAGCTCTCAATACTGTTTTGGGGCCAAATATTGGCTACGATCCTGCCAATTCGTTTACTTTTTTAGGTGCTCAGATATCTTACGCTTCGCTTACCATAGGTGCAATACTTACGGTATTGGTTTCAACCGTAATTTTTGGAGGAATTAAAAAGATAGGCAAAGTGGCTGCTCGCATGGTGCCTTCAATGGTGGTACTTTACTTTATTTTGGTGGTGTACATATTACTTCAGAATGTGGGTGAAATTCCGGGGATTTTTGCTGCTATACTCGATGAAGCATTCACCGGCAGTGCCATTTTAGGTGGAGGTGTTGGTGCAGTTATCATTGTGGGAGCAAAACGTGCAGCCTTTTCCAATGAGGCAGGTATTGGTACGGCACCAATGGTGCATGGTGACACTAAAACAGACGAACCGGTAAGAGAAGGGTTAGTAGCTATGCTGGGTCCGGCAATCGATACTTTGCTGGTCTGTACCTTAACAGCGTTGGTTATTTTGGGCACCGGAGTGTATGAAGAATTCGTAGGGGCCGAAGATACGGGCTTGCTGGGGGTTACTCTCACACTTAAGGCATTCAATGCTGCCATTCCCGGTGTTGGGGGATACCTCCTGGGGCTTTGTATTCTGGTTTTTGCGGTAAGCTCCTTGCTTTCCTATTCGTACTATGGAGTAAAGTGTATGTCGTTTATGTTTGGTGCCAAACGAGGCGATTTGTATAACTACATCTACATTGGCACTATCATTTTGGGAGCCGTTACCTCATTGGGTTTTGTGGTAAACCTCATTGACAGTGGTTTTGCTTTAATGGCTATTCCCACCATGATATCGGCCATCATATTAGCGCCTAAGGCATGGGCAGCATCGCAAGATTACTTCGCACGGCTGAAACGGGGTGACTTTAAGCGATAGGGGAATAGCTTTTATTTTCGAAGCAGGCGCTCAAAGCGTTTCGTGTTATAATTGGCCATTCCGGTTTTCTTAACAACTATTTTACCGTCTTTAGAAATTACAAAAGTGGTGGGCACTACTCCCGTTTCATATACTGTGGGCAGCTGGCTGGCAAGTTGATGAATGGGAAGGTCAAACCCTTTGTCGGCTATCCAGTCTTTGGCTTTTTGAAAATCGCGGTCTTCAGAGATCATCAGAAAGACAACATCTTTATCGTCTTTGACTTTTTCGTAAAGCGCATTAATACCGGGCATTTCGGCCACACAGGGGGCACACCATGTGGCCCAAATATTCATAAAAATAGTTTTCCCTTTGAGAGTTTGTGCGCTCACTATCTGACCCGACTCGTTGGTGAATTTAAAGTTGTAGTTGGCCTCTTTTATTGCCATTTCATCTAGTTCCCGTGCGTTCATTATACCGGTATAGAGCACCGCTTGCTGCACTTTTCCAAAGACTTTGGCTTGAGATCCGGTAAGGTAAATGACTGCAAAAACGACCAGAATGATAGCTAATTCAATGAAATCGCGTCTGGTAGGTTTTTTCTTTTTAGGGCCTTTCATGGTATAGTGACAACTTCCGGTTAAACTAAGTTCAAACTATTGACATGAGCAATACATATGCTTATAGAAATAAATGAAACCTTCGTCAACAAGCTTTGTTAATGTACTGAACTTAGTGGCTATTTTAGAGCGCAAAACCAAAAACGAGATATGAGATTTTTGAAAAACTATTCATTATTAATTGTAGTTGCCCTTATTGTTTCAGCGTGTGGTCAGAAGGAGGGGGTTTATTTTGTGAACCTGACCGATGGTCAGGAAGTGTCTTCCACTGTATTGGTAGAAATGGGAGTAAATGGAATGGAAGTAGAACCTGCTGGTGAAATAAACAAAGGAAAGGGGCATCATCATATAATTATTGATGGCGGTTATATGAAAACCGGAGAAACTATTCCGGCTAATGAAACACATATTCATTATGGCAAAGGCCAAACAGAGGCTACCATTGAGTTAAGCCCGGGTAAGCATACCTTAACTCTTCAGTTTGCAAACGGAATCCATCAGTCGTATGGAGAAGCCTGGAGCAAGACCATTACGGTGAATGTGAAAGACTAAATTAGTTTATAGGGTACATAGTTAGATCACATAGGAGTAATGGGGCCATTTGAGCTGCAAACTGTGTCTTTGCAGCGACTTATAAGAGCCATTCGTGAAGACACAAATGGAGGAAAAGTGTTGGGCCATATGCCATGCGACTTACGTAAATAACCCTAATAGCTATTTGCTATATAAAAAGGGGAACAGCCGGTGTGTCTGGCAGTTCCCCTTTTTTATGTAATACCTATAGTTCACACCAATTGCTCATTGGTGAAATACATATGACTAATGAGTGAGTGTAACTGGGTTCAACTCTTAGTTAGCCGCAAAATGGTTTAATTTTATTTTAGGGTTACTCATTTAGATCGCATTTGTAGATCCAGTATAGCCACAAGCTGTGTTCTCACAGCGTCTTTTAACAGCCATTTGTGAAGACACAAATAGAGGCAAGGTTAAGAAATATACTTCTTGCGACTTAAGTAACCTGAGTTAGATGAAAGTAAGTAGTAAAATATCCCCTCTTAGGACGTCATTGCGGAATTTTCCTGTGAAAACTTCACATACGCAAAGGAAAATATCCGCAATCTCATTTAGGCTCTTTTGAGATACCGGATAAAACAGCCCTTTTTGAGAGTTTAAGGCCTGTTTTTCCGGCATGACGTTCTTTTCGTACATCGAACTCAGGTTAAGTGAGTAACCCGATTTTATTTTTTGCTGAACTGGCCGGAAACCACAAGGTCTTTGGTTCCATGAGACCAGTCGTAGAATCCTTCACCCGATTTGACTCCCAGATATCCGGCAGTAACCATGTTAACAAGCAGCGGACACGGAGCATATTTCGGGTTGCCAAAACCTTCGTAAAGTACATTCATAATGGAAAGGCAAACATCCAAACCGATGAAATCAGCTAATTGCAAAGGCCCCATCGGATGAGCCATTCCAAGTTTCATTACAGTATCAATTTCTTCAACTCCGGCCACACCTTCAAAAAGAGAGATAATGGCTTCGTTAATCATTGGCATTAAAATGCGGTTGGAAATAAAACCGGGATAGTCGTTTACCTCTACAGGCACCTTGCCCAGCTTTTTAGAGGCCTCCATTATCTGCTGAGTTACTGCATCGGAAGTAGCATAGCCTCTGATTACTTCTACCAGCTTCATAACCGGCACGGGGTTCATAAAGTGCATACCAATTACCTTATCGGCCCTTTTGGTTACTGACCCAATCTTGGTAATTGGAATTGAAGACGTATTGGAGGCAAGAATGCATTCCGGTTTGGTAAAAGACTCCAGGTCTTCAAATATTTTCAGTTTAATGTTAACGTTTTCGGTTGCAGCTTCAACCACCAAGTCGGCCTGTGCCACACCAGACTTCAGGTCAGTGTAAGTAGTAATGTTAGAAAGTGTAGCATTTTTTGTGGCCTCATCAATCTTTTCTTTGGCCAGCATTCTATCTAAATTCTTTTCAATGGTTTTCAGGGCTCTGTTCAGGGCCTCTTGCGATATATCTACCAGGTTTACTTTAAATCCACTCTGAGCAAAAACATGGGCTATGCCGTTACCCATAGTACCAGAACCAATCACTGAAATATTCTCCATTTGCTAATCTTTAGGTTTGTTTATATTTGTACAAATATAATTGCATCATCTACTTTTAACCTGCGATCGGTGTAAGGAATTGATTAAATATCCAAAAAGGCCTCTTAATAGGTTATGACAAGATTTTTCTTTAAAAATACCATAGCCCCAAAGGAAAGCGTATGCCACTGTATTTGACATACCATTCACAGGCCACTGGACGAATTAATATCTGCTTTCCCGTATTATATACTTTTCTGTGATCCGGATTGGAGTACTTTGTTATTTTCGAAAATGGAATAGGGTTACTTAATTTTGGATCACATATAAGTGAATAGACAGCATAAAGTCACGCGGTGTCTTTACAGCGTTTTGTAAGGATCATTTGTGAAGACACAAACCATGGCAAAATGTTGAAAAATATGCCATACTTCTTAAGTAACTCCTAAAAATACCAGATATGCCCTTATTAGAAATTTGTGCCGGTAGTGTGGAATCGGCCTTAAATGCCAATGCGGCCAAAGTCGATAGAATTGAATTGTGTGCCGAACTTTCTGTAGGCGGGCTTACGCCCAGTAAAGGGATGATTCATTTGGTGAAGGAGATGGTGGGTATCCCTGTCTATGTGTTGATCAGGCCAAGGTCCGGAGACTTTTGTTACTCTTTGCTAGAGTTAGAACAGATGAAAGAAGATGTGGCGTTTTGTAGCAAAATGGGCTGTGAAGGAGTGGTGATTGGGGCGCTTACTCCCGATAGAAAAATACACGAAAGGATGACGTATGAACTCATGCAGGAGGCTGGCTATATGGACGTAACTTTTCATAAGGCCTTTGATGAAACAGTAAATCCTTTTGAGGCATTGGATACCCTTCGTGAATTGGGAATTCAAAGAGTACTTACCTCAGGAGGGGCCGCTACTGCTCTGGCGGGCTACGACAGGTTAGGGGAGTTAATAGAGGAAGCCGATGATGACCTAATCATTATGCCCGGAGGAGGCATTCGGTCGGAGAACATTAAACATTTACTTTCACTTGAAGCCCAGGAATATCATAGTGCTGCCTTGTTGCCCGGCCAAAAGCACACCTCCAAAGAGGAGGTCAAGGCTATGCTAGACTGTTTGCGTCAATTGTCCGTATAGCGCAATACCAAGTCTAATAAAATGGGTAAATGATCGCTATAACCTCCCAGATATTGTGGTCCCTGGTACGTCCTGAAGGGTCTGGTAGCACCTGTTGCGCCTTCTGTTAAGAGAAAGTCCAAGTCGAAAATTTGAGCCGTGCGTTTGAATACGGAGGTACGGCCACCACCTTTCAGGAGGTTTCCCGATACTATAAACTGATCTAGAATACCCCATTTATTTTCGAAACTGTGAGTACCTGCCTGATAGCGAATCGGGTACATAAGATTAAACAGATCGGTGCTTGCTGTTTGTTCTATTTCGGTTTTAACGCGCAAACCGGTAATCATACTTTCTTCTTCAGGTTCATCATTAAAGTCGCCCCCTATAATGATATTGGCCCCGGGGTTAACACTTAGTATAGAGTCTGCTTTAGCCCTAACAAGCTGAGCTGCGAATAGGCGTTTAGGTTGTGTCTCAAACTCACCGCCAAATTTGGATGGCCAGTGATTCACAAAATAATGCAAGGTATCGCCATTGGGTAGTTCGCCAATCACATGAAGTATATCACGGGTTCTGCTTGCTGTGTCAAAAGGAAACCGAACGGGGTAGTAGAAGTAATCGATAAGTTTGAATTTATCGGGGCGGTAAATGGCGGCTACATCAATGCCCCTGCGGTCTTTCGAGTCTTGATGAATAATTTCATAACTCACTGATTTTAGTGGGGTAAACTGAGTGAGTGTGGTGAGAACGTATTGGTTTTCCACTTCACAAAACCCGATAAGCTCGGGAGCTTCCCAGCCGCCCATAGCCACTATGGTTTTGGCCAGTTTTTGTTGTTTTGCTAAGTAGCGGTCTTTTGTCCAGCGATTGCCACCACGAGGTAAAAATTCATCGTCAAGCGTGGTACTATCGTCAAAATAGTCGAAAAGATTTTCTACGTTGTAAAAAGCTACCCGAAAGCGTTCTGTTCCTCTAAAACTGCCGTCAAAAGCTTCTGAAGCCAAAAAGTGCTTCTGGGCTACTGAAGGAGTGTAGAGGTTGCAAAGGAGGAAAATAATGAGTGTGTTTCGGAATAGTTTCAAAGCAATTGAGAATTGGCTGCCGATTAATGGTACTTTTGCATTGGTATTCAAAATACGAATAGATTGACGAATTCATTATGGAAATAGGGAAAATTCAAGAGCTGGAAATTGCCAGAGAAGTAGATTTTGGTTGCTACCTCACCGATGGTAAAGAAGAAGTACTGATTCCTGCAAAATATTTACCGGAACAATACGAGATTGGAGACAAACTAAAGGTGTTTGTTTACACAGATCATATGAGCCGACCCATTGCTGTTACCCGGTGGCCCTATGGTCAGGTTGGTGAAATCGTTGGGTTGAAAGTAAAACAGATAACCGATTTTGGAGCTTTTGTAGACAACGGACTAGAGAAGGATCTTTTGGTGCCCAAAAAAGAACAGCATGCCGACATGCGTGAAGGAGGGCAGTATGCAGTTATGATATTGCTAGACTATAAGACCAATCGCATGATAGGTTCAACCAAAATTGCTGGCTTCGTTTCTGACACTGCCGGTGGTCTGGAAGAAGGGCAGGAGGTAAAACTCGTTATATGGCAAAAAACAGACCTGGGGTATAAAGTAGTGATCAATAGTGAGTATGTGGGGCTTGTCTATGACAATGAAATTTTTGAAGACATTAGGTTGGGCGATAACCGCCTGGGTTACATAAAGCACATTAGAGAAGACGGAAAGATAGATGTGAGCCTGCAAAAGCAGGGCTATGAGGCTGTGCTCGATATGTCTGATTCGGTATTGAATGCCCTTAGAGAAGCAGGAGGAAGTCTTGCCCTGGGCGATAAGAGTTCTCCTGAAGAGATTCAGCAGGCCTTTGGAATGAGCAAAAAGAACTTTAAAAAGGTGCTCGGAGGGTTGTATAAAGCCGGGCACATAGAAATATTCGACAGAGAAATAAAGCTTAAAAAGGCGGAAGGTTAACTTGAGGAGCAGTTAACCTTCCCTAAACTACCTATAAAACTAAAACTAACCTAAGCTAATTTATCTTACTGACGCGGCAGTGTATAACGATTGCACAAATGCCAATAAAGCAGTTAGCTTGATAATCTATGTCTTTAAGTTATGAATATTTTGGTTATTGAAAAATTATATTCTTCAAAAAAATCTATTGAAGAAATTTCCTTTGACAATCTGCTTAAATACTAAAATTTTAGTTGTTTTAGCGAATATCCACTTCGTTCGCTATTCCCAGGGCGGTAAACCGAATGCGCAACATTCTGGGGTCTTCGGCCGGGCCTCCATCACATTTTTCGGAGGGGTCTATGGCATAGATATAATAGGTTTGGCTTCGTTCGTATAGTTCTTCTGTTTCAGGAGCTCCCAGTGCTTTAATTATACTTTTCTGATAGAGCCCCAACAATTTGGGTTTTACTTCAAAAATTTGGTCAATCATTTGAGCCCTGTCGCCTTTACATCCATTGGGATCACCCTTCCAGGTTTCAACATTAAAATTGCCCAAGTCGGCTGTTTTGGTACAGCTCAAAGAAGCAAATACCATTAAACACATCAGAACTTTCTTCACAGTTTAGGAATTCGTGGGTTGTACAATGGCCTTTTTAATGGCAAAGAACCAAATGGCCGTGCCAAAGATATAGGTTGCTAAACTAGCAGACAGTATGGTATGGTCTAAAATATGAGGAAATAATACCAGAAGACTGGTTGGAATGGCCACCAAACGGAAAATTTCCAGCCAACTAACCCACTTTCTACCCTCGAACATTGCACCAAAACTTACAGTTGATACTATAATTATTAGTGCCAGTACCAGTTTTTGAATCATTTGGTTTTCAAAAGTCTCAAGATTAAACAAGAAAAGCGCAGTGCCAGCTAGCAAAACTATGTATTGCACCAGCACATAGGCATTCACCACCTTTGCAGCATGCAAATCGAATTTACGGTAGGAGGTTCGGTCTATGTCGTACGGAGCTCTGTATCCGCCAAGATAGTCGGGCAACCAACCCGGCTTTTGAAATACATAGCGTAGCCTATCACTCCATTTCGGAATGGTTCGCATATCGCGCAGCATGTCAGAGTAGTGGGCCACATTCGCCCAAACAGGGTTCCAACTGTTCAGGTTTTTGGTGATTCCGTAGGTAGGTCTCTCTTCTTCTTGCTTAAAAGTGCCAAAGAGCCGGTCCCAGATTATAAAAGTACCTCCATGATTTTTATCAATATACTTTGGGTTCCGTGCATGATGCACCCTGTGATGCGAGGGGGTATTGAATATGGCTTCGAACCATTGCGGAAGCTTGTTGATGGATTCCGTGTGTATCCAGAATTGGTATAACAGATTAAAGCCTGAGACCGAGAGAAGTATTAGCGGATGAAAACCCACCAGTGCCATGGGGGTGTAAAAGATGAAAGTCCAGATGGTTTGAGTAGAACTTTGCCGAAGGGCCACAGAAAGGTTGTACTCTTCGCTTTGATGATGCACACTATGGCCACCCCAAAACAGGTTTACTTCGTGGCTCATGCGATGGGCCCAGTAATAGAAAAAATCATAGGCTATAAAAGCTACAATCCAGGTGAGTACCGAGTTTTCAATAGTAATAAACCTGAATCTTTCGAAGATGAATGTGTAAAAGCCTATGGTAAATACTTTCAGAAAGGCCCCGCTAACCTGTGATGTAACACCACAATTAATATTGGTAATGGCATCGTTGAGTCTATAAGAACGAATAGACTGAAATCGATGAGCAACCAACTCCAGACCAATTAAGAGAAAATATACCGGAATGGCTATTATAGTAGGATCCAGACTCATACCGGTGACTTTTAGAATTTGTTAAATAGTTAAAGTTACTCATTCAGTCACATAGAAGTAAGTATATATTCACAATGCCATGTAAGAGTTATTTGTAAAGCTACAAATGGTGGCAAAGTGTGAAAACATACGCCATGCGCCTGAAGTAGTTCTAATATATTATTTCTGCGCCAAAAGAGCCAATCTGCCTTTTATTTGGATAAACCAGATTAATGAAATAATAAGATAAGCAATGGCTATCAATGATGCCACAGTCAACCACTTTGAGTAGAAGAGAGAAATAAAGGCTATTGGAACAGCGATCAACCTTATAAACTCAATAAGTCGGCTCCACTTTCTGTTTTCGAATAAAAAGCCGAAAGAGGCTACAGAAAAGATTATGAACAAGGCAGAAATGATTTTTTTAGAAATCTCCAGTTCGTTCACATAGTACAGAAAAAACATTGTTGAAGTCATCAGTACCAGAAATTGGAAGCTTACGTAAAAGTTGAGCCTTACAGAGGTACGGTTTTCAAACTTTTCATAAGCCGGGTGAATATCAGGAGCTTTTTCAAACCCTCCCATATATTCAGGTTTCCAGCCGGGCTTTTTAAATAGTAGTCTAACCTTATCCTTTACGGAAGGGACACGTTTTAAATCGCTCAAAATGGCAGAATAGTGGGCAAAGTTAGCCCAAACGGGATTCCAGCTTTTCAGAGGCTTGGTTATACCATAATGAGGCGGTTCATCTTCCTTTTCAAAAGTCTTAAATAACCTGTCCCAGATTATCAGTGTGCCGGCATGGTTTTTATCAATGTACTTGGGGTTTCGGGCGTGGTGTACTCTGTGGTGCGATGGTGTATTGAAAATGAACTCGAACCATCTTGGCATCTTTTTGATCGATTCTGTGTGTATCCAAAATTGGTAAACGAGGTTTAAGCCCTGAGAAGTGATAAATACAATAGGGTCTATTCCTGCAAGGGCCAGAGGAAGATAAAACAAGAAAGTCCATAGAATTTGAGTAGAGCTTTGCCTTAAAGCCACCGATAGGTTGTATTCTTCACTTTGATGATGAACACTATGACCACCCCAGAACAAATTAATTTCATGGCTAAGTCGGTGTGCCCAGTAATACATAAAGTCAAAGAACACAAAGGCCAAAGGGAAGGCCCACCAGACAATTGGGATATTGAAAAAGCCAAATTTTTCTTCGATAAGCGTATAGGCACTAAAAAGGGTAACCAGCAAAAAGGCTCCCGTAATCTGAGAAACAACTCCGCAGTTAATGTTAGTCATAGCATCTTTCAGCCTATATGACTTATGCTTTTTTAGACGCAGCACAATAAACTCAAAGCCTATAAGCAGGAAGTAGATCGGTATGGCAATTACAGTTGGATTAATATTCATTCGTTAGAAACTCATTAATAGAAAATACAGGAAGAATTTTGCGTAAAGTAAATGGTCAATGTTACAGGAATCGTTCGCTAATCGGGCTTTACGTTCGTAAAAAGGAACTATATCAGCTAAGTGGAAAAGAATCATTTTGAAACTCTATAAAATTAAGAGTTTTAAAATTCAAATGAATGATTTTTGAAATATCCTGAACCTTCAATCACGTATACTCTATTATCGGCTTACTCATTTAGATCGCATTTGTTAGATCCAGTATACTTGCCATAAGCTGTGTCCTCACAGCGTCCTTTAACAGCCATTTGTGAGGACACAAATGGAGGCAAGGTTCAGAAATATAATTCTAGCGACTTAAGTAAGTAACCCTATTTTATTATCCTTTAATTAAAGTGTTACAAATGCAATATCTTTTAACTTTGGCCCCCAATTGATTTGAAGTACGGTTTCAATAGTACATTTCACATCAATTTGAGGGAAGAGATATGGATAAGTTTATAGGGTTTTTCAGAACAGTCAGTTACGTATTATTCACAGCAGCCTTGTTATGGTCCTATGCCTACATGGTAGGGCAGGTTACCTATCGGTTCGATACTCAGGGAAATCCAATTTATGCGGTAGACAGAAATACCTATTTCTTTGGTGCATTGGCTATTTTCATTTTGACCAATGTTGTTTGCTCCGTGTTCATACAAACGCTCAAGAAAATTAAAACCACCGAAGATGGTTCAGGATTGAGAAATAGAAGCCTTAAGCTGGATCTAATAACCTGGACTAAAGGTTTTGCAGGAATTGTCAACCTTTTCTTTGGCCTCATTATGTTTTTCCTTGGTTTAATGAACCTGGCTGAATCGCAGCAATCTAAAACCCTTGGATTCTATGTATATCTGGGGCCAATTCTGATAGTAGTGTGGTTTTTCTACCTGGCGTACTTACTGGGAAAGAGTAGATCATAGACTAACTCGCTCATTTTCAGAAGGCACCTTTAACGAAATTCTAATGCCTTTTTAGGACACGTGCATTTTTAGAATTTTAGTTCTAACTTCCGCTTTTGTTGTATGCAAAAGTGCATCACATGCTTCTAACCTAAGTAGTTGAAATTCTGAATGGCAGATCAAGTAGCGAATTATACCGAAGATAGTATTCGGTCCCTCGATTGGAAAGAACACATAAGACTACGACCCGGTATGTATATCGGAAAATTGGGCGATGGATCGGCCCAAGACGATGGTATCTATGTACTGGTAAAAGAAATTATCGATAATAGTATCGATGAACACATGATGGGCTTCGGTAAGACCATCGATGTGAAAGTATCCGAACACAAAGTAGAAGTAAGAGATTACGGTCGTGGTATACCTTTGGGAAAAGTTGTAGACTGTGTTTCCAAGATCAACACCGGAGGAAAATACGATAGTGGGGCCTTTCAAAAATCGGTAGGACTGAATGGAGTAGGTACAAAGGCCGTAAATGCTTTGTCTACCTATTTTAAAGTGCAGTCTTATAGAGACGGTAAAACCAAAGTAGCAGAGTTTGAGAGAGGGGAGATCGTAAACGATGCTAAGGAAACAACCACTAGTGCAAGAAACGGTACTCAGATAGTCTTTAGGCCCGATGAGACCATTTTCAAAAATTACCACTTTATTCCCCAATACCTGGACGATCTCATTTGGAACTATTGCTTCCTCAATGCCGGGTTGACCATTAACTTCAACGGAGTAAAATATCATTCGGAAAAAGGCTTGTACGATCTTCTTTCGCGTAAAACCGATGTAGATAGCCTCAGGTATCCCATTATTCACCTGAAGGGAGACGATATTGAAATAGCGCTTTCGCATACCAACCAATACGGTGAGGAATACTATTCATTCGTAAATGGGCAATACACTACACAAGGGGGGACACACCAGGCCGCTTTGAGAGAAGCGCTGGTAAAAACCATTCGTGAGTTTTACAATAAAAACTTCGATGCAACTGATGTTCGGGCATCCATAGTAGGTGCCATAGCTGTTCGAGTGCAAGAGCCTGTGTTTGAGTCACAAACCAAGACAAAACTAGGCTCGCAAAACGTGGCTCCCGATGGTCCAACCATGCGGACTTTTGTGAACGATTTTGTGAAGAAAGCCCTCGATGACTATTTGCATAAGGACTCAAAAACAGCCGATGCCCTGTTAAAACGTATTCTTCAGTCGGAAAGAGAACGTAAAGAAATTGCCGGTATTAAGAAGCTGGCCAACGAAAGAGCTAAGAAAGCAAACCTGCACAACAAAAAACTCAGAGACTGTCGTATTCATTTGGACGATAAAAAGGCCGATGAAGACTTGCGCAATGCAACCACTCTCTTTATAACAGAGGGCGACTCGGCCAGTGGTTCAATCACCAAGTCTCGCGATGTGCAAACCCAGGCAGTTTTTAGTTTGCGAGGTAAGCCGCTCAACTGCTACGGACAAACCAAAAAAGTGGTCTATGAAAATGAGGAGTTCAACCTGCTGCAGCACGCACTCAATATTGAAGACGGCCTGGACGGTTTGCGTTACGATAAAATTGTGATTGCCACCGATGCTGATGTAGACGGCATGCACATTAGACTGCTGCTGCTAACTTATTTCTTGCAATTTTTCCCCGATTTGGTGAGGAGAGGGCACGTCTATATTCTCGAAACCCCTTTGTTTAGGGTGAGAAACAAGAAAGAGACCATCTATTGCTACAGCGATGAAGAGCGCAGAGCAGCTATTGCCAAGCTGGGAAATAAGCCGGAGATTACACGATTCAAGGGGTTGGGCGAAATTTCTCCTGATGAGTTTAAAGGGTTTATTGGTCCTGACATGCGTCTAGAACCCATCATCCTTAAAAAAGAAACCAGTATTAAAGAAATACTAAGCTTCTACATGGGCAAAAATACTCCCGACAGGCAAGACTTCATTATAGAAAACCTACGCATTGAGAAAGATCTGGCCGAGGAGGTAGCCTAAGTGTGGGCTTCTCATTGGTCCGGGCAATGCAAAAGTCTTTCCCCAGTCTTTTTGATTGTGCGAAGGATGAATGAAGACAGATTGGGAGTTTGAGACAAGAAGCTGATTGTTGAAATAAAACCGGTAGAAATACCGAGCCATATAATTTAGAACCTGGCGTTGAGTGGCCCATCAATTGGGGTAACCATGAGCCTGGAGATAAAAAGTAACTCCGTTTTGTTAAAGGACGGTCTGAATAGAATTGTGAGTAAACTTTAACCTTTTGCGCTCTTTGCGCACTTTGCGGTAAAATGAGTGAAGAAAATTTAGAAAACATCAACGAAGAAGATGGTGAAATCAAAGAGGTTATTCCCGTTTCGGGCATGTACCAAAATTGGTTTCTCGACTATGCTTCCTATGTAATTTTAGAAAGGGCTGTTCCGGCCATAGAAGATGGACTGAAACCTGTTCAGAGGCGCATAATGCACTCCATGAAAGAAATGGACGATGGCCGTTTCAATAAGGTTGCCAATATCATTGGTCAAACCATGCAGTATCATCCTCATGGAGACGCCTCTATTGGCGATGCCATTGTAAACCTTGGTCAGAAAGACTTACTAATTGAAACTCAGGGTAACTGGGGAGACATTCGTACTGGAGACAGTGCAGCAGCTCCCAGGTATATTGAAGCACGTCTTTCCAAGTTTGCACTGGAGGTAGTGTTCAATCCGCAAACCACCAACTGGCAGTTGTCTTACGATGGCCGTAAAAAAGAGCCCATCACCCTGCCCGTTAAGTTTCCGTTGCTGTTGGCTCAGGGAGTAGAGGGTATTGCAGTAGGACTTTCTACTAAAATTCTACCCCACAATTTTAACGAACTCATTCAGGCCTCTATTAAAATACTGCAAGGCAAGAAGCCTAAAATTTACCCTGACTTTCCTACGGGCGGTATGGCCGATTTTTCAGAATACAATGAAGGGCTCAGGGGAGGTAAGGTAAAAGTGAGGGCCAAAATAGAAGAGCTCGACAAAAAAACGCTGATCATCAAAGACATTCCTTTTGGCACTACAACCACCAGTCTTATAGACTCCATTATAAAAGCCAACGATAAGGGAAAAATTAAGATTAAGAAGGTAATAGACAACACGGCCGAACATGTAGAAATACTTATTGAACTGGCTGCCGGTCAGTCACCTAATATCACCATAGATGCTCTATACGCTTTTACCGATTGTGAAGTAAGTATTTCACCCAATGCTTGTGTAATTATCGATGAAAAGCCACGATTCATAAGTGTCAATGAAATCTTAAAGCTTAATACAGATCAAACAGTCGATCTGTTAAGGCAGGAGTTGGAGATTAGGAAAGGAGAGTTGCTGGAGAAGATTCTCTTTTCATCACTCGAAAAGATTTTCATTGAAAACAGGATTTATCGCGATATAGAAGAATGCGAAACCTGGGAGTCTGTTTTAGAAACCATAGACAAAGGACTTGATCCATTCAAAGCCGATTTTTATCGTGAAATTACCACCGATGATATTATAAGGCTCACCGAAATTAAGATCAAGCGAATCTCCCGTTTCGATTCGTTTAAGGCCGATGAGCTCATGCGGAAGCTGCAGGAGGAGTTGGCTGAAGTTGAACATAACCTTGCCAACCTGGTAGACTATGCCATTGCCTACTATCAGAATCTTTTGGATAAATATGGCAAGGGGCGTGAGCGTAAAACAGAAATCAAGTCATTCGAAAATATTGCAGCTACGGTAGTAGCTGCCAACAATGCCAAACTCTACGTAAACCGTGCTGAAGGCTTTATTGGCTATGGCCTAAAGAAAGATGAGTATGTATGCGAATGCTCTGATATTGATGATATTATCGTTTTCAGAAAAGACGGAAAGTTTCAGGTAGTAAGAATTTCCGACAAAGTATTTGTAGGGAAAGACATACTCTACGCGGGCGTCTTTAATAAGAACGATGAGCGCATGGTTTATAACATGATGTACCTTGATGGTAAAACCGGGCGCACCATGGTAAAACGTTTTCAGGTATTAGCCATAACCCGCGATAAGGAATACGACCTGACCAAAGGAGCAAGAGGTTCTAAAATATTGTACTTTACAGCCAACCCCAATGGCGAGGCTGAGCTGGTGACCGTTTTCCTCACATCAGGCTGCAAAGCCCGCATCAAGGTTTTCGATTTCAACTTTGCCGATATTGAGATTAAAGGAAGAGGAGCCGGAGGTAATATTGTTACGCGCTATCCCGTGCGTAAAATTCAGCTCAAAATGGAAGGCAAGTCTACCCTTGGAGGCTTAGATATTTGGTATGATGATGCGGTGGGTCGATTGAATCGGGATGAAAGGGGCGAGCTGCTCGGTAATTTTCAGGCCGATGATAAAATACTGGTTATTTATAACAATGGTGAATATGAACTCACCAGCTTTGACCTGACTAACCGCTATGAACCGGATAAGATTCACCTCATTGAGAAGTTCGATCCACAAAAACCTATTGCCGCTGTTCATTATGATCCGGCATCGGCTCAGCACTACATTAAAAGGTTTCAGATAGAAACTTCCACTATGGACAAGCGCTTCTGTTTCATTAGTGAAGAAAAGGGAGCAAAATTGTTACTGGCTACCACCGAGGAGTCTGCTCAACTGGAAGTACACTATACTGTTAAAGGTTCGCGAGAGCGGAAGACCTCTGTCTTTGACATTGATATGCTTATAGACGTAAAAGGCTGGAAGGCTACCGGAAATAAACTTTCTCCGCACTCGGTAAAAAAAGTAGTGCTGCTTAGCGATAAGAAGCAAAAAACAAAAGAAGAACCCGAAGCTGAGCAAAAAGATGAACCAAAGGAGGGCCCGGCAGAGGCAAAACCTGAGGCTGATAAAGCCAAGCCTGCCGATGACAGCTCAAAGCCGGAAAAGGTAGACCCCAAGCCATCTGGAAAAAAGGGAGGAGAAGATAAAACAGGAGGATATAATGTGGGCGAAACCATCGACCTGTTTTAGTAGGTAAGGCCTGCCGGAATAGGTATAAATAGGGGTATTAGGGCAGCGAGGTTGTTTACTTGGCACAAACACATAAACCTTTAGGGTTAAGGTTCAATAATATTGTTTGTTCATCTACTGAGCTGTCGGGTTATCCCTGACAGCTTTTTTTATGAAAGAGAAAGTAAATTTAGAGCTATTGCGTTATTTGGAGGGCTTTGTTACCCCCAACAAGATTAAGCTCATACAAGAGGTTTTGGCACATCGAACCCGACACGTAAGTGTTGTAATGGAAGATTTTTACCATTCGCAAAATGCCAGTGCCGTTATGCGCACCTGCGATTGCTTTGGAGTGCAGGATGTGTACATAACTCAGAGGCTGCACGATTATAACGTGAACCCCAATGTGGTAAGAGGTGCCTCCAAATGGCTTTCGATTCACAAGTTTGATCGTGAGGAGCAGAGCACCCGAAAGTGCTTTAAAGAACTGCGAAGTAAGAATTATCGCATAGTGGGTACAACCCCAAACCCCAATTGTGCATCTATATATGAGTTAGATTTAGAGCAACCGCTGGCTGTGGTTTTTGGAACCGAAAAACAAGGGCTTTCAGACTATGCCAAACAGGAGGTAGACCAATTGGTGTATATTCCTATGTATGGATTTACAGAGTCTTTCAATGTTTCGGTGAGCGCAGCACTTATTTTAAATGAATTGGTCAACAGGCTAAAAAAATCTGCCATACCATGGCAGCTTAGCCAGGAAGAAAAACACACACTGACATTCGAATGGTATCAGCAAATTGTAAAGAGGTCCGACCTGCACATCAAAAACTTTTTGCAGGAACAATCCGGCAAGAAGTGACGTTGTGCACATTATCTGTTCAATCCAGTTACTTTTTATCCGGCCATAACGTTACACTAAAGTTCTACAACCAAAAAATTCAAAATTGAAAACAACCATTTGTTCGGTTCTGTTGGCCTTGTGGTGCATAAGCCACTGTGTCTTTGGTCAGACCATTATAGAAGGAAAGGTTACTGATGCAGAAACAGGAGACCCAATACCCTTTGCCAGCGTGTACTTTCAAGGGACGACCATTGGTGTTCCAACCGATTTTGATGGTTTTTATCGTATAAAAGGTGAGGCCAAAAGCGATACCTTGGTGGTTTCCTACATTGGCTATGAAACCAAAACAAAGGCTTACCAAAAAGGAGTAACCCAAACCATTAATTTTCAGCTCAATCCTGAAGCAACCGCTTTGAGCGATTTTGTGGTAACAGCCGGGAAAGTAGAAAATCCGGCCTTTGATATACTTAGGCAGGTAATGGATCATAAACCCATGAACGACAAGCGCAGGTTAGCTGCCTATGAGTTTGATAGCTACAACAAAATTGAAATTGATGTAGACAATATTTCAGATAAGCTGAGGCAAAAGAAGTTTATGAGAAAAATTGCGGCAGTCCTAGACTCCATAGAGGTTATTGCAGGAGAAGACGGAAAGCCCATTTTGCCCCTTTTTATTTCCGAATCGCTATCAAGATACTATTATCGGTCCGACCCTAGACTTTCTAAAGAAGAAGTGCTCAAAACCAAAATAACCGGGGTGGGTATTGAAGACGGAAGTCTAATTTCACAAGTCATAGGTTCATCCTTTCAGCAATACAATTTTTACCAAAACCGAATGAATATTGTTGAGAAGGAGTTTGCCTCGCCCATTGCCGATGGCTGGAGAATTCTCTATGACTATGTGCTGGAAGATTCGGTGACTATTGGTGGAGAGTTTTGTTACCTGCTCGATTTTAAACCTAAAAACGATCAGGAGCTGGCCTTTGTAGGTAAAATGTGGATTACCAAAAGAGATTTTGCCATAAAACAAATAGATGCTACGGTGCAGCGTACGGCCAATCTTAATTTTATTGAGAAAATTAAAATTCAACAAGAATTAGACAGGGTAGAAAACGGAGCCTGGTTGCCGGTAAAAACCCGTGTGCTTGTAGATGTGGCCGAAATAACCAATAAATCGGCCGGTTTCCTGGCTAAATTCTATACCTCCAACCAAAACCTGAGAGTTACAGAACCAAGAGATACCCGGTTCTTTGACCGTGCTATTGAACTTTCGGAGCAATCGCGCGAATATGATGAAAGCTTTTGGGAGCAAAACCGACACGATAAGCTCACTCCAACAGAGATTAATGTAATCTCTATGATTGATACCCTTAAAAACATACCCATAGTAAAAACATGGACCACTCTGGCCAAAACCTTTGCCAGAGGTTATGTGGAGGTAGGGGCGTTCGATCTGGGGCCATGGCCCTTTTTACTCGGAAACAATAATATTGAAGGATGGCGTGTTCGTGTGGGAGGAAGAACCAATGAGCACTTTAGCCGAAGATGGCAGTTCAATGGCTACATGGCTTATGGTTTCGATGACGAGAAGTACAAATATGGCTTGGGAGCCACTTGGATTGCTGACCGAAACAACTGGACTACCTTCAATGTCAATTACCGAAAAGACATAGATCAGTTCGGAATTCAACCCGATGCCCTTACCGATATTGATGGTGGAACTGCCTTTTTGGCCCTTACTCAACTAGGAAATCTCGTTCGGCCGTTTAGATACGAAAGTTATCAATTAGGAGCTTTCAGGCAGTTTTCGCGTGCCTTTTCAGCCGGAATTTTACTTACCAACAAAAGCTTTCAGCCGGAATTCGATTTTAGGTACAGAACCAATTTGGAGAAACCCGATAGCCCCTTAGGGACAGATTTCTCTACCTCAGAAGTAACGCTGAGGTTAAAATATGCCAGAGACGAATCGTTCATTATAAACGACAACAGTCGAATAAGTCTGGGAACCTTGCGCTGGCCCATGTTTATGGCTTCGGTTACCCGTGGCTTTAAGGGAGTGGCAGGAGGAGATTTTGACTATACAAGAATTAATCTTGGTGTTCAGCAGAGGCTCAAGCTTGGCTTCTGGGGAGTTTCCAACTACCAGATCAATGCCGGCCATACTTTCGAAGACCTGCCATATACTCTATTGAACGCCCATATTGGAAACGAACAAATTGTGTATACCACCATAGCCTTCAATACCATGCAGTTCTATGAGTTTGTGAGTCAGTCATACGCCTCTTTACGTTATCAGCACCAGTTTGGTGGGTTCATCCTCAACCGGGTTCCGTTAGTTAGAAAACTAAAGTGGCGACTAGTAGGTACGGGCAATATTCTTTTTGGCGGAGTGAGTCAAAGCACCCTGGATGTGCAGGCACTAACCGATGAAAATGGAAACTCTCTGCCACAGTTTGATGTGCTGGAAAACGGACGGCCTTTTGCCGAAGTTGGGGTTGGGGTAGAAAATATTTTTAAGTTCTTTAGGGTAGACTATATCAGGCGCCTTACCTATCTGGAAAATCCAGGTGTCGAAAAATCAGCCATAAAGTTTAGCTTTAATCTTAGTCTCTAGTTATAAAATCAGTGCTTAGCACAAGGCTATGCAGATTTAAATTGCATATTTGCAGCCTGAATAGATTTTAACCCAAACTGATGGTTTGTAGCATCAGAAAACGATTAAAATGAGCAATCAAGAGATCAAAATCACACTACCCGATGGCAGCGAGAAAGTATTCTCCAATGGGGCCACTGCCATGGATGTTGCCCTGAGTATTAGCGAAGGCCTGGCCAGAAACGTATTGGCTGCCGAAGTAAACGGAGAGGTATGGGATGCCAACCGCCCAATTACCCAAGATGCCACGGTTAAACTTCTTACCTGGAACGATGAAGATGGAAAGGCTACTTTCTGGCACTCTTCGGCTCACCTGATGGCCGAAGCACTGGAAGCGCTATATCCGGGGATAAAATTCGGAATAGGTCCGGCCATTGAGAATGGCTACTACTATGATGTAGACTTTGGCGATAAAGAATTTGATGCCAGCGAGCTGGAGCAAATTGAAAAGAAAATGCTCGAGTTGGCGCGCGAAAAAAATAATTATGAAAGAAAGGAAGTAGCCAAACAAGATGCCATCGCCTACTTTAAAGAGAAGGGTGATGAATATAAGTTAGAACTTCTTGATGGGCTTGAAGATGGCTCCATCACTTTTTATACCCAAGGAAATTTTACCGACCTGTGTCGTGGTCCTCACATACCCAATACCGGGTTTATAAAAGCTGTAAAGCTTCTCAATGTGGCCGGAGCTTATTGGCGTGGCGATGAAAAAAGAAAGCAGCTTACCCGAATTTACGGTATAACCTTCCCTAAACAGAAAGAGCTTTCCGAGTTTCTTCATAACCTGGAAGAAGCCAAAAAGAGAGATCATAGAAAACTGGGGAAAGAATTAGAGCTTTTTACATTTTCCGAAAAAGTAGGAATGGGCTTGCCGCTTTGGTTGCCCAAAGGTACCAGGCTTAGAGAGCGACTGGAAGGTTTTATGCGTAAGGCTCAGGTAAAGGCCGGCTACGACCCTGTGGTTACACCTCATATTGGACACAAGAATTTATATGTGACTTCAGGCCATTACGAGAAGTACGGAGAAGATTCGTTCAAACCCATACAAACACCCAATGAAGGGGAGGAGTTTTTACTAAAACCCATGAACTGCCCCCACCATTGCGAAATTTACAACTCCAAACCTCGCTCTTATAAAGATTTACCTCTTCGATTAGCCGAGTTTGGTACAGTGTATCGCTACGAACAAAGTGGAGAGCTTCATGGGCTTACGCGTGTAAGAGGGTTTACGCAAGACGATGCGCACATTTTCTGTAGGCCCGACCAGGTGAAAGATGAATTTAAAAAGGTTATAGACCTGGTGCTTTACGTATTTTCTTCACTTGGTTTCGAAGATTATGTAGCTCAAATAAGTTTAAGAGATCCGGAAAATAAGCAAAAATACATTGGCGAGGACCATTTATGGGAACAAGCCGAAGCCGCTATTCAAGAAGCAGCCGTAGAAAAAGGATTAAAAACCGTGACTGAATTGGGTGAGGCTGCATTCTACGGCCCTAAGCTCGATTTTATGGTGAAAGATGCTCTGGGCCGAAAATGGCAGCTTGGAACCATTCAGGTAGACTATACGCTGCCCGAACGGTTCAAACTAGAGTACACCGGGTCAGACAATCAAAAGCACAGACCGGTAATGATTCACCGTGCACCGTTTGGTTCGCTTGAGCGCTTCGTAGCCGTGTTAATTGAACATTGTGCCGGAGAGTTTCCGTTATGGCTCACTCCAGATCAGGTAGCTATTCTGCCTATTTCCGAAAAATATGCCGACTATGCACAAGAAGTATATACTGCGCTGGAGGCAGCCGATATTACCGGATTTATAGATCACAGAGACGAAAAAATAGGTAGGAAAATCAGAGATGCCGAAGTAAAGAAAATCCCTATTATGCTTATTGTGGGAGAAAAAGAAGCAGCCGAAGGTCAGGTTTCTGTCAGAAAACACGGGCAGGGAGATCAAGGGAGTATGTCGGTAGATGATTTTATTGTTTATTTTAACAAAGAGAAAAGTGCATCTTTAGGTACTGTTCCAGTATAATATCGTCTGGAGTAGTTGTTGATTATTAGAAAATAATACCGATATTTGCAGTCATTTTTAACAAAACAAGGAGGTTACAATCGCTAAAATGAGAAGGAACTACCCGCAAAGAGGCAGGGTAGAAGAACCGTACAAGGTCAATGAAAGAATTTCGGCACCCGAAGTAAGGGTAGTCGGTGAAAACGTAGAGCAGGGGATTTTTCCATTAAAACAGGCTTTACAGATGGCTGCAGAGCAAAGCCTTGACCTTGTGGAGATTTCTCCTACAGCGAAACCGCCCGTGTGTAAAATAATTGATTACTCTAAGTTCAAGTACGAGCAAAAGAAGAAGCAAAAGGAGATAAAAGCCAAAGCTTCCAAAACAGTAATCAAGGAAATTAGATTTGGACCCAATACCGATGATCACGATTTTGAGTTCAAACTAAAGCACGCAATTAACTTTCTTAAAGAAGGGGCAAAGGTGAAAGCCTATGTACACTTTAAAGGAAGGACAATTGTATACAAAGAAAGAGGCGAGATTTTGCTCTTGAAATTCGCCCAGGCTTTGGAAGAGTACGCCAAAGTAGAACAGTTGCCAAAACTAGAAGGAAAAAGAATGTTCTTGTTTTTGGCACCTAAGAGCGCAGGAAAGAAAAGTTAGTAAAACTAATATTTATAAAATGCCTAAAGTAAAAACTAAATCTGGAGCGAAAAAGCGTTTCAAGTTGACAGGAACCGGCAAAATCAAAAGAAAGCACGCTTTCAAAAGCCACATCCTGACTAAAAAAGAAACGAAGCAGAAGCGTAATTTGACTCACATGGGCTTGGTACACAAGTCTGATGAGGCAAACGTGAAGCACATGCTCAACATCTAAAAAAACCTTAAGGTTTAATGTTTAACCGGAGTTTTGGTATTAAGTTCTCTCTGAGACGCCAAAAATCAAAAACAACAAAAAAATGCCAAGATCAGTAAATACTGTAGCGTCTAGAGCGCGAAGAAAAAGAGTTCTGAAATTAGCCAAGGGCTATTGGGGACGTAGAAAAAATGTTTGGACTGTAGCTAAAAATGCAGTTGAAAAAGGTCTCACTTATTCTTACAGAGACAGAAAAGCCAAGAAGAGAGAATTCAGAAAACTTTGGATTCAGAGAATCAATGCCGGTGCCAGAGAGCATGGTATGTCTTACTCTCAACTAATGGGTAAAATTGGTAAGTCTGGAATTGAATTGAACAGAAAGGTTCTTGCCGACTTAGCGATGAATCATCCGGAAGCTTTCAAAGCAGTAGTAGATAAGGTAAAGTAAATTACCATTCAGATAATATATGCAAGCCCCTGCCGAAAGGTTGGGGCTTTTATTTTAGATAGAGTTTAGTGGAATGTAAAAAGACGACTTTGGTAGATCCGTTTTCTTTAACTACTAATGCACTTTCTAACCACGATCTGTCCGGTGGAATGATTCCCTGATTGAAATAACTAATGTGGCCGGTATTGTCAATTATGGTTATTCGTTCCTCATTTACAGACCACTTTCGGCCCAGCGTAGCCGACATTAATGCCAACAGACTGTCAGTATTCCAAATCTCGTCATGTTCAAACATATAGAAGTCTTTGCTAAGGGTTTGCTTTAGTAGTAGACTGTCGCCATTAGCCAAGGCTTCAAAGAATTGCTCAATGCAGGTAGTCACTTCTTTCTCGCTAATAGCTGCATTTTTGGGCGTATGATTAACGTCACAGGCTAGCAGTAATAGTAGAATGAGTGATGATAGGGTAGTCTTTTTCATAAAGTTCAATATGGCGAAAAATGCCAATTATAGAATCCATTCTATTAGTAGGGAATGTGGTTTTAGAACAGAAAGATTGTAAGAAACAAAAAAAGCAGCTCAATGAGCTGCTTTCTGGTAGCGAGGACGGGAGTTGAACCCGTGACCTCAGGGTTATGAATCCTGCGCTCTAACCAACTGAGCTACCTCGCCAGATTCCTTGAAATTATCCGAAGGGATTAGCCTTCGGTTTACTCAATTTTAGGATACCAAAATAGCCTTTTCGCTTACGGGCTTGCTAAAATTGAGGTGCAAAGGTAATTATCTAAACTTGATTATTACAACCTGTTTCCACACTTTTTTTTGTTTGTCGAAATGGTAATTAAGTTCTATATTACCCAACTTCATTTTTTCAGCCTATGGGAAAGTTAAAGTTCGTGACGGAGTTTGAGGTGAACGCTTCTCAAAAGATGCTCTTCCCTTACCTTAGTACGGCCAGTGGCCTTGCTCAATGGTTTGCAGACGATGTGAACATTAATGAAGACAAGGTCTACAGTTTTTTGTGGGATGGTGAGGAGCATAAAGCACGAAAAGTTTCCCAGCGTACCAATCATTCGGTCAAATTTGAGTTTCTCCCCGAAACTGAGGAAGACGAAGACGACCCCAATTATCTTGAGCTGAAACTCGATGTAAATGAGCTTACCCAAACCGTATTTTTACAGATTACCGACTACTCTGATTTAGACGATGAAGAAGAGCAGCAGGATCTTTGGGAAAACCTTGTATACTCACTAAAAGAACTCATTGGAGGTTAAGCTAACACCGGCTTGCATTTACTAGCTAAAGGCATGATCTTTGAGGCCTAACCGGGGCAAATTAGGCTGCATGAAGAAAATAGATAGGTTGGTATTCGGATCCTTTATAGGACCTTTTTTGCTCACCCTTATTGTTGTTGATTTTATCCTCCTGCTGGTTACCCTGTTGAAATACTTCGACCAAATTATGGGCAAGGGGTTAAGTGCTTCTGTCTTTGCTGAGCTCATTACCTATTTTTCGATATCCAGTTCCCCCGATGCATTCCCTCTGGCCATTTTGTTAAGCTCAATAATGACCTTTGGTAATTTGGGAGAACACTCTGAGTTAACCGCAGTGAAGAGCTCCGGAATATCTTTGGTAAGAGCGTTGCTGCCCATTTTTATTTTTGTGCTGGGCCTCACCGGTTTTACCTATTACTCCAACACCCAACTTGTACCTAAAACCAACCTCAAAACCTACAGCTTGTTATGGGATATGCGAACCAAAAAACCTGCCCTTGATATCAAGGAAGGTGTTTTTTACGATGGTATACCGGGCTACAGTATCAAGGTGAATCAAAAAATAGGCGATGAGCAATTAAAAGATATTATCATTTACGATCATACTTCCAATAGCTCTCAAGGGAATAAGAAGGTAATTCTGGCCGACTCCGGCCGGATGTATTCCTTTATGAATCAACGCTATCTGGCTTTAGAACTCTACGATGGAAAGCGCTACGAGGAGAATATGAACGAAACCCGGGATGACAAAGAAAAAGGGGGGCAGTTTATTAGAGATACTTTTTCTAAGAGCATTATCCGCTTCGATCTGTCATCGTTCGATATGGGCGATACCGATGAAAAATTATTCAGAAGGAGTCGTCTGGTGCAAACCCGCCAAGAGCTAATAGAAGGTATAGACTCCATGCAGCGTGATATACTTTCTAAAGAAGCACAGATATTTACCCAGGTAAGTTCCAATGGTTTCAGGTTTCATTTGGCTCGCGACCTTGATGTTCCTGAAGAGATTGCCAAACCTAAGGCATATTACGATTCGCTGTATAATCTTGAAAAAGCCAAAAAGAAGTCAAAGGCAGATGATATGGTAACCCCCGATAGTGTGATGGGGCGCAGCAAGCCGGAAGAACGATTGGTAAACGGTGATGCAAAGATAGGTGAGACCGATACTCAAGCTGAAGACGATTTGGAAGAGCAGTTAGAGTCTGCTCGTTCCAGGGGAGAGCAATATGCCCGGCAACAAGAGTCAGCGATAAGTAAAAAAAATAAAGTTTATACAGAAGAGCAGATAGATAAGACCTTAGAACGGCTGAAGGAATATTATGAACCGTCTAAGGCTAATCCCGACAACTTACGAATTACCACGGCCATTAATTATAGCGTTAACAATACCAGAACGGCCAGAAATATTCTTAACAGCCGAATTACAACGCTGAAGAATGTGCAGAGAGATCAACGTAAGTTTAGAGTCACCAAGAACCAACAGATAGCCAGGTCAATGGCTTGTCTTATAATGTTTCTTATTGGTGCTCCCATTGGGGCCATTATTAAGAAAGGAGGATTGGGGCTGCCGGTTATTGTTTCAGTTATTTTCTTTTTGGTTTACTACGTTTTAAATACCACCGGAGACAAGTGGGGAAAAGAAGGTGTGTTAGATCCGGTTGTAGCAGTGTGGATGTCCAATGCTGTTTTACTACCCATAGGCTTGTTCTTTTTACGACAGGCCAGAAACGACTCTCGTCTCTTCGAAGTAGATGCCTATCTCAATGCCTGGGAAAAGGTTAAGAAATTCTTTTGGAGAAAGAATCGATCAGAAGAAGTCTAAGGTTTGTTAATTACCCTTCGAATTCATACCTTTGCGGCTGTTTTAATTATAAAAATCAAATTTAGCTAAGCATGTATTTATCAAGCGAAAAGAAACAAGAGTTGTTTGAGAATCATGGTCGGTTAAAGTCAAAAGGTGATACAGGGTCTCCTGAGTCACAGATTGCACTTTTTACCTACCGAATCAATCACCTTACAGAACACTTAAAAGTTAACAAGAAAGATCACTCTTCTCGATTGGGTCTTTTGAAACTGGTAGGTAAAAGAAGAAGATTGCTCGACTATTTGTACAACAGAGACATTGAGCGTTACAGAGCAATCATTAAGGAATTGAACCTTAGAAAGTAAAATATTAAAGAAGGGAGTTCTTAGGAATTCCCTTTTTTCCTTTTATATTTTATTGCAGGATGAACATACTTCCTGCTTTCTTATTTTAAAATCTATATATGTCGAAAATTGTAACTAAGTCCATCAAAATGCCCGATGGCGCGGAAATCACAATCGAAACGGGTAAACTAGCAAAACAAGCAGACGGTTCAGTAGTGGTAAGAATGGGCAACACCATGTTGCTCGCTACAGTGGTGTCAGCTACTGAAGCCAAAGAAGACACAGACTTTCTCCCTCTTTCTGTAGACTATCAGGAAAAATTTGCTAGCTCAGGTAAAATTCCTGGCGGTTTTTTAAAGAGAGAAGGTAAACTTTCAGATCATGAGGTGCTAATTAGCCGATTGGTCGATAGAGCCTTAAGACCTCTATTCCCAGATGATTATCATGCCGATACGCAAGTGATGATCTCTATGATTTCTCACGATGAGAATGTAATGCCGGATTCTCTGGCAGCATTGGCAGCTTCTGCTGCTCTTTCTGTTTCAGATATTCCTTTCAACGGACCTATTTCTGAGGTTCGCGTGATTAAATATGAAGGTGAGTTTTTGGTAAACCCTAATAAGGAAAAAGCCAAAGCTGCCGAGTTAGATATTATTGTTGCTGCCGACCTCAAAAACATAATGATGGTTGAGGGCGAGATGAAAGAGGTTTCAGAAGCAGATTTGCTCGAGGCCATGAAAGTAGCCCACGATGCCATTAAGTTGCAGTGTCAGGCACAGATTGAATTGGCCCAAGAAGTTGGGTCTACTCAAAAAAGAGAATATTCTCATGAAAAGTCAGATCCGGAGCTTTGGGCTAAAATGGAATCTGAACTATATGATAAGTTATATGCTGTTGTTTCTAAGCAAACAGCCGATAAATCGGTTAGAAGCAACGATGTAAAAGCCATCAAAGAAGCTTTTGTTGAGTCACTTCCTGAAGATCATGAATACGACTCATTCCTTATAAGCCAATATTTTAAGAAGCTTCATAAAAGAGCTGCCAGAACCTTTGTGCTCAATGAGAGAAAGCGACTGGATGGAAGAGACTTTACGGAAGTAAGGCCAATTACCTGTGAGGTAGACTATTTGCCTTCAGCTCATGGTTCGGCTGTGTTTACACGAGGAGAAACTCAATCATTGACATCGTGTACCCTAGGTACTAAACTAGATGAGCAAATGATTGATGGTGCTACTGAGTCGGGTTATAACAAGTTCATACTGCACTATAACTTCCCAGGTTTTTCAACCGGAGAAGTTCGTCCCAACAGAGGACCTGGCAGAAGAGAAGTAGGGCATGGTAACCTAGCCATGAGAGCACTAAAACAAGTGCTTCCGGCCGAAGATACTAACCCTTACACCATACGTTTGGTCTCAGACATTTTAGAATCTAACGGTTCTTCTTCTATGGCCACCGTTTGTGCAGGCTCTTTGGCACTTATGGACACTGGTGTTAAAATCTCTGCTCCAGTTTCGGGTATAGCCATGGGAATGATTTCAGATGCTGAAACCGGAAAATACGCCATTCTTTCTGACATCTTAGGCGATGAAGATCACCTGGGAGACATGGACTTTAAAGTTACCGGAACGGCTAAAGGAATTACTGCTTGTCAGATGGACATCAAGGTTGATGGCCTTTCTTACCAAGTACTGGAAGAAGCGCTTGAGCAGGCAAAACAAGGAAGACTCCATATTCTCAATGTAATGAATGAGGTGATTTCTGAGCCAAGAGCCGACTTCAAACCTCATGTGCCTAGAAGCGAGAAGTTCAATATTCCTAAAGACCAGATTGGTGCTGTTATTGGTCCTGGTGGTAAGGTAATTCAGGAAATACAGAAAGAAACCGGAGCAACCATTAATATCGAAGAGGTGGCCGATAGCGGTGTTGTTACTGTTTTTGCAGTGAACAAAGAGGCTATGCAGGCGGCTGTTAAGCGAATTAAGGCTATAGTAGCTGTTCCTGAAGTAGGCGAAGTTTACGAAGGTAAGGTGAAGTCTATAATGCCATTTGGAGCATTTGTAGAGTTCATGCCTGGTAAAGACGGATTGCTACACATTTCGGAAATAAAATGGGAACGACTGGAAAAAATGGAAGGCGTTCTTGAAGTAGGTGAGGAAGTAACCGTAAAACTCATTGGAATAGACAAAAAGACGGGCAAGTTCAGACTGTCCAGAAAAGTTTTATTACCAAAACCAGAGCATAAGAACGAACAGAATTAGTATCTGCCACGTTGTTATGAGTGGAACTTTTCATAATTTACGAGTTGTTCCAAATTGTTTAAAGACAGGAAGAAAAGCATTTATTTGAATGAGACAGCTTAAGATTAGTAAGCAGATTACCAATAGAGAGTCGCAATCTCTCGATAAGTATTTACAGGAAATTGGTAAGGTAGACCTTCTTACTCCCGATGAAGAGGTAGATTTGGCCAAGAGAATCCGAGAAGGAGATCAACTGGCCTTGGAGAAGCTTACCAAAGCCAACCTGAGATTTGTGGTATCTGTGGCTAAACAATATCAAAATCAGGGCTTGTCGTTGGGAGATTTGATTAACGAAGGAAACCTTGGGTTGATCAAAGCAGCTCAGCGTTTTGATGAAACCAGAGGTTTTAAGTTCATTTCTTATGCCGTTTGGTGGATCAGACAGTCCATTCTACAAGCTCTGGCGGAACAGTCCAGAATTGTACGACTCCCGTTGAACAGGGTAGGTTCATTGAATAAAATTTCAAAGACCTTCTCTGAACTTGAGCAAAAATTTGAAAGAGAGCCATCGCCCGATGAATTGGCCGAAGTATTGGAAGTAACCACCAATGAAGTTGTGGATACTATGAAGATTTCGGGTAGACACGTGTCTATGGATGCTCCATTTGTTCAGGGAGAAGAAAATAGCTTGCTGGATGTACTTGAAAATGACATGGAGGAAAAACCAGACACTGGTCTGATGAATGACTCCCTGAGAAGAGAGGTACAACGAGCACTTTCTACCCTAACCCAACGAGAGGCCGATGTGATTACGCTATATTTTGGTCTGAATGGAGAGCATTCCATGACTCTGGAAGAGATTGGCGAAAAATTCAATCTGACCCGCGAGCGTGTAAGGCAAATCAAAGAAAAGGCCATCAGAAGGTTAAGACATACTTCGCGCAGCAAGGCGTTGAAGCCTTATCTGGGCTAATCGATAGTATTAGAAAAAAAAGAAAAGGTGTCCTAAAAAGACACCTTTTTTTGTGTGTCCACATTGGGAACAATTGCTTTGCTTAAAACTGTTAAAGGCTTAGTTTTGACAAAATTTGAGAAGGAGATGACGAAAGAAAACGTAAAAGTGCTGATTATTGGATCTGGCCCTGCCGGATATACTGCCGCTATTTATGCCTCTAGAGCCGGTTTAAACCCTGTTTTGTATACAGGAGGAGAGCCTGGAGGACAGCTAACGACTACCAACGATGTTGAGAACTTTCCGGGGTACCCCGATGGTGTAAACGGTCCGCAAATGATGGTAGATCTTCAAAAGCAGGCAGAGCGATTCGGTACTCAAGTGCGTTACGGAGTTGTCACAAAAGTAGACTTCTCGTCATATCCTCATACCGTTTGGGTAGACGATAAGCATGAAGTAACGGCCGAGGCTGTGATTATTTCAACAGGTGCCAGTGCCAAATACCTTGGTTTAGAGTCTGAGAAAACATTTGCCAACAAAGGAGTATCGGCTTGTGCCGTTTGTGATGGCTTCTTCTACAGAGGTAAAAATGTGGCCGTAGTTGGCGGTGGTGATACTGCTGCTGAAGAAGCTACTTATTTGGCTAACCTTTGTCCTAAAGTATACCTTCTGGTTCGAAGAGACGAAATGAGAGCGTCCACCATTATGCAGGAGAGAGTGAAAAACACTCCTAACATAGAAATCTTATGGAATACAGAAGCCGAAGAGGTTTTGGGAGATGATAGCGGTGTAACGGGGGTTAGGGTAATAAATAATGAAACCGGAGAGAAACGAGAGTTGGAGATTAGTGGTTTCTTTGTTGCTATAGGCCATAAACCCAATACAGATATTTTCAAAGACTATCTTGAGATGGATGAAACCGGATATCTCATTGTACAACCCGGTAGTACCAAAACCAATGTAGAAGGGGTTTTTGCTACGGGCGATGCAGCCGATAGAATTTATCGTCAGGCCGTAACAGCTGCAGGTACCGGTTGTATGGGGGCATTAGATGCTGAGCGATTTCTCGCAGAAAAGGAGTTTGAAAAAGAATCAGAAAAGGAGATGGCTTAATCTCCCTTTTTTCACTAATCAATAGTAATGAAATTAGATATTCTGGCGTTGGCCGCCCACCCTGATGATGTAGAACTTTCGTGTGCTGGAACCCTCGTAAAGGCGGTTTCGATGGGGAAGAAGGCTGGGATTGTCGACTTTACTCAAGGAGAATTGGGCACGCGGGGAACTCCTGAAATACGAATGCAGGAAGCCCAAGCCTCGGCAAAAATCATGGGGCTTTCCGCACGGGAAAATCTAGGCTTTCGTGATGGTTTCTTTACCAACGATGAAGCACATCAGCTTGAAGTCATAAAAATGATCAGAAAGTACAGGCCAGAGATTGTACTGGCTAATGCCATTAGTGATAGGCACAGCGATCATGGAAGAGCTTCTGAGTTGGCTCGTGAGGCCTGTTTTTTAGCCGGGCTTACCATGATAAAAACGGAACACGAGGGGCAAAAACAAGAAGCCTGGCGGCCCAAAACCGTATATCACTACATTCAGAGTATCCCTCATGATCCCGATATAATTGTTGATGTCTCTTCGGCCTGGTCAACCAAGCTAGCAGCAATAAAGGCATTCAAATCGCAGTTTCACGATCCTGAATCCAAAGAACCGGCTACCTATATTTCCTCTCCGGAATTTTTAAACATGATTGAGGCCAGAGGTATTCATTATGGCCATGAAATAGGAGTGAAATACGGTGAAGGCTTTACTGTAGAAAGAACTCCCGGTGTAAGCTCAATCTTCGACCTCGTTTAGAAGAACCACTGTAGACGGTTTGCGCTGCAATGCTGCCCATCGTCACGAGTTTAGAGTTCATTAAGGGGTGGCCTTCATTATTCCAAGATACTTCCACAGGCTTCTGAGCGTAGCTAGGGGTTGAACTCAAATCGAATGGCAAAACAGTTACGGCAATCAAGGCGAAAGCCGACTAATTTTCCAGTGGCCTTTGGCTTGTTTTTCATAAAGCAGCCGATCGTGCAATCGGTTTTGCCTTCCCTGCCAAAACTCAAATGAAGTAGGTTCAATACGGTAGCCTCCCCAAAAATCGGGCAAAGGCACTTTTCCCTCTTTAAACTTTTGTTTCATTTCTGCCAGTTTCATTTCGAGTATAGAACGCGAACTAATGACCTGACTTTGTTGAGAAACCCAGGCTCCCAACTGGCTGCCATGAGGCCGACTGGTAAAGTATTTTAATGACTCTTTGGCCGAAACCTTTTTGGCGACTCCCTGAATGAAAACCTGCCGCTCCATGGCGTACCAGGGAAATAACACACTTACCTGATTGTTCTTTTCAATATGGCGCGCCTTTCTACTTTTATAGTTGGTGTAAAAGACCAAACCGCTATGATCCAGGGCTTTCATAAGAACGGTGCGCTGAAAAGGCCTGTTCATTTCATCTACTGTACTCAACACCATGGCGTTAGGTTCCAGCAATTCTCCTGACTGCGCTTCTCCAAACCATTTTTCGAACTGTACAAAGGGGCTTTCGTTGGCCGATTCTACATCGAGAGCAGCTTTGGTATATTCCTGTCGGAGATCAGCAATGGATTTGGTCATAAGCAGTTTTTTTATTCAGGTAACAAATTTAAGCACTAAAGTTTTTCCTTTTCGTTAGGCAAAGTAAAGATGCATTTATAATTTCCATTCAAATCGATTATATGTTTGAATACGACAAAAATATTCCGGACCCGGAGCGAGGAGACTTTCTAATCTCAGAGCCATTTTTGAACGATCCAAACTTTGAGCGAACGGTAATTTTGGTTTGTGAACATTCAGAAGAAGGTACCTTTGGTTTGGTACTCAACAAAATGAGCGACCTTACATTAAGCGATGTAATGGATGAGTCGATTAATTTTAACGGTTACCTCAATATTGGTGGGCCGGTAGAACAAAACACACTACATTTCGTCCACAGGTTAGCCGATCAGATTCCGGGATCCATTGCCTTAGGAGAGGATTTGCATTGGAGTGGAGATTTCGAGCACATTAAATTCATGCTCAATTCTGGGCTGCTAAAAGAAGACGACATACAGTTTTACTTAGGTTATTCCGGTTGGGGCTCAGGACAGCTGAGGGAGGAACTCGATAGACAGTCTTGGTTTGTGAGAAAGAAAGCAACTGCCCGGGAAGTGTTCGACCTGGAGTCCGACATTCTTTGGAAGTCCATTTTGAAGCAAATGGGGGGGAAATATAAGGTGTTTTCAAATTACCCGGTAGACCCACGTTTAAATTGATTCTTTTACTAAATTTGGTTTCGTAACGGTGCGGTGCAAACCGATAGATCTAAAGATATGAGCGAAGAAAAGAACATGCAGCAGGGAGATCAGGAGGAGAAAAACGATCTGACTGAAAATCAACAGGAAACTACTCAGCAGGCAACAGCTGAAAATTCTATACAACAACCGGAAGAGGCCATAACCGAAGGCGCTGAAGAACCGAAAAACAGTTCGGAAGAAGATAGCCTGAAGGGGCAAGAGGAAGAGAAGGAAAAACTGACCGGACAGACTGAACAGAACACTGGCGAGAAAAAACTCGAAAGTGAAGACGATCTGCACAACGACTCTGAAGAGGATGAGGAGGAAGATCATGAGGAAGAACTCCCGGATTATTCTGAATACAGCAGAGAACAGTTGGTAGAGGTTATAGAAGAACTTGCTCAGCAAGATACGTTCAAACGATCGGATCGTATTTTAGCCGAAATCGTACCTATCTTCGAAGATCTTGAACAAGGCCTTAGACAGGAGGCCCTTAACAAGTACCTTGCTGAGGGAGGAGAAGAAGATAGCTTTGAGTTCCGTCACGATGAACTGTTCAATCGGTTTGATGCCAGCCACCGTTTAATTCGCGATAGAAAGCATAATTACTACAAAGAGAAAGAAGCTGCCAGAACACGTAACCTGGCAAAAAAAGAAGAGCTTCTCGATCAGTTGAGAGAGTTGGTCGATGGTGAGTCGGCCACTACCAGCATTAAACCTATAAAAGATATTCAGGAAGCCTGGAAACAGGTGGGGCCTGTTCCGCCTCAGCACAATAAAACTCTATGGGCCAATTATAACGCTCTGCTGGATCGCTTCTTTAATAACCGTCATATTCTTTTTGAACTCAAAGAGTTAGACCGAAAGAAAAACCTGGAGGCCAAAACAGAGCTTTGCGAAAAGGCTGAGGCTCTGGATAAGCTCACTAACATTAAAGATGCGGTAATTCAACTCAACGAATTGCACGAGGAGTACAAGCACATTGGTCCGGTACCAAAAGAAGTACAAGAAGAGCTTTGGCAACGGTTTAAAAATGCTTCGGACAAAATATACAAGAAGCGCAAGGAGTACCTGGAAGAGCTCAAGTCTGACCTCAAAGAAAACTTGGAGAAGAAGGAAGCTCTTGTAAAAGAGTTAGAACCTTTTACTGAGTTTACATCAGACAGAATAAATGCCTGGAATGCCAAAACCAAAGAGATTTTGGCTATTCAGAAGAAGTGGGATGCCATTGGTGGTGTTCCCCGCGACAAGGCCAAAGAGGTAAATAAAGGCTTTTGGGGTAATTTTAAGGCATTCTTTGCCAATAAGAATGAGTTCTTTAAGCAGTTAGAAGGTCAGCGTAAGGAGAATCTGGAGAAGAAAGAGGCGCTGGTAGCCGAGGCGGAAGCTTTGCAAGAAAGTCATGAATGGGAGCAGACAGCCGAAAAATTGAAAGACTTGCAGCGCAGATGGAAGGAAATAGGCCCTGTGCCTGAAAAGAAAAGGAACGAGGTTTATGAGCGTTTCAAAAAGGCTTGCGATACTTTCTTTAACAACAGGCGGTCGCATCAGAATAAGGCTGAAGCCAAGTTTGTAGAAAACCAAAAGGCAAAAGAGGAAATAATAAATCAGCTTAATACGAAAGCCAAGTCCGGAGAGGCTTCTGAAGATGAGCTAATGGAACTTGTAGAGCAGTTCAATCAGATAGGCTTTGTGCCGAGAAATGCTATTAAAACTATTGAGGGACAATTCTCTGAGGCACTGGAAAACTATGTGGCGCAACTGGGTCTTGAAGAGAATGAAGCTGAGTCGCTTATTATTAGGGCCGAAATGTCTGGCCTGCAAAGTGGCCCGGGTGGCAACAGGAGACTGAATAAAAAAGAAGCGGCATTGAGAAGAAAGATAGGCGAGCTGGAAGACAACATTGCCTTATGGAGAAACAACCTATCGTTTTTTGCTAACAGTAAGACTGCGGATAAGCTGAAGGGTGAGTTTGATGAGAAGATCGATAAGGCAGTAGAAGAGGTGAGGGAGTTAAAGAAGCAATTGCGCATTCTTAGAAGTCTCTGATAATCAAGTACAACCAAAATTGTTGATAATTTTGATGTTTCAGGCTTTGCATAATTAATAGTCGCTTCTATCTTTGCACTCGCTTTGAACGAAAAGCAAAAAGAAGCCTCCTTAGCTCAGCTGGTAGAGCAACTGACTTGTAATCAGTAGGTCGCTGGTTCGATCCCGGCAGGGGGCTCTTGAAAACCAAAGGGTTACAGTTTGAAAAAGCTGTAACCTTTTTTTATTACGTTCATTTTTGTAACCTGTGACTCACTAAGCCTAATAAGGTGTCTATACCCCCAAAGTTCCTTTCCTAATACTGTGAGGGGAAGAGGTTAGCTGTCTTGGTTTTCATAGACTATTATTGGTGGCACCATCCCAAGCAGTCTGACCGATTGGAGACGGAGTATAGCTCTCTCATACCCAACCATCCTTTAGCAGGGAGGGGGAAGAGGAGGTTCTAAGCCTTCTTTTTGCTAATAAACCAGTAGGCTAGAGGCACAAAAAAGAGTGCCGTAAATGTTCCGATTGTGAGCCCACCAATGACGGCAAATACCAGAGGTCGTTGCAGGTCTGCACCAATACCTGAGGAAAAAACCACTGGCAGAAGTGCCAAAATGGTGGTAATCGAAGTCATGAGTATGGGTTTTAATCGTATTTCACCCGTCTTGGCTATAGCCATGGCAAGTTGTTCTTTATAGGCTGATCGGTGTGTTTTGTCAATTTGCCTTACCAATCGGTTGATGGTGTCTATCTTGAGTATGGCATCGTTTACCATAATTCCCAGCATAACGATTATTCCAATGGCCGACATAACGTTGAGGCTACCTCCGCTAAACTGCAGAATGAGCAGGGCCCCTAAAATACCCAGTGGTAATGTGAAAATTACGATCATTGGCTGTACCAGTGACTCAAATTGAGCCGCCAAAATAAAGTAAAGAAGGGCTACAGAAATTAATAACACAAAAACGAGCTGCCGTAAATTTTCAAGGTCTTCAAAGTAAGTGCCATCAAAGTCCAGCATCAACCCAGATTCAGCGGCCTTTTCCGGAAGTTGGTTCATAAGCTTTTGAATATCTTGTTCTGATAGTTCTTCCCATTCCATGGATTGATAGACGCCCGTTCTATCGGCTGTTATGTTTTTTTCTGTACTGGTAAACGAGAGTTGTACGAATTCGCTGAGTGGATACTCCTGGTTCATTTTGCCGCGTACGGTAGCTTGTGATAATTGACTTCTTAAGTCGGCCTTCGGGCGTTGTACACGCACGGGAATTACTTCGCCAAAGCGTCTGATTTCAGTAACCAGATAACCGTCTAGCGCTTTGCTAAGTACATTCTTTACCTCGTTTTCGCTGATGCCATATGCAGATAGTTTCTGACTATTTATGGTGGCTTCCAGAGCATCTTCGTAGATGAACCCTTTGCCTTGCAATGGCGCTGTTTCTACCAGTTTGTTTACTTCATTTTCCAGTTCGGTATAGGCCGAATGATCCAGTAATTCGTCATTCTGAAGAGTTTTCCACTTGGCTGTAAAATAGAAACCTTCCTTATTGAATATTTGATCGAAAGCGTTGGGTGCATCCTGAATAGTTATGCTGGCCTGCGGGTGCCTGGTTTGCAGGTAGTTTAGCAGCCACAACTCCCCTTGGCGTTTTTCTTCGGCCGAAGGAAAGTTGAAATAAATATCGGCCTGTTCAATACTTCCTTCATCCACGGACAGAATAAACTGTTTCAGTCCAATGTCTGATTCAGTGATGGCCTCAATATTCATTTCTTCAAGCAAGGCTTTTATTCTTTGCATACTTGTAGCCGCATCAATAGGCTCGTTCCAACTTAACTGTAGAAGTGTTTCTGTTTTTTCAATTTCAGGTAATCCTTTTTTGTCGATGAAGTTAACCATCCAGTAGCAACCAGGGATGAGTAGCAGCAGTAGAAGAAAGCTCACTATTCTAAATCGCCAGAGGGCTCGGTAAATCAGTTTGTATACCTTTAATATTCCTCTGAATATAAAGCTGTCTTCTTTTATAGTTCCCTTGTGGTGTTGAAAAAACATGCGGTATAGTAGGGGAAGCAGTACAAAGGCAACCATTAGCGAGGTACCTAAAATTATGGCCACCGAAACGGCCTGGTCGTAAAAAAGTGCTCCCGATAGCCCATTCAAAAAGACAAGAGGTATAAAAACGGCCAGGGTGGTTAATACCGAACTGATTAGAGGGGCCATAACTTCGTTAACACCGGTTATGCAGGCGTCAATAAGTGAGTGACCCTCTTTTCTTTTGCGGGTAATATTATCAATAACAATTATGGCATTGTCGATGAGCATTCCCAGTCCAAGGGCCAGGCCACTTAATGAAATAATATTGATGCTTAAACCGGCCGCGCGAAACAGTAAAAAACTGATGACTAGGGACACAGGAAGTGTAATGCCCATTATAATGGGCATTCTAACATTGCCCATAAATAGAAAAAGAACGGCAAAGGCAAAAATACCACCATATACAAGACTGGTTTTCAGGTTGTTTATACCTGCATTTAGCAAGTTACTTTGATCCTGAGTCATGTGAAAACTCACTTTCGGATAGTCCTTTTTAAACTGTTCTACTGCCTCGTAAACCAAAGGAACCAACTCGGTCATTTTAGCACTATTTTGTTTGTGAATGGTAATGACCAAGCCTTCTTCTTTGCCGAACAGGTGATAGCCCAATACTTTTTCGGGTTGGTAAGCTACGGTAGCCACACGGTGCAAAGGCACAATGTCACCCTTTGAATTAATCAATGGGAGGTTCTTAATTTCTTCTAAGTTGCCAAGCCGGTTGGCCATGCGCACGAAGTAGCGATACTGCCCATCTTTAATAGATAGTTGACCTAACTCTTGATTGGCACTTTGTAAAACTTGTCCAATTTGCTCTTCGGGAATCGTAAGGGCCTGTAGTTTGGCCCGGTCTGGCATAATGGCTATGAACTCATCGCGAAACCCATTGATGTCTACAATAGAAACTCCTGAAAGTTGTTCAATCCGTTTTTTCAGTACTCTTTCGGCCAACTTAGATACTTCGATGAAGTCGGATGGGGATTTGGGTATAAGCTGAAGTCTGATTATGGGGATGTCGGAGGTATTGATACGGATAATTCTAGGCCTGTCCATACCTCTGGGAAGAGTCTCCTGCAATCGGTCTATCTTTTCATTGATTTCTATATAGGCAAGATCCATGCGGGTACCGTAGTTGAACTCAAGCCTTATGAGTCCGGTTTCACTGCCTGCCGTACTTTCAATGGACTTTAAGTTGTTGAGCGAGTTGAGTTCTGACCGGATGGGACGTAAGACACTGTTTTCGATAATTCGGGAAGGAGTATTTGGGTAGTCTGCTTTAATGACAACCGAGGGTACTTCTATATTGGGTAGTAGGGAAACGGGGAGTTGGCGAATGGCCAATACACTAAAGAAAAGTATACCAATAAAGGACAAAAATACCGCAATGGGCCTGTTAATGAGGAACTTTACCATGGGTTTGCTTAGTTCGTTTGTCCGTTCATCTGGGCTTTCACTACTCTTGCCTCATGAGCCAATTGGATATTGTTGGTAATAATAACCTCATCGCCACTGTTTATACCACTGGTTATTTCAATATCTACTCCATTGTCTTTGCCTACTTCAACATATTTCCATTGCGCAAGCCCATCTACCATCGTAAACACTACCGGGCGACCTGACTTTATTACTACGGCTTCGCGCGGAACCAAAACTGATTCTGATTGTGGGGCACGAATAACCGCTTGAGCATTCATCCCGGGCAATAAACCTTGGGCGTCTGATAGCAAGAGTTTTACCTCGACCATTCCTTTCTCGTCTACTTTAGGGTTTATTTCTATGAGAGTACCTTCATACAGTTTGTCGGGGAAGGCAAGGGGATAAATATCGGCCTTAAGGCCTAGTTTTATACTGCCATAATCAGACTCTAAGATATTAGCAGTCAGTACCATTTGGTTGGGTGTGTATACTACACAAAGGTCTTTTCCTGCAGAAATAATGTTGCCTTGCTTTTCCTCAAGACCTGCAATAACCCCAGCAATAGGAGCTTTAACCAGCGTTTTTTCCAGATTGAGCTGGGCTTCTTGCAAGTTGAGCCGGGCATCTTTTAATCCGGATGCCAGCTGTAGGGTTTGAATGGCTTCTTCGGTTATTCTTGTTCGGCCGAGGGAGTCAGATCGGTATTGTATTAAGGCCTTTTCAAGGGCTAACTTCGCTTTTTCTAAAGCAAATTTTTCATTGGTGTTTTGCAGTTCAGCCAAAACCTGTCCGGCTCTTACTTCCTGGCCATTTTTGATGTTGAGTTTTTCCAGATAGCCCGAGCCCTGAAAAGTTATCTTCAGTTCGTTGGCTGATGCCAGTTGTCCTGAAGCATTGATGCGGTATTCGAAAGTGCCGAACCGGGCACGGGCGGTGACTACCTCTGTAGGTTTTACTTGTGACCGTAGCGCTTCAGTATTTGGTTCTTCAATTTTTTGCGATTGCTTCTGGCAGCTATAAAGAGTAAAGAAAAAAAGTACTCCAAGTATTGTGTTTTTCATTAGGCTAAAAATAGTTTCAAATTATCTAAACTAGAAACTATTTAAGGGGAAGTTTTGAGGGTGGAGTATACTCATGATTTGCTCCCTAAGTTTAATAGATGAGTTATCTTCTAGTTTTAAATGGACGAACTCTGGGGAAGCTTACATTTTTAAGTAAGGCTACCATAATGGGAGGTTACAATATCATTAACAAAAGTATTCACTGCAAGACAGGGCTAGTAGGGACTATTTTTTAAAAAAACCAGAAATAAGTATGGGGTTTTTATTATTCGATAATAACAGACTCTCTAGTTCTTTGAATTCTTGCTCAAGCTCATCTGATGATTTTAAATAAGCTTTATATTGTAGGAGAATCTCATCGTTCAAAATTGTGATGAACTCATTGTCAGAGACCTGAACTCCATTCAGATTGAAGAATTTAAAATCATTATTCTTTTTCAGCTTTTTACCAATTTGATAATCTTTAGACTGTAAGTTTATGTCTATAAATCGTATCTCATTTTTCTGTAAAAAAGTATAACCAATATGTCCTTGTCTTT
>NZ_BNAG01000003.1 GCF_014653175.1 Roseivirga thermotolerans
TGGTACTGCCCTTACAGGTGGGAGAGTAGGTCGCTGCCGATCTTATTATAGGGATCCTTATCAAAGGGTCCCTTTTTTTATGCCCTTATTTTTTAAACATACCCTATCTCAACTCCATATCCCACTCACACTATATAAACCCGCTTATACTTCTTGTCAGGCTACTTAAAAGACTAGTGTAGTAAGCATAAATTATTTCGCTAGTTTGCGTTCACTACTAGTAATAGAAAAGTAGCATATGAATGCTCAGCTTATATTTTTGGCTCCAAATGTGTTGTTTGGGTTGTTTGCCATATTGATACCTGTCATAATTCACCTTTTTAATCTTAGGAGAACGAAGAGACAGTACTTTCCAAATGTTTCCTTTTTAAAGAAAGTGAAGGAGGAGAGTTCGGCTAAGAGAAAGCCGGTAGAGTTGCTGATATTGGTGTGTAGAATATTAGCTGTTTCACTATTAGTGCTTGCCTTTGCCAGGCCAACACTGAAGGATGGAGATGATGATTTGGCCCTTCAAGAGAGGGTTATACTATACTTAGATAATTCTTTGAGCCTGTCCGGTACGGATAGTGAATATGACTTTAACCGGCTGGTTAGGGAGGCATCGGATGTTATTTTGGCCTATCCGGATGGCACCTCCTTTCATCTCCTGGAAAATGGCTATGGAAACTCTCTGGGTCTAGAATATTCCAAGGAGTCTGTTTCTGAACAGCTGACTGAGTTGGAGCAGATTGAAGCCGATAGAACCTTGTCAGAAGTTGGGACACGAATTAGTGCAGCAGGGTTAAGAGGGGATATTTATCTCTTTTCTGATTTTCAGAATAAGTTTGATTTTGAAGCTATCCGTATGGACACAAGTAATAACTATTATATAGTGCCCATAATACCTGAAGAAGTCTCTAATGTATATATAGATACCGCTTATTTGGAGAACACCTTTCTTTCAGGTTCTTTTTCTAATTTGTTAAAACTTAAGGTTAGAAGAAACTACAGGGATGAGCAGGTAGTTAACCTGAAGCTAAATATTGATGGACAGCTTTTTGGGACTGCCGAAATAGATTTTGGTAATCAGTTAATTCAAGATCATGAGTTTCAGATTCCACAAGGAACGGCAGGTCTTGAGCGTGTTCTGGTAGAGATTGATGATTCAGGTCTACTCTTCGATAATTCTTTTTATCTATCGATTAATGCTCTAGATAAGATCAAAGTAATTGAGATTTTTGACTCATCTTCTCCTTCGTTTATACAGGCACTTTATAGCGAGAACGAAATGTTTGACTTTGTTAGAATGGACTCACGCTTTCTGGATAACGAAGTTTTATCTTCTGCTAACCTAATTGTTGTTAATCAGCTGACTGAATTTTCAAATCAGTTGGTGAACGCTCTAGAAAATCGATTGAATGAAGGGGGCAGCGTAATAGTTGTGCCTGATAGGAATACCAGGTCTAGTGATCTTTCACGCTTAGGAATACAAGTTGTTTCAGATATTGCCGAAAGAGTTGAACTGAATCAGCCGGATTTTGAGAACCCGATATTTGATGGAGTGTTCGAGGAGCCCGATGAGCGTATTGAGATGCCAGAAGCTTCTGTGTCATGGCGGTTACTTAATAGCGAGCTGGACTATCTAACGTTTAAGAACGGAAGAAGCTTTTTGGCCAAGGTGAGCCGAACGGGCAATTTGTTTTTCTATACTTCTCCTTTTAACGAAAGTTATACCTCTTATACTAACCATGCTCTTTTTGTACCGGTGATGTATAAGCTGGCACTTGGTAGCCAGGCCAGCCTGTCGAAGGTTTACTATTATTCCGACCAGGAGACCATCTTTTATCCAAACCAGGATGAGCTTATTGGCAAGGTGGTGACTTTTGAGGGGCAAGATGGTGCAATTACTCCTGACCAGAGGATGCTTGGTGGACAAATTATTTTTGAGATTCCGAAAGGTGTTGTTCGGTCGGGGCACTATTCGATTACGGTTGAAGGGGAATCTTATGGTACCATAGCCTTTAATGTGCCTAAATCGGAATCGAATATCTCTCCAATTGACAGACAAGTTTTGACTGAACTAAATCGTTACGACCATATAACGGTAATCGACCTCAATGAGGAGAACTCAGCCTCACGCTTTTTAGAGGCTGGAGTGGTGGGCAAGTCTTTATGGGCTCAACTCTTAATTGCCGCACTGTTTTTTCTTTTTGCAGAAATAATTTTAATCCGATATTTGTAGCATGGAGTTTCTAATCCGTTCCGCTCAAATAATCGACAAATCTTCTTCTTTTCACCTTCAGCATAAAGACCTTCTCATTAGCAATGGCATCATTAAAACAATTGCCGATAATATTGAGTATGAAGGCCAAATTATTGAAGCTGATGGTCTTTGTGTTTCTATTGGCTGGATGGACATGCGAGCGCACTATCAAGATCCGGGAAATGAACACAAAGAAGACCTGGAATCAGGAGCTGCGGTATCAGCTTCAGGAGGCTTTACTGACGTGCTTCTTTTGCCAAATACCTCACCTGTGATTAGCTCAAAAAATGCTGTTTCATATTATCATAAGTGGAATAAGAGTTCGGCTGTGCAACTGCACCCAATGGCCGCTCTTACATTGGGTTGTGAAGGCAAGGAATTGACTGAAATGATCGATTTGCACACTGCAGGAGCCCAAGCTTTTAGTGATGGGTTGCGTCCTGTATGGCATTCGGACATCATGCTCAAAGGCTTACAATATCTTCAGAAGTTTAACGGTTTGCTGATTAACAAAGCAGAAGATGAAATGCTTTCTTCCTTTGGACATATGAATGAAGGTAAAGTGAGCACATTGATGGGCCTTAAAGGTATACCTGTTCTTGCTGAAACGCTTATGATTCAAAGAGATTTGAATCTGTTGGAGTATACAGGGGGGAGACTACACATTAGTTTGGTTTCTTCGGGTGAAGGCCTGGAGTTGATTAGAGTGGCTAAGAAAAAAGGGTTGAACGTGACTTGTGATGTAGGGGTAAACTACCTGAAGTTTACGGATGAAGACTTGCAAGACTATGACACCTCTCTTAAAGTGAGCCCTCCATACAGGACAGAAACAGACCGTATGGCCTTGTTAGACGGAATATTGGATGGAACGGTAGACTGTTTGGTGTCTGACCACATTCCTCATGATGAGGAGAGTAAAAAACTGGAGTTTGACTTGGCCGATTTCGGATCGAGCAATCAACAAACCTTTTTTGGGGTTGTAAGTGAGGCTTTGGGAGATTCTTTATTTGACTCCATAGAACTCTTTACGTCAAAGCCTAGAAAGTTACTACAACTGAGAGTGCCCCAGATCAAAGAAGGGGAGAGTGCCTGTCTTACTCTTTTCAACAATGACGAATGGACAATGAATGACCATACAAATAAGTCAAAATCGGTTGCTTCACCTTTATTTGGCCAGACTATCAAAGGCAAAGTGCTCGGGATTATCAATAATGGTCAACTTGTTTTGAACGACATATGAAAGTAAGGCCCATTATTCCCAAGCTTGGTATTCGCTACGGTATTGCCGGAGGCTTGTTGGCGGTATTGTCTTTCGTAGTCTTCTATTACTTGGACCAACAGCCCTGGAGAAACCTTGTTTCGTTCTTATTGGATATAGTAATTGTTGGTTTTTTCTGTGTGCTTCCTATACGCGAGTTCAAGGTTCGTTACAATCGAGGAGAGCTTCGGTTTTATCATGGCATGTCCATTGGTTTTTTAAGTTATGTGTTTATAGGGATTATTTATTCCCTGTTTATTATGCTGTTTGTGTTGTGGATAGAGCCCGGCTACTTTGAACTTTACAAATCTGTGCAGTTGGAGGAGATTGAAGGAATGAAAGAACTAATAATGAGTCGTGTAAAGGAAAACCCGGAGCAGTTTTATCAACAACAATTAGATGGCATTAAGGAGATAACCAAAGGTTCGCTGATTTTCGATGCCTTCGTTAAAAAGGTGATCATTGGTTTATTTTTAACACCTATTTTTTCAATTGTACTTAGAACCCAACGGCCGAAATAATTCGCTAATCCGGTTTATCTGTCGCTCAAGTAAAAACCTATGCAGTTTTATCATTTGTAGGTAAACTTGAGATAAATAAGTATTTTTCTAGATATCAACCTTATAATCAAAAATTATGGAAGAGCAAATAACAACAGGTGCTGTTGGTCGTAAATACGGTCTCATATTTGGGCTAATTAGCGCTATGATTTTTATTGGTAGTGCGGCAGCCCGGTTAGATTTAGGCTTTGCCGGTATACCAATTAGCTGGGGTGTTGTAATTACAGCATTGGTATTGGCCTGTAAGAACTTTAAGGCCGAAAATGGAGGATTCATGTCTTTTGGGCAAGGATTTTCTGTTTCCATGTGGGTTACTTTTATTGGTGGAATTGTGAGATCCGTGCTTCAGTATGTATATGTAATGATCGACCCGGATTATATGGATTTCTTGAAAGAACAGAGAGCTAATCAGTCGTTTGGTCCAGCTCCTGATCCAAATCAACCGGTGCCCGATTGGGTTGAGTTCTTTAATACGGCTGAGTTTTTGGTAATAGCCAGCATAATTTCGGCTATCTTTGCAGGCCTAATCTTTGGGGCAATTGTTGCTGCAGTTACAAAGAATGAAGCCGAAGAATTCTAGCTTGATAGATATTTCGATAGTTATACCACTCTTTAATGAAGAGGAGTCAATTCCCGAATTGATTCAATGGATAAGCCGTGTGATGGACTCACATGGCTTTTCTTATGAGGTGATTTTGGTCGATGATGGTAGTCGTGATGGGTCGTGGAAGGTGATTGAAGAGTTGAAAGGTACATACCCTATCAAGGGCATTCGATTTAACCGAAACTATGGTAAATCGGCCGCCTTAAATACGGGGTTTAGATTTGTTTCGGGCGAGGTTGTAATTACCATGGATGCCGATTTGCAAGATAGTCCGGACGAGATTCCAGAACTTTATCGTATGATTAAGGATGGGAATCATTTGGTGTCGGGCTGGAAAAGGAAGCGTCATGACCCCATCAGCAAAACAGTGCCATCTAAGTTTTTCAACTGGGTTACTCGCATACTCTCAGGTATTCGTCTTCACGATTTTAACTGTGGGCTTAAGGCCTATGATTATCGATTGGTCAAAACACTGGAGATATACGGAGAAATGCACCGCTATATTCCGGTAATAGCCAAGCGTAATGGCTTTGAAAAGATAACCGAGAAAGAAGTAGTGCACAGAGCGCGTAAATATGGAAAGACCAAGTTTGGTTTGGAAAGGTTTATTTACGGGTTTCTCGATTTGCTCTCCATTTCATTTGTAAGCAAGTATAAGAAACGCCCAATGCATTTCTTTGGTACCCTTGGTACATTGTCTTTTCTAGCCGGTTTTTTCATGGTGCTATGGATTATATGGGAGAAGCTTAGGGCAATTTATATTATCCATACAACAGACTACAGAGATGTAGTTGAACAACCGTTGTTCTTTTTATCGCTGGCGGCCATTATAATTGGTGTACAGCTTTTTTTGGCCGGGTTTATTGGAGAAATGATGGTTATGAACAACCATCGTAAAAACGACTACATCATAGACCAAACCATAGGGGTTGAGTAATGCACTATTATTCTGTGATCGTTCCGGTATATAACCGTCCGGATGAGGTTAAAGAGCTTTTAGACTCGCTCGTTCAACAAACCTATAAGAACTTTGAAGTAATCCTTGTAGAAGACGGTTCAACTAAGACTTGTAAATCCGTGGCGGACTCTTTTTCGGATACGCTCAGGGTACGGTATTATTTTAAAGAGAACAGCGGGCAAGGCTTTAGTCGAAACTTTGGTTTTGATAAGGCTGTGGGCGATTACCTTATTGTTTTTGACTCTGACTGCATTGTGCCACCACACTATTTTGATGCGGTTAATCGCTTTTTAGAAAAACAGCCGGCAGATGCTTTTGGAGGACCGGATAAAACCCACACCTCGTTCAGTAGTTTACAGAAAGCAATTAGCTATTCCATGACCTCCGTTCTAACTACAGGAGGAATTCGAGGGAATAAGAAACATGTAGGAACATTTCATCCTCGCAGTTTCAACATGGGTATTTCCCGTAAGGTTTACGATACCACGGGTGGCTATAAAATAACCCGGATGGGCGAAGATATTGAGTTTAGTATAAGAATACTCCAGTCAGGCTTTAAGGCGTCACTTATTCCAGAGGCCTATGTATATCATAAAAGAAGAACAAGCCTAAGCCAATTTTACAAGCAGTTACATTTTTTTGGAAGAGCCAGAGTCAATGTAAACCGCTTTTGGCCCGGAGAAATGAAGTTAATTCACCTGTTGCCACTCTTTTTTGTGCTTATAATTTATGGATGGTTCTCCACGCTGTTCTACTCACAGAGCCTGTTTAAACTTGGGGCATTTGTTCTGATGTTTTACTATCTGGCCATATTCTTACATAGTGTTGTAAAGAACAAAAGTCTTAGAGTGGGGGTGCTTAGTATTGTTACCTCATTCATTCAGCTATATGCTTATGGAATGGGGATAGTTGCAGAAGTGATAAGGCCTAGAGGAAATCAGTTTTTTGCACAGAAATAAATAATCTCATTAGCTGGGAGCGCATAGCGCCTTACCATTTCATTTGGCAGTTCCATTACAAAACGATCTTCTTTTACCGTAAACCCTGCCTTTTGGAGGCGTTGGCCGTAGTCAAGGCCATAGAGTCTTACGTGGTCGGCCTGCCAATATACCTTTTCACGTTCTTTGGGGTCGGTAATGTTGGGATCTTCGAGCGTTGTAGAGCGGCTATAATCTTGTGGAGATTGAATGATGGCCCAGCCTCCCTTTTTTAATACACGATGAATCTCAGACATGGCCTTGATGTCATCTTCTACGTGTTCCATTACATGATTACAAAAAACCACATCGAAGGTATTGTCTTCAAAGGGAATATCATGAACGTCCATCTTTACATCGGCCAGTGGAGATTCCAGGTCGGCAGTGGTGTATTCCAGGTTCTCCATTGATTTAAAGCGATCTATAAAGCAAAGCTCCGGAGCTATATGAAGCAACTTATGAGGAGCGTTAAAAAAACTGGTTCTTTCTTTAAGATAGAGCCACATGAGTCTGTGCCGTTCCAGCGAAAGAGAGTCCGGGCACAAGGCATTGGGTCTTGGGTTTAGCCGGCCATAAGGAAGAAACTTTCGGTATTTTATTTCGCAAATAGGGCACTCCACATTATTGCCGCGCATAAAGAGACTCACAAATCGGAGAATATAATGGCTGAAGTATTGCAGATACCTGCGTGGTACAAACCTTAGGGTTAAACTTATGAGCTTCTTCATGGTCTAAGTTTCGTCAAAGATAGAAATCAATACTTTTTGGCCTAAGTCCATCCAAACATTGATGCTTCAAATAATGAGGCTTATTTACCGCTCCTATAAATGGGTAAATTTTTATTAAACCATTAAACCCTTTAAAACATCTAAAAATATGAGCCTTTGGCAATCTGTGGTGTTGAACAAATAAAAAAGGAGGCAGTTTACACCATAGCTTGTTAAAAGCTGTAAAAGGCGCACTTTCTAATTATTTTAGAGGTGCTAAAGTTTTTTAGGTGGATGAAAATCCAGCAAGAATAAACATAATTTCGCCAACATATTTTAAGTAGAGACAAAAGAGTCATGAAAAAGAAACTCACCATTTTCGCCTTAGTTGTAGTAACAGCCATTATTGTTGCTGCCACAGTGTTCAATCCCTCTTCGGCAGAAGAAGGTCCTGCGCTGTTCGCAACAGCAGAAAAAGGCTCCTTTACTGTAGAGGTTACGACAACCGGTGAATTATCCGCTGAAAGGTCGACCAAAATCATGGGACCAATAAATGCCAGAGAGTATGGTATTCGCCAAATTACAGTTCAGCGATTAGTAGAAGAAGGCACCCAGGTTCAAGAAGGCGACTTTGTGGCCCAATTAGACCCTAGTGAGCTATATGATAAAATCCAGCAAGAGAAAGAACAGCTGGATGCTCAAATTGCCGAGTTCGATAACGCCAAAATCGATACTGCACTAACTCTTAGAAGTGAGCGCGATAAACTTATTAATCTGGACTATCAGATTGAAGAGAAGCAATTGCAACTTGAGCAATCGCAGTATGAACCACCGGCCACCATCAAGAAATATGAGAATGAGTTAGAAAAGCTTAAGCGCGATAAAGACCGGGCGCTGGAAGAATATCAACTCAAAATTCAGCAGGCCAAAGCAAAGATGATTGAAGAGACGGCCGATTTGAGAAGACGTCAGTCGCGCTATGATAATATGCAAAAGGTATTGGAAGATTTCCGAATACTGGCTCCTCAGGCCGGAATGGTTATCTATACCAAAATGGGAAGCGAACGAATTGTTGAGGGCTCACAAATAAATGTTTGGAACCCAGAAGTAGCCGAGTTGCCCGACCTTTCCAGCATGATTTCTACAACATACATCAACGAGGTAGATATCAGAAAAGTAAAAGTGGGACAAGAAGTTCAAATTGGTTTGGACGCTTTTCCTGAAAAGAAATTAACCGGACGTGTAATCAGAGTTGCCCGAGTTGGACAACAAAATCCTAACTCTGACGCCAAGGTATTTGAAGTTGTGGTAAGGGTAAACGAAAGAGACAGCGACCTCAGACCAGCCATGACAACCAGCAATGTTATTATCACTCAGAAGCTCACAGATGTGGTATACGTACCATTGGAATGTCTTAATACCTACAATGACTCCATTAACTACGTGATCAAAAAGAATGGCACCTTGCAAGAAGTGCTAGTGGGGCTAACCAATAGCAACGAAGCTGTTATTGAGAAGGGTGTTGAGCCGGGCGAGGTATTATACCTAAGTCGTCCTGACAACATTGAGGGTAAAGAACCTAAGTTATTGCCTGAGTTGAATGGCAAGAGAAATCAGAAATACGAGACTACAGATCCTGAAAACTCTTTGGACGATGCCTCTAAATGGGTGTTGCCTAATGGAGAGCCAATGTCTCCCGAAATGATTCAACGATTGAAAGACCGGGGAATAACAGACCCATCTCAACTGCAAAACATGATGAGAGGTGGTCAGCGCCCTCAAGGCGGTTCTTCAGGTAGAGAAGGTGCCGCCCGATCAGGACAGCCTAACCGATAAGCCCCAAAACTCTAAATCGCATGAATAAAAAGAGTTTACTTTCCAATTTCTACATTGCCTTAGAAGCAGTGTTGGCCAATCAGGTGCGATCGCTTCTGACAGCGTTGGGTATCATTTTCGGGGTAGCAGCAGTTATTGCCATGCTAGCGATTGGAAATGGTGCGCAGAACGAAATCCTGGAGCAGATCGAATTGGTGGGAGTCAATAATATTATTGTACAACCCAACATAGAGCAGGTAGAACAAAAGTTGGGCGAGTCGGACGATGAAGACAAAAAGAAGTTTTCTCCCGGACTTAAATTACTCGATGTAGAGAGCATTGAAAATACCATTCCCGGTGTTAAGAAACTCAGCCCTGAGATTCTTTTAGAGACTTATATTATTAAAAACGGGATCAGAAGAAGCTCTAAGTTGGTAGGTGTTGAACCTGCTTATTTTGAGGTGGCCAATTTTGAGTTGCTCGATGGCGAAATGTTCAACGAGAAACAGCTTAGGCTCGGAATGCCTGTTTGCATTATTGGAAAAGGCATTGCTTCCAAGTTTTTTCCTCGCGAAAACCCCATCGGACAGCAAATCAAAGTGGGGAACCAATGGTTAAAAGTGATTGGTGTACTCAAGGAGCGTTTTATTTCTGAAAAGGCCATTAACAACCTCGGAATTCGAGATTATAACATGGATGTTTATACACCTATTCAAACGGTGCTCATTCGTTACATCAACCGCGACTTGGTAACCGGCTCCGGTTTAAAGAAAAGCTTTGGATCAAGCATTCAAATTTTTGGCGGCTTCCGAGGTATGATTTCTATTTCAGGTGGGGGAAACGATTCGTCTAATGACAAACCAAAGAATTATCATCAGATTGACCGTTTGGTAGTGCAGGTAGAAGAGTCTGCTAAACTCAACCCTACAGCCGATGTTCTGGCGCGTATGTTAGAGCGTAGGCACTATGGTGTGGTAGACTTTGAAATCACTATTCCGGAATTACTACTTAAGCAACAACAGCGAACTCAAAATATATTCAATATTGTATTGGCGGCTATTGCAGCTATATCATTGCTAGTTGGTGGTATCGGTATTATGAATATTATGTTAGCTTCTGTAATGGAACGTATAAAAGAGATTGGGCTAAGGCTTGCCATTGGTGCAAAGTCTTCAGACATTGTTATGCAGTTCTTGTTCGAAGCCGTTATGATTTCTATTACTGGTGGTATTGTTGGCGTTATTCTCGGAATAGGTTTGGCCTATGCTGTATCTAATTTGGCCGATTTCCCTACCGCTATAAGTTTTACTTCAATTGTGATTTCATTCGGTGTAGCAGCAACAGTTGGTCTAATCTTCGGAATTACTCCTGCGCGCAGAGCTGCAAGTCAAGATCCTATTACTTCGTTAAGACACGAATAACCACATTAACACTATGAAAAAGGTCATTTATTTACTTCTATCATTTTTTTGCCTGACGGGAATAGCATTATCTCAAGAGGTAAAAGTACTAACCCTTGAGGAAACGATTCGTTTGGCAAGGGAAAACTCAAGAAATGCCAAACAAGCAGAGACATCTAGAACTTTAGGGTACTGGAGTTATCAGGTTTATAAGTCTCAGCTTAGGCCACAGCTGCTACTTACAGGAAACTTGCCCAACTATGTAAATAGAGCCACACCTATTGTTCAAGAGGATGGTTCGGTGCAATACAGAACGGTTAACCAGAATACTTCCGATCTGTCGTTGGGTTTACAGCAGGTATTACCCTGGACCAATACCACGGTCTCGTTCGAAACCAATTTAGCTAGGTTTGATAATTATGCACTATTGGGCCCCAATGACCCGAAAACACTGTATCAAGGTGACCCAGTGGGCCTGACCATCAGACAACCGCTCTTTAATGTAAACCCATTCAAGTGGGACAGGTTGACTCAGCCTTTAGAGTACGAACAATCCAAGAAAAGCTATGTGCAGGACATGGAAGAGACTTCGAGAATTGCTGCACAATTCTTTTTTAGATTGCTGGTTGAGCAGAAAAACCTGGAAATTGCCATTCAGAATGAGCAATCGAACGACACTATTTATAGAATTGAACAAGGTAGATATAACATTGGTACATCTACGGAAGACCAACTGCTTCAAACAGAATTGAACCTGTTGACTGCTCAGGCTGAAGCTCAGCAGGCAAGGCTGGATGTTCAATCTTTTTCCTTGGAGTTAAGAAACTTTATAGGATTAAGAGATGATGTAAGACTAGAGCTGGTTCCTCCCTCAGATGTTCCGGAGTTTAGCATCGATTATGAAGAGGCACTGCAATATGCCAAAGACAATAGGGCTGAATGGATTGAGTTTCAATTGCAAAGACTGGAGGCCGAGCGGCAGGTGGCCGATGCCAGAGCCAGACGCTTTTCAGCCGATTTAATAGCGCAGTTTGGTTATAACAGTGCCCAGGTAAATTCATTGAGTGGTGTTTATGATGGTGCCAATGTGGCTACCGGTTCAAGGGTTTCTTTAACGTTCTCGCTGCCTATTTTAGATGGAGGTAGAAATAAGGCTAGAATGAATCAGGCTCGAGCCAGACAGGCAAATACTGAGTTTACCGTAGAGCAAAATGAGATTAACTTTGAGCAGGAGATTGCCAACGCGGTAAGAAACTTTGACCAAATTAGAAGTCAAATCGATATTGCAGAAAAAAGGCAAGAAATAGCTCTTAAAGGATTTGAAATTACTAATGGTCGTTACTTGGCCGGTAAAGTAGGCATTCTGGAACTCAACAATGCTCGTGAAACTAAAGACGCTGCCGTAAGAAATTACATTAGTGCCCTTCAGCAATATTGGGTAGCCTATTATGAATTGAGATCACTTACCCTATATGATTTCAGAAACAGGGAGATACTCTATAACCCACTTTTGGAGTATGATCCTAAAACGGATTCTGTGATTGAAATATCAAGAGACTAAAAAAATCGTGTACTAGGTTTTTGAACCCCGGAGCAATTGCTCCGGGGTTTCTTATTTTAAAGGCCCGTGTAGTTAAATGGGCTTATAGACAGGAGCTCTTGCTTAACTGCCTCATTAACCTCCAGCGTTCCTATAAACTCTTTGATTGTTACTTCAGTAATCTTAGAGTTAGTTCGTGTAAGGCCTTTCAGTGCCTCGTATGGTTTGGGGTAGCCCTCTCTTCTAAGAATGGTCTGAATGGCCTCAGCTACAACGGCCCAATTTTCTTCTAAATCGGCATCAATAGCAGCCTGATTCAGTTCTAGTTTATTAATTCCTTTTACCAGCGATTTAAGCCCTATGAGCATATGTCCTAAAGGCACACCAATATTCCTTAGTACCGTTGAGTCCGTCAGGTCTCTTTGCAGTCTTGATATAGGCAACTTGGCCGAAAGATGCTCGAACAAGGCATTGGCAATACCAAAATTACCTTCCGCATTCTCAAAGTCAATCGGGTTTACCTTATGAGGCATGGCCGAAGACCCCACCTCCCCTGCTTTTATTTTCTGCTTAAAGTAGTTCATTGAAACGTATTGCCACACATCCCTCGAAAAGTCTATCAGGATTGTGTTGATTCGCTTCAGGGCATCAAAGAGTGCAGCCAGGTGGTCGTAATGTTCAATTTGAGTGGTGGGATGGCTTCTTTGCAACCCCAGGTATTCCTTCACAAAATGGTCGCCAAATGCAATCCAGTCAGTTTGCGGATAAGCCACATGGTGTGCATTGAAGTTGCCTGTAGCCCCGCCAAACTTAGCTGCAAAAGGAATATCTCCCAAATACACCAGCTGCTCATCTACTCGAGTGGAGAATACCGCCATTTCTTTGCCCAAGCGTGTGGGTGATGCCGGCTGCCCATGAGTTTTGGCCAACATGGATACATGCTTCCATTGGTCGGCCATTTGTTTAATAAGCTCGTTTACCTCCACAATGGCTGGTTCAAGTACTTCATGTAGCCCTCTTTTCAAAGAAAGTGGAATGGAGGTGTTGTTAATGTCTTGAGAGGTAAGTCCAAAGTGAATGAACTCTTTCACATCGTTCAGCCCTAATTTGTCGAACTCTTCTTTCAGAAAGTACTCAACCGCTTTTACGTCATGGTTGGTCGTTTTCTCAATTTCTTTTATTCTACCCGCATCCTCCAAACTAAACGATCGGTAAATATCTCTGAGGTTTTCAAAAACAGACTCATCTACTGAACTTAGCTGAGGAAGAGGTATTTCGCAGAGCGCAATAAAGTACTCAACTTCAACCTCCACTCTGTATTTAATGAGCGCATACTCCGAATAATAGTTGGCAAACTCGCTGGTCACTCTTCGGTATCTACCGTCAACTGGTGCTATGGCCGTTAGGCTACTTAATTCCATGAAAGACTATGGTTTTTTTAGGAAAGCGCAAAGATACGAAATCCCATCACTGAGGCCTCAAAATTGAAGGGCAATGTCATCGATTTGCTTCATTTCTAGTTTATTAGTCAGTACTTTTGCCCAGAAAATTAAACCCTTACGCTTACTTTGGGTTTTTTAGTAAACTAAGCATCCTATAAGCGGAAATAAATTAACGATATGGCATTTGGCTTATTTAAGAAGACAAAAGAGAAAGTAGAAAAGCAAGACACCGGTATTATACAGTTAACGGTAAAAGAAGTGGTTAGAGAAACCAAAGAGGCTGTCTCTATTCACTTTGAGCATCCGGCTGGCGGACCTATTGAATATAAAGCAGGACAGTTCTTTACCATTATTGTAGAGGTAGATGGTAAGGAAGAGCGAAGGGCATATTCGGTTTGTTCGTCTCCATTTGTAGATGAATATCCCGCAGTGGCGGTAAAAAGGGTAGAAGGGGGTAAGGTATCGAATTATCTCAATGAGAAAGTCAAAGCGGGAGATACCCTTAAAGTGATGAAGCCACTAGGTAATTTCACCACAGATTTTTCTTCCACCAACCAGCGTAATATCGTACTCATAGGCGGTGGTAGTGGAATTACTCCGCTCATGTCTTTGGCTAAGTCTACTCTCAGCCAGGAGCCAGCTTCAAGGGTTACACTACTTTATGCCAATAGGGATGAAGAGAACATAATCTTTAAGAAAGAAATTGAAGAGCTGGCCAAAGAAGATCAGTTTGAGGTTGTACATGTACTTGAAAATAATGGTTCAGGCTATGGACAACATGAAGGTTACCTGAGTGAGCCTATCATAGAGCAGGTAAAAAATGAACTCAAAGATGAGAGTGCAGAGTACTTTATTTGCGGGCCAACACCCATGATGGATATAGCCGTATCGGCACTGAGCAACCTTGGGGTTCCGCAAGATTTGATAAGGAAAGAAAGTTTTACATCCGATAGTAAAAGTGAAGCCACAGAAAGCTCTTCCGATGAAGTAATAGCCAGAGAGGTAACCATTATTTACGATGGAGAGGAGTATAAGTACACTGTTCAGCCCAACGAAACAATTCTAGAAAAAGGGCTAGATGAAGATATAGATCTGCCATTTTCTTGTCAAAGTGGACTTTGTACTGCCTGTAGAGGAAAGTGTCTGTCTGGTAAAGTGAAGATGGATGAGGACGAAGGGCTTTCTCAGGCCGAGTTGGACGAAGGCTACGTGCTGCCATGTGTGAGTCATCCGCTTACAGACGGTGTAGTCATTGAAATTGGGTAGAAGTATGCTATAACTTGCCCATGAGCTTCTGTTAGAAAAAACCGATTGGAGTAGTACATTTCTTTGCTTCAATCGGTTTTTTTTGTCCTCCGGCCGGCCAAGTGGAAAACCTTAGTCGTTGCCTTTCTGTTCAATATTCAGTAACTCTGAATATGGATACGGTATTAACTCCCCCTACGCCTCAAACTCTAGCGAAACAATTTAAGGAGGTTCGCGACTTAAGCTTAGAAATTTGCGAACCATTGCAGCCGGAAGATTTTGTGGTTCAGCCTGTAGTCGATGTAAGTCCGCCTAAGTGGCATCTGGCTCATACTACCTGGTTTTTCGAGGTGTTTCTACTCAATAAGTTCCTGCCTGGCTATAAACTATTCAATAAAGACTACCCATTCCTTTTCAATAGCTATTATGAAAACGAGGGAGAGCGTTGGATTAGGTCTGAGCGAGGAGCACTATCGAGACCTGCTGTCAACGAAATTAAAGCCTACAGAGCCTATGTGGACGAGCACATGGAAAAGCTTCTTCAGGAACCACTTACGCCAGAACAAACACATATTTTTGAAATAGGGCTTAACCACGAACAACAGCATCAGGAACTTCTGGTGTATGACATTAAGCACATATTGGGCATAAATCCGCTATTTCCTGTATACAAGGAAAAAGTAAAGCCCCGCTATCAGCCTAATTTGAGTAGCAAATGGCTCACCGTGGAGGAAGGGGTTTATAAAATGGGTTATGCAGGCCAGCAGTTCCATTTCGACAACGAAGAGGGCGAGCATCAGGTCTTTCTTCATGCCTATGAAATACAAGACAGGCTCATAACCAACGGAGAGTTTATGGAATTCATAAATGCGGGGGCTTATCAGGACTTCAATCTTTGGCTCATGGAGGGGCACGAATGGGTGAAAAAGGAAAATATACGTGCGCCCTTTTACTGGATGAAGGAAGGCAAGGAGTGGTATCACTTTACTCTTTCTGGCAAAGAGCGGGTAAACCCTGAAGAACCCGTTACTCACATAAGTTTCTATGAAGCTGATGCATTTGCCAAGTGGAAAGGCATGCGATTGCCAACTGAGCAGGAGTGGGAAGTGGCTTGCAGAATGTATTCCCCCCAAATTCCGGAAGAGGCCAACCTTATGGATTGCCGCAACTTTAGAACTATGCCTCGAAAAGGGAATAATCCTCAATTTTATGGAGATGTCTGGGAATGGACCAATTCGTCATATTTGCCTTATCCATACTACAAAAAGGTAGAAGGAGCCCTGGGAGAGTATAATGGCAAGTTTATGGTCAATCAAATGGTGTTGAGAGGAGGTTCTTTTGCCACTATGAAGAACCACATTAGGCCATCATACCGAAACTTCTTTCACCCCAATTTACGTTGGCACTTCACAGGCTTTAGACTAGCACAACACATATAAAATGACACAAACCACCGAAGCACTACAAGGCTTTGCCAAAGATATTGTAACAGGCCTCCGACAGACACCCAAAAGGTTGCCCTCCAAGTATTTTTACAATGCGGAGGGAGATAGGCTTTTTCAGGAAATAATGAAACTGGATGAGTACTACTTAACTCGGTCGGAAGAGCAGATCATCGATACATTCAAAGACGAAATTCTAAAAGAATTTTTGGGTGAAGATGAGAGCTTTAGATTGGTTGAATTAGGGGCAGGCGATGGTTCTAAAACCAAAATACTGCTCGAGTACTTTTCTAACCAACAAGTAAGTTTTATTTATAGCCCCATCGACATCTCAGCCAATGTGCTGGTGCAATTGAAGGAATCTGTCAACCGCGAACTGCCCAAAGTGAATGTACAGCCTATAGAGGGCGATTATTTCGAAGCTCTGGCTGCGCTCAAGGAGAATCATCTGCAAAAAGAGGTGGTTATGTTTTTAGGGTCCACCATAGGCAATTTCAGTCGGTCGGCCGGAGAAGTATTTCTTAGCAAGTTGTCAGAGAACATGTCTTCCGGTGATTTACTCTTTATAGGGTTTGACCTCATGAAGGACCCCAGGAAAATACTCTCTGCCTATGACGACAGCCAGGGAGTAACCCGAGACTTTAACCTTAATCTGCTGCAGCGCATTAATGATGAGCTTGGAGCCGACTTCGACCTCTCTAAATTTGTGCATTACCCAACGTACGATCCTATAACAGGAGAGACCAAAAGCTTTTTGGTGAGTACAGAGGAGCAGGAAGTAAGGCTAGCCGATGTAGATATGGTTTTCCGCTTTAAGGCCTGGGAGCCAATTCACACCGAAATTTCTCAGAAATATTCGTGCGAAATGATTAGTGCTACGGCCAAAGCCACGGGCTTCAAGGTGGTGAGGCACTTCAATCATGCTGAAGGCCTTTTTGTAGATAGTTTGTGGGAAAAAGTATAGCCTTACAACGGTTTAAACTGCTCAAAGGCATTGAGGCAATTGTGGCAGTAGTGTATAGAGCGGCACAGTGTTGGGCCAAAAGGTGTTTTCATTTCGGTATTATCACTTCCACAGTTCGGACACTTAGCGTGTTCAATAATATCTATATCTACAATCAGGTTGTGCTTAGGGGGAGGAGCTAAACCAAACTCGGCCAGTGCTTTTCTACCCTTTTCACTGATCATATTGGAGTTCCACTGTGTGTCGAAAGAAACACGAACCTCATAGTTGGCAATGCCATTTTCTTGCAGTACCTGTTCAACATCCTGTTGCATAACATCCATGGCAGGGCAGCCGGCAAAAGTTGGGGTCATGTTCACCGTTACTTTGCCATCATTGCCTATGTCAATGCCCGTAATTACTCCAAGGTCATTCAGCGAAAGCACCGGGATTTCCGGATCTTTCACTGAATCGAGCCATTGTTTTATTTGTTCTGCTGAAATTTCTTTCTCCATGCCCATGCGTTTCATTCGTTCCTCTACACTTTTCCCCTCCAATCAATGGTCGGTTTTACCAGTCGGCTGTCGGATCAACTTTAAATACTTCCGACATTTCATCAAGCAGCGGCTGCAGGTGTTTTGTGTGAACCCCTTTTCGTCCGCCATAAACAGGCGCTATAGTAGACCAGTCAGGTAGTATCAGTTTGGTGTCAGAAATGATTTTTTCTACCTCCGCTTTCCAGGCTTCCATCAATACCTCTTCTCCCCCAAACAATCCCTCATCGATGATCTCCTTTTCATATGGCGATTTTTCAAACATGCCCAGTGCATAGGGTAGGGCTACATCCAACGACTGCTGCAGACGCTCAATACTTTCTGGTGTGGCCGAACCCAATTGCTTAATCCATATTTTGGCATGCATAGAATGATACTTTGCCTCACCTTTTACCTTTTTAGCCAGGTTGGCCAGATCAGTATAAGATGAATTGGCCAGCATCTGATATTTGAGCAGCTCGGCAGTATCGAAAAGAAAATGCCTGATGAGGCTGAAGTCGTACTCTCCGTTTGGTAGTTCGCAGAGCTGCGCATTATGAAACTGATCGGCATTGCGCATAAAAGCAACCGTATCCGGATCGTTTTCTCCCAGCGTATGCAGTATTTTATAGAGTTGCCAGCTCTGGCCAACTTTGTCTTGGGCCATAGAAGAAAAAGCAATGTCTTCTTCCAAAAGAGGTCCCATGCCTGTCCATTCCGAGTTTCGGTGCCCTAGAATTAACAGGTCATCGGCCATTTTATAGATCAACTCTTTAAGTGCTTCCGTATTCATTAGGCTTGTTCTTCTTTAAATGCTTTAATTTTATCCGATGCTTTGTAGTCAATGGCGTCCCTGTATTTTTTCTCCTTCAGGGTGTCCCATATATCCCTGTCTTCCTCGTCAGAAACATAGATGTCTTCCGATTTTACTATCCACACATTCATAATGGCCTTGTCTCGCGGAAAACTCTCTTTGGCGGCCAGTATTGCATCGTCATAATCTTTGGCAAGCACATTTCCTTCATATTTGTGTTGCTTGCCTCGCTTTGTGAGGTGAAACACCTCGAAAGATTCGCTGGTGCTACCCGAATATTTTCCTGAAAATGAATCGTAGATATCGATATCGTTTTCTGAATAAGGGCTCACTTTTATGTTTTCCGTTTTTACAACACACAACGAGTTGCAGAACATGCCTCTACGACTATACTGCTCTTTGGCAAAGAGAAAAGCCATTTCTTCATTGGGGGCATGTACAATACCCACATGTTCGAAAGGCTTGCCTTCTTTTACCTGCACAAAGGCCTCATAAGTTTCAAACTGGTCCAAGGCCTCTTTACTGGGCATTGGCGTGTCGAATTCATTGGGTAAGCCTAAACGGTTTACTCTGGGGTCTAATGATTGAAGCATGGTTTAAGCTAGTGGTGTTACATATTTTGCTTTGGGGGCCAGCAAAGCTTCTCGCACCCATTTACCGCGCTCTTCCGCTATTCTTCTTACCGCCAGCCGCTCTTTGTTGCAAGGGCCATCGCCATTGATCACACGTTTAAACTCGTCCCAATCAGGTTCGGTGTATTCCCATAGGCCGGTTTCGGTATTTTTACGCAGTTTATCATCCGGAATAGTTAATCCCAGTTCCCAAATTTTGGGCACATACATGTCTAAAAACTGCTGTCGGCATTCATCGTTCGAGGCCATTTTCACTTTCCACTTCATTAAGATTTCGGAGTGAACGGAAATCTTATCAGAAGGGCCAAAGAAGTGCATCATGGGAGCCCACCATCTGTTTACCGCAGCTTGCATCATTTCTCGCTGCTTTTTGGTGCCGGTAGCCAAGTGTATCACACAGTGGTGACCGTATTTTAGGTGGAATGATTCTTCTGCGCAGATACGCTCCAATGCGCGGCAGTAAGGACCATAACTTCCTTTGGAGTTTGCCAGTTGGTTCACAATAGCTCCTGCATCAACCAGCCAGCTGATGAAGCAAGAGTCGGCCCATGTAAAAGCCGGGTAATTGAATATGTTAGAGTATTTAGACTTACCTGAAATAAGGTCGTCTATCATTTGCTCTCTAGGCTTGCCAAGGGTTTCTGCCGCAGCATAAAGCAATTGGGCATGGCCCACCTCGTCCTGAACCTTGGCCATAAGGGCCAGCTTCCTTTTAAAGCCGGGAGCTCTGGTTATCCAGGTGCCTTCCGGCAAAGCACCAATAATTTCCGAATGAGCGTGTTGTTCAATCATTCGAATAAGCTGTTTTCTGTAGAGCTGAGGCATCCAGTCAGTCGGTTCAATTTTCTCACCTCTGTCTATTCGTGCTTCAAACTCTGCCAATTTTTTTGGATCTTCATCAGCCAGGGCAGTAGCCTTCATGGCCTCAAAAACGTTTCCACCTCCGTACATAGTTTTATTTCTTTAATCCGTTCAATATCAGGTTTGCGAGTTGTTTGCCAATTTCTTCCGGGCGCAAACTACCGGTAGGTTTGTACCAGTTGTACGTCCAGTTGAGCGATGAAAGTATGGTAAGCATCATAAACTTTTCATCTACCTTCTCAAACTCCCCATTTTCTATACCATTTCTTATAATGGTTTTAAAGCGGCCCTCGTAGTCTTCTCTCATCATCAGAAACTCAGAGAGGTGCGGCTCGCTCAAATGCCTCCATTCATGGAAGAATACAGCCGAGGCATCGGTGTCTTTCGTAATTACTTTTACATGGGCAATGGCCGCTTTTTCCATTTTTGCCGAAAAGCTGCCTTGCTCTTTTTCCACTTCCTTCCAGGCCGCAAAAAACTGGTCGGCCATGCGAAAACATATCTTTTGAAGAATTTCTTCTTTAGATTTGATGTGTGAATAAAGGCTGGCGGCCTCAATGCCCAGCACTTGAGCCAGGTCGCGCATAGAAGTGGCAGCATAACCTTTCTCCCTAAAAAGCTTGGTTGCTTTCTCTTCTATTTGTTGCTTGCGTGATTTCTTAACCAGTATTTCCATTCACTCAAAGATATACATACTAACGTTCGTTAGCAAATAATTGTTGAGAGCTAATTTCTTGATTTTATGAATTTAAGCGACCCTGAATTTGATAAGCAAGCCTACTTTAAACGGCTGGAATCACTGATTTACCTGCTTTTGATGTTGCCCTTGCTGGCCTTTGGGTGGGTTTTTCTAGAAAAGAACAAGGCAGGGGATTTGCGTTCGGTGTTTTTCGATAACCCCGATCTCATGTTTCATGGGGTAATGGGGATTGGTGTAGGGTACATTATTATGCGTACAACAGCGACATGGAACAGGGATATGCGCAAGGCTACGGAGCCATTTAAGGAGTTGGATGTAAAACTGAAGATGTTGCGCAAGCCGATATTGTATCGGAATGTGCTATGGGCTTTTGGTGCAGCCATAGGTGCTTATGGTCTTTATGAAAAAGGAGATATGGTTTACGCAATGGTATTTACCGTGTTTCTTGTTCTTATGACTGCCAACCGCCCAACAGGACGTTATTTTGCTAAGTTACTTAAGCTAAAGGGAGAAGAACGCCAGTGGATGGAGAGGTAGGAGCTGAATAAAAAACGGTCTCAAAAGTAGCTCAGTGGCCTAAAAGCCTGGCTCTCTTAAGACCGTTTTGTGCAGGGTCAGCCAAAGTTTTGGTTTGGCTGTCTGATTTTAGAAGGTAATGCCTATAGTGACGGGGTTTAACTGGGGCCCTTTGCCTTCTTCAAAAAGCTCGTTGAAGTCGTAGGTCATAAACATATCGAAGCCGTTAATTCCGATTTGAGCTCTTAGACCATAGCGGAAGTCGTTTACAAAGAACCCGCCTTTCTCTTTGTCTTTCTGACGTCCGTCATCGTTGCGGTAAATGTATTTGGCTTTGTTATTTAGTCGCAAGCCCACGTAGGGGCCAACTCCAAAACGGAAGCCTCTGCGTTCGCTAAACGCTACTCGTACGTCATCTTCCATAAACCTTCTAACTATTCTTTTGCCATGGCCAAGATCTATCATGGGAATGGCCTGAAAAGTGAGGTAGGTTACCTTGAGTTTGCTTTTAAGTGCACTGTTAATATTGTTGGCCTCAGTGAAATTGAGTTGCCCACCGTTAGGGTCGAGTCGCGTAGAAGCGTTCTCAAATTTGAAGTTGTACCAGCTAAATCCACCACCCCATTCAATAAAGAGGGGGCTGGAAATGTAGGAGGTGTGATTCCAGGTGAGCCCAGTATATATGGAACTGATGGGTTTGAGTTGATAAAGATCTGAAGAAGAGGGGAAATCTCCGTCAGAAAGATAATTGTTCAAACCAATGTCAAAATTCAGTCCGCGCAGTGTGCCATGATCATGTTGTTCGAAATACTCTATGGTAGAGGCATTGCTTCCTCTCCAGTCTCTGTAGTCCCACTCCCAGCGATCTTCCACTTCCAGTTCAAGTCCAAGAAAGCCAATGCGGAGGTAGAAATCATCGTCAGATATGTAGAGCTTGTTCTTTTCTGCCCGAGGAATACTTACTACCGTGTCGAGTCGTTCAAAGTCGCCATATTTTGCCCATCGTACCTGGGCATGTGCCTGAGAAGCTGACATGACCAGTGCCAGTCCAAGCAGTATGGGTAGTATTACTTTTTTCATGTTGTTTAACTTTTGAGTTGTTTAAAAGATTATACCAAAGGTTACCGGAGTTAAGCGCGGGGCGGTTTTGTCTTCATCGAAGAACTCCGTGAGATCGTAGTTGAAGAACAAGTCCATAAAGTCCCACCCTATCTGGCCTCTGAATCCATACTTGAATGGATTGATATGGAAGCTGTCAGACATTTTGTCTTTCTGCTTGTCGCCAGAGGCGTCATCGTACTTCATTTTTGTGTTGCTGCTAATGCGGTAGCCTCCATAAACCCCAAAGCCTACTCTGAAATCTCGGTATCGGCCAAAGGAAATGGTTGGTACAAAGTGCACATTCAGGTAGCCTACATTGATTTTACTTTTGCGGCCGGTGATGTCATTTCTTTCTGAAAACACTACGGCATCATCTACCTTGTCTACACTCACACGGGTGTTCTCGAAGGCGTAGTCGAGAAAACTGGCTCCAATTCCCCAGTCGAGATAGAGCGGACCGAGTAGGTGCGAAATGTTGTCGAAGTTGAGTCCTACATACCATGAGTTAATGGGTAGAAGGCTGTAGAGCTTATCGCTGTTGGGTAGGTCGCCATCTTCTAACCAGTTGTTGAGTCCCAGGTACACATTAAAGAAGTTTTCCGTGCCCCTGCGTGGATAATACTTGTCTACATCGAAGGGGCTTCTTCTCAGGCTGTTTGCTATGGAATGCGTGTTCACCTGACCCGGACTCTCTACTTTCAGGGTGTTTGTTGGTTCAAAATCGGTAAGGTTAGTGGAGGGAGAAAGTCCCTTTTTCCATACATTGGAGGTAACTGTCAGTCGATCGGAAAGATCGGTTTGTGCCTGGAGTGCCGGGCTCACCAAGGCCGTGATCAGCACAACTAGTGCTGCCATTCGTAAGGTAGTTTTCATCTGATATTTATTTTGAGTTGTTGACTATTGTTTCAATGGAGGGTGTTCGTCAATGTCTTCGTCTTCGCCTTCTGTTTTGAGGCCGTACTTGAGTTCATTGGAAACAAACTCGTTTTTGGATTTTCTTATTTCCGAAATGGCCTTCTTGCCATTGTTTACGCTGCGGGCTACGCTAACAATACTGTTTAAAAACCCGGGCTTTTTCTTGCTTTCGTTTTCAACAGCTTCCATTTCGGCAGGGCTAATGATTAGTTGCTCTAATAGAGCGTCTTCGTTTATGCTTAGGCTTCTTGCCCTACGGTTGCTAACAAAAAGCACCGGAGTTTGTAGTGTGGTAGGGCTTATGGGTTCTATAGAGAGTTCTGCCAGGTTTACATCGGCAAGGTTTACAGGCAGGGTTGCCTGAGTCTCGGCCAGGGCTGTTTGGTCGAGTTGTTTAGCATTTACCAATGTGGGTATTTTAACCGGAGGATTCGTTGCATCCGGCAGCTTATCTCTCTTGGCCAGGGTTTGTGGCTGTGTAGCCTGAGTTTTTGGTGGCATGTTATTGGCCGGGCCCGTTTGTTCTGTAGCTTGTTGAGCTAGCTCCTGGCCGGAAGGTTCTTTGCCGGTGTTGGTTAGGGCCAGCCAACCCATTGCGGCCAAAAGCATGGTGGAGGCTGCAATGCTCATCCAAAAGTATACTCCTCTCTTCTTTTTTTGAGGAAGCTGGTTTTCTAGTTTGGCCCAGATGTCTGCCGGAGGTGGCATTTTGTGCGATGCCAGTCCTTTAAGGAATAGTTCATCAATTGGGTTACCCTTCATGGCTCAATAATTTATCATTCAAATAATGCTCTGCTTCGACCAAAAGCTTTTGTAAATGGGCTCTTGCTCTACTCAACTGCGACTTCGAAGTGTTTTCACTTATGCCCAGTTGTTCGGCAATTTCCTTGTGCGAAAAGCCTTCGATGGCGTAGAGGTTGAAAACCGTTTTGTAGCCGGTAGGCAATCGGTTGATCATTTTCATTAGATCTTCCACTTCCAGGTGATCCTGGAGTTGATTGTAGTCTGGCTCGCGTTCGGCATTTTCAATCTCTACCTGCATGTACAGGCTCTTGTTTTTTCGAATATATGTTAGTGATTCGTTGACCATTATTCTTCGAATCCAGCCTTCAAAGCTTCCTTCACTCTTGAACTGGTCGATTTTACTGAACACTTTCATAAATCCGCATACCAAAACATCTTCAGCAGCTTCTTCTTCGCTGATGTACCGTCTGCACACAGAGAACATCAGGCCAGCGTACTTTTCGTACAACTCGCGCTGAGCTTTTCTGTCGCCTTTACGGCAAGCTTCTAAAAGCCTCTCTTCAGTTTTTGACCTTTTGATTTGAAGCATGTTTTGGTTGACTACACAAGGTAGATGTATGAATGATAAATTACGTTGCATCTCGTTTGCGAAAAAAAAATCGTTCGTTTAACGTGATGCTCTGTAAAGGTAATAAAGGTTCTCTTTATCAGTGAGTTATGTTCTGTTGTTTCTTTTGTTGTTTCTGTTCTTTTGAGAAATTGATTGGTTAGTATTGACTTACAATAGCCGAGTTGGCTTTGTCTTGAATGTCTAGTCGGGGGGAGCCCTTGTAGCGAATAGAAGAAAAACCTCCTGCTTCAACGGTAAGGTATTCTGTAACGGTTAGTCTGGCTCGTGCTTCACCATTGGTGCTTATGTCGCACTCTTCTATACGGCCGTCATAGGCATATAAGCGTGCGTTGTCCGACACCGCAATATTAGCTCGCTGAATTTTTGCCTGTGAGTCTACTCGTGCCTCGTCTTTAAGAATTAAGGAGAGGGTATTTAGCTCACCGGAAAGATTGAGTCGTGCTTGTTGGCTGAGCACAATGGCTAAATCTTCAAAATTTTGAAGTCCCAGATTCACATTAGCTTCTCCTGACAATGTCAGGTTGTTTATTTCCGGAGTCTGAATGATGAGTCGGGTAGTGCCCCAGTTTGAGGTGGTTCGGACTTCGCTCACCTCCAGACGGCTGCCATTGACACGAAGGGCTAACTGGTCGAAGTGCGCCTCGTTGCCTTCTATCCTTACTCCGTGTGTATTGCTATACTCCAGTGAAAGGGCAATACTGCTGGAAATGCTAATGTCTGAAAAAGAGCTAAGGTCGAAGTTTTTGGTGTCGTTGTAGCCTGCTCTTGAATTGACCTCTGTATTGTCTTCATTGCAGGTAACACACTGCAATGTGCCGTCTTCATCGAATATCCAGGTATTGCGGTATATCTCCCACCAGTTATAACGGAAGCTGAAATAGTGTAGGAGCTTGCTCATGCCCTGGTCTACTTTGAACGGCTGATTGGTTGGTATGTAGAGGGTAAGGTCAATGTCTTGAAACCTGAACTGGGCATTTTCGGGCAGACTCAGTTGGCTATCGAAGACTATGCGACCGTCTGTCAGAGAGTAATTGTAATTGATCTGTTCCGCATTTCTGTCGGCCTCTTCAGTATTTCTTCCGCGAGCGGTTGCTCTTTTTTCCAAACGCCAGGTATTGTCTCTGCTGGCGCGCAGGTCTAAATCAGTAAACTCTCCCTCCCAGGAATTATTTCGGTATTCTCGGTTACGCCTTCTTTCCATTCGTTCTACGGTTTTCAGGCTAAGGGTTATGGTGTCGCCTTTGACTTCCAGCACTTCGGTACTGTCGGCATAGCCTTCTTCTCTGAAGTCTTTTACAATCGTAGATACGGTAGCAAAAGCGGCTATTACGGAGATCATCCAGATACCTAATATGCTCCAGCCTACCGAGCTGCTCATTACCTTGCGTTTGGCAATAATGGTAATGCCGGCAATGAATACATAGAGGAATGGGATGAACACTGCTGCAAAAGTGAAGAGTATTCCGGCTTCTGAAACAGTATTGTTGAATAGATAAAAAGGAATGTCTGAGTCGGGCCAAAGGAACCAGTCGCCCTCGTGCAGGCCTAGTAATACTCCTGTTACCACGAGTATGGAAAACATTATGGCCAAACCGGTAAAAGAAATTATAGCACCTATGAAGATGCGGAAGGCTGCGGCAATAAAGAGCAGAAGTGGGGCCAATGCACTTCCTAATGCGCGAAATATTCGGCCGATGAGTCGGAAAGGGAAAAGGATTACCTTGGTAAACAGGCCCTCTCCTTTCGGGTTTAGATCTTCTTCCTTGTTTTTCTTTATGTTGTTGTCAATGTTGGAGAGAGTTACTTTTTCTCCCTTCATTTGCATTTTGTCTGTAAGCGATTTAGCCTGTGGAGCAATGATCCACAGGACTATGTAAGCTAACAGGCCGGTGCCGAAACCAAAGAACAGGACTATAAATATTATCCGGAATATGATGGTGTCGGTTTTGAAATAGTTGGCCAAACCGGCTGCCACACCTCCTAACACCCGATCGTCAGGGTCTCGATAAAACTTTTTGATGGAGTCATCATCTTTAAGTTCTGTACTACCGGGAATCACTATCCACATAATGATGTAAACTATGAGGCCAAAGCCTGCAAAGAAACTCAGCACAAAGGCGATGCGAATCCACAGGGGATCTATGTTAAAGTATTTGGCTACTCCGGATGATACTCCACCTACAATCTGATCGTTTAAGTCGCGATATAGCTTGCGGGCTTTATAGGTGTTTTCGTAAGTATAGCCGGTGGTTTTCTTTGGGTCTTCCGAGTTGTTGTCAGAGCTTCCGGCAGAAAAATCTGCTTCTTCTTCCATGGCCTCAAAATCAGAGACTTTTCCCATGGTGCTAATGAGTTGGTCAATGTCATCATTAGAGATAACCTGTTTGCCTTCTTCATCGAGTTTTTCCAGAAAGATTTCTGCAATCCGACTCTCTATGTCGGCAATAATCTCTTCGCTACCATCGTAGCTGCTAAAGTACTTGTTGATAGAATCGAGATAGTCTTTGAGTTTTTTATAGCCATCTTCTTCTATGTGGAATATGATACCACTAATATTTATACTGATATTCTTCTTCATGACCATTACTTAGATGTTTTTGTGATGATTTGTGTGGTTGAACCGACCAGTTCTTGCCAGGTATTGACAAGTTGATTCAAGAAATCCTGGCCTTTTGGAGTGATGGTGTAGTACTTTCGGGGTGGTCCCGAGTTAGATTCAACCCACTTGTACTCTACCAAACCTGCTTTGCGCAGGCGAGTGAGCAAGGGGTAGAGGGTGCCTTCAACTACCATTATTTTTGCTGAGGTAAGCTCCTCTAGCATGTCGGAGGCGTAGACTTCTCCCCTCGAGATTATGTGCAGAATGCAGAATTCGAGAATTCCCTTCCGCATTTGCACTTGTGTATTTTCCAAATTCATCTATTCAAGTTTTAGACCTCATGCAAATATACGAAAGAAGGTACTATGTGTTGCATAGTACTATATAAAAAATATTACCTTGTGGTGAAGGGGTAGCTAAAAATGGCTTTTTTAACCGGTGTCGGTGGTTTTTGGGTAATAAAAAATCTTTATTGCAGTTGAATGTTAAAAATGACGCAAATCCAGTAGGTATATTTAATTTTGGATTGTAGTAGTTACAAATGCGCGTGAAACAGTTAGCTGTTTTCTTACTGAAAGGGGTGCTTCTCATCCCTATATTTTTGTCCTCTCCTAAGGTCCTTGCTCAGAGTTCTCCAAAATACAGCAATGAGTTTTTGTCTATTGGGGTGGGGGCCAGGGCTTTGGCCATGTCTAATGCCATGACTTCTGTTTCGGACGATGTAACCGCGGTGTACTGGAACCCTGCTGCTCTAACAGATATTGAATATCGTTATCAGTTTTCTTTTCAGCATGCAGCCTATTTTGCAGGAGTGGCCAACTACGACTACCTGGGTGCAGCTATGGCCATTGATACCGACAGCCATATGGGTATGGCTATAATACGCCTTGGGATTGATGATATTCCTGATACCCGCTTGTTATTTGATGATCAGGGAAGAATTGATTACAGTCGAATTAATTTCTTTTCTGCAGCCGATCTGGCTTTTGTTTTTTCTTATGCCAGAGGGGTAAGCTTTATTTCCGGGGAAAACTTTGTGGAAGGCGGAGGACTCACGTTTGGTATTAATGCCAAGATTGTTCGAAGGAGAATCGGAGATTTTGCCACAGCCTGGGGTTTTGGTCTTGATGCATCGGCTAAATACAGGGTAGACGACTGGAACTTTGGTTTAATGCTGCGCGATATTTCTACTACATTCAATACCTGGACAATCAATAAAGAGGCCTTACGGCCGGTGTTCAACCAAACCAATAATGATATCCCAGGTAATTCAACAGAAATTACACTCCCTAAGGCGATTGTTGGAGCATCACGCTCGTTTAGAATCAACGACAAGATAGATGTGTTAACCTCTGCCGATATGGTTTTTACTTTTGATGGCCGCAGAAACGTGTTGGTCAAGTCTAGGTTGGCCTCTATTGACCCGCAGGTAGGGGCAGAGTTCGACTATGAGAACAAGTTCTTTTTGCGCATGGGTATTGGCAATTTTCAGCGTGTCAAAGATTTTAGCAGGGGAGACCAGCCCAGCGAGTCTACCTTTTGGTCTTTTCAGCCCAATATGGGTATAGGAGTGGTGTTGGAGGAATTTACTATAGATTACGCGTTAACGGATATTGGTAATGTAGCAGAGTCTCCATATTCTCATGTGTTTTCCATATTGTATTCGTTAGAAAAGCTGCCGGGGAGCTACTCAAGAAATAAGCGAAGAATAAGAAAGAAGGAGGGTAAGAGTGAAAAATAGTTGTTTGCTTCTTTTAATTCTGTTCTATGGCCCTTTGGCTTTTGGTCAGCAATTGGGCAATGAGTGGATTAACTATAGCCAGGAGTATTACAAAATAAAGACGGGTAAAGACGATGTTCACCGCATTACCTATGAGAAACTTGTGACTGCCGGGTTTGATCCTGCCGGTATAAGTCCAGACAATATTCAGTTGTATCATAGAGGGCAAGAGGTGGCCATACGTACCGTGGGAATGGAGGATGCTTCTTTTGATCCCGGAGATTATGTGGAGTTTTGGGGAAGAAGAAATGATGGTACTCAGGACACCGAGTTGTACTATAGGGCGCAAGATCAAATTCATACATTTTATAATCTTTTCTCTGATACCACGGCTTTCTTTTTAACCGTTGGAGAAAATGCAGGTAAGCGCATGACTGTACGGAATGTTTCGCCCACCGGATTGCCAGCCGTAACTTATCACAGAGAAGATGACTTGCAGGTTAGAACTGATGTTTTTGGCTTTGGTCAATACTACCCCATTGGCAACCCGGCCGGAGAAGTAAAACGTTCGCTCTACGATCGTGGCCAAATGTTTATGAGTAACGTAATCACTAAATCGAGTGCTACGGTAAGCAAGGGAACCAACTTCAGAGACTTTATATTTCAGGGTATTTCTGGTCAAATCCCAAGTATTTCAAAACTTGAGCTCACCTTTCAGCTCATAGGGTTCAATAACATTGCTTTACACCGAGCCAATGTTTATGTGGGGCCTGACAGAGACAATCTGCGCCCATTGGTACAAGACATCACACTCTCATTTAACAATTTTGGCACACGAACACTTCAAATCAACTGGGACGATATAAGTGCAGAGGGGCAACTTGTTTTCAGAGTTGAAGTAGTGGGGTATGATGAATACCCGGTAGATCAAATGTCGGTTGGTTATCTTAGAATCCGATATCCCAGAGAGCTTAATGCCTTTGGTTCTGATAAGTACTTGTTCATACCACCAGCTAATCAGGAGCGAGTGCTTACTGTAGCCAATCCTCCTGCCAATGCGGTCCTTTTCGATGTGACAGACTACCGAAATCCTGTGGTAATACAAGGTCAGGCAAGTGGTAGTTTTACGGCCGGGTTGCCCGCCACAACAGCCGAGCAAAAGCTGTACTTAAAAAATATGCAGCAGAGCATAGAACCCAAGGTAGAGAAAGTGAATTTCCACTACAACGACCTTTCGGCTTACAATTACCTGATGATTTCGCACCCCTACCTAAGTCAGCCGGTGGAAGGGGCTTATGATGATCCTGTACAGGCCTATGTAGACTACAGAAGTTCTGTGGAGGGAGGCAGTTGGCAGGTGCTGAATGCCAACGTGACGGAATTGTATGATGAGTTTGGCTATGGAGAATATACCCCATTAGCCATTAGGCGATTTGTGCGAAGTGCCTACCTGCAAGGTAATCCTCAATACCTCTTTCTAATTGGTAAATCAAGAAGGGTAGATATTCGAACCCAACGCTTGCCCGACCCTCTGATTATTTCTTCCCGGGAACTTGTGCCTACCATGGGCGCGCCCGGTTCGGACATCATGTATGTAGAGGCTTTGGATGGAAGAGCGCACTATCCAGCTTTTCCTGTGGGTAGACTCTCTGTAACTACACCACAAGGGGTGGCCAATTACCTGGACAAGGTAAAAGAAAAAGAGGCTGCTTTGAAAGATTCTCCATGGACCAAGAATTTTCTTCAGTTGAGTGGTGGGCTTACTACAGATGAGCTTTTTCGGTTCCGTGAGTTCATTGACGGTTTTAAGAATATTGTTTCACAAGATTACCTGGGTGCAGCGGTAACCAACATTTCTAAAACCAATAACAATGCGGTTCAGAACATCAACATTTCAGAAGAGATTAATAAAGGCACCGGCTTTGTGACTTTCTTTGGGCACTCCTCTACAACCTATACCGATATTGATGTGGGGTATGTAACTGACCCGGCCTACGGTTATAACAATCAGGGGCGTTATCCGGTCATGTTTGTCAATGGCTGCAGGGGTGGTGAAATATTTTACTATAACTCTTTTGGCGAAAACTGGATGGCCGCAAAAGACAAGGGGGCAATCAACTTTTTGGCTCATAGCGATGTGGGTATTCCCAATGTACTTAGAGAATATACAGAGCAGTACTACAGAATTATGTCTGATACTCTCTGGATGACCCGTTCCATTGGGCACATTCAACAAGAAGCCATCATTCGGCAATTGAATACATTTTCGCCCGATGAGATAGACTTTGCTGTAGTAGAGCAAACGGTATTGCAGGGAGACCCGGCCATTCCGGTGTTTGGTCACGATAAGGTAGATTACATCGTTCGTTCTGAAGATATTTTCCGGGAGTCTATCAATGGCTTACCAGTTACGGCTTCCACACCATTTTTTAACCTTGGCGTGGTGGTGAACAACGCGGGGCGAACCACCGATAAGCCGGTAAAAGTTTTTGTAAGGAGAACATTGCTCGATGGTACAGTAATAGAACTTCCAGAAATAGAAGTGCCCCCTGTGAGAAACAGAGATACTATATATTATGAGATTAGTAACCAGGGACTCGATGCTTTTGGAGAAAACAAATTTGAAGTACACCTCGACAGGAATAATGAAGTAGACGAAGGAAGTGAATTCAACAATATAGCCGAGACCTCTATTTTTTTAGGTGCTTCAGGCACGTTTAATACAGCACCCACCCACTTTGCAACTCTTTCGCAGTCCACCGTTAACCTGGTGGCTCAGTCGGCCAACCTGAAAGCCAACGATGAGAGTTTTGTAATTCAGATTGACACCACCATTAATTTTAACAGCCCGTGGAGAAAAACCAATACGCTCAGCGGAAAAGGATTGGTTAATTGGGAGGTAGAACTTCTGCCCTTTACCGTAAACGATACCATTCAGTATTATTGGAGGTCTATCTTTGAAGACGAACTTCTGGATAACCCTCAGCCCTGGGCCATCTCTTCCTTTACCAATATTGAAAATGGGGTAGAAGGTTGGGCTCAGACAGAATTCGATCAGTTTAGAGACCTTGGTCTAAGTTCTATTGCCAAAGAACCTAACACCAAAACCTGGATTTTTGAAGGCAACGAAACCACCATCAACGTGGTTACCTATGGCGAAAACCACCCTTTAGGGGGGCAGCCGCTTAAGATGACCATTGAGGTAGACGGGCGCTCTCTGTTCGGAGAAGGAGCCAATAGAAGCTGCCTGCCCGAATCGCTCAATGCCATAGCCTTCGACAAAGACAGTGGACGGCCCTATGTGATTCTAAAAACTCCCGGGGCAGAATTTGAAGATCAGGATCCACTCAACTGTGGTACTACACCGCAAGTAATTAACCGCTTTGCCGATGAAGACCTCAGAAACCAGATTGATAATAGTGCCTTAATTAGCCAGTATATGGACGGAGTGGGCAATGGAGATTTTGTGCTGATGTTTTCTATAGGCGAATTGCTTTATGAAAACTGGGCCGATATTACCCGCAGTTCGCTCGGCCGAATTGGAGTAGCTCCAACACAGCTTTCTAATTATACGAATGGAGAGCCCATTATAATCTATGGTAGAAAAGGGGCGCAGCAAGGTACGGCTACTTTAATTGAGGGAGTATCGTCCGGAGCTCAGCCAGACGATACCCGCACCGAGATTTCTTTTCAGACCTCCATTTTTGCCAGCACAGACTCAGGGAGTGTGTTTTCTCCTCTCATAGGTCCTGTGAGCTCCTGGGGCAGGCTCACCAAGCGAATAGATGAAGAGCCTTCTGAAGACGATGTGATTTTTGAAGTGAGAGGGCGTCAGAGTAACGGCACAGAAGTAGTCTTGGCTACCCTCAACGATATTGATGAGTTAGATATGAGCGCCATTGATGCAGAGCAATACCCCTTTGTTCGGTTGTTTGTGAGTGCCAGAGACCGCGTGTCGGCAACTCCCCCTCAATTTAAAAATTGGTTTGTTTCCTATCAGGGAGTTCCTGAAGGGGTACTTACCCTCCAAAACGATAAAAACGAGCGAATAGAGCTACAAGATGGGGAGCCCTTTGAGGCAGCTTTTCGTTTTAGCAATATTTCGTCTTACGACTTTAAAGGAGCACTGAATGTACGGTATAAGCTCACCAATCAAACCACAGGAGAAGAGTCTTTCGCCACCTCTCAAATTGCTGCAGTAGCAGCCGGTCAGTCGGTAGACTTTACGGTGCCTATAGAAACTCAGGGTAAATTGGGGTTGAATGATTTTGAAATATTCGTGAACCCGGGCGATGAAATTGAACAGTATTACAGCAACAACGTCATTCGTTTAGAGGACTTTATCAATGTGAAGCGCGATGAGGTAAATCCGGCTATGGATGTGACCTTCGATGGTATCTACATCGTAGATGGCGACATAGTGTCTCCTAAGCCTATGGTCGAAATAGAGTTACGCGATAACAATCCGTACCTTTTTAAGACCGATACAACAGGAGTTGAGATTTTTCTTGGTCAGATTTGCGAAGGTTGCGCGTTGAGGCGGATTAACTTTTCCGATCCCGAAGTTACCTATGTGCCGGCAGCCGAAGGTCAGAATTTTAAAGTACAGTTTCAGCCAGAGACCCTGCCCGATGGTGAATACATGTTGCAGGTCAACGCCTCCGATGCCTCTGGTAATTATGCCGGAGTAGGCCCCTACGAAATTACCTTCGAAGTGGTGAGCGAGTCTACTATCACTCATTTTTATCCATACCCCAATCCTTTCTCCACCAGCACACGTTTTGTGTTTACACTCACGGGAAGTGAGATACCCGATCAGATTAAAATTCAGATTTTTACTGTATCGGGCAAACTGGTGCGTGAGATTACGCAAGATGAAATTGGACCAATCCGTATTGGAAACAACATTACTGAGTATGCCTGGGATGGGCGCGATGAATTTGGCGATATTCTGGCCAATGGCACCTACATTTATCGGGTGCAGGTAAAGGCCAACGGGCAGGATCTTGGCCACCGGGGTACAGGTAAAGACAAGGCCTTCAACAAAGACTTTGGTAAAGTTGTGATTATTAGGTAGCAATCAATTTGTGACATTCCTAATCTACTGCTATCTCCGAGGAGGAAGCATTCAAATGAAATAATGCCAGTGTGCAAATAGGGTAGAGCGATCCTTCGCCAAGCTCAGGATATAAAAGAAAAAGCCCCGACAGAGTCGAGGCTTTTGTACCCTGTACCGGAGAATTGTCGAACCAGTTTATTGAAGATATAGAACTGTTTTACAGGCTCTGGTTACTGAAGAAAGCCTCTTAGTAGCACCACCCTCCCGGATACTCAAAAAGCCTGGCCATAAGCCGGGCTTTTTGTTTGGTAACAATCGCACGAGGGTGCGATTGCATCCTTATTGTCTGATCCGGACTTTCGATAATTGTATTTACGCTAGAGTGATTGGAGGACATACTTCAAAACCAGTCGGATTTTGCGTCCACTGTTTTCTCTTTACTCTTTCTTGGTTATTAATCTTAAATAATTCTGTAATTCTGTAATTGCTAAGGTAAACTGTTAAACCTCAGTTGGTTATATATTACAGTTTCAATATTTATTAATCTCATTATTACAGAATAAGTGTAATAAGTAATCTAGCTAGGTTGGGCTTCTGGCTTATTACAAACTGGTTGAAAGGGCTTTTTGAATGAGTAGAGAGTGTTTTCTCTACTGACTGTTAGGGAGTTATCTGCTCATTACACTATTACAGAAAAATTGTGTATTTCAGAGGTTTCCTGAATGAGTTGAGATTGGTACAATACCGGATAAAAATGCTTGAAATTTACTTCTTCGAGTACTGGAAAATGTACTATATTAAGATGTGGATTGGCAGATAAGTTACGACAAAGAGGTAGAAATCAAACTACTTCCTCACCTAAAAAAATTCATTCCGAAATTCTACAAACAATCGGAACCTATAAAGGTGGACTTTAACACCAGCTTAGGGACTGCTTTTCATAGTGTGCTCAGGAAGAAGTTCAATTACAAAAAGGACCGTGAACGATACACTTCGTCACTGAGGTTTCTACTAAACCAGGATCTGAGTAAACTTTCACTGGAGCATCAGTTTCTGGTTCAATTCAATGTTGAGTATGATAGAATATTCAAAGAGAATCTATATAGTTGGGTGCTCGGCCAATCTTATCTATGTACGAGCGACTCGCAGGCGGTAAGGAACTTTCTGAACTACTACAACATCACCGAAGATGACTTGAAATTTGAATCTGCCAGAACAATGTATCTCAGATATAAAACAGATTACTTCAAAAAAAATAGGTCAGTTCTGTAACAATTTAGGGTCAGTTTTGTACCAACCTCTTTTTTGGTGTTGTTTTGATCAAAAACCCACGTCCTAGATAGGCTCTGAAATGCTTTCTTACTTTGGGTATGAGTTACCTTAGTGAAATAGCCAGACTTACCTCTCAGAACATAGGTGGTGTTAATCCATCATTGAAACTTGTTAGATCTAATGATGTAGCTGTATATCCATCTATTATTGATGGAAAGGTTACCGATGAAATAGCGCTTAAACCTGGTGTTGGTTGGGTAGAGTGGTTCTGCACTTCCCAAACTGCAGGAATAAGGTCTAGACATGTCGATGGATCAGAAGGAAATGCCAGGGCTCTCGACCTTGGCTTTGTGATTAGTAAGGATACCGCTGTGAAAGCTAATCAATTAGAACGAGCTTCTGATGACTCCTTTATAGTGCTGTTTAGGGATGCTAATGGACAGTTAAAAGTATTCGGCACAAAGGAAAAGCCTGTTAGATTTAAGTTTGATCTAGCCACAGGTAATAACATTAGGGCGCTAAATGGCTTCTCTTGCTCCTTTTATTATAGTGGCCCCGACAATAGTGCTTTCTACTTGGCTGAAGATCCTGAGGTATTAGATCCGGATGTTCCTGCTCCGGTAATTATTCAATGGAATGACGGGGTAACTATTCAGACCATTGCTGTAGCCTCTCCAGGGGACGTGGTAAGAATTAACAGTGACTTCGATTATACTTCGTTCGACATTAACCCTGTGATAAATCCATGAGCACTGTAGCGGGACTAAGAGTTTTGATTGAAGCGCTGGAAAGCGGGAGGGTAACTAAAGCTCAATTACTGACTATTCTATACTATTTAGCTAACCTTATTGAGCAGAATGATATTTCATCGGTGATCAATGAATACGATGAAGCAGGAACTTACGATACTCCGGGTGCCGGGAATGGAAATCCGGCCTATGCCCTGCTGAATAACAGGCTTTGGAAATCTAAGGTCGATGCTAATACCGGCAATACTCCACCCACAGATACTGAGATTACTGAGAACGACTATTGGATAGAGGTATCTAAAGGAACGAGCAATCTTTTCCAGGAATGGCAACCAGGCGTATATGGTGAGGGATTGATTATTGTATTCTATAATGATGTGTTCTACAAACTCACGGTTGCAGAGCGCCCTTTTGAGAGTACTAATATTGAAACAGAGTACAACTCTGATCCAGAGCTTTCGAGTTGGAAAAAATTAGCAGGTGATGGTGTTGTAACCGGTGAGGAGTTTACCACTGCTTATAAAGCAATGCTAGATCTCATTACCATAACTCAAGAGGTTGACCTGGATCAGGTGGAGGTAGACGTTAATACCAATGCTACAGATATAGGATTGCTGGAAGCTAGGGCAGATAATATTGAAAATGAGTTACCTGGTAAAAAACCACTAGCCGATGAAGCTGCCAATTTAGACTTTGCTGCTGGTACCGCTTACAACTTTTCAGATAAACAGACAGCTTACTTTGATGCCGCGCCTATTGGCAATCTAACACCCGTATTTTCAGGGGTTGGGAATCTAAGGTCGGCTATTGGAGAAATATCTTTTTCTGGACTATTAACAACCAACTGTGAGATAACACTAAGTTCTTCTTGGTTTGCCGGCACGTTGCCAGATGAGGTAACATTCGAAAGCAATGTGCTCACTTTTACTGCACCTACCAGTACCTCTCTGTACGTGTGGTATATAATGAAAAAGGGCAGCGAGTATAAGTTCAACATTCAAAAGTTTAAAGACTGATGAGCCAGCAGGGGTTAATAGGAAGTAGTGTGGTGACAGGCCAAGTGAAGTATTTGAATGGCTTTTTAGGTGTAGAGCGGGCTTGGCACATTGGCTTTGTACGAAGATTCAAAGATTATGTAGGTATAGTGGCCACCCTTAGAAGGTACTCAGACGGCGCTACTCATAATCTTTATTATGACAACGGTGATTTTGTTAATTGGGCCAATACAGATTTATTGAATTTTGTCAACGGTCAAACGGTTGAGATATTGTTCTACAACCAAGTGCCAGAAGCAAATAGTGCATTCGACCAGGCCACTTCTGCCGCTGGTGAACGGCCAATTATATATACATCTAGTGCCTTTAATACAGCAACCGGCTATCCAGATTTTAAAGCATGGAAATTTAATGGCACCACCCAGTATCTGTTCGGGAACACGTTTAATTGGACGACATCTCAAGAGCCATTATACCAAATAGTTGCAGGTGAGCATATTAGTGGTACATACGCCCAGTCATTTGCTCATACCTCTGTATCAGCTTCTTGGCAAGCAGCTATATTAGGAGGGGCGAGTATTGGTGGCTCATTGCGTACGGGTACAGCAACAACAACTGTCACGACCCCCTTTACAGGCTCTAATCCTTCTATAATAGGATATCAAGAAAGATCCTCGTCACGTACATTTTCAATTAATGGAAATGAGGTACTGACAGAAAACACTTCTAATCCATTAAATGGCACAAACACATCTTCCGGTATATATTTCGGGAGATTGCGAGGTCGTGACTTGATTATGTGGGGTGGTAAGATGTTTGAGTCTCTTGGTTTTTTTTCAATCAAAGATACGCTAGTAAACTATGAAGGTGTTGAAATACCAGAAAGGTTGGCGATTGAGCGAGTGATGAACAAAACATATCAATTTTAAGTCCATGAAAAAACTATCAGACAACCAAATTAACATGCTTTTTGAAAGTCGAGAGCTTACAAAAATGGTTAAGGCGGCACTTGTTAAAATGCGACAAGATGTTAGGCATCGCTATAGCAAGGCATTTTATCTTATTCCCAAAATAGAAGGTAAGCCAGATGCTCAGCATGTAGATTACCCTGACCTACTAGCCTTGAGAAAAGAAAGAGATACTACCCTTCCTTTCTGTGATCACTATTACAAAGAGATCGAAAAGGACATAGCCAAGCATGAGCTTGCGATGAGCTTTGCTCAGTTTGAATATGAAGATGAGATTGAAGGGAAAACCAATTCTACCGAACTCCTGAATTTTGTATTGCAGGCAACATACCAGGGAGAGGGCATGGCTGAGCCGGAGAATATTTTTGCCCGCATTTTGAGGCAGGCATACTATGAATTCCAGATTAAAGAAATAAGTCTGCAACCAATAGCTGAAGCCCAACCCCAACCCCCTGAATAACAGCCCTATTCCCCACGTCCTAATTATGCCCATTACGATGCTCTAGTTTAGATATCGTAATGTTTGAACGATTACTTTCTATACGCCACTGGTACCTATCAGAAGCCTTTCTGGATAGAGTTGTACCTATCGTTATCAAGCGACTTGAGAACGGAAAAGATCTTAGCGTTGTAGAACAACCTCACACTTTTAATGTCCTTTCTGGCGGTGTTTATTCCGAATTTTCAAAGAAATATGGAATGCAAATTCTCTTCAATGAGAAGGGAGAAATGGCCGCGCACATTCCGTTGTGGGGCACCATGTTCAAGCATTCTGGAATGTGCAACATTGGTACGGCTGAACTAGCCAGCCAGATTCAAACTGCCAACCAGAATAAGGAGGTATTCAAGTCTATAGTAATAGATATTGATACACCGGGAGGAGCTGCTAATTCTGTGGAAGTACTCGATAGAGCCATCAGAACGAGTGGATTACCAGTTACCGGTTGGGTAGACACCATGGCTTGTAGTGCCGGCCAGTGGACAGCTTCATCTATTGCCGCCTCTGGAGGCAAGGTGATTGTTGACAGCCTGGTGAATAGCGAAATGGGAAGTATTGGCGCACTAATGCTTTACCAGAACATTGCTGCCAAACTGGAGAAGGAAGGTATTAAGGCAGAAATTATCCGTGCTCCTCAGTCGGTAGATAAAGCCAGGTTCAACAGTCTGGAAGAACTTACCAAAGAACAAAGGAATGAATTGCTTTCGGAGCTTAAAGACTTAACCGATTCATTCATTTCTGAAGTAAGCGGAAACTATGGAGGTACACTGAAAGAAGACACACCAAAGCTATGGACCGGTGGCACTTTTAACGGTGCCGAATGTCTGGAGATTGGGCTGGCCCACGAACAGGGAGATCTATCTCACGCCTTCAATCTTTCCATAGACATGGCCAACACACGCAAAAAGAAGACTATCAATTTTAATTCAAATATGAGTTTGTTTAAAAGGCTCGGCCTCTCTTTATCGTTGGCACAAAAGCTGACAGCCGAGGAACTAGAAAACGTAGGTAAAGCTGAAGAGAGGCTGGCCAACGCGGAATCTGAGAACACAAGACTCTCAGAAGAAAACGGTAATCTGACTACTCAGGTAGCAGATTTGACAGCACAGTTGGAAACTGCCAACAGCACTATTAGCACACACGTGGCAACCATAGCCGAGCGTGATGCAAGAATTGAGGAGCTTGAAGAGAAGCCTGCAGCAACTACTACTATAGTAGTGGCCGATGGTGACCCAGAAGCTGTAGCAAAGAACCAGGCTATCATTGATGCCCTACCACACAACATAGCTGCAGATGCTAACCCAATGTTTAACGGATCATCTAAACCAGAAGAAAAATAATGACCATTACCGACATTTTAGCAGAGTTCGGAGCCTATTATATTAATCAGGGTCAGAACATGGCGAGGCTCTACACATTGCTTCACGCAAAGAGCGCTACCGATGCTTTGTTGGCTACAACGCCAACTGATGACACTGTATGGAGAGCCGCAAAGGCATCTATTGGCAGTGTAATGCAACCTTTTCAGAAAGGTTGGACACCAAAGGGAGATCCTACAATGGAACCCCTGGCTATATCTCAATATAGAATGAAGGTTGATTGTGAACAATATCCCGATGAGCTGAAGGTTAGCTGGCTTGGTTTCCTTGCCGATGGTAACCTGGATAGAAAGACATGGCCTTTCATTCGCTGGTTCGTAGAGGTGCTTTTGTTACCTAAAGCGAAAGAAGAGTATGAGCTTGAGGCTGTTTGGGGAGGTAAGAGAAAAGAGCCTACTGCCGGAACTGCTGGGGAGGCTTATCAGGTGATGGATGGTCTTCATATTGCCAGAAACAGAGCTGTGCTCGATGGTAAAACCGACCCTATTTCTCTTGGTGCCTGGGATACAGACGACAAAGTTCTTGTTCAGCAGTTCGAAGAATTTGTTGATGGAATTCCTCACAAGTACAAAGGCGCTCAAATGCTCATTGGAGTGAATGAGACTATTCAAACAAGGTACTTGAGAGGTAAGCGCGCTTTGTATGGTAAAGACACTGATTTCGCAGGGTCAAATCTTAAAATAGATTATAGCAACCTGACCATCGTTGGCTTGCCATCTATGAAAGATTCTCCGGCAATCTGGGCAACTCCAATGGGTAATGCCAGAAAGCTCATGAAGGAAACTGCCAACATGAGCCAGATTAGAATAGAGAGTGTAGACCGTTTGGTGAAATTGTTCACTGATTGGTTCTCAGGTGTAGGTTTTGTTTTGGGTGAATACATTTTTACAAATGACCTTGACCTTGGTAAGCCGGTGATTGATTCTATTTCTCCTTTGGCTGCAGTTACAGCTGGAGGTACTGCCATTACCATTGAAGGGCGTGAGTTTACTGGAACCACCGCTGTAACACTTGGTGGTACTGCTTGTACTTCTGTAGTAGTAGTGAATGACAGAAAGATAACTTGCGTGACTCCTGCTAAGTCTGCAGGCGATTATACCATTAACATCGTTAACGGGTTCGGAAACACTACCAGCGTGGATGAAATCACTGTTTCATAAGTAAATCTGACTGAAAATGGATAGACCTAAAAAAGGAGCTTCTGCAAAGGAGCTCCAAAAATACATAGACCACGTTGAGGCGGAGAATCTCCGTTTGAAAAATGGTGGCGCCAACCAGGAGAAAATGAACCTGGGCAAGGTAATTACGGTGCAGGAAACTGACGAAAAAGGGAATATTCTCTTTGAAGTAGACTACCAGTTCACCCGGCCTAATTTTATCTGGCCTAAATTTGGTAAAGTAACGGCCGCCCAAGTTGTTGCGGATCAGGCAAGGTACGCAACATACATTCAGCGAATGATCCAATCTAAAAGTGATCTGATCACTGAAGTGGCGAGACGCAAGGTTGAAGAACAATCTGACGATGTTGATTATAGCATCTATGAAGGTGTTACTATTCCTAAGATGAAGGAAGCTTTGGATAAGGCCGGAGTTGAATACGATGGTACCCAGCGCGAGCGAATGGATTACCTTCCGCTTTACCATCAGGTAATTGAGAGCCAAAAAGAAGGAGGTGAATAATGGGAGCGTTTAACGACATTCTCGCTACTACAGGGCCTAATATGGGTGGTTTAAGTGACCACCTGTATATAGTGCCTATTGCAGATATTGATGTAACTGCTCTGGCGGCTCTTGATGATCCTACTGATGAAAAAACAGTTGCGCAAGCTATTCCATTGCTTACTGACAAGAAGTGGTTTAAATGGTATTTCACCAAAGGGCTGGATGCGAAGCTCTCTTATCCGTTGGTTGGTGAAAGAGACGGAAGAAGTCGAGATGTGATGGTTGATATGAAGCAACCTAGAATGATAGCCGCTAATGAGCGTGTATACGACATTGTGATGAACGTGCCTGTAGCTATAGCGGTGAAGGATGCTGAAGGTAGTATGAGGCTTTGCGGAATCAACCGTAGAGAAGATGGTACCCTGGCAGTTGATTTCCCTATGTATATGGAAACTGACGATGCCAATACTGGCGGTAACGCCACTGAGAAGAAAGGGCATACCATTCAGTTTAAAGGTGAGTGCCCTCACACGCCATTGTTCCACACTGCAGCACTAGACGTAACCGGAGCAGCCTAATGGAAAAGAAGCAATTGAAACTGGCTCCGGATCTGGCAGGTAAGTTCAAGATTGTTGGCAACCCTGTTGGGCAACGCTTTGAACACCCACGCTTTGGTAGAATTGATTTTGAGAAGCTCACCCTACAGCAAGCGGAAGCGCTGGCAAAGAGCAAACACTTCCCTTACCTGGAGAAGGTAGAGAGCACGGCTCCAGCCATCACTAAGAAAAGTTAGTAGTCTGATTATAGTTGAGGTTAATTGAGTAAATGCCCCGGCAGATTGTCGGGGTTTTTTCGTAACCATCGACCCCTCCGGATAGAACCACCCCTAGTCGCTCCTTTGAAATGAGGGGTGTTAACCACGTCTTAATTACTGCCAGATGATAGAAGTAGATTGAAACTCAATAGTAAACCAAGCTGAATTTTACAGTGAAGCTTCAATGTTTATGAGAAAACTATTTACCCTTTTGTCGTTGTTTTTGGTAGCCATTACAGCGACACCACAAGAACCGGTGGTAATCGATGATGTGGGCTATGATTATGTAGTCGATATTGGTTCAGGCTCTGTAGAGCATGCTGTCTATGTGATGGCTCCAGCAGTTGATTTTGAGTTTGTAGACATGGACAACCGAGTAGGTTCTGCCTTTGGTGGAAGCGAAAATGAATGGTTGGCGGTAGATTCTAGGCTGAAGATTGATTTGCATTGTAATAGTCCGGGAGGAGTAGAAGGTCCGGTACCCATCAACTTACAAACCTTTATTAATCGATCGGACATTAGCAGAGACAGATCTCACAGAGAACAGATATTTAGTGAACAGACGAAGGGAGATTATTCTCCGGACCATCTACCAGACTTAAAGGTTCCCTGGCAAAGCACTTCATATTCACTTAAAAGTTAATCGATTAAAAGCTCTCATACTGAGGGCTTTTTGTTTAAAGTGGATGTATGAAAAACTGGAGAGTTAGATTTTTGAATTGGCTGGCAAAGCTGTTGAAGGTTGATTTAACAGCTTATAATCCAAAAGATTTACTTCAGATCAATAATGCTGTTTACAGAGTAGAAACACTAGAGACGGATCCGTTGTTGGTAGACGAAAGGATTCGACAATCTTGGATACAGTATATGGCTGAAACAGGTAAAAGAGATCCGTTTATCGATTACTACAAAACGCAATATCTGAAATATGCTGCCCATGATATTGGAGAAAAAATTGTGAAACATAATGCTTATCAACTTTTTGGCTACCAGGAACCAAACCAAAGGGGTGAGACAATAAAAGCAAGGTTTAGAATGGTATTGCCTGTTAACTAATTTCCCAATCACCCAATTCCCTAGAAATCCCCACATCCTAATTATGGCGATCGCCATGGGATAATTTCGGTACATGCTAAGAATTCAGGTAAAGCATGTAGCCAAAGAGAAGAAGGAGGAGAAGATAAGGGTGGTAGTACCCCTCCGGTCTGCGACCACCTCCCCTAGATTAGGGGAGGAAAGTTCGAAGATATCTCCAGCTCCTGTACAAGCTTCACGTCATTCCCGCGAAGGCGGGAATCTCCCAACTGAGAGCACTCCAGATCAGGTGAATGCTGCTTCCCTAATTCAGCACTTTGAGAATAAGCAGGCTGACCTGAAGAAGCAAAGGTCCATTCTTAGCAGCTCAATCTTTGAGATGGTTTTCGGCCATCAGGAAGCACCAACCATAGACATCGGATCGGTGCTCAAGCAATTCGACAATACTTATGATGAAGACACTCAGGAGGTGTTCGAATATGAGATCATGTTTCTGGCCATGAACCAAAGCAGTGGCAATGCTTATGTGCGGGAAATGAGAGCTCGAAAGAATGTGAAGAGCCCCAAACGCCAAATGGTTGAAAAGAACAAGCGAGGCAAGCAGATGTATAACCTGAAATACCAGGGAACGATGCTACTCCACGATTGCCATTCAAAGGGAACAAGGTCAGTTAAAACCAGAATGATCTTCGCATTCCGCAAGCCAGGGGAAAAGCTGTGGTGTAGAGTGGCGGATAGATCAGGCGGATGGAACGGTAAGCCTGGTATGCTGAAGCAAGTGTACAAACAAGAGCAGCTCAATGATCTGTACCATAGAATTGATGCCTTTCAGCCAGAAATTCAGGGGGTGTTCAATAAGATCAGAAGCTTGGAGAATACTGGTAAGCTTCCGGAACAGAGAAGGGTTGGCACCGCAAGAGAACTCGATAGTCTGAAACTGGAGAAGAAAAGGCTCAATGATAAGATATGCAAAACCAAAAAGAAGCTACGACCCAGCGCCAAGCCCCCTAAGGCTGACAAGGTGATTCAATGGCAACTGGAACTGGCAGAAGCGGAAGCTAGACGAATAGAGATTGATGAGAAGATTAAAGAACTGATGCCATGAGTGAGTTAATGAGAAAGGCTGATCGTAGGGAGGATACCAACTTCGATAAGATATGGCGCTGGTATTATGAACCAGCAGAAATTGAATTGAATGGTGAACAAGAGAAGCTTCGACTTCGCTGGGATCATATATGGAAGTTGATGGGGAATTTTATTTCACCTACTCAGATCATAAAGAAGCAGGTGAAGGAATATCCGGACATCACCGAACGAACGGCATGGATGGATTTGAGAAATGCAAAAGCGCTGTTCGGAGATCCTACAAATCAAAACCGAATGGCTGAACGCCTTCGACTGAATGAATGGATAATCAAAGGGCTAGAGACTGCCTTCCTCGGTGGTGATCTGAAATCCTATGCCAGGTTAATTGACCAATACAGAAGAAACAATCTCCTGGATAAAGATGATTCAGACAGTCTAGCAGATCTGCTCAAGTATTTTCAGCCACATACCTTTGTGTTGTCAGATAAAGATCCTGAGGAACTTAAGAAGGAGGCGGACGAATTAATGAACGATGTGCCGGCAGTTGATGCGGACTTTACTTTGGTAAGTGACGATGAATCTGAAGCCGGTTAAAAAGAATTTCTATCTCAACCCCATAGCGAGAATGTACCTGGCAGCACTGCAGCTGGTAAAGGTGCTTATCGCAGGCAGGGGCTTTGGTAAATCATTCGTGAATGGTATTTCCATTCTCACCAAGGTTTGGCAGATGCCAAAGTCTAAAGGGCTTTTTCTTGGTGCTACTTATACCCAGATTTTTACTAACACACTACTACCGATAAAATCGGCATGGGCTTTCTTCGGGTATATTGAAGGAATTCATTACGTGGTGGGTATTCGCCCTCCAAAGCATTTTGATTCACCTTTCATGAAGCCTGGGAACTATCAGAATGTAATCACCTGGTGGAACGGAACCACTGTCGTTCTAGCCTCAATGGATAGACCCGCACTTAATAGAGGTGGAAATAATGATTGGGTAATTTCCGATGAGGCACTACTCATTAAAAAGGATGAGTATGACAGAAACATTGCTCCTTCTGTTCGTGGATCTCATACGAGTCTAAAAGGAAAGCCAGGGCACTTGTCTGAGGAGTTCACTAGCTCGATGCCGTTCGGATCCTTCGGTCAATGGCTGTTCGACAAAAAGACAGCTGCCAATAATCCGGAGAATGATACTTTCTACATCGAGGGAACCAGCTGGCATAATCGTAAGATTCTTGGTGATGAAGTGCTGAAGAAATGGCACCGAGAAATGAATCCGATGATCTACCTCATAGAGGTGATGAACTACCGGATCAGACAGTTTGGAGATGTTTTCTACCCGGCCCTGAAGGAAAAGCATTGGTACACTGATTCAGATAACTTCGATTATGTTGATACACTCGGAGCCAACCTCAATGAGTTCACACGCGACTGCAGATGGGATAAGGATTACAGCCGTAATATGCCGCTAACCATCAGTCATGACTGGGGTAAGTTCAATTGCATCACTATTGATCAGGACCACACCGATGAAATCCGCTTCATCAATGCCATGCATGTGCATGTAGAAGACTCAAAAATCATAGATGACCTGGCCAATGACTTCTGCGACTACTACCATTACCACCACGAGAATCACAAGTATGTCTATCAGTTTGGCGATAAGTCCGGGAACAATGCAGAGGGTAACGCCAAGCTGAACAACTTCGAGCAGTTCGCAACTGTTCTCCGGAAGCGTGGCTGGACAGTCACCAGAATGAAGACTGGAGATGTTAATCACCTGGACCGGCACACGTTCATCAGTAAGCTTCACAGAGAAGAAGATCCACGGCTTCCAAAGCTTAGGTACAATGCGCTCCAGTGTAAAGATCTCAGAATATCTCTAGAGTCTGCTCGTATGAAAGACACTCAAAAAGACAAGAGCAGTGAGAAACCAAAGTCGGGCGTTAAGCCAGAACACGCCACTCACTACTCAGATGCCCACGACTATAGGCTATGGCACGGTGTCCATGACAGGATTGAGGAGCCAGACTATACTGGGCACGTAGATTTCGGCTAAAATCCCACTGAAATATAAATTTCTGTTTCAAACTGATACAGAGTCATTCGGCTGGCTCATTTTGCTTTTAGACCTGCAGTTTCTCACGCCCGTCCCCCGTGCGCTATATCGGATTGGCGATCGCTTGGATTGAATATCTCTTGAAATATGAATGAGGCCTGCCCACGTCCTAATTAAGCTCTTGGTACTCGAATAGATTTGGTATCAAATGAGCGAGCTTAAGAAGATCGGAGAAGGTATTCACTACTCAGCTGCCAGCCAGTCGGTGCTAGAGGTAACCAGGACAAAGGTTGAACCGGATGCTATCAATAACTATGGCGGTGGTTCTAATGAGTGGGCTAATTGGGGTGCAGATAATGACTACCCGCAACAACTGGTTGACTTAGTAACCAAGGACCCTACCTCTATGGGTAACATGGAGTTTAAGATCAAAGCTCATTATGGTGGTGGCCCAATGCTTTATAAGGCAGTGCCTGATGGAAAGAACATGGTCATCGAGCCATTGCTTAGAGAGCAGTATACTGAGATCGATGACTTCTTTTGGGAGATTGATGTTGAGAACTTAATGCAGGGCACCATCACTGATTTTGAATGGTGGGGGCGCTGCCATGTTGAGTACATTCCTAATAAGGGAAGGAACGACATTGTCTCAATAGCCAGGCAGAAAACACTAGATATCCGTAAGGCTAAGCTTAACCCTAAGACTGGGCAATTGCCCGGTTACTATCTATCTGGTAATTGGCCACAACCAAAGTCACATGAGCGCGTGCTCATCCCTGCTTTTGATAGAAGGAACCCTTTCCAATATCAAAAGGCTATTTATGAGCACACTGTACCATCAGTAGATAAACTCTACTATACTACCCCTAGCTGGCATAGCAAAACGTCATGGCTAGAAGTAGCCATCAGAATTCCGAAGTGGATTCTGAGCAATATGGAAAATGCGGTAAACATTAAGTACCACATTGAAATTCCAGATAAGTACTTCAAAGATCTATACCCTAGAACTCGCTACAAAACAGATGAAGAGATGTATGCTGCCAGAGAAGCAGCTGAAGAAGAATTAAAGGGTAAAATAATCGATGCCCTCTCAGGTGTCGAGAATGTTTCAAAAACCTTCTTCACCAAATTTGCTACAGACGAAAATGGCAATGTTTTACCAGGCTGGAAAATCAATGTCATTGATAATAAACTCAATGACGAAGCCTGGTTAAAAGCTGACCAAATAGCCGCCTCCAGAGTAACCACTGCAGATGGTGTGCCTCCTTCATTGACTGGTTTGGTGATAGCAAACACAGCCTCAGGATCTGCATCAGATGTGCGCGAGCAATTCAACTACTATATGCAGTTGAAATCTGTGATTCCGCGCCAAACCACTTTAGAATGGTTCTACTTTATTAAGCGATTCAAAAAATGGCCGAAAGATATCCATCTAGGTCATAAGCAGATCATTCTCCAGACGCTCGATCAGAATAAATCCGGTACAACTTCTTCCGGAGATCCTACACCCACAACCGACAAAAAGCCTTAGACATGCTCTTTAAAACAACTGACGAAATCAAGGATTATATCTCTATCGATGTCAACACGGCTTTAGACTCTCTTTCACCATTCATCCGGGAGGCAGAAATATTGTTCATTCTGCCTTTGCTGGGTGATGCCATGTACACCACGCTCGATGAAGATTATAACGACTCGGAAAACCCTCTTTCCACAGAGGATAATGCCGCTCTGATGCCTTACGTTCAGAGGTGCTTGGCCTATTATGCCGGGTTCCTCAGCATCGATGAACTGGGTGTGAATATGGGCGATGCCGGTATTATGCAAACCCGTGCCGACAACTCAGAGCCTGCTCCCAAATGGAAAGTCGATAATCTCAAAGCCAACCGAATCAACCAAGCGGACATTCATGCTGAAAAGCTTCTGTCCTACCTGGAAAAAACTGCATCGGTAAGCGTTCTTAATGATTGGTACTCCAGCACCGCCAACACTATTGCTGAGGGACGAATTCTTAGAACTGCAGAACAAGCTTCTCAGTATATCGACATCAACAACAGCAGAAGGTTCTTCCTTCGCATGAAATCGCGAATCAAGGAGGTTGAAGAAAGCTTCATTATGCAGCTTATTGGCGAAGATCAGTACAGTGAGCTAGTCACTCAGATTAAGGCTGATTCACTCAAAAACGATGCTGAAAACAAAGCCCTGGTTAAGAAACTAGAGCCAATTGTGGCGAAAATGGCATTGTACGAAACTCTACCCTTCATCCGGGTGCAGATCACCGATCAGGGCATCACCATTATTACCACCAACGATAGCACCATCACCAAAATGGCGGCTTCAGATTCTCAGGTAGATAAACTGAGATGGCAATTGAAGCAATCTCCACTTTCAGGCTTTCAGGCTGATATTGATAAGCTCAAAAAGTTCATTGAAGACAATATCGATGACTACCCACTTATCGAGGCATCAACGGCCTATACATCCAAGCCAGATCCGGGACCAAACAGACCACCGGTGATAGATCCAACAAAAAAACATGTGAGCGTATGATTAGCCGGATTCTCAGTCGATTATTAGAACAGGTTGGCTTCGATAGTCTCACAGATCTATTGTACAGTGTTTTTGGAGTCAAACTCAAGCTTTATGGAATCTATTTGTATGGAATGACAGCCTCAGCTGTTGTTCTGGGGCTTGAAGAAATCACCGAAACATACATCTACGATCCGCCTCTTGGCATTCTCATTCTAGTGATTCTGACTTTCGGAGACATGGTGCTAGGTGTGAGCTTCGCTATTGAAAGCAAGAATGGAATTGAACCAAAGAAACTATCGAGGGCAATGATCAGGCTTCTCGTTCAGTGCTTTTTCATCAGCATGGGCTTTCAAATGACAAAGGCATTCCCTGAGTTCATTTACATCTACATGGTAACCATGCTCTTGTTAGTGTTCATCCTCACAGTTTTCATTTCAGGTTTTAAAAATGCCCGTGCGCTCAACCTGATCACTGCTGATCAATACGCTGTATTCGAGTCTGTTTTCAATCTCAAAAAGCTTATCGAAAAATTTAAAAGCAAGAACAATGAAAGTAATCATTGACAATGGTCACGGCATCAACACGTCTGGCAAAAGAAGCCCCGTCAGGAAAGATGGTTCTCAACTCTTCGAATATGAGTTCAATAGAAGTATTGCCGCAATGGTAATGATGGAATTGCAAAAGCAATGTATTCCATTTGTTCAGTTGGTGCCTGAAATTGAAGACATCTCTCTCCAGGAGCGATGTAATAGGGCAAACCAAATTCACAAATCAGACCCTGGCTCCTTTCTAGTTTCAATCCATGCCAATGCTGGAGGCGGTACAGGTTGGGAGGTTTTTACATATACAGGGCAATCTGAGAGCGATGTAATAGCTAACATTTTTGGAAATGAAGCCATCAAAGCTTTCCCTGAATTTAGAATGAGGTTCGATTACTCAGATGGTGACCTAGACAAAGAATCTCAATTCTACATTCTGAAACACACAGCCTGCCCTGCTATTCTCACCGAGAATTTCTTCATGGATACTGCAAAGGATCTCGATTTTATCTGTTCTTACGCAGGTAGAAGTCGAATTGCAGCGATGCATGTACGGGCTATCAAGACTTATTTAAAATCAAAGAATCAGCTATGAAAGCCAAAATCAACTTTATAATCATTGTGGTATTACTGGCAGTCTCAATTGTTTTTGGTAGAGCTACTTATCATTTAGGTAACCGGCTAGAAAGCCAAACCTCCATCATCTCCGAGAAAAATGCACAGATCGATTCCATCCAGCTCAAGAATGGAACACTGGCTTATGAGAAGCTCACTGCCGTTGCCGATCGCAAATCACTAGAAGAAGGCTACAGCTTTCTAAAGGACAGCCTCAAGCAGATGGGAGTCAAAATCAAAACCCTTCAAAACGCTGTTTTCCTAGCCAGACAAACTAGCAACTCAGGATCTGGCCAGATCGATACCGTTCGAATAGTCCAAACACTTCCAGAATCTGTAGATACCGTACTGATCAGCCGCCAACTCAACATCAATGAGCGCTTTTTCTCTTTTAGAGCTGACCTGTTCCCAGATGATTCATTCGACTATCGATATACCTTCACCGACAGCCTGAGTATTCTAAACACCGCCACCAGGAGAAACTGGTTTGCCCCAATGGAATATAAAGTGAGGGTAGTTAGCGCCAACCATAGAACCAATCTTACCGGTGCTACTTCGCTAACTGTTAGAGAAAAGGGTACTCGTTGGTCACTCGGGGCTTTTGGAGGTTACGGCTGGAACGGCCAGAAATTCACCTCTATAGTAGGTATAGGCATTACACGCGAAATCATTGCATTTTGACAAAGAAACAACTCATATACCGGGTATCAAAAAGCACCGGAATCACTTACAAAGACACGGAGCTCGTTATTGAGGCATTCCTGCAGGAACTGCTAGACCAATGGCGTGCCCGTGTCAGAGTTGCTATTCGAGGCTTCGGCACCTTCACCTGGAAGAAACAAGCCGCCAAAAAAGGCCGTGATATCAACAAGGGAAAAACCATCAACATTCCCGCGAGAATGAAACCAGTTTTCAAACCATCCAAACAGCTATTTTAATGAATATCGAAAAAGTCAATGTCGGTGAAGAAGTGTTCTATGCTGGTTCATTCTTCGAGGTTGCCGAAATCAAAGATTTTCCGCATGGTAAAATGATTGGTATTTACGATGAACCTGGTACCGGTCATATTGACTATCTGAATCCAGGAAGTGTAAGTGAAGTTGTTCCCTGTCATAACTGCCAGAATGGATGTACTACCTGTAATGGGTTTGGGAAACTAGTTCACTGATCAACTGATTCCCTAATTCCCAATTCCCCGCGCTTCGCGCTACCCACGTCCTATTTTCTCCCTCTCTATCAGTACATATTTGAACCATGTACACAATGGAAAATCTCTTCCACACCTCCTGGCAGGCACTCACACCAAAGCAGTGCTATCGCATTGTATTCGGTGCCAGAATGTACAAAGGCATCTATGCGCCCGGTCGCTTGCCAATGGATGCTGAAATGAAGGTCGCTTCCGATTATCTCTTAGATGTACTCCGTACTGCAGCACTTCCGGGTAAGTGGAAAATGATCTATACCCAAACCAGTGAAGAGCAGAAGATAGATCTATTTCACGATCTGCCACTGCTCAAGCCGGAAAACGCCTTCAGGCAATTCCCGGTAAAGGCAATCAAGTCTCTCCGGAGAAACCTGCATCTGGTAGCGCCAGACGAATCGATGGCCAATAGCACATTCGGGCAATTCAAGTTTGCGGATAATGAGTTCACGCGCCTGGCATACTTCCAACAAACAGGTGATGCCTACAAAGTCAATGAACAGCTCAACCGTTTAGTGGCCACACTCTATTTACCTAGTGGTGAGAATTTCGACAAAAGTATGGTAAGCGAATATGCCGATTTGGTTGAACAAATTGTCTTCATATGGCAAAAGGCCCTGATCTTGGAAGCCTATGCCAACACGCGAGAATTCGTGATCGGCCGTTGCCCAACCTTCTGGCCGAAACCAGAACATAAGGAAGGTGAAGCATCTCCTGCCGTTCCCACCGGGCCAATCTGGCACGAGCTCCATTACGACCTTGCCGAAAGCGAAGCATTCAAAGGCTTCGATACTGTCGAAAACGCCAACATGTACAACGTATTCGATTACCTAGAAAACCTCGCAAAACGTAAACCCAATGCCAATGCTTAAGAATCAATTTTTAAAGATGATTTGCTTTTTTAAAGGTCATGTACCTAAGGCAATATTGGTAGAGACAGACATTGCTATTTATACCAGGGGTTGTTCTCGATGCAAGGCTGGAATGGGGGTGCCTCATATTAAGAACATTCCGCCACCTCCTGGTTCTAGCGCTGAAGAAACCATCAGTTGGGAAATGTATAAGCAAAGAAAGATAGATGCCCTGCGAGCCCAATCAACCAATTCACTATGATAAGCTTCACCAACGAAACCACATACCGAGATTATTGGCAAACCGTTGCCGAAAGTATTGAGGCTATTACCTCCTTCAGATATGGCGACCAGGAGCAAAAGAACTTCGCAGCCAGAACAGCAATGGGCACCGGTATCATTCTCTGGGTAGATCCGCTACCGGTGATTTCCGGAGAAGGCGAAATGGATGGCTTATGCGGTAGGGCTGTAGTAAACTTTGCGGTAATGCAGGTTTCAGGCAAAAACGATACGCATCTCGAAAAGGAGTCTAAGCGAGCTGCCTGCAGCGGCTTGGTAATGGATGTGTTCAAAAAGCTTAAGGCCGATTTTCTTTCTGGCACCACTTACGGAAATCAACCAGATTTCAGTAAGCTAAAATTCGGTTCGGCCGATGACGAAATCATAGGTAGCACTCCTTTCGTTGGTAGTGCTGCAGAAATCCCTTTCATCTTACCCCTAGAATTATAAGCTATGGCCATCACACTTGTTAGCGGCAATCTCAATACCCTCGGAAACAACGGAAATTTCGAAACCGATCCATCAACCTGGGGGTTTACGCCATTCGATGGAAACGTTACCCGTTCCCTTACAGTGGCAAAAAAGAACCTCTACAGCTGCAAATTCGAGTGCCTTTCAGAAACTTTTTTTCCTCAGTTCTTTATTGCTCAGGGAAGAGCCACTGTTTCTGTGGGTAAAAAATACATTATCAAAGCATGGGTTTATGTGCCTACCGGAAACAAGCTGGCCGCATCAGATTCAGATGCGTTTATCATCTCCTCGCAGGCATTGGCCGGATCTACAACATATACAGTAATAAACTCAACCGCTAAAACACAAACGAATGCACTCAATACCTGGGCTGAGGTAACTCTCCAGGTGCAGATCACAGGTGGTTCCACTACATTCTACCCATACCTTACGCTCGACTTGGAAGATGAGGACCCAGTAAACCAAACAGGGTTATGTTATGTAGATAAGTTCGAAATCTTTGAGTATGAAGACGATGTGGAAGTCTGCACCGTGGCCATCAATGCAGGTGCCTCGGTCATCACTCATGAAACTGTAGAAGATGCCAATGACGGAACCATCACCGTTTCCGCTTCTGTGGCCTCCGGCACTTTGGAGTATTCAATCACATCAGGTAGCTCCTGGCAGCCTTCCAACTACTTCAGTGGCCTGGCGCCTGGTACCTATATTATTCTGGTTCGAGAAGCTGCTAAAACCGAGTGTACAGCCAACACTGCATTCACGATTCAGGAGGCAGCCGCGGCATTCACCGTTTCCGCATCGGCATCTAACGAAACAGTATTGGGCAATAACGATGGATCCATCACCATTACCCCTTCCGGTGGTACCGGGCCTTACCAATATTCTATTAATGGAGGCAGCAGCTTTCAGTCGGGTAATACTTTCACCGGTTTGGCTCCCGGCAATTACGCAATTGTGGTCACTGATTCCACGCCCAACACGGCCTATTCCAATGCACTCATTCTAGCCGGTAGTTCAGAAATAGCAGGTATAGCTTTCAGCAAAAATCCTATTCCTTTTAGTATTCCTAAAGGAGCCAATTTTGCTGAAGACAATTATAGACTGTATGCCGATGTATTGGTAGAAGATATTCCCGGTACCGGAACTTTCAACAAGAAACTGGCCATGGCACTTGAGCCAGAAAGCAATGGTATTGCCACTTTCTATTTGCAGGAAGCTTTCGCAGGCTTGTTCACAGCAACACCTCCGGCCAAAAATGCTACAACCATCAAAGAGGCCACCGGCAGGGCATTGCTCTATAAGGTAGGTAAGGGCGAATTGTTCGATGACCATACCACCCCACAGAACTATACACTGAGCAATATTTACCGTGCTGTTTTGGGTGGAATAAGCAAACGCCAATACCCTATCCTCAATTACCTGAATAGCTACCTTCCGGAACAAAAGAAATTTCTCAGCTGGAAACCGACTGAAAGGCTCATTGATGCCGCTCAGGAAGATTATCTCACCTTCTTCAACTATAGTGCTACTATCACCCAGATCAAGCTATTTGCTCAGGCATGGTATACCGATGGTACCGAAGGCGCTGAATTCGACACTGGTCTTTCCATTGCCACTACATACGGCAAACATTATGAAGTACCTGCAGGCGCTGCCTTCAACAATGTTGCCTTGGAAGAACCATCTAAAACATTGCTCAAGTATCAATTGTGGCTGGAAAACAACTCCGGTACCGAAGTCAGTGAGCGTATCACTTTCAACCTATCAAAATTCAGAAAGGAGAATACCAGGTATTTCATGTACCTCAATAGCCTTGGAGCCTTTGAAGTGGTAGCCCTTAGCGGTCTGGCTACTGAAGAAACTCAATTTGAGAAAGATACTATGCAAACCTATTTGGGGCATTCATATACCGGTCCCGAGTTGGAGAGCTTCAGAGGCTCTTTCCAGAACTCATGGAAAATGAGTACCGGCTATTATGAAGGTCCTCAGGGTTATGCTTATATCAAATCTTTGACAGATCTATTGCTAAGCACCAAGGTCTACGACATCACAGACGGAGCCAGGTTGCCACGCTTAGTGCTACCCGGCAGCGTACAAATGAAACAAGATAAAGACACTCGCTACTTCCTTCGCTTCACTTGTGCCGAACCGTTCATAGAACAAAACTTTACGCCAAATATTTAATTATGAAAACAGAAATATCGCTTGTTTGTAATAAGTGTAGAAACGCATCTTCTGCAGAGTTAGGAATCAATGAAATACCAGAAGGAGCTGCTCGATTAGTGACAAACTTTTGTCCTAGATGTTCTGAAGGTGACTTCGGTGAAGAATGGTTTGAAGATTCTAATGGTAATGAGATATCTTTTTCAGAAACATCTGTAAAGGCTTAGAGCCCAATACTCTCTACTCAATACTAAAAAATGATAGGCATCAAACTAACCACCGGCTTCCTCAAACTCTACCCATCAACTTCCATAGAGCTGATCAGGAATAATCCGCTTATGGCAGAAGACGGAAAGATCCCAGGCACCTACACCATCACCATCAAAGTACCTAACGATGCCGATGGCTACAATGCCCGTCTGTTGGGCGCTGTCAATATGGTAGAGAATTATGAGGCTGTCATCAACTCAGAGCAGGAAGCTACCCTCATGTTCAAAGGCGTGCCCATCGAGCGCGGACTCATCATCATCAAGCCTGGAGACGAGGACACCAACTTCAATATAGATTTCGTAGGAGGTCTCAGGGCAATCAGCCGCGACATCAAGGATAAGAAAATCAGCGAAATGAGTTGGTCCGATGTAGCTCTTCATGCTATTGGTTTCGGTACCGGTTCCTCTGCAGAGGTGGCCACTACTGAACTCATGCAAACCGCCCAGACTGCTGCGGTATCCGCTGTCAATGCTGCCAGGGCTGCAGGGCACTTCTACCTACATCGATATGAAAATAGGGGTTTTACCGAAGAGCCCGATTTCGAAGGTTTTGTGAACCATGTTAACCCAACGGGTCAGGGAGTTTTGCAGAATGGTTTTTTCATCAGCAAGCAGTTTAAATTCATCACCGGAGTAACCGAGAGCGCCAATGGTGGTTTGGAACTTCTTAGCTCCGGGCATATATCAATTACGGTCAATTCTACCACATACAGCTCCACAACTGCCAATACCAGCCTAATGGAGAAATATAAAGAGTTGGCCACTATAGTCAATGCTGCTGAATTGGCTACCGGCATAAAACTCACAGCCGTGGTAGATCGCGCCAACTACTATATAGACGGTGGTGGCAACCTGGCACAGAATGGAGAAAATGGCCATCTACTCATAGAGGTAAAGAATGGGATAGATGAAGATGTAGATCTTTCAGCGTTTACCACGGCAGAGTCAGACTCCAATTGGCAAGAGGTAGAAAACTCAGAAGTAACCAGGTATTCAAATCCATATCATTATTGCCCGAGCTTCAGGTTTAGCCAGGTGTTTAGCAAAATTGAGGAAGACTATAACGTAAAATTCACCGGTGCCATTTTTGACAATGCCGACCTGATCACCGCGGCCTTCCATACCAACACCTCTATGATGGTGCCGGTAAAAATTGGTGATAGCCCGGTTGATGGCGAATTCTACGCCTTCCGACAAACCTTCAATACCGGTGATTACCTGCCCAACTGGACTATCGGCCAGTGGATCCGAGAGGTAGCGCTCCTTTTCTGCTGTGGTGTTATCTACGATCAGTATTCCCGTGTAATCAAATTCACCTACCTGAGCGATGTCATCGAGAATACCAACTACTACGATGCAAAAGCTCAGGGCATCAAGTTTGCGAAGGGTGTGCCAGATCTCAGCGCCTATAGCGGCATCACCTTCAAATACAAAGGCACCAAAACCACCGTTCAAAATCAATGGACAACCAACATCATTACCATTGGCACTGGAGAAAAGGAATACCTCATTTCCTTTCAGGTGCTTAGCCCATACTTCAGCACCGATGAAGATGTGAAAGAAGAACCCGTAATCTTCTTCGATAGAGGTATCAATGGCAGTGGACAGTTCTTTGGGTGGCAAGAAACAGCCAGTTTTAATTATAATCTAGAAATAGGAGCATGGGGTGGAAATGGCATTTACGAGAAATTCCATAAAGCTTGGTTCCGCTTTCTCACTACCAGAAAAACCCTACCCGTAACCGCTCTGATGGAGCTCCGGCACATCAACCAACTCAACTTTACAGAAAAGCAGATGTACGATCGGGTGAAGTACCTGGTAGCCTCTGCCAAAATCCGCCTCACCATGCGCGGCATAGACCGCACAGATCTCACTCTTTACAGCACCCTGTAAGAGTAATCGTCATTCAGAGGGGGCACGACCTAAGAACCCCCAAAGTCTGCCATCTTATTCATCAAGTTCTCAGAAATCAGTAGTTTTGAGTATATTCAATCATGCAACAGCCAGAAACCCCTAGAACTTATGAATTTTTACTATTCATTCTTTTCACATGTTCATTCGCAATGGCTTTATCTCTTGCATTTGATCAGAGTTGGTACTACGGATTCATTTGGGCTGGCCTCATTTTACCAGGATTAATAACCAATGCCAGAAAGGTGCTTCCATTCTGTTTTTACACAATGACCAAAGTCATGATCAATTTCCTTGGCACAAACGCCTGATTTCCTAATTCCCCAATCACCTAATTCCCAGCGCTTCGCGCTACCCACGTCCTATTTTACCCTCCCGTTTCCACCCAATTTCATAGCATGGAAGCGGTTATTATACCCGAAATTCAGAATGAGCTCAATGCTTTGGCTCAACGCTATGCAGGTCAGTTTCAGCGAAAGGTCAAAGAAGTATTAGGGCAGAATAAATTCAAAGGCTCAGGAGAACTGCAGCAATCAGTTAAGGTGCGTGTTGTGCCGGCCACGCCTCAAACGGCTCCCAGAATAGAGGTAGACTATGCAGAACACGGTGAGCTCATTGGTAAGAGAAAACTGATCTACACCAAATTTGCCAATGTAGACGCCATGCTCAGGTTTGTTCAATCTGGAAAATTCAGGATGAAGTCCGTTCCTGGTTATGCGCCCGGAGTAGTACCGGCCATCAACGAAGAATCTAAACAAAGGAGAATAGCCTTTGCCATGGCCAAGAGCAGGTTCGGAGAACACCGCAACAAAGCCAAGCGATGGAAAAAGGAATCTCTTCCTGAACTGCTCAGGGAAATGAATAGAGAATTAGCAACCGTTTGGGCTAATAAAGCTGCTGAATTAGTCGCGCAAACGCTCACCACTAAACCATATAGTAATGGCTAAGGCAAATATTGAGATTGTTCTCTCTAATGGAGAAAAGGCTGGTAATTCAATCAACAAACTCAGACAGCAGGCTAATGCTCTTACCAAAGAGATCAATAAGTGGGATGTAGGAACCAAGGAGTTTGAGAAAGCTCAGGCAGATCTTCAAAAGGTTGCACCAAAACTCAAGGCGCTTAGGCAAGAGGCATATGGGTTAAGTCAGGCTAATCAATCAGTAGTATCAACATTCTCCCAATACATTCCCTTTGGTGGTTCCCTCCGGAGCATGGCGGCCGGAGCTCGTACCGGTGTAGTAGCCTTTAAGTCACTCAGAGCAGCTATTGCCGCTACTGGTATTGGTCTCTTAGTATTGGCTATTGCCAGTGTGGTTTCCTGGTTCAAGCGAACCGAACAAGGCGCGCAAACCCTTCGGGTGATCATGGCGGGGCTTGGTCAGTTTGTAGACTCATTTATGGATATTATCACCGGTTTGGGCGAAGCAATCTTCAAGGCCTTCAGCAATCCTAAAGAGGCGGTTATTGGTTTGTGGGAAATCATCAAAAGTCAGGTCATCAATAGGGTTACCGGTATTATCGATACCTTCAGATTTTTGGGTAAAACCATCGAGTCTGCCTTTAACCTCGATTGGGAAGGAGTAAAGAAAAACGCTGCTGCAGCAGGCGAAAGCATTGCTCAATCCATTACCGGGGTAGACGATGTGGGTAATAAGCTGGTAGCTACTTTCAACAAAGCCAAAGATGCCATTAGCGGCACCTTCTCAGAACTCAAAAACGATGCTCAGGCCGCAATGGCTCTGGCACGGGATGAGAATAACCTCCGGGTAAGGAATCGTGAATTTTTGGTAGAACAGGCTAAATACGAAGCTGAAATAGCCAAGTTGAGAGAATACGCCACAGACGTAACTCGTACCGATCAGGAAAGGCAACAGGCTTTGGCTGAATCTGCCAGGCTACTCAATGAACTTTCAGATAAAAAGATAGCCCTCAAGGCTGAAGAGCTCAGAATACTCCAAGAGCAACAAGCCATTTCCATTACCGATGAAGAAGGCTATGAAAAAGAAGCTCAATTGCAGGCAGAGCTTATTCGCTTGCAGGAGGAACGTGCCGCCACCATGAGGCGAATCACCTCTCAGGAATCTGCCCTTAGAGATAAGATAAACCGCGAGACTGAAGCCGAAGCCAAAAAGACTGCAGAAACCGAGCTCAAAATTGTCCAGGAGCTGGAAGATCTCAAGATTGAGGCCATGCAGGAAGGCGAAGAAAAAGCTATTGCCGAAAAGGAACTCCAGTTCCAGCGTAAAATCGAAAACCTCATTGGCACCGAAGAGCAGATCAAGGAACAGGAAAAACTACTGCTCGAAATCAAAGAGCAGGAGCTGCAGGAGATTCGAGATAAGTATGCAGGTGAACGTAAGAAGAAGGAAGATGAGGAAAGAGACGCCCGGTTAAAAAAGGAGCAGGAAGATGCTGAAAAGCGCAAGAAAATTCAGGAGATATACAATACTGCGCTTGAAGATATCGAAAATGCTAAGCGGGAAACCTTCCAAACCACCACAGCAGTTCTGGCCGATCTGCTTGAACAAGACGCCAAGAATGTAGAGATAGCCAAAGGCATTCGTAAAGCAGCTGCTTTAGTAGATATTGCCCTCAATCTGCAGAATCAAATTTCAAACATAAATCTTACGGCAACTCAAATTGCGGCTACGATCCCCCCCCCTTTCGGAGTAGCTATTTCAAAGGCTTACTCAATTGCCTCTAAGACAGCAGCCATTGCCGGAGCAATCAGCCAGGCCAATGAGGTGCGAAAAATGGAAGATGGTGGTTTACTCGTTGGTCCCCGCCATTATAATAGAGGTATTCCGGCCACCATCACATCAACCGGTGAACCAATAGAGCTGGAAGGTGGCGAATACGTTCTCAGAAGAACGGCAGTGCAAGCCTTAGGCACTCCATACCTCGATTTCCTGAACAGCCGTAAATACGAAGCCGGTGGGCCAATCAATCCTTTTAGTAGGTCATCGGTAACCACTACTGCAGCACCAACTCAGGGAGCCTCCAGTTCCTCCGGAGCAGATAGCCAAACAGCCGCTGCAGCAGACAACTCCATGGCCATGCTTCAGGAATTCCGCGCCTTCCGCCAGGAGGTAAGCACCTGGCAGCGCAATCTCAAGGTCAACAATAACCTGCAGGAGGTAAAGGGCGGACTTACCCAACTCAATAATCTTCAAGATCAGAGTGAGGTCTGACTCCTCCTGCTTCGCCACAATGCCTTTGCCGGTAGGCAGGCTTGCCCTCCTTTACGGGAGGTGTCCCGATAAATCGGGACGGAGGGGTACTGCCCCTGTTTGGTACGATTTTAGCACGTACTAAACCATAACCAATCAGTTAACTATCTTTAGATTCAAACATTTTAAACCTAAAGAACAGTTAACATGAAAAAGATTTTCAACCTTGTTTTGGTGGCCATGGTAATTGGCTGCATGTTTTTAGCCTGTGATGACTCAACCGACACTGATGCATTTATCGATATTCAGTCTATTACTGCAGATACCACTTCAGTTCAACTCAAAGATCTTCGTAATGATGGAGGTGAGCGGAAAGATTCTACCATTTGGGATTAAGCTTCAAGGTTTTACAGAAAGACAATTAAGGTGTGGCTATTGTGGCTTACACCTTTTTTTGTTTAATTACATCGCCCAATTCTACAATAAACCATCAGACGCATGAAAAAACTTCTCACCATTGTAGCCATTTCTCTTTTAATATTAAGCTGTTCAAAAACTTCTGAGAAAGACCTGGCCATAGATTTAAGGGTAAAGGAAATAGTTAAAGTCAGTGCCCGGCTAGATGCTGCCGGAAAATACGATTCTGCCCTAATTAATACAGTAGATGCTATTGCCCTGCTCAAAACCATGGATGCTCCCGACAACAGGAGAATCTATCGGTACTATCGCAATCAGGCTAAAATGGCGGAGATGATTAAAAAGCCACGGTTGGCTGTAATATGTGCCGACAGTGCTTTGGTATACCTAAACAAAACCAGAAAGAGCGAGATAGATGATTGGGAGTTGGAAGAGTTTGGTTTGTTAAAGTTCAAAGCAATGTATTTGAGGTTGGCCGGAGAGTACCAGAAAAGCACAGATATTACTCTGGAGCTTCTCAAAAAGGCAGAGAATGAAGAAAAGTTTGCCCAGTATAGAATTCAGTTGGTCAACCAATTAGGGCTGGCTTATTACGAATTGGGAGATCAGGATAAAGCCCAAACTTATTTTCTGGATTTACTGAAAAACCCTACCATACCAAACTTAGACATGGCCTTTTATTATAAAAACCTAGCTAGGTCATACGCAAGGCAGGGCAATGAGATTTCAGCCAGAGATATGCTCAACCACGCTATGGCCACCATGCCGAAAGATGAGAAAAATGCAATCTACTATTTCGATCTTCTGAATGAAGCTACCGCTATGTATGTGGCGTGGGAACTACCAGCTGAAGCATTGAGGGTGGCGAATGAAGCACTAGAGCATTATCAGCTCATTGAATCTTCCCCTCAGCTCTATTCACTATACCGGCACAAGGCCAATGCACATTTTGCATTAGGTCAACTTCAGGCCGGCAATGAGAGTAATCGTATTTTCGATAGTCTTGAGCAGCAGCATAAATTTAAAAGTGCCCTGGTAGATGAGAAGTTTGAACTCTCTATGCTGATGGCCAAAACCGAAAACTATAAGCTTCAGAAACAGATGACTAGCGTGGTAACAACCCGTAACTTCTGGTTTAAATGGGGTCTTATAGCCATAGTAGTTGTGCTCAGTGCCCTCCTGATTAGAGAAGTGGTGAGTAACTTCCGCGCATCTCAAATTCAACAGAAAGCCAGAATGTAAAATGAAAAAGCTATTATTAATACTATTGACATTGCCATTCACAGCGTTTGCGCAGGAGAGAATATCTAGAGATAAGCCTCAGGTGAGTTTCGAAAATATCGGAGAATTAAAGGAGGCCACTGGATGGATGCTTAATCCAGAAGGAGATTGGGTATCTCTGCAAAACACAATTCCTGTTTACCTATCAGGGGAATACAAGAGTTTACTCACTTACGAGCAATACGGTTTAGGCACTGATAATTTCATTAGCTACGAGCTGAGAGAAGGTTCTTTTGGAAATCAAGAATTCTATGTGCTATTGAAAAAATTTAGAAGTGGCTATTACAACTACCCTACAATAAAAGAAGAATGGAGATCTAATGAGAGTATTTATGCCTATGTCTTTGCTAAGTCTGAATTGAATAAAATCTCCACTGTTAAATTCGATCAGATAAACATGGTTGAGATTAATCTACTCGATATGGTTGAGCTCAGATATGTTAGTAGAGATGAAAACCCTATTGAGTTGATCGAATCTAAGATGGACATACCAGGTAATTCAAAGCTCATGGATAAGTTTAGCCTTGTGCTACATTTTGCACCATACCCTGACAAAGGTATTATTCAGTTTCAGATATATGCCAAATATGGGAAGTCAGGGAGTATTGTAAGTGGAATAGTCAGTGAGCACAAACCTGGAAACGCAAAAATCTATTTGAAAGAGAAGCTCTTTGAGCATTGCTACTACGAAACTGACTATGCTAATTTTCTGAATTTCCTTCCTTTGAACAAGCGTGATTAGAGAGTCCTCACCCTTACCAAGGGGAGGAGTGGCGAAGCCGGGGATCATTTCCCTTTAATCAACTCCTTCATGGTATCCAACCAACCGCGCTGGTTAATCTCCTGAATATCCATTAGGGCCTGTTCAGTTTCTGCCAGGCGCTCTAGCAAAAGTTCAATCTGCTCATCCTTATCTAGTGTGCTGGTTCGGCTCTTTATCTTTATTAACTCAGCTTTCTTCCAGGCTTTGGATTGATATACTGTTTCCGGATCCTGAATATTTCTTTCAGCCACTTTCAGCATTTCACCCTCTCCGGAAACAACCCAGTCCCAATTGATATGTGGGAATTTTTTTCGCAACTGTATTAGCTCAAGGTTATCGAGTTTGGGACCTCCTTCCTTCAAAACACTTCTAACGCGCTCATGCTTAACCTGCATGATGTGCATTAAATCCTTCTTGTACTTAAGTTCTCCGGATTCTTGAAGGTGTTCTACAGCTTCTTTAAATCGCTGATTCTCGGTCATTGACGGTGATTATTGTAAAAAGTGTAAAAATATTTCCCAATCATGGTTGATTTGTGGGAAATATTTTCCCACATTTGATACATCAATACAACAATACAATGATACAAAAAAGAGGCCAAAAGAGAGTAGTGTTAGAAAATGGCACTGAAATAAAAATTTGGGATACCGGCTTTTACATTCTGGGGCCAATGAACCTACCACCTTTTGAGGTGATGGTTGAAAACTTTATCAAGCACTTAGAGGCTTGCGATGCAGCAAAGGAGGGCTCAGACCATGCCGTGTAATTCGCTCAGTATATGCTTCTCAATCAACGGATATGCAGGGTCATTGTTAAATGCTGCCCAAAAGCCAAGTGGTTCGCTTGCATGCTTCTTATTGGTTATTGAAAGCATTAGCCGGCTGTGGGTGAGGTCTTCATTTACGATAGTCTTAAACAAACATATAACCTCACTATCCAGCACTGTGCAGAAAGCAAAAGGTTGGTTTGTTGTATGCCTCTCCAGGTATTGTGCCACGGTAAGGTTCTCCAATTGGGGCATTGGTGGCCAGTTGGCCATTTCTTCAAACACCTCCATTTCATCGAGGTACAATCGGGTGTGTCTAAACGCCTTCATCAGCAGAATCAGAAAATACAATAATACAATAATACAATGAGTGAAAACAGCAAAAGAAAACTCGGGGCGCCTCTGATGCTCCGCCCCTTTGAGGACCAGCGGGAGCGCTTCGAAGAATTTGCCACCAAAGAAAACAAGCGGCTGGTAAACGAGGGCAACAAGCCCAAAACCGATAGCGACCATGCCCGCTTCATCTTTGAGCAAGGCCTGGAACAATTAGGCTATGAACTTTCCTCCCCTTACCAAGGGGAGGTGGCGCAGCCGGTGGGGTCAGAAAGCGAGGTGTCCAATGGGTGATCAGTCTACTACTGTAGATGCCTTCTTAAAGTCAGGAGATCTTAAAGAAGCATTTAACAACTACCTGGAGAAAATGGGATTGGCCAAAGGCCAGTTAGACTCCATTCAATACAGAGAGTTGAAGAGAGCTTTTTACGGTGGCGTTTCATCGCTATTGCTAATCACTCTAAACCTTCCTGAAGGTGATGAAGAGTCTTTCAAGGTGATCGATAGTATTGAGACACAATGCCAAATCTTTTGGGAAAGCGAGGTGTCCAATGGCTAAGAAGATCCTGATCAAGCTAACGGGCACCAATCTGGAGCTACACAAAGAAGGGTTTCGTATTGGTGAAACCATTGAGGTATCCAGTATCGATGCCCAGGGGAAAGCCTGGACTGGTAGAGATGGCCACGATGTGGTCATTTATCCCGATGACTATGTACGAGTTTAGATAATTGACCATTGACCAATGACTAATGACCAATTACCCAATTCACCAATTCCCTAAAACCAGATGGCCATTCACAAAGCAGCTCTCTTCGAAACTCGCTCCAAAATGCCATCGGAGTGGCTCAAAGCCAACCCATGGCCGGCAGACCCGGAGAACATACTTGGGCTAAAGAAATACAAAGAGTTAGCCGACAAAAAGGAGGCCATGCTCAAAGCCAGAAATGCCGCAGGGCTACTCTGGATAATTAACCACCCATGGCCACAGCTACCGGGTGCGGCAGACGAAAACAGGTTCTACAAAAAACTACCGGCTTCGCTGGAAAAATATGCAGACAACTATGGAAGACAACAATCAAAAGAAACTATCTGAAGGCCTACAGCCAATTACTCAAAGTGTTCTCAACGAGCATGTAGGAGGTCATTTGAAAGCCTTCGTTTCTGTGAGCACTAATAATAATCTGATTGTAAGTGCTGGTTTGGCAGAATACTCAGGTTTAAAAAGTGGTGATAACGTGTTTATACAAACAGGAGATGGAATGTTGGTAATCAGCACGAAGAGAGAAACTTCAGATCAGGTGCCATTCAGACTTACCAATGTAAATGGAGATACAAGTGCCATACAGTTCAAGTCACTCCTATTGAAGAGGCACCTGGATAAGCTCAACAACATCGAGACTAAAAAGACCTACCGGTTCAATCTGAATAATTACTCCAGCCCTGTGGAGTGGCCTCTCATTCTAAAGTTAGAAGATTCAACTCATAAAGATTGACCAATGACTAAGTCCAAACCTATCAACGAAACTCACGAGCTGCTCAACATCATTCGCAGCATTAAGGGAGACATAACGCAGGGCAATGCTTCCAAAGGCCTATGGCCAACGGTGCTCAACCTGGAGGTAAATCTTAAGAACAAGGTTTTCAGCCCTAGAGATGTAAGGTATGTGGCCATTGCCAACCGTGCAGACAAGCTGCAGAGGCTTCTTCCAAAGTCGGTCGATGATTATACGCCAAAGCATCACCGCATTGTAGACATCATAACCCTTGTAAGCAACCCCATTCATGCCTAGTACCATAACACTATACGGCCCACCCAATGCAGCATTGGTGGCCAAATACAAGCGGTGGGGCTACACCCATGTAGAATTCAAACCCCGTCCGGAACATGACACCGGCCTTGGCCCATGTGGCAAGTTTCAATGCAGTTGCGAGTCTTCTTGCGAGGCTCAGGAAAAGAGTAAAATAGGAAATCGGTGATCAGTAAACACTGATAACTGATAACGAATAACAGATAACTAACCCCAAAATCATGTCAGACAAATTCACAACAGAAATTTTGGCCGAAGTAAAGATGATACAGCAGATGATCATCATCGGCCACTATACCCCCGGACCGTCATTGCGAGCGAACGAAGTGGAGCGCGGCAATCTCCCGGATGAAACTCCCCAGGTAGAGGAGCAACCGGCAAAAACACCGGCAAACCTCTACCTTCACCTAGCCATCTTCTGGCTCACTGGCTCACTCCCCTTAGAGTTGATAGAATGGTTGGGTGCCCTAAGAACAGAACGACAGCGCCTCACCCAACAACAATGGCAGCGCATTGCCCTGGCCTTTATTGCCCTGGAGATAGACCAGCGCAAGCACGAACCAGGAATGGGAATACTACTCATTCAGGCAGAGAGAAAAAGGCAGATTGTAAGAGGCTACACCACTGCCAGAGATCTATCGCTCTACCGTTTTAGAGATGACCTTTTACGCTTTGCCATCTACCGCCTCACAGACAACAAGCAGTTCTATCCATGGCAGCACAACCTAATGATTAACGAAAAACAAGGTCACGATCTGACCGAGCGCATCATCCAGTCCGGAGCCATTCTCCTGGCCCACGACACCATGAAACTCGCAGCCGGCCAACACAGTACCACGGCCTGTCATTCCCGAGAAGGCGGGATTCTCCAAGAACAAACTGAGGGGTCTACAGAAAAGGAGGTCTCATGCTAACCCCAATTACCGAACTCATGAAAACCCCTGAGCCCGTAGTAATGCCCCGTTTCCGGGTAGACTGGGTAAACCCTCATGCCAAGCTCTTGCAAGAAAACACGGGGCATGAAATACTAAGAGCCTGGGATAAGCCAATGGCCAGAAGTCTGTTTAACCAGATTTACCCAAGGCTGCTGGCTACAACCATCACAGAAATAGAAAGCGAGGTATTGAAATGAAAATTGGAACAAAATCAATCCTTATAGGTGCGCACTGCTTTTTTATACACCCTTGGTTTGTTGCCTATTCGTGGTATAAACTGTATGGTTTCCCTTTTGATCCACGTTTATGGCTGGCCTTCTTCGTTCATGACCTGGGTTACATTGGCAAGCCTAATATGGATGGTGAGGAAGGGGAGCTACACCCTTATTGGGGAGCTAACCTCATGGGTTTTCTGTTCGGCTTTAAATGGTTTGAGTTTACCCTTTATCACTCCCGATTTCTGGCGAAAAAGAATGGCGCTAGCTTCTCCAAACTTTGTGTAGCAGATAAACTCGCCATCGTATACACGCCCTCTTGGCTATACCTTCCAATGGTTAGAATGACTGGTGAAATTCATGAATATATGAAAGATTCCGAAAGAAATTCTAACGGAACTATTGAGGTTCAGTCTTCTCAAAAACTATGGTTCAAAATGGTAAAGGAATATGTCTGGAGGTGGGTTCAAGAGCATAAAGATCTTAGGGAAGACAGTTGGACACCAACTCAGCGTGAAGCAGTTAATCAAAACGGAGTATGGAAATGAATCTACTATCCGACACCAACAGCATCTACAGCAATGGCATCAATGCCACAGCTGAAGAAGTACAGCAAGCACTGCAGCAGGAAAAAGTTACCCTCAACCGACCTGAGGTGATAAGCAAACTCAACTTCCTGGCAGAGATGAAGGGTCTGGAATTACCCCTGAACAGACCCAAAACCATTAGACAATACGCCATCACGAAGATCCGTGAACGCGCCTACGATAATACAGCTCGGCAGACGGCCGTGGCTACCATTTAATATCTATTTAATAAATCAGGCCTCTTCCAGCCTCGACCGCTGGAAGGGGAACAAAGCAGCCCTCATACGGAGCGTTGCGCCAGGTGTTAGGAGCCGGGCACCCTGTCAACAGACAGGCTTTTTCATACAATAGTTTTTATCAATTCCCCGGACTCAGCGCGAAAAGATCCGGGGATGTTTTCTCACATCAACATTAAATAGTTCAGATATGAAACTTAAAACGTATTCCCCTCAAAACTTACCTGTAGTTATCACAGGTCAACCGTTAATCAGAATCAATGTAAAGTCTGGTTTAATCTCATTTAGTAAAATGGCTGTAAAGGAATTGGGCATTAGCAGCAGTCATGGGCTTCAATTTCATCAAGATGAAGATAGACCTCAAGACTGGTATGTAAGTATATCAGCTTATAGTGAACCAGATTGCTTTAGCATTCGGGTGAAGGATCACAGCCTATCATTTAACTGTCGTGCATTAGTTCAGCAAATTCAAGACAGCATTCCAAATACTAAAGGGATGAAATCATTCAGAATGAATTTATCTACAACTCCCATGGATGTAGACGGTATGACTCTATACTCAATAATTACTAAAAGTGCTGCAGCCTAAATAATGAACCACTCCACCAAACTCTGGAAGCTAGGCATTATGAAGCAGCGATTTACGGAGCTGCAGGAGGGGCTGCTTGGCCGGCCCTATGATAAGCGTCTGCAAAAAAAAATACACCAAATACGCAAGCAGATGATCAGGTTTATTAAAGCGCATCGGCTAGATCACTCCAGCGTGAGCTCATGCCTCAGTAGGGAGGAAAAGAAGAGCCTTGCGCTCAGTAGAAATAGAGATAGAAATCAGAAAACAGTAAATCAGTAATTATGGCATTATGTTTTGAATCAGTAAAAGTTGCTTACACTGTCTTTAATCAGGTTAAGAATAAGCACATACCAAATTTGTTAATACCCGCCTTTCCAGAGGATACTGCCGATTGGAGTCAAGAAGAAAAATCGAATCCTAGGAGGAATATGGTATGCGGCTATGACCAAAAGTACGACAACGGTTGGGAAAGCCTTTTCTTCTATGTAGAAGACCCAACGGAGGAACTGAAAGCAGACTTTCAGGAATGGGCAAAAGCAGTGCCTAATACTAGTATTTCAAGGTTAGACAAAGAGTCAGGTTACTGGAGGTTCGGTTGGTTTTAAAGAATAATAGCAATGAAATCAAAAACCCACCGACTTATAGATTCCCGGTGGATGGTGTTCCAAACCATCTACGCCACCAGACCAGCATTTGAAGTAGCGCTAACAGAGTACCTATTAGAGAAATGCAATGAGGATAATGAATTGAGCTTTCCGAAAATTGTATTCTTAGCCAAAGAGTTTGCCAGAAACTACAAGGGCATAAAATGTAAAATGATGCTCAAGGTTAAGCCAGCAGCCAACATCATTGGTAAGCCGGAAATCAAGCCTTATAAGCTAGAGATTAATGTGGTTCGCAGCACTGGCCGATTCCCCTTTCTCACATTCCACTTGTCTGGTGTCGATTACATAGGCAACCCATGTTCAGATAAAGAAGGTCATCAGACAGAAACAATACTACTCCATCTGGTAGAGACAGATAGTGAAACAGCAATTATAAAAACCCCAACACAACAACAGCTCCAATCACAGATTGACACTTTTAATCGGGCTTATAAAGTAGGGGAGAAGGTTGAGGTTTATAACTGTAATTCTCCGGAAACATTCCTAGATGAAATCAAGAGTGAGGCTACAATAATGGGAGGTCATACAGCCATCACCTGGTTAAAGGAAAAAGGTTGGTGGGATCTATCATTCGTAAAAGGGCCAGCACCGCCATTCTAACACACCTCCAAGTCCTAATAATCAAATTTCACAATCACAAAATTGAAAACTATGGAAAAGATATCTGTCAATGTCGAATTCCTTTTCGAATTAATAAGCAAAATCCATTGGGTTAATAGTGTGCCTGAATGTTTGCCTGATAAAATTAGAGGATCTGAGCAGTGGATTTGGGTTGATAAAAATGGCAACGTATTCGAACGTGGAGCCGATTTCGAGGCTGCTGTAAAAGCCGATTCATACCCTTGTAAGGTATATAGGGTCGTTCCAGTTTCCGATGCCTATACATAGTCTCAGTACTTAGCACTCAATACTCAATACCATTTACCCAAACCCCCAAATTCCCCAAATGCCATACTTCGAACACGATGAGATACTAAAACGGACCAATGGTGGTCTCGATATTATCATTCACCTCTGCCCTGCTGCTGCCAAATGCGTTGGCAACAACCGCCACTTTAAATTGAGAGAAGATGAGAATACCCCGAGCACCAGTATAAAGCAAATGCCAGATGGCAACTGGATTGCTACCGACTGGGGTGGTTCGGGCAAAAGTGCTGATTCGGAAAAACGAAACGCCATCCAGCTCTGGCAACACGTGAAAGGAGTAGACTACAAAACTGCCCTGGAGCAGATTGCCATTCAGTGGGGCATAATGCCGGAGGAGCAACTCAAACAAGTTCGCAAACCGGATTTCAATTCTAGAGATGCAAAACCAGATGAAAAAGAAGGTACCTATACTTTCGATTTTTACAAGCTGGAAGAGATGCCTAAAGAGTGGCTTTCAGTATTGGGGCCTTATGCCAAAATAGAGAAAATGGCCTATTACCATTGGCATGCAGTAAAGAGCTATTCCATGGTAAAGAACGGAAAGGTAATGACCTGGAACAGCCGCGAGAATTATCCTATCCTGGTTATTCATGAAGAAGGCTTTAAGAAGATCTACCAACCACTGGCATTCGAGAAAAAAGACCGTTTCCGTTATGCCGTAGATAGTGAGAAGGACACCAACTTCATTCACGGTCTGGCTCAGGCAAAGAAATGGTACCTAGATAACAATAAGTGGGAGGCTCCTGACTATAAAGAAACTGAAGAAGATGCTGAAAGCAAGGAAGACAGAAAGGAAACCAAAATTCCTGAGCTCATCATCTGTAGTGGTGACCGTGATGCACTGAACGTTGCCGGCATGGGCTACTTTGTGGTTTGGAAGAACTCAGAGAGTGCCAAGATCACCGGCAAGCAGATGATGGACATGCAGAAGTATGCCGAGAAGATCTACAACCTGCCAGACATAGATAACACCGGTATTATCCAGGGCCATAAGCTGGCCATGATCTACATGGATATTCACACCATTTGGTTGCCGGCAGAACTGAGAAATGCCAAAGACTGGAGGGGCAACCCGCGTAAAGATCTGCTAGACTTCTGCGAGTGGAAGCGAGACAGAGCAAGCAGTGAGTTTAAGCAGTTGCTTCGCATAAGCTACCCAATGAAGTTTTGGGATAGCTACGTGAACAAGAATGGAAAGATCACTTATGAGGTACGTGACACCTATATGTTCAACTTCCTTTCCAGGAATGGATATTACATCTACAGAAAGGAGGGAGTAAAGGAAGACTTCATTTTCATTCATGTTGATGGAAATATAGTGGCAGAAGTGAATGCTATAGACGTAAAGAAGTTCGTAATCCGCTTTCTGTTCGAAAGGAGAGAAGACATCAAGCTTCGCGATTTCTTCCTGAGAACACCAAGGCTCAACCCTTCAGCCCTTACAGATCTGCACGAGACTGAGTTAGACTTTCGCAGCTACTTTAAAGATGGCCGCATCTACTTCTTCAGTAATGGCGCTTTTATGGTGTCGGCCGATGGTATTGAGAAACTGAAACCAGGTACCATAGATAAGTATGTATGGGAAGAAAAGGTGTTGAAGAATGGACTGAAGAAAGGCTTCCAGATTGAAAAGCCATTCTTCAAAGTCACCCACTTTTTAGATGAAGATGGTAAGCAGGTAATTGAAGATTTGGAGATACTGAATGATGATTGCGAGTTCTTCCGCTACCTCATTCAGACATCGAGAGTACACTGGCAAGCGGAACTGGAAGATCGGTTAGATAACCTTCCACCCAAAGAGAGAAGGGCATACCTGGAGAAATACAAATTCAGCATAGAAGGGCCTAATCTGGAAGCTGAAGAGATCCGCGAGCAGAAGCTGCAGCTGCTCAATAAAATGTATGTGATAGGCTACGTAATGCACCGCAACAGAAAGCGTAGCCGCCCATGGGTGCCACTGGCCATGGACTACCGCCTGAGCGATGCCAATAAATCTTTCGGTGGATCCGGAAAGTCTATGATCTTCGAAACGGGCCTTTTTGCCATGAGCCGAATGGTGAAGATAAACGGTAAGGACAAAAAGCTCTGGACTCAAGAGCACCTATTTACCGAGGTAACCAAAGACACCGACTTTATCCTGTTCGATGATTTGGATGAATACTTCGATTTTCGAATGTTGTTCACTTATACGTCAGGATCGTTTTCTGTTAACCCAAAGTTCGGCAAACGCTTCACTATGAGTAATGATGAAGCCCCATTGATTGTAGGCACTACAAACTATGGATTAAGAGATACCACCCCCTCCATTCGCAGGCGCTTGTTCCCTATGCTTTTTAGTGATTACTATCACCTGGCAGGCGATGGCTACAGAGAACACCGGGAAATCAATGCAGAATTTGGCCATGATATTCTCGATGAAGACACCACTCCTGAAGAGTGGAACCGCTTCTACAATTTTATGATGCAGTGCCTGCAGTTGTATCTGCAGTTGCCTAAACCGGTGTATCCGCCAATGAGCCAGATGGAGCTTAGGAACCTTCGTAGCAAAATGGGCGACACTTTCTTCTATTGGGCTGAGGTCTTCTTTAGCCCTGCAGGTGATAACCTGAACAAAGAATTGGTGAAAGCTGAAGTGATGGAAGAATACCAGAAGGAAGTAGGAGGTAAATTCAAACTCAGCTCTCAAGGCTTTAAAGATAAGCTAGAGGCTTATTGTATGTATTCAAACCTCACCTACAACCCTCTCCCAACAGATGAGAGGAACAACAGAATCATTCGCTTGCACAACGGCAAAACCACGGAAATGATTTTCGTGGCCACAGAAGACTGGATGGCCAATGAAGACAAGCGTCAGGCAGATCAGGAAATAGATAACAACTTAAAACAGATATCAGATGAGTTCTAAACCGGCAACAATCGAAGATCTCTGCAAAGAGAACTATCCCATCTTCCTGAAGCACCCTCAGGAGTACCTACTCATTAAGATCACTGAGATGACAATTTTCACCGTACGCGTGGTGCTGCTCGATGAGGGCTACTCATTCGAACACAAGCGAAAGAAGAAGACCTATAAGTGTGAGAATGACTTTGGAGAAGCCCTGGATAAACTGGTTGGCTTTAACCTCATCACGGAATATGACTACATGGTGGCTTTGCGCGACTACTTCCACAAAGAGCACGAAGCAAGAGAACGGTTCCGTCCGGTATATGAACAGTTTTTAACCCAATACAGAATGAATAACTAAACAATTAGGAGCATGGATATCAAAGAAATAGACAAGCAGTTTTTTAAGCATATACGGCCTAAAAAAGGTGCACCAAAAAACCTGCTAGACTTGGATCTGAACGATGTAACAGTTGCCTTCCTAGAAGCCAGCTGTATTTATGATTTCAATAAATGGAATGACTGTGAGTATTATGAGGCCATGAATGAAGAGGAGAAAGATGGAATAGGTATTAATCACATCTATGTTGCTTTTAATGATGAAAAGCAAGCCGAAATCTTCGTTGTTACTGATTTGAATTTTTGGTTCAATGTTGAGAATAAGGAAGTTTATTTTCAGTTCGATAAACCAGAGGGTGAATACGAAGGTGAAAGACTTTCTCCTTATATAGGAGTTGAACTCCCTGATACTGTAAGAGAGCTATGCGCTCTTTACTGCAAGTTCAAATTTCATCTCTTATCAATAATTGTGGCAAAGCGAAGGGAAATAGAGAGTTGGATTGATGAAATGCATAACCCTAAGCCAATAGTTTTTGATCCTGATGAACTGGTTGAGTGTACTAGTTGTGGATTTGTTCACAAAGGAGCAGATAGGATTAAGAACAATAAAGAGGGTGTTCCAAACACCTTTTGTCCCAGATGTGGACACGACTGCTTTTATCCGGAAGACCGTGAAGACCTACCCTTTTAGCCATGGAAATTCTATCAATCATCTGGTCACTGGTTAAGGTGTTATGCTTTGGGTATGTGGCATTCATCTATTTAAGAAAGATATTTCTACCTAAAGAGCGCAGATACAAGCGCCATGCTTGGCGTGTACGGGTAAATGGTCTGGTAAATTTCGTACAGCGCAATCTCAGACGCCTCAACCCCAATTATGACCCAAGAATGGAAGACTTTTTTAGAAAGCTGGAGAAGCGAAAGTCTACCAATGACTAATTCACCAATTAACTATTGACCAATTGACCCCCGAAGAGGCACAGAAGATATTGAACAGTAACTCCTCCGGTAGATCTTATACCAGAGAAGAAGCTGCTGCATGCCTCTTAAGGCTTCAACGGTTGGCCAAAGCCAGAATTAACGAGCGTCCGCCTGCTATAATGAAGGTTAATCGTTAATTTGTACAACACTCAATTCAACATCATGGAAAATACTAACCAGGTAATCATCTATGCCCGCGTGAGCTCCGATGATCAGAATAAAAATTTCTCAATTCCGGATCAGATAGATTTCATGAAAGAGGCAGTTGCCAGAAGAAACGAAGTGCTGGCCGGTGAATATATAGATGATGGCTATAGTGCTAAGAGCTTCGACCGCCCAGACTGGAGGCAGCTGAAGAGAGATATATCCCGGTTAAATGTGAGCAAAGTTTATGTGCTCAAATGGGACCGTTTCGCCCGGCATGTAGAATTTGCTCTCACTGAGATTCGCATTCTAAAGGGCAAGGGAATTGAAGTGAATGCTATTCTCGAACCCATCGATTTCAATATTCCCCAATCGAAATATCAGCTCAATACTTATCTCACTTCCGGAGAGGTGGAGCGTGAGCAGATTGCCCTTCGTACTTCCATGGGTATTAACAGATCCCTGAGAGAAGGTTACTGGCCAAACATGGCCCCTATTGGTTATGACAATCACAAGATCAACGGGCGCGGTAGCCTTATTCCTAATAGTGATGCCAAGATTATCCGCTACATATTCGAAGAGTTCTCCAGACAGGTGCTCACACAGGCGGAGCTCAGAATTCAGGTAAGAAGGGTGTATGGTAAAGACATTAAGGAAAGCACTATGAGCGATCTACTCCGGAGAATTGTATATGCCGGAAGGGTGCATGTGCCGGCTTTTGCTGGAAGGCCAGAGCTGATCAGGGAGGCCATTCACGAACCTATTATTTCTTTCGAGCTATTCGAGAAGGTGCAGCGCATCCTCAAAGGAGGCAATAAGGCTAACAGAATGCCTAAAGTATCTCAGGAGCAACTCCCGCTGAGGGGCTATCTTGAGTGCCCCAGCTGTGGATCCAAACTTACTGGATCGGCCAGCAAAAGCAGAAACGGATCCTACCACCATTACTACCACTGCAGAAAGCCCTGCAAGACCAGATTCAATGTTGGTCAGGTGCATGAATCATTCTACTCATTTCTTAGTGATATCCGTCCACCGGAAGAAGAGCTGAGGTTGTACGAGCTCGTTCTGCAGGAAGAACTCAACGATCATAAGAAGCATATCAGATCGGCCATGGCCACTGCAGAGAGAAAACTAACCAAGCTGGAGGAGCAAATCAGCCAGGCACAACGAAGGGTTTTCCTGAATGAATTGCCGGTGAGCATTTTCGAGGCTGAAAAGGCCCGGATAGATGTGGAGATTGCCAACCTGAAAGAGTCTATTACCGCCAACAAGCGCCAAAGCACACTGAACCAGGAATGGATTGCAGGCAGCGTTGAAGCGCTGGCCAATCTACCTAAATGGTTCCGTGATGGTGACCTCGATCTCCAACGTGAGATACTTGGTTCGACATTCCCCGAAAAGCTGATTTATGACGGAAAAGAATGTCGAACCACAAAACTCAACGGGCTAATATCCTTCCTACGCAATGAAAACGAAGATTTTGGCTGGTCAGAGACAAAAAAAGAGCCTTCTCAGAAAGAAGGCTCCGTGGCAGTACCTAGGGCCGGAGTCGAACCGGCACGCCCGAAGGCATTGGTGTTTGAGACCAACGCGTCTACCAATTCCGCCACCTAGGCATCTATGAAATTGGGTGTGCAAAAATGAGTAAAGATTTTTTATTAAACAACCTTGAGGTTGAGGAAAATTGATGAATCTGTCATTCCGGAATTTTTCGTCTCAAATTCAAAAAGAGAAGAAAAATATCCGGAATCTCTTTTTAAAATATCGCTCATGAGATACCGGATAAAATAGCCCCTGCTTGAATGTATGGACTATTTTTTCCGGTCTGACGTTCTTATTTCACCTCAATCACTTTTTTGGAAGAGAATGCCACTGGTTTATCGGCAAACTTACTTTTGGTGGCTTTCCAAACTTCTGCAAACAAAGCGGAGTGTCTGTAGCGATTGAGGTGTTCTTCAGATTCCCAGTAACTGTAAGTAACAAAAATGTGAGGAGTGTTAAAGTCTTGAAGCAGTTCCAGGTGTTTGCATCCTTCGAAGTGGCGAATCTTCTCTTTGGTGGCATGAAACAAATCCAGAAAAGCCTCAACTTCTTCCGGTCTAAAGGTCATTCGAACAACTCGTATCAGCATCGGAGGTAAAAGTTATAGACCAAAGTTCGATTCTTTTTGCGAACACACAAACAGGAGTGGCAGGCATTAATCTTCGAACTGAATGGTAACGGGGCTATCATATTCCAGCCCCAATAATTGACTGCCATTGCCCTGGTTAATGCCCAGCATCATTTTTTCACCGTCAGTAAAGACTACGAACACATCGCCAGGGTCAACTTCATTTATGCTTTTTTGAACCGTATGGGCTTGTTCGCGACCAAAATAAATGACATACTTTCTTTCCCGGCTAAGTATGTCAAAGTCTACTTTTTCTATGTTGGTGATTAGGTTACCGTAGCGGTCTACATGAATCACATGGCCGGAAATTTCTTTCTTAGTAGCCCTTGATTTTCGTTTCACATACTGTTTGAACGACTCGGTTACTTCTCCCAGACTCTCAGGAGAAGCGCCTTTGGCCAGTTTGCCCACCAGTGCCGGTACTTCCCGATAGGCATTTTTCTTTATGCTGAGTTTTATGGCATGGCCGGGAATTCTTTCCGAAATAAGGCTGAGAATACCACTATCAGGCACCACAAAAAAGTGCTTCTCTACTTCGGCCAGCAGGTAGTCTTGTGAAGAGGCTGCTGAGGCTTCGCCTCCAATCAGGTGGATGGTTCCTTCGGGAAAATCCTGAAAAACAGAGCCAACTGTATGCGCCAAATGAGCCAAATCGAATGGTCTGATTTGATGCGAAATATCAATGATGTGAGCTTCCGGATGTTCGGCTAATATTCGGGCCTTGCATTGCGCCACATAATGGTCACTCAGTCCAAAATCTGATGTGAAAGTGATAAGGGTCATAAGTGACTTTGGCGTTTATTCTATAATTTAGTGAAAGCAAAATTATTGAAAATTTAAGCATAGACAATCATTCATAAGCGTCTGAAAATTTGGTAGAAAAACTCATTACACTCGATAATATTACTATGGTCGACTTCCTTGGTGTAGGGAATGAAAACATCAAAGAAGTGGCCTCGGCTTTTCCCAAGAGTAAAATTGTTTCTCGTGGCAATGAATTGCTCATTAAGGGTAGTGCTTCTGAGATTATTCAGATCAATGATATTGTTCAGTCGTTGGTTAAGCATTACCATAAATACGGCAAAATAACCCACGAGAGTGTACAGTCTTACGTGCGCAGAGAGGTTCATCACCTCGATAAAGAAGGGCAAGACGATATTTTGGTGTACGGCAATCGGGGCAATGTTATTAAACCCAAAACCCGCAATCAGAAAGCCCTTGTAGAGGCTGTTAATAAAAACGATTTGGTTTTTGCCATTGGTCCGGCCGGCTCGGGCAAAACCTTTATTTCTGTAGCCATGGCTGTGAGAGCACTCAAAAATAAAGAGGTACAGAAAATAATCATTACCCGGCCCGCTGTGGAGGCCGGTGAAAACTTAGGGTTCTTACCCGGAGACCTCAAAGAGAAGATCGATCCGTATTTGAGGCCAATTTATGATGCGCTTGGCGACATGATTCCGGCCGAAAAGCTGAAGTTCTATCAGGAGAATAATATTATAGAAATAGCCCCTTTGGCCTATATGCGTGGCCGTACATTGAACAATGCTTTTGTTTTACTCGATGAAGCTCAGAACACTACATCCATGCAAATGAAAATGTTTCTGACGCGCATGGGCCCCAACTCCAAGGTTATTGTAACTGGCGATAAGTCGCAGGTAGACTTACCCAGGCATCAACATTCGGGCCTGGCAGAAGCAGTAAGGCTTTTGAGTAACGTAAAGGGCATTGTTACCGTAGAGTTGGATACTAAAGACGTGGTACGCCACAAATTGGTGAAGGAAATTATTAATGCCTACGACAAACCAAACAACAGCAGTGATAAGAGTAAAGAAAATAGAGAGTCAACAGGAGCTTGATCAGGCCTTCGATATTAGAAGAGAGGTGTTTATTGTAGGTCAGAATTGTCCTGAAAAAGACGAATTCGATGAGTTTGATGAGAATGCCACGCACTTCATTGCTTTTGTGAAGGGTGAGCCGGCAGGAACATGCCGCTACCGGGAAACCAACAAGGGTTTGAAGCTGGAGCGTTTTGCTGTGCTGGAAGCCTACAGAGGGCAAGGGGTTGGAAAACGCCTGGTACAAACGGTGTTGGGTTATATTGAAAAAGAAAACCTTGCTCCGGGTACATTGCTTTATTTACACGCTCAGGTAGATGCTATGGGCCTGTATTCTCGTTTTGGTTTCGAAAAAGTAGGTGAGCGCTTTTTTGAAGTAGGTATAGAGCACTTTGAGATGCAAAAGACCATTGAAGGCTAAAGCGATTAACCTTTACTAAGCAACCATTCAATGGCTAGCTCATATGCTTAGGCCATTGCACTTAAAAGAGTGTAAATTGGCTTGGTTGTTATAACCCATCAATTCCTTAAACTTTTTTGCAACAGGTAAATTCAATAACTTCATAGGGTTATCGGTCGGCTATTGTCTTTGATCTAAGCATAATCCGAGATAACAACCATCACTTGCTTAGGGTGAACACATAATAAACACCACCATGAAGTTTCAGCGATTTCCATTTGTTCGCTTTGCGTTTTTCTTTGCCTTGGGTGTGGTGTGCCGCCACTACCTGGGAGAGTCAGTTTTACTTCCGGTAGCGATTCTTCCTTTACTTTTGGTGGTCTATATATGGTTGCTATGGCAGTCTTCTCATAGCAATCGGCATGTTTTGGCCATTCTGAGTTTCTTATTGCTCTTTAATCTGGGAGGTTACCGTTTGAGTATGTTTTTAATGGCCCCGGAAGAATTTCCTCACCAAACAGAAGGATACATTGGTCAGCTTATTCAGGAGCCCCAGGTAAAAGACAATACTGTGAGGGTAGTTATTGAACTTTCAGAGCTAAAAACAGATGTGGGGTGGAGATCTGCCAAGGGTAGGGGTAGGGTGAATGCTTATTTTTCGAAAGAAGCAGGCCAGGCTTTATCCTATGGAGATGTGGTTTGGATAGAGGGTAAGCCAGCTCATACCACGGCTCCGGCCAATCCGGGTGAGTTCGACTATCGTAATTACCTGGCCTATCAGAATATTCATTACCAGCAGTTTGTGGGGCATAATTTCAGCCTGCTAAGGTCTGGAACTCCCAATTGGTTTGTGGCCAAATCATTGTTCGTTAGAGATTTCTGTGTGGGGCAGGTTGGTAAATACATAGCCAATCCCAAATCCAGAGCCGTAGTTTTGGCACTAGTGCTTGGTGTAAAAGATGAACTGGATAATGAGCTTATTGCTTCTTTTTCGGCTACGGGAGCTATGCATGTGCTGGCCGTTTCCGGTTTGCACGTGGGCATAATCTATCTTATTTTCTTTGGGCTTGTAAAACAAGTTCGTCTCAATAGGAAAAAGTACAGATGGTGGATGGCTATTGCCAGCCTAATGGTGCTTTGGAGCTATGCCCTTTTAACCGGGCTTTCTCCCTCAGTACTTCGGGCAGTTACCATGTTCTCTTTTGTGGCTCTGGGCAAAGCCCTTTTCAGAGGAGGAAATATTTACAATACCCTGTCGCTGTCGGCATTGGTTCTGCTTCTTTACAATCCCTATCTCATTATGAGTGTTGGGTTTCAATTGTCTTTTCTGGCCGTTTTTGGAATAGTTTATTTACATCCCAAACTATATGGATTGTGGCAGCCCCGACATTGGCTGGCCGATAAGGTATGGTCAATAACTTGCGTGTCGGTTGCCGCTCAGCTGGCTACCGGGCCACTAAGTATGTTGTATTTCCATCAGTTTCCGACTTACTTTTTAGTTTCCAACCTGTTTATTATTCCGGCCGCAACGCTTATTCTGGTTGGTGGATTGGGCTTGTTAGCACTCTCATTCTGGTCGGCTGTGGCTACATTGTTGGGGGTAATGCTAAACGGCACAGTGGTAGCGGTAAATTGGCTGGTGACACAGGTGAGTCACTTTCCGGGGAGCACCATTGATGGCGTTTACCTTTCCATATTAGATGCCTGGTTGCTCTATGCCGTGCTTATTGGTGTGATTCTTTTTTGGGAGCTTCACAGAAAGAGCTATCTGCAATTTGCCCTGGCCATGGCTCTGGCTTTTGTTTTAAGTCAGACCTATCACTTTGCTCCATATCAGCGCTCTTATGAGTTTTCGGTAATCGATGCCTCTCGGCAGTCTGTCATGGATTTTAGGCACGGGTTTCAGTCTAAAGCTCTGGCCGATGAGGTTTTTTTGGCCGATCCGGAAAGTCAGCAGTTCAGCCTACATGGTAAGCGACTCATTTCAGGAGCTAAACAAGGAGTAGCAGACGATGAGTTAACACTCGCCAGTGCTTCGTTTCCGGGAGGAAGCCTTACGGTTTTTGAGGGGAAGACCATTCTTTGGTTAAACGAGTTAGTAGACATTCATTGGTGGAGCAAAGTTCAAATACCCGTAGACTACCTTGTGCTTTCGGGCAATGCCATAAGCCGGACGGAACAACTGGAGCATTTTAGTCATGTCCAATACATTGTGTTAGATAAATCGAACAGCCGATGGGTGAGCCGTTACCTGACTCTTGCGGCAAAGGAAATGGGTATTCCTGTGCATCAAGTCGCTACCAATGGTTATTTTAGCAGTCTATGGAAAAGATGAATTTTGTAGAATATACGGTCAAAGACAGAGTGGCGACCATTATGCTCAACAGGCCCGATAAACGCAATGCCCTCAATGAGCAAGTGGTGAGCGAGCTAAAGCAGGCATTCCAGAAGGCAGCAACTGATAGTGATGCCAAGGTGGTGGTGCTGGCGGCTCGAGGAGCAGCTTTCTGTGCCGGAGCAGATTTGGCCTATTTACAGCAATTACAGAAAAATACCTTTGAAGAAAACCTGGCCGATTCTAATCATTTAAAAGAGCTTTTTTACCAAATATATACGCACCCGAAAGTGGTAATTGCCAAAATTCAAGGACACGCTATTGCCGGAGGTTGCGGTTTAGCCACGGTGTGCGACTTTTCTTTTGCAGTAGAGCAAGCGCAGTTTGGTTATACCGAGGTGCGGATTGGGTTTATTCCGGCCATTGTTAAAGTCTTTCTTTTGAGAAAGCTTGGGGAAGGTAAAGCCAAAGAACTGCTGCTCTCCGGAGACCTGATCAGCGCTCAGGATGCCAGAGAAATGGGCCTAATCAATTGGGTGGTCAAAGAAGATGAGCTCGATAGTTCTGTAGCTGAATTTGCGAGAAAGCTGGTGCGTAAAAATTCAGGACAATCCATGCAGTTTACCAAACAGATGATCGCTCGGGTACAATCCATGTCATTAGAAGAAGGCTTGGCCCATGCAGCCGAACAGAATGCGAAAGGAAGAGCTTCAGACGATTGCCAGAAGGGGATATCGGCCTTCCTGAACAAGGAGAAACCCAGTTGGTAGAATTCTGTTCATTAAGACAGGTAATAGGGCAGCCCTACAACCGAACCTTAGAAGAAATTATAACCTGATTTCCATTTTCTGATCGCTATATTCAAGCAATGATCCAGCCAATAGACATCCTGAAAAAGTATTGGGGCTATTCTGCCTTCAGGCCTTTGCAGGAAGATATTGTAAAAGCTGTGTTGGAACAGAAAGATGTGCTGGCACTGCTACCCACCGGTGGAGGCAAAAGCATTTGCTTTCAGGTGCCGGCTATGGCCATGGATGGGCTTTGCCTGGTCATTTCTCCCCTCATTGCCCTAATGAAAGACCAGGTAAATCAATTGCAGAAAAGAGGCATTGCAGCCGAAGCCCTGCACGCAGGGCAGGGTAAGCGTGAAATTGATTATTTGCTGGACAATGCGGCCAACTCCGACCTCAAATTTCTCTACTGTTCGCCCGAGCGGCTTAAGACCGAACTGTTCATTGAGCGTATAAAAAAAGTAGTTGCAAAGCGTGGAGTATGCTTGATTGCGGTAGATGAAGCCCACTGTATTTCGCAATGGGGTTACGATTTTCGACCGGCTTATTTGGAAATTGCGGATCTTCGCGACCTGTTACCACAGCCCCCCATCATTGCACTTACAGCCACGGCCACCCCATTGGTAAGGGAAGATATTGAAGTCAGGCTTAAGTTGCGTAACCCTCAGTGCTTTGTAAAGAGTTTTTCCAGGCCTAATTTATCTTACTCTGTTCGGTTCGAAGAACATAAGGAACGCAAGCTACTGGAAGTATTGCAAAGAGTGTCGGGAAGTGCAGTGGTTTATGTGAGCACACGAAAACATGCTCGCGAAGTGGCACAATGGCTTAGTCAACATCATATTTCGGCCGATTATTACCATGCAGGACTTACTTTTCAGGAGCGCAGCGCCAAACAGGAAGATTGGGTGCATAACCGCACACGGGTGATTGTTTCCACCAATGCTTTTGGTATGGGCATAGACAAGCCCGATGTTCGGGTGGTTGTACATATGGATCTGCCCGATAATCTCGAAGCTTACTATCAGGAGGCAGGAAGAGCGGGCAGAGATGAGAAAAAAGCTTTTGCCCTTATCATCTGCAATCAGGCCGATATTGAGCACTTGCGCAGAAAAACCGAGCAGGCTCTTCCTGAACTGGATACCCTAAAAGAAGTGTACCAAATGTTGGGTAATTTCTTTCAATTGGCTGTGGGTAGCTGGCCCGATGAAAGCTTCGATTTTGATTTTGACCTGTTTTCTAAACGCTTTCAACGCCATCCTTTGGAGGTATATCATGCCCTTAAGGTTCTTGGCGAGCATGGTGTAATCCATTTGTCAGAGTCTTTTTTCAGTCCAGGTAAAGTGCGTTTCGCCATCGATCAGCGAAAAATGTATGAGTTTCAGATTGCCAATGCCCAGTTCGATGCCCTTATTAAGGCATTGCTAAGGCTACATGGTGGAGAGTTGTATCAGAACTTTGTTACCCTGCAAGAAAACAATCTTTCGGCCCTCTTGGGACAGTCTGTGGCCGACATTAGAAAAAGCCTTAGTCATTTGCAGCAGCGCGGTGTGGTTGAATATTCCGAACAAAAAGAACGACCGCAGCTTGCCTTTTTAATGCCCCGTCAGCCAACGGATAAGTTGCCCATAGATCAAAAGGCACTGAAGGCTAAGCGTAAACTAAAAATGGGTAAAATGGAGTCGGTTGTGGCCTATGTTCACAACCGGGAAGAGTGCCGCACCCGGCAACTACTGGTTTATTTTGGTGAAACGGACTACGGCCGTTGTGAGGTGTGCGACAATTGTATTGACAGACACAAGCATGAACAAGACCACAAAGAAAAGGCGACCTACCGAAAAGCTATTGACGAATTACTGGCTGCTTCAACAGGTTATAGTGAGGAGCAATTGATTAAAAAAATAAAACCACGCAACAAAGAGCTGCTGCTAGAGTTACTGGCTGAACTTATAGACCATGGTGACTTGCATTATGATTCGTACGGCTACATAAAACCCTCTAGAAGCCATTGAATTTGACTCTTATTAAACATTCAATTCCGATGAATACACACACAACAACTCCCTTTTTTGAGAAAATAAATTTTATAGAACGGTACAGGGCCTTATGCCATAAGTTCAATAGTTACGATACCAGTATGGATAGCTATGAAATAGCTACCTACAAAGAAGTATTAGATGAGTTTGGCTTGTCTTATGAGCACAATAAGAAGGAAAAATTTTTAAGCACTACCTATAGTTTAGCCTCCGGTCACGAATTTACCCTGACCTTCGGGCTTTGGAGAGGAAAGGTAGAGACTATTTTAGTCATTAGGCATGAAGGGCAGTATATAGATCCTGCGGGTCGATTCGATTTTATCCCTGAGAAAATGGGTTATGAATTTGACCGCAAGAAGTACAATCTTCCCAAATTCTCTTCAGTAGAAGATTTAAGGGAGATACTGTATACCCTGATGGGTATAATTAAAGATTTGGAACAGGCTATTGTGCAAGGTGTTTAGAAAACGAGCCGATCGAATTGTTCATCAACTAATCGAAGATATGAGTTACAATATATGCGGGTTTATAACCAACCAGAAGCTTTCAGACAAGCTTGAGGAGCTGAGTGAGGCCCTCTCTGTACACATACAAAGCAGCGAAGAATCTACTCTGGAGGAGGCTCTTGAAGACAAAGACGAATATGCGGATATAGATGTTTATGAAGAAGGCGAAGCCTCGCTGGTGTTCTGCTCCAACGCACTTTTGGAAGAAGACTCCAAACTTGGGCAATTAACCTCCCGTGGCAAGCACCTGACGGAGTTTATGCTAAGTGAAACCTCAATGGTTTTTGCCTTTCGTTTTTATGAGCAAGGCGAGAAAGTTGCAGAAGACTTTTATGTGTTTGAGCCCGGGTTTACTTGCTATGGGGCCAACAAACTGCAGTTGACAGAAGCTAGCGATATTTTAGAGGAGGGGCTTTCGGCCATACTACAACCTCTAATGGGTAAGCCTTTTGAGGATTTAGATCTATCCGCCTCTGTGCTCAGGCTAAAGCTTTAGGCTTGTGGGTGGCTTTAAGCTTCCGCAGATTTTGCAATTTAGAAAACCGCACGACCCTTTTGACAGTTGTAGATTCATTACCTTTGAGTTATGGGTTTTTTCGAAGATGTAGTGGGCAAAATTTTTGGTAAGCAGCCACCCAAAGCAGCTTTTGTACATGAGATGCTTCGCAGAAGCACTAAGGAGCTGGCCTCTTACCAGAGCTGGTTAGGAGGAGAAGGTCAAAAGCAGTTGGTTCACGATATTCAGCATGCCTATTACATGAAAAAGCAAGGCATACTTTCTTCTATCGATGTGCACATTCTGGACACTCAATACTCCAATGGTTTTGCGGTAAGTTTCAATCCCTCCATTGGTCACGAAAACTTTAGAAATCTTTTCGATTTCTTTAAAGAAAAAGTTTTGGACAGCGGTTATAAATTATCTCAGGGCGACCGCAGGGTGCTGGACAAAGAAACCCATGAAGAAACCATAGAAAAATGGTATTTAAAGCCAGTTACTGAAGAATTGGGGCAGCCAATTATTAATCAGCGTTATGGCAACGTGCTCATAGAAAAGGTTGATGTGAACCGAAAGCCGAGTTTTATTAAATTCATGGCCAACATTTATCAAGATCGACAGTATACAAAAGCCGAACCTTTTCAAGATTTGTTCGATAAAGTCTTTGAATCATAATTAAACCCAAATGAAGAAATTTTTATTCGTATTGCTGTTCGGCCTGGTGGGCTTTGGACTGGAGCAAAAAGCAGAAGCACAAATTTTTACGACCAAACTTAAAATCACAGTGGTAGATGAGTTGGGCAATGTGGTACCCGATGCTAAGGTAACCCTCTATGCCAACGCCAATGATTACAAAGCCGAGAAAAACCCTGTTCAGGAGTTTCAGCTTACCAATAAGAAAGGCATAGTTACCTTTAAGGGCCTCAACCAAAAACAATATTATGTGAAGGTAGAAAAGGGCGATAAGACCAATGCCGGTGGTGGCGAAATTATCTCCGATTTGGAACCTAAAAAACTAAACAAGGCCAATGTGGTTATCTCAGAGCTCTGACAAAGAGCTGCTAAAGAAAAAATTGCTGGGCTATTCGCCAGAAAACCCAGCGGAAAAAGCATTCAGAGAACGAATGCTTTTTTTGCTTGAAAGCTACCCTAACTGTTTTGAAAGAAGTCTGGAGCATGCCCATTTCACCGCTTCGGCCTGGGTGGTAAACGAGGAGCGAACCCACTGCTTGCTTACCCACCATGCCAAACTAAACCGGTGGCTCCAATTGGGAGGGCATGCCGATGGCGAAGCAGCTCTGTGGAAGGTGGCTCTCAAAGAAGTGAGTGAAGAATCAGGTTTAAAAAACCTTCAATTGATTGATGAAGAAATTTTCGATATTGATATTCATTTAATCCCTGAGTATAAGGGTATTCCGGCTCACGATCATTATGATGTTAGGTTCCTTGTTTTGGCATCTATGAATGAACCGCTTCAATTCAACCATGAAGCAAAAGACATGGCCTGGCTACCGCTGGAAAAAGTGAAGCAGCAAGTAAAGCAAAACGATTCCATTGTAAGAATGCTGAACAAAACCGTTCAATTGAAAATTAATAAAGGAGATTAATGTTCCTCCTTATTCACAGCGTTATATTTAACCTATGATAAACTCCAAAAAGCAGGCTGTACTCCCTGTTCTGGTTCTGGTCTATGTGCTGGTGTGCAGTATTCTGGTTTTTACATACCAAGACGAAAAAAAATCACCGCCCGAAATAGAGACTCCCCGGTCTTCTTTTTATCAAAAAGAAAATGTTCAGTCGCGGCAGGAGTATGAACAAGAAATGCTGGTGAACCCGGCAACGGGTAAAGTACCTGCAAATATTCGTAAACAAGAATTGGAGTTTGCGCGTGAAGTAAACCTTCAAAATACCCTGAACAAAACACCTCGCTCGGCATCTTCAGGAAATGGCACCAAAAACCATCAGCTATTATGGCTCCCTGTTGGGCCGGAAAATATTGCGGGAAGAACCCGGGCCATAGCTTTAGACATTCGCAATGAGCAAATTATACTGGCCGGAGGAGTTTCCGGAGGAGTGTGGAAGTCGGAAAATCTTGGGCAGAATTGGTTCAAAACCACAGCCTCTGACCAGCTGCAGAGCGTAACCACCATAACGCAAGATATACGCACCGGTAAAGAAGACATTTGGTACTACGGAACCGGGGAGCTGGTGGGTAACTCCAGTCGGGCACCGGGAGCACCCTTTAGAGGCGATGGTATCTTTAAATCGACCAACGGAGGCGACAGCTGGGAGCCCTTGCCTTCAACACAGTCCAACTCGCCCGGTATATTTAACTCACCCTTTCAATACGTATGGGATATAACCACAAATCCCAACAACCTGGCCGAAGATGAAGTGTTGGCAGCCATCTATGGAGCCATTGTACGATCTACCGATGGTGGCCAAACCTGGACAACCGTGTTGGGGACAGATTTAATCAATAATCCACCTACCTTCGATTTAAACAACATTCCGGCAGAATTTTTTACCGATATACATCGCACCGAGAGTGGGGTGTTTTATGCCACACTAAGTTCGGCCACCAATATGGCAGGCGGAGAAAGTCGCAACGGAGGTATCTATCGTTCGGAGGATGGTCAAAACTGGCAGCGTATACTCTCGCTGTTTCGTCCGGGCGAAGAGAGCTTTAGAAGAATTGAGATTGCCTCATCCAGATCAAACCCCGGGTTGCTCTACTTTTTAGCGGAAAGCAGCAAAGGCTATCGTTTGTGGAAATATGTGGAGGGAGAAGGCTTTACAGACTACTCGGCCAACGTGCCCATAGAAACGGAAGAGTTAGAAGCATTCGACTCACAAGGTTCGTATAATCTCACCGTGGCCATTCACCCCACAAACCCAAACGTGGTATTTATAGGAGGAACTAACCTTTACCGGTCTACCGATGGGTTCGCCACTGCCGATAATATTTCCTGGATTGGTGGTTATGATCCCGAGTCGGAAAACATAAGCACTTACCCCAACCATCACCCCGATCAGCATGCTATTCATTTCATCCATGCTTTTCCGGACGCTCTTATTTCTACTAACGATGGTGGAGTGTTTATAACCAGCGATTCAAGGGCAGAAAAAGTTACTTATATACCGTTAAACAACACCTTTGTGACCACCCAGTTTTATACGGCTTCCTATAGCCGGTATCCATTGGAAGAAGTGGTGCTTGGTGGTACACAAGACAATGGCTCTATATTAACGCTCGATAAGTTGGTGAACCAAGGCCCTAACGGCATCAGGATTTTGGGCGGAGACGGTGGCTTTACAGCCTCAACCCCTTATGGCTATTACTACTACCTGTCTTTCCAGAACTCGCGAATTTTCAGGCTCACGCTAAATCGCAATGCGGAGATAACCTCCTTCGCAAGAGTAGATCCGGTTGGAGGCGGTACAGATCCCAGCCAATCGTACCTGTTTGTGAACCCCTACGTGCTCGATCCTAACAATGCCAATCGAATGTACCTGGCCGGTGGCGATTTTGTATGGTACAACCAAAATCTGTCGCAAATTCCGGCCGGAAGTCAAAGCCCGGCACGAGTTAACTGGAAAAGGCTCACAAGAACAGAGGTGCAGGCAGGAGTAATTAGCGCCATTCAGGTATCTACCAACCCTAAAGACATTGTTTACTATGGTACCGGAAACGGTCAGTTATTTAGAATAGACAATGCCCATTCCGATATTTATTCGGTAAAAGAAATTACGGGCCAAGAATTTCCGGTGGGTGGTTACATTCGCTGCATAGCCATAGACCCAACCGATGCCAACCACATATTGGTGGCTTTTTCTAACTATGGTGTAAAGAGCCTTTTCCGAAGTACCGATGGTGGAACCACATTTACTCACGTGTCTGGCAATCTGGAAGAGTTTGAAGACGGAACAGGCAATGGGCCTTCTTTCCGCTGGGCCGCCATTGTGCCTAAAACTGACGGAACCAAGCTGTATTATGCAGCTACCAGCACCGGCCTGTACTCCACTACTTCGCTAGAAGGAAATGTGGTGTGGGAACAAGAGTCTCCCGAAGGCATTGGCAATATGGTGGTGAACATGATAGATTTTAGGCAGAGCGATGGAAAAATGGTAGCCGCAACACATGGCAATGGCTTGTATACAGCCCAGGCAGATGGCGTGGTGCCCAACGAAAACCTGGTGGTTGAAGAAGATTTTGAAATTGCCAATGTATACCCCAATCCTTTTGCCGATGAGGTAACTATTGAGGTCAATGCGCCTCGCACCCGTTTGCTCATCATCCGGGTCTACGACTCAAGGGGCAATGAGGTAAAAAGAGTCACCAGCAACCTGGCCTTTGTAGGTCAGAACGACTTCTTCTGGGACGGCACCAACTCATTGGGGCAGCCGGTAGGCAATGGGGTCTATTTAATTCGGGTTACATACGAACAAAAAAGCTACAGTCGTAAGGTAGTATTACAGAGAGAATAGATTTTTTCTACTGTAAGACTACTGCTATCTTTACCGCCTCAAAACAAAGCTATGAGGGGCAAACTAACCATTTTCGCAGTCGTTACACTTTTAATGTTCTCGTGCTCACCGTCAGAAGAAGAGTTGGTGCAGCAAGGCAGAGAACTAATGGGGCAGGAAAACTACGCTGAAGCTTTAAAAAAGCTGAATAAAGCCCTCGAGAAGAACCCACAAAACTATGTGGCTCTCAATGCCAAAGGAGTGGCCCTCTTGCGTATTGGCCAACTCGATGAGTCCATTGAGGTGTTTACCCAAGCCATCAATACCGATACCACCCAGTATCAGGCATTTTTTAATAGGGGTAATGCGTTCAGGCTTTTAGGCCGAGACAATGAGGCTATGCAGGACTATGACTATGTAACGGAGATAAAGCCTGATGTGGTAGATGCTTACCTGAACAGAGGGGCTATTCTTTTTAAGTATAATGAGTTTGACAGAGCCTTGTTCGATTTTGAGTTTGCCTTGCGCATGGATCCTAACAATGCTTTGATCTATCTGAACAAAGGGAAAGCCGAACTGCGCATCAATAATTTTGAAGATGCCACCTACGACCTCAAAAAAGCTATTGAGATAAAACCGGACTATGGAGAGGCCTATTACTGGCTGGGGTTGGCCGAGTTGACCCGAGACAATAAACCTCAGGGCTGCGAATACCTGAACAGTGCAGCAAGCCTTGGTTTTGAAGGCGCCATGGAGGCTATTTCACAAAACTGTATGCAGTAGTGGCACAAATTGGTGTAGATATTGGCCGTGCAGAAGAAATTCTGAGGCAGGGAGGGCTGGTGGCGATTCCTACCGAAACCGTATACGGGCTTGCCGGTAATGCGCTGAAGGAAAGTAGTGTTAGCAAGATATTTAAGGCTAAGAACAGACCCTCATTCGACCCTCTGATTGTGCATACCAACTCTCTTCACAAGGTAGAGTCGTTTGTTCGATACATACCTGATCAGGCCATTCAACTAGCGAAGCAGTTTTGGCCGGGACCACTCACATTGCTTCTACAAAAAAAGAGCATTGTGCCCGACCTGGTAACCTCAGGGTTGGACTCGGTGGCCGTTCGAATTCCCAACCACGAATTAACACTCAGCCTGCTGGCTCAACTGGAGTTTCCTCTGGCCGCTCCAAGTGCCAACCCGTTTGGCTATGTGAGCCCCACCACCGCAGAACATGTGGAAGCCCAACTGGGACATACTGTGGATTACATTTTAGATGGAGGGGCTTGCCGGGTGGGTGTAGAGTCTACCATAGTGAGTTTTTTGGAAGAAAAACCTAAGGTGCTCCGTTTGGGAGGGCTTGCTGTAGAGCAAATAGAAGAGGTAATTGGCTCCGTACGTGTGAACAAACACTCCAGCTCCAGTCCGCAGGCTCCCGGTATGCTCAAGAGCCATTATGCACCCGGTAAATCGATTGTATGGATTGATGGCTTCAATTGGAAAGCGGCCAATGATTTTTCGCAAATTGGAGCCATAGTATTTCAACATCCTTTGGAAGAATTGCCTTTAGAGAATCAGTTTGTGTTATCTGCCAAAGGCGATTTGGAAGAGGCGGCAAGAAACCTGTTTACGGCTCTCAGGACTATGGACAAAAACAACCACATAGCACTTATACTTACGCAAAGAGTTCCTGATGTGGGGCTGGGTAGAGCCATTAATGATAGACTAAAAAGAGCAACTGCAAAATAACAACCTATGAAAACCATTAACGATTTCAATTTTTCGGGTCAGAGAGCCCTCATAAGAGTAGACTTTAATGTGCCGCTCAATGGAGATTATCAGATTACGGACGACACCCGAATAAAGGCTGCTATACCCACCATTCAGAAAGTTCTTGACGATGGTGGAGCAGTTGTATTGATGTCTCACCTTGGTCGCCCTAAAGATCAGCCCGAAGAAAAGTATTCCCTCAAACATCTCGTTGGCCATTTGTCAGAAGTGTTTTCTACGGAAGTAAAGTTTGCAGACGATTGTATCGGAGATAAAGCAAAGTCGCTTTCAGCAAACCTAAAGGCCGGAGAAATACTTTTGTTGGAAAACCTGAGGTTTCATAAAGGAGAGACAGCAGGCGATGAAGCCTTTGCTAAATCATTGGCAGAACATGGAGATATTTACATCAACGATGCCTTTGGCACGGCTCACAGAGCCCACGCATCTACCTCTATAATTGCTCGCTTCTTTAGCCAGAAAGCATGTGGTTTTGTAATGCAGGCCGAGCTCGAGAATGCCCAGAAAGTACTCGAGAATGCCCAAAAGCCCTATACGGCCATTATGGGTGGGGCTAAGATTTCCGATAAAATACTCATTATTGAAAGATTGCTCGAAAAGGTGGATAACCTGGTGATTGGTGGAGGTATGGCTTATACCTTCTTTAAAGCATTGGGTGGTTCTATCGGAAGTTCGTTGCTGGAAGAAGATAAGCTGGACCTTGCGCAAGAACTCATCAAAAAAGCCAAATCCTTAGGGGTAAATCTTATGCTTCCTATGGATTCTGTAATTGCGGATGCTTTCAGCAATGAAGCCAAAACGCAGGTATGTATAAACACTTCTATTCCGGAAGGTTGGATGGGCCTGGATATAGGGCCTGAAGCTGCTGAGGTATTTTCGCAAACCATTAAAGAGTCTAAAACCATTCTATGGAATGGGCCAATGGGTGTGTTTGAAATGGACAAATTCTCAGCCGGAACAAAATCTGTTGCCGAGGCCATCGTAGAAGCAACTAAGAAAGGAGCCTTCTCTCTGATTGGTGGGGGAGATTCTGCTGCTGCTGTCAATACCCTCGGCTATGGAGAAGAGGTATCATACGTTTCTACCGGAGGTGGAGCTTTACTAGAGTACATGGAAGGTAAAGAACTGCCGGGTGTAGCAGCTTTAGAAGATTAATCTTCTGACCCGACTTCTACCCATTCGATTTTTAAAGTGTAAAAATAGAAAGACTGTCTCACAAGCCTGTAATGTTTGATACGGGGGAGTGAGACAGTCTCTTTTTTAAGCCGCATGCATGATTGTAAGGATACATGCTCCCTATTCTTGCGGCTAGTGGTGTTTGTGGAGTACCTTATTACCTCAATAGTAAGCGTTCTATTTTAACGAACTACAGTTACTGCTCCTTTCTGTTCAAACTGACCTCTTTCCGGCTCAAAGCGCGAGGTAAACCGGATTACATAGGGATACGTACCAAGAGGAACCAATTCACCGTTAAAGGTGCCATCCCATTTAAAATCTACTGAGTTGCTTTGGTAAATAAGCTCACCCCAGCGGGTGTAAATGAAAATCTGGAAGTTATCGACAAAGTCATTCGGGAACACAGAGAAGGTATTGTTTGGCGCAGGGCTGCTTGGTGCAAAAGCATTGGGAGCAATAACCTCCGGATCGCAACTTTCAATAATGGTTACCGAATCGGTGCGAACACAACCAATGGCGGTAGTCATAGTTACGACATACTCTCCCGGGCCTTCCACCGCAAGTGTTCTTCCTCCCTGGGGGTAGGGCTGACCGTTGCGGGTCCATTCGTAAGTTTCAAAGCCTCTTCCGGCCAAAAGCACAGGATTGGATGTTCGGGTGGAGCAATAGTACTCCACCTCAGGCAGTAGGCCTTCCGGCACAGCTTGTCTGCGCACAGTAATGCTTCGCTCAATAAAGCAGGTTCCGTTAGAAATGTTCACGGTGTAAACACCTTCGTCTGTTACACTCACAGAAGAACCGGAAAGCCCTGTAGCCTGACCGTCTCGTGTCCAGGTGTAATTGTTGGGGTTGCCGGAAGTTACGTTTACCGTAAGCGTAATGGGTGAGCCGTCATCACAGGCCGGAGACGATGTAAGGCTCGCTTCCAGTGCTTCAGGAATGGTGACGTTGGTTGAAGTACTGCCCGAGCAATTCAGGTTATCAGAGTGCCTGACCGTTACCGAGTAGGTGTTTGTACTATTCACCGTTATTCTTCTGGTTGTGGCTCCGTTAGACCAGTTATAAGTATAATTCGCTCCCGGCTGTGGATTGCTCACCTCAGCTTCAAGTGTAATCTCACCTTCACATACATCGCCAATTTCGTTGATCTGAACCACTGGTTGAATGGTAAGGTCGACCACTACATTTTCAGAAACTTCACAGCTTCCCGGTGCAGTGGCGGTTACGGTATAGGTGCCGCTCTCGGTCACAGTTACATTAGAGCCACTGGCTGTGTAACCGTTAGGGCCTGTCCAGCTAAACGATGCGTTGGCTGTAGAAGAGGAGGCTGTGAGCTGTGCGTTTGGGCCACATTCTTCCACAAAGGGCTCGGTGGTTAAGTCAACTGGTTGAGGTTCATTAATGACTATACCTGTTTGACTTTGCACGCAGTTTCCATTCGATGTAACCTCAAGATCATACGTTCCTCCACTTAAGCCGCTTACCTCAAAGTCGTATGTAGTGGCGGCAATTGCTGAATTTATGGTATCGGAAGTCGTATTTCCGTTATCGTTGTTGGTGAGTACATAGCTAATCGGGAAAACATCCGTGTCAAGCGTAACCCGAATAGAGCCGGTGGGATTGCTACAGTCCGCATCGGTAGCTGTTACATTGGAGATGGTAAAGTCAGGCGGATCATTTTGCACCTGTATGTTGTCCAGAGTTTGAACACAACCACTGCTGTTATCGGTAATAGTTACGGTATAAGTATCGGCTGCCAGGTTGCTTACCGGTTCAACAGCCGGACCCGCAATTGAGTTTTGTGCCACTTGCCCGGTAGAGTTGCCGGTAACGGTATATGAGTAACTTCCTGTTGTGGAAATGTTTAGCTCAAAGCTACCATTGCTGGCCCCGCAGGCAGGGTTTACAATATTGGTTGCAGTAGCTTGCGCTAAGGGGTTAATGGTTACCCGAGTAGTGTCGTTCACAAAACAGCCGGCATTGATGGGGTCTTCAATAGATACCACGTACAAGTATTCTCCCGGATTGCTGCTGTCAACCGTTGCTCTTCTCTGATTAGGCAGAGTTGTGGTAGAGTTGTCGGGGTTTCGTACGGTCCAGATGTAATTGTTGGCTGTAACCTCCGGGTCTAGTGTCAGGGCTCCATTCTGACAAATGGTGCTGGCTTCCGGCAGGTTAATTTCGAAAGGAGGTCCAACAAACGTTTCGCCCGAACTATAACAACCCAGTGCATTACTGATGGTAACGGTATAGATTTCTTCTTGAGTAACTGTAAAGGTTCTGCTGGTCGATACTACTGTGCCTTGGCTATCGGTCCACTCAAATGTAAGTCCCGGATCGTCCGGATTTCCCTGCCCTAGAGCATCCAGGGTATAAGTGTCTCCTTCGCAAAGTGAAATAGCTTGCGGAATCATTGGAGGATCAGGTGTTGCAAAAACTTCTATTTGCTGTACCAGGGTAGTATCAAGGCCACAGCGGTTTACGATGTTGAGCGAAATGTTGAAAAGCCCTGTTTGATCTTCGGTAAACACGTAGGCTGTGTCTTGCCCTTGAGCACTGAACACCGTGTTGTTGTCGCTCTGCCTGGTAATGCTCCAATAGAACTCATCAATATCGGAGGTGCCCGTTCCGCTCATAGCAATGCGCTCTTCCACACAGGTTTCGTCTGGGGCACTCATGCCCGGCAGTTGTTGCGGGTTGGCATTGTTTTGCACAAAATTGGGTAGGCCAAGCCTTGAATGCCCAACTGTAAGCACTACAGCCTGAGGGGTGAATCCTGAGTTGGCTGTGGTGTCTTCATTGGCGTTGATGGAGGCTACAAAAGCGGAACCTCCCGGATTACCCGGAGTTTCTACAGCTACGTAGATGGCTCCGTTAGGACCGGTTTGTATTTGTCCATAATTCACATTCTGATTTTGGCCGCTGGTTATATCGGCTCTGGAGGCTAGCCTGGAAGCCTCAGTAGAGAAGGAGTCTACCCGGTACTCCAATATTCTTCCACCCGGGCTGCTTCCCGATCGGTTGTTCATGGTGGCAAACAGCTTAATTCCTCCTGTTGAAAAATGTACGTCATAAACCTCATCATTGGCACTGCCTCCTTCGTTGAGGTCTATTCGGTACTCAAACTCTACAATTTCACCGGTTTGAGGATCGAAATCGAAAAGCTCTACATAATCCTCGGTACCTTCAATTAGAGCTACGGCCACACGCTGACCATCGCTCGAGAATTTCATACCGGTTTGTGCACTGGCGGCATCGTTGAACGAATGGACCGATCCGGCCGAAGACAGCACGGGGGCTCCAATACCATCGGCAGTTATCGGATACGACCTAAAGGTGTTGTTTCCGAACTCATGGGCCAGTAACCAAAAGCCTCCACCAACTTCGTAGGCAGCCAGCCTTTCTGTATTATTGGTGTATAGGATAATATCTTTCAGCACAACGTCTCCCCGGCCATTATCGGCTTTCATATCTACCACAGAATATTTCAGCGCATAAATGTTAGAACCGTATACTTCCTGGGTGGTGAAGAGGTAGTACAGGGTTTCATCTTCGGGAAATGGCACAATAATTACTGCCTGAACAGCCACACTATCTCCTCCTATGTTGGTGCCATTGGGCATTACACCATTTTCTCTGTTCCAAACGGTTTTTCCATTGCTATAGAATAGTACATCGCCATTGGCATCGGAAATGGTAGAGGTACCGGCCGGTGCGTTCATGGCGTGGGGGTCGGTTATGCTGCGCGGAGGAGGGTCAAGCCCTTCTTCTTCATTAAAATCTATACCCGCACCATTGCCAAAATACCAGATGTTGGCGGTTTGGCCTTCATCGCCATATACGGTAACTCTGGCTGTGCCATACACCGGACATCCGCCTCCCGTTGGTGTAACCACCACCCAGTAATCTCCCGATTCGGTCACATCGATGGTCTGGGTAGTTTCTCCCGTGCTCCAGAGGTAATCATATGAGCCGGTGCCACCGCCACCGCCTCCTCCTCCGCCTCCGGAGCTCTGAGGTTGTGCATCCAGTGTCAAAGTTTCGCCAGGGCAAATTGTGGTATCGGGCAAAGACAACTGAAGGTCGTTTTGCTCCACCTGAGTATTGAGTATGCCGGAATAGGTCAGTCCGTTAACTTCCATAGAAACAGTAGCCAGCAAGGGGCCTGCCTGGTCTAGCGTAACCAATGGAGCTTGCATATTGGACTGTAAATTTATGGGTTGAAAGTCCCAGTTAATGCTGCCCGGTATTATAGTGCTAGGCTCGAATGATACATAAAACTGTATGGGAGTATTCATGCACAAGGTGCCGTCCTGAACGCCCACCTCAATAAACGGCTGCGTATTTTTAAGTGGGCTGAACTGACTGAAATAGTTGGATTGTGGGTTGACATCGCTGAAAAGGTTAGCTTCATACTGAATGCGCGCTACAACGCTATCGGGCTGATTAATTCGGTTGAGATGGGTGGTGGCACCACCAATGTCTTGCGTAATGTGGTAAATGGTGCTGTCGGGAGCCAGTTGAAGGCTTCTGCTCTGTAAAGAGCCATACGTTTGTACTGTCTCTATCGATGCATCGGGACGCGAATCGAACATGTTGAATCGATACAAGCCCCCTTCGGTGGCTCTGTTTCGGCTAAAGTAGAGGTAGTTACCTGATAGTGACCATCCGGCCGAACCTCCAAAGGTCTGACCTGCCGCGAAAGAATTGAGAATGGTTCTCACGGTGTTGAGCTGTGGTCCGGGGCCACCGGTTTCTTCGAACTGAATAACTTCTATGTTGGTATTGTTGGCCGGGATTATGGCTATTTGTCCGGTAGCCGCATGAAGGGCAAAATGCTGAGCCCGTATGGGTGATGTAAGGTTTAGGTTAGCAACCAGATCGAACGTTCCTCCGGGTTCAGGAATGCTATGCAATTCAATGATTCCCGTGGTGGCGTTCTGGCTTAGCAACCAGAATTCTTCTAAATCGCGTGAACCGATGACTATCATACCATCACCTCTGTCGGTAATGCCGGTAGGCATATTTTTTTGCGCCAGCACTACTCCGGCCGGAGGACCATCGGTGCGGTTACCGGCCAGACCGGTGTTGACAGCAGTCCATAAAATTTCTCCGGCTGCATTTCTGTGCAGAAGATATTGAATAAGTTCATTGCCCACGCCTGGGGCCGGGCTTGTACTCATTGCCTGTATGGCATTGGGGTCGGTAAGTATGCCCGTTCCATTTTGCATAACCTGGTTGGTGCCATCATAAATATTTATACCATCGGAATAGAAGTATAAGTCGCCAGAAAGTGGAGAAGTGGCCGTTACCTTCTCTCCAATATTGTTTTGAGGAATTTTACCCGGATGAAGAATGGGAGGGGCTTCGGGCGATTTGCCAAAGATCAATGCCTGATTGTTCCCCATGAAATACCAATTGTGCTGGGTATAATTCTGCGCTGTTAATGTGAAAGTGGTTAACAGAAACACAGTTAAGAACTGAGCAATCTTCTTTGCGGACACGTTTATCTTTTATCTTATGGACAATTGGCTGAAATCATACCCATAATACGCAGTTATAAAGGTTTTTATTATATTCAGCCCTTCGTTATGATGCCCTAAGATAACGGAATTCTTCTATGTGGAAACGAGCTCTTCTCGTAGAAAAATTAAAAATTGGCAAACTATAGTATAATAGTGACAGGGTTTCTTTCCGTTTAATTGTTAAAACTTACATGCGAAGAGCAGGCATAGTACTTATTTCCTTAATCAGTTTATTCACTTTGAGCGATTTAAAGGCGCAAGACCCTCAGTTCTCGCAATTTTATGCCGCCCCGCTTTATATAAACCCGGCCTTTACCGGAGCCTCTGAATATACCCGAATGGGGGTGAACTATCGAAACCAGTGGCCCAATCTGCAATCTTCTTTTGTAACCTTTTCTTTTTATGCCGACCACTTTATGTATAAGTACAATAGTGGTATAGGTATGATTATTACTACTGACAGAGAAGGCCATGCCGGACTGCAGTCTACTAATATAGGGCTTAGTTATGCCTATCAGCTAAAGATCAATGATAACCTGGTGTTCAGACCGGGGATTCAATACAACTATTTCAATCGGAATGCAGGCTTTCAGAGTTTAGTATTTGCCAACCAAATAGACCCAATTACAGGAGCTATAGATAGAACCATCACAGATCCATCAGTGGCCAACCGTGATTTAAGGGTTAGCTTTGGCGACTTAAGTGTGGGAGGGGTGCTTTATTCCAGAAGGCTCTTTTTAGGGGCTGCCGTACAACACCTCACAGAGCCCAATCAGTCCATTATTGGAGGAGACAGCCCCTTGCCGCAGCGCATTACTCTGCATGGGGGAATTAAGTTTAAGATAGGAAGAGGACCTTTACGTAAAGACCTGACTTACACCTATGCTGAACGCTCCATTACCCCTGTGTTTCAGTACAAGCAACAAGGTAAGTTTTCTCAGTTAGACGTGGGTGCCTTTGTACACCTTGAGCCTATTAACCTGGGTGTACAGTACAGGGGAGTACCTTTTAATCAGTTTGAGAACTTCCCCAATAATGAGGCTATTATATTTTCGCTGGGGGTTACCACCAACAATTTCAATATTGGCTATAGTTTCGATTATACCATTTCCGATTTGGGTATTGAGGCGGGGGGAGCTCATGAATTTTCCATGGCCTATTTCCTCAATTTCAACAAGCCCGTGAAGGTGCCAAGGGATAGATGGAGAATACCTTGCCCGAAGAATTAAAGTATGTTGTATGACTCCAGAAGAGTGGCTTTACCTGATTGTTGGTATTGTATTGGTCGATTATGTGGTTGACCAGGGATTAGACTACCTCAACCTGCGCCACTCAAAAACTAAATTGCCCGAAAAGCTCGAAGGCTTGTATGAGGCTGACGAATATGCCAGATCGCAGCAATACCAGAAGGCCAAGGCAAAGTTTGGTTTTGTTACCTCGGCTTTTAGTACATTACTTACCCTTTTGGTTTTATCACTTGGCCTTTTTGGTTGGCTGGACGCCTGGCTGAGAGACTCCATAGACGACCCTATACTGCTCTCGCTGTCCTTTTTTGGTGTGCTCTTTCTGTTGTCTGACTGGGTAAATATTCCCTTTGCTTACTATGCCACCTTTGTGCTGGAAGAGCAATTCGGTTTTAACAAAACAACCTTAAAAACATTTATTACCGACAAGCTGAAGGGCTATTTGCTAATAGCGCTTATTGGTGGTGGGCTTGGGTATGCGCTGCTGTGGATTATACAGGAACTTGGAGCTCAGTTTTGGCTGTATGGCCTGGGGCTTGTATCGCTGTTTATGCTGGTAATGAATCTCTTTTATACTTCACTCATCTTGCCTCTTTTCAATAAGCTTAAGCCTCTTGAAGACGGGGAGCTGAAGGAGCGAATTGTAGCCTATAGCAACAGTGTAGGGTTTCCGCTTAAAAATATCTTTGTAATTGATGGCTCCAAGAGGTCTACAAAAGCCAACGCTTTCTTTTCCGGCCTTGGTAAGCAAAAAAAGATTGTGCTCTACGATACCCTCATTGAAAAGCACACTACCGAAGAATTAGTGGCTGTGCTGGCTCATGAGGTAGGACATTATAAAAAGAAACACATTGTGATGAGCCTGTTGATTAGTGTGGTACAGCTGGCGATTACTTTCTATGTGCTTTCTCTGTTTATGTTCAATGAGAATTTGTCTTTGGCTCTTGGAGGAAATCAATTGGCTATTCACCTCAATTTTATAGCCTTTGGCCTGTTGTATACGCCAATTTCCAGACTCACAGGCTTGTTGATGAACGCATTGAGCCGAAAGAATGAGTATGAAGCCGATGCTTTTGCGGCAAGCACCTATGCTGCCCAACCTTTAATGACTGCACTCAAAAAGCTTTCAGCCTCAAGTCTTAGCAATCTTAGCCCGCATCCTGCTTATGTCTTTGTTCATTACTCACATCCTCCACTATTGCAACGGCTTGAAGCGATGGAAAAGTTGGCTAAAGAAAGTTGATATCAATATTCCCCTGATAGCGCATCAGATAGTTTACACCCTGTTCGGCTGTCATTTCTCCTTCAAGAATTTTAAACAGGGTCTCTGTTATTAGTGGTTTTAGTCCCTGGCTATCGGCCAGTTGTTTAATAATGCGTATGGTGTTTACACCTTCGGCAGTTTCTTCCATTTCGCCAAGAGCTTCTTGCAATGAGGCTCCTTTGCCAATTTTATGGCCAAGCGTATAGTTTCTACTGCTGGTACTGGTGGTAGTGGCCACCAGGTCGCCAATGCCGGCCAGACCTACGAAAGAAGATATTTCGCCTCCGAGTGCCTTGCCCAGGTAGATCATTTCTACCAAGCCACGGCTCACTAAAAGACCGCGGGAGTTTTCGCCAAGCCCCAGGCCGGAGAGAATTCCGGAGCCAATGGCAATAATGTTCTTAAGAATACCGCACAGCTCTACTCCCCGAAGGTCGGCATTGCCATACACCTGGAAGTTTTCTGAGCGGAGCAGACTTTTGCCTTTGCTAATTACCTCATTGAAGGGCGAGGCTATAACGGTAGCTGCCGGGTGTCCCATAGAAAGCTCAGAGGCCAGATTGGGACCGGCCATACAGCCAACCCGAACAACCACGGTTTCTTTGCGAATTAACTCGCTCATGGTGTAGAGGTTGCTTTTGTTGAGCACGAAATCCGGGGCCTTTTTTTCCGGCAGCTCCAGATGGAGCCCCTTGGTGCCATGAATCATCATATGGTAGGGCCGCAGGTGAGGTGCCAGATTCAGAACCATTTCCCGGAACGATGCTGAGGGAACCATGGGGAAAAGGACATTGCAGTTTTGGGGCAAATCCGATAGGTTGTTGGTGACCTCTACCCGATCGGAAAGCTTTTGCCCTGCACAGGTGCGGGTTTTCTTAATTTCAGCAATGGTTTCTGTGTTTCGTGCATAAAGTAGCACGTTCACGTTTTTGGCCAGTATGTTGGAAACGGCTGTTCCGAAGCTTCCTGCTCCGATTACACCCACCAATTGCTCAGACATATTTTTCGAGATTGTAGCCTACTAGTCGGTTATGATAATAGTACAACAGGTTTAGATCTTGCGTAGTAATATCACCCTTCTTGTTCTTAATCAATGGTCGTTTGGAGTGGTACATGCCCACATTTTTTAAACCATGATCTATGATCTTATCGACTTCTCCGGTCAGGTAAGGAGAGACGCCTATCTCACCGGCATTGTGCATGCGGTGAACCTTGGTTAGCACGCTTTCGAAAGAGGTCTTGAACTCCTCATAGGGAATTACAAGGTCTTCTTCAGGAAGACGCAATATGTTATATAAGTCTAGTTTCTTGAATTTCTTTTGAAGTATAACAAAGGCTGTAAATGCTGCCAGGTGGCTGGCAAATACTTTGTTAATGCGATGGTACTCTTCTACTATTCGTTCACTCAGCATGCGCGTATACTCATCTTCGCGTTGCTGATTTTGCGAAATTATACGCCCGTCTTGAGTGAAGTATTCTTGTGTATCTATAATGCGTCCGTGCTTGTCGAAGCTTTCGCCCTGATCATTAACATAGTTGCCCAACACATCCATAGCTTTACCGATAGAAACCGATATATCAGAGCCCTTAGTAAAGAATTTCAGCAAAAAGGTAGAGATCTTATATGATGTAGAGTATTCGTCATTTTCTACATAGTATCGTTCCTGCCCCTGAAGCTTAAGGTACTGACGGATAAGGCTAGGAGCTTCGAGTACAAAATGATAGTTGAGGGTGACGGGAACTACAAATATTTTTTCCAGGGCATCGCGTTTTCCTTTCTGATAGTTTACCCGCTGGGCTTCAATAGCCGTGCTTAAAAGTCCCAGTTTCAGCCGTTTTTCGATTTGCCCGGAGCGAGACCGGGTACCTCCCGGAAAGAAGAGGCTATGGCAGCCCCGTTGAATTGCCAAACTGGAGTAGGCCTTAAGTGTTTCCAGATACAGCATATTCTTTTTGCGCCTGTCTACCTTATAAGCCCCCAGGCTGTTCATAAAGTAGGCAAACATGCGAATGTTAAAAAGGTTGAGTCCTGCACCATAAATAAATGCTGGCAGCCCCAGTGTGCTAATTACCCAGCCAATTAGTATAGAGTCCAGGTTGCTGAAATGAGTAGGAACCATAATAATGGTGCCCTTCTTGGCCAGTGTGCGCAATTGTTCAACCTCGCCTGTAATATGAATTTTGTCTTGCAGGGTGTATTGTGTACTGAAAATAGACCAAAACCCTCTGGCCCGTGAGGCATTGAGCAATCGGGCAAAACCAAAAGTGACTATGGAGCGGGCCATCCGGTAGCGTGATTTTTTAAAGTTACCCGCTATTTCATTGGAGTACCGGCCAATGATGTCGTAAAGAATGGCGTCCAGTTGCTCGTCTTTGGCTTTGTCGTCTTCAGTTTGTGCAATGTCCAGCAACCGTTCCTTAATTGAGTTAAGAAAGGCGGCTTCATCGGGCGGGTCTACTGCCCATGGGTTTCTTTTAATCCGTAGTTTTTCTCTAAAGAGGGTTGTCTCAATTTCTTCTATGAGTGCCTCACGCGATTTATTGTTGGCTTTTATTCTGCGTATGCTCTCCTCAGTTACTTCTTTAATAAATTCCGCTCTGTTGCGGCTAAGAGCCACTACTGGCCATTCATTTATTCCACCCGGCAATACCTGATCGTACTTCTTCTTGGTGTAATCTTTAGAGTTGGATTGCATTCAGTATTAAATATGTTCAAAAGCCGACCATTACGAGTCGCTTCTCTTAGTCAGTCTTTTCAGTTGCCCACAAAGTAATACAATTTCTTCTTCAGTATTAAAGCTGTGCAGGCAAATCCGAAGGCGTTCGGTGCCTTCTTTTACTGTCGGACTTAAAATGGGCCGTACATCCAGCCCTAGTTGCAGTAACTCTGAGGCTACCGATTTGGTTTTATCATTTCCGCCAACCACTACAGCCTTGATGGCCGAAGGGGAGGCGTTTTCGGGTAATAACGAGTTGAATAGTTGACTGTTGGCTTGTAGCTTTAACTGTCGCCATGGGGCAGAACTAAGCTGCCCGAAAGCTTCCTGAATAGAAATAAGCTCGAAATCGGAGGGTGCCGTGGTATAGATAAAGGGGCGGGAAAAGTTAATGAGATAGTCTTTTGCTGTGGCATTGGTGGCTATGGCCGCACCATGAATACCCATGCCCTTACCAAAGGTGTATACTACAGCAAAAACCTGTTCACCAAGCCCAAGCTCATTTACCATTCCGCTACCATTCTTTCCGAAAACACCTGTGCTATGCGCTTCATCTATAATGAGATGGGCCTTGTGTTTTTGTGTTAGTGTCACCAATTCTTGGAGCGGAGCGGCATCTCCATCCATCGAATAGACTGACTCTACTGCCACATATACCTGGCCTTCCGATTGTTCCAGCTTTCGGGAAAGATCATCTAGCGCATTGTGTTTGAAAGGCATCTTGCGAGCCAGACTCAATCGCGCACCGTCTTTAATGCAGGCATGAGAGAGCTCATCGTACAGTATGGTGTCGCCTCGTTGCGGAATGGCTGAGAACAAGGCCAGATTGGCCATGTATCCGGAATTGAAGACCAGGGTGCTTTCAGACTGAAAAACATCGGCCAACAACGACTCCGTAGCTTCAGTGAGTTGAGAGTTGCCGGTGATCAATCGTGAGCCTGTAGAGCCGTTGAGGCTGTGCATAGAGCTGTATCGCTCCATAATAGTCTCCTTTAATTCTTTCGATTGGGCCAGACCCAGGTAATCGTTCGATGAAAAATCGATCAATCCCTTGGTTGGAGTGCGCAACTCCCTGAAAGAGTTGGTGCTTTTACGCTTATTTAGTTGGTTTAGCAGTCTTTCCATTTCGGCTAAAAGTGTGGTGTAAGCGAAAATTAATTCACACTTTTGCGCTCAATCTACGAATACATGAGGTTTCTCAGGCCAATTGTCTTTGCATCTTTATTAATTTCTTTTGGGCTACAGGCTCAAACCGAGTTTAGAAACCGCGAGTTTTCTATTGTCAATGAAAATGACGTGTACCTGTTTCTCGGCATTGATCGGTACTACTCCAATGGAATGTTCTTTAACTACCGCTTCTTGCCCAAAAACAAAAAATCTTCCAAAAAAGTAATTTATGAAGTGGGGCTGGCTCAGCGTTTTTGGACTCCCCAAGACCTGCGAATAATAAACCCCGAGGCCTATTACAGGCCTTATGCCGGACTGCTCAATGGTAATTTTCAAGTGGCCGAATTCCCTGAAACCTATAAACGCATTAGCTACGGCATAGAGCTGGGAGTGATAGGCAAGGCATCCGGAGCGCAGGCATTTCAGGAATGGTACCATAAGCAGTTTGGCTTTCCACAACCGCAGGGGTGGAAAAACCAAATACCCAATGGATTTGTGTTTAATTTTTCGCTAGAGTATAACCGGCAGTTTGTGCTGGTGCCAAGCCGGTTCGATCTAATAACCACATCGGCCATGCAGTTGGGCAACGCCTTTGTGAATGCCAGGCAGCGAATAGACCTGAGGTTTGGACATTTGAGGAGTCTTAGTAAGAGTGCTTTTGTGAATGCCCTGATTGGCGAAGGTAGCCGCAGCATGGAAACCCACAACTACTTCTTTTTAGGCTATGGTTTGGAAGGTGTGGTACACAACGCTACCATACAGGGGCATGCCTTTAACGCCAATGCCCCACACACTGAAGAAATAATGCCTTGGGTGAGGCACATGCGCCTGGGGTGGGCTACCAGCTCAGAAAACTCTACTCTTAAAGTAACCTATAACTGGCTGAGTAAAGAGGTGCGTGGCCGTGCAGGAAGGCACGCCTACATAGGTCTTGAACTGCAGCTAAGATTTGTGCCCAAGCGTCAGTAGGGGGTGTCAGTCACTAAAGAAGGTTAAGGTCTTTTCCAAAGCCAATTCAAGGTCTTGAGGAAGACTTTTATCCATATGCGGATGCCGAGCTCCAAAAGTATGGTTGGCCTTGTTCAGGATAAAAAGCTTGCTCTCCGGTTTCCATTGATGCAGTTGAAAAGCTGCATTTATATTGACAGTTTCATCGTTTGTGCCATGTATAATAAGCATTGGTTGCCATACTTTCTCCATAGCCCTGGCTATAAGGAATCGGTCTCCGTTTCTGGAGAAATCTTCGGCAAACTGATAGTACATGGGGTAATCTTCTCCGGTTCGGGAGTTTTTTACATACACCACCCCATGAGTTTTCCAGTAAGTGAGTTCAGCTTCGGTAAAACGAGAAGCAAAGTCGTGGACAGAAGCCCATGTGGCCAGCTTTTTTATTCGAGCATCTTCTGCCGCTTTAATAATAGATATACCCCCTCCGCGGCTGTGCCCGATCAGGTATATGCGGTTTAGGTCTAAGTTTTGTATTTCCTTGCTCAGGGTTAGTTCCAGATAGGTAAGGAGCCTGTCTATATCTTCAATTTCCCGGCTAAAATTGTTGTAGCCAAAAGCCTCCTTGTCTGTAATCTCATTTAGATTTTCAGGAGTTACGCCATTGTAAGAAAAGTTGAACTTGAGAAAGCAGAAGCCCTCCAGAGCTGCTTTTTCCGAAAGAAGAGACCAGGGCCCCCAATCTTTAAATCCCTTAAAGCCATGGGCAAAGAGAATGATGGGCTTGGCAATACCATTGTTTAGATAGGTAATGTCGGCAGTTATTGGTTTTTGATTTAAGCTTCCTTCAATTAAAAGTTCTTTTTTCGTCAGTTCCTGCACCTCCATCCTTCGAATTTATGTTTATGTTTTTGCCGTTGCTAGTTTACCTATTAATATTGTAGCACTCAAGTCTAATGGCTCTTCAACTCAAAGAAATACAGGCGCCCATAGCCTCGGAAATGATAGATTTCGAGGAGAAATTCCGTTCCTTCATGAAGAGCAAAGTCTTCTTGCTCGATAAAATCATGAGTTACATAGTGAAGCGCAAAGGAAAACAAATGCGCCCTATGTTTGTATTTCTTACAGCAGGAGCCTGTGGGCAAATTACCGATAGAACCTACAGAGGAGCTTCTTTAATAGAATTACTGCACACTGCCACCTTGGTGCACGATGATGTGGTAGACGATTCGAACTTCAGAAGAGGGTTTTTCTCTATCAATGCACTTTGGAAAAATAAGATTGCCGTATTGGTGGGCGATTACCTGTTATCACGCGGGTTGTTGCTCTCGGTAGATCATGAAGATTTCGACCTGCTAAAGATAGTCTCAGAGGCTGTTCGCGAGATGTCTGAAGGAGAGTTGCTTCAAATGGCCAAGGCCCGCAACCTGGATATTACGGAAGAAATCTACTATGATGTGATCAGGCAGAAAACCGCCTCGCTCATTGCTTCATGCTGTGCGGTAGGGGCGGCTTCATCGGGGGCGTCTTTGCAAACCATTCAAAAAATGAAAGAGTTTGGTCTTAACGTAGGTATGGCTTTCCAGATAAAAGACGATCTCTTTGATTATGGCACCAGTGAAATTGGCAAACCATTGGGGATAGATATTAAGGAAAAGAAAATGACCCTTCCGCTTATTTATGCTCTTTCCAAGGCCAGTAATGGAGATAGACGAAGAATCAAGAGTATTGTAAAGAGCAACAGGCAAACCAATAAAAAAGTACAAGAGGTAATAGACTATGTGAAGCAGTCCGGGGGTATTGAGTACGCTAAGGAGGTAATGCAAGGGTATTATCAGAAATCGCGAGAGGTGCTTTTAGATTTGCCTGAAACGGCCTACCGCCAGAGTTTGCTCGATCTTGTGCAGTTTACCATTGAACGTTCAAAATAGTAACACCCGATGAAGGTCTTCAACGGGTGCTATTCAGTTAGTAGTTTAAGTATTTACTTGTAGTCCGACAAGGGTTCTGAGCCTCGTCTCCCTAACAACAATTCTATTTGATTATAACCTTATTGTCCGCCTCAAACTTTGGTTAGAACGGCTCAATTGTAGTGGTCAAACGTCATGCGTCAGACGGTGATTTTGTTGAGCTTAATAAGGGGTTGAGTACCAATTTTGGGTCTTAAATTTGGCTCAGGTCGTCTGGTTTTTGAAAATCTTGGGGAAATCTCCCACCGCATACCACTTTTCTTCACAGTTCATGTTTTTTCGACATAATAGTTCGAAATTTGACATTATTTATCTGATTTACAGGTATTTACGATTTTATTGCGTGAGGTGGATTAATGAAAAGAAATGAGCTCAGGTAGCGCAAAATCGAATGATTTTCTTAAATTTTCAGTCAAAGTGGGAAAAAAAGGAAAAAAGTGGGGTGAAGTGGAATGTTTTTCTATCTTTGTATTAGTTCAGGTGTGTAATGACTTTTTTTACTGGTGAATATGATTGTAAGCTAGACGCTAAAGGAAGGCTTGCTTTACCGGCCAAGGTAAAGTCTGCTTTGCCTGATGTGGCTACTCAGGAGCTGGTGCTTAGGCGCGGCTTTGAGTCTTGTCTGGTTTTGTATCCTATGATCGAGTATAAAAAGATTATCAACCGTGTTCGGTCTTTGAGTGAATTCAACGAGGAGTATAGGAGGTTTCAAAGGAGTTTCTTTCGGGGAAATCTGGAGATAGAAATGGATGGTTCTGGTAGAATCAACATTCCGGCCCGAATGATGAGTTATGCTTCGTTGGAGAAGGAGGTGGTTTTAGTGGGGTTGGGCAACCGGGTTGAGATCTGGAATCCTGATCTGTATGAGGAGAACCTCATTAATGACACTTCGGAGTATTCAAAGCTTGCCGAAAAGTACTTGGCTGAAGAATAACAAGTAATGGCTGAATATCATGTGCCTGTAATGCTTCAGGAATGCATTCATGGGCTCAACATCAAACCTGACGGAATTTACGTGGATGTGACCTTCGGTGGAGGAGGGCATTCAAAAGAAATACTTAAGCATTTATCTGGGGCTGGCAGGCTTTTCGGGTTCGACCAGGATGAGGATGCCAGGTTAAATGCAGAAGAAATAGATAATCGTTCTTTCACATTCGTACAAGCCAATTTCAGGTACCTCAGGCGGTTTTTAAAGTTGCATGGGGTGTCTAGGGTTGATGGTATTTTGGCAGACTTAGGTATTTCATCGCATCAAATCGATGAGGCTTCTCGAGGGTTTTCTACCCGGGGTAACGCTGAGTTGGATATGCGCATGGATCGGTCGGCTCAAAAGACGGCAAAAACCGTAGTCAATGAATACGAAGAAAAAGACCTGCATAAGGTTTTGGGTATTTATGGCGAGGTGAAAAATGCCCGATCGTTGGCGGCTGCCATTGTGTCGAGTCGTTTTTCGCGGCCTTTCGAGACTACCTTCGATTTAATCGAGCTGTTGAAGAAGTTTGCTCCGCGAGGTAAGGAGAATAAGTACTTCGCTCAGGTGTTTCAGGCCATTCGCATTGAGGTAAATGACGAGATGGGTGCACTAGAGGAGTTTTTGCAGCAGTCAGCAGAAGTGCTCAATCCGGGAGGAAGGCTGGTGGTCATGAGTTATCACTCGCTGGAAGATCGGATGGTCAAAAACTACATCAACAAAGGCAAGGTGTTTGGCGAGGTGGAGAAAGATTTTTTTGGAAATGAATTAAAGCCCTTTAGGGCAGTGAATAGAAAGCCGGTAACGGCAAACCAACAAGAACTAACAAAAAACAGCCGATCGAGAAGTGCAAAGCTTCGCGTAGCTGAGCGTATTGAAAATGGCAGAAAACAGGTTTAAAGTTAAATCGGAAAAGCAGGGCTCGGGGAAGGGATTCTTCGGGTTTTTGGCGTCCGGTTTAAAGTTAGGTTCTGCCTGGGAGTCCGGTTTTCCGGTCAAGTATCTCCCAAAAGTAGTCTTCGCGGTCTTGTTGGGTATCATCTATGTTTGGAATAACCACTATGCCGAAAGAGCAACTCGCGAGCTGGATAGGCTCGAAGAGGAAGTGGAAGATTTGCGAGCTGACGTAACTACTCTTGAAGCAGAGTATATGTTCAGCAGTAAGCAGTCTGAAGTAGCCAAGAAGGTAAAAGAGCTTGGTTTGGAAGAAAGCAAAGAACCGCCAATCAAAATTGTTGTAGACGAAGATGAATATTAAGCACTCCATACTGTTAAGGGTAAGGATAGCCTTTTTGGTGGCAGTGTTATTTGTTTTCGCTGTCATTTATAGGCTGGTCGATATCCAGATGGTTGAAGGTGATCACTGGAGGCAATTGGCAGAAGAAAGTAGCCTGGATTATAGAACCATTAAGGCTACCCGTGGAAGCATTTATGCTTCAGGAAACGATCTGCTGGCAACTTCGCTGCCATTTTACAGGTTGGCCTTCGATCCGTCTTTGGTCGATAATAAAACATTTACGTCTAATATAGACTCCCTTTCACATCTACTGTCGAAATATTTCCGGGATCATTCTTCAGACTACTATAAGAAGAAGATCTCGGAAGCTCGGCAAATGAAAAGCAGATACCTCATTCTCAACCGAGAGTTGGTCAATTACCAGGGGCGCCAGGAAATGCTCACCTGGCCAATATTTCGTTTAGGGCAAATGCGCGGTGGTGTGATTTTCGAAAAGATTGATGATCGACATCGCCCATTTAAAAAGCTGGCTCAGCGAACCATTGGCAGAGTTAATGGAGATGGAAAAGGCGTAGTAGGTATTGAAGCTAGTTTTAATGATTACCTCTCCGGTAAAAATGGTGAGGGTCTTTTTCAGCGAGTGGCCGGTGGAAACTGGAAGCCCGTATATGCCTCAACCGATGTGCGTCCGGTAGATGGTTATGATATTCATACTACTATAGATATTAACCTGCAAGATGTAGCACAAAATGCCTTGCTAAGAGCTCTTTCAACCTATCAGGCCAACTATGGAGCTGTGGTTTTAATGGAGGTAAAAACGGGAGAAATTAAGGCTATTTCTAATCTGGAAAAACTTGAGTCCGGCAACTATGCCGAGACATACAACTTTGCCATAGGTACTACAAACGATCCAGGGTCTACTTTTAAGTTAGCTACCATGTTGGCTTTGCTGGAATCAGGCAAGGTGGAGTTGACCGACAGTGTGGATACCGGTGATGGTACCATTGAGTTTTTTGATGGTAAGCTCAAGCTTACTGATGTGAAACGTGGAGGATATGGGAAGATAACCGTTCAGGATGTATTCGAAAAATCCTCTAACGTGGGTATAGCTAAACTGGTGACTGAGCATTTTGGAGATAACCCAAAGGAGTTTGTCGATCTCATCAAAGAAACTGGCTTAGGTCAGCCCCTTGGCTTTCAATTATTGGGCGAAGGTGAACCCTATATTAAAGATCCGAGCGATCCGTCCTGGTCCGGATCCAGCTTGCCGTGGATGTCTGTAGGTTACGAGACCGGCCTGACTCCTCTGCAAACATTGGCTTTTTATAATGCTGTTGCCAACGATGGTAAAATGATTCAACCCATCATTGTAAAAAGCATCAACAGAGCCAATAAGCCGGTTGAGGTATTTAAGCCCAAAGTGCTGAATAAAAAGATTGCTTCTGACGAAACATTGCAGAAGCTGCGTCTTATGCTTGAAGGGGTGGTAGAACGTGGTACGGCCCAAAACATTAAGAACGAGCATTATAAGATTGCCGGGAAAACCGGTACCGCCCAGCGTTTAGTTAATGGGCGCTATATGACACAGAGCTACTATGCCTCTTTTGCTGGCTACTTTCCGGCAGAAGATCCACTCTATTCGTGCATAGTTATTATCGATAACCCAAGAGGTTGGAATCGTTATGGTGGAGATGTTTCTGCACCGGTTTTCAAAGAAATAGCCGATATGATTTATGCTCAAAACCTCGATATACATGACTCCTTCGCACCTCAGTATACTGCTGCCAACAATGGTACATTTCCTGTAATACGAGCCGGAAGGCTAGAGGAGCTCAATGAGCTATGTAATCAATTGGGCATATCTAACTATGCTGATGAGCAGGCTAGCGATTGGGTAAGGAGTTCGGTGAATAATAACGTAGTCATTTGGAAGAAAAATCATGACAATACAGGATTGGTGCCCAATGTGGAAGGAATGACCTTGCGCGATGCGGTATACATCCTTGAAAATATAGGGTTAAAAGTTTTGGCTTCAGGCAGCGGCCGCGTGAAAAGACAGTCGGTTGGAGCTGGTGTTCGGGCAACAAAAGGAGCAACAATAGAATTAGAATTAGGCTAATGGCTGTATTGAAAGACATATTATATAAAGTCTCGTTGCAGTCGGTTTCAGGCAATATGGAAACCGAAGTAAAAGCCATTGCCTTTGACTCCAGAAAAGTGGAGGCCGGAACCGCTTTTGTAGCAGTTCGTGGTACTCAGGCCGATGGCCACGAGTATATAGAAATGGCTATAGAAAAGGGTGCCGTAGCAGTAGTTTGCGAAGAGCTACCAGAGTCTTTGGTCAATAATGTTGCTTTTGTGCAGGTGAAGGATTCTTCCAAAGCCCTCGGCTTTATGGCCGCCAATTACTATGGCAATCCTTCAGAGAAGCTTAAGCTGGTGGGAGTAACCGGCACCAACGGAAAAACCACTTGTGTTACGCTATTGCACCAGCTGTTTCGGTTGCTTGGTTACAATGCCGGTTTGCTTTCTACTGTAGTAAACAAAATTAATGAAGAGGAGCTTCCGGCTACACACACTACTCCGGATGCTATCACTTTAAATAAAACTTTGGCACAGATGGTGGCCAAAGGCTGTACTCATTGTTTTATGGAATCGAGTTCCCATGCTATCGTGCAAAACAGAATTGCAGGACTTAAGTATGAAGGAGCTGTCTTTACAAACCTTTCACATGAACACCTGGACTATCATAAAACTTTCGATGAGTACATCAAAGCGAAGAAGTTGCTGTTCGATGGGCTACCATCGACAGCCTTCGCTTTGGTTAATGCCGATGACAAAAGGGGGGCAGTAATGCTCCAGAATACCAAGGCAGCCAAGCATAAATATGCACTAAAATCTATGGCAGCCTTTAAAGCCAAAATTCTTTCCAATACACTACAGGGTTTAGAACTGGATATTGACGGAAAGAGTGTTTGGTTTAAGCTTATAGGTGATTTCAATGCCTATAATCTGTTGGCGGTGTATGGTGCGGCTGTACTGTTGGGAGAAGACGAAAGCATGGTGCTGGAGCAGTTGTCTAGTTTGAATCCAGCCCCCGGAAGATTCGAGCAGGTCAATTCAAATACAGGCATTACGGCACTGGTCGATTACGCTCATACGCCCGATGCCTTGGAGAACGTACTCTCAACCATTAAGGAGTTTAGAACCGGTAACGAAAAGGTGATTACGGTAGTGGGCTGCGGGGGTAACAGAGACAAAGAGAAGAGGCCTGTTATGGCCAAGATAGCCTGTGACTTGAGCGATAAGGTAATACTGACTTCAGACAATCCCCGATTCGAAGAGCCGGGAGATATTTTGAAAGACATGCAGGCAGGGGTTTCCCCCTCCAATTTTAGGAAGACATTGGTTATTGAAGACCGCAGGGAAGCCATAAAAGCAGCTTGTGCTATGGCCGAACCCAACGATATAATACTGGTGGCCGGAAAAGGGCACGAGACTTATCAGGAAATCAAAGGAGTGCGAAGCGACTTTGACGACCGAAAGGTGTTGAGTGAAATGCTAAATCTAATGCACCAGAAATGATGTACGATATGCAGATTACGATTTACGATTTGGGCTATACGAACAATGCCTCATGCGAATCCGGTATAGGTTCGAAATACAGTGTAGATCAAAAATCTGATATCGGAAATGGCTTGAAACTTAAAACGAGAAACAGAAAACTGTAAATGCTATACTATTTATTCGACTTCTTAGATAGAGAATATGACCTGATAGGGGCTGGAGTTTTTCAGTATATCTCCTTTAGGGCAGGTATGGCTGTGCTGGTTTCATTGCTCATCACCATCACATTTGGTAAGTCGCTTATTACCATGCTTAGAAAAAAGCAGGTAGGAGAAACCATACGTGACTTAGGGCTGGAAGGCCAGATGCAGAAAAAAGGAACTCCAACAATGGGCGGGCTCATTATTATTGCCGCCATTGTTATTCCAACCCTGTTATTTGCCAAGCTTGAGAATATATATGTCATTCTCTTGTTGGTAACCACTTTGGTCTTAGGTGGAATTGGCTTCCTGGATGACTACATCAAAGTATTCAAGAAGAATAAAGAAGGCCTTGCCGGCAAATTCAAAGTGGTAGGGCAGGTAAGTGTAGGTTTAATAGTGGGAGCAACCCTGTTCTTTAGTGACGATGTTGTGGTGAGAGAATTCAATAAAACCCCAGTAGAAATTCAGCAAGAGGGTGAAGAACAAATAGTAAGCTATACCGATTCAAAGTCTACCACTACTACCATTCCTTTTGTAAAAAACAATGAATTGGATTATAGCAAGCTGAATCCGACCGAGAATGAACTGATTACAGCAGGTATATACATCTTAATTGTCATTTTCTTTGTTACGGCCATCTCCAATGGGGCAAACATTACCGATGGAATCGATGGACTGGCAGCCGGTACTTCAGCAATTATAGGCCTCACACTGGCCATATTGGCCTATATCTCAGGTAATGCCATCTTCTCCGATTACCTCAATGTAATGTTCATTCCAAGATCCGGAGAGCTGGTAATCTTCTGTACGGCTTTTGTGGGTGCTTGTGTAGGCTTTCTTTGGTACAACTCATACCCTGCCCAGGTATTTATGGGCGATACCGGGAGTCTTTCCCTCGGAGGAATTATTGCTGTATTGGCCCTGGTACTTCGAAAAGAACTTCTGATTCCGGTGTTGTGCGGAATCTTCGTGATAGAAAACCTCTCTGTGATTATACAGGTGAGCTATTTCAAATACACTAAAAAGAAATACGGTGAAGGTAGAAGAATCTTTAAGATGTCTCCGCTTCACCACCACTACCAGAAAATGGAAATCCCGGAACCTAAAATCGTTACGCGATTCTGGATTGTGGGAATCCTGCTGGCAATTATTGCTTTGGCAACATTGAAACTGAGATAGGCTTGAAAAGAAAGTTGGTCATACTAGGTGCTGGAGAAAGCGGAATCGGAGCAGCCTTGCTTGGAAAAGCAAAGGGCTATGAGGTTTTCGTATCTGACGCTGGGTCGATCAAAGAGCAATATCTCAAAGAGCTTCAGGATAATGGAATTGAGTTTGAGTCTGGGAAGCATACAACGGAAAAAGTACTACAGGCTGATCTTGTTGTAAAGAGTCCAGGTATATCGGAAAAGGCTGAGTTGATACAAAAACTGAGAGCTAATGGAAATCTGATCATATCGGAGATCGAGTTCGCAGCGCAATTCACCAATGCAAAACTCATAGGAATTACCGGAACAAACGGTAAAACCACAACTGCAATGCTCACTTATCACATCCTGAAAACGGGTGGATTCAATGTAGGGCTAGCGGGCAATGTAGGAACCAGTTTCGCACGTCAGGTGCTCACGGAAAACTTCGATTGGTATGTGCTCGAACTGAGCAGTTTCCAGTTGGATGATTCCTACGAATTGAAATTAGAAATAGGGGTCTTGTTGAATATCACACCGGATCATCTGGATAGATACGACTACGACTTCCAAAAATATATCGCATCCAAGATGCGCATATTTCACCTTGTACACCTGGGACGTCATGCTGTCTATTGGCAGGATGACCCCCAAATCGGGGAAGGCATTGCTAAAGCCACTCGTGGCCTCAATGTACATCCCTTTTCGCTCAGCGGAGACGCTGCTGAGATAACTTATATACAAAATGATAGGTTGTTTTATGTCCCTAATGGTATTGAGGTATCTGCCCCCAGAGCAGATATCTCAATCAAGGGACTACATAATGCGTTGAATGCAGCCGCTGCCGGAAATGCTGCCCTTGTGGCTGGTGTTTCACCGGAAGCATTGCTTGAGGCACTCAAGACTTTCAAGGGAGCTGAACACAGGCTGGAACCTGTCCGCGAACTCAATGGAGTAGAGTACATCAACGATTCCAAAGCAACCAATCTTGATTCCGTAAAATATGCCCTCGATGCCTTCGAAAACCCAATTGTGTGGATTGCCGGAGGAATTGATAAGGGCAATGAATATAACCTGGTAAACCAACTGGTGCAGGACAAAGTGAAGGCGCTGATCTGCCTGGGAAAAGATAATTCCAAGCTCATTACGTCTTTCGAGAATTTGGTGCCGGTAGTAAGGTCTACTGACGATTTGATCCAGGCTGTGCGCTGGGCCAAAGAACTTGCCAAACCGGGAGACATTGTGTTGCTGTCTCCGGCTTGCTCCAGTTTCGATCTGTTCCAGAATTATGTGGACAGAGGAAACCAGTTTAAGAGTGCCGTTAGGGCACTATGATTTTGGATTTATGAATGTTGAATGACGATTGAGCTTCAGTAGACACGATATGATCAAACGCCAAAGGCAATATGTACTCAGCAGTTTGAGAATGATTGAGGAATTGCCAAATGGATATACCTATGGTGTAACTGGTCGGCAACTGACTAGATGTAGTACCTCGGTAGGGGCTAATTATCGTGCTGCCTGTAGAGCAAAATCATCAGCAGACTTCATTAACAAACTGAAGATAGTCGAAGAAGAGGCCGATGAGTGCTTATACTTCATGGATTTATTAACCGAACTAAATGGAACGAATCTTCAATTGCTAAAAGAATTGATGAAAGAAGGAGATGAGATTTTGGCCATAGTGGTGGCTTCGATCAAAACTGCTTCTGCGAACAGAAATATCAAAAATTAAAAATCAAAGATCTGAAATGAACAAGATCAAAGAATGGGCTGACAAGAATATTCAGGGTGACCCCGTCATCTGGTTGGTGGTTATTTGCCTGTCTGTTTTTGGTATTCTGGTAGTGTATAGTGCCACGGGTTCATTGGCCTATAGGGCAGGAGTAAACACCGAGAAATTTTTGATTCGCCACACCATTATGGTGGGCTTGTCATTATTTGTTATGTGGGTGGCTCATAAGATAGACTATAGGTATTATGCAAAGCTCACTCATTTTGCACTGCTACTTTCGGTGCCCCTGTTGCTTTATGCGTGGCAGTGGGGGTCTCAGGTAAACGGTGCCAATCGATGGATTGTACTTCCGTTTGTTGGGCTGCAGTTTCAGCCTTCAGATCTGGCAAAATTGGCTCTTATTGCTGCCTTGGCTACAATGTTGGCCAAACGTCAGCAAAAAATAGATGACTTTAAAGAATCTTTAATTCCAATGTTGGCCTGGTGTGGGGGCATTTGTGCCCTCATCGCCATGACCAACATTTCAACAGCCGTCATGCTGTTTGCTACCTGTATGCTACTGCTCTTCATAGGCCGTGTACCGGTAAAGTATTTGGCCATGCTTCTGGTAGTTGGTGCCTTTGCAGGCTTCGTAGCTATGAAGGTGGGGCAACGAGGCGAAACAGCTATGAACAGAGTTCGGTCGTTCCTCAATCCAACCGAAGTGCCTTATCAGGCTCAGGTGGCTAACATGGCCATTGCTACAGGCGGAATTTTAGGTAATGGGCCTGGCGAAAGTATTCAGCGAAATTTTTTACCGGAAGCATACTCAGACTTTGCCTATGCAATCATCATTGAAGAGTATGGCTTGGTTGGCGGTGTTATGGTGCTCTTTCTCTACCTGGTATTGCTGTATAGAGGCATGCGGGTAGTAGCCAATAGCGATAGGGCTTTTGGAGGCCTGCTTTCGGCAGGGCTAACTTTTGCCATAGTCATTCAGGCACTGGTAAATATTGGGGTTGTAGTGGGGCTCGGGCCGGTAACAGGCCAGACCCTTCCGCTCATAAGTATGGGAGGTACCTCCCTGCTATTCACCGGACTATCACTGGGAATTATCCTCAGCGTGAGCCGAGGTGAGCAAGAAGACTTTTCCGCCATCAGTGGCGACATGAAGAATAAATTAAGAACTGCATAACATCGAAAAGAAAGAACCATATCGATTAATTATTAGCGGTGGAGGCACCGGAGGGCATGTGTATCCGGCCATAGCCATAGCCAACGCGTTCAAAACTCGCTTTCCTGAAGCAGAGATTTTGTTCGTTGGTGCCAAGGGCAAAATGGAGATGCAAAAAGTGCCTGAAGCGGGCTATACCATTAAGGGGCTTTGGATCAGTGGGCTTCAGCGCAAGCTCACGCTCGATAATCTTTCTTTTCCCCTCAAAGTGGTCGATAGCCTGCTAAAGAGTAAGAAGATCATAAAACGGTTTAAGCCACATGCGGCAGTAGGAGTTGGAGGTTACGCCTCCGGTCCGTTGTTGAGAATGGCAGTTAAGCATAAGATTCCTGCCATTGTGCAAGAGCAAAACTCTTATGCAGGTTTAACCAATAAAATGTTGGCCAGGAAGGTACAGAAGATATGCGTGGCGTATCCGCAAATGGATCGCTTCTTTCCGGCCGAGAAGGTGGTACTCACGGGCAACCCGGTGAGAAAGGACATTACCGAACTGACCAATAAAAGGGATACTGGTCTCAGCCATTTTGGGCTGCGGGCCGATAGACCTGTATTATTGGTTTTAGGTGGCAGCTTGGGAGCAAGAACTCTAAACGACAGCATGATTCTGAATATTCAGAAGCTAATTAATGCACAAGTGCAGGTGCTTTGGCAGTGTGGTAAATTCTACCATGCAGAAATGCAGAACAAGCTATCGCAAGTGCCTCAAAACGATCTGGTGAAGCTTTTTGAATTCCTGAAAGAGATGGACCTGGCCTATGCCGTAGCCGATGTGGTGATTAGCAGAGCAGGAGCTCTCTCAGTATCGGAGTTGAGTATTGCAGGTAAGCCCACCATTTTCGTGCCTTCGCCCAATGTGGCAGAAGACCATCAAACCAAGAATGCCCAGGCCATGGTAGAAAACAAGGCTGCGGTATTGGTAAAAGACGTTGAGGCAAGAGAGGTGCTCATTGATAGAGCCATCGAACTGCTGAAAGATGAAGAGAAAAAAGCTCAGCTGAGCAAGAATATAAAGGCTATGGCCAAGCCCAATGCGGCCAATGAAATTGTAGATGAAATAGTGAAACTCATCGCATGAAGTTAGAAAAGATACATAGCGTCTATTTTGTCGGTATCGGTGGTATTGGCATGAGTGCTTTGGCCCGTTGGTTCAAGCACAACGGAAAGCGTGTGTCTGGCTACGATCGCACCTCAACGGAGTTGACCACCAGGTTAATTCAGGAAGGAATCGAGATTCACTTTGATGATAATATTGACCTGATCGATGCAGAGGTAAAGGCAAACCCCGAAGGTAGCTTGATTATCTACACTCCGGCTATACCCAAAGACCATTCAGAATTAAACTGGCTGAAGGGTAACGGATTTGAAGTGCTCAAGAGATCACAGGTGCTGGGAATCATTACCCAAAACATGCGCAGTGTGGCAGTGGCCGGAACCCACGGCAAAACCACTACTTCATCGATGGTTGTGCACCTGTTAAAAGAGTCAGGGTTCGATGTGGCCGGTTTTCTTGGAGGAATAAGTGCCAACTACGATACCAATATGATCCTCAACGAAACCAGTGAGGCCATTGCTGTGATTGAGGCCGATGAGTTCGATAGATCATTCCTCACTTTACATCCCGAATGGGCTGTAGTGACTTCGGCCGATGCTGATCACCTGGATATTTATGGCCATAAGGATGTGTTGAAAGACTCGTTTAGGGACTTTATAAAAAGAATAAAGCAAGAAGGGAAACTCTTTGTGAAAAATGAGTTGGCCACTGAGCTTGTTTCAGGTCATGAGCTTAACCATGAAGGCTATGCGCTTTCAGAGGCTTCCATTACTGCCGAAAACATTCGCTTTGAAGAGGCCTCTTTTATTTTCGATTATAAGAATGGAGAGAAAACCATTGAAGGTATACGACTCAATGTTCCCGGCTATCACAATGTGGAAAATATGCTTGCAGCCATATCTGTTAGCAGGCATTTAGGGGCTAAAGACGAATCCATTAAAAAAGCTGTAGAGAGCTATCGTGGAGTCAAACGCAGGTTTGAATTCATTATCAAGCGAGATGATCTGGTGTTCATAGACGACTATGCTCATCACCCTGTAGAGATTGCTGCTCTGCTCAAATCGGTAAAAGATCTGTTTGCAGGCAAAAAGATTACGGTTGTTTTTCAGCCACATCTTTTCAGCCGTACCAGAGACTTCGCTCAAGAGTTTTCTGAGAGTTTGTCTTTGGCCGATGAAGTGATCTTGCTGGATATATACCCTGCCAGGGAACTTCCTATGGAAGGAGTGAATTCAGGAATGCTCATAGATGGTATTTCTGCCGAAAAGAAGATGGTATCAAGTAAAGAAAGCTTGATAGATCATATAAAAGCCTGGCAACCCCAAGTGCTTTTAACTGTGGGGGCAGGCGATATAGATAAGTTAGTTCAACCCTTAAAACGTGCATTGTCATGAAAACAAAAGAGAATGTATTGAGAGTGCTGGGGATTATAGCCGGATGTGCCTTATTGGTTATTCTAGCCAGTTCGGTAGAGAAACGAGACTTTGGATATAGAGTAGAAGAAATAAATGTAGAGATAGAAAATGCCTTTGAGAACTTCTTTGTCGATGAAAGCGATGTAATGGAACTCATAATGCAAAACGAAAACGACTCCATTCTGGGAGACGGCTTTACTCCTGTGAGCTTAAAAGAAGTAGAGGAGCGAATTGAGTCACACAGTTTTGTAAAAGAGGCAGAGGTATACAGAGACCTAAAAGGCCATTTGGTAGTAAAGGCGAGGCAAAACAAACCTGTTGCCCGGCTAATGGGAACACAGGGCAAAAATGCCTACATCGCAGAAACGGGGGAGCTGTTGCCGGTATCTTCCAAATACACTGCTCGCGTACCTGTGATTACCGGACGCTACACCGAAAAACTTATGGCCATTAAGTCGGTGAAAGAAGAAGAGTATGCCCAAAAGATTTACACACTCATCAATTTCATTAACAACCACAAGTTCTGGTCTATGCAAATAGGTCAGATCGATATCAACAGTAAAGGATATGTGGTTATGTATCCCCAGGTGGGAGATCAACGATTGGAATTCGGCTATGCCGAAGACATAGAGAAGAAGTTCAAGAAGCTTGAGATTTTCTTCAAGCAAATAATGCCAACCAAAGGTTGGAACACTTACTCAAAGGTGAATGTAGAATATAAGGATCAGATAATTTGTGACTAACCAATGCCATGCAACACGACAAAATAGTAGTAGGACTCGACATCGGTACAACTAAGATTTGTGCCATAGTTGGAACCAAGAATGAATACGGAAAACTTGAGGTTCTGGGAATGGGTAAAGCCGTTTCAGACGGAGTGATCCGTGGAATAGTAACCAATATTGATAAAACCATTATTGCCATTGAAAAGGCGATTGCGGAGGCGAGTGAGCAATCGGGCATTGAAATCAATGTAGTCAATGTGGGAATAGCCGGTCAACACATTAAAAGCTCAATCCACCATGGAAGCATTACACGCGACCGGGTAGACGATGAAATTACCGTAGAAGATATCAATCGGCTCACCAACGACATTCACAAAATTGTAATGCCTCCCGGTTGCGAGATTATTCATGTTATGCCGCAAGACTACATTGTGGATTATGAAGATGGCATTAAAGATCCGGTAGGTATGTCTGGTGTAAAACTGGAAGCCGACTTCCATGTAATTACAGCACAGACCAATGCCATAAGAAATATAAACAAATGTGTTAAGCGGGCAGGGCTGGAAATCGAAAACCTCATTTTAGAGCCGTTGGCCTCCAGCATGTCGGTGTTGAGCGATGAAGAAAAAGAAGCAGGTGTTTGTTTGGTCGATATAGGAGGTGGTACTACGGATATTGCCATTTTCCATGATAGCATAATTCGCCATACCGCGGTCATTCCTTTCGGTGGCAATATTATTACAACCGACATTAAGGAGGGGCTCAAGGTAATGCAAAACCAGGCTGAGTTGTTAAAGACCAAGTTTGGCAAGGCCATAGCAGAAGAAGCCAATCCAAATGAAATTGTCTCGATTCCGGGCCTTAGAAACAGGCCTCCAAAAGAAATTTCTATTCGAAATCTGGCCCATATTATAGAAGCCAGAATGGAGGAAATAATTGAGTTGGTGCACGCAGAAATAATTACTTCGGGTTATGCCAATAAGCTGGCCGGAGGTATTGTGATAACCGGTGGCGGATCGCAACTGGCTTATGTGCAGCAACTGTTTGAATACATGACGGGCATGGATGCAAGAATTGGTTACCCCAATGAGCATTTGGGTAAATCTAAGATCGAAGCCATTAAGAGCCCAATGTATGCCACCACAGTTGGTTTGGTACTTTCAGGGTTCCGTGCCATAGATGAGCGCGAAAACCGCTACAATGAAAACAGAAACCATAGTGGAGTGAAAAAGGAAGTCAGAGGGCAAAAGAAAGGAGCAGAGTTTTTTAGCAAGCTTATTGACAAAACCAAAGGCCTTTTGATGGACGACTTTCATGATAAAGGGGAGTACTAGCTTAGAGCTAGGAGCATGAAGCGGGAAGCAAACGGCTTCCTGGAAACTGAAATTAAATCACACACAAAATGAGCTTTAGGTTTGAACGGATGAAAATTTGGATTGAAGCAATGGACTTGGGTGAAGAGATTAATGCTCTTTCATACAAATTTCCGGATAGGGAGAAGTTCAATCTTTCCAGTCAGATTACGAGAGCGATTGATTCTGTTGCCTTGAATATTTCAGAAGGATCAATTGGTCAGTCAGACTCAGAGTTCAGAAGGTTTTTAGGTTACTCTGTGAGATCAATCGCAGAGGTTGTGACTTGCCTTTACAAAGCGAGGAACAGGAATTATTTAGGGGAAGAAGAATTTAAAGTCAATTATCAGCGATGCTTCAACCTCTTGAATATGATAGTAGCATTTAGGAAAAAATTGAAATAACCGCTGTGGGCTTCAAGCTTCAAGCTTCTCGCTCCCAGCTCAAAATAAAACGACATGGCAGACTCATATATGTTTGAACTTCCAAAGCACCACAAATCAATCATAAAGGTGATTGGTGTTGGTGGTGGCGGTAGTAACGCAGTAAACCACATGTATAATCAAGGCATTAAAGATGTGGAATTTGTAGTATGTAATACCGATGCCCAGGCACTTAAAAGCAGTCCTGTACCCAACAGGCTTCAGCTTGGTGTTGGGCTCACCGAAGGGCTTGGGGCTGGCGCCAACCCTGATATTGGTAAAAATGCCGCTATTGAAAGCAAGGAAGAAATTCGCACCATGCTTTCGGACGATACCAAAATGGTATTTATAACGGCCGGAATGGGCGGTGGCACTGGTACAGGAGCTGCTCCTGTAATTGCCAAAATTGCCAGAGACATGGATCTGCTCACAGTAGGTATAGTTACTGCTCCATTTAGCTTTGAAGGCAAAAAGAAAATGGAAGCGGCCAATAAAGGTATTGCTGAGCTCAAAGAGAACTGCGATACAGTTTTGGTAATACTTAACGATAAACTTCGTGAAGTGCACGGTAACCTGCCCATCAGCAAAGCCTTTGGAGAGGCCGATAATGTGTTGACTACAGCAGCCAAAGGTATTGCAGAAATTATTACCGTACCGGGCTATGTCAATGTAGACTTCATGGATGTTCAAACCGTAATGAAAGGTGCCGGAGCAGCCGTAATGGGCTCTGCTACAGCCGATGGAGAAGGCAGAGCATTGCGCGCAGCCGAAATGGCCATATCTTCTCCATTGCTAAACAGCAAAGACATTCATGGAGCAACCAAAATTCTCCTTTCCATTATTTCCGGAGAAGAGGCAGAGTTGCAAATGGACGAACTTACTGAAATCACAGAATACATTCAGGAAAAAGCTGGCGATGATGCAGAGGTTATCTTCGGGCATGGCATTGATCCTAATCATGGCCAAAACATCAGCGTAACAGTTATTGCTACAGGTTTTGAGGCTCCGGAACTGAAGACTCAAATGAGCGAATCGAGAAAAAAAGTTATCGATCTGGAGAGCAATCGAGAGATCGATTTGAGAGATGAAGACTCTCTTTCACCTAAGCACTCGCAAACTTCCCTTTTCGATCGTTCGGCTGAAGCTCCAAAGGCGGAGCCCCAACCTGAAGCTACCGGCAAGTCGCAAGACGATGACGATGATGAAGACGCCAATCCTTCGGGCTACTCCTTCCTGGCCAGACTTGCCAGAAAGTACGAGATAGAAGAATACCCTTCAGCTCCCTATGAGGAAGAAAATGAGGTACGAAACAGGTCGTTAGATAATGATTTCTACGAAGAGCGAAACAAAAACTTTTTGGAAATGAAGCGTGCTAAACTTATGGAGCAGGCTCGTTTGCGAGAAGAACGACTAAGAGGCTCTTCTAATCATGGAATGAACAACGATGACTTTAAAGAGCGTTTGGAAATACCCGCTTACCAGCGAAGACAAGTTCGGTTGAGTGAAAACTCACCGTCATCTGAGCGTAATATTTCGAGATATAATCTCAATGATGATGACGAAATCATGGGAGACAATAAGTTTCTGCATGACAACGTGGACTAAAACCAATTTTTAACTTAATCAACGGTTAAAAGTTGAGACATGTGAATAAGACAGCCTACTGCCATGGGCTGTCTTTTTTATATTTAGCAGTAATAAAGGTAGATACCTTAGTTGGTTTCCTTTTTTCTATATTTAGCTTATTAACAATAAATGCATAAACAATGAAAAAGGTATTTGTCTTCGTTTTAATGTTTGTTTGCTCGATATCCTTTGGCCAGGTTGATCTTTGGAACGGTCTTCAACTTTACTTGCCATTTAATGGAACAGGGATAGATTTGACAGGTAATCATTCTCTAAGTGTGGCTGGAACAGCCCCTTCCTTAACCTCCGATAAGGATGGTAATCTGAATTCGGCCTTTGAATTTAATGGGCAAAGTGATTCATTCTACATTCAAGATACATCGGCTTTTGACTTTGGTAATCAGGATTTTACGATAGCGTTTTGGGTTAAGAAATTATCAACGACTAGTGCCTGGGATAATATTCAAGGTATCTCAAAATGGAATACTGGTGCTTCACCTGGTACTAATGAATGGGCTTTAGGGATTGGAGGAGGAGCTGGTAAGGATTCTAATATTCCGAGTTTCTCAATAGAAATCGGTAACACTTATTACACTGCAAAGCCTGCAATTAACGAAGTAGGTGTTGGTGTATGGAATCACCTGGTTGGTATGAGAGAGGGGACGAACATTAAATTCTATCTAAATGGTGTCTTAGAAGCAGTTACAAATGTGGGGGGAGGTGATATTAATAATGTTGGTCGTTATTTTAGAATAGCAAGAGGATTGGAAAGCACCGCAAATAGGGTAGCTAATGCTGTTTATGATGAAGTAGTTGTGTATAATCGAGCACTAAGTAATGAGGAGGTTACAGCACTTTTTACAGACGGTATTCCTGAAGAACCGACTCAGAACACTTCCTATGGTGTTTGGAAGATACAGCCAGATAGCAATATTTATTACGATAAAGGTAAGGTGAGCATAGGTATAAGTTATAGTAATGTCGAATACTCTTTGGCAGTAAAGGGAAAAATATTGTCCGAGGGTGTTAAAGTACAGTCATTAACTAATTGGCCTGATTATGTGTTTTCACCTAGCTTTTCATTAATGTCATTAGTTGAGCTTGAGGCCTTTATCAATGCAAATAAACACCTACCTGACGTTCCTTCTGCTAAAGAAGTCGAAAAGGATGGAGTAGACTTAGGTCAAATGGATGCCACCCTTCTTAAAAAGATCGAAGAGTTAACACTTTATACAATTCAGCAGGAGAAGAAGATTCAGATTCAGGAGGCAGAAAATACTGTACTAAAAGAATTGGTGAAAGAACTTACTGAAAGAATTGAGAAGTTGGAAAAGAAATAAAGGTATATGCAATAACTGAATAAGACAGCCTACTGCCATGGGCTGTCTTTTTTTATTCCCGTCACCTTCAATTTGCTTTAGTTTTTTAAGAAGAAGGCTCAAACGAACCTGTCAGTTGGTAAATGGGTTCAGCGGCATGAAAAACGAATTAGAATGTCACCAACTTCTCCGCATGCTGGTGCAAAAGGGTGTTGTATAAGTCGTTGGTGATTCTGGTGCCATCCCAGTGCTTTTCTATTCCGGCCAGCTTAGGTTTAATGGCCAAAACGTGCATACCCAGGTAGTTGAAAATGTCAGTAAGGTGTGCCATAGCCAATACACCCCCCTGAACTCCAGAAGAAACACCTATTAAAGCTCCTTTCTTATCACGAATGCCCTCTGGGTATTTTAGTCCGTCAATAAAAGCCTTTAATACACCCGGGAAAGAACCATTATACTCCGGCACCACAAATACAATTTTATCAGAAGCCTGGACTCGCTCCCTAATAGCGTTGAACTTGCTGTTTTTACCATTGTTGTCATAAAGCGCAGTGCCTACAAAGTCGCCCGGTAGTTCGGCTAAATCTACTATTTGAGTGGGGCCGCTAAACTTGCTCTTCAGTATATCTTGGTAGTAATGAGCTACTTTGCCGCTCATTGAGTTTTTTCTGTTTGTTCCTACTACTATGGTGATCATGTTAAAGGCTTTGCAGCGCAAACTTAAAGTCATTCACCAAAAATGCCGACCTCTGTTTGCATTATTTCAAAGTATGTATGTACAGCAAATTGATATTTTATGTAAAAGGTTCAATGGACAGTGTATTGATTGGCAACGGCTCGATGGAATTTTAGGAATTGTACCAGCCAATTGAAAATATCCGTTTAATTTCGACCCGGACAATCCTTCTTGTCTTTCACTGTAAATCATTAGCTATGACCTATTCAGAAAAAGTAAGGGAAACCACCACATATATACAATCCAAGACAAAAGTGAGGCCTCAGTTTGGGATTATTCTGGGTACGGGATTGGGTGCTTTGGTCAACGAGATATCAATTGTTGATGAAATTTCTTACGATAGTATTCCTCATTTTCCGGTGTCTACGGTAGAGAGCCATCAGGGTAAACTGATTTTTGGTGAGCTGGCCGGAAAAAGTGTAGTGGCTATGCAGGGGCGTTTTCATTACTACGAAGGGTACAATATGAAAGAGGTTACTTTTCCTGTTCGGGTAATGAAGATGCTGGGTATAGAGAAGCTCTTCATTTCTAATGCAGCCGGAGGTGTGAACCTGAGCTTTCAGGTAGCAGATTTAATGATTATCGAAGATCACATCGATCTCACCAAAGAAAATCCACTTACCGGGCCTAACCTCGATGAATTTGGAGGGCGCTTTCCGGATATGAGCCAACCTTATGAACGAAAGATGATTGACGAAGCTATGGAGATAGCCCGTGCAAATGGTATCCGTTGTCATGAGGGTGTTTATGCAGGGGTGAGTGGACCTAACCTGGAGACACGAGCTGAATACAGGTTCATTGCCCGTATTGGAGGCGATGCAGTGGGTATGTCTACCATTCCGGAAGTCATTGTGGCCCGACATATGGATTTGCCTGTTTTTGCCATATCGGCTATCACCGATCGCTGCGACCCTGACCATCTGGAAAAAGTAGAGATTTCGAAAATACTGGCTGCGGCAGCACAAGCCGAGAAGGGAATGACTCGAATTATCCGCGAGCTCATTGCCAGGCAATAGTTAGGGAGGGCATGTAAAAATGAGGCTACCTCAACCCACCTAAGCTCTGCGAAGTTTAGGGTATGAGATAGCCTCTCAAGTAAACCAATGATTCGCTATTGGCCCTCACTTTTGTGAGAAGATATCAGGCTTTTGACTTGGGCTCTGATTTCTTGAATATTGAATGTGTCTTGTTCCATTACCTGGTCGCCAAGCGCAAAAATCTTTTCAAAGAGCAGCCCATCGTTTTGCCTGGTGGCAATTGTGAGAACAGGGTTTTCAGCATATACCTCTTCCCACACGGCACGCACTTCTTTCCAGTAGAGTTGGTTTTTAGCCCACCATTGCCGGGCGGCTATGCACTTTTCATCAGCAACCTTTTGGTAAGTATTCCATCCTTTCTCCTGCGCTAAAAGCTTGTCGCCTTCTGCAGACCTTAAAATTTTGTCGTTGTCTTGCTCATGTATCCATCCATTGCCGGTCAATTCATGCCGGTTTACTCTCAACATCACGTTATAGTCGTTTCTTTTGCTGAACTCTCTTCGGGGCAATGGTGAGTAGCTGCTGGCTTCCCAATAGTGTCTTCCGTCCTGGTGAATCCAGGTGGCAGTTCCTTCGTAACGAGGGCTATCATCTACCTGAAATACTTTCTGAGTCCACTGGCCCTTCACTGCTTTTTTGTCTAGCACTTGTCGTTGCCAGGTGCTATTGCCCATAAAGCTGTATAGTTGGGTGTTTTCGTAGATCCAGTCTTGTCTCCAGTGCTTTACGATTTGACCGTTTCCTACAATTAGGAGGTGCTGCATGGAGATTTTATCCTTTTCATCCTCTACCAGTTCTACCCACTCGAGCGCTCCCGAGCTATAGTTGTCATGAAACTCGTAGTCCGGCAAAGGGCTAAAAGTTTCGGCAAAGTTGAAGCGAACCTCATAGCAACCGCACATGCTTTTAATCGCTTCTCTGTCTTTCTGCTTTTTGCTTTGTGCCCACAATGAGCCGCTAAGAAGGCAAAGGGCAATGATGCTTAACTTTTTCATACTTGTATAATTTTTTGGAATTGATTGTCTGTAGTTAGAAAGGCCACTTTTAGGCGTGGATAACCGTGAACGAGAAGTAGAATGTTGCCGACAAAATAGAGTCCGTGAGTAATTATCTCTCCAACATTGCCTCCCCCAAGGAATACTTCAAAAAGGAAGATGTTTAGTGTCAGAGGAATGAGCATTACCGCTCCCAGAAGTGCCAATACCTGGCTAATGAGTAGCAGACCACAGGTAATTTCGGCTACACCCAGCATGGGCCAGAAAAAGCCTGTTTGCTTGAGCCCTCCAATGTAAGCTCTGATTTTTACAACATTCTCCGGTACTTCGGTTGCCTGGGCTTTAATGGTGGTTTCTTGCGTTGTTTCCGGCTTGGGTGCAGCCGGCTTAAACTTCTGAATACCAGCATAAATAAAGAGTATGCCTAAGGCAAGCCTGATGGCAATAACCAAATAGTGAATAATGTGCTTCATAATGCTATGGGACAAGAAGTTGGTACTGAAACTGTGGGTGGCCGCGCTCACCCGAGACAGGGTCTACAAGTCTCGTGAAGCGCAGTTTGTAGTAGTTGCTCTCCGTATCTTTAATGATGTAGAACACATCTTCCTTTACTCCTGTTTGTTGGTCAGATCCCGGTTGGGCAACAACCCTCCAGCCACTACCAATGGCCGATACTTGCGATTTAAAAGAAACAGTGCTGATTTGTGCGTGCGAGAAGCCCTCATAAGTCACATCTCCTTCCGCTTGCACCTGAGCCACTTCCACTCTTCCGGCATTAGTAAGAATATAGTCTTTGTAAGCATAAGGAATTCGGGTGCTAGCGTCTATGGGAAGCAGGTTGGTAAAGACGGTAAATACCATGTCCCACTCCGTTTTGGAGGGTGCCACGGAGACTATGCCATCCTCAAAACTTACGTACACGAAATCGCTGTCGGCATTTTTCTGAATGGTCAGTTGTTCAAAGCTTTCTGCCCCAATGTTGGCATGCTGAAGTACATAGGCACTGCCGTTTCGTGTAATCTTTACTTTCTTCCATCCCCTTTGGCTACCATCGGGGTTTTTACCTCGGTTGATGATATACACCGGGTTGTCATCGGCATTGGATTTAATAGAAGCAATGGCAGTTGTGGAGAGGTCTCCCGAGGGATCGTCCATCCAGGTGGCTGCTTCAGGTAGCCATTCCGGACGTTGAGGCCCGAAAAGTGTTCCGAATATGGCATCGATATCGAGTCGCGCACCCCATCCGGTGGTGTCTTCTGCACTTACTGCTGTCAAATCTGTTTTGGCCAACTCATCGGCCAGAGCTGATGTGGAATTGTTTAATAGTACCCTGAACTCGGAACCGGTATAGAAGGCCAGATCCCAGTGGTTGCGGGCTACTGAGGTTTGGGTTTCGGTAGAAAGGTCTACAAATACCTGGTTAGGCTGATTGGGGCCTCCTACGGACGGATCCATAACGGCACTTTCGGTAGGGGGAATAGTTACAGGACCATCATCTTCGGTACAACTGAAGAGGCCTGCCGCCAAAAGGGCGGCATAAAATGGAGTTCGTTTTATCTTTATCATTTGAATTGTAGGTTATAGCTAATTTTTATGAAATAAGACCGGCCGTAGGAGAGTGCTACTGAACTGCCTCCGCTGTGGGCACCACCACCTGCTCCTGAATTACTGAGTTGCCGGATGTTAAATAAGTTTCTTGCACCCAGTAGCATTTGCCATCTTTTAGAAATGTGCTGGTTTATCGTGGCTTCAAGCCAGTGATAATCCTCTATGCCGCCAAGTTGAATGGTGTTGTTTTCGCTACCAACAAAGTATGATTGAAGCTTTCCGGTGTATTTGTAATATAGATTCAACCGGCTACCCCAGGCTTTGAAATGGTAGCTTATATGGGCGTTTAGCTCGGGAGAATAGAGGTATTGTTCCAGAGAAGGCGATAGATTTTGAAGCCGGTTGGAGCGCCCAACGTATGCTGCCCCAAGAGCTACACCGAGCTCTCGCCATGTGGCCTGTTTTTGAATATTAATACCCAGTGTTTTGAACTGGTTTATATTGATATAGGTGGCACTTGTAATGTCATTGGGTAGTTGGCCAATGCCAATCTGATCTTCAATTTGATTATAAAACAAGTTGATATCCGTTTGAACAGCTTGCTTGCCCAGGGAGTAGTGGGCCACCAGATTAAGGCCAATGTGATGTGAGGTTTCCGGTTTTAAATTGGGGTTGCCAAATATACGGTGGTTGGAGTCTACAAACTCAAAGTAAAGCTCACGTACCGAGGGAGCCCTAAAGCCCCTGCTATAAGACAGCCGAAGCTGGTTGAGTGAAGAAAGCTCATATTTTACCTGAAGAGCAGGTATAAGCTGTTGACCAAAGCCGCTATTATGAGTAAAGCGAACCCCGGGACGCAGCACAAGTTTTGGATGTATCATCCACTCCGCAGAGCTGTATACCGAATATTCCTCGATTCCCTGACGCCCCTTCGCTATGCGTCCTCCCCCTACTTTTTCGAGCGACAGTTGATAGCCCAACTGAATGGCTGTTTTTGAACCTACTGAAAGTTGAGTGCTTCCTCCGGACTCCCACACCCGATAAGTGCTCAAATCCTGATCTCCCTCTCCGGTTGTTAATCGTTCCTCTCCATTGATAAGGTTTTTAGAAAAGCGTGATTTTTGGCGTTGAAAGTCCGAGAAAGAAAGAAACAGGTTGTATTGTTTGAAAACATCCGAACGACCCTCGGCCTGTAACTGATGGGTATGGCGCTGTGAGGTATATGTTTCATCTATGGCGAAAGGCTGATTTTGCCCGTTGGGCTGAAAGTTATTCTGTGGGCGGCCAAAGTCTTCAATCAGCTCATTCAGGGCCTCACCTCTGTAATAGATACTTTTCTTAGGAGTCTCAAATTTTACGAGCAGGCTACCCAAGAGCTGGTTCTTCGGGTTCCATTCGTGAGTTCTCAATGGGGCGGAGCCTGTAAATCCCTGAAAATCGTTGTGTTGAATATGGCTTAGCAATGACCATTTCTTACTCAGTTTTTTATTTACCTGAAGTGACTGAACGTGCTTACCATTTCGTGGGCCGGCTTCGTTGCCAGCAGTTTCGGATTGCACGAAGGCGCTTACTTCGGTAGATCGCTCAAAGTCTTTTTTGGTAATTAAGTTAACCACGCCAGCCAAAGCATTAGCTCCGTAGTTTATGGCCATTGGGCCTTCCACTATTTCGAGACGTTCAATCTGTTGAAGGTTAATCTGGCTAAGGTCGGCCGCATTGCCATTGCCATTACGATTCACCAGTGGTACCCCATCAATGAGAATCTTTACATTTTGCGCGGAAATACCCTGGAGACTGACCGTAGCATTACCAATGGCCAGATCTTGTGAAATGCGCATGTTCAGTCGATTTTGTAAGGCCTGTTCCAGAGTTATGGCACCCCGGTTTTCAATTTCCTCACGGGTTATAGTGGCTACTCGAAATACGGAGTTTCGCACAGACTGAGGAGCAAATTGCCCCGTAACAATCACATCATTCAGTGCATTGATTTTAGCTTTGAGTCCGTAGGTTTTATTGGTTGCCGAACGCAAGGTGTCTGAAAGTGCCGGATAGTTTATGTGCGATGTTTGCAGGCGAACAGGGTAATTGAGAGCCGGTAAGTTTAGCCTTCCCTGGGCATCGGTAAATAGGTGTAAGGTACGCGCCTGTTCGCTTACAATAACAGTTAAATATGGAATGCCCACCTGCTCTTCTTCATCCATAAAAACCAATTGCTGGGCTTGGGCAGGAATGCAAATGGCAGCTAGTAAGATGATCCGGGCTATTTGATTCATTATTTAGAATGATTCTTAATAGTGACAAAGGTATGGTACCCATGCCTGCCGGGAAATCGCTACTTCTAGTAAAAGAAAATCACTAGTTCTAGTAGTGTAGGAAAATGATGAAGCAACAAGTCAGGGGGGAGGAAAGAGAAGGGAAAAAGGCTGAAGTGTAAAGCTGACAGCTTAGCCTCTAAACCTGGCGAATGGTTTTTAAGCCGGTTAATGATCCATTGACCGGAGGCTTTCTATTTATTTCAGACCGTTTCTTCGAAAGGACAATAGCCTGTGCAAAGGCTTTTAATACCCGATGGTATATACGAAAATAGTCGTGCTTAAATGGACACCCAGCCCTGTTTAACGGCATATACGATTAGCTCGGTAGGAGACTTCAGGCCAAGTTTTTTGAGTACATTTTTGCGGTGAGAGTTTACGGTGTGAATGCTCACATTAAGTTCTGTGGCAATTCTTTCGGAAGAAAGTCCCTTGCCTATGTAGCGAATAACCTGCATTTCCCTGTCTGACAGTTCCATGGCATTGGGAATGTCTTTTTGAGTGATGACTTCTATTATGCGTTGGCAGTAAAACTTGCCGCCACTCATTATGCTGTTTACAGCTTTGGTGAGTTCATGAGTAGAGCATTGTTTGGTTAGAAACCCTTCAATACCCAAACCAAGGTATTGCTTAATCATCAGGGCATCGTCATCATCCGATATAATCAATACACGAGTATCGGGTAACCGCAGTTTTATCCGCTCCAGGGTTTGGGGTTGTATGGTGTGCCTTCCCTTATATTCCAGGGTGAGCAATTGGGGTTCAATTCTATATACCTGATCTTCCAGGTTTTGATCGGTTTTGAGAAGATGTATGTCCTGGGCTTGTGTAACTTTTTCCACTACGGCTTTCATACCCTGCCGGGTAAGGTATTGTGGGTCGTATATGGCTACACTAAATCTCAATTCTTATTTAGACTGAATAAAAACAATGCAAAAATAATAGCTAAATCAATAGCAGGGCACCTTTTTATCAAGTTGTTTTACCTACCATCAATTCATATGGCCATAAGCAGCCTTGGTTGTGGCCAAAACCAAACAGTGGGAAGAAGTGCCCCCAAAACCCTGTTATTCTTCAGGGTTCACTATCAGTTCTTTGTTCCATTCCCGGAAGGCCTTTATCAGAAATACACTAATTACCACCATTACGGCCAGGGCTAGTATTTCCGAGAGGTTAGATGGTTCATACATCAATGCCGTGGCCAGATGATATACATTGAAGAGGCCGTGTAAAATGGCCCAGGTAAAGGCTGTCCAATAGAACCATCGTGCCCGAAGTTCCAGACACAGTACAGAAAGGAGGAAGGCCATACCTTCCAGCCCAACCCGCCATAGGTGGTGTGCCAGAGGCACTTCTCCGGTGGCGTCTTCCATCATCAGACTTTCATGGTAATAGACCCCGTAAAGTCCGTACATACCGTGTAGTATAAAGCCAATGGCGCTGGCTAGCCAGAGTATTGCAATTTTGTATTTCATGGTTTTTTCAGTTTTGGGTAGAGCGGTCAACTCGTTGATAAATTCTTCTTTCTGCATAGCCAGTAGCTCCTCGTGAGAAGGAACCAGCGGCTCTGGTTTTTTTAGTTTGCTTAGGGTAAACAGGGCGGTTGCGCTTAGCGATATCCATACCATATCTACCAGGGCTATTTCTATCTGGTTTTCGGCCAGCATTGTCCAAAACCAGTTGCCTGAAACCATTCCATTGACTAGAGGAATTAGTAAGCCCAATACGGCACCGGCAAGCAGGGAATATCGGGTGGTAAAGTGGTTGTTGCGTTTGAACCGGAAGAACAACACCACAAAAAGCCCAATCACAAAAAAGGCTAGGTAAAGAATGCTTTGACGACTGGCGTCCATTTCGCGCGGAATAAGACGGGCGACAATCATGGCGAAGGCTGTCACCGGGTAGATAGACATGCAAATGGCAATGAATACATGGCCTACTTTCCGGTTGAATAACCGTTGACTCGGAGAGATGCTTTTCTTTTCCCGGGCAGTAAGCCATATTAGCACGCCACTGATAATGACAAAGCAGGTAATTAGTGCCAAAATGAAGTATACTATTTTGAGGGTATACCCACCCCAATCGCCAAAGTGTAAGGCACGAACAACTGTTTCCACACCTTCCAGATAATTCCACTCATCAGGCAATTTTTGAGCAATGAGTTCACGGCTGGCTACATCGTATACGGCCCTACCATGGGCTACAAACTTCTTTTGGTTCATAACCATGCCGTCTACCTGAAAAATCATGTTATCGGCTCCGTAGTTGCGGATGTAAACCTGTACTGGCCTGAAACCTTCCCAACGATTTTGCACCTCTTCCATAAAACCGTTCAGGCTGCCAATGCTCTGTGCCGGGTTTCCCAGGGTATAAGCTTTCATCATCGGGCGAACCTCTTCCATCATTTGAGATTGATTGCCCTTGTACATGAGGTTTGCCGGAGCCAGTACAAAAATGCTCATGCACAAGAAGCAACTCGTGAGGGCAAACACAAATTGAAAGGGTAGACCAATGACGCCCAAAGCCGTGTGGGCATCAGTCCAAACGGTTTTGACTTTGGCTAGTGGCCTGAAAAGATAGAAGTTAGAGACGATCTTTTTCCAGTGGATAATAACACCGCTGACAATGGCAAGCAGAAAGAAGAAGGCCACAAAACCGGCCAGGTATATGCCTACATAGGGGATTTGAGAGAAAAAGTGCAGCCGGTATATAAGTTCACCAATACTATAAAAGGCATAGTAGGCCGAGAGAGTATACTCGTGCGCATCAACATAAAAGTAATATACCTGATCGTCTTTGAAGGTAATGGTGCTGTCTTGCGACTCGCTAAGCTGAAAGTAGATTTCTTGCTTGGCATCGGGTACTAAAATCCTCAAATCGCGCCCATACAAATCATAGTCGGCCACTTTTATGCTGTCTATGGCACGATCATAGTCTATATTGAGGGCTTCTTCCTGAAAAACCCTTTTGCCTTTCTCCCAAGCGGTTATTTCATCTTTTATGAGGGCAAAGGCACCACAAAAGAAAATTATGAACAAAGCAGTGCTGATGACAATGCCCGATACGGTATGTAGATGAAAAAAAACGTGGTAGTTGCGTTTGCCTGAATCTGTCATGTGTTAACTTCGGTTATAGGGTGGAGAGTAACAGCAAGGCGAGCATTATTCCCAGGTAGTAGGCCCAGGCCTTCCAGCCGTTTGTAAACAAATAAGGAACTATGAACAAGAGCATCCAAACCAGGTAAAGACTGTAAATAGAGGTAACTACTACATAAGCAGGATTACCGAGCCATATGCCCAGCACATAGTGCAGAGTGGCGGAGAGCAGGTAGCCTCCCAAAAGGCCGGCACTTAGCTTCGCAAAGCGTTGCTCTGGAGAAGAAAGGTGTTTGGAGTTGGCGGGCATTATATAAATAATTCCAGGGTTAGCGAGAGAATGAACAGCACAGCAAGCGCAGATTTACCAATTATGCGCATAGGGTATAGGGTCACCAGCAAAGAGAGCATGAGCATGCTCAACAAAAGACCATAGGCAATAGCTGCACCCCATCCGTAGCACCAAATGAGCAGGCTAAAGGCCACCAGAAATGTACACCAGCCTATCAGTTTCAGGTATCTTTGAGGCCATACGGCTGTGTTTGCCTGAAGTGCCCTCAGCCTGTTTGAGGCTAAATAAAAGCTGTACCAACCGGCAAGAATTACGAATGCACAAATGCTAATCATAGAAGAAATTAAACAGATAGTGCCGAAGCTAGCCCAAAGGCAAAACTCCGGCATATCTGGCTGACATTACTATTAAAATGAGTACTTAAAGCTGGCCAGGAATGCCCTTGGCTCCTGTGGTGTTATGGTGGTCCAACCTGAGTAGTATTGTTTATTGAACAGGTTATTCACTTTAAGGGCAATTCTAAACTTAGATACCTCGTAGAATACCGATGCATTGGCAATAGTGTATTCAGGAAGTATAAAGTTGCCCGTAGCGGCATAGTTAATGGTAGCTCGTTCGCTGGCACCATTGAAACCGGCTCCAACACCCAAACCTTTGTGTGTTCTGTAACTTGCCCAGAAGCTATACACCTTTTCAGGGCCCGCGCCCAGAGGTCTTCTGCCCGCAATGTTGGCGTTGTCTGTATTGGTGGTTTCGCTATCATTGTCGGCAAAAGTGGCTCTCAGATTTAGACCATCAATAGGGTTGGCATTTACCTCCAGCTCAAAACCACTGCTCACTACTTCTCCTTCCTGAATTCGGTTGAACGGGTCGGAAGGGTCTGTCATTACTACATCGCTAACGGTAATGTCGTAATAGCTAAGTGTGGCATTAAGCCTGTAGTCCAGAAGATTGGCTTTTACCCCAAACTCCAGTTGATTGGCCTGCTCCGGGTCGAATACCTTGAGCGACTGAGGGCCACTGTTAGGGTCGCCCACCAGGGCAGGAGCCACATTGTTAAAGCTGTTTTGGTAGTTGGCAAATATCGAAAGCTTATCGGCTACCGGCTGGTAGAGCAGTCCAAACTTTGGAGAAAGAGTGAACTGATCGTAGCCTCCGACACCTTCCAGATTTCCTTTGTCTTCAAACCGATCGAAACGAAGGCTGGCCATGGCCGAAAATCGAGGGGTAATATTTACCACATCCGAAATATAAGAGCTAAGCACCTCGCGTTTCACCGAAGTAGACCCATGTCCCTGAGCGGCAAGAGCCGCATCTACCGCTGCAGTGGTTAGTGGAAAACTACCGGTTTCTACAGCAGGAGTAAAGGGGTTGTCGGCAATGGCTTCACCATTGGGTCTCACATTGCCGTAAAAGGCATACCCTGAGCTGTTGTCTACATAGCGGGAAGCCAGGTAGTCGAGCCCAATTAGCACTCTGTGGCGCATACCGCCTAACAGAAAGTCACCGGTAAAATTCTGCTGTATGTCGAAGGTGTTAGTTTGTGCATTTTGCTTGCTAATAAAGCGGGTGAAAGTGTTGCCACCTAAAATACCGTAATCGTAGAGGTATGAATAGTAGCCGTCTGTAGTGGTATGGCTGGTAGATACCAGTGTTTGAGAGGTCCAATTGTCGGAAAGTTTGTAGTTGGCCTCTGCCCTAAAGTTGCTCGTAGGGTTAGAAAGCGTTAGGTGGTTGCTGGTAAACGACAGCTCGTTGTTGTAGCCCAACTCTTCCAAAGAACCAGCCTCACTTGGGGCAGCACGGTTTAAGAAAAGCATAGTGGGGTTGGTTTGTGTGGCTTCTGTAATTTCCCCGTAGAAGTTGAAACTCAAACGGTTGTTTACTCTGTAAGAAAGTGAGGGGGCTATAAAAAAAGTTTCGCGAAACCCGGCATCCTGAAAGCTGCCTTTGGTGAGGTATGAAGTGTTTATTCGGAAATAAACATCTTCTTCACTGTCAAGAGCTGTGTTGTAATCGAGCGTTAGCTGATTGAGTCCGAAAGAGCCAGTGGTATAGTTTACGCTACCTCCGCGGCCCACAAAGGGCTTTTTGGTTACCACATTAATAATACCACCATACGAACCTACCGAGTTGCCAAACAAGGTAGCCGAAGGGCCTTTGATCACTTCAATGCGCTCAATGTTGGCCGCATTAATGGTGCCGTTGGTTAAGCCGGGCATACCATTTACCAGCTGAGGCTGTACAGAGAAACCTCTCAGGCTGTAGTAACCTGCACCATCGCCCCCTCTTCCTGTAGACGTCCAAAGTTTGTCCACTCCCGTGGCATTTTTTAGAGCGTCTTCAAAGCTGGTTACCGTTTGCGATTCCAGCAGATCGCTGGTTATGGTGCTATATACCTGGGTGTTTTCCAGGTCTTTAAGCGGAAGTTTGGCTACATAGGCTGTTTGTTCTCTCGAGAAAGCATTTACCCGACTGCCGGTTACCACCACATCTTGAAGTATCTCATTGCCTTCGTATAGAGTAATGTCTTCCAGCAAGGTGGTTTTTTTGGGCTCAATGGTTGTGGTTATTTCCACCGTTTTAAACCCTACAAAAGAGAGGCGCACCACTGCTGTACCGGCCGGTAGGCCTGAAATATTGAATGAGCCGTCAATATCCGTTATTGCTCCTTTCTCGGTACCCACAACCATAACGGTTACTCCAATGAGCGGGTCCTGGCTGTTGTCGAGCACTTTTCCTTTGAGGTGGCCTGTTTGGGCCAAAGCGGGGGCTGCAAAAAGCAGCAAGGTCATTATCTGTAAAATTCTTTTCATCTTATTTAGACTGATTCTTAATAATGACGCAAAAGTATATCAGTCATTCGCCCGCTGCAATCACTAGTTCTAGTGAAAAACGGGGTAGTAGAAGAGAAGTGCCGTGGAGGCCAGGGGCTCAAGAGCCGATGGTCTCCAAGAGTAAGAAGGGTTAGATAAAGTGGTTTTAAGGGCGGTGAATGATTATTTCTTGCACATCGGACGAAACCGGTATGGCTTTTATTACCTTTCCCTCTGTTTGCATAAGTATGTAGTCGGTGTTTTTACCAATCAGGTTCCCCTTAAGCACCCTTTCGTCTGATTGAAAAACAACTTCTACGGTTTTCGGTGAAGATTGAAAACGCTCAAACATTCGGTCGCCATAAAATTTAGAAGCCAGATTGAGATAGGCTATGCTGGACAAAGCAATAATAAACGGCCTGTATTTTTTGAGGGCTTCTATAGACATTCCAAAATTGAATCGCTTGTAGGTTTTGGGCCATCGATCTTGCCAAAATTGATCTATCCGGAAGAAAATGAGCACTAGAATGAGGCTGCCTAAAGCAAATAGAATAAGCTCGAGGTTTTTAACCGGGGCCAGCAAAAAATCCAGTATGTCTGCGTATTCAAAAATGTTAATGGCAAAGTGGCTGTAGTATTTGTAGTCGAACATCATACCAATTACCACTATGGCCAGGTAACCAAGGGTAATGTAAGCCTGGCTGTCTAGTATAGGTTTTTTATTGCTCATAAAGAGGAAAGATAAGCATTGTGGTGTTAAGTGTTTCAACTTAAGCACTCATTCCGAAAAATCTTTGGACAACTCAAAAGGGCCTTACAATTTTCTATGGTATCATTGCTTCTAATTCGGGGATATGGAAATTGTATGGAAACTCTGAAGACTTCTGAGTATAGCACAAAATTTTTCTACCAAACTGCGAACCTTCTTATCGCTCTATTTATTTAATAAGCATGGAATTAAAAGGAAAACTAGCTATTGTAACCGGTGTCAGTAAAGGCATTGGTTTAGAAACAGTGAAAATATTGCTCAATGCCGGCATGGTAGTAGCCGGGTGGGGGCGAACCAATAACAGCATAGAAGATGAAAATTACCACTTCTTTAAAACCGATGTGGCCGACTGGGACAATGTGCAGGCTTCGTCTAAAGCCACTCGCGAAAAACTCGGCAAGGCTTCAGTTCTGGTAAACAATGCAGGTTTTGGAGTACAGGGCCTGATCCATGAAATGGATGTGAACGACTGGAAGGCAATGTTCGATGTAAATGTGCACGGGCTGTTCTATTGCACCAAGCTGGCCGTGCCGGATATGATCGCCATGGAAGAAGGGCATATTGTGAACATTTCTTCCATTGCAGGAACCAATGGAGTGGAAACCATGTCGGGCTATGTGGGTACCAAGCATGCCGTAACGGGTATAGGACATTCCATTTTTAAAGAACTACGCAACCACGGTATTAAGGTAACTACCATTTATCCGGGAAGCACCAATACTCATTTCTTCGACAAGATTGCTTTTGCCAATGCCAATGAGCATATGATGCGCCCGGAAGATATAGCGCAAACCGTTTTGGGTGCTTTGCAAACCCACCCTAACTACCATGTGGTAGATGTGGAAGTGAGGCCTTTAAAGCCGAAGGGGTAAGGTTAAGTGCCAGGTATTAGATTTTAGACTAAACCAGTAGGGCAAGGAACAGAGAGGTGGTGTTTCTTTTCCGAACTAAAAACAAACTATAGAGTAGCCCGACTGCAGAAGTGGTTGGGCATTTTTTATAGGCTTATAATCAGCCTTCCCATTCAGGAGAATCGAGTATAAGGCCGGTGAACTCTCCCCGTAGTTCTCGCGCGAGAGAAGGGCAATCGCTTATGACTAGTGCCGGTAGTTGATTATTTGTTGTCCAAAGTATCGATCAGCGCAAAACACAATTGGTCGATATGTCTCATGTTCGGATTAAAAGCGGAAACATTAGACAGTATTATTATCCCATTTTTATTTTCTAAATCTAAAGCCATGGACGAAGTATAGCCTCCTGTTCCTCCATTGTGCCAAATCAATTCCCTACCATTTTTTCTTTGGAGAATGTGCCACCCAAGCCCTATTTGCATGTTGTCATTAATTTTAAATGTGGGCGCTTGGGTTAAGGCCAGTTCTGTGTTTCTATTATCGAATTGAGCCAAAGCAAATTTTGATAAGTCTTCCGCTGTAGAAAATATTGCTCCAGCACCTGCTAAAGCACCAAAATCCCAGTTTGGAGCTTCTTTGCCGTTGGGCTTCAAGCCTTTTACGAGTTTAGATTCTATGCGCTCCCTTTCGCTTGTGGAGTTGCTCATTTTATATTTCTGGAAGATTTTCTCTTGCAATAGAGATTCATAAGGTGTATTTGTAATGAGGGCCAATTCGAACCCTAAAATTCCAGCGCCAAGATTGGAGTATTCATACTTAACACCGGGCTCTTGACCCAGTTGGATCTCAGTGGTTAGATATTCTTTCAGCTTCTCCTCATCGTAATCTTTGTAAGGATTGTCTCGGTCAGCAAGCATGAGGTTTAGATTTGAAGGTAGCCTTGGTAGTCCGGAAGTATGATTTGCCAACTCTTTGAAGGTTATTCCTTCTTCCAGTTTAATTTTAAAGTCGACATAATCCTGGATGTTACCATCTAATTCCAAGGTCTGGTTGTTGACTAAATCGGATAATAGTGTGGCCGTAAACACCTTGGTTATCGAACCAATTTCAAAGACCTCCCTAAAATTTTCAATTCGCCTAATGGTGTCATCAGTTCTTTTGACCCCAACAAAGTCAACTTCCCCGTTTTTGATAAGAGCAATCGACAACTGTGTGTTGTTTGGAAATGTCTTGGTGTTGTTAAATATTAGTTCAGATTGTTCTTGAGTAATTCCTTTTGTAGTGTTCTGAATACCGTTTATTGCGGTTGTTGTTTGCCCATTCGAACAACCTGAAACTATGACTCCAATTGTTACGGTTAAATATTTTATCATTCGGTTTTTCATAATGAATGCCTTCGTTATTATCCGCTGTATTCAATAAGAAACTATTTCCTAATATACCCAAAGTAGGGGGGGTAGGAACATCCATGAAAGTTAGTCTTTGCCTTGTGTGTTGGTGAAGAGGTGTTGAATATAAAAAAATATAAAAGCTTACACACTTTTAGCCAAACTCCGATGCTGCGAACAACCATAACGGAGAAATGACTGGCGAAAAGAGGCTAAGAAAGTCTGGTGAGCTATTATTAAAAGTGAAGGTCTGATCTGATGAACTGCCCGGTGTGCTAAAATGTGCGGTTGGCTTTTCTTGCGTACCGCACCACATACACTATGCGCCACAATAGTGGTGGATCTATTACTATAGTAGAGTTACTCATTTAGATCGCACTTGTAAGATCCAGTATACTAGCCACAAGCTGTGTCCTCACAGGGTCTTTTAACAGTCACTTGCGAAGACACTAATGGAGGCAAGGTTCAGAAATGCACTTCTTGCAACTTAAGTAAGTAACCCTATCCTGTAGCTTGCTATTTATTCCCCATAGCATACCTTATTGGGTTTCTGAAGGGGATTTTAATGAATATTGAAGATAAAAAAATCGCACAATAGTAATATTAAAAAAGAAGAATTGTGAACCACCCATTTATTTACTGATCTCTGATCTAACTTCTAGCTTGCTCTTCATAAAAACTTCTGCCTTCCACCTTCCGGCTTTCGTCTTCTCCATTATCTTTGACAATTCCAATAAAGAAAAGACGTTCATTGTCCGATGTCTGTAGAAGTTCAGCAACTCACCAAAACATATGGAGCCCAGAGGGCTGTAGATACCATCTCATTTAGGGCTGTTAAGGGGCAGATTCTTGGCTTCCTTGGCCCCAATGGAGCTGGCAAGTCTACTACCATGAAGATTGCTACCTGTTTCATTCCTCCTACTGAGGGCACCGTAAAGGTTTGTGGGCATGATGTGATGCACCAACCTGTAGAGGTGCGAAAGAAAATTGGCTATCTGGCCGAACACAATCCGCTGTACACGGATATGTATGTGCATGAATACTTGCGATTTATGGCCGCTGTGCATGGACTAAAGGGAAAGCAAGGCAGAGAAAGAGTTATGGAAATGGTGGCTCTTTGCGGACTCTCCAAAGAGCAGAACAAGCGAATAGGAACACTTTCGAAAGGCTACCGGCAACGGGTGGGGCTGGCCCAGGCATTGCTTCACGACCCCGAAGTGCTTATTCTGGACGAGCCTACTACTGGCTTAGATCCTAATCAATTGGTGGAAATCAGAAAGCTCATCAAAGAGGTGAGCCGGGACAAAACGGTAATTTTCAGTACACATATAATGCAAGAGGTAAAGGCCCTGTGCGACAGGGTGGTGATAATAAACCAGGGCAAAATTGTGGCAGACGATACGCTCCAAAACCTCATGGGCAATAAGGTGGTATTGAAAGTGGAGTTTGAAGCCCCCGTCAACATTGAAAAGCTCGCGGTGTTGGGCCAGGCAGAAAACAGAGGTGGCAATGAATATGTTATTGCTTGTGAGAAAGGTAAGGACCTTCGTTCAGTTCTGTTTAAAATGGCTAAGGACGAAGACTGGGTTATTTTAAGTATGAGTCAGGAAACCCAAGAGTTGGAAGAAATTTTTCATCGTTTAACACAGTCGAATCAATGATGTGGGCCATATACAGCAAGGAACTTCGGCAGTTTTTAAATTCACTTATCGCCTACGTAGTAATTGGTGTTTTTCTTACCGGAATAGGCTTACTCATGTGGGTTTTCCCGGAAACCAGCGTACTTAACTATGGCTTTGCCGATATGGAAAGCCTCTTTTCTTTGGGGCCGTTCGTTTTCATGTTCCTCATTCCGGCTATAACCATGCGCATGTTGGCCGAAGAAAGAAGAACAGGAACCATAGAACTATTACTCACCAAGCCGCTCACAGAGTGGCAAATTGTAATGGGGAAATACCTGGCCGCTTTTACTCTGGTAGTCTTTTCGGTATTGCCCACGCTAGTCTATTTTTATTCCGTTTATCAGCTCGGAAACCCAATAGGTAATCTGGATGTTCCCGGCATTACGGGTTCATACCTTGGGTTAATTCTTTTGGGAGGGGTGTTTACCGCCATGGGCCTGGCTGCCTCTTCGTTTACCGAAAACCAGATTGTGTCTTTTATTTTGGCTGTTTTTCTCTGCTTCTTCCTTTATACAGGTGTGAGCTCTCTGGCCGATTTATTAAAGGGAGAATGGGCTATTTATCTGGAGGAAATGAGCCTAAGTTATCATTACGATGCGTTGAGCCGGGGCCTTATAGATACTCGCAACGTGGCGTTTTTTGTGTCTACCGTTGTATTTATACTCATTGTTACCCATTGGCGACTCATTGCCAGAAAATTGAGTTATAAGCCTGTGCGTTCTCGCTTGATGAAGCGGGTGATTTTGGCCTTTGTTCTATTATTAGTTTTCAATATTCTGGCCGCTAACTTTTTTTACCGGTATGACCTCACCGAAGATAAAAGGTATACTCTGAAACCGGCAACCAAAGAGTTGCTGCGTCAGCTAGAAGCCCCAATGACCATTGAAGTTTTACTGGCCGGAGATTTGCCAAGCGGTTTTGAACGCTTTAGAAGAGCCATTAAACAAACCATAGAAGAGTTCGATGTGTACAAGCCAGGGGCTATCAACTACTTTTTTGTCGACCCTTCGGCTGCAGAAGACGCTAAAACCAGAAACGAAAACATTGCCTACCTAATGAGTCAGGGTTTTGAGCCAACCCGTGTATTCGATACGCAAGACGGTAAGCAAATCCAGAAGATTATTTTTCCTTATGTAATTGTACGCTATGACGGTCAGGCTGCCGGCATTCTTTTGTTCAAAGGCGCCAAAGGAGGCAATCCAAACGAAACCATCAATATGGCCATAGAAAACATTGAGTTTGAGCTGGCGGTGGGTATTCAACGACTGGCCAATCTCAACCGAAAAAACATAGGTATGGTGAGGGGTCATAATGAACTGGATTCTGTTCATATTGCCGGATTTATGGGTGAGATGGTGCAGTATTTCAATATAAAAGACGTGAGTCTTAACAAGCCCCTTTCACCCGATTCGATTGACGCACTAATTATTGCCCGACCTAAAACCAGCTTTAGCAAGGCCGAAAAATATGTGCTCGATCAATACGTAATGCATGGGGGTGATGTGGTGTTTCTTATGGAATCGCTGGAGGTAAATATGTCTAATGCTGCCGGTATGGGTACTTTGGCCACACCAGTCAATCATGGGTTGGAAGACCTTCTGTTTCGCTATGGCGTACGTTTGAACCAAAACTATGTGCAAGACATTCAAAACTTTGGACGCTATCCGGTAGTGATAGACGATAATAGTAATATCATTAACCTGCCATGGCCTTTTTATGCCTCGGTTACCGATTTTGCCGATCATCCCGCCAGCAAAAACCTCGATGCTGTATACCTGCGGTTTTTTAGTACCATGGATACGGTAAAAGCAGAGGGAGTGAGTAAAACACCCCTTATGTATACTTCTGAATATACCCGAATCTTGCCCGCTCCGGCTCCGGTGGCTTTTGAAGATTATGCTAATCAGCCCGATGTGCAACTCTTTAATGGAGGGCGAAAGGTAGCAGCATATTTATTGGAAGGACAGTTTACCTCACTGTTTAAAAACAGGGTGTTGCCCGATTCTATCGATCAGGCGCTCTTCAAAGACCGTAGCACAGGAGCTAAAATTGTGGTGGTATCTGATGGCGACTTTATAAGAAATGAACTGAACCTTAGAACAAGACAGCCCTACCCATTGGGCTTTAATCCTTTTGTGGAAGAGGGCGAAAAACTTAAGTATGCCAACCGAGACTTCTTATTCAATGTATTGGCCTATATGACCGATGAAGAAGGGCTGATTACTTCGAGAAATAAAGAAATAACTCTGAGGCCATTGAATAGAATTAAAGTTCAGGAAGAAAGAACCTATTGGCAAAGTCTAAACCTGGCAGGACCCTTGGTTATTTTGGTGCTTTTTGGTCTGGCAAGAGGGGTGCTTCGAAAAAGGAAGTATTCCGGATTTTGATACCCTGAGCCGGGCAATAGCCCAATAGATAGAAGTCTATTCGACTATTGCTCCTCAATCAGGCAACCTGTTGTTAAAATCAGCCTCAATACTTCTGCACGCGCTGATCGATTTCATCGGCCCAGGCCAGAATACCACCTTTTAGATTATATAGATTGGTAAAACCGTGGTTAGCCTCCAGCCAGGCAATGGCATCTCCGCTTCTTTTGCCGCTTCTGCAATGCACCACAACCTGCTTATCTTTGGCAAATTTATCAACGTTTTGAGGCACTGTGCCCAAGGGAATAAGCTCGCCTCCAATTGCTGCAATATCGGCTTCGTGTGGCTCCCGAACATCAATGAGTTGAAAATCCGTTCCATTGTCTATCAGCGACTTTAACTCCTTAACTGTTATCTCTTTCATTCTCGTTTTCTTTATGCTTAGTACCATAAACCAGGCTCGAAGTTAGCCGGTTCAACTCTTTTACTTTGTAACCGAAGTTACCCTTTAACTGATTGCGAATTTGCTTCATTCGTAGCAAAAGTTCATCAATTTCCTCAGGCAATGCATCGTCAAGCACTTCTCTTAAGCGTTTGGCTATGGTGGGCGACTGGCCGTTGGTTGAGATGGCAACCTTTAGATGGCCTTTGGTAACGATGCTGCCCAGGTAAAAATCGCACAGTTCGGGGGTGTCGGCCACATTCACCAATATACCCCTGTCTTTGGCTTCCTGCTGAATCTTACGGTTTGTCTCCGGATTTTCAGTAGCTACCAGCACCAGATGCATACCGGTTAGATCTTCGGTAAAATATTCCCGCTCCAAAAGAGTAATCTGAGGGTGCCGGGTTGCCAACTGCCGAATTTCGGACCGAATGGTTTTATCAACCAAAGTTACCCGGGCATCAGGGCTGCTTTTGAGCATAAATGAGAGCTTTTCCAGCCCAACCGAACCTCCCCCAATAATGAGGGTGTCTAGCTGATGGGCTTTTAGAAATATGGGGTAGAGGTTGTTAGACATATTAAAGTGTAGTAGCGTATTCAATTTGCCGTAGGTATGATTTCCCTAGTTTTACTACCTCGCCCACAATAATTATGGCAGGCGAAGAAATGCCATGGGCAAAAGCTTCATCTTCAATAGAATTAATGGTGGCCGTTACTATCTTTTCGCTCGGCAGCGATCCGTTCTGAATAATGGCCACCGGGGCATTGTGGCGGCCATGCTCACGAAAGGTATCGCAAATGGCGGCCAGTTTTTTGGTACCCATTAGTATGACCACCGTAGCAGTAGACTGAGCCGCCAAATGAATGTCGGGAGTAAGAAAGCCTTCTTTGGTGGTGGCCGTTACCACCCAATAGCTTTGGCTATATCCGCGCGATGTCATGGGTATTTCTTGCAAGGCCGGTACCGCGTGAGCGCTGCTAATACCCGGAATTATTTGGCAGGGTATACCAAATTGTCGGGCAAAATCCAGCTCTTCGTATCCCCGGCCAAAAATAAAAGGATCTCCACCTTTGAGTCTGACCACGTGCCCTTTGGTTTGCGCAAAGTGAACGATCAGTTCATTGATGGCCTGCTGGGTATGACTATGTTTGCCCACCCTTTTGCCTACATATATTTTTTCGCCCCCCTTTTTAACATAGCAAAGCAATGCCTTGCTGGCCAAATCGTCATACAACACCACATCGGCTTCGGCCAGAGTTTTAATGGCTTTAACGGTAATAAGCTCGGGGTCTCCCGGGCCGGCACCTACTAGCGAAAGTTTAGGAGTAATGGTCATTCTATGCTTTATAAAAATCGCTGATAACTAGTTTTTCTTTCCCTTCGCTTTGCAGTTGTTTCTGTCTGAAGGTTCTTACCTGCCGGAGAAATGAGTTTGCGGATTGGAAGTATTCATGGGCAAAGTCCTTTTCAGGTTCCTGCGATTTCATTTGCAAAACCAGAGTTTTGAAACTCTTGGCCTGGCCGAAGTCTTCCGTTTGTCCCAAGTGCTCTTCGAAACTTTCCAGTATTCCTATTTGGGTGTTGCACTTAATATCTACACTAAGAAGTAGAGCTTTAGCACCGATTACAAAGGCTGAATAGGCATTGTAAATTGCATCTGCATAGGCTTCTTCTCTAAGCCCATCGCTGGCCCAGTCCAGTCGTTCCTGCGCTTCTTCTATAATAGTTCCAATCACATCGAGCATTACACTGGCACACTCGCCAACACCAATTTCCGGAACAAACTGCTCTTGTTTTCCCCAGTCCATAAACTCGGCACTGGTTAGGTTATCAGTTTCCGCCAATGGTTTTAGCAGATGGTAGAAGTGCATTTTACCAACTCGTTGAAAGTAATCATTGAAGTATTCGCCCTCTTCAGCTTCCTTTTCATAGGCTGTGAGCAGCAAGGCCAGGGCGTTGGGGATGCGCTTGGTGGGCAGCTTTATTACTTTTTCGGCAATAAAGCCCTCTCCGGAAGGAGAAAGTCCTCCGCCTATTACCACCTGCATGGCCGGAACTACCAGCCCTTTATGTTTTATAGAGCTGCCATGGAAGCCAATGTTGGCGGCCATATGTTGCCCACAGGCGTTCATACACCCACTGATTTTAATTTTAATGTTGCGTTCATTAATGAGGTGTTCGAAGTCATTTTCCAGCATCTGTTCCAGGGTAGTGGAAAGGGCTGTGCTGTTGGTTACGGCCAAGTTGCAGGTATCGCTGCCGGGGCATGAAGTAATGTCGTGCGTACTATCAAAGCCGGCTTTGGCAAGCCCAAGAGCGGTAAGTTCCTGGAAGAAAAGGGGGAGCAGGCCGGGCTTGACATACTTAATGAGTAAACCCTGATTGGCAGTAACCCGAATGTCGTGTGCAGCATATTGTTCTACCAGGCCAGCGAGCTTGCGAGCGGTTTCGGCATTTATGTCGCCCAAAGGTACACGTACCCAAATACCCCTAAATTCGGTCTGTTTTTGCACAAAAGTGTTGGTGCGCTTCCAGTTTTCAAAGGCCGTAGGATTACTCACTTCCACCTCGCGGTGTGGAGGGTTGGGCTGTTCTACTCTACCTATAGTTTCGTCTATGGGCCAGTGGTAGCCTTTTAGGGCTTTGCGCTCTTCGTTGACCAGTTTCATGAGTTGTTCCAGCCCCATTTTTTTGAGCAGGAATTTCATGCGCGCCTTACTGCGATTAGCTCGCTCTCCATAGCGATCGAATACGCGAATAACTGCTTCAGAGAAGGGAATAATCTCAGTGGCCGGTAAAAAGCTGTGGGCCGTTTGGGCAAACATGGCTTGTGCCCCGAGGCCACCTCCCAGTACTACTTTGAATCCTTTAATTCCATCTTTAACAAGGGGTATAAAACCAATGTCGTGAAAGTAGGTCATGGCCGAGTCGGTGCTGTCTGATGCAAAAGCAATTTTCACCTTGCGACCCATGTCCTGACAAATGGGGTTTCTTAAAAAGAAATGGGTGAGGGCATGCGCATAGGGAGTTACATCAAAAGGCTCATTGGGGTTGATGCCGGCATCGGGCGAAGCGGTAACATTGCGAACGGTGTTTCCGCAGGCTTCTCGCAGAGTCACATCACTGGCCTCCAGGTCGGCCCAGAGAGCAGGGGAGTCCTTTAGCTTTACAAAATGCAGTTGAATGTCTTGTCGGGTGGTTAAGTGCAGGTTGCCGGTGGCGTACTTATCAGATACATTGGCAATGGTAATGAGCTGCCTAGGCGTAACTTTACCATAGGGTAGTTTAATACGAATCATCTGGACACCCGTTTGCCGTTGGCCATAAACTCCGCGGGTAAGTCTGTATAACTTAAACTTGTCTTCGGCAATCTCTCCTTGCTCAAACTTCTCAATTCGCTTTTGAAGCTCAATAATATCTTTTTGGGCTGCGGGGCTTATGCTTTGGTTTACGGACAGGCTCATAACTTATTAGTCTATAAAAACGATAGGAAATATTCTGCAAGTTTAAATAAAAGAATATAAAGTCTACCAAAATAATAGGGTAATATTTTTAGCTATGTGATAAGTGGTTGGGTGAATGGTGGTCTTTTAAACGACTAGTGCGAGAGATGAGGTGCTTGTTAGTCAATCGGGTTCAAAATGCTTACATTTAATGGGCGATATAGATTTTATTTTTAATTTTATCCGCTTATTAAAACCACTCAAAAAATCGATCTTCTATGAAGTTTATTGTTTCTTCAGCTGAACTTTTAAAGCGCCTGTCTAATATCAATGGCGTTATCACAACCAATCCGGTTGTTCCTATTCTAGAGAATTTCCTTTTTGAAATAAAAGATGGACTTCTGACCATCACTGCGTCAGACTTACAAACCTCTATGATCACCGAGATTGATGTAGAGGCCAAAGAAGATGGAAGCATAGCGGTGCCTGCCAGAATACTGATGGACACCCTGAAGAACCTTCCCGAACAACCGGTTACCTTCAGCATTGACCAGGAAACATACAGTGTAGAGATCAACTCAGACAATGGACGTTACAAACTGGCCGGAGAAAATGCCACGGATTTCCCTAAGGTACCGGAAGTAACCGATGCCTATTCCGTAGATATGTCGACCGATGTTTTGAGCAGTGCGATTAATAACACCATTTTTGCTACTTCCAACGATGAGTTGAGACCAGCCATGACGGGAGTATTTGTGAAGCTGGGCGATACCAACACTACTTTTGTAGCTACTGACGGCCATCGTTTGGTGCGCTATAGAAGAGTGGATGTGGCTACCGACTCCGGAATGTCTATAATTATACCCAGAAAGGCCCTTAACCTTTTGAAGTCTACATTGCCTTCAGAAAATGTGAATGTTGTATTGGAGTACAATGCGTCTAACGCCTACTTCCACTTCAACAATATTCGCATGATCTGCCGCTTGATCGATGAGCGTTTCCCGGATTATGAGAATGTGATTCCTACCGAGAATCCGATTGAAATGACCATTGAGCGCAGCGAGCTGCTAGGCTCTCTAAAGCGTATCAGCATTTACGCCAATAAAACCACCCACCAAATCAGGCTTAAGATTACCGGCAGCGAGCTTACAATTTCTGCCGAAGATTTAGACTTCTCTAATGAAGCTAAAGAAACTTTGGCCTGCGAGCATGAGGGAGAAGATATCGAAATTGGGTTCAATGCTAAGTTTTTGGTTGAAATGCTTGGCAATCTGCACTCGAAATCTATTACACTGCAAATGTCGGCCCCTAACCGTGCCGGCCTCATTATACCTACTGAAAAGGATGACAGTGAGGATATACTCATGCTGGTAATGCCTGTTATGTTGAACAACTATTAATGTTTTATATAATTATCTGAAAAGGGGAGCACAGCTCCCTTTTTTGTTTCACTCTAAAATTTTGCCGATTATTACGCATGCTCTCTAAGAAGACTCAATACGCCTTTCATGCCCTCACTTATTTGGCCGAGAATGTGGAGAAGGGCCCTGTTCTCATTTCTGAGATTTCGCAAGAGCGCAAAATATCTCTCAAGTTTCTGGAAAATATACTTCTTGAGCTGAAAAAGGCCGGAGTGCTGGGAAGTAAAAAAGGGAAAGGTGGTGGCTATTACCTCATAAAGCCCCCCGAAGAAGTAAAACTGGCTAAGGTTATTCGTATGCTCGATGGCCCCATTGCTCTATTGCCCTGCGTGAGCCTTAATTACTATGAGCGTTGCGAAAATTGCGATGAAGCCGTATGCGGGTTGAACCGCGTAATGGCCGAGGTTAGGGATAATACACTTAAGGTGTTGGAGAATAAGACCCTGGCCGATGTATTGCGCAATAAGGAATAGCAGCTCACAGAACTGTATTTTTTTCTGAAAATCTTACCGTGCTTATGAAGAATCCCCTCTTTTGACCTTCTGTTTTTACAGGAGAACGAGAGAGGTGAAAAAAAATTGAAGCAAAAGTCTACTAAAATGGTAGGGAATATATAGATTTGTCCCGTTGATAAGTTTAATGCCCGAAAGATGTTAGTAGATTCACTTGTAAAAGATAAGATTGAAGATGCCAGAAAGGTGGATAGCAATCTTAAAAGCTTACTAAAAACCATTAGCTGGAGAATAGTTGGCACTCTGGACACCATGGTGATTTCGTACATCATTACAGGTAATTTTGCTACGGCATTTTCCATTGGTTCAGTTGAAGTAGTCACCAAAATGATTCTTTATTACCTGCATGAAAGAGTTTGGGCTTCGGTAAAAGTAAGACGATGAAAGAGAGAGTAGAGGAGCTAAGTAACTTAATTGAAGGAAAAACTTTAGAAGAGTCGTTGGCTCTGGTAGCCAATGCTTTTCCCGGAAAGGTTCGCTTTTCTTCGGCTTTTGGCCAGGAAGACCAGGTTATTACGCATGCTATTTTTAAGCATTCGATTGATATTGAGGTGTTTACTCTCGATACCGGTCGGTTATTTCCTGAAACCTATGAGTTAATCGATCGTACCAGAGCCAGGTATAAGCGGCCTATTAGGGTCTACTATCCCAAGGCCGAGCAAGTGGAGGAGCTGGTAACGAAGAAAGGCATGCACAGCTTTTATGAGTCGGTAGAAAACCGTAAGGAGTGCTGCTACATTCGCAAGGTAGAGCCTCTCAAAAGAGCTCTCAGAGACACAGCTGTTTGGGTAACGGGGCTAAGGGCAGACCAATCAGACAATCGTCAGAATTTCAGCCTCATTGAGTGGGATGAACCTAATCAGGTAATCAAATTCAACCCCCTACTGCGATGGTCTTATGATGAAATGCTCGAATACCTGAAGAAACATCAGGTGCCATATAATCCTCTGCACGACAAGGGCTACATAAGTATTGGTTGTGCACCATGTACCCGGGCCATTGAGCCGGGAGAACACCCCAGGGCGGGCAGGTGGTATTGGGAGGCTTCGCAAAAGGAGTGTGGCCTGCATCAGGTGAAACAATAGGACCGGGAAGGTTATACCGGCCTACCGAAACAAGTACATCCAGATTATTCGAGCTAGCCTAAAGTTTAAAAACATAAGGGCTACCAGGAGGACAATGGCCGCATAGATGAAACCACTTAGCGGAAGGCCGGTCAGCTGCCAAAGTAAAAAGAGCCCCCCGAGTTCGGCCAGTGAAAGACCGTAGCTCATATACATGGCTCCAATAAAATAACCCGGTTCTTTTTCGAACTTATGTCCACACACCGGGCAGTTTTCGTTCATGCCGGGCGATTTCATTCGGAGTATATTTCCGTTGGAGTGGAATACAGATCCTTCTTCACAATTAGGACATTTTTGACGAAAAATACTTTTAACCGTTTTAAGCATCTGGATTTAATTTGAGGCAAAATTAAATGATTCAATAGCTCCTGCGTTCTGGTAAAAGTTTCCTTATTTTGTATAAAAGGATCATTTTTTGAGTGAAGAAATTAAATACTCTTGAGCTTCATAGGTTTGAGCAAGATTCACATCGTTTTTATTGCAACACCTTTTCTGCACATGTGCTTAAGCACCATGGTGAAATATTAGTACCGCATAAGCATGATTTTTATCTGGTGGTACTTTTCACCCAGGGTAGCGGGGTGCACGAAATCGATTTTGTGAGGTATGAAATACAGCCCGGAGCGCTTTTTGTTTTGAGTCCCGGACAATCTCACTTTTGGCAGCCTTCGGCAGATGCGGAGGGCTTAATCTTGTTTCACTCGCGCGAGTTTTACGATTTGGCCTTTGCCGATCACTCACTGGCCGATTTTTCGTTCTATAGCTCTCTCACTCGCTCTTCTATGGTGCAGTTGGTAGCGCCATTGTTGGAGGAGGTTTACCAGCTTATGAGTTTGGTGCTTCGGGAGTATTCCGGTCAAGGATTGTGGAGGCACCGTAAAATACAGATGCTTCTGGGGATACTTTACACCAATTTAGCCAGGGTGTGCAGTCCATCGGTTGATTCCGGTTGGCGAATAGGCCGTTATGCTGCGCACCTCACAGAGCTGGAGCGGTTAATTAATGTTCACTACAAAGCGCATAAATCGGCTGGTGTTTATGCCGAAATGCTAAACCTAACGGTGAGACATCTGAACAGAGTGGTTCGCGAGCAACTCAATAAAAGTACTACTGAGTTGATTATGGAAAGAGTGGTGTTAGAAGCTAAGAGGCTTCTGGTCAATTCATTGGATGTTGGGCTCACTGAAGTGGCCGAACAACTGGGCTTTGATGATTATGCCTATTTTTCAAGGATATTCAAGAAGTACACCGGGGTTAGTCCTTCTACTTTTGCACAACAGTATAAGTCGAGCTATTATCGTTAGGGTTACCTGATTTTTCGATCGATGAGCTCTTCCAGGTCTATGGCCATCTCATAAGACTCTACAAACAACTTGTTGAGCGCCTGCTCATTGGCCAGCAGATTAACAACAAGGTTTTTAAACTCTACACTTTTAATTTTCTGGTAAGAAAGTATTTTTTCTTCACCAAAATCTACTTCAGAAACCAGAAAGTCTGAGTAGTACTTTTCTTTCATGCGCACATAGTAGTCTACAATGTCTCTTAACTCCAGGTATTTGCTTTTGAGTGTGATGAGTTCACTTTTTATATCGGCATTGCGGTTGGTGTAATTGGTGTTCAGGTAAAAGTTGATGGCCTCTAGCTGCACAATGGGTTTTATGGTTTTGTTAATGTTAAAGAGATACGTACCAATATGGTCGTCTTCTAAAAGGCCTCCCGAAAAGAGAATACGTGCTAGTTCACGGGTGTCTTCCTCCAACTGCATTCTATCGGCAATGGTGCCGGCAAAGTAGTTCATGTTGGTTTCGTTTTCCCTATATACCTTTAGAATAGCAGCGGTTTCCAGTTGCAATTCTTTTTTGTCTTCATACAAAATATTGAGTTGGTAGGCTACAGTTATTCCAAAGATGATGAGCACCACCTCCATTAGGTAGGTGTAAATGTCTCTTTTCCTTAGGCGTTTGGCCGATGGTGATTTATTCAGTCTTCTGGATGTACCAATTTTAACCATTCCGTTGAATACGCATTAAGGATGGATTAAACGTAAAAAAGATGTCTAAGCTATCATTTTTTCCAGTAAATCTCCGACAAAGTAGGCAAGAACAGCGGCCGAACCGCCTAAAAATAGGGTTTCTAGTATGCTTCTCAGCCGGTTGGCTTTGGTAACGTAGCTTTTCGCAAACCCAATTCCGGCAAAGGTAACAAAAGTGAGTATGGACGAATAAAGAAAAAGGTTATCGCCAAGCGGTTGGCCCGAGTAATCAATTACATATACAATGAGGGGTATAAAGCCCATAAGTATGAATGAAATAAAAGTGACAAAGCCCATCTGAAGAGGAGACTTGGATTCTTCAGTCATTTCCAGCTCTTCTTTCATCATTACATCTACCCAGCGGTCTTTGTCTTCGGTGATTTTATCTACCACTTGCTGTAATAGCTCTCCTTCAAAACCTTTGGCCTGATATATTTCGCGAATTTCCTGACGTTCTTTTTCGGGTAGATTATCTACTTCCCAATATTCTATTTCTTTATGCTTCTGGTAATTCTCCTTTTCCGATTTGGTCGACAGGTAACTGCCAACAGACATGGCAAAACCATCGGCAATAAGATTGGCAAAGCCCAAAATAATAACTACTGAGCTTTCGAGGTGAGCTCCGGCTGCTCCGGCAACTACAGCAAACGTGGTTACAGAACCATCTATACCTCCATATATAAATTCGCCAATGTAATCTTGAAATCGGGAAAACCATTTGTTTTCTCCATGCAGTTGAGGTTCTATGTGTTTAGCCATGTCGAAAATTTTGCCGTGTCACTCCTACGAATATAACCCGAATGGTTGGCTATGCAGAAGTGGGGTGAACAAAAAAGCCTGGCTTTAACCAGGCTCGGTACTTAATCTACTCGCTCAATCTTGGCTCCTAATGCCTTGAGTCGGGTATCAATATGCTGGTATCCCCTGTCAATTTGCTCTACATTGTCTATGATGGAGCGGCCTTCTGCCGAAAGGGCGGCAATGAGCAGGGCTTGTCCCGCCCTGATATCGGGAGATGTCATTCGAATACCTTTGAGCTTTTGTTGTCTGTTTAGTCCTATGACAGTAGCGCGGTGTGGGTCGCACAGAATGATCTGAGCCCCCATGTCTATCAGCTTATCGACAAAGAATAGTCGAGACTCAAACATCTTTTGGTGAACGAGAACGGTGCCTTTGGCCTGAGTAGCTACAACTAGTACAATGCTGAGTAAATCGGGGGTTAACCCCGGCCAAATAGCATCGGCAATAGTCATTATAGAGCCATCGATAAATGTTTCAATTTCGTAGCGCTCCTGGGCGGGTATAAAAATGTCGTCACCTCTAAATTCCATCTGAATGCCCAGCCTTCTGAATGTTTCGGGGATTACCCCCAGTTCAGGTATTTGGCAGTCTTTGATGGTTATTTCTGATTGAGTCATAGCCGCCATTCCAATGAAGGAGCCAATTTCGATCATATCGGGCAACATGGTGTGTTCTGTGCCTTTCAACGACTCTACCCCTTCGATGTGGAGCAGGTTAGAGCCAATGCCTGTGATTTTTGCTCCCATTCGGTTGAGCATTTTGCTCAACTGTTGGAGGTAGGGCTCACAAGCGGCATTGTAAATAGTGGTTTTTCCTTCGGCCATAACAGCAGCCATCAGAATGTTGGCCGTACCGGTAACAGAGGCTTCATCTAAAAGCATGTAGGTGCCTTTCAGCTGGCTGGCATCGATATGGTACATGCCTGTTTCGGCTTCGTATAAGAATCTTGCCCCCAGCTTCTGGAAGCCTATGAAGTGAGTGTCGAGTCTTCTTCGGCCTATTTTGTCTCCCCCCGGCTTGGAAATTTTTCCTTTTCCGAAACGGGCCAGCAGTGGCCCCAGGATCATTATTGAGCCTCTCAATGATGAAGCTTTTTTACGGAAGTCTTCCGTTTCCAAATAGTCGATGTCTACATCTTTTGCGCAAAAACGATAGCTCTCATTGCCAAGATACTTTACCTCTACACCCAATTCGGCCAAAAGCTCTATGAGCTTGTTTACGTCACGGATGTCTGGGATTTTATGTATAGTAACAGGCTCTGCGGTTAGCAGTACGGCACATAGAATTTGTAGTGCTTCGTTTTTGGCACCCTGAGGAATAATCTCTCCGGAAAGGCGGGTGCCACCTTCAATAATGAAAGATGACATTTAGTTTCTGCGTCTTTTTTGGTTTCTTCTTCTGTTATTATTGTTGTTGTCTCGGGAGTTTTTGTTAGAGTAACGGTTTTCCTTAATGTTATTGTTGAAAAGTCCCTGCTCTTTCACCAGTTCAATGTCAATATCGAGTTGGTTGTTCGATAACTCCTTGATTTGCTTTAGGATGATCTCATCATCGATATTGTCTTTGTTCCAGGTGTTGTAGAAGGTTTTCATTAGCCTGCCAATATGTATTACGGCTGCGGCTTTTGACTCCGGGTCTTCCATGGCTATGGCCTGCTCAATCATGATTTCCACATTTCGGCCATAGTGCAGATACTTAATATTGGAGCTTTTGTAGTGTACCTTCTGAGGTTTTTTGCCAATAGCCGAAACATCGGGCATTGGGAAAGGAGCTTCTACATCCAGCTCAAAATTGGAGATGAGATAAAGGTCGTCCCACACCTTTTGGTCATAATCCTGATTACCCTTTATGTTGCTGTTGATTTGCTTCATCAGGTCAGTAAGGGTATGGGCATATGCGCTACGCTTATCTTTATCTTCAATGGTTTTAATGTGGTTGACCAGCTTTTGAATGTTGCGGCCATATTCCATGAGCTTTACTGCAGCTCTTTCGGTATTATATTCTAGTGCCATTATTAATAGTCTTGTTTCAAAATAGTAATTATTGTCGACATGCTTGTCTGATGTATTAGTTATTCTACAATTCTAAGCTTTGCAAAGGTTAGCAGGAGGGTCTTTTCTCCGAAATCTTCAAAGATTACCTTGGCTTTTTTGTTTGCTCCCTCGGTGTCTACTTTGCTTACTTTCCCGAAGCCAAACTTTGGATGCTCTACCTTCATTCCTTCGGCAAGATTGGAGGTGTCGCTTGGTCTAAAGTCGGCCGATGGTTTGTGATACTGTAAAGGCTTTTTGGCCTGTGGTTTTTTAGTAGCCATGAGATTACGGGCAAAGCTGGAAGAGAAGCCCGGAGGTTGCTCACTTCTGCCTAGTTTAGGTTCCCGGCTTCCGTACCGGGTATTCACAAAGATGTAGTTCGGGTCAACCTCTTCTATAAAGCGACTAGGTTCTGAATTGATCAGTCGTCCAAAGCGGTAACGCGAAAGAGCATATGAGAAGTATAAGTTTTCCTGAGCTCTTGTAATGGCTACATAAAACAGCCTTCGTTCCTCTTCCAGATCGGCCCGGCTGCTTAGCATCATTTGCGAAGGAAAAAGGTCTTCTTCCAGACCCACCACAAACACATTTTTAAACTCAAGCCCTTTGGAGGCATGTATGGTCATGAGCGATACAAAATCATTGTCGGTAGGGTCGTCATTGTCCTGGTCGGTTAGCAGAGCCACCTCTTGCAAGAAGGCCGCCAGACTCTTGTCTTCTACCTCGGGCGTCTCCACAAATTCCTTCATGGCATTTAGTAGCTCCTGCACGTTTTCATAACGGTTTAGACCTTCAACCGTTTTGTCGTCATAGAGCTCTTTAAGCAAACCAGAGGTTTTAGCTATGTGGTTAGCTGCTTCGTAGGCGTCTTTCGAGCTTACGTAAATCTGAAAACTCTTAACCAAAGTCACAAAATCGCGAACGGCATTGGCTACGCGTCCGGGAAGGAAGGAGTCTATATTGGTAAGCACCTCCCAAAGTGGAATATCGTGTTCAAAGGCCGCCACCACCATTTTTTCTACTGAAGTAGCCCCAATGCCTCTTTTGGGAAGATTGATAATTCTTCGGAAAGATTGTTCATCGTTGGTGTTGATGGCAAACCTGAGGTAGGCCATCAGGTCTTTAATTTCCTTACGCTGATAGAAGGAAAGCCCTCCGTATATTTTATAAGGAATCCCCGACTTTCTGAGTGCTTCTTCAATGGCCCTGGATTGGCTATTGGTTCTGTAGAGCACTGCAAAATCTTTATTTTCGTATCCGTTTTGTGTTTTTTGCTCAAAGATGGCCGAGGCTACAAAGCGCCCTTCTTCATTGTCCGATACCGATTTTATGAGTTCGATTCGGTTACCTTCTCCGTTGGCCGTCCATACCGATTTTTTTAGCTGCCCTTTGTTGCGAGCGATTAGTGAATTGGCTGCTTCTACAATGTTTTTGGTAGAGCGATAGTTTTGCTCCAGTTTAATGACCTTTAAATCGGGAAAATCTTTCTCGAAGTTCAGAATATTTTCAATGTTAGCTCCGCGGAAGGCATAAATTGATTGGGCGTCATCGCCCACCACTGCTATATTTTGACTTACGGCCGAGAGCTTTTTGGTGATGAGGTACTGGGATACGTTAGTGTCCTGAAACTCATCTACCAGCACATATTTAAAGCGATGTTGGTATTTGTTGAGTACATCGATATGATCTCTGAACAGGATATTGGTATTAAGGAGGAGGTCGTCAAAGTCCATAGCATCGGCCTTGAAACAGCGTTGGCAATAGGTTTTGTAAATACGACCCATCTCGGGTTTCTGAGCTGCGGCATCATCGGCTGCGTAGAGTGGGTTGTTAAGGTATTCTTTCCATTCTACCAGTCGGTTTTTGGCTCCGGAAATTCTGTTCAGCACCACGTTGGGTTTATAGACTTTGTCATCAAGCCCGAACTCCTTCACAATGGATCTGATTAGAGACTTGGAATCGTCCGTATCGTAAATGGTAAAGTTGCTAGGATATCCCAACCGGTCGGCTTCAGCCCTGAGAATTCTGGCGAATACTGAGTGGAAAGTGCCCATCCATAAATTGCGCGCATTCACACCGGCTACTCTCTCAATCCGTTCGCGCATTTCGCGTGCAGCTTTGTTGGTAAATGTGAGTGCAAGAATATTGAATGGGTCTACACCTTTTTCTTTGATGAGGTAAGCAATACGGTAGGTGAGTACACGAGTCTTGCCCGATCCTGCACCGGCAATAATCATGGCAGGGCCTTCGGTGTTTACTACACCTTCGTATTGGGGTTCATTAAGCGTTGAGAGGTAATCCATTCAGCACAAAAAACTTCTGTAAATTTAGACACAAAGACGGGTGTATCAGCTCTAACTTTGGTCTAAATGTCATTCCGAATTTATTTCAGAATCTATTAAAGAGACCCTGAAGCAATCCTGCCTGTCGGCAGACAGGTTCAAGGTGACGATAAGTTTAGGCCGCAAGTTAAGACTTGATTCTAATTTTCAGCAACTAATGAAGGGAAGTATTTGAAGGATTTGGTTTTGTTCTCAATCCATGTTGGGACTAGATAGCACTAACCAAGGCCAGGTTGTTTTCCTGGTAGAATTCACTGAAGAAATTATCACTTTCAAAAAGCTCTGATGGCGTGCCGCATGAGGTGATAGCATTCTCTTCCAGAATGTAGATTTTATCGGCTTTCGCTGCCGTTGTTATTCTATGGGTGACCAGAAGAATAAGCTTGTAGCTCTTCAGCCTGTCCAGAAGGTTTAAGACAAAATGCTCGGTTTTTCTGTCCAAAGCAGAAGTGGCCTCATCAAGCAACAAAATTTCGGGGTTCGACCAAAGGGCCCTGGCCAATCCAACCAACTGCTTCTGGCCACCGGAAATGTTGACACCTTCTTCCCCCAAAATAGTGGCATAGCCTTGTGGGAACTCTTTGAAGTATTGATCGAAACCGAGGGAAACCATGAAATCTTCGAGAGTTTTAATACCGGTAATGGTCTCCCCAAGAAGTATGTTGTCCAGTAAACTCCCATTGAAAATCTTTATCTCCTGAGGGACTACACCAATCTTGGACCTGACGGTTTTTGTATGAATCTCCCTGTAATCATGTCCATCGATTGAAATTTTGCCTTCTTCAGGAAAATAGAACTTCTGTAATATTTGAAGGAAGGTACTTTTTCCACCGCCACTCTCTCCTAAAAGGCAGACCAGTTCTCCTTTATTCAGTTCTAGATTGATGTTTTTAAGAAGTTGTTTTCTACCCGGGAATCTGAAGCTGAGGTTTTCTACTTGAAGTCTTTGAATATTTGACATTTCCTGAACGGTATCATTTTCATTTGTCTCAGGTTCTATCGCAGTGAATTCATACATTCTGTCGAAAGCAATTTTAGCCTCTCTAATCTGAATGTTGGCTCTTGCTACTGCTTCTATTGCAGGGAAGAGTCCGCCTGCCATAGAAAGAAGGGCAACCAATTCACCAAGCTGAAGGGTTTCCTGAATAACCAGGAATGAAGAAAAGGCCAATACACCTGTCATGGCTATTACACCAATGATTTGGGTGTAGACCCCATATTTATTGCCCACCAGGCCAAGGTCGTATACTTTGCTTTGGAAATGGCCATATATGGTCTCGGTTATTTTACTGAAAACAGACTCCTTATTCTGGTTTTTAATGACCTCGATGCCTTGAATAGTATCAACATAATTGCTCTCATTCATGGCGTAGGCCTGCATAACCTCTCTTTGACCGGTTGTAATTGGCTTGGTGTATTTCCATACCAAGAAGATATAAATGGGAACGAATGCCAGTAACAACAAGCCAACCTGCCAGGAATAGGTGAAGACGAAGGCCAAAGAGGTTATTCCCAGGAGCAATTGAATCAGAGTATCTCCTAAAACAAAGCTTATGGTTCTCTGAATTCTGTTGGTATCGTTCATTCGGGCTATTAATTCTCCGGTTTTTCTGGTGTCAAAAAAGCGTTTCGGGAGGTATAGTAGTGCTCCATAGAATTTTTGAATAATCCGATTATTGAAATCTTTCGATTGCCTTAAAATCAATAGGGTCCTTAAATATAAGACTCCGGATCTGGCGAGTAGTAAAATAGTGAGTAATGCCAGACCAAGAATTAGCCTTTCGGAGTCCTGACTTGGAATGATATCATCAATCAACTTTTGAGTGAATATAGCTGTGCTGATACCTAGAATGGAAATTACAATACCTAGAAAAGTGGCAATGCCGAGAATGGGATAATCCTCTCTAACCAAAGAAAGCAGCCATTCCTTTTTCCTGCCCTTTTGTTCCTGAACCCTTTCAAGTCTGTCGGTGGGCTTTACGAGGAGTAGGGCCCTGGATCGCCAGATTTTTGCAAGTTCTTCTTCCGTAATATATTCAATACCCTTGGCTGGGTCGCTGATCAGAAATTTTTGGTTTTCATATCCAAAGACCACTACATAGTGCTGTAGTTTACCTTCTATAATTACATGGAGTATTGCGGGGTGCTCCAGTGTCTTCAAATGTTCAATTTCTGCTTCAAATCCTTCAGCATCCAGGCCAATTTGGTTGGCTGCCTGGTAAAGGCCTAAGAGAGTTGTGCCTTCTTTGGAGGTGCCGCTAAATTCCCGAAGTTTTTCCAGGCTGACCTCGCCCTCGTAATATTTTATAAGGGTATAAAGACAAGTAACCCCACAGTCGGATTGATCTCTTTGCTTGAAGTGCTTAGGTGACCTTGCCATAACGAATTTTAATTAAGAATATCTAAGCCGAAAGAAACATTGACAAATCTCTCCTTTGGAACTAAGCCTTTGATATAATCTGCCATATCAATCCATCTATCCTCATTTATTTTTATCATGGTTTGATAGCCATTACTTGTTTTTTTAATTTCTCCCCGGATATCAATTCGCTCTGCTCCTTTTATTTCTTTAATAAGATGCCCATCTGCATCAACTGGCCCTATCAGTTCAATTCCAACGAAGAAGCCATTATCAGGGAGAATGACTTCGTATTTACTGATATCAATTTCATAGTATTTCTCATTCTCGTCAGAGACGATGAATGTTTCTCCAATTTTGCCTATTTCTTCTCCGGGATTGTTATTGTCTTTACTGGTAAGGTAAAATCTGGGGCGGATTAACAAGTCACTATATTCTATGTCCCTGCGATTAAAAAGAGGGATTCTAAGGGTGCTGACTTTGTGTCCAGAGGAGTATAGTTCCGGAGGCATATACAACACAATTTGCATGTTACGCGCTATGTTAATCGTATAGTTGGTTTTTTTGGTGAGGTTACCTATTGTGCTTTTCCGGCTTTTTTTTGTTGCGCTTTTTACCACAACTGATCCTACATCCAATTCAAGAGACTCTAGGAACAAAGTGTCGGATTGAATAGAGTCTGCATAAAAAACGGAGGGTATATAGGTTACATGCTGAATCCATATTTTTTCGAAGAGTCCTATTTCAAATTCTCCCTTTTCGTCAGTGTAAGTAAAGAAGTTGTTATCCGCCTTTACAGTTGCATAGGTTATTGGCTCTTTAGTTTTTTTATCGGCTAGCACATAACTTTTTGACTGTGCCAATAATTGAATGCTGCCTACAAAGAACAAAGTAAGAACCAATAACCTTGACATTTTCGAAATCTAATTGTCAATCAACTGTTATGCAAAAATCTACATCGAAAGTCTCTTCTGTTTTGGTCCTTATGAAGAGGGCATGATACGTCCTAGTACATTGGCGTCCGCAGTGAAATGCGTCAACCCAAATTACTTCGCCACAATCCCAATCAGTCCATCCAAAGAATTTTGATCCTTCGATTTTTTCCATTGAATTCAAATCTAACTTTCTCATTTTCTGTCTCAATTAAAGTTGATTAATTTCTCTTGCTACAATTTCACAAGGACCGGAATTGTAATCGTAAGCGTCCCGAATAAATAACGTAAAATGTTTTCGGACACAATTCGTCCAGCAAAGTCCGTTATTAACAGTGGATGTGCATGACCAGTCCGACCATCCCCAAAACTTTCCGCCTTGAAGATTCAATAATTGTTCATTTTCTAATTTTCTCATGTGGTTATAAAATTTAGTTAAAAATAATGTCAGATAAACTGAGCAACACTACGAGTAGCAAAAGACTTGAGTAATAAGATAGTATTGTGATTTTCAGGTATTTAATAAATTTGAGTTGGCCATTTTTGAACAGTCTCCATGTTAAAAGGAATATATAGCACAACTGAGTGATGGTGACAAATTTTAAGATATTAAGTAGTACGAGGGGTAAGTTTTGATTTTTGAACAACCATAGGATGGATTGAAAATCGCTGTTTTCTATGTCCATCATTTGAGGTTTCAGTATGAATATCTTGATAACGATCAAAATCAGGTAGCTCAGGGAAAATACTATATGTGCCTCTGCGGCAGACGTCATTATATATTTTATTCTTTTTTCTCCGGATGAGAAAAAAGTGCCAATCCAGATGGTTAATAGAGTGAATAATATGATCCCAGCCATGTATGGCAGAATAAATAGATAATTGAGCCATTCTGTGGATCGATCAAATTGTATTAAGTCACTTAATTCCTGGTCTGTTAGTCTACCATTAAATGACCTGAAATACATTTCATCTGAGTATAGGAAATTAAGCTCTATGAAAACGGCAAGCGCATAGATTGCAACATTTACTAAAATAAGAGAAACGAGCTTTTTTTTCATCAATCATTTGTCTTTAGAGAATTGGTTGATCTTTACTTGTGTTCGGAGGTAACTCGGAGGTTTAAGTTAGAATGTCTTACTGAAATAAAATTGCAGTGAAAAAAAATCTTCGAATTAGTCTAGTTTTATATCGTTCGGCTATGGAACAATATAATTGATGCATAAGCAAGAATAAAGTGTGGAATTAGATCAGGCTCCTGTCGATTCTTTGGTTAAAAGAGTCTTATATAGTAGCTTAATGCAGATTGTGGCTTATTTAGAACTAGCACTGAATTTAGATATTTGATTCTGATCTGGTTTCCGTGAAAACCCATAGGACCACTCTGTCTCATATTCGTAACAATATGAGCCAAGTGAGAGATCAAAGAAAATCGGGGCTCCAAGTTCTTTCATGAGCTCTATTGTATAATAAAGCTGTCTTTCACTAATCTCCAGTTTTCTGGCACATTGTTTAGGAGAACCTGTTGCCTTAAGCCTAATGAGATGATGCAGCCTTTCTATTCTTTGTATTTGTTTGAGCATAGAGATTGGTGTTTATTTTAGCCTTTATGGTATTAGTGATTTATAAATAGAAATGTCACCTTTTGGAGATAAAATTTAACAAAATTTCCTTTTAGAAATTTAGATCATTGGGCATGTAGATTTCGATTGGCTCTAATTTTCTGTCACCAAACTTTGGAAGTATTCTTCGTAGTTCGCAATAGTTCTGTCAATATTGAATTTTTGCAAAGCAGTAATCTTACCATTGGCAATTAGCGTATTTCTCAGACTTTGGTCAGATCTTACTCTTTGAATCAGCTCTGCTATTTTTTCAATGTCTCCATCTTCGAAAAGGAGGCCATTTTCTCTGTCTTCTATGAGATCGAGATTACCAGCATAGGCCGTTGCAATTACCGGCACCTTCAGTGCCATGGCTTCGAGTAACGATTGTGAGAGCCCCTCCATGGTGGAGGCCAGAATTTTGGCATCGAAAAGTTTATAGTAGGGGAGAATGTTGTCACCTTCCACATGGCCTTCGAAAAATACCTGGTGTGCTGCTCTATAACCGGCAATTATCTCTTTCATTTCTTCTGTAGCCTCTATGCCACAGAAGATCATTTTTACCGGCTGTTCCACATGAGCCAGGGCTTTAATAATCTGAATTTGGTTTTTTATGCGCGACACGCAACCCAGCACAAAGTCATTTTCACTAATTGCAAACTTACTTCTCAGAGCCTCTGTTTTGTGCATGTCAATGTGGGCGTATTTTTCTGTGGGCGTACCGTTGTGAATTACTTTAATGTTGGCTTCGTTGAAGCCAAGTTTCACAAGCTCTTCTTTCACCTGCCTACTTACCGCCACAATACCATCCGTCCAATGGTTGTACAAAAAGCGCTGAACAGGCCCTCCTAAACTGAGAGGCATTTGTCTTCTTGTATGTACTATTTTAGTGCCCAGGCCAAAGAATTTATTCGCGAAAATACTGGTGTACCGGTCATGACTCGATTGGGCGTTGATGAGCTCAATGCGGTGTTGGCGGACCACATCGCGTATTTGCTTCCAGTTATTGAGGTCGAATTTGCCTCCAAAACTCATGGGCACCCTCACTACATTGCTATCTTCAACCAGTTGCCACAACAGGCTTTCTTTTCGTATACCCAGATATACCTGATGACCTCGCTTAGCCAGCCCCCTACATAAAAAGGCAATGGAGTTTGTGGAGCCGGCCATATCGCCCTGATACGTTAGAAATAGTATTCTCAAAATGCTTCTGCTGATTCTCGGCCGTAAACTTACAACAAATAGACTTTCATGTTGTATGTTTGCGTTCAGTGCTTCGCGTTGAGGCCCTGCCGTATTATTTCTTAAATTTGGCGTATGTCTGAAGAAACCACTCAGGAGCAATCGGCCCGTAGACAGAATTATTCAGAAAAAGAGAAAACGGAGGTGTTTGATGGTGAATTCATGCCTCATGTAGACTCTATGTACAATTTTGCCTATCGCCTTACATTCGATGAAGATGATGCTAAAGATTTGGTGCAAGACACTTATTTAAAGGCATTTAGGTTCATTAATTCGTTTGAGCGAGGAACTAACGCCAAGGCGTGGTTGTTCCGCATTTTGAAGAACAGCTTCATCAACGAGTATAGAAAAAAGAGTAAGCAACCCAATAAGGTTGACTACAACGAGGTGGAGCAATACTACAACTCTGATGATGTGGATGAGAACATTACCACTGACCTGAGGGTTGAAACCGTGCAACACATGATTGGAGATGAGATCTCCGGAGCATTGAATAATATTCCGGTCGATTTTAGAACGGTAATCATATTGAGCGATTTGGAGGGCTTCACTTATGAAGAAATGTCAAAAATTCTCGATATTCCGATTGGAACAGTGAGATCCAGACTACACAGGGCTAGAAATATGCTGAAAGAGAAGCTAGCCAGTTACGCGAAAGAAATGGGATATAACAAATAGTTTGAAACAATGTCGGAATTTTCAGATTGGTTCAAGGACACGTTTAAGAAATGCTATTGCGAGCATGGCAATTTGATAGATGAGCAGCGGTTTGCGGAAATTGTTCAATTGGTATTGGACAATGAAGCAGATGATGAGTCTCGGTCTATCTTTGAGCAAAAGATTAAGTCATGTGTAAAGTCTAACTTCACTTTCGAGAAGGAGAAGAAGATAAAAGACGAAATCAAAAGAAAACTCTGCGAGCATAAGGCCGAAATGCCAATGAACCTTGTAGAAACCATTCGTAAAAGCGTAGATATCTAATGTCGTCCGGAAAGGCAATTATTTTTACTGCACCCTCCGGTTCAGGAAAAACCACTATTGTAAAGCATTTGCTGGCCAACAACCCACAGTTGGCTTTTTCTATTTCAGCTTCCACCCGTGATAAACGAGGAAGAACCGAAGAAAACGGCAAAGACTATTACTTTCTTACCAAAGAAGAATTTAAGGCCAAGATTGATGCCGATGAGTTTATTGAATGGGAAGAGGTATATACAGGCAACTACTATGGCACCCTAAAATCGGAAGTAGAAAGGCTGTGGAGCCTGGGTAAAACGGTGCTTTTTGATGTTGAAGTAAAGGGAGCCATGAATTTGAAAAAGTATTTTGGCGACAATGCGCTGGCTATTTTTGTGAAGGTACCCAGCATAGAAGAGCTCAAAAAGCGACTCACTGCCCGGGGAACAGAGTCTAGAGAGAGCCTTTCTCAACGACTCTACCGAGCCGAGTTTGAGATGACTTTCGAGAATAAATTTGATGTGACCCTCCTCAATGAAAACCTGGAAGACTCTTACCGAAAGGCTCAGAAACTGGTAGATGACTTCTTAAAACCTTAAACTGTGCGCATCGGCTTATTCTTTGGTTCTTTTAATCCCATTCATATAGGTCATTTGGTTATAGCCGATGTAATGGCCGACCAGACCGATCTTGAACAGGTGTGGTTTGTGGTCAGTCCACTCAATCCGTTTAAGAGCAGTAGCTCGCTGCTTCATGAGTTCGATCGGTTGAAGATGGTGGAGCTTGCCATTGCCGATAACTTTAAGTTCAAAGCTTCCGATGTAGAGTTTAATATGCCTCGACCCAGTTACACGGCCGATACCTTGGCATATCTTTCAGACAAATACCCCCAACACGAGTTTAAGCTCATTATTGGAGAAGACAACCTGCTCCACTTTCATAAATGGAAGAACCATGAGGCCATTCTGGAAAACTTTGGCCTGTATGTGTACCCCAGGCCTCAGGTAGATCAAAGCAAGATCAAGGTAAAACACGCCAACATTAGGTATGTCGATTCGCCAATGCTGGATATTTCGGCCACTTTTATACGCAATTCCATCAGAAAAGAACATTCCGTTCAGTATTTGTTACCACCAGCAGTGATCGATTATATCCGTTTTAAGAAGTTTTATCAGTAGGTAACGAAAATAATTTCTTCTATAAAGCATACCTTTCGCCCGTTTATTGCGTCTATCCACTAATCATTCAGGATTAAACAGAAAAAGTTTTTTGGTCTGTATTTTGCACGAGCGTCAAAAACTCAACCATGTCAAATAAATTAACACTCATACTTTTAGCGAGCCTGCTCCACACAGGTATTCTCGCTCAGGGCATCAAAGGAAATATTAAGGACAACGAGGGTAATGTATTGCCCTTCGCATCCATTTATGTGAAGCAAGCCGGAACAGGCACCAGTTCCAACATGGAAGGCGACTACGAGCTAAGGCTGCCTCGTGGAAACTATGAAGTCACTTTTCAGTTTATGGGCTTTGCCTCTCAAACCCACCAGATAGCCGTGGGGAGTGGGTTCACAACCCTCAATATTGTTTTAAAACCGCAAGTTTACGAGCTCCCTACCTTTGTGGTTTCCGGTAAGGCAGAAGACCCTTCCTATACCATCATGCGTAAAGCCATTGCCAAGGCGAGCTATCACCTCAATCAGGTAGATAGTTTTTCGGCAGAAGTGTATATGAAGGGAACAGGGCAACTTACACAAGTGCCGTGGTTTTTGAGAAAAACACTCGAAAAAGAAGGGGTAGATACCAGCCGTGTTTTCACTTCCGAATCAGTTAGCGAGATTAGATTCAAACGGCCAAATGCCTTTTCAGAAAAAGTGATTTCGGTAAGGGCCTCGGGCCAAGACTTAGACAATGCCAACCCCAATGCCTACATTAATAGCAGTTTTTATTTTCCTAAGGTGGTAGATGCCATTTCGCCACTTCACCCCAGGGCTTTTTCTTATTATAAATTTGAATATCAGGGCAGCTTTAAGGAACGCGGATACGAGATTAACAAAATTAAAGTAACGCCAAGGTCAAAAGGCGATCAGGTGTTTGAAGGCGAAATTTACATACGCGAAGACTTTTGGAATATTCACTCCCTTGACCTGAAAACTTCTCTTTATGGTTTCGAAATACGAATTCAATCCATTTATGCACCTGTTGAAGAAGAGGTATGGATGCCAGTTACTCAACAGCTCGATTTTTATGGGAAAATATTTGGTATAGGTGGCAAGTACACTTATCTGGCTTCTCTCTCCAATTATGCCATTGTTCCCAATCCTGATCTGGATGCCACTGTGGTTCTGGTGGATGAGAAAATACAGCCTGCCCCGGAAGAAATAGAGGCCATCAAGAAGAAAGAGTTAGATCAGGGGATGAAGGAGGTCTTTGAGGAGGAGAAGGAAGTGTCGCGGAAGCAGTTCCGCAAAATGATGAAGGAATATGAAAAGCAAGAGTTAGAGGCCACCAAAGAACCGGATGTAATTTCCAGCTACTCTTATAAAATTGACTCCACAGCAGCAAAAAGAGACTCCCTTTATTGGGAGAGAATACGCCCGGTTCCGCTTACCTCTAAGGAACTGGTAAGCTACCAGAAAGATGACAGCACCTACGTGGCTGAAAAAGAAAAGGCAGAGCAAGATTCGGCCAAAGTAAAGAACGGAGAGCGTTTTGAGCTGGGCAATATACTTGTGGGCGGATATTATAAATTGGGCAAACGTCTTCGATTCGATTTTGAAGGCTTTTTGCCACATACAAACTACAACACCGTAGAGGGGCTTAACTTCACGTTTACAGGCAATTTTCATTGGAGAAACGATACCACCACGCGCCTGCGTATTTACCCATTTGTGCGCTATGGATTTTCCGGTAAGGATTTATATACCAAAGTACATACTGTTTTTGGTGTTGGAGAAAGAGAGCAGCGCAGCACTTTCAGGCTCAATGGCGGTCGATACATAGAACAGTTCAATCCGGGTATAGTAAACCCGTTGATCAATTCATGGGTCACATTGGTCAATAAGGTGAATTACATGCAGCTCTACGAAAAGGACTTTGCAGAACTGAGCTGGGCAAGACGCTTTAATTACCGTCACACAGTAAGCGCTAAGGTGCAATGGGCCAGCCGATCTGATCTCGTCAATACCACTGACTACAGTTTCGTGAAGGATAATGAACGCTTTTTCAGACCCAACAAACCTGTGAATGAAGAAGTGCTTATAGGTAGTTTCAATAATGCCAGAGCTATGGATTTTGAGGTAAACTATAGAGTAAGGCCCTGGTTGAAGTTTAGAAAGTATAACGGGCGTCTGATACCCTTGACACAGAGCGCACCGGAATTCCGGCTATCATATAAAAAGGGGCTAGATGGAATATTAGATAGTGAAGTAGACTATGACCAGTTGGAATTAGGGCTTATAACCCGCTTTAACATGGGGGTTAGGGCATCTGTAGACTTAGAGGTGGAAGCCGGTAAGTTCTTAAACAACAACTCATTAGAGTTTATGGATTTTAAGCACTTTAGAGGTAACCGAATGCTTTTTGTTCCGATGGATGTGACCGGGGGATATCGGTTGCTAGACTATTACCGACACAGCACCCGCGAAGAGTACGTTTCTGTGTTATCGCACATTCGCTTTAGAAAATTATTATTCACCCATATTCCGGCATTAAGACTTACCGGGGTAAAGGAGAACCTATTTGTGAACTACCTGCATACGCCATCGTCAGACAATTACATGGAGGTAGGCTATACTATAGATAATCTTTTGCGCGTGCTTAGGGTCGAATTCATTCAGTCGTTTCAAGGTTGGAAGGCTCGCGAGTTTGGGGTAAGAATTGGAGTATCGTCCCTTTTCCAATAATCAACTAGACTAAAAGTGTTTTTTGCCTCTGGCCGTATTGTGTTAGGCAATGTTTGCTTTAAAACTAATTAATTAGTTAATTAACTATTAACTTAATTTTAAAGCCATGTCATATCAACGAAACCGCCCAGGACAAGAGGTGAGTGCCGGCTCAATGGCCGATATTGCCTTTCTTTTACTTATTTTCTTTTTGGTTACCACGCAAATTCTCAACGATAAGGGTTTGCCTATGGTGTTACCACCGAAGACATTGCCTGTCGATACTCCCATCAATGAGCGCAATATTCTTAAGATTCAGGTCAACTCGCTCGATCGGATTATGGTAGAAGACAAAGAGTTGCATGATATTTCGACTCTCAGAAATATCGTGTACGACTTTGTGCTCAACTTTGGAAGGCCCAACACCAACAAAGTAGTCGATGGCATGAGCGATGTGGAGGTATTCAATAGTCTTCCACCGGCTATGAAACAATACATCAGGCAAAACTTAGAGAGTAAAACCTCATCGGATGGGCCCAGTAAGGCCATTGTATCTATAAAGACAGACAGGGGCAGTAGCTATAGCAAATACATAGAAATAATGGATGAGGTTTTTGCCGCTTATTACCGCATATATGGAGAGCGTGTGGGGCTTAGTGCCGAAGACTACAGAAAGTTGAACAGGAACTATCCGGAGCAGCGCTATTTATACGAGAAAGGCAAGCAAGGAATAAACAAAGCCGTTTCTTTGGCCGATCCCAGTAAACAAGGGGATGGCTGATAGGTTACTCTGGCCACCTTAAAGCTCATTTTTGTCTTTATTAAGTAGCTCAATTACTTTACTTTCGCAAAAAAGAGAAAAATGAGAAAAGCAGCTTTATCCCTCCTTTTTGCCTTTGTAGCACTGGCAGTTCTGGGTCAGAACGATTTTAAAGAAGGGGTACATTACGATATTGTATCAGACAAAAAGTCAGAATCGCCCGTTGTTACCGAGTTTTTCTCTCTCTTCTGTGGCCATTGCTTTCAGTTTGAACCTTTAATTGATACACTGGTAAAGGCATTGCCCAGCAGTGTTAATTTCGAAAAGTCTCATGTAGATTATATTCCACGCGACAATAAGCCGGTGAGTTTTGGCATTGTAAAGGCGTTTATTGTGATGGGAGATTTAGGAAGGCAAAAGGAGTTGTCTGAAAAGTTTTTCACGGCTATACATCTGGGCAAAGAACCTATCGATACAGAGAGTGAAATTAGACAGATTTTTATTGAAAGCGGAGTTTCGGCCGATGAGTTCGACAGACGCTATTCCAGCCAGGAGGTAGTGCAAAGAGCTGAGAAAATGGCTGCCCTATGGGTAGACCGTCAAATATCAAGCGTTCCCACTATTGTGGTGAACGATAAGTATAAAATCAATATGTCGGCCTTGAGTAATATGGAGCAACTTATCGCTCTCACCAAACAACTGCTTAAGAAGCCTTAATCGTCCACTCACAAAATAGCCATTGCAGCTTAGCAATTCTTCATTCAATTTGAGGCAAACCTTAAATTCATGAAGAAGCTATTTTTTCTTTTGCTTATTGCTCTTGCCTTTGCTTGCGAACCGAAGACCTCGGAAGAAGTTGAACGGTGGGAAGAGCAGGCTGCCCGTGTTGAGATTATTCGTGACGACTTTGGAATTCCACACATCTATGGTAAGTCTGATGCAGATGCGGTGTTTGGAATGCTATACGCCCAATGCGAAGATGATTTTCCCAGGGTAGAACGAAATTACTATTGGGCCATTGGTCGTCTTGCTGAAGTTGAAGGTGAGCAAGCCCTATATAGCGATTTGCGTGCCCGTCTATACATGACAATCGATGAAGCCAAAGCTCACTACGAAAGCGCACCCGATTGGCTAAAGGAATTATGCCAGGCCTATGCCGATGGTATTAACTACTATTTACATACTCATCCGGAAGTAAAACCAAAAGTGCTCACCCGCTTCGAACCATGGTTCCCGATGTTTTTCTTTGAAGGGTCAATAGGTGGCGATATCGAAAGCGTGTCTACTCGCAGTATCGCTTCATTTTATGGCGAAAATGAGGCAACGGCTTTAGCCGATTGGGAAGAACCAGCCGGATTTCTCGAAGAGCCAAAGGGTTCTAATGGATTTGCCCTGGCAGGTAATCTGACCGCCTCAGGCAATGCAATGTTGCTTATTAACCCTCACACGAGCTTCTATTTTAGAGGTGAATCTCAGGTGGTTAGTGAAGAAGGGCTCAACGCCTACGGGGCCACTACCTGGGGGCAGTTTTTCATATATCAGGGGTTCAACGAAAAGAATGGTTGGATGCATACTTCTACCCGCGTAGATTTTAAAGACGATTTTTTAGAAACGGTGGAAGAGCGCAATGGCAAGCTTCAATACAAATATGGCGATGAGTGGAGAGACGTTTGGACATCTGAAGTAACCTTAAAGTACAAAGATGGAGACGAAATGAAAGAAAAGACCTTCCCTCTTTATCGTACCCATCATGGCCCTATTACCGGCAAGTCTGGCGATAAGTGGGTGGCTACCGCGCTCAATTGGGAGCCAGTGGATGCACTCATTCAGTCTTTCAACCGAACCAAGACAAACAACCATGAAGAGTTTTGGGAAATGATGAAGATCAGAAGAAATTCTTCGAACAATACGGTATATGCAGATGCAGATGGAAATATAGCCTACTATCATGGGGACTTCATTCCAAAGCGCGATCCGCAATTTGATTATTCTCGTCCGGTTGATGGTTCAGATCCAAGAACAGACTGGCAAGGAATGCATAGCCTGGATGAGATCATTACCATAGTAAATCCGGGCAATGGCTGGATTCAGAACTGTAATTCTACTCCGTTTACGGCAGCGGCAGAGTTTAGCCCTAAACAAGAAGACTATCCATACTACATGGCTCCCGATGAGGAGAATTTCAGAGGAATTCATGCCGTTCGTGTGCTTAGCCAAGCCAAAGATGTGACCCTGGACGGTCTTATTGAGCTGGCCTACGATCCGTATATTCCCGCCTTTGAGAAGGTGATTCCGGCATTGGTAGCTGCTCTGGAACGCAACTCCGCTAAGAAGCAGCAGCACATGGAGGCATATAATATTCTGAAAAACTGGGATTTTGCTACCGGCAAAGAGTCCGTGGCAATGACCCTTGCTCAGTTTTATGGCAATGCCTATTACCGAAGTGGTGAGGTGCCAAGAGAAGGTAATGGTATGGAACGTTTTGAGCACCTGGCCACCGGAGTTTCTGACTCCAAGAAGATTGAAATATTTGAAACTGCCCTGGCAGAAATTGAAAAGGATTTTGGAACCTGGAAACTCCCTTGGGGAGAGTATAATCGCTTTCAGCGATTATCGGGAGAAATAGATCTGGAGTATGACGATGACCAACCGAGCATAGCTGTTGGCTTGGCTTCCGGCCGCTGGGGGGCGTTGGCTTCTTTTGGTGCCCGGTCGTATGACACCAGAAAGATTTATGGCTCCTCGGGCAACAGCTTTGTAGCTGTGGTTGAGTTTGGAGATAAGGTGAAAGCCAAAAGTATTCTGGCCGGAGGCCAAAGCAACGATCCAAATTCACCTCACTTCTATGATCAGGCACAGCGCTATGCCGATATTAAGTTTAAAGATGTGGCCTTTTATAAAGAAGATGTGCTAAAGAGAGCAGAGGAGACGTATAGACCAGGTAAAAGGTAATTGGTTGAACAGAAAACAGAAATCGGTGAGGCATATCGTGCTGATTTCTGTTTTCTAACAACTATTCGGTACGCAGATTCTTCACCGGATTGGCAACTACAGCTCTGATAGAATGATAGCTGACCGTTAACCAGGCCACCACAAGTGCCAATGTTCCACCAATAACAAAGGAGACCCAGGTATCGAGCATTTCTATACGATAGGCAAAACTTCCGAGCCATTGCCCCATTACCCAAACAGATGCAGGAATAGCAAGAAGCAGCGAAATGGCAATGAGTTTATTAAAGTCTTTCAACAGTAGCCAAACCACCACTTGCGAACTGGCTCCCAACACTTTTCGTACTCCAATTTCCTTAATTCGGTTGCCAATCATGAAAGTGGCCAGACCAAATAAGCCAATACAGGCTATCCATATGGCAATACCAGTAAATACCATGAACATATCTCCAGAGCGTTGTTCCGCTTCATAGAGTGCCGAAAGATCGGAATCAAGAAAGCTGTAAACGAATGTTTGGTTGGGGGCTATTTCCTGCCATAGTTTTTCTACCTGGGCTACAATGGTGGCTCCTTGGTTAGTCGATGTTTTTAGGGCTATGGCTCCTATGTTTCCACCTTGAGAGCTTTCGCGGCTAAAGATGGCCATAGGGGTTATTTCTGTGTGGAGCGATTTGTAGTTATAATCGCTAATTACCCCAACTACTTCATAAGTAATGTCGCCTTGAGGGTTGTTGGCCCCTTGAACGTTTACAATACGCTGACCGATAGGGCTGTGCTCTATGCCCAGTGCTCTGGTGGCGCTTTCATTGAGAATAAGCGCCAATGTATCCTGAAAGTCTTTGGAAAAGCCTCTTCCCTTGGCCAGTTTAATGCCCATGGTTTCTATATAGTCTTCATCGAACACCGCACAATTCAGGGCTATAGATTCGTTGGTTCCTGCCGGCCTGAACGAGGCTCCGTAGTAAAAACCTGTTCCGGGCATGGCTGAGGTAAGTCCTACCTTGCTCACTCCGGGTATAGCTTCTAATTCGTTTTTAAAGGTGGTAAGGTCGGGGATGCCAAAAGCACGCGATAACACCAGAACATTTTCACGGTCGAATCCAAGGTTTCTTTTTTGCAGGTATTGCATTTGCTGGCCAACAATGAGTGTTGAACAAATGAGTACGATGGATACGAAAAACTGAAAAACAACCAGCCCGTTGCGTATCCAATATCCTTGCTGACTCTTAATGAGTTTGCCTTTGAGCACCACTACCGGTTTAAAAGAAGAGAGTACAAATGCCGGATATGTTCCGGCAAGAATGCCAAGACCAAAGCTGGCAACCAGAGCCAGCCCTATGTTTAATGGAGAGGCAAAGGTTAAAAGGCTGATTTCTTTGTCCAGATAGGTGTTGAAAGGTGGTAGTGCCAGGTAAATCAGTAGTATGCCAATGAGCATACTTACTATGCTCACCACCACAGATTCTATGATAAACTGACTTACTAGCTGTTTTTTCTCAGAGCCCAGCACTTTTCTAATGCCCACTTCTTTGGCACGTTCTGTAGAACGGGCGGTGGCCAGATTGATGAAGTTAATGGCGGCCAGTATTACAATGAAAACAGCGATGGAAAAGAATATATAGATATAGGTGATGTTTCCGTTGGGTTCGAATTCACCCTCTAAATGAGATTTTAGGTGAATGTCTTCAATGGGTTGCAGAAAGTAACGATAACCGTTGCCGCTGGCTGTATAGTCTTCAAATGAGATGCGTTGCTCTCTTTCAATTTGGCCGGCTGCATACTTTTCTACCACTTCTTTCATTTTTTGGTTAACAGTGGCAGGTGCTACTCCTTCCGACAGTTTCAGGTAGTTGTATACAGAGAAGTTAACGTAGTTTGGTTGTTGGAAGAAGGGCAGCCCTTCCAGGTTGACAAGGAAATCGAATTTGAAGTGAGTGTTTTTAGGGGTGTTTTCTACCACACCGGAAACCTCTAAGTCGCCAATATCCGTTTGCAGTATTTTACCAATGGGAGACTCCGTGCCGAAATATTTTAAGGCCATTCGCTCAGAAATAAGCACTGAGTTGGCCGTATTAAAGATATTCTGCCGATTGCCCTGTAGAAGCTTTATGCCAAAGAAATCTAAAAAATTGGCTTCTCCGGCTATAATGTCGTTTTCCAGAAAGGTTTCGTTGTTGTAAGTAACGTTGGTGCCAAATCCGGCCGGGAAAATGCGGGTAAATTCCTCAATTTCAGGAAAATCTCTCGTTGCCTGCTCGGCCATTGAGTAAGGTGTAATGGCATAGTGCGAGGTATGGTCAGGATATATTCTGTCTAAGGCAAGCCGGTAGGTTCGTTCGTAGTCAGGGTGATAGTTGTCAAAATTGGTTTCGCTATTTACATACAATAATAGAATGCCACAGACCGCAATACTAACTGCCAGGCCACCTATGTTTATGGCCGTGTAAAGTTTATTTTTCAACAAGTTGCGAAGTGCTAGTTTGGTGTTGATTTTAAACATGTCGTAAAAAATTGAGTTGTCGATGAGTTTAAGCCTTTTGAGTACAGAGGGTCTGATCATTTTAAGAACCTCTTGTTTGTAAATAACCGATGCTTTCCGTTTCCCCAGCTGTTCCACGTTGTAGTAAAACTCTTCTTCCAAATCGCCCTGCAACTCATCAAAGAGCTGCTCTTTGCAAAGCCATCGGAAGAGCCTAACGTAAAACGATGGGGGAGAAATTTTACCAGGCATATTGCAGTTCCAATCGAACATCGGGAATCTGATTCCACAGCCTGTCACGTGTTGCTTTTGCTTCTATGAGTGCTTCTTTGCCCTTATTGGTAACCTCATAATACCGCTTGGGTCTTCCGCCACGAGCTTCGTTGGTTTCCCCTTGTTTAGAGCTTAGTAAACCTTTGTCTTCCAGGCGACTAAGGGCTGTGTGCAAAGCCCCACGGCTAATCTGCCTGCCCCCCTGTTTGTTGATCTCCTGCTTTATAGTTACCCCGTAAGCGTTGTCTCCCAATACCAAAATGGTGAGCAGCGCCAATTCCTCGAATTCACCAAGATTTGTCCCTTTCATAGTATCAAGTTCTAATTTGTAGACGAATATAGTTAAATAAAGTTCTAAAATGTAGACTTGATGCTGATTAGATAATTTGAGGATTTGTTGATTAATCTAACCTGAGTTCGATGTAAGGAAGTAGTAAAATGTCCCCCTTAGGACGTCATTGCAGAATTTTCCTCTGAAAACTTTACATACGCAAAGGAAAATATCCGCAATCTCATTTAGGCTCTGTTGAGATACCGGATAAAACAGGCCTTTTTGAGAGTTTAAGGCCTGTTTTTCCGGCATAACGTTCTTTTCTTACACGGAACTCAGGTTAATCTATTCGTTTCGCAGGTTTTCGGCCGGATTGGTTAAGGCCGCTTTAGTGGCCTGCGAACCAATAGTAAGTATGGCTACGGTAAGTACCATTAAGGCTCCTCCGGCAAGCTCCCAAAACCCAATAGAAATGGTGTATTGTATGTTGTTGGCTATTGTGGTCTTAAAAATGTAAACAGCTATGGGTATACCTATGGCAGAGGCAATAACCAGTATCCAAATATAGCTTCTGGATAATAAGGCAACGAGGTGGTAAAAGCCGGCTCCTAACACTTTTCTGATGGTAAGTTCTTTAATTTTCGATTCCGCGGTATACACCGCCATTCCGAGTAGTCCAAGCAGAGAAATACCAATGGCAATAATAGCCAGCAAGCCGTAGGTTTTCATGGATGACGAAAGAGTCTGATAGGTTCTTTCAATATCCTCGCTATAGAATGAAGCCTGCAGTTCATGATGTGTATCTATTTCGGACCAGGCATCATCAATCTTCTCAAGGGTTGCGGGCAGGTCTGCCGACTTTAGTTTCAGGTTTGTAAGGTAAAGCTGATTCTCTTCAGGTTGAATAAAAGCAAAGGGCTGAATATCGTTATAGATGGTTCCGTAATGGAAGTCTTTGATAACGCCAACGACCATACGATGGTCGTTGTAGTAATAAAAGGTTTTTCCGATAATCTCCTCAGGGTTTTTAAAGCCGAATTTCTCAACAAATTGCTCGTTGACTATCATTTGTTTGGTTTTTAATTGGCTTGTTATCTCACGCCCCGCTACCAACTGATGACCAAGGGTGGAGGTATAGCTCTCTGTGACTCGCATGCTATAAACCACTACAGAATCACTTGCTTCCGGCAGTTTAGCATAATCTGAATTAGTGCTGCCTGTACTTAGTAGAAAGGCGGATCCGGAAATTGATTCGATTTCCGGAATTTGGCTAAAAGCGGCCTTTACAATTTCGTAGTCATTGCCCTGAAGCTCCACATTTAGAATGGCTTCGGTGTTATAGCCTAAATCGAAATTGAGGGCGTACTGATACTGTTTATAAGCCAGACTCACCAATACGGCAAAACCAATTGAGAGTATGAACTGAATACCAATGAGCACTTTTCTTATGTTAATGCCTCCTCCAATTTTCATGTTAGAAACGCCTTTAATTATGGTCACAGGCTTAAGCCTCGTCATGATCAGGGCAGGAGTAGTGCCAGCCAGAAAACCAATGAAAATGGCGAAGAGTACGAAGCATATGTAAGTGGTAGTGGTCAGTTCCAGTGTGGTTGTTCGCGATATGTAATAGTTAAGCGATAGAAACTCAGGCCGTATAAGTCGGAACAGAAAGAAGGCTAAAACCAATGCAAGTAATGAGACAAGTACCGATTCGGTGATAAACTGGGTGAATACCTGGCTTTTTTTTGCTCCAACCACCTTTCTTACTCCAATTTCTTTCGCTCTTTTGAGTGATCTGGCAATGGAGAGATTGGCATAATTGAAGCAGGCCGAAACTATAACGATTAAGGCCAGTATAATCATGGAGTTAACATTACTCTTGGGAACAACGGTCCACACCTGATTGTATTTACCGTCACCCGGAAAAATATCGTTTAGGCGTTCATAGGTAAGAGCTATGCTCTGTTGCTCCATTTTGGCGTTTTCTTGAGATGCTATTTGGTTCAGACTTTGCTCAAACGCACTCATATTGGCGTTTTCTTGCATTAAGACATAAGCATAGCTACTCCACATGGTGCTCCAGTTAAACAGATAGGTGGTTTGCTCATTATTGCGGAGCGAGCTTAGCGAGGCCAGAGCTTCAAAATGAAAGTGGGTGTTTTTGGGTAGCTCCTTGAGTACGGCAGTTATCGTATATTCTTTTCCGTTTCTTTCCAGTGTTTGTCCTAGCACATCCGTTGAACCATAGATTTTTTCGGCTAGGGTTTGGGTTAAAACTATTGAATATGGCTCTTTCAAAGCGCTTTTCGGGTCGCCTTGCAGTACCGGAAAACTGAAAATACGGAGAAATTCTTCATCAGTATAATACCCCTGAAAAGAATAGTTATTTTCTCCAGTTGCCAGATCGCCACTAAAGCCTTTAAACATTCCCGATACTCTCTCTACACCCGGAACCTCGGCCCTTATTCTGTCGGCAGTAAGTAAAGAAGTAGAAGCATAAGCCTGAGGTGCACTGTCCAGAAAAGTTCTTACATTATTGATGCGATAAATTCTGCCTTTGTTTTCGTGAAATTGATCGAATGAGTAAATCTCATTGACAAAGGCAATGGCGAGCAGGCCAACTGCCATGCTCATGGCTAAACCAAATATATTAATGGCTGAAAAGAGGCGGTTGCGCGATAGGTTTCTAAAGGCAACCAAAGTGTAATTCTTGAACATGGCAATGTTGTTGTTTTGAGTTTGAACCCTGAATTTTTTAGCTACTGAAGGTCGAAGCAGTTTGAGTACTTCCAGCCGGTATTGTGTGCGCGCTTTTCTTTGACCGTATTGTTGAATGTTTGAGTAAAACTTTTCCTCCAAATCACCCTGCAACTCCTCATAGAAGTCATCGTGGCAGAACCATGCCAGCAGTCGGGTGAAATATTTAGGAGGTCGGTTATTCATTTCTTAGTGATTCTGTGGGATTAACCTGACCTGTTCTCCATGATTGATGTGCTACGATACCCAAGACAATCGCCCAGGTTCCAACAACGGTGAGAAGTAAATGCGGAGTGGATATCTGAAGCTTTATGGCAATGGTGGGGAAAATCATTTCCCTAAAAACTAGGAATACAAGTGGCAGTGCAATGAGTGTGGAGATGAATAGTGTCTTAAAAGATCCGCGTGAAAGCAAAGTGATTATTGATCCAATACTTGCTCCCAATACCTTTCTTATTCCAATTTCTTTGGTTCTGCTTTGTGTAGCATAAAGAGCCATACCAAACTGACCCAGAAGAGCAATCACTACGATGGATATTCCGGTGATACTGAAGATGTTCATTATGTTAAAAAATGGCCGATAGTTATGTTCGATTTTATCTGTCACGAATTCTGTTTCTAGCGGTTTGTCACCAGCAATGCTAGACCAAAGACCTTCAAGCTTGCTTAGTACCTGGTCTGCATTGGAAAGTTGCAGTTGTATAGTGGCGTACTTAGTGAGAAGAGTGTCTTTTATGTTCCTGATCATAAGTGGAAGCCTGTTGTCTTCCAAACCATCGTAAATGTAGTTGTCTAATACACCCACGATCAGCAGCTTTTCTTCAACATCATAATGATCAATGATTACTTCAGTATTGAGTGCATCTAGGGTTGACACACCGATAGAAGCGAGGAAATTCTCATCGACTAGAATTTCGTTGTTAAGGCCTTCGGTAAAGCCTGAACCTATGATTAACTGTGGCGAATAAACCTGACTGAACCTCTCATCGGTTGTAGCATAGCGAGTTGAGAAAGTGTCCATTCTGTCCGCACTGAATCCGAATCTTCTGGACATCCCGCCAGTTCCGGGTATTATAGAGGTAAAAGAGAAGCTCTCTATTTCTGGAATTTTACTCAACTCTGCTTCAATTAGTTTCGGATCAACTTTTTTAAGCGGAAAGGCGATGAGGTCAGCAGAAGTAAACCCAAGATCTGTATTAAGTATCTGATCTCTCTGATTCAAACTAAGGACTACAAACAGAATGCAAAAGGTGGAGAAGGTGAGCTGAATGCCAACAAAGACTTTCCTTAGCGTTGAAATTCTAATTCCTTTTTTGTTGAACGACTCATTGATTGAGGCCAATGGTGAGATTTTCGAGAAATAAAGGGAAGGTAAGAATCCGGCAATAAAACCGACCAGCAAGCTGAAACACACAAACCAGGTGATGATCTCAACATTGAGCTGACTGGTAAAAAGCGCTGAAAATTCAGAGATGTACATCTCGAAAAACGGCACGAGGTATTTGTAGAAACATAATGCTAAGACAAGGGCCAGCAGTGAGAAAACCACTGTTTCAACCAGAATTTGACTAATGATTTGGCCACGTGTACTGCCGTTGATTTTACGAATTCCAATTTCTTTGGAGCGTTGAATTGCCCTGGCAATAGAAAGGTTGGTGTAGTTAAATGATGCCAGCGTAATTAAAAGTGCAATTGGTGCGATGAGAATAATGAGGGCTGTTCTAGAATAGACATGCCTGTGGTCTGCTATTAGCTCCTTGCCAAACATTATGTTTGAAACAGGCTGCAATTGCATGCTGTAGGTATTGCCATCAGCCATTGTTGAGGTCATTTCATTGCTGAGCTGTTCAAAGTGCGATTCTAACTGATCGATATTGGAATTCTGGTTCAACTTGATGTAGCTGTAATAGCTTTGATCGTAGTTTTGCCACCTTTTTAGTCTGGACTCAAATTCTTCTGGGCTCATTCTACTTCCCAGAAATTCTATATTCGAGAGGAATTCAAAGTCGAAGTGAGATTGCTTTTTAGGGGATTTGATTACGGCTCGAACAATGGCTCCAGATTTAGTTTGTTTGCCAATAGCACTTTCATCGCCAAAAACCTTCTGAGCTAGCTGGTCGGTTATAACTACTGACTGTAGATCATTGAATAGATCATAAGGATTGCCTTCGATCACTTCAAAGTTGAACATATCGAGAAATTCCCGGTCAATAGGGTAGCCGTTTATATGAATGTCCTGACCATTCACCTCAAAATACCCATACATATTGGTTAGTATGATGGAGGAAGCTTCAATTTGAGGAATAGAGTTTAAGTACCATTTCAGGGCAAAAGAGGAGGTGGCCCATTTTGTTTTGCCATGAGGGCTTTCTACCGATGTCGTGATCCTATATAATCTATCCACATCTTTGAAATCCTTGTCATACTGATATCCAGTATAGATCATGTTCACCGCAAACAAACAGATGGTGAGCGCTGCTGCCAATCCAAAAATATTGACGGCACTAAAAACTTTGTTCCGCTTCAGGTTTCTGAAAGCCAATAGAAAGTGAAACTTAAGAAGGGAAGTATGAATAAATTTTGGAAGTTTCAATTTGCGCTTTATTACCGACATTCTCACCATCTTCAAAACCTCTTTCCTGTAGATATTTTTTGCTTTTCTTTCTCCTCTGGTATTGGTGTTTTTAATGTATGACTCTTCTAAGTCGCCCTGTAGTTCTTCAAAGAGGCTGCCATGGCAGAGCCATTTGAAGATTTTCGTCCAGAATTGTGGTGTTTGATTGCGTTCCATTAGGCCTGAACTTTTTGAAGTGCCACTTTAGGAACACTGCTCCATAAATCTTCTCTTAAAGCTTTGGCTTCTTCCAAAGCACTTTTGCCAAGATTGGTTACCTGGTAGAAGCGCTTTCTGCGGCCACCTCTTTCTGCAGTTGCTCCTCCGTACTCTGAGCTGATAAACCCTTTTTCATCCAGACGGGTAAGGGCAGTGTGTAAAGCTCCACGGCTTACGCTTCGGCCTGTGCGTTTTTCAATTTCTTCCTGAATGCTCACTCCATACGCATTGTCTTCCAACACCAGAATAGTGAGAAGAACAACCTCCTGGAATTCGCCTAAATACGTGCCTTTCATTGGTTTGATTCTTAAATGAAGACTAAATGTATGAAATTTATTCCTTAAATGAAGACCAAATAATCAAAACTGACCATCATCCATTAAAAAAAGAGGAGCTCAGAAGCCGGCTTATCGTCTGTCAGGCCAATTTTCAGGCGAGTTTAGGCAGATCTTTTTTTGTGGCTTTCAGGCTCCTCTTATTTAAGCAGAAGAGGCTAAGGCTATTCGCTCCTAAGGTTTTTAACCGGGTTGCTAAATGAAGCTTTGAGTGTTTGAAATGAGATGGTCAGAAGAGCGATAGCTGCCAGTATAACTATGGGAACGATGAAGAGATTTGCCCGAATAGGTATGCTGAATGCAAAGTTCTGGAGCCATTTATGGATGGCCAAATAAGCTAGGGGTACGGCTAGTAAATTGGCTATGAGAATTAACACCATGTACCTTTTAGAAAACAGTAGGGTGATTTGAAGGCTGCCTGCACCTAATACCTTTCTTATGCCTATTTCCTTAGCTTTCTGAACTACAGTGTAGGAAGCTAGCCCGAAAAGCCCCAGACAAGCAGCAAAAATGGCAAAGCCGGCAAAAGCATTGAAGATACTGGCAAACTGCTGGTCTTGTTCATATTGGCGGTTAAAAAAGTCGTCCATAAAGAAGAACTCCAATGGGTTACCGGGAAAAGCCTCATGGTATTTTTCTTCAATTTGCTCTAAGGTAGCTTTGGTATTTTGCGAGTTGATTTTTAGTGAGAAATATCGGGTCGTAGCCGGAATGTAGTAAAAGGCACTGGCTACATAGCCTTTGTGCAACGATTTCCAGTTATGATCCTTCACAACTCCACGAATTAAGCTTGTGTCTCCACTTATAATAAGTCGTTTCTCCAGGGCCTCCTCTGCTGTGCCCAGGCCAAACACCTTGAGTGCCTCTTCACTTACAAGCACACCATTGCGGTCCATTTCATCGGGCGAGTCGTAAGCATCCGAGAAGTCTCTTCCACTAATCAGTTCCATGCCATACGTTTCCATAAAACCTTTGTCAATCCAGGTGGCATCAATACGCTTTACTGCGCTTTGTTCGGTATCCTCTCTTCTGGCATTAGTTGCAAAAGAATAGCCTGCACCCGGAATGCTCCGGGAGGAGGCGAAGCTTTCTACTGTGGCAATAGATTTCACCTGGTTTTTAAAGGCTTCAAAGTTTTCAAGGCTCACGCCCACGCGGGGTCCTTTTATAACAAGTACCTGATCCATTTGAAAACCGGTATCTCTATTTTCCATATAGCGCAATTGCTTTGAAACGGCAAAGGTTCCGGCCATGAGGAGCGTAGAAACCACAAACTGAAATACCACTAGTGCTTTTCGCACGGCAAAACGGTCTTTCTGTCCACCAGATTTTTGGCTTTTGAGTGCATTTACCGATCGGTAAGCCGAAAGAATAAAGGCAGGGTAGAGGCCTGCAAGCACAGGACCAACTACTATTAGGGTCAATAATAGGATTTGTATTACCGGGGCATTCCAGGTGAGTTCCAAAGGCAAGTCAATAACCTCGCCCATTATGGGTAACAACAGGTAGGTGATGGCCAGGCCAAGTGCAACGGCTATTAGGTTTATCCAGAACGATTCGGTAAGAAACTGAGCAATGAGCTGCGGCCTTATGGCTCCCATTGCTTTTTTGATCCCCACTTCAACACCGCGTTCGGTTGCTTTGGCTGTAGAGAGGTTGATAAAGTTGATCCATGCAATAACTAGTATGAAGAGTGCTATTACTATGAGAAAGTAAATGGTACCCATGTCTGTTTTGTTGGCCTGTTCGCCATCTTCATTATCAATACTCGATTGCAGATGAACATCCAGTATAGGTTCAAGAGATAGCACTTCCCGGGTGCCACTGCTTTCAAGCTCTTCAGCTCTATACTGATGCATGAGATTGGCTATTTTTTGTTCTGCCTGCTGCTCTGTTACCTGAGGGTTTAGTAAGGCATACACAAAAAAATTGGTCCAGCCCCAGTCGGCTCCTGGTTGGGTGTATTGGTTGCTCTGTAGTACTTTTTGCAAGGGCAGGAGTATGTCGAAATTGAGGTGCGAGTTAGCCGGAACATCTTTTAGAATGCCAGTAATAGTAAACTCTTCATTGGTGTAACCTCCATTAATTCGCAGACTCTGCCCAATGATTGCATCATGGCTAGAACCAAAATATTTATCGGCAATTTTCTGTGTAATAACCACGGCATTCGGACTGCTCAGGGCTGTGTGGGCATCGCCCTGCAACAATTCAAAGGAGAAAATGGAAAAGAATGAGGGTTCGGTGAAAAGTACTTCTTCTTCAAAAAAAGGTCTCACGCCACCTTTCTGGCCGGTTCGTTGTACAATGGCACCTCCATAGTATGGGTGAACGCGCGCTGCCTGTTCAATTTCAGGAACATCTTTGAGCAAAGCAGGGGCAAGGGCAAAGCCGCAATAGAGGCCTGTGTTGCCATATTCTCCATTCTGATAGGCCGTGGTGAGCACACGGTATATTCGATCCGATTTGCTGTGAAACCGATCGAAGCTCAACTGAAACAATACGTATTGAGTGATTATGAGGCAGGCAGCAATGCCAATGGCCAGCCCGGTTATGTTAATAAATGAATACAGTTTGTTTTTGGCCAGGTTTCTAAAGGCCAGTTTTGAATTAATGCTGAACATGGGGTTGAATGTTTGAGTTTTGACGAATGATTTTACGGCAAAGGGTTTGAGAAAACGGACCACGTCTATGCAGTACCAAAATGCCGCATAGTTTTTTCCTTTATCCTGCTGCCTGTAGTAATAATCCTCCTCAATATCGCCCTCTATTTCTTCCAGGAGTTCCGGTTTGCAGAACCACCGGAGAAACCGTTGGGCTATACGTGGAGGAGGTTGACCTTGGATAGACATATGTTTATGTAGTGAGCTTTACCTGAAGGGCCTGTTGGGGTATGGCATTCCAAAGTTCTTCGCGTTGTTCACGGGTTTCTTCGAGTGCTTTTACTCCCGATGAGGTAATGGTAAAGTACCGTTTGCGCTTACCACCTCTTATGCTGGTGGCTTCTCCAAACTCGCTACTTACGAGCCCTTTTTTTTCCAGCCGGTTCAACGCTCCATGAACCGTGCTGAGCGTTACTTTTCTTCCTGTTTTTTTTCGGATTTCATCCTTGATACTTACGCCATAAGCTTCCGGGTAGAGTACGCCAATAGTGAGTAATACAAGTTCCTGAAATTCACCTAGGTTTGTTCCTTTCATTATATAAAATTCGTATATGACGATAAAATTAATAGTTCAATAGAGTTACTTATTTAGGTCACATAGAAGTAAATAGACAATTTGAGCTAGAAGCTGTGTCTTCACAGTGCCATGTGACTGAGTATGTAAATCTATAGTTTAATTCGTAATTGACGATAATATCCTTAGACGGAGATTGAGTCAAAAAGTTTTTATGATCTGAAAAGTATTAGAAAAGAGTGCCGATGATCAATCATCGGCACCTCCGAATTTTCATTCGTTTCTTAGCGTTAGAGCCGGGTTAGAGCGGGCGGCTTTCCAGGTTTGTGATCCTATGGTTAGAAAGCCTATGCCAAAAATAATTATTACTCCCAGGCTCAATTCCAGTAGTCCAATGTTTGCCCGATTGGCCTGATCGGCTAAAATCAGTTCATCGAATAAATAGTAAGTGGCTGGTACAGCAATGGCCGTGGCCAATAGCAACAGGAGCATAAAACCTCTGGACAGTAGCGTAATAAGGCTGCCTTCGGTGGCACCCAATACTTTACGTATACTTATTTCCTTTAGTCGGGTCTCTGCAGTATACACACCCATGCCCAGTAGCCCAAGCGAAGCAATACATATGGTTAAGAAGGCCAGGAAACCTACCAGGGTATAGGTGACTGAAAACTGTTCATAGGCTCTTTCCAGACCATCTTTATAGAAATATCCTTTAAAGTCGTGCACCTCATCGAATCCGGCCCAGGCCTCTTCTATTTTCTTGCGGGTTGAAAGTAAATCGTTGCTGGAAATCTTTAAACTTAGCATTCGGGCTTCTTGTGGTTTATGTCTGAAGGCGAAGCATTCAATCTCAGAGTCCAGGGTGGCATAATGAAAGTTTTCAACCACTCCCACAATAGTTAAGCGTTCTCTGCCGAACTTCAGGCTTTCGCCTATGGCTTCTTCGGGGCTGCCCAGTTTAAAGTGCTTTATAAACTGCTCGTTCACAATCATGCTTTCTTCTACCTCTACCGAGTTTTTCTCAGGAAAATTGCTGCCGGCCAGCAACCTGTGTTTCATTAGGGGAATATAGCGATGGTCTATACTAGAGTAATAGACCGATGCAGAATCCAGACCATCGTCAGACTTTACCTGGTTGGCCCAGCGGCTTCCAATACTCAGTATATGTGATGACTTGGCAATGTCTGTAACCTCCGGAATTTGCTCAAACATGGCTTTGGTGAGTTGAGGGTCGTTGTTCTGAAGGTCAATATTCAGCACGTTTTCCGTATCGAAGCCCAGATTGAAATTCAAAGCATACTTGAATTGTCTATGAGAAATGGAGGCTGATATAATGAACATCAGCGACAAGGTAAACTGAATGACGATGAGTGCTTTGCGTAGGTTGATTTTTGAAAAAGCCTTGGGGCCTGATGCGCTTTTAAGCACCTGAATGGCCTTGAGTTTGGAGAGGAACAAAGAAGGTAGAAATCCGGCAAAGAAGCCTACCAAAAGCGCAAATGCGATAAAGTAAACCAATACAATAGGCTCGTGCTCCAACCGCAACGTACTCTGAATTTCCGGGTTGAGGTTGAGAAACATTGGCCGAATAAGAAAGAATATAAAGTAGGCCATTATGAGTGAGGCAAGCGATATAAGACAGGCCTCAACAATGAATTGAGTAAACACCTGCTTACGTTGTGCACCTACTACTTTTCTTACCCCAACTTCTTTGGCTCTCCGTAAAGAACGGGCTATAGATAGGTTGGTATAGTTGAAACCGGCAGAAAGTATTACCACAAAGGCTAGGCCTGCAAATACCCAAATAACCTCCCGGCCTATACTAGGGCCTAGTTGGTTGCTTGTGTTAGAAGGCCCCAGCATTATTTTGGTAATGGGCTGAGCCGCCAATTGAATGTTTACTTGCTTCGATTCACTGTTTTCGTCAGCGGCAATGGCGTTGAGGCGATTTTCTATGTCGGCAATGTCAGTTTGATCGTCCAGCCTGAAGTAAACATAGTTGGACCACATGTTTTGCCAGCTCAAAAAGCCTCTGTTGTCTTCGTTTTCGATTTCGAAGGTTGAGAACGAAACCAAAGATTGAAAGTCCATGTGAGAGTTGAAGGGAGGGTTTTTGACCAGTCCCGTTACCTGATATTCGTGTTCGGCCACGGTAATGGTTTTACCCATTGGGTCGGCTTCTCCAAAAAACTTGTTGGCGGTTTCTTCAGTCAGTACAATGGAGTATGGTGCTTTTAGAGCGGTGGCCGGGTCGCCACGGTATAGCTCAAAGGAGAGTACATTGAAGAAGTCTTCATCGGCCCAGAATCCGCTAATCGGTATTCTTTTATCGCCAATTAGCCCATCTCCATTAAACCCGCGACTCATAATGGTGATGGCTTTCAGGCCGGGCACTTCTTCTTTCATTCTTTTTCCAACCAGTATTGAGGTAGAGGCAAAGAGGCTGGGGTCGCTCTCTAAATAGCTGTGGGTATTGTTGATACGGAAAATCTTTTCAGCCTCGTGATGAAAGCGGTCGTAGTTTTTTACTTCTACAAACATGGTAATCATAATGAGGCAGACAGACATGCTCACAGCCAGACCAAAAATATTAATGGCCGAAAAGAGCTTGTTTCTGGCTATGCTTCGGATTGATGTTTTGAAATAATTTTTGAACATGATGAATTGAGTTAATTGATTCAGAAAATTGAGTTTTTTGACCGTGTACGGTTTAAAGAACCGTAGTGTATTGAGTGCATAAAGCCACCGGGCTTTACGGGCTCCTTTTGAACTAAGGTGCCGTTCAAAGTGCTCGTACAGATCGCCCTGAAGATCTTCCAGTAACTGAGGCTTGCAGTACCATTCTAAAAAGCGGTCGGCCCAACGTGGCGGTATGTTGTTTTTATTCTTCAAGCAATTTTAAGGTTGAAGTCGGGAATTAAGCTCCACAGCTGATCGCGCTGTTGTTTGGCTTTGGTTAAGGCCACTTTGCCGGCATGGGTTACCGTAAAGAATCGCTTTCTACGCCCACCTCTTTCTTTGGTTGGTTCGCCCAAGTGAGATTTGACATAGCCTTTTTCATCAAGACGATTAAGTACAGCGTGCACCACGCTGAGTTTGACCTTGCGCTCTGTTACTCGTTCTATCTCATCACAAATGGCCACACTGTAGGCTTCTTCCATAAGTGCGGCTATGGTAAGCAATACAATCTCTTCGAATTCGCCCAAATTGGTTCCTTTCATTTTAGTGTTTTTATTCACTAAATGTATAAAAAATGAATCAGTCCGAAATTATTTCTTATACAAATAATGAAGTTATGTTTCCGCTGGTGTTGAGAGTTACATAGTTACGTCTATTTAAGAGAGGGTAGAAGTGAGTTTAATTGAACTGTCGGATAGGTGTGTTCAGCTGTTGAAAAGAATGTGTGGGGCAATTGGGCCAGGTCATAAAAAAAGGGAAACGTTTATGTTCCCCTTTTTCAATTGCTTCGTGTATGATTACACGGTCATTATCTCTTTCTCCTTGAGGGCCAGGAGATCGTCCATCTTTTTGGTATACGTATCTGTAAGTGCCTGAACATCGTCTTCAGCAGCTTTAATGGCGTCTTCAGAAACACCTTCTTTAAGAAGCTTTTTAAGTTCATCGTTGGCTTCTTTTCTGGCGTTTCTCACGCTCACTTTACCGTCTTCGGTAACGCCTTTGGCTTGCTTGGCTAGTTGCACCCTTCTTTCTTCGGTTAGTTGCGGCACATTGATAATGATGTTTTCTCCATCATTTTGGGGGTTAAAGCCCAAATCGCTATTGATAATGGCTTTCTCAATTTCTCCTATAATAGATTTTTCCCATGGTTTAATAAATATGGTACGGGCGTCTGGAGTAGAAACTGAAGCCACCTGATTGATGGGGGTTGGTGCACCATAATAAACCACCATAAGGCCATCCAGCATACTGGGCATGGCCTTGCCTGCCCGAATCTTGGCTAGCTCTACCTTTGCATGAGATACAGCCTTTTCCATCATTTCTTTGGCAGTGTCTAAGTATATTTCTATCTCTTCCATATCAAATGTTAGCTAATGAGTGTTCCAACTTGTTCTTTTCCTTCAATGAGTTTTTGCAGGTTGCCGGGTTTGTTCATGTCAAAGACAATTATGGGTACATTATTTTCCTGACAAAGGGTAAAGGCGGTCATATCCATAATATTATAGCCTTTGCTAATAACTTCTTCGAAGCTAAGCTTTTCGAACCGAACAGCATTAGGGTCTTTTTCAGGGTCGGCAGAATATACTCCATCAACCCGTGTACCTTTTAATACTACATCGGCCTCAATTTCAATGGCTCTAAGACTCGCTGTAGAGTCTGTAGTAAAGTATGGGTTGCCTATACCCGCGCCAAAAATAACAATTCGTCCTTTTTCCAGATGCCTTACGGCTCTTCTTCTTATAAAGGGCTCACACACTGCTTCCATCTTTATACCAGACATTAGTCGGGTATACATACCATGTTTTTCTAGTGTGCTCTGAATCGCCATGGCGTTTATTACGGTGGCTAACATGCCCATGTAATCGCCTTGAACTCTGTCTATGCCTGAAGCTTCGGCCTGCACTCCTCTATATATATTGCCTCCGCCAATTACAATGGCTACTTCAACCCCCTGGTCTTTTACTTTTTTTATTTCAAGAGCATATTGCTCCAACCTTGCCGGATCTATACCATAGTTCTGCTTGCCCATTAAGGCCTCTCCACTAAGCTTCAGCAGTATTCGTTTATAAGACATTCCCTTTGTTTAAAACTTTATTAGTACTTGATTTTTTTCTACACTGTCGCCCTTTTTCACTTCTACACTTTTAATGCTTCCATCTCCGGCTGCTTTTAGTACGTTTTCCATTTTCATGGCTTCCAGAATCAGAAGCGGGTCGCCCTTTTTCACTTCCTTGCCTTCTTCTACCAAAATGTCTAATACCAGGCCGGGCATAGGAGCTTTGAGGTCGTTAACGGCCTGTACTGCTGACATGTCTATCCCCATAGACTCAAGGAGTACATCCATTTTGTCTTTGAGCTGAACGGTATATATCTGCTTGTTAATTTTGATCTCCGCAGTTTTGGTTGCCTGATCCAGTTTTAGGATTTCGGCTTTGAAGGTTTTGTGGTCTTTAATAATAAGGTGTTTGTTGTTAGTCTTCTTATGAATAGACCAGTTGATGGGCGAGCCATTAATGGTGGGCTGCTCACCATCAAATTGAATTTCAATTGGATTTCCTGAGGCAGTTTCTGTACGATACATTGAATAAGGTTTGTTCTCGGATTAATGGGATATTTCATCGGAAATTGAAACACCCTAAATCGCACAAATATAGATAACTATTTTTATTCAAGAAGGCTAAACTCTTTTGTGTTTGAGAGAAAACTCTTATGATTGCGCCCGAATTGCAAAAAGCTCGTTTGCGCTCAAATTGGGCGGTTTTTCGAGAGCCGATAAAAAGAAATATCTTTTTCAGGCAAATGTTTGATTAATATAAAAAAGGGTCTAATTTTGCATTCCCTTTCGCTGAAAGGCTTTTTTATGTCGTTCTTTTAGAGATTGATTCGGGGGGATACCAAAGCGGCCAACTGGGACGGACTGTAAATCCGTTGACTTATGTCTTCGCAGGTTCGAATCCTGCTCCCCCCACTAAGATATCTGAAGCCTTGGCGAATGATATCGGTTTCATGGCCAGGCGGACTTCTTGTTTCCTTAATAAAGTCATGAAGCACAAGCGGGTGTAGCTCAGTTGGTAGAGCGACAGCCTTCCAAGCTGTAGGTCGCGGGTTCGAGCCTCGTCACCCGCTCAGAGTGAGTACGAACTATCTTACTCCTGAGCCAATAAATATTTTGGTTTGCGGCACGGGTTGCCCCTGCCTTATGGTAGGTAGGAGTTTGAGTTTCGTCACCCGCTCAAATCTTTGGGTTCTAGGTTCAAAGTTTTGAGTTTTAATGATGCAACTTAAGACACAAGACTTAGAGCTTAAAGCTATTTAAGCCGATGTAGCTCAGGGGTAGAGTACTTCCTTGGTAAGGAAGGGGTCACGGGTTCAAATCCCGTCATTGGCTCAATTAAGAAGTTAATGACTTGCCCTGTTGGGCTTGTATTTCGAATTATATAAACATTAATATTAACTAATTTTCAAACATGGCTAAAGAAACCTTTGACCGTTCCAAGCCGCACGTTAATATTGGTACTATCGGTCACGTTGACCACGGTAAGACCACTTTAACTGCTGCGATTACTAAAGTATTGGCAGACGCTGGTCTTGCCGAAAACAGAGACTTCTCTTCTATCGACAACGCTCCTGAAGAGAAAGAAAGAGGTATTACTATCAACACCTCTCACGTTGAGTACCAAACTGCCAACCGTCACTATGCTCACGTTGACTGTCCAGGTCACGCTGACTACGTGAAGAACATGGTTACTGGTGCTGCTCAAATGGATGGTGCCATTCTAGTAGTTGCTGCTACAGATGGTCCTATGCCTCAAACTAGAGAGCATATCCTTTTGGCTCGTCAGGTAGGTGTGCCTGCTTTGGTTGTTTTCATGAACAAAGTGGACTTGGTAGATGACGAAGAGCTTCTTGAGCTTGTTGAAATGGAAGTAAGAGAACTGCTTTCTTTCTACGAATTCCCTGGTGACGATATTCCTGTAATTCAGGGTTCTGCTCTTGGTGCACTTAACGGTGAGCCTAAGTGGGTAGAGAAAGTAAACGAGCTTATGGCAGCTGTAGATGACTACATTCCGCTTCCTGAGCGTTTGACTGACAAAGACTTCTTGATGCCGGTAGAAGATGTATTCTCGATCACTGGTCGTGGTACTGTAGCTACTGGTAGAATCGAAAGAGGTGTAATCAACTCTGGTGATCCTGTTGATATTATCGGTATGGGTGCCGAAGGGTTGAAGTCTACTGTTACTGGTGTGGAAATGTTCCGTAAGATCTTGGATAGAGGTGAAGCTGGTGACAACGTAGGTCTTCTTTTGAGAGGTATCGAGAAAACTGATATCAAAAGAGGTATGATCATTTGTAAGCCTGGTTCTGTGAAGCCACACGCTCACTTCAAAGCTGAGGTTTACGTTCTTTCTAAAGAAGAAGGTGGTCGTCATACTCCATTCTTTAACAAGTACCGTCCTCAGTTCTACCTAAGAACTACTGACGTTACTGGTGAGATTAAGCTTCCTGCTGACATCGAAATGGTTATGCCAGGTGATAACGTTACTATCGAAGTAAACCTGATCAACGCGGTTGCTCTTGAAAAAGGTCTTCGATTCGCTATCAGAGAAGGTGGTAGAACTGTAGGTGCCGGTCAGGTAACTGAAATCCTTGACTAATCCATCTTTTAGAAGATAAATTATGGCAAACGCGTTTTCGATTTTTCGGAGGCGCGTTTGTTTCATTAATTTAAATTCTCTAAATTTGCAGCCCGTTTCAAGGCTCTAAGCTATTTTTTGTCCGAGAATTTCTTAATTAAGGTCGATTCTCAGGCAGATATAAGGATCAGTTTTTCAGTGTGTTATACTGATATTCTTTGTGAGAAAGCTGAAGACTTTGAAATGGCGGTAAAGGGCGCTGAAAAGCAGGGCCGAAAGAAATAAGAAAATAATTCCTGAATATCGGTTTCGGGAAAAAATCTACGGGTGTAGCTCAGTTGGTAGAGCAGTGGTCTCCAAAACCAAAGGTCGTGAGTTCGAATCTTACCACCCGTGCAAAATAAAGGAGTAAGACCAATGAGTAAATTAATGTCCTTTGTGAGTGAATCATACGATGAGATGAGGCACAAAGTAAGTTGGCCGAAGCTTTCTGAGCTTCAGAGCAGTTCAGTTTTAGTGCTTGTGGCCTCTTTGATATTCGCCCTTGTGATTGGTTTAATCGATTTGGGCTTTGACAAAATTATGGATTGGTTTTACAACCTTAACCTTTAATCACACGAGCGATGTCAGATCTCAAATGGTACATGGTTAGGGCAGTGTCGGGCCAGGAGCGCAAGGCTAAGGAATACTTGGAGAATGAAATTGAGCGAGAAAATGTCGCTGAATATATTCCTCAGGTGTTAGTTCCTTCCGAGAAGGTTTTTGAAATCAGAAACGGAAAGAAAAAGTCTCGCGATAAAAACCTGTTTCCCGGATATGTCATGATTCAGGCCGATTTGTCTAATGGTGAAGTCGTTCATATGATTAAAAATATCCCAGGTATCATAGGGTTCCTAGGTCAAGCTACTGGCACTGCTTCCAAACCGCCAGTTCCATTACGTCAAGCAGAAGTAGATCGTATCTTAGGTAAGGTTGAAGAGATTGACGAGTTTGACGAACAACTAGATACGCCATATATAGTCGGAGAGACCGTGAAAGTAATGGATGGTCCCTTTAGTGGTTTTACGGGTACTATAGAAGAGGTATTTGAAGAAAGAAGAAAGCTTAATGTAATGGTTAAGATCTTCGGACGAAATACCCCTGTTGAATTAAGTTACATGCAAGTAGAAAAACAAGATTAAGATGGCTAAGGAAATTTCTGGTTATCTGAAGTTGCAAGTCAAGGGTGGCCAAGCCAATCCTTCTCCTCCGGTGGGTCCTGCTTTGGGTTCAAAGGGACTCAATATTATGGAGTTTTGCAAGCAATTCAACGGACGTACTCAGGATAAAATGGGTCAGGTTCTTCCTGTGCTTATTACTATTTATTCTGATAAGTCTTTTGACTTTGTAATTAAAACTCCTCCAGCACCAGTAATGCTAATGGAAGCTTCTAAAGTGAAGAAAGGTTCTTCTGAACCTAACCGAAACAAAGTAGGAAGCGTTACCTGGGATCAGGTAAAAGAGATTGCTGAGGTTAAAATGCCGGATTTGAATGCTTTTACAGTAGAATCTGCCATGAGAATGGTGGCTGGTACTGCCAGAAGCATGGGTTTAAAGGTTTCAGGTAAAGCCCCTTGGGAAAACTAAAGATTTAACACATGGGAAAGTTAACTAAGAAGCAAAAAGAGGCTTTGAGTAAATATGACCCAACTAAACTATACGCATTGGCCGAAGCAGCCAACCTTGTGAAAGAGGTGAATACTGCAACTTTTGATGCCTCTGTAGATATTGATATTAGATTGGGGGTAGATCCACGTAAAGCTGACCAAATGGTAAGAGGTGTAGTGGCCCTTCCACATGGTACAGGTAAAGAGGTAAAGGTATTGGTGCTTTGTACTCCGGACAAGGAGGAAGAGGCCAAAGAAGCCGGTGCCGATTACGTTGGACTTGATGACTACATAGCAAAAATTGAAGGAGGTTGGACTGATGTTGATGTGATCATCACTATGCCAACTGTGATGGCTAAAGTAGGTCGTTTAGGTAGAGTACTCGGTCCTAGAGGTTTGATGCCAAACCCTAAGGCAGGTACAGTAACACTTGACGTGGGTAAAGCGGTTCAAGATGTAAAAGGTGGTAAAATCGACTTTAAAGTAGATAAGTACGGTATCATTCATACCAGCATTGGAAAGGTGTCATTCTCTCCTGAGAAGATTGCCGATAATGCTGCTGAAGTGATCAATACTATCTCAAAGTTGAAGCCTGCATCTTCGAAGGGAACATACTTTAAAAGTATTAACCTTTCTACTACGCAGAGCCCAGGAATTAAAGTTGATAAGAGCTCAATTGCCGGATTATAATCATGACTAGAGAAGAAAAAGCAGTAGTTATAGAAGAGTTGGTAGAGAAGTTTTCATCGAACATGAACTTCTACATTACTGACGCTTCCGGTATGTCGGTGGCTCAAACCAACTCGTTGAGAAGGCTGTGCTTCGAAAAAGGTATCGAGTACAGAGTTGTAAAGAATACTTTGATTCAAAAGGCATTGCAGCGAATGGACGCTGACTACACTCCTTTTGATGAAAAAGTGTTGAAAGGTTTTTCTGGTGTAATGTTTTCAGGTGAAGACGCTAACGCACCGGCAAAATTGATCAAAGAATTTAGAAAAAAATCGGGCGGACAATCTCCAGTATTAAAAGGCGCTTCCATCGATACAGATCTTTTTATTGGAGAAGAGAATTTAGATATGTTGAGCCAGCTTAAGTCTAAGGCTGAGCTTATTGGTGAGGTTATTACCTTACTGCAATCTCCTGCTAAGAATGTTGTTTCTGGCCTTAAAGGTGCAGGCGGCAAGCTGGCTGGTATTCTCAAGACTTTGTCTGAACGTGAAAACTAATTATTTAACCAAGATTTAAAACTTTATAACAATTAATAAAATGGCAGATTTGAAAGCATTCGCAGAACAGTTGGTGAATTTAACTGTGAAAGAAGTAAACGAATTGGCTGACATCCTTAAAGAAGAGTACGGTATTGAACCTGCAGCTGCTGCTGTAGCTGTTGCTGGCCCAGCTGCTGGTGGCGGAGACGGTGAAGGTGGTGCAGAGGAAAAATCATCTTTCGATGTAGTACTTAAATCTGCAGGTAGCGCTAAGCTAGCTGTGGTTAAACTTGTAAAAGAATTGACAGGTTTAGGATTGAAAGAAGCTAAAGAAGTAGTTGATGGTGCTCCTAAAGCAGTAAAAGAAGGAGTAGCTAAAGACGAAGCTGAAGCGCTTAAGAAGCAGCTTGAAGAGGCTGGCGCTGAAGTAGAGCTTAAGTAATTTGAACAGCCATAAGTGATTATGGCTAAGGATCAGGCCCTGGTCTCTATCCCGTAATTCGGGATTGGAACCACGGGTCTTTTCCTGTTTGTACACACTTTGGAGGCTCCGGCTTCCTTCCGCATCTTAACGGTGCAACTTGAATTATTGAAAACAAAAATTATACGGCCTTGGCTATTCTAGCAAATCAATCAGAAAGAATAAATTTCTCTTCGATTAAATCAGTATTGGATTATCCTGATTTTCTTGATGTGCAGATCAAGTCGTTCAAGGATTTCTTTCAATTAGAAACCCCTGCCGACAAGAGAACACAAGATGGGCTTTTCAAAGTATTTTCTGAAAACTTCCCAATCTCTGATTCTCGAGAAAATTTCGTATTGGAATTCATTGATTATTTGGTCGATCCTCCCAAATATTCTGTCTCAGAATGTATCGATAGAGGTCTTACCTACTCTGTGCCTTTAAAGGCAAAGCTTCGCCTTACTTGTAATGACGAAGACAACGAAGACTTTGAAACTATCGAGCAAGAAGTATTCCTGGGCAATATTCCTTACATGACCGAAAAAGGGTCGTTTGTGGTGAATGGTGCCGAGCGAGTAATCGTTTCGCAGCTTCACAGGTCTCCTGGAGTGTTCTTTGCTCAAAGCAAACACACCAACGGTACAACTTTGTATTCGGCCAGAATCATTCCTTTCAAAGGATCCTGGATTGAATTTGCAACCGATGTGAATAGCGTGATGTACGCCTACATCGACCGTAAGAAAAAATTCCCCGTAACCACTCTTTTGAGAGCCATTGGTTACGGAACAGATAAAGACATTTTAGACCTGTTTGGCCTCTCAGAAGAAGTTCCGGCCAAGAAAACAGTACTTAAGAAGGCCATTGGTCGTAAGCTGGCCGCCAGAGTATTGAGAACATGGGTAGAAGATTTTGTGGACGAAGATACCGGTGAGGTGGTTTCTATTCACAGAAACGAAGTGTTGTTAGAAAGAGACTCAGTGTTGTCTGAAGAAGACATAGACCTCATTATTGAGGCCGATGTTGAGTCAGTTATCCTTCACAGAGAGGATATCAACATTGCTGACTACACCATTATCTACAATACCCTTCAAAAAGATAATTCAAACTCAGAAAAAGAAGCAGTAGAGCAAATCTATCGTCAGTTGAGAAACACTGAGGCACCAGATGAGCAAACTGCAAGAGATATTATTCAGTCACTCTTTTTCTCTGACAAACGATATGATTTGGGTGAAGTTGGTCGATACAGAATCAACAAAAAGCTCAATCTTGAAATTGACTCTGAGAAGAGAGTATTGACTACCCAAGACATTATCTCTATTGTGAAGTACCTCATTGGTCTTATTAACTCCAGGGCAGTAGTCGATGATATCGACCACCTTTCTAACAGGAGAGTAAGAACAGTGGGTGAGCAGCTTTATGCTCAGTTCGGAGTTGGTTTGGCACGTATGGCCAGAACCATTAAAGAGCGAATGAATGTTCGAGACAACGAAGATTTTAAGCCGGTTGATTTGATCAATGCCAGAACGCTGTCTTCTGTAATCAACTCATTCTTCGGAACCAACCAGCTCTCTCAGTTCATGGATCAAACCAACCCATTGGCTGAGATTACTCACAAAAGAAGAATGTCGGCCTTAGGTCCGGGTGGTCTTTCAAGAGAAAGAGCCGGGTTTGAGGTGCGTGACGTTCACTACACCCACTACGGCCGCTTGTGTACTATTGAAACCCCTGAGGGACCTAACATTGGTTTGATCTCCTCACTCTGTGTACATGCCAAAGTAAACAGCATGGGCTTCATTGAAACACCATATAGAAAAGTGGTGGATGGTAAAGTGAATATGTCTGAGAACGTAGTTTACTTAACTGCTGAAGAGGAAGATACGCACAACATTGCTCAGGCCAACGCTCCGCTAAAAGATAACGGAGAGTTTATAAATGATAGAGTAAAGGCAAGGTTTGAAGGAGACTTCCCGGTGGTGGAGCCTAAAGAGCTCTCTTACATGGATGTGGCTCCTAACCAGATTGTGTCTGTGGCTGCCTCATTGATTCCTTTCCTAGAGCATGACGATGCCAACCGTGCATTGATGGGCTCGAACATGCAGCGCCAGGCCGTGCCATTATTGAAGCCGGAAGCTCCAATTGTGGGTACAGGTTTGGAAGCAAGAGCTGCCAGAGACTCACGTACGCTGGTAATTGCCGAAGAAGATGGAGTAGTAGATTATGTAGATGCTACAAAAATTGTGATCAAATACAACCAGACTAGCGAAGATGAGCTGGTAAACTTTGACACTGAATATAAAACTTACGATCTCATTAAGTTTAGAAGAACCAACCAGGATACCTGCATTAACCTGAAGCCTATTGTTCTCAAAGGCGATAAAGTGCAGAAAGGTCAGGTATTGTGCGAAGGTTATTCTACCGAAGGTGGCGAGCTTGCCCTTGGTAAAAACCTTAAAGTAGCTTACATGCCATGGCAGGGCTACAACTTTGAGGATGCCATTGTAATCTCTGAGCGAGTGGTAAGAGACGATGTGTTTACTTCAATCCACATCGATGAATACGAACTCGAAGTGAGAGATACCAAGAGAGGGGAAGAAGAACTCACCTCAGAGATTCCGAACGTAAGTGAGGAAGCGGTGAAAAACCTCGATGAGAATGGTATTATCAGAGTAGGTGCAGAGATCAAAGAAGGAGATATCCTCATTGGTAAAATCACTCCTAAAGGTGAGACCGATCCTACCCCTGAAGAGAAGCTTCTAAGAGCGATCTTTGGCGACAAGGCCGGTGATGTGAAAGATGCTTCACTGAAAGCTTCGCCATCATTGAGAGGAGTGGTTATCGATACCAAGCTATTCTCAAGACCTAAGAAAGACAAAGACCTGAGAGCTAAGTCTAAGAAAGAGGTTGAAGTATTGAAAGCGCAGTACAGCAAAGACCTTACTGCCGTAAGAAACCAAATGATCGAAAAGCTTGTGAAACTCCTCGATGGCAAAGTGTCGCAAGGTGTGAAACACAAGTTTGGAGACGAGATCATTTCTAAAGGAGTTAAGTTCAACAGAAACAATATTTCTCAGAACCTATTCCCGGAGAAGAACATATACAGAGACGAGAGCAACTACAGTGTTCAAGAGGAAGTAAACCTCATTTCAGACCTTAACCTGGAAGGTTGGACTGACGATGAGAAAACCAACGAACTACTGGCCAGATTGGTAAAGAACTACAACATTAAGAGAAACGAGATTGCCGGAGAATTCAAGCGTCAGCGTTTCACAATTGAAGTAGGAGATGAATTACCAACTGGTATCGTACAGCTGGCCAAAGTATACATCGCCAAGAAGCGTAAGCTCAAGGTGGGAGATAAAATGGCCGGTCGTCACGGTAACAAAGGTGTGGTTGCTAAAATCGTTAGAGAAGAAGACATGCCATTCTTGGAAGATGGAACACCAATGGATATCGTATTGAACCCGCTTGGTGTACCTTCAAGGATGAATATTGGTCAGATCTACGAAACAGTGTTGGCATGGGCCGGAGAAAAGCTAGGTAGAAAATATGCTACCCCGATTTTCGATGGTGCCAGCATGGAAGATGTAGACAACGAGTTGGCAGAGGCAGGCTTGCCTAAGGCCGGTAGGGTTTACCTATACGATGGTTTGTCCGGAGTTAGGTTCGACCAGCCGGTAACCGTAGGTGTTGCCTATATGCTTAAACTCGGTCACCTGGTAGATGATAAGATGCACGCCCGTTCAATCGGACCTTACTCACTCATTACTCAGCAACCATTGGGTGGTAAAGCCCAGTTTGGTGGTCAGCGTTTTGGAGAGATGGAGGTTTGGGCACTTGAGGCCTTTGGTGCATCTCACGTACTACAGGAAATTCTGACCGTGAAGTCTGATGATGTAATCGGTAGAGCAAAGGCTTATGAAGCCATTGTAAAAGGCGATTCGATCCCTAAGCCGAATATTCCTGAATCATTCAACGTACTGGTTCACGAATTGAGAGGTTTGGCCCTCGAAATTACATTAGACTAATGCATGTTTATTTGGCTTAGGCCGCTAATTAGAATCAAAAAGCTATGGCATTTAAAAAGAATAGAAAACTTAACAACGACTTTAACAAAGTCACGATTAGCTTGGCTTCTCCGGAATCCATACTGGAGTCTTCACATGGTGAAGTAACCCAGCCGGAGACGATTAACTACAGAACCTACAAACCAGAAATGGGAGGTTTGTTCTGCGAGAGAATCTTTGGTCCTGTGAAGGACTGGGAATGTCATTGTGGAAAATATAAGAGAATCAGATATAAAGGCATTATCTGCGACCGTTGTGGTGTTGAAGTAACGGAGAAGAAGGTGCGTAGAGAAAGAATGGGGCACATCGAATTGGTGGTTCCTGTGGCCCATATCTGGTATTTCAAGTCACTTCCTAATAAAATTGGTTACCTGCTTGGTTTGCCAACCAAAAAGCTGGATCAGATAATCTATTATGAAAGATATGTCGTAATTCAGCCGGGTATCAAAGAAGAAGAGGGCATTAGCTACATGGATTTCCTTACGGAAGACGAATACCTGGATATTCTGGATAAGCTTCCGCGCGAAAACCAAATGCTCGATGATGACGATCCACAAAAGTTCATCGCCAAAATGGGTGCCGAGGCACTCGAAATGCTTCTTTCAAGAATTCAGCTAGACGAGCTATCCTATCAGCTTCGTCATCAGGCTGCAACAGATACTTCTCAGCAAAGAAAGGCAGAAGCCCTAAAGAGACTGAGAGTAGTAGAAGCTTTCCGTGATGCCAAAACCAGAATTGAGAACCGCCCTGAGTGGATGATCATTAAGATGGTACCGGTTATTCCACCGGAGTTGAGACCATTGGTACCACTAGACGGAGGTAGATTCGCTACTTCAGATTTGAATGATCTGTACAGAAGAGTAATTATTAGAAACAACCGTTTGAAGCGTCTTATCGACATCAAAGCACCAGAGGTGATTTTGAGAAACGAAAAGCGAATGCTTCAGGAGGCAGTTGATTCACTCTTCGATAACTCAAGAAAAGTTAATGCAGTAAGATCAGATGGTAACCGTGCGCTAAAATCTTTGAGTGATATGCTTAAAGGTAAGCAAGGACGTTTCCGTCAGAACTTGTTGGGTAAAAGGGTAGACTACTCTGGCCGTTCGGTGATCGTTGTAGGTCCTGAATTGAAGCTGCATGAGTGCGGTCTTCCTAAAGATATGGCAGCCGAGCTGTTCAAGCCGTTCATTATCAGAAAACTGATTGAAAGAGGTATTGTAAAAACAGTTAAGTCGGCCAAGAAAATTGTAGACAGAAAAGACCCCGTAGTTTGGGATATCCTCGAAAACGTATTGAAAGGACATCCTGTATTGCTCAACCGTGCTCCGACATTGCACAGATTGGGTATTCAGGCGTTCCAACCCAAACTAATCGAAGGTAAGGCTATTCAGTTGCACCCATTGGTATGTACAGCATTCAACGCTGACTTTGATGGTGACCAAATGGCCGTTCACGTTCCTCTTGGGCACGATGCTGTGCTTGAAGCAAGCTTGTTAATGCTTTCTTCACACAACATACTCAACCCGGCCAACGGTGCGCCAATTACCGTTCCTTCACAAGACATGGTACTTGGCTTATACTATGTAACCAAGGGTAGAAGATCTACAGAAGATTTTAAGGTAGAAGGAGAGGGCATGAGATTCTACTCTGCAGAGGAAGTAATCATTGCCCTTAATGAAGGAAAGCTTTCTAAGCACGCTTACATTCACGTAAAAACCAAGGTTCGTGAAAACGATGAGTTGGTTGAAAAAGTGATAGAGACCGTAGCGGGTAGAGTGTTGTTCAACGAAACTGTACCGGAAGAAGTAGGTTTTGTGAATGAGCTGCTGACTAAGAAGAAGCTTCAGAAAATTATTCAGAACGTAGTAAATATCTGTGGTATAGCTAAAACCGCTCAGTTCCTGGATGATATCAAGGAGCTAGGTTTCCAAATGGCCTACAAAGGTGGTCTCTCAATGGGTCTTGATGATATCCATATTCCGGAGTCTAAAGACGAGTTGATTGCCAGTGCCAAGGAAGAAGTAGATGCCGTATGGCAAAACTACCTGATGGGTCTTATCACAGACAACGAGCGCTACAATCAGGTTATTGATATCTGGACCCGTGTAAACACGCGTTTGACCAACGGACTGATGCAGCAGATGGAAGAAGACCAGCAAGGTTTTAACTCCATCTTTATGATGATGCACTCAGGAGCAAGGGGTTCGAGAGAGCAGATTAGACAGCTCGGAGGTATGAGAGGTCTGATGGCCAAGCCACAAAAGAACCTTGCCGGTTCGGTGGGAGCCATCATCGAAAACCCAATTCTATCGAACTTTAAAGAAGGTTTGGATGTATTGGAGTACTTTATCTCTACCCACGGTGCACGTAAAGGTCTTGCCGATACCGCTTTGAAAACTGCCGATGCCGGTTACCTTACCAGACGTTTGGTTGATGTAGCCCAGGATTGTGTGGTAAACGAAGAAGACTGTGGAACACTGAGAGGACTTACTGTTTCTGCCCTCAAAGACAATGAAGACGTAGTAGAACCACTTTCTGAAAGAATTTTAGGAAGAGTTTCTGTTCATGATATTTACGATCCGATTACCGAAGAGCTGATTATAGCTTCAGGTGAAGAGTTTACTGAAAAGATTGCTGAGCAGCTCGATGAGTCGGCTATCGAAGAAGTAGAAATCAGATCAGTACTTACCTGTGAGTCTAAAAGAGGAGTTTGCTCCAAATGTTATGGTAGAAACCTATCTACTAACAAGATGGTGCAAAAAGGAGAAGCTGTTGGTGTAATTGCCGCTCAGTCAATCGGTGAACCAGGTACACAGCTTACACTAAGAACATTCCACGTGGGTGGTACTGCCTCGAACATTGCTGTAGACGCGATGATTCAGGCCAAGTTCGATGGTGTGATTCAGTTTGAAGAACTTAGATCTTTACCAACTACTGACGATGAAGGCAATAAGATCAACATCGTGATGGGTAGAACCGGTGAGATTCAAATAGTTGATCCTAAGTCCAAGAAGGTGCTTATCTCTAACCACGTGCCTTATGGTGCAGTGCTCAAAGTAAAAGAAGGAGATAAAGTAGAGAAGGGCCAGGAACTATGTAAGTGGGATCCGTACAATGCGGTAATACTTTCAGAGTTTGACGGAACCATCGAGTTCGAATCCATTGAAGAAGGAATTACCTTCAAAGAGGAGTTCGATGAGCAAACAGGACACAGAGAGAAAGTAATTACCGATACTAAAGACAAAAACAAGAACCCTGCGGTGATTGTGAAGTCTAAGAATGAAACCAAATCTTACAACATTCCGGTAGGTGCCCACCTTTCTGTAGAGATAGGAGATAAAGTAAAAGTAGGACAGCCTTTGGCTAAGATTCCTAGAACCATGGGTAAATCACGCGATATTACGGGTGGTCTTCCAAGGGTAACAGAATTGTTCGAAGCCAGAAACCCATCTAACCCGGCCGTTGTGTCTGAAATTGATGGTGTAGTAACCTACGGTGGTATTAAGAGAGGTAACCGTGAAATCTTCATTGAGTCTAAAGACGGTGTGAAGAAGAAGTACATGGTGCCGCTTTCTAAGCACATTCTTGTTCAAGACAATGACTTCGTAAGAGCAGGGTATCCATTGTCTGATGGTGCCATTACTCCAAACGATATCTTGAATATTCAAGGACCAACTGCTGTTCAGGAATATTTGGTGAACGAGATTCAGGAAGTATACCGACTGCAAGGGGTGAAAATCAACGATAAGCACATTGAGGTTATCGTGAAGCAGATGATGCAGAAGGTAGAAATAATCGATGCAGGAGATACCCAATTCCTTCCTGGTCAGGTAGTAGATAAGTTTGTTTTCATGGAAGAAAACGACTCTATTCTCGACATGAAGGTTGTGTCTGATGCCGGAGACTCAGAGAATTTCAAGCCAGGTCAAATTGTTTCTCCACGAGATTTGAGAGATGAGAACTCAAGCTTGAAGAGACGTGATATGAAGTTGGTAGAGGTAAGAGATGCGCAACCAGCGGTGTCTCAACCAAAACTACAAGGTATCACTCAAGCCTCTTTGGGTACAGATAGCTTCATTTCGGCAGCATCATTCCAGGAAACCACCAAAGTATTGAGTGAAGCCTCAATCAAAGGTAAGGCCGATACATTGAACGGATTGAAAGAAAACGTAATTGTTGGACATTTGATCCCGGCTGGTACCGGAATGAGAGAGTATGAAAACCTCATAGTAGGCAACAAAGAAGAATATGAAAAACTTCAGGCTGCCAAAGAGGCTTATCATTCAGAATCTGAAGAGAAAGTACAGTACTAATTAGCAAAGCTTAGCTATGGCAGAACAAAACGAGCAAAAACAGAACCAGCTGAATATTGAACTGACGGAAGAAGTTGCCGAAGGTCAATACGTGAACCTGGCCATGATTGCTCACTCAAACAGCGAGTTTGTGATCGATTTTATAAAGATGATGCCCGGTGTGCCAAAGGCCAAGGTGAAGTCGCGAATCGTAATTACTCCTGAACATGCCAAGCGACTGCTTTATGCACTGAAGGACAATATCGATAAGTTCGAGAATAACTTTGGACCAATAAAGCAGGCCGATGAACCGCCCAAATTCCCTATGAATTTTGGAGGTACCGTTGGCGAAGCTTAGCATTGAAACAATACAAATGAAGGGTTACTTCGGTAACCCTTTTTTTATTACATAGGACTAAAATACAAGTAGTTAAAGGCGATGAACTATTCAATTTTATTTGATAGCATCTGTTTGTTTCAAAAACTTCTTTTGCTACCTTTGCAGTCCAAAATTTGTAACTAGGAAAATAAAATCTAAAATTCTGTAAATGCCTACTATACAACAACTAGTAAGAAAGGGCCGAAAGAAATTGACTTCAAAGTCAAAATCTCCAGCTTTGGATAGCTGCCCGCAGAGAAGAGGGGTTTGTACTAGGGTGTATACAACTACTCCTAAAAAACCTAACTCAGCTATGAGAAAAGTAGCAAGGGTAAGGTTAACCAATGGAAAAGAAGTAAACGCCTACATCCCAGGTGAAGGTCATAACCTTCAGGAGCACTCAATTGTACTGATCAGAGGTGGTAGAGTAAAAGACCTTCCCGGTGTGAGATATCACATTATCCGAGGCGCATTAGATACTGCTGGTGTGAACGGTCGACTGCAAAGAAGATCGAAATACGGTGCAAAACGACCTAAAGACAAGAAATAATCAATTAACAAATAATGAGAAAAGCTAAACCAAAGAAGAGATATATTCTTCCTGACCCGAAGTTCCACGATACTTTGGTGACTAAGTTCGTGAACTACCTGATGGTGGACGGTAAGAAGAGTATTGCCTACAGCATTTTCTACGATGCTATTGCTTTAGTAGAAAAGCGTACTGGTGAGAATGGTCTTGAGACTTGGAAAAAAGCATTGAGTAACATCATGCCTTCTGTTGAAGTGAAGTCGAGAAGAGTGGGTGGTGCTACCTTTCAGGTGCCTACCGAAGTAAGACCTTCCAGAAAGACATCACTCGGTATCAAGTGGATGATTTCCTTTGCCAGAAAAAGAGGTGAAAAAACCATGATGGAGCGATTGGCTGGAGAGATCATTGCCGCTTCTAAAGGAGAAGGAGCTGCTGTGAAGAAGAAAGATGATACTCACCGTATGGCAGAAGCAAACAAAGCATTTTCACACTTTAGATTTTAATTCCTACTAACAATCATGGCAAGAGATTTAAGACTAACTCGGAACATTGGTATTGCTGCGCACATCGATGCCGGTAAGACCACTACCACCGAGCGTATTCTATATTATACCGGTGTTTCGCACAAAATTGGTGAAGTTCACGATGGTGCGGCCACTATGGACTGGATGGAGCAGGAGCAAGAAAGAGGTATTACCATTACTTCTGCCGCTACCACTGTATTCTGGAACTATAAAAACGAGCAATACCACATCAACATTATTGACACCCCCGGTCACGTAGACTTTACCGTAGAGGTAAACAGATCTTTGCGTGTATTGGACGGTCTGGTATTCTTGTTTTCTGCTGTTGACGGTGTTGAGCCTCAATCTGAGACTAACTGGAGACTAGCAGATAACTACAAAGTAGCTCGTCTTGGTTTCGTAAATAAAATGGACCGCGCTGGTGCCGACTTCCTCGCTGTGTGTAAGCAAGTAAAGGAGATGTTGGGTACTAAGGCAGTTCCTCTCCAGTTGCCCATAGGTGCTGAAGATACCTTCAAAGGAGTTGTTGACCTTGTAGAAAATAAGGCTATCGTTTGGAACGAGGAAGATATGGGTATGACCTATAACGAAATCGAGATTCCGGCCGATATGATTGATGACGTAGCCGAATACAGAGAGTACCTTTTGGAGGCTATTGCTGAGTACGATGATTCATTGATGGAGAAATTCTTTGATGATCCAGACTCAATTACCAGAGAAGAAATTATTGCTGCCTTAAGAAAAGCAACCATTAATTTGGACTTTGTGCCAATGCTATGTGGTTCAGCTTTCAAAAACAAAGGAGTTCAGTCTATGCTGAACTACGTAATGGAGCTACTTCCTTCTCCGTTGGATAGAGATAATATCATTGGTACCGATCCGGACAGTGAGGAAAAAATATCTAGAAAGCCAGATCCAAACGGTCCGTTTGCTGCTTTGGCCTTTAAAATCGCTACCGACCCATTTGTAGGTAGACTTTGCTTTGTAAGGTCTTACTCAGGAATGCTCGATTCAGGTTCATACGTGTATAACACCAGAACCAATAAAAAAGAGAGGATCTCGAGAATCTTCCAAATGCACGCCAACAAGCAAAACCCAATTGAAAGTCTTCATGCAGGAGATATTGCAGCGGTGGTTGGATTTAAAGATATCAAAACAGGTGATACACTTTGCGATGAGAAACACAAGATTGTTCTCGAGTCTATGGTGTTCCCTGAGCCTGTAATCGGTTATGCTATTGAGCCTAAGACTCAGGCCGATGTAGATAAGCTGGGTATGGCCATCGCCAAGTTGGTGGAGGAAGATCCAACTTTGACCGTAAATACAGACGAGGAAACTGGTCAAACAATTCTGAGAGGTATGGGTGAGCTTCACCTGGACATTATCATGGATCGTTTGAAGAGAGAGTTCAAAGTAGAGGTTAATCAGGGAGCACCACAGGTGGCTTATAAAGAATCGATTAACTCAAGCGTAGAACACAAAGAAGTATACAAAAAGCAAACAGGTGGTAAAGGTAAATTTGCCGATATCGTATTCGAACTCGGACCAGCCGATGACGACTGGGAAGGTACCGGTTTGCAGTTTATAAATGCTATTGTAGGTGGTGTTATTCCAAAGGAATTCATTCCGGCAGTAGAGAAGGGCTTCAAGTCGGCAATGGACAATGGTCCTTTGGCTGGCTATCCGCTAGAGCGAATGAAAGTTAGACTATTCCACGGATCATATCACGATGTGGATTCAGACGCACTTTCTTTTGAAATGGCTGCCAGGCTAGGTTTCAAAGAGGCTGCTAAAAAAGCATCTCCAAAACTGATGGAGCCAATTATGGCGGTTGATGTCGTTACGCCTGATGAGTATACTGGTTCAATAACCGGTGACTTGAACAGAAGAAGAGGTATTATGAAAGGTATGGATACCAAAGGTACTTCTACTGTGGTTAAGGCTAGCGTTCCGCTTTCAGAGTTGTTTGGCTACGTAACCGATTTGAGAACAATGTCATCTGGTAGAGCTACTGCCTCATTGACCTTCTCACATTACGATGTAGTGCCTAATAACATTGCTGAAGAGGTAATTAAAAAGTCTAAAGGTGAATAACCTGTAAATTTGTAAGAAATGACACAGAAGATCAGAATCAAACTAAAGTCATACGATCATAACCTGGTGGATAAGTCATCTGAGAAGATCGTTAGAGCTGTGAAAACTACCGGAGCTATTGTTAGCGGACCCATTCCGTTGCCAACAGTAAAGGAGAAATTTACAGTGTTGAGATCACCGCACGTGAACAAGAAGTCTCGTGAGCAGTTTCAGCTTTGCACGTATAAAAGATTGGTAGATATCTACTCATCTAGTGCAAAAACTGTAGATGCTTTGATGAAGCTTGAGCTTCCTTCAGGTGTAGACGTTGAGATTAAGGTTTAATTAGATAATAAAGAGAAATAGAAAGAGGCTGTTCTTGTAAGAATGGCCTCTTTTTTATGCACTGATAGGGGCGATTTGAGGCTAACGAATTGAATGAGAAATAATTATTTCAAATTCTATATCCACTGTTTGTAACAAAATATTTAATCCCTATCTTTGCAGTCCGTTTCTCGGAAGCGCTACATATGTAGTGCTTAAAATGAATGAAAAGATGTCTGGAATAATCGGAAAAAAAATCGGAATGACTAGCATCTATGGTGCCGATGGACAAAATGTCGCATGCACGGTTATAGAAGCTGGTCCTTGCGTTATAACGCAAGTAAAAAATGAAGACACAGACGGATATAGGGCTGTACAACTCGCTTTTGGTGAGCGTAAGGAGAAGAATACTCCTAAGGCTTTGAAAGGTCACTTTCAAAAGGCCAATACAACACCAAAGAAAGAGGTGGTTGAGTTCCGAGACTTCCGTGAAGAATTCGAAGGTCAGGTTGCCTTGGGTAATGTCATCTCTGTGGGAGATGTGTTCAAAGAAGGTGACTTTGTTGATGCTATCGGAACCTCAAAAGGTAAAGGGTTCCAGGGGGTTGTTAAAAGACACGGCTTCGGTGGTGTTGGTCAGGCAACTCACGGTCAGCACAACAGATTAAGAGCTCCGGGTTCTATTGGTGGTGCCTCTTATCCTGCAAGAGTATTTAAAGGTACTCGTATGGCAGGAAGAATGGGTAATGATAGAGTTAAGGTAATTAACCTTAAAGTGATGAAAGTAGTGCCGGAAAAGAACCTCATCGTAGTGAGTGGTTCTGTGCCAGGAGCTAAGAATTCAATCGTAGTACTAGAGAAATAAGAAAATGGAGATTGCAGTATTAAAAAATAGTGGAGAAGACACTGGAAGAAAAGTTAGTCTTTCAGACGATATCTTCGGTATTGAGCCAAACGATCACGCGATCTACCTGGATGTGAAGCAATACCTGGCTAATCAACGTCAGGGTACTCATAAATCTAAAGAAAGAGGTGAGATCTCTGGTTCTACGAAAAAAATAAAGAGACAAAAGGGAACAGGTACTGCCAGAGCTGGTAGCATTAAGTCTCCTGTGTTTAGAGGTGGGGGTAGAGTATTCGGTCCTCAACCTAGAGACTATAGTTTCAAGTTAAACAAGAAGTTAAAGGTTTTGGCCAGAAAGTCAGCATTGGCTTACAAGGCCAAAGAAAACAATGTGGTTGTTTTGGAAGACCTCTCTTTTGAGGCTCCAAAAACCAAGGAGTTTATTAAAGTGTTGAAAGGCCTTTCTGTAGCCGATAAGAAAACGCTTTTGGTGATTCCGGAGAGCAACAAGAATGTAGTGCTTTCAGGTAGAAATCTTCAGAATGCAAAAATCACTACGGCTGATTCTTTGAACACTTACGATGTGTTGAATGCTGATAGCCTTTTGATTAGCGAGAGTTCAATTGAAAAGCTTGAAAACCTTCTAAAGTAATCGAAAGATGAGTGTTTTAAAGAAGCCATTAGTTACAGAAAAAGTATCGGCCCTTAACGAAAAAGGCACCTACGGATTTATCGTAGATAAAGATGCCAACAAGGTTGAGATCAAGAAGGCTGTAGAAGATATGTACGGTGTAACGGTAGAGTCTGTGAATACCATGAACTATCAGGGTAAAAACAAATCACGCTACACTAAATCCAGAATTATTGCTGGTAGAGCTAGTTCATTTAAGAAAGCAATTGTAACTGTTGCTGAGGGAGAGGTAATCGATTTTTACAGCGGCATTTAATTGAAGTAAAATGGGTGTAAAGAAATTAAGACCAATGACCCCAGGCACAAGAGGCCGTATAGCACCAGACTTTGTAGATGTGACTACAGCGTCACCCGAGAAGTCTTTGCTTACGACTCTTAAGAAATCTGGAGGTAGAAATAATACCGGAAAAATGACCATGCGCTACATTGGTGGTGGTCATAAAAAGAAAATCAGAATTATCGATTTCAAAAGAGAGAAGTTTGATGTTCCGGCAACAGTAAAAAGCATCGAGTATGATCCTACTCGCTCTGCTAGAATTGCATTGCTTTACTATGCAGATGGTGAGAAAAGATACATCATCGCTCCTGAAGGATTGAAAGTAGGACAGCAGGTTGTCTCAGGTGAGTCAGTAGCTCCCGAAGTAGGTAACGCTCTGCCGCTTTCTAAAATTCCTCTGGGTACCATTGTACACAATGTAGAGTTCAAGCCTGGTAAAGGTGCCGGAATGGCAAGAAGTGCCGGGTCTTATGTTCAGTTGGTGGCAAGAGATGGTAAATACGCTACGCTCAAAATGCCTTCAGGTGAAATGAGAAACATACTTTCTTCATGTATGGCCACAATTGGTGCTGTAGGCAACTCTGAGCACATGAACGTGAGGTTAGGTAAAGCTGGTAGAAAAAGATGGTTGGGTAGAAGACCAAGAGTAAGAGGTGTTGTGATGAACCCGGTAGATCACCCAATGGGTGGTGGTGAAGGTAGAGCCTCTGGAGGTCACCCAAGATCTAGAAATGGCCTTTATGCCAAGGGTCAGAAAACCAGAACCCCTAAGAAGTATTCAAACAGATTGATCATCGGTAAAAAGAAATAATCTAGCATGGCACGTTCATTAAAAAAAGGACCATATATAGATTTTAGATTGGCTAAAAAAGTTGAAGCCATGGAAGAATCTGGAAAAAAGTCGGTGATAAAGACTTGGTCCAGAAGGTCTATGATTTCTCCTGACTTCATTGGTCATACATTTGCGGTTCATAACGGAAATAAATTCATTCCAGTATTTGTAACCGAAAACATGGTAGGCCACAAATTCGGTGAATTCGCACCTACCAGAAACTTTAGAGGTCACATTGCTAAAAAAGACAAGAAGAGATAATGGAAGCAGTTGCAAAACTAAATAATGTTCCTACTTCTCCTCGTAAGATGAGAATGGTCGCAGACCTGATCAGAGGCGAGCGTGTGAACAAGGCATTGAACATATTAAAGTACGAGCCTAAAGAAGGTGCTGCCAGACTCGAAAAGTTGTTGCTTTCAGCAATCTCTAACTGGCAATCGAAAAACGAGGATGCCAGACTCGAAGATGCGGATCTGTATATCAAAGAGATTCGTGTAGACGGTGGGAGAATCCTCAAAAGATTGAGACCTGCACCACAGGGTAGAGCGCACAGAATTAGAAAAAGATCAAATCATGTAACTATTGTTGTTGCGGCTAAAAACGCAACCGAGGTTACCGCTGAGGAAGTAGTAAATAACGAAACTGATAATTAATAACAGATGGGACAGAAAGTTAACCCTGTTGGTTTCAGATTAGGAATTGTTCGTGGCTGGGACTCTAGCTGGTACGGTGGAAAAGACTTCTCTGATAAACTGGTCGAAGATCAGGAAATCAGAAAATATATTGATGCCCGAATTCCTAAAGGTGGTATTTCAAAGGTTGTTATTGAAAGAACCATCAAGAGAATCACTATCACCGTTCATACCGCCAGACCAGGCGTTGTGATTGGTAAAGGAGGGCAAGAAGTTGATCGAATTAAGGAAGAGCTTAAAAAGCTTACCGGAAAAGATGTGCAGATCAACATTTTCGAAATCAAAAGACCTGAGCTCGATGCCAAATTGGTAGGAGAGTCTGTAGCTCAACAGTTGCAGGCCAGAATTTCCTACAGAAGAGCCATGAAGCAAGCCATTGCCTCGGCCATTAGAGTAGGAGCTCAAGGAATTAAAATTAAGTGTTCTGGTAGACTCGGAGGTGCTGAAATGGCACGTACTGAGATGTACAAAGAAGGAAGAATTCCTTTGCATACACTTAGAGCCGACATCGATTATGCCATCTCTGAAGCCGATACTGTGTACGGTAAAATCGGTATCAAAGTGTGGATCTTTAAAGGTGAAGTTTACGGTAAGAGAGATCTTTCTCCAAACGTAGGCATCTCTAACCAAATGGGTGGCGGTGAAAGAAGATCTGCAGGTAGAAGAGCTAACCGCGGTAAAAAGAAGTAACCCAACTGTAAAACGGAGAGAAGATGTTACAGCCAAAAAGAACCAAGTTTAGAAAAATGCAGAAAGGCCGCGTTAAAGGCGTGGCCGGACGTGGACATACATTGTCTTTCGGAACATTCGGTATCAAATCGCTTGAACCCGGTTGGATTACAAGCCGTCAGATTGAGGCCGCTCGTATTGCTATGACAAGAGCAATGAAAAGAGAAGGTCAGGTTTGGATCAGAATTTTCCCTGATAAGCCAATTACCAGCAAACCTGCAGAGGTACGTATGGGTAAAGGTAAAGGTGCTCCAGAATACTGGGTGGCCGTTGTTAAGCCGGGTACAGTGCTTTTCGAAGCAGCCGGTGTTGATATAAATTTGGCGAAAGAAGCTTTGAGACTTGCTGCTCAGAAGTTGCCTCTTTCTACAAAGTTTGTTGTACGTAGAGATTACGTGGGATAATTATGAAAAATTCAGAAATCAAAGCACTCTCTGTAGAAGAGCTGAAGGAGAAAATAAATACAGAGTCTAGCAACTTGCAAAAATTACACTTTGCACACGCTATCTCTCCAATTGAAAACCCGATGAAGATCAGACATTCAAGACGTCTGCTCGCCAGGTTAAAAACAGAGTTAAGGGCTAAGGAACTTGCTAATTAATTAGGAGCATGGAGACCAGAAATCTTAGAAAAGAAAGAATCGGTGTGGTAACTAGCAATAAAATGGAAAAGACCATTACTGTTGCAGTTCAGAGAAAAGAGAAGCACCCGATCTATGGTAAGTTTGTGAAGAAAACTACCAAATTTGCGGCTCATGACGAAAAGAACGAATGCGGAATAGGTGACACTGTTCGTATTATGGAGACTCGTCCGCTGAGCAAAAGAAAGCGTTGGAGACTAGTTGAAATTATTGAAAGAGCCAAGTAATCATGATTAGACAAGAATCAAGACTAAACGTAGCCGATAACAGTGGTGCTAAAGAAGTACTCTGTATTCGTGTACTTGGCGGTACTAAGAAAAAGTACGCCACAGTAGGTGATAAGATTGTGGTCTCTGTGAAATCTGCTCACTCTTCTAGCAGCCTTAAAAAAGGTACAGTGTCTAAAGCGGTTATCGTTAGGACCAAGAAAGAAGTGAGAAGAAAAGACGGATCTTACATTCGTTTCGAAGATAATGCTGCCGTATTGTTGAACAACAACGATGAGCCAAGAGGTACTCGTATGTTCGGCCCGGTAGCTAGAGAATTGCGCGAAAAGCAATTCATGAAGATCGTTTCATTGGCTCCTGAAGTATTGTAATCATGAAAAAGAATCAAACTGTAGTGAAAAAGCTTCATGTGAGAAAAGGCGATACTGTAAAAGTTATTTCCGGTAATAGCAAAAGCAAAACCGGTAAAGTACTTGAGGTATTTCCCGATAAGAATAGAGCTATCGTAGAAGGCGTAAATATTGTCTCCAAGCACATTAAGCCTTCAGCTTCTAATCCAAATGGTGGTATAGAAAAAACCGAGGCTCCCATCCATATCTCAAACCTTATGGTTGTAGATCCTTCTTCTGGAGAAGCTACCAGAGTAGGTAGAAAACTGGATGAAAATGGAAAACTAGTTAGATACGCTAAAAAATCTGGGGAGGTAATTAAAAATGGCTAGTCCGAGATTAAAAGAAAAATACAATCAGGAAATTGTTCCTGCATTGAAAGAGAAGTTTCAGTACTCCAGCATTATGCAGGTACCTAAGGTTACAAAAGTGGTTGTGAACAAAGGTATTGGTGCTGCAGTAGCCGACAAGAAACTTGTAGATGTTGGAGTAGAAGAACTCACAACCATCACCGGTCAAAAAGCGGTACCCACCATTGCTAAAAACTCTATCTCTAACTTTAAGTTGAGAGAGGGAATGCCAATTGGTGCTATGGTTACCCTGAGAGGTGATAAAATGTATGAGTTCATCGATAGACTTGTGAACATTGCTCTTCCTCGAGTGAGAGACTTTAGAGGAGTGAAAGATAAGGGCTTTGATGGTAGAGGAAACTACACCCTTGGTGTAAAAGAGCAAATCATCTTCCCTGAAATATCTATCGATAAGGTGAACAAAATTACTGGTATGGACATTACGTTCGTTACCACTGCAAATACTGACGAAGAAAGTTTCGAGTTGCTGAAGGCGTTGGGTATGCCTTTCGCTACCGGTAAAAAATAAGACAAATATGGCTAGAGAAGCAGTAAAAGCTAGAGAAAGAAAAAGAGAAAGACTCGTAGCCCGCTATGCTGAAAAAAGAGCTAAGCTTAAGGCAGAAGGTGACTACGAAGGTCTGGACAAATTGCCAAGAAATGCCTCTCCGGTAAGATTACACAACCGTTGTAAGCTTACAGGAAGACCTAAAGGATACATGAGAAAATTCGGTATCTCAAGGGTAACCTTCAGAGAGATGGCTTCTGCAGGTAAGATTCCTGGAGTTACAAAAGCAAGCTGGTAAACTTTCTTTTTATTACAAGAAAATATCAATACCTTTGCAGGCCGGTTTCGGCCGGAAGGTATTTAACATTTTATAAAGGGCATGCCTGGGTGATATCGCCAGGGTGCACACGCTCAAAAACAGCGTAAAACATTAAAAAATGACTGATCCAATAGCAGATTATTTAACGCGTTTGAGAAACGCGATAAAAGCAAAGCACAGAGTGATCGAGATTCCTGCCTCTAAGGTGAAGAAGGAAATCACTAAAGTGCTTCATGAAAAAGGCTACATCTTGAATTATAAGTTCGAAGATGATGGTGTTCAGGGTAAGATTAAAATTGCCTTGAAATACAATTCACGTACTAAAGAGCCGGCTATTCTGAAGCTTCAAAGAATCAGTAAGCCAGGTTTGAGAAAGTATGCAGGTGCTGAAGAGCTTCCAAGAGTGTTGAACGGACTTGGAATTGCTATCATTTCTACTTCCAGAGGTATTATGACCGATAAGGAAGCCAGAACTCAGCATATTGGTGGGGAAATATTGTGTCACGTATACTAGAATATAGATAGATGTCACGAATTGGTAATAAACCGATCACTCTTCCTTCTGGCGTATCTGTAGACGTAGCTGCCGGTGCGGTTACTGTTAAAGGACCAAAGGGTGAGTTGACTCAGGAGATTGATCCTGATTTCAAAGTAACTGTTGAAGATGGTGTTATGAGCATTGTTCGTCCTACGGATCAAAAAAGACACAAGTCTTTGCATGGTTTGTACAGAGCTTTGCTAAACAACATGGTTGTGGGAGTTAATCAGGGTTATACTAAAGAGCTCGAGTTGGTGGGTGTAGGTTACAAAGCTGCAGTTGCTAACAATGTGTTGGAGCTAAACCTGGGATATTCGCATAACATATATATGCAGGTGCCAGACGAAGTTAAGGCCGAGGCTAAAATGGATAAGGGGAAAAACCCTATCGTAACTTTGTCTAGTACAGATAAAGAATTAATTGGACAAGTAGCTGCTCAGATCAGATCGCTTAGAAAAACTGAACCTTACAAAGGAAAAGGTATCAAGTTCGTTGGTGAGAAGATTAGAAGAAAGGCTGGTAAAACTGCTTCTAAATAAAGGGTATCATGGCTATTAGTAAGAGTAGACTTAGAATCAAAAGAGGAATCAGAAAGAAGATTTCCGGAACGGCAGCTAGGCCTAGAGTTTCTGTATTCAAGAGTAATACAAAAATATATGCTCAGATTATAGACGATGAGCAAGGACACACCTTAGTGTCTGCTTCTTCAGCAGAGCTTGGAGCAAAAGAAAATACCACTGTAGAAGTGGCCAGAGAAGTTGGTAAAAAATTGGCCGAAAAGGCCACAGCCAACGGCATCAGTTCAGTGGTTTTTGATAGAAACGGATATGTCTACCACGGTAAAGTGAAGGCTTTGGCCGATGGTGCAAGAGAAGGTGGTCTTAAATTTTAAAAAGAGATGACACAAAAAATGAACAGAGTTAAAGCTAGTGACATCGACTTGAAAGAAAAAGTTGTTGCCATTAAGCGTGTAGCCAAAGTAGTAAAAGGTGGTAGAAGGTTCAGTTTCTCTGCAATTGTTGTGGTAGGTGACGGAAACGGTGTTGTAGGTTACGGATTGGGAAAAGCCAATGAAGTAACAGACGCTATCACCAAAGGTATAGATGACGCTAAGAAGAATTTGGTAGAAGTACCCGTACTGAAAGGTACAGTACCGCACGAGGCACTTGGTAAGTTTGGAGGAGGTTTTGTATTAGTGAAGCCGGCTTCTGAAGGTACTGGTGTGATTGCGGGTGGTGCTATGCGTGCCGTATTCGAATCAGCAGGTATTCACAACGTATTGGCCAAGTCCAAGGGCTCTTCCAACCCACACAACGTGGTAAAAGCAACCTTCGATGCGTTGCTAAAAATGAGAGATCCTTATACTATTGCTGAACAAAGAGGTGTAGAATTAGAGAAAGTTTTTAACGGGTAATTTACTATGGCGAAGGTTATTATTACGCAAACAAGAAGTACCATCGACAGACCTGAAAAACAAAAAAGAACTATTCAGGCACTCGGTTTAGGTAAAATCAACCGTTCAGTTGAGGTAGAACTTACTCCTCAAATTGCCGGTATGATCGATAAAGTAAATCACCTTGTATCTGTAAAGGAAGCATAAGATGAAACTGAATACATTAAAACCTGCAGAAGGTTCTACAAAATCAAATAAAAGGGTAGGTAGAGGCCAGGGATCCGGTAGAGGTGGAACCTCTACAAGAGGACACAAAGGTGCCAAATCAAGATCAGGTTATTCAAGAAAGGCCGGTTTTGAAGGTGGTCAGATGCCTCTTCAGAGAAGAGTGCCTAAGTTCGGTTTCAATAGCCCTAACAGAACAGAGTATAAAGCCATCAACCTTGATACTATTCAGCAGTTGGTAGACCAGTCTGGTGAGTCAGTGATCAATCTGGAAGTACTAGCCTCTCATGGCTTGGCTGCTAAGAATGACCTCATCAAGGTGTTGGGCAGAGGAGAGCTTAAGTCAAAAGTAGAAGTGACAGCACATAAATTCTCTGCTACTGCTGAGGCAGCTATTGAGAAAGTAGGAGGTACTGTTACAAAGCTTTAATTCAATGAAGAAATTCATCACCACCATAAAGAATATTTTTTCCATTGAGGAACTAAGAAATAGAATCCTAGCCACGCTAGGATTCCTCGTCATTTTCAGACTAGGGTCTTTTGTTGTACTACCTGGTGTAGATCCCAACTTATTGACCGATGCTGATGGTGGTATTTTTGGTATCCTCAACGCATTGTTAGGAGGTTCTTTTAGCAGAGCTTCCATTTTTGGATTAGGTATTATGCCTTACATCTCAGCATCTATTGTGATTCAGCTGATGACTGTGGCCGTGCCTAGCTTCCAGAAAATGCAAAAAGAGGGAGAATCAGGAAGAAAGAAGCTCACACAAATTACGCGGGTACTAACTATACTGGTTACTCTTGCTCAAAGTGTGGGATACATTAAGGTGACCATACTCAACGAAAACGCGTTGGCTCCCGGTGTAGATCCTACTTTCTTTATGATTACGGCCATGATTCTACTCACTTCAGGAACGATGTTCTGTATGTGGTTAGGTGAGAAGATCACTGATAAGGGAATTGGAAACGGAATTTCAATGCTTATCATGATCGGAATTATCTCAAGCTTGCCTGCAGCGGCCATCAATGAGTTCTTTGTAACCAATGGTTTGAGCAGAGCAATCTTTACAGTAGTAGAAATATTAGTGTTGTTCGGAGTAGTAATTGTAACGGTAGCATTGGTACAAGCCACGCGTAGAATTCCGGTACAATACGCCAAGCAAGTAGTAGGAGGCAAGGTATATGGCGGTCAGCGTCAGTTCATTCCTCTGAAAGTTAATGCGGCAGGTGTTATGCCAATCATTTTTGCTCAGGCACTAATGATTCTTCCTACACTAATAGGTCAGATATGGGCAGAGAATAATGACTTTGCCGCTCGAATGACCACCATGTTCTCGAATATTTACGGTTGGCAGTACAATGTGGTGTTTGCCATATTAATCATTGCCTTCACTTTCTTCTACACGGCCATTACCGTGAACCCGTCTAGCATGGCTGACGATTTGAAGAGAAACGGAGGCTTTATTCCTGGTATTAAGCCGGGCAAACCAACCTCCGAATTTATAGGTGGAGTATTAGATAAAATTACCCTTCCTGGCTCTGTGTTCTTAGCCATTATTGCGGTGCTTCCTGTGTTTGCCCGTAATGCAGGAGTTGGCGATGCATTCGCCCAGTTCTATGGTGGAACCTCATTGCTCATTATGGTAGGTGTAATACTCGATACGCTACAGCAGATTGAGAGCTACCTGCTCATGAGACATTATGAAGGCATGATGAAGTCGGGCAAGATGAGAGGAAGATCTCAGAATGTAGCGGTGGCGTAAATATGATCTTTTACAAGACCGAAGAAGAGATTCAAAAAATACGTGAGAGTGCAGACATACTTGCCAGAGCTCACGGAGAAATAGCCAAGCTTATAAAGCCGGGCGTAAAAACCAAAGATCTCGATAAAGTTGCAGAAGAGTTTATCGCAGATCATGGGGCAACAGGTTCCTTTAAAGGTTACAATGGTTTCCCCGCCACGCTTTGTATATCCGTGAACGAAGTGGTTGTTCATGGGTTTCCGAGCGAGTATGAATTGAAAGACGGTGATATAATCTCTGTAGATTGTGGAGTCTTCTACCAAGGTTTTCATAGCGATTCCGCTTATACTTACCCCGTAGGAGACATTTCCCCAGAGACTTTATCACTTCTAAAGGCAACGAAAGAGTCGTTGTATGTAGGTATTGAAGAAGCCAGGTTTGGTAACCGTATAGGAGACTTAGCCTATGCCATCCAGAAGTATGTAGAAGACAGAGGTTACTCTGTGGTTCGCGAGTTGGTAGGACATGGCTTAGGCAGAAGCTTACATGAAGGGCCTGAGGTGCCCAATTATGGTAAGCGCGGTAGAGGACCAAAACTAAACGAAGGTTTGGTTATTGCCATTGAACCAATGGTAAACTTGGGGGCTCGACAAATTGTGCAAGAGAGCGATGGATGGACGATCAGAACAAGAGATCGTAAGCCATCAGCCCATTTTGAACATACCGTGGCCATCTTCAAAGATCGTACTGAAATATTGACAAGTCATCAATATATAGAAGAAGTAGTAAAGTTTTAACATGGCTAAACAAGGATCTATTGAGCAAGACGGAACGATCGTAGAGGCACTGCCTAACGCTACGTTTCGTGTTGAGCTGGAAAATGGACATGTGGTGTTGGCTCACATCTCAGGAAAAATGAGAATGCACTACATTAAGATTTTACCGGGCGACAGAGTAAAACTGGAGATGTCGCCTTATGATTTAACAAAAGGAAGAATTACTTACAGGTATAAATAACGAAACATGAAAGTAAAAGCGTCTATCAAGAAGCGTAGTGCCGATTGTAAGATAATCCGCAGAAACGGAAAGTTGTACGTGATTAACAAGAAGAATCCTAGATTCAAACAAAGACAAGGGTAATTATGGCAAGGATTGCAGGAGTAGATATTCCAGATCACAAGAGAGCCGAAATTGGTTTAACCTATATTTTCGGTATTGGTCGTAGCTCAGCCAACTACATATTGGCAAAGGCAGGTATTGATGTAAATACTAAAATTGGCGACCTGGACGATGACCAACAGAAAGACATCAGAACCATCATCAGTGAAGAGTTCAAAATAGAAGGTGTTCTTAAGTCAGAGGTTCAAATGAACATCAAGCGATTGATGGACATTGGCTGTTACAGAGGTTTGAGACACAGAAAAGGACTTCCTGTTCGTGGTCAGCATACCAAAAACAACGCCAGAACCAGAAAAGGAAAGAGAAAGACGGTTGCTAACAAGAAAAAGGCAACTAAGTAATAGGTAAGTTTTTAATGCCGAAAAAGATATTTGAAGATGGCTCAAAAAAGAAAAGATAAAGCTAAGAAAAGAGTAGTGCAGGTTGATGCTCTTGGGCAGGCGCACATCAAGGCGTCTTTCAACAACATCATCATCTCTTTGACCAATCAGCAAGGACAGGTTATTTCTTGGGCTTCTGCCGGAAAAATGGGCTTTAAGGGTTCTAAAAAGAACACTCCTTATGCTGCTCAGATGGCCGCTCAAAACTGTGCGCAGGCTGCGTACGACCTTGGTTTAAGAAAAGTTGAGGTTTTTGTGAAAGGTCCTGGTGCAGGTCGTGAATCTGCAATCAGAACTATCCAGAATGTTGGAATTGAAGTAACTGTTATTAGAGACGTTACTCCGCTTCCGCACAACGGATGCCGTCCACCTAAAAGAAGAAGAGTTTAATTAAGAATTTAAGAAGTAATGGCAAGATATAAAGGACCAAAGGCTAAAATCGCGAGAAGGTTTAACGATCCTATTTTCGGTCATAGCAAAGCATTACAAAAGAAAGCTTATCCTCCCGGCCAGCACGGTCGTGGTAGAAGAAGAAAGCAGTCTGAATACGCTATCCAGTTAATGGAGAAGCAAAAAGCCAAGTATACTTACGGGGTGCTTGAAAAGCAGTTTGCTAACTTGTTCGACAAAGCTTCAAGAAAATCTGGAGTTACCGGTGAAATCTTACTTCAATTATTGGAAGCAAGATTGGATAACCTGGTGTTCAGATTAGGAATTGCACCTACAAGAAGGGCTGCAAGACAGTTGGTGTCTCACAAACACATTACCGTAAACGGTGAGATTGTGAACATTCCTTCATACCATGTATTGCCTGGCGATGTAGTTGCAGTTAGAGAGAAGTCTAAGTCATTGGAGCTTATCTCTGATAGCGTAGCAGCTAACACTGCTCAGAGATACCCATGGTTAGAGTTCAATAAGTCGGAATTGGCTGGTAAAATGATTAATGTTCCTACAAGAGAAGATATTCCTGAGAACATTAAAGAGCAGCTAATTGTCGAGCTTTACTCTAAGTAATCTATTTTAGAACATTAAAACATTACATATATGTCAATACTTGCATTTCAAATCCCGGAGAAAGTGGTGATGGAAAAGGCTGACGATTTTCACGGTCAGTTTATCTTCAAACCCCTTGAAAAAGGCTACGGGGTTACTATTGGTAATGCACTGAGAAGAATATTGCTTTCTTCTCTGGAGGGCTATGCCATCACAGGAATTAAAATTCCTGGTGTATTGCACGAGTTCTCTACCATTGAAGGTGTTGTAGAAGATGTTTCTGAAATTATTTTGAACCTCAAGAAAGTAAGGTTTAAGAAAATCTCAGACACTGTAGATAACAAGATCAATGTGGTTATCGAAGGGCAGGATAAATTCAATGCGGGTGATATTGGGAAATTCACCAGTGCGTTCGAAATCCTTAACCCCGAAGATGTGGTTTGTCACTTTGATCCATCAGTGAAGTTCGAAATTGAACTAACCATTGAAAAAGGCAGAGGATACCTCCCTGCCGAAGAAAATAAGCCAAGCGAGCAAGTATTCGGTTATATCCCAATCGATGCCATTTTTACGCCAATCAAAAACGTAAAGTATAGCGTTGAAAACACCAGGGTAGAGCAGAAGACTGACTACGAAATGCTCATCTTGGATATTAAAACCGATGGTTCTATCCACCCTGAGAATGCATTGAAGGGTGCCGCTCACATACTTATTCAGCACTTCATGCTGTTCTCAGATCAGAATATGATTCTGGAAACTGGTGCATTGGATGAGCCTGAGCAGGTAGATGAAGAAATGCTTCATATGCGCAAGCTATTGAAGACTTCTCTGAACGATCTCGACCTTTCAGTAAGAGCATACAACTGCTTGAAAGCAGCCGATGTACGCACTTTGGGAGATTTGGTAAGATTAGAGATTTCTGATATGATGAAGTTCAGAAACTTTGGTAAGAAATCTTTGGCAGAGCTAGAGCAACTAGTTGCTGAGAAGAACTTGACCTTCGGTATGGATTTGTCGAAATATAAATTGGACGAGGAATAACAGATGAGACACGGGAAGAAATTTAATCATTTAGGTAGAACAGCGGCTCACAGAAAAGCAATGCTGTCTAACATGGCTTCTTCTTTGATTCTTCACAAGAGAATCACAACCACAGTAGCCAAGGCTAAAGCTTTGAGAAAATATGTGGAGCCTTTGATCACCAGAGCTAAGAACGATACCACTCACTCAAGAAGAATGGTGTTCTCTTACCTTCAGGACAAAGAGTCTGTTACCACGTTGTTCAATGAAGTAGCCGAAAAAGTAGCAACCAGACCAGGTGGTTACACAAGAATTATCAAAACAGGCAACCGTCTGGGTGATAATGCGGATATGTGTATCATAGAGTTGGTTGACTTCAACGAGCTATTGCTTGGTGAAACCAAGGAAGAAAAGAAAACTACCCGAAGAAGCAGAAGAGGCGGTAAAAAATCGGGCGAAGCCAAGGAAGCAACAGCTACCGAAGCCAAAGCCGAAAAGAAAGCCGCTAAGGAGGAGAAGAAAGAAGAAGCACCTGCAGAGCCTAAGGCGGAAGCTGCTGCCGAACCGGAAGCTCCTGCTGCTGATGAGGAAAAGAAAAGCGAAGAGTAATTGTATAAATTACCAGATATTGAAAAGGGATTGGACGAAAGTTCAATCCCTTTTTTATTAGGTTTTGCTCCCTAACAAATACACATTATTTTTGCACGATGCGTCAAACGCAAGCCAATCAAGATATGTCTCAAAATTCATTCGATCAATCACAAAAAAAAGCGGTTTTACTCCTGGCAGACGGTTCTCGTTTCGAAGGTGTAGCCATAGGTAAAATTGGAACAGCAGGCGGAGAAATCTGCTTCAACACCGGAATGACCGGGTATCAGGAGATCTACACAGACCCTTCCTATTACGGCCAGATTGTAGTGAACACTACCTCTCATATAGGCAATTACGGTGTGGAAGACAGCGAACAAGAGTCTGACAGTCCGAAAATCAGAGGATTGGTAGTAAATACCTTCTCTCAGGATTTTAGCCGCCCTACCGGTACCGACTCGTTGCAGAACTACCTCGACAAAAACAACATTGTAGGTATTTCTGAGCTGGATACTCGTTTGCTGGTAAGGCACATACGAAGTAAAGGAGCCATGAATGCCATCATATCTTCAGAAGATCTTTCTGACGAAGAATTGGCCGCTAAACTGGCTGAGGTGCCCAATATGGAAGGTCTTGAGCTTTCCTCTTTTGTATCTACCAAAGAACCTTACTTTGTCGGTGAAGAGTCTGCGCCTTACCGTGTGGCCGTGCTAGACCTTGGGGTTAAAACCAGCATACTCAAGCACCTGGCCAGTAGAGGTACTTATCTGAAAGTGTTCCCCGCCAAAACAAGTTTTCAGGAAATGGAGCAGTGGAATCCTCATGGATACTTCCTGTCCAATGGTCCTGGCGATCCTTCGGCAATGGATTATGCCATTGAAACCGCGAAGAAAATTATGGCTGCCGACAAGCCACTATTTGGAATATGCCTGGGGCATCAGATCATCTCTTTGGCGTGCGGAGTGTCCACTTTTAAAATGCACAATGGTCACAGAGGGCTTAACCATCCGGTAAAGAACCTGGTGTCGGGCAAGAGCGAAGTGACCTCTCAGAACCATGGTTTTGCCGTGAGTCGAGAAGAGGTTGAGAAGTCAGGTATACTCGAGCTTACACACATTAACCTCAATGACAATACATGCGCTGGTATTCAGGTTAAGGGTAAGAAAACGTTTTCCGTACAATATCACCCAGAGTCTTCTCCGGGCCCTCACGATTCACGTTATTTGTTCGATCAATTTATCAACCTATTCAAATCATAACAAGGAATCAATATGAGCTTAATAGAAAGCGTACACGCCAGACAAATTTTAGACTCAAGAGGTAACCCAACCATTGAGGTCGATGTAGTGACCGAAAATGGTGTCATGGGTCGCGCGGCAGTTCCTTCAGGAGCTTCTACCGGAGCCCACGAAGCCGTGGAGTTAAGAGATGGCGATAAATCAAAATATCTGGGCAAAGGGGTGACCAAAGCTGTACAGAATGTAAATGACGTACTGGCTGCAGAAATCATTGGCTTTTCAGTATTCGAGCAAAACCTGATCGATAAGATTATGTTGGAAGCCGATGGTACTCCAAACAAAGGTAACCTGGGCGCGAATGCTATTTTGGGTGTTTCACTAGCCGTAGCCAAAGCAGCAGCAGCAGAGCTTGGTCTTCCGCTTTACAGATACGTAGGAGGGGTAAGTGCCAACACGCTTCCCGTGCCTATGATGAACATCATTAATGGAGGTTCGCATGCTGATAACTCCATAGACTTTCAGGAGTTTATGATTATGCCTGTAGGAGCTGCTAACTTCTCAGAAGCTATTCGTATGGGGGCTGAGGTGTTCCATCACCTTAAAAAAGTACTTTCTGACAAGGGGCTTGCTACCAACGTAGGCGATGAAGGAGGTTTTGCTCCTAACCTTGGGTCTGACGATGAGGCTCTTGAGGTAATTTCTCAGGCGGTTGAAAATGCAGGCTACAAAGTGGGTGAAGATATTGTATATGCCTTGGATGTGGCCTCATCAGAGTTTTATCTGGAAGATGAAAAGGTATATTACTTCAAGGACTCTACAGGTAAAAAGCTAAGCCCCGTAGAAATGGCCGACTATTTGGCAAGTCTTTGCGCCAAATATCCTATTGTTTCTATAGAAGACGGCATGTTCGAAGACGATTGGGAGGGCTGGAAGGCACTTACCGAGAAGATAGGCGATAAAGTACAGTTGGTGGGTGACGATCTGTTTGTGACCAATGTGAGCCGTCTTCAAAAGGGTATTGATAACGGAATAGCAAATTCAATACTCATTAAAGTTAATCAGATAGGTACGCTCACCGAAACCATAGCAGCTGTGAACCTTGCCAAAACAAATGGCTATACGGCCGTTATGTCTCACCGTTCCGGAGAAACTGAAGACAATACCATTGCCGATTTGGCCGTGGCACTGAACACAGGGCAGATCAAAACCGGTTCGGCCTCTCGTTCGGATAGAATGGCAAAATACAACCAGTTGATTCGAATTGAAGAAGAGCTGGGCGAAGTGGGTAAATTCCCTGGTAAGGGTTTTAGAAAGGCTTATTAGTACCTGGGTACAGAGTATCTGGTACATAGACTTTAGATATAAATAGAGCATCTCATTTGAGGTGCTTTTTTTATGTCCTCCTCTTGTGAGCAATTTTCTGGCAGATGCTGTTTCCGCTAACTTTGCCCCAAGGGTGTTTGCATGCACATTCCTCCGTGGAGAAGAAGGTTAGGAGGGTTGGACTTTTGAATCGAAGCAAATTGTTCTAATCTCCATAGCTTGCCCAGGAATAGCAAGTTGGCAGCCCTGAAGCTATCTGGGCTGCAGGATTTCAAAACTCATTGACTTTCAACTCAAAACTTCCGTATCTTTAACCTATGAATCCTTTCACCAGAATTCCGAAAGTTTTGAAGAACTACTACGTACTTTTCGGTCTGTTCTTCGTTTTTTGGATGATTTTCATCGATTCGAACGATGTATTATCCCAGTTTAGAATGGCCAGCAGGCTAAATGAACTGAAGGCTGAAAAAGAATACTACCTGCAGAAAAAGCAAGAAGTACTCAAAGACAGGGAGGAGCTGAGCACAAACAAAGAGCTGCTCGAAAAATTTGCCCGCGAAAAATACATGATGCGGAAACAGAGTGAAGACCTCTACGTTATAGTAACAGAAGATTAAACGAAGTCCTCAGCCGAGGACTTTTTTAGTATATGAAAAAACTGTTTTATTCCATCGTATTGCTAAGCCTCTCGAGCAGCCTTCTGGGGCAGGTTTACTTTGAGGAGGAAGAAGCCGACTCGCTTCAATTCAAAGATCGGTTATTCTTTGGTGGTAACTTTTCAGCTAACCTTGGTTTTGGCGGAGGGTCATCGTTTGTAGATATCTCTCCACTTGTTGGCTATATGGTTAATACTGATTTTTCGGTGGGGGTAGGAGCTACTTATCTCTATGTTTCCAGAGAGTTTATTATTCTGCCCGGCAATGATCGGTTCAGAGTTTCGAATAGTGTGTATGGGGGAAGGGCATTCCTCAGGCACACGGTTATTGAAAATTACTTTGCTCATGGTGAGGTAGAAACCCTCAATACGGAGGTGCCTCTTAACGATGGCTCTAACCGCACCACCAGAGAGTGGGTGCCGGGGGTGTTTATTGGGGGCGGAACTTTTCAACCCATTTTTGCCAGAGGAGGAGTAAATATTACAGTGCTCTATAATTTGGCTTACGATTCCATTCGGTCACCCTATGGTAGTGCGTGGGTTTTTCGATTTGGTGTTACTTTTTAAGCCAGGGGCTAAGGAGGTTTCTCTTTCTTAAATTGTAGTGAGATATATCTAAACAGGGTTTCGGGCAACAGACCTTCTTCCGATTCACTCATTGGTTCCAAGGCTCCATATAAGGTTGGCTAAAATTCTACCTCGAATCTCATTCCCAGAGCTCTCAAATCTTTTTCTACAGGCTCCAGAAGAGGAATGCCTTTTTTGCTTCTTTCTTTTTCAAAAGCTCTCTCAGGGTCTCCGGGTATAAGCACCTGCTGATTCGATTCTATGGGTGCAGAGCCTCTGAACCGTCTGATCCATTGATCCATGTGTTGCTTAAACTCACTAGCAGGCCTGAAAGCATCTATTCGCATGGCGCCAAAAAAATGGCCTAACCCTTCGCCCACCGGGTCTGACACCGGGTCTATGAAACTTACAAATGGTGGAGCCCATGGGCCGTAGTTGGCCCCCGAGAGTACAGCGGAAAAAATATCGACAATGGAACCCAGAATATAACCCTTATGGCTTCCGTTCTGTCTGTCTCCTCCAAGAGGGCGCAAGGCTCCGCCTTCCTTTACCCCATAGGCATTGGTAGTGGTGTTTCCCTCCTTGTCCTGAATCCATCCATTGGGAGCGGGTTCTCCCTTGCGTTGCAGAATTTCCAGCTTGCCATTGGCGGCAGTAGTGGTGGCAAAGTCACCTACAAAAGGAGGCTCCTCATCGGCCGGAATGGCCACTGCTATGGGGTTAGTGCCCAATAGTCTTTCCTTAGAAAAAGTAGGAGCTACCAGCGGGCTGGCATTGGTCATAGACATGCCTATCATATCATGGGCTAGAGCCTGCATGGCATGGTAACCCGCAATGCCATAGTGGTTGGAGTTTCTCACGGCCACCCAGCCGGTTCCGGCCTTTTCAGCTTTTTCAATAGCCACCAGCATAGCAAACGGAGCTACCACCAACCCGAGACCGCCATCGCCATCGACCACCGCAGTGCTGGGGCTTTCATGAACCACTCGAATGTTGGGCTTTGCGTTAATACGTTTCTTCTCCCACAGTCGTACATAACCGCTAAGCCGGGCCACGCCATGAGAATCTACGCCTCGCATATCGGCCGAAAGAAGAGTGTCGGCAGCGGTGGTGGCGTGTGACTCCGAACAGCCCATAGCCAGAAATATTTTCTTGGAAAACGTGTGGAGTTGGTCGTACGAGTAGTGATTCATGTTGCGTTAATTATTGCTTTTCCGCAATAGGTTTATGTTCCATGGAGTACAGTACCCCTTCCTTAAGAGCATATGTACAGGCCGTAATGTGGTCAGTAGGAATAAGATCAGAAACAAAAGAAATAAGGCAGCTGGCTACAACGATCATGTCTACACGCATAGAAACCATACCCGGAATGGCCAGGCGAGCCGCCTTGTCTTTGATTAGAAGCTCCCTATGCGTATCCCTATAAGCCTTTATGGGTAGCTTAAATACCGTAGGGTGTACCGGACGATCCTGATTACTTTCCTTAAAGTAAATTTCGGTGAGTGTATCAAAGGTACCCGAACAGCCAATCAGGCCGGTAGGCCGATATTCAGCAATAGCCTTCTTCAGATCTGAGAGCTCGGAATCCAGCCAGGCAAACATCTCGGTAACAGCCTTAGGGGGCATAGGGTCTTTTTTATGAAACTTATCGAGCAAGCGTTGTGCTCCAATTTCAAAACTCCTTTTCCAGAGTATCTTATCTTCGTTGCCAATAATAAACTCCACACTGCCACCGCCAATGTCCATCACTAGTTCATAATTCTTGCCCACGGCTCCGGCAGCTCTCACCCCTTCAAAGATCAGTTCCGCTTCTTTATCGCCATCAATAATCTGGATTTCGATTTGAGTAGATTCGTAGATCCTGTCTAAGAGTTCTTGACCATTACGCGCATTTCGAATGGCGCTGGTAGCCACCCCTATTACATCGGTTACCTCAAACTGGTTGAGTACTGTTTTGAAAACCTCCAACGTATGAACGGCTCTCTTCATGGCATCTTTTGCAATGAGGCCTTTGCTAATGCCATTTTTACCAATTTTTACGGCAATTTTCTCCTTGTAGAGTGTTTTGAGCACTCCTGCCTCAAGTTCTACAATGAACAAATGGAAGGTATTGGTTCCTAAATCTATGACAGCTTTCCTCATACCCTACTCCGCGAAAAGTTGGCCGAATATAGGATTTATTCACTAAAAATAGAGAGCCACTATGGACAAATACCTTTCTCAAAATTCATAATTCCATGTATGTCTCTATCTTTGGCTACCAAATTACAGAACTACCTATGGCAGATAAGAAAGCAGAAAAAGCACCGCTCAAAGTTTTGACAAAAGCAGAGAAATATGCTTTGCTAGAAGAGAAGAATGCCAAGGCTCTTTTGGGCGGAGGAAAGAAAAGAATTGAGGCTCAACATGCCAGAAAGAAACTAACCGCCAGAGAGCGAATTGCCCTCCTTTTAGACGAAGGTTCATTTGAGGAAATCGGCAAGTTTGTAGAACACAGGGCAACCGATTTTGGCCTGGATAAGCAAAAGTTTTTGGGCGATGGTGTAGTAACAGGCTACGGTACTGTAAATGGCCGACTGGTATACGTTTATTCTCAGGATTTCACCGTTTTTGGAGGCTCACTATCCGAAACACATGCTGAGAAGATCTGTAAGATTATGGATTTGGCCATGAAGAATGGAGCTCCAATTATTGGGCTGAATGATAGTGGTGGGGCACGAATTCAGGAAGGAGTAGTTTCGTTGGGTGGCTATGCCGATATTTTCTACCGCAACACACGGGCTTCAGGACTAATACCTCAGATATCCGCCATTATGGGGCCATGTGCCGGTGGGGCGGTGTATTCTCCGGCCATTACCGATTTCATATTCATGGTAGAAAACACCTCATATATGTTTGTTACGGGCCCCAATGTGGTAAAAACGGTTACTCAGGAAGATGTGACGGCCGAAGAGCTTGGTGGAGCCAGTACCCACAGCTCCAAAAGTGGAGTTACTCATTTTGCATCGGCCAACGAGGTACAGTGCATTAATGATATCAAGCGATTGCTTTCATATATTCCTCAAAACTGTGAAGAAGATGCCCCCGTTTATGAGTACTTGCCTGAAAATGAGGTGCGCAAAGGGTTGAACAATGTCATTCCGGACAATCCCAATCAGCCATACGACATGCACGAGGTGATTGAGCAATTGGTTGATGAAGACTCTTTCTTCGAAGTACATAAGAACTATGCCGAAAACATAATTGTGGGTTTTGCCCGTTTGGGAGGAAGAAGTATTGGTATAGTGGGTAACCAGCCTGCTGCTTTGGCCGGAGTACTCGATATTGCTTCTTCTACCAAAGGAGCTCGGTTTGTGCGTTTTTGTGACTGTTTTAACATTCCCCTGCTTGTGCTGGAAGATGTGCCCGGATTTTTACCCGGAACCGATCAGGAATGGAACGGTATTATTACCAATGGAGCTAAACTACTTTATGCTTTTGCAGAAGCTACCGTGCCTAGAATTACTGTAATTACCCGAAAAGCGTATGGCGGAGCCTATGATGTAATGAACTCCAAACACATTGGTGCCGACATGAACTATGCTTGGCCAATGGCCGAGATTGCGGTAATGGGAGCCAAGGGAGCTGCAGAAATCATCTTTAAAAAGGAGATAGCTGAAGCTGAAGACCCGGAGGCAAAGCTGCAAGAAAAGGTAGATGAGTATACCGCTAAATTTGCCAACCCTTACGGAGCAGCTCGCAGAGGCTTTATCGATGAAGTTATTGTTCCGGAGCAAACCAGAGCTAAGCTGATAAAAGCCTTTAAAATGCTCGAAAATAAAGTGGATACACTGCCTAAAAAGAAGCATGGCAACATTCCGCTTTAACTTAAAAGAACAGAACAGAGAAGGAGATGAATAGAGAAGAATTTCTAATAAAGTACTTGAACAATGCTTCGCCCACCGGTTTTGAGACCAGTGGCCAGCAAATTTGGCTCGACTACATTAAGCCATACACAGATACTTACTTTACAGACAACTACGGTACAGCGGTGGGAGTAATTAACCCCGAAGCTGAATACAAGGTGGTTATAGAAGCTCATGCAGATGAGATTAGTTGGTTTGTCAATTACATTTCGGACGATGGCTATATCTATGTGATTCGCAATGGTGGCAGCGACCATCAAATTGCTCCTTCCAAGCGTGTAAACCTTCATACGGAAAAGGGAGTAGTGAAGGGCGTTTTTGGCTGGCCAGCTATACACGTGCGCGAAAAAGAGAATGAAAATGCCCCCACACTTAAGAATATTTTCATCGATGTGGGTGCTTCTTCGAAACAAGAAGTACTCGATATGGGCATTCACGTGGGCACAGTAGCTACTTTCGATGATGAGCTGTTTAAACTCAATGGAAAATACTGGTGTGGCCGAGCGCTCGACAACCGAATTGGAGGCTATATGATTGCCCAGGTGGCTAGAAAGTTAAAGGAGCAAGGCAATAAACTTCCGTTTGGTTTGTATATAGTAAATGCCGTGCAAGAGGAAATTGGTTTAAGAGGAGCCGAAATGATTGCCGCACGAATTAAGCCCCATGTAGCCATTTGTACCGATGTTTGTCATGATACACAGTCGCCCATGTATGAGAAGAAATATCAGGGCGATCAAAAATGTGGCAATGGTCCGGTGTTAACTTATGGTCCGGCCGTGCAGAATAACCTGCTAAACATGCTTATTGGTGTGGCCGAATCCAGAAACATTCCTTATCAAAGAAGTGCGTCTTCTAGGTCTACCGGAACGGATACCGATGCTTTTGCTTATAGCAACGAAGGGGTGCCGGCTGCTTTAATTTCGCTGCCTTTAAAATACATGCACACCACTGTTGAAACAGCTCATGAGCAAGATATTGAACAGGTGATAGAACTAATGTATCAGTTTTTGATTCAGTTGGAAAACGGTCACGATTTCAGGTATCTCAAGTAGGATCAAAGTAGTGTTCCGGTTATTTACTTTTAGGAGTGAACATCCGGAACCTGACCCATTCACAACCATCGTTAAATATTAAGCCATTGGGCGCAGCAATTGTTCTATGAAGTTTACCGACCAAATGGGGCGATCGGTAGAGTTGCCCGATATACCCAAACGTATTGTTTCTTTGGTGCCTTCTCAAACCGAACTTCTTCACGACCTGGGGTTGAATAAGGAGGTGGTTGGGATTACCAAGTTTTGTATTCATCCTGCTCATTGGCGAAAAGAGAAAGTCATAGTAGGAGGTACAAAACAAGTTCATTTCAATAGAATCGAAGAGCTGGCACCAGACCTGATTATTGGGAATAAAGAAGAAAACGAAGAGAGTTTTATTAATGAGCTGGCCACCAGATACCCTGTTTGGATGAGTGACATTGCTTCGCTCAATGAGGCGCTGGATATGATGGAGGCTATTGGCCAATTAACTGGTCGGGAAAAGGAGGCTGAGGCACTGGTAGTAGATGTACTTAGTGCTTTTGCACCCCTGCAGGAGCAGTCGCTAAAGAAGCAAAGGGCAGTTTACCTCATCTGGAAAGATCCGTACATGGCGGTCGGTAAAAATACTTTTGTTGATGAAATGCTGTCGATGGCAGGGTTCGAAAATCTGGTGAAAGAGACTCGCTACCCCGAGCTGAGGTTAGAAGATATTAAAGCGCTCGACCCGGAAGTTATTCTATTGAGTTCAGAGCCATACCCTTTCCAAAAAAAGCACATGTCTGAAATTAGAAATGAGTTGCCTGGCGTTGAGATGAGGTTGGTAGATGGAGAGATGTTTAGCTGGTATGGCAGCCGATTGCTAAAAGCTCCGGCCTATTTTCAGGCGTTGTAATGGATTTTCTTCCTGTGGCTTACCTAAAAATTGGATACGGATGGCCTAAATAGCGTATGGGATGTAAGGTAAAAGTGGGGATGAGAATAAAGAGAAGGGGAGCTCCCAGCAAGCCCCCCTGTCTTAACGTTACCTAAACACTGCAAATGCGTTGCACATTTTAGTGTCGTAACACTCCCATATCTGTTCCTTTATAAACTTTACCTTGTTAGAGGTTTCTTCACCCAGGCTAAAATGGTGCGAACCCTTCCATTTCTTTTTCTTCCACTTGCGTTTGTTTTCTGCATAGTAGAAGTAGGTCTTTTCGTCAGAAACTCCCATGCGTCTTTTTTCTCCTGCGGCTAGGGTAACCATGTCAGAAGTTTCCCAATCTCCATTATAGCTTTTATACCGAATGGCTACTTCAATGGCTTCGGTAGAGCGATTTTCAAAATAGATGTGATACTCTTTCTTTCGGACGGTGGCCGAAGAATCTTTCAAAGCAGGGCCGGGTAGGGGCAACTCTACTTTAAGCTTAGAATCGAAGGGTGATTCTAAAGCTATTGGGGACAACTGGGCCACATGGCTCTCGCGATTATCTAAAATCGAAAGCAAGGTGGTAAGTCCCGTCCCCAGCAATAGCGCGTAGACGGTTAGTGTTTTCATACGTTTAGGTGAAACGGTGATTAAAGATGAAAACTTTATATGAAATATTCAACATATATTCATAAAAAGTTTTGTTGGTGCATTTGCAGGCGGGCGCAGTTGTTAGTCAAAAAAGCCCTTCAGGATATTTAAAGGGCTTTTTTGTGGGGTTTGTATGCGAAAGAAAATTTTTAGGGATTCACCAAAAGTGGACCAATTACTTTAATCCAGAGGTCGTAGCCCTTCTTATTCATGTGAAGGCCATCGTCTAGAAAGATGTTTTCTTTAAGCGATCCATCTTCCTTTAGCATAGGACTCCATACATCGGCAAAGCGAACTCTGGGGCTAAGGTTTGCCATATGCTTTAAGGCTTCATTTAGTTTTTCGTAAGCTGGCTTTAGGTGCCATCGTGCTATGCTCGGTTTGGCTGAGATGATTACTATGCTTTCAATTCCCTCATTGAGTAACTGTTGGGTAAGAGAGCTAATGTCGGCCAACACCTCCAACTCTGATTTTCCTGAATTCAAGTCATTGTCTCCCTCATAAATAAATACTTGTCTGGGTTTGAATTGAGAAATGAGTAAATCCTTGTAGTAAATAAGGTCGGAGGTTTCAGAGCCACCAAAGCCGGTATTAATAACGTTGTGTTCAGGAAAGTAAGATTTAAAGTCTACCCAAAGCCTGATGCTGGAACTGCCGGTAAACACTATTCTGTTTTTGGCAGGGTATTTTTCTGCTGCATTCTCAAACTTTCTTACTTCTTCGGCAAAACGGTTTGGGTCCTGTGCTTTGAGGCTTCCATAAGTCAGGCTAAGTAGAAGTAGTGATATTAGGTATTTCATATTTATTGTGCTTTAAATTCGGGCTTGGTAAGTATATAATTGGAAGTACCGCCCTTCTTTTGCAATCAATTCATCATGTGTGCCGCTTTCGGCTATTTCTCCTTTTTCGATAACCAATATTTTATCGGCTCTCTTAATGGTGCTTAGCCGGTGGGCAATTACAAAAGTGGTGCGCCCTTTCATAAGCTCGTTGAGGCTTTGTTGAATATAAGATTCACTCTCGGTGTCAAGGTTGGAGGTGGCTTCGTCTAAAATGAGAATTCTCGGGTTGGCCAAAATGGCCCTGGCAATGGCTAGTCGTTGGCGTTGGCCTCCTGATAGCTTCACCCCTCTTTCTCCAATCACTGTATCGAGGCCTTTCTCAAACCTATCTGTGAATTCCTTGACATAGGCCGCTTCCACAGCCTCCTGTAGCTGTTGTTCCGTGGCATTGGGGCGAGGGAAAAGTATGTTTTCGCGGATGGTTCCTTCAAAGAGGAAATCGTCTTGTAGTACTACACCCAATTGCTCGCGAAAACTGCTGAGCTTCACCGTAGAAAGATCAGTGCCGTCTACCGTAACACGTCCTTCTCTAGGGTTGAGGAAAGTAGCTGCCAGACCTGCTATGGTAGACTTGCCTGAGCCGGACGAACCCACCAGTGCGGTAACAGAACCTGCTGGCGCATCGAACGATATGTTTTTGATTACATCGTCATCTCCATCGTAAGCAAAAGAAACGTTTTCGAACCGAATATCTCCATGTATTGGGCCCAACGCCACGGTTCGGGTTTGATCATCTTCTTCTGACGGAGTTTGCATTATTTCTTCAGTACGATCGAGCCCGGCAAATGCTTCGGTAATCTGACTACCAATGTTCGACATTTGGAGAACCGGAGCAACAACCACGGCCAAATAGGCAATAAAGGCTACCAGTTCACCGGAGGTCATACTTCCATTGATAATGTAGTATCCTCCTAGTCCTAGTATACTGGTTGAGGCAACGCCAGCCAAGAGGAATGTGGCAGAGCTTGATACGAATGCTGTAGCCGTCAGGGTTTTTTTGACTACTTCGTATAGCGATATGACCCCTTTTTCAAATATTTTAATTTCCTGTTGTTCTGCTCCGAAACCTTTAATAACTCTTACTCCATTTAAAGTTTCAGTCAACCTACCTGTAACTTCTGCATTGAGCTTTCCTCTTTTTCTGAATTCAGGTCGCAAAATGCCAAATGCTTTCATGGCAATCACGCCAAATAAGACTATAGGGATCACTATTAGAGCAGTCAATCGAGCATTCATATTGATCAGTATTACTAATACAGCAACAGCCGTTATTGATCCACCTATTAACTGAACAAACCCTGTTCCTACCAGATTTCTGACACCTTCCACATCAGTCATAATTCTAGAGACCAGGGCTCCTGACTTTTGGCTATCGAAAAAGTTTATCGGAAGTGATAGAATTTTCTTCTGAACCTGCACTCTGAGGTTGGCTATCAGTTTTTGGGCTTGAACGCTCAAAATTCTGGTAAGCATAAAGGATGTAACTGCCTGAACAACAATTGCAAGAACTACAAAAACAACTATCCTCTTTAATTCTGAAACATCACCTGCAACCACAACATCATCTATTAAATACTGTGTGGCTTTTGGAGGAACTAAGGTTGCGGCACTTCGTAGTAAGATGAGTACCAGGCCGAATAACAACATGCCCCTTTTGGGCCATATAATTCTGCGAAATACTTCGCCTATCGAGATGTTTTCGAGTTTTTTCTTCTTAGTCATGCACTAAAAGTATTGAAAGAATAACTTCGGTGTAAGTTATGTTATTGTTAATATTTAGACCCTGGTTTGAGTATTTAAAAAAAATAAATTTTATATTTTCGTAGTAAAGTAAAACAATGAGAAAAAAAGAAGTTGTAAAAATATTAGGACTTGCTTTTGTTGTATTTTTTGCAACCTGCTGCAATAGTGAATCAAGAAAAACTAGGTTGGAGTATATTAGTTTGTCTGTTGAGGCTAGGTATAATCAATTTAATGATACAACGTTTGTTACTGATGGTATAACAGAGATTGCTGCTAAGGATGGCCGAATTTTCATAAACGATGCCAAGCTCAACAAGTCGTTGATTTTGAACAATAAGTTCGAAGTTCAAAATTACATCGAGAGAGGATACGGTCCTGAAGAAATTTTGGGGGCAAATTTCGTTCAATTTGAAAACGAAAGTTTGTTCGTTTTCGATAATCATAAGTTACAAGTTTCACAATTCGATTTGAAGGGGAGATTCCAAAGAAAAATGAGGCCAAAGGACACATTAATAATGTTGTACGATAGAAAGCCAGCAATATTTCCTTCAGGTGAAATTTTTGCTCCAAGTTTACGCTCAGATAAGCCAATAGTTCATTTTGATAAGAAAATGGATATTGTAAAGACTTTTGGTACAGTTCAAGAATTTGAGAATTATTCCCATCATCGATCTATCAATAGTCAAAATATTCTCGCTCTAAAAGATGGGAAAGTGGCTTCAGTTTGGTCATCTAGACCTTTTGTACAGCTTTTTAGTTCTAAAGGGGAAGTTCTTGATAGTTTAGATTTGAGTGAATTTTTGGGTTTTAGGTCAAGAGTATACGATGAACTTTTAAAACAAAATCCGAGACGAAAATATACTTTGCAATTTGATTACTATAGAGATATTACATCGTTTGAGGACACCATATATTTATTGTTCATAGGAAACAATAAGGCGCTAGCTTCTAACGAAATAATAGTTATAAATGCAAAGGGAGATAAGCTGACTTTTGATAGGGTTCTTAAACTTGATGTGCCAAATTCCTTTTTCTACGAAATCGCTGTAGATGAGAATATCCTGTATGCTTTTGAGAAAGCTGGTGCAGAATTAATGAAGTTTCAAATTGACTGATATGAAAGATTTGATTAAGGCAATTTTATGTTGCGTGCTAATTACTTTAACAAATTGCTGTCAGACTAATTCATCAGAAAAATTGAGTCAAAGTGAAGTGCAATTTGATAGAATAACTGATCGGGCAGAGAACTATAGAAAAAGACTGAAAGGTGAAAAGTTTTTACTTACACCAAACAAGAATGGATGGAGTACAAATACAATGATTTTGGTGTATAACTCTTTAGACTGCAACACCTGTATTTTTAAAGCAGTTAAGATGATGGATGAAGTCTTTTTTAATATACCCGATTCTGAAATTTTTTATTATAATATCTACGAAGGAGAGTATACTGATAATTTTAAACCTCTTTTGGAAAATAGTAAATACGCAAATCTTCATTCATATCATAAAATCGATCAAAGTTACAATGGCTTTATGACACCCTTCATGATCAATTTGAATGAAGAGGGTGAGATTAAAGATGCATTTTTTCCATTAGCAGGAATTGAACAGAGTGAGGACTCTGCAAATTTTATAAATACATTTAAACAATAAATTATGAGAAAATTAAAAGAAAAATTACGCTATCGGTCTTTTCCTTAGTCATGATTTTCTTCGGCTTTAGCTCTTTCGGACAAGGACCAGGGAAATGTATAGCCGATGATCCAGGAGAATGTGTAAGAAATTGTGAAAACGGTCTGGCTTGTTGTGTAGGAACAAGCCCTCATTGCTCAGGGGGCTGGAGTACAGAACAGCAGTCATTTTGGATTGATTGTGGTAACGGCAAGGAGTATTGTTCAACCGAACCATATTAAAGGCAACAAAAGAGGAACTCTGTTCCTCTTTTTTAATCATTTATTTTTCTAACCTTATTTTGTCCACATGCTCCCAAAAACCAGGGTATGATTTATTCACTACCGAGGGGTTGTGAATGATTATTGGCTGCCGGGTCATTATGGGGGCAAAGGCCATAGCCATGCGATGGTCGTCATAGGTTTCAATGGCTATAATCTCTTCACTTGGCTGATACTTCGATTTCACCTCCCAGAAGCCTTCTTCAACTTCTTTGAGTTTAATTTTAAATTTTTTGAGCTCTTTTTTGAGGGCTTTAATTCGATCTGTTTCTTTGATTCGGAGGCTTTCCAGGCCGGTCATGCGGCAGTGGATTCCTTTTATGCCACAAACTACAGCAACCGTTTGTGCAAGATCCGGACAATCAGAGAAATCGAACTCCAACTCTTCCTGATGCGGAATTTTCTCCAACACCACCCCATCATCTTCGAAAGTGCTCATTACACCTAACTGGTTCATAATCCGCACAATGGCTATGTCGCCCTGCAGCGACTTCTGCCGTAGGCCCAGTAGCTTTATTTTAGCCTCATCGGCCAGGGCGACAAAGCTATACCAGTAGCTAGCCCCAGACCAGTCAGACTCTACCATATAAGGGTATTCTCCGTAGCTCTGTGGAGCAATTTCTATGGTGTTGTTGGTCCAGTTAGACTGTACGCCAAAGAGACGCATCATGTCCAATGTCATCTGAATGTAAGGACGGCTGCCAATTTTGCCTTTCAGTTCCAGACTAAGCCCTTGGGGCAATGCGGGAGCTATCATCAACAAGGCCGATATAAACTGACTACTCACATCGCCTCTAATACTCAATCGATTTGTTTTCTGATGCTCCAGTGGCTTTATGCGCAAAGGAGGAAAACCTTCTTCGTTGAGGTACTTAATTTTGGCACCGAGTTGTTTGAGCGATTTGGCCAATATATGAATGGGCCTTTGCTGCATACGTTCGGTGCCCGTAAGTATTTTGGGCTGTTCTCCCAATATAGAATAGGCTGTTAGAAAACGCATGGTGGTGCCTGCATCAAGCACATCGAGCGTTGTTTCTTCTGAGCTCAGTAAGCGAAGCATCGTTTGCGTATCTCTGGCATTCGACAGGTTTCTGATTACCGAACGGTTGCCCGAAATGGCGTTGATTATAAGGGCCCGATTGCTCTCACTTTTAGAAGCCTCAAGAGGTATATCAACTGATTTTAATTTGGGGCTATGTGGTAGTTTTTTGGTGTCCAAGGAGTTTAGGTTTTGGAGTAGTAAAACAATGAGTCCATTACATCTTTTTCGTCTACGGCAATATCGTAACCTGCCCGGCCTATTTCGTAGAGTAATGAGTGATTGAGGAAGTTGTTGATATTCTTTTTGTCGTGGTACATCAGTTCAATGATGCTTGTAAAATGTCTTTTTTCTATTCTTAGTTCCGGATAAATACCTTTTAAGGTTTGAGAAATAGTTTTGACAGCACTATCCGATAAACCCAATAATTTACCGGAGAGGTAGCTTTCGCATATCATTCCTATAGCAATAGCTTCGCCATGGAGTAGCCTGTTTTCTGTGTGCAGGTAGTAGCTTTCAATGGCATGCCCTATGGTGTGGCCAAAGTTCAAGATTTTGCGAAGACCTCTCTCTTTGGGGTCTTCTTTTACTACCGCATCCTTAATATGAATACTGTGAGCAATTACAGCATTCCAATTCTCTTGCTTAAGCCCTTTTGAACTCACCTTTTCAAAATAGTCGGCATCGGCTATTAAACCATGCTTTACCACCTCGGCAAAACCGGATCTAAGTTCGCGTTCGGGCAAAGTTTCCAGAAAAATCGGGTCAATGAATACATGCAGTGGATCCTGAAAAAAGCCCAGGTGGTTTTTAAAACCATGAAAATCGATACCCAGTTTACCACCTATGTTGGCATCTACAGTAGCCAGCAGGGTAGTGGGAATGTTGATAAAGTCGATCCCTCTTTTATAAGCTACGGCACAAAAACCACCCATATCGCCAATTACTCCGCCCCCCAGATTAACCAGCAGGGCCTTGCGGTCGAACTGGTGCCTGGTGAGCTCTTTCCATATGTGCTCGCAGGTTTGCAGATTTTTATTTATCTCGCCCGATGCTACCTCAATAAGTTGATGCTCGGGCAATAATGATTTAATTTTTGGGTAGCAATGAGCCCTTGTGTTTTCATCTACCAAAACAGCAATCTGCGAATGTTTGCTTTGGTTGAAAAACGAGGGTAGGCTTAAACTGATATCATCGATTTGTATACTCATATTTTTACAGAAGTCTTCACTTCTTTGAGCTGTGCTTCCTGCATTTTAACTGATTCTTCATGAATGGCAAATAATAAACTTTTCATGAATTTTTCGGTCATGTTTTTCTTCATGCCTGTTCTTATTCTGGACTCCATTACTTCCTGCCACCTTCCGGGCTGATATACCGCCAGGTTATGATCTCTTTTGTAATCACCCACTTGCTTTATTATCTGAAACCTATCGGCCAGTAACTCTATGATCTGACCATCGAGAAGGTCTATTTTTTGCCGAAGTTGCTCCAGTTCAGTAATAGCCTCGGGATGTTTATCAATGGATTCTCGGAAGTTCAGGTTTTCATAAATGATCTTCAGCATTTCAGGCGTCACCTGCTGCTTGGCATCGCTCCAGGCCTTATCCGGGTCGTGATGAGTTTCTATCATTAGTCCATCCAATCCAAAATTGATGGCTCGCTGGCTCACCGATGCTATAATTTCTCTGGTGCCACAAATATGACTTGGGTCGCAAACCACCGAAATGCCCGGCATCATGCGCTTTAAGTGAATGGGCATGCTCCATTCAGGTTTGTTTCGGTAACGCTTTTCGTAGGGGTCGGAGAAGCCGCGATGTATGGCCGCTAGTTTTTTAATGCCCACCTTGTTGAGCCTTTCAAACGCACCCAGCCAAAGCTGCAAGTCGGGGTTAATGGGGTTTTTAACCATTACTGGAATATCTACTCCTTTTAGAGAGTCGCATATTTCTTGCACAGAAAATGGGTTTACCGTGGTTCTGGCACCAATCCATAACACGTCTACCCCACCTTTAAGGGCGGCTTCTACATGAGCGGTGTTGGCCACCTCTACCGTAACCGGCACATTGAGTATGTCTTTGGCAATGTTCAGCCACTCCAGGGCATCGGTGCCTATACCCTCAAAAGAACCGGGTCTGGTTCTGGGCTTCCAAACGCCTGCCCTAAACATTTCCACAGGGCTTCCTTTTAGTCCGCGGGCAATAGCCTCAATTTGTTCGGGGCTTTCTGCGCTGCAAGGTCCGGCTATCAATGTGTGCTCCGATAGCCCCAACCCCCAGTCTTTGATATCTACAATTTCCATGACTTTTTAAAAATAAAAAGCCCGGTTCGTGTGAACCGGGCCTATGTGATAAGTTAATTTTTTCTTAATAAGCTGCGGTTCACCTCACCTTTTCGATAAAGTAAAAAAAGTAAAAGTAAGCCGCGAACAATGTTTTCATGGCCTAAACATATTCATCTTAGTTTTCTAAAGAAAACATTATTTGAAAAAAAATCGGAAAACGATTGTCTAGGCCCTGATCAAACCAAAAGTGGTGGTGTTATGCTTTTCATCCTGAATGCCCTCGGCAATAATAAGTAAGCCCTTAGACTCTAAAGCCTCTTTTGAGCTAATAACGGCTGCCTGAGAGTCGCGGCTATTCTTAAGTTCGTCTATGGCTCCGGCCGTACTCGAGCTGGCAATGAACTTTATATGACTGTATTTAGAAAAGAAATGTGTAGTTTCTTTAATGGCCATGGGGTGCGAAAAAACCTTGCGAATGCTCTTTATCGTGTTTGGTTTTAGACTCCCCAAACACAGATTTACAGGCAGCTCAAATTCCTCTATCAATTGAAGCCCTCTTTGGCGTATGGTTTCGAGATTATTGCCCACCTGACCGGAGTGTGAGTTTCTGAGGGCAACGAGAGCCTGTTTTATTTGACCATCTTTCAATGCCTTAAAGATGGTTTCAAAGTTTTGAAAATAGGCAAAACTAAGGTGAGGCAGGAAGCGCTTTCTTGCCAGATCGTGAAAGGTATTTTCCGGACCCAGTAGTCCCAAGTCAGTCATTAGGTAAATTTAGGTTTTGTTCTTTTTTGTTGAACACCTCAGTCTGTGTTTTCACTGACTGTTGGTGTAATAATCTTAACACTTCTACTACAAACTGGCGATCAAGGTTTAGCTGATCGGCCCATTCTTGTCTCGACTGAAAAATTTCTTTCCAGCGGCTAAGTTGAAAAATGGCTACGTTATTTTCTTTTTTAAACTCACCAATTTTTTCAACCAGGTTCATGCGCAGATTCAAAGCCTCCAGCAGTTCCCGGTCGGCCTGATCTATTTGTTCTCGAATGAGCTCCAGTTGGTTAATGATGTTTTCTTTAGTAAACACATCGTCTCGTAGCAACAAACCATTGATAAGGTCAGGAAGGTTGGCTGTGGCAATTTGCTGGGCGGCATCACTCCAGGCCGCATCAGGTTTGCAGTGCGACTCAATCATTAGCCCGTCATAGTTGAGGTCTAGCGCTCGTTGGGCAATTTCAGCAACCAGTCCACGATCGCCCGCAATGTGACTGGGGTCACACAAGAGTGGTAACTCCGGAAACTCACTCTTCAGATCTAGAGGTATTTGCCACATGGGCACATTTCTGTATTTGTTTTTCTGGTAGCTATGAAAGCCCCGGTGTATGGCTCCTAGCTTACTTACTCCGGCTTTGGAGAAGCGCTCTAGCGCTCCTTTCCAGAGCGACAGTTCCGCATGAATGGGGTTCTTTATAAAAACGGGTAGTTCCGAACCCTTAAACGACTCGGCAAGTTCTGCCACATTAAAAGGGTTTACGGTGGTTCGGGCACCAATCCAAACCAAGTCTACTTCATACTGGTGAGCCAGCTCAACATGTTCGGGAGTAGCTACTTCCATGGCAAATTTAAAAGGAGTCTCCTTTCTAAGGGCTTGTACCCATTGCAATGCGCGTTCGCCATGTCCTTCAAAATTCCCTGGGCGAGTCCTGGGTTTCCAAATACCACCCCGAACAAAGTCTACCTTATCAATAATAGGGAGAACACTGTTTCTCAGTTGCTCCTCCGTTTCTACACTGCAAGGGCCTGAAATAAGCAAAGGTTTATTGTATTGAGGGTACCAGTCTTTAAGTTCGCGCACAACCATTCTATTCCTGTTTTACAGAGCCTTAACAAATGTAGAAAGGTATTGGTTTGTTGTTATATTTGCCGACCGAAAATCGCCTATGGAACTAAAGAAGTTTGTTGATTTTGATGAGCTGGAAGTGGCTTTTCGTGCTAAAACTGATGAAGCTCTCAAAAAACGTCATTTCATTTTTTCTACCATGCAATGGCCATGGTTGGTAAAATTGGGTACAAGCCTTACCAAGTTTGCACTAGCCACCGGGCTTCCTGTAAAGAAGCTCATAAAATCTACCATCTTCGATATTTTTTGCGGAGGCGAAACGCTTGATGGCTGCCAAAGATCCTCCAACGAACTGGCAGCTTTTGGAATAGGGGCCATCTTCGACTACTCAGTAGAAGGAGAAAAGTCTGAAGAGGGATTCGACCAGACAACCAATGAGATACTTCGCACCATAGAGAGGGCAGGGGAAATGGAATATATCCGTTTTTCGGCCTTTAAAGTAACGGGGTTGGCTTCTTTCGATCTGCTCGAAAAAATTCATGCCGGAGAAAAACTTACTCAGGAAGAGGAGGCTGCTTACGCCCGTGTCTTTGATAGGGTAGACAGAATTTGCCGTCTGGCCTATGAAAAGGATGTTTCTGTATTGATTGATGCCGAAGAAACCTGGATTCAGAAGCCAATTGATGAGATATCTCAGAAAATGATGAGTATCTACAACCGCGAAAAAGCACTCATCTATTATACTTTTCAGATGTACTGCCATAGCATGCTCGATAACCTAAAAAGTATGCACAGGCAGGCCGTTGATAGCGGCTACCGGTTGGGGGCCAAATTGGTTCGCGGAGCCTACATGGAGAAAGAACGCGATCGGGCTGAAGAGTTGGGCTATAAAGATCCTATTCAACCCAACAAAGAAGCAACCGACAGGGATTTTGATCTGGCGGTAAGGTATTGCGTAGAAAATATCCACCAGATCGGTCTTTTCTGTGGTACCCACAACGAAATTTCTAACTACAAACTCACTCTTGTTATGGACGAGTTTGGCTTGCAAAAGAATGACCACCGTATATACTTTAGTCAGCTATATGGCATGAGCGATCATATTTCGTTCAACTTGGCCGATGCAGGTTATAATGTAATAAAGTATGTGCCGTACGGTCCTTTAAAAGCAACTATTCCATACCTTATTAGAAGAGCCAATGAAAACACCTCGGTGAAAGGGCAAAGCGGAAGAGAGCTTAGCTTGCTTAGAAAGGAGATGAGCCGAAGAAAATTATTTAAGAAACAACTAGGCCATCAGGATAAATTTTAGTTCTTCCTGAGTCTGTTCGTATTATCCTGTTGAATCATTAACTTTGCGCTCCAAAATTTTGAAGCGTCATGCAAGCACTAAGCGAACAGGAGATACAAAGAAGACAAGAAAGGGAGGAACTAGAGCAACTAGGCATTAATCCTTATCCATCAGAAACATTCGAGGTTACTGCCTATACCAAAGAGATAAAGCAGAATTTCGAAAAAAATCCTGAGCAGTACAAAGAGGTAAGCCTTGCCGGACGCATTATGAGCCGAAGAATTATGGGTTCAGCATCTTTTGCTGAACTGCAAGATTCTGAGGGCAGAATTCAAGTGTATCTGAGGAGAGATGACCTTTGCCCGGGAGACGATAAAACACTCTATAATACCGTATTTAAAAAGGTATTGGGCATAGGAGATTTTATAGGCATTAAGGGCTACGCTTTTAAAACCCAGGTGGGAGAAATTTCAGTACACGTTACTGAGCTCAAGGTTTTGGCCAAATCGTTGAAGCCACTTCCATTGCCAAAAACAGATGCCGAAGGCAAAGTGCATGATGCCTTTACCGATCCTGAACAACGTTACCGTCAGCGGTATGTTGATTTGGTGGTAAACCCGCACGTAAAAAAGACCTTCGTACAGCGCACGCAATTGGTAAATTCTATGCGCAACTTCCTGACCGATAGAGGGTATCTGGAAGTAGAAACCCCCATTCTTCAGCCCCTGTATGGTGGAGCTGCCGCCAGACCGTTCAAAACCCATCACAATACGCTCGATATGACTCTTTATTTGAGGATAGCCAATGAGCTATACTTAAAGAGGCTTATAGTAGGAGGTTTCGATGGTGTATTTGAGTTCTCTAAAGACTTTAGAAACGAAGGGATGTCGCGTTTCCACAACCCCGAATTTACCCAGGTAGAGCTTTATGTAGCTTATAAAGACTACAATTGGATGATGGATTTGGTGGAGGAAATGATTGAAAAGGTGGCGCTGGACCTTCATGGAACCACCGAGGTGCAGGTAGGAGAGCATAAGATCAACTTCCAGAGGCCATGGAAGAGGTTTACCATGTTTGAGGCTATAGAACACTTTACTGGGGTTGATATTTCTCAAATGAACGAAGATGAATTGAGAAAGACGGCCAAGGAACTAAAGGTTGAGGTGGACGATACCATGGGCAAAGGAAAACTCATCGATGAGATTTTTGGTGAACACTGCGAACCAAAGCTCATTCAGCCAACTTTTATTACCGACTATCCGGTAGAAATGTCTCCTTTGGCCAAGAAGCACAGAACCAAAGAAGGACTGGTAGAGCGTTTTGAGGCTATTTGTAACGGAAAGGAAATTTGCAATGCATTCTCTGAATTGAACGACCCGATAGACCAGAGAAAGCGCTTTGAAGAGCAGCTGGAGCTTGGCAAGCGTGGAGACGATGAGGCCATGGTTTTAGATGAAGACTTCTTGCGCGCACTGGAGTATGGAATGCCACCAACGGCCGGCTTGGGAGTAGGCATTGATAGACTTTCCATGATTATGACCAACTCCAACTCCATACAAGATGTATTGTTCTTCCCTCAGATGAAACCTGAAAAGAAGGTGTCTGTGGAGTTGAGCGAAGACGCAAAAGGAGTACTGGATGCTCTGAAGGCTGCGGGTGTTACCGATCTTAATGTATTTAAAGAGAGTACCGGGCTTTCTAACAAGAAATGGGATAAAGCCATAAAAGAATTGACCCGCAATGGGTTGGCCAAAGTGCAAAAGACTAACGATACACTTACAGTAGAGCCGGTAGCCTAATCGCTACAACAATTCTAAAGATCCTCTTAAAGTACCGGACCAAATAAGGTCGCAGTCTTTGAGAGGATTTTTTTACCGCAGTCCTTTAAAAGAAATCTAGCATTAGAAAGAGGAGAATCCACCTCGGTTGTTTTCAAACTGGCTTCTTCTGCGGCTTATTTTCAGGTCTTTCAGTACGGAAGACTTAATCTGAATATCGATAGTATAAGAAGTAAAGGCACCAAATGGAATCCAGTTGCCTCGCATTTCCCAACAACCTAAGTCTCTATACAAACCAATAGAAGTGGTGGTGAATTCTTTTTCGAAGAAATCGTAGCCGGTATTATATGTGATTTGCCATTTTGGAGTAAGAGCCACCTGTCCATGAGCCTTTACCGACTGACGTGTTACCTGGTTGGTGGGTGTCCAGCGATAACTGTAGTCATAGCTCAACCGAATGTTCCAGGGAATTTCCACATCCACATAGGCATTTGGGTCATAAAAATATTCACCCATTTGGGCTGCCAGTGCACCACCGCCATCGTTTAACGAGCCATATTCGTTCTCATTATTGTTGCCAAAGCCATCACCCCCGAAATCTCCAACACCAATACTCTCGCCACCAAAGCGTCCACCACCTCCCATAGGGGCCGAAGCTCTCGAATTAAGGTTAGTGGAAAGGGAGAATCGGGCACTTGTGATTCTGCCCAGCCCCTGGCCGGATCGAATGGCCAGTACATCAACAGGCCGTAAAGTGGTTACACCTTCAGAGGTTTCGGGCAAATAGGCATAAGGATCGAGCGTTGCCCCCATGTTGATGTTTAGTTTTCTATCGAAAAGGGTGGTTCTGGCAGTGATTTGAATGGGGGATAGCCTGAATGAATCGGCTAAGAAGTTATAAGAACCCTGTAAATTAAGGCTTTCCAGTAAGGCTACTTTCTCCGACTTGGCTGTGTCGCTCTTTACTTTCATTTCAAATTTATTATTGAGCGAAAAACCTAAGGCAGCAGACTCTCCCAGACTTGGTGTACCAAAGCGGAAACCATCGTATTTAGAAAGCAATCGGAATCTTCCCCCTCCGGTGGTGTCGGTTTGTACGAGCTGATAATAGCCATACTTTGGATCACTAAAATCAGGCCTGTAGCTAAAAGAAACTGAAGGAGTCATGATATGGCGGATGGCTTCAACCCTGCGACTTCTCTTAAAATTGAACATGCCATAAAGCTGGGTGGTCATTCCAATACCGGCCGAATAAGTCATCGATCTGGAAAAACCATTGATGGTGTCTATTCTCACAGCATTCTGGTCTTCGAGAAATTCATATTGCAGTTCTTCCAGATACCAGAGTTCTTCTATTTGAAAAGAAGGCGAAAAGTTAAGGTAGGTTAGTGCCGAAAAGGAGGTGGAAACATCGATGTTGTGTCGGGCACCGTTCTTTGCATTGTCCAGTAGTTCTCCTAAAGTGTCAAAACCAACGGCAATGGTGTCGTTTGCCTCAGCTTTGTTGGCAATTTGAAAACCCGCACTTCCGGGTCTTACAATGTTTGTGATTTGGTTCGATGCATTAAATCGCCAGCCAAAGTTGAACCTTTTTAAAAGGTCAATGTCTGAATTTTGCAAAGGGTATACCCGGTTCATGTTCAGCGACATTTCCGGTAGTGAAATGTCTATGATCCCAGTCTGTACGTTTTGGTTGTGGCGGGCACTAAAGGAATAGCTAAATGGTGAGCGAGGTATTACCCCACTATACTGCACATTCGACCTAAACTCCGACCGTATATTGTTCTGAAGGTTAACGGTACCCAGGTTGTTCTGATTGTAGGTGCTTGTTCCTGCGTTTACACTGGCCGAAAAACGCCCGTTGCGCCCTCTGGAGTCGGGTCGGTGAGACCAAGAAACCCAAAAGTCTTTAGAGTCCAAGGCATCTACTTCATAGTCGGGTGTAATGTTGCGATTATAGGTAAGGTCAAACTGCCCACTGAATTTATAGCGTTGCTTATATACCGATCGGATACGAGTAGCCCAGCTTCCTTTGGAGTAATAATCGGCTGTAACTGCGGTATGAATATTATCGTTCCAGGCAAAGTAATAGCCTCCTTCTTTTAGAAAAAGCCCTCTTCTTCGTTCATCTCCATATTTAGGAAACAGAATGCCAGAGGTAGATTCTTGCGTGTCCGGGAAATAACCAAAGGGAAGCCCCAGGGGAGTGGGTATGTCGCCTACATACAATAGAAAAGGGCCCGTTATCACATTTTTACCCGGGTTAATTTTAATTTTTGAAGACTTAATGTAGGTGCCTGCATCAGGGTCGTCCAGACAGGGTATAAATTTGCCGTCCTTTATGTATGCACTCTGATCGGCATTTCTTTTCACTACACTGCCGCGCAAATGGCCATCTTGCTGTTTGGTGGCCACACCTTTAATTATGGCCTTTTGTGTTTCAAAATTGTAGCGAATCTCTTCGGTATCAAAAATATCAGGGCCATCCTGAAAAATTGGTCTGCCCACCCAGTTGCCCAGCGAGTCCTGAATACCGGTGGCCATTAGCTCGTTCTTGTTTTTATCTATAGTTATTCTTTCTGCAACCAGCTTTATATTACCATATTCAATTTTAGCGTTTCCGTAGAGGTAGGTTTGGTTGGTAAGCAGTTTGGTGATGATGGAGTCTTCAGCGTAGTATTTAATGGTGGTTTGAATCCCTCCAACCACAACCTGTAGCGAATCGGAAATACCCGGTACGGTGTCGTTTTTAACCGGTTGTTCGGCTTCGGCACGATTTTGTCTACTTTCTTGTCCGGCTCTTATAAACTGAGCCTTCAAAGAAGAAGTACAGAGAATGGCTAAAACAATGAAGAATATTTTCCCGTTTGAAAACACGCTGAATTTCGGTTTTTCCGAATTTTTAAGATTTTTGCGTAAAGTTATCTCAATCAGCCGTTTCATGCGCATCGAAGTGAAATTTTATCTGATTCCTTTAGTTCTTTTAACACTTCTGGTGGTATGCCCGACTGTTTCGCCCGCACAAACGGCCAAAAAGAAGTATAAGGTAGTTTTAGACCCCGGACATGGTGGGAAAGACTCCGGTACAAGAGGTTCCAAACTTTTGGAAAAGGATGTGGTTTTGGCCGTTACTCTTAAAGTGGGAGAATATCTTGAAAAATATACCGATGACATTGAGGTGATTTTTACCCGCAAAAAAGATGAGTACAGTCACCCCAAAGTTCGTGCCACGCTAGCCAACAATATGGAGGCCGACTTGTTTGTGTCTATACATGCGAACGCCATGCCTGCCGGCAACTCTCATGTTTATGGTACTGAAACCTACGTGATGGGAACCAAAAACGAAGGAAGAAACTTTGAAGTAGCAAAGCGTGAGAACTCTGTAATTCTTCTGGAAGAAGACTATAAAGAGCTTTATCAGGGTTTCGACCCCAATGCTCCGGAGGTAAATATTATGTTCGAAATTATGCAGGAAGCATTTCAGGAAAACAGCATTTTGTTAGCGCAAAACATTGAGGAGCAGTTTTCTAAGCGTGCGGGCAGACACAGCAGAGGGGTAAAGCAATCGAGTCTTTGGGTACTTTGGAACACAGCAATGCCAAGTGTTTTAATAGAAATAGGTTATCTTACCAACCCGAAAGAAGAGCGAGAGCTTTCTACCCCTGAGGTTCAGGAGTATATTGCTTCGGCCATTTTCAGGGCTATTCGCGACTATTTCGAGTATCAGAAAACGTTAGATAACTAGTGGCTAAAGGTAAAGAATTCAAAGTTGGTCTTTTTGTAGTGCTCATGGCAGCATCGCTCTACATTGGGTTTAATTACCTTAGAGGGCTCGATGTCTTTTCTCCGCTTACCACATACTATGTGAAATATCCCAATGTAAGTGGGCTCAACAAGGGTGACAGGGTTATTCTCAATGGCCTTGATGTAGGAAGCGTAATAGAGAGGCGTTTTTCTAACGAACAGTACAATGAAATTTTAGTAACGCTGGCTATAGATAAAACCATTAAGCTCACCGATAGTACCCTGGCCAGATTAGCTAAGCCTGATTTTCTTGGAGGAATTGAAGTGCAGTTGGTATTGAATTCCGGAGGTACTCGGATACTGGAAAAAGGCGACACGCTGATCGGAGAAATTGATGGAGGTATTACAGAACTACTTACTCAGGAAGGCCTCTCGGCAGCCAATCAACTCACCGCCTTGGTGAATAGAATAAACAATGTGTTGGAGCCATTTGCTGAAAAAACGGATGCCATTGCGGCAGCCATAGATAATTTTAAGAAACTTTCAGATGGGCTGGTTGTTACCAACGAGTTGGCCCAGACCTCAATGAAACAGTTCAACCTTAGGCTGGAATATGTAACAGATTCGCTCGTGGCGGCCATGGGAGGTGTAAAGCCTCTAATGGACGAATACAAAAAGCTGGGCGAAAAGCTCAATGCGGTTGATGTGGAGAGCAGGCTGGAACGAATCGATTCGGTGCTTTATTCTACGCAGAGCTTCCTTGCCCGACTCAACTCTGATGATGGTACACTTGGCAAGCTGCTTACCAACGACTCCCTGTACAATACCCTGAATCGGACCATGGCCGATTTAGATAGTCTGATGATCGACCTGAGGTACAATCCTAAGCGTTATATGCACTTCTCTATTTTTGGCAGAAAGAACCGTCCGCCAGCCGATAGTAGGAAATCAAACAGGTAGTGCAAAAACAGTAGCTCCAATTTCAAGTTTGAAATCTGAGGGTGCAGGTCTATTTTTAGCCTGTAAACCGTAATAGAAATTGAGCAACTCACTTAAAGGAAATGGATTTAGAATTCAATAAAAATGACGACAGCATGCGTCAGCTGCTTTTTCAGTTAAATACCAAACTGAAGAAAGTTAAACTTGGCGGAGGAGAGAAAAAGATAAAAGCACAGCACGATAAAGGAAAGCTTACTGCCCGAGAGCGTATCGACTACCTTGTTGACGATTCTGATGATTTTATTGAAATAGGAGCTTTTGCCGGAGACGGCATGTATACCGAAGTTGGCGGATGCCCCTCAGGTGGAGTGGTCACAGGAATAGGAAGGGTTAGTGGACGTCAATGTGTTATTGTGGCCAATGATGCCACTGTAAAAGCAGGAGCCTGGTTTCCAATAACTGCCAAAAAGAATCTGAGGGCTCAGGAGGTAGCCATGGAAAACCGGTTGCCCATTATTTATCTGGTCGATAGTGCAGGTGTTTTTCTTCCCATGCAAGATGAAATTTTCCCCGATAAAGAACACTTTGGCAGGCAATTTAGAAACAACGCCCGGATGTCTTCTATGGGAATTATTCAGGTAGCTGCCATTATGGGAAGTTGCGTGGCCGGAGGAGCCTATTTGCCCATTATGAGCGATGAGGCAGCTATTGTAGATAAAACAGGCTCCATATTCCTGGCAGGCTCTTATCTGGTAAAGGCCGCCATTGGCGAAGATATTGATAATGAAACTCTCGGAGGAGCAACCACCCAAAGTGAGATTTCGGGAGTAACCGATAACAAGTTTCCTAATGATGAGGCCTGTTTGGACTACATAAAATCCATTTTCGATAAAATTGGGGAATTTGAAAAGGTCGGTTTCGACAGAAAGGAACCCCGACTGCCGGAGAAAGATCCCAATGAACTCTATGGAATAATGCCTCAAGACAGGGTGAAGCCATACGATGTGCGCGAAATTATAACTCGTCTGGTAGATGGCTCGGAGTTCGATGAATACAAAGAGAAGTATGGCCAAACCATAGTATGTGGCTATGCCCGAGTTGATGGTTGGGCTGTTGGAATTGTAGCCAATCAGCGGGTTGTGGTTAAGTCGAGAAAAGGCGAAATGCAAATGGGAGGAGTGATTTACTCTGACTCTGCCGATAAGGCCGCTCGATTTATAATGAATTGCAACCAGCGGAAAATTCCTTTGGTGTTCCTGCAGGATGTAAGCGGATTTATGGTAGGCAGCCGTGCCGAACACGGTGGTATTATCAAAGATGGCGCTAAAATGGTCAATGCAATGGCTAATTCGGTAGTACCTAAGTTCACCATTATTACAGGCAATTCATTTGGAGCAGGCAACTATGCCATGTGTGGCAAAGCCTATGATCCACGCCTCATTTATGCCTGGCCGACCGCACAAATAGCGGTAATGAGTGGAGCTTCTGCGGCCAAAACCTTGCTTCAGATAAAAGTATCTACACTAAAAGCCCAAGGTAAAGAGATAAGTGAGGAGGAAGAAAAGAAACTACTCGATGAAATAAAGGCTAGCTATGATGAGCAAATGAGCCCATATTACGCTGCCGCCCGTTTGTGGGTAGACGGTATTATTGACCCCAAAGACACCCGAAAAATTATATCTAAAGGAATAGAAGCTGCTAATCATGCCCCCATTAAAGAAGCATTTAATGTAGGAGTGATTCAGACATAAGTATGGAAGAGACAAATCATTTAAATAATAGTGAGCTCAAGGCATTGGTGTCATTGTTAGACGATGACGATGTGGAGGTGGTTCAGCATGTAGAGAATAGAATCATGGCCTTGGGAACCTACATTATTCCTTACCTGGAGTTTGAATGGGAAAATAGCTTTAACCCGGTGGTGCAAAAGCGCATAGAAGAGTTGGTGCACAACCTGCAGTTTGAGTTAACAAAAGAAAAGCTCTATGCCTGGAAGGTTCAGGGAAACCACGACTTATTGGAAGGCATGTGGCTGATAAATACCTATCAGTACCCCGATCTGGAATTAGAGCAACTCAGTAAAGAAGTAGAACAAATTTATTATGACGCCTGGTTAGAGTTTAAGACGGATTTACACCCTGTAGATCAGGTAAAGCTGCTCAACTCGGTAATGTTCAATAAGCTGAAGTTTGGAGCAAACACTAAGAACTTTCATTCGCCAGGAAACTCCATGCTCAATGTGGTATTGCAAACCCGAAAAGGTAATCCAATATCGCTTTGCATAATCTATATGTTGGTTGCTCAAAAGCTAAAAATGCCAATTTATGGAGTCAATCTGCCCAATTTGTTTGTAATGACTTTCAAGCAAGGCGATGTGCAGTTCTACATCAATGCCTTTAACAGAGGCTTGGTGTTTTCTAAAAAAGAAATTGATGAGTACATCACTAACCTGAGGTTGCCTCCGAACGAAAAATTCTATGAGCCTTGCACTAATCTGGACATTATTGCCAGAGTGTTACGCAATCTCATGAATGCTCATGAAAAACTGGGTAATAATGACAAGGTCAATGAAGTGCAGCAGATGCTCTCCATTATAGAAGCCAGCAAAGAAAATCAGTAAGCAATAACCGTGGTTAAGGGAGTGTCTGCCGGCAGAAAAAGCTTGTATAGAGATACTCCCTCATCTCTCTCAATAATTTTTCCTTCACCGTAGGGCCTGTCCAGGTTCTTAGTGATGAGTTGTTCTGCAAAGATTAACTGAGTTCGGCCGTGCAATTTGTACAAAGCCTCTTTGGCACTCCATACCCGGGTTAGGCGATTAATATCTCCATCTACCCATTTGCGTTCGCTGGAATGAACAAACTTATGAGCGATTTTGAGCACCTGCTCACGCTCATGTTCAATATCAATACCTATGGGGCCATTGAGGTTTATAGCTGCGGCAGCATAACCCTTAGCGTGCGAAATAGATAGCCCTATGCTCTCGTCTACCAAATGAGGTTTGCCAAACTTATCCTTATAAATCTCGAAATCGCCAAACGGCTCTAGTAGAACCCGCAACGCACAGCGTGCGGCCAGCGATTCGATTCTGCGCGATTCTACTTTTATACTGTTTAGCTCCTCATCCTGAATGGTCAGGTTCAAAAACTCCTGCAGAGTGTCGGCCTCCTCTTCAATTTGCCAAATGGCAAAATGAACACTTTCTTCTACTTCACCTTTTTTAATAATAGGCATCTGCTTTCTAAGTTTTTGGTTGGCGGCTGCTTAGCTTTGCAACGGATAATTCAAAGGCCAAAGATATGTCTAAAATTCAAGTCGCTAAAGTAAATACTCTTGCTGCCCATCAGGATTGTGTTTACGCCTTAGCACCAGGGCCCCAACCACATGTGTTCTTTTCTTCGGGTGGCGATGGTGTAGTAGCCCAGTGGGACCTTACCAACCTCGAACAGGCAAAGATGGTAGCTAAAGTGCCCAATTCTGTATATGCCCTTTGTTATTATTCCCAACGCAATGCACTCATTGTAGGCCAAAACTTCGATGGCATTCATATTATCGATCTTACCGAAAAGAAAGAGAAGGGGTCAATTAAATTGGGTAATGCGGCTATTTTCGATATAAAGGTAATGAACGATCATATTTTCTGTGCATTGGGCAACGGAGAGGTTCATGTGCTGGATATTGCCACACTTCAAACCTTACGGGTTATTAAAGCTTCCGACAAAAGTGCCAGATGTATCGCCATTAGTCCGAAAAACAATGAGTTGGCAGTTGGGTTTAGCGATAATTATATTCGAATTTATAACCTGCAGACATTCAGTAAGAAAAAAGAGTTTGAAGCTCATAAAATTTCGGTTTTTACCGTACAATATTCACCCGATGAGCGTTACTTAATCAGTGGTAGCAGAGATGCCCACCTGAAGATTTGGGAGGTGAACCAAAGCTATGAGCTCAAACAAGCCATAGTGGCTCATATGTATGCAATTAACCACCTGGTTTTTAGTGCTGATGGCAAACATTTTGTAACTTGTAGCATGGATAAGTCGATAAAGGTCTGGGATGCCGCGACTTACCAACTCCTTAAAGTAATCGATAAGGCAAGGCACGCAGGGCATGGCACCTCAGTCAACAAAGTGCTTTGGTCAAACTTCAACAACCTATTGGTATCGGCAAGTGACGATCGGAGTATATCCGTTTGGAGTATTAATTTTAATCTTTCTGAGGAATGAATATTACACCATTAGAAATTAGACAAAAGGAGTTCGAAAAGAACTTTAGAGGTTATGACAAAGACGAAGTCAAAGCCTTTTTGAATTCGCTTTCCCTGGAGTGGGAGAAGCTCAACGACCTGAATAAGGAGTTGAAATTTAAGTTGGAAGCAGCGCAAGAAGAAGTGAAAAAACTACGTGAAGTAGAAAACTCGCTTTTCAAAACGTTGAAAACAGCAGAAGATACCGGGGCCAATATGATTGAGCAAGCCACAAGGACTGCCGAGCTGCACATGCGCGAGACAGAGATGAAGGCCGATGCCCTGATGAGTGAGGCTAAATCCAGAGCCAAGTCGATTATCGAAGATGCTGAAGATAAGGCGCGTATGATTGTGGACGATATGGAAGATGAGATTCGTCAGTTAGAGCAGGTGTTCAGAAGCTTGGATGCCAACAAATCGTCTTTAATGAGCGATTTGAAAATGCTGGCTGAAGATATTCTTTCAAAACTCAGCCGACACGAAGATTTTCCGGCCGACATTAAACCCCACCTCAAAAAAGCAAAGGAGTTAGCAAGGGAGGTCAATGACAATGTGGCTCCCGTAGATGTGAATAAAATCATCGCCCACAACGAGAAAAAAGAAGCAGAGGCCAGCATTGATGAAATGGTGGAAGATTCTGACGATGAGGAAACCATTGCTATGGTAGAGGCCATTGATGAGGCCCCGGAAGCCGAAACTCAAAAAGAGGAAAAGGTGGAAGAAGAGCCCAAAGCCAAAACACCTAAAGAAGAACAAATGGTTGAAGAAACCACTGAGAAGAAAGAGAAAGGTTCTTTTTTCGATCAGTTTGATTGATTCAATTAGCTCACTTCATAGCATAGATGGTGTATTCACTGTCGAATGAGTGAGGATATTCATTCCAATATTTAAACGAATCGATGAACAAAGATATCGTTGCACTGGAAGGCATGGAGTTCTATGCCTTTCATGGTTTTTATGAAGAGGAGAGAGAAAAAGGCAATTATTTTGTGGTGGATGTTGCCCTCACTACTTCTTTCGAAAAGGCCGCTGAAACCGATGAACTTTCCGGTACCGTCAACTACGAAGAACTGCATGCGCTAGTGAAAGCCGAAATGGAAATCCCAACCAAGCTATTGGAGCGCGTGGCCGGCAGAATTATTGAAAAATGCTTCGAGCAGTTTCCAACAGCTTCAGAAGTGAAGGTGTCTGTAGCCAAGAAAAATCCGCCTATTGATGCTAAAATTGAGCAATCCAAGATAACGATGATCCGGGCACGTAAATAGTCCGTGATTTTGTCATTCCCGTCCCGAAAAAAATCGGGAAGAATCCCCAAACCCTTTTCAAAACAATTGAGACTCCCGATCAGGTCGGTGATGATGATCCAATTGAAATTTGGGGTTTGTTCAACCTAAAAAGGTTTTTGTCCCGACTTGACGGAGATATCTATCCCGCTTAATCATGACTTTCATAATTAAGTTTTAGGGTTACTCATTTAGATCGCATTTGTTAGATCCAGTATACTAGCCACAAGCTGTGTCCTCACAACGTGATTTAACAGCCATTTGTGAGGGCACAAACGGAGGCAAGGTTCAGAAATATACTTCTTGCGACTTAAATAAGTAACCCTATTAAGTTTTGAACAGCATTTTTAAAAACAATCCGCCATCTTGCGGCCTTTCTAAGAAATGACTCCAGCTCAGGCCGAAATATCCAAGCTTATTGATCTTCTGAAAATAGAGAAGGACGAAGACTATGCTCAGTATCAACAAAAGATGCTGAACACTTCTCTTGAAGAAAGAAGAAGACAAGGGGTTACCTGGTATCCGGTGGTAAAGGCCAATCATTTCATAAGTACCGGTGAGCGCTGGACCGTTGAATTGGAACGTACTTCACACCTAGAGCAAAATCACGCCTTTCAGTCGGGAGCGGTGGTCAGTTTGTTTCTAGGGCAAGATGAAAGGGATAGCACTACTCAAGGGGTTATCAGCTTTATTCGGGATAACAAAATGAGGATTGTCATTAACGATGACGATTTGCCCGATTGGATTGGCGATGGAAAGCTGGGAGTGAACCTGCTCTTCGATGAAGGCAGCTACCGCGAAATGCACAAAGCACTTATGGAAGTGCTGAAGGCAGAAAACGGACGGCTGGCTGAGTTGCGAGAGATAGTTTACGGGGCTAACCGGCCGGCCTTTAAAAGCGGATATGATTTTCAGTCAGTCAACCTTAATGAAAGTCAGAATCAGGCACTCACTAAGGTTTTTAATGCCAGAGATGTGGCGATAATTCACGGCCCACCAGGCACAGGCAAAACCACCACCCTTGTCAATGCCATTAAAGAAGTGGTAAAAACCGAGCGACAGGTGCTGGTTTGTGCCCAAAGCAACGCGGCAGTAGACCTGCTGGTTGAAAAGCTAGATGTACTTGGAATAGAAGTGCTGCGGCTCGGCCACCCGGCTCGCCTTACTCCGGAGGTAATCGAAAATAGTCTGGATGTCAAAATAGCTAACCATGCTTATTTTAAGGAGCTTCGCGAGATAAGAAAGCGCTCGGAGGAGTATCGGAGAATGGCCGGCAAGTATAAAAGAAACTTCGGCCATGAGGAGCGTATGCAGCGCAATCTGCTTAGGAAAGAAGCTAAAATGCTCAAAGAAGATGCCGATAGAATTGAGCAGCACATTACCGAAGATCTCATGGATAGGGCGCAAGTCATAGCCTGTACTTTGGTCGGTTCAACCCATTCGCTGGTCAATGATCGTGTCTTCAAAACCGTTTTTATAGATGAGGCTTCCCAAGCGCTTGAGCCTGCGGCATGGATTGCCATTCGCAAGGCCTATCGTGTAGTAATGGCAGGAGATCACCAGCAGCTACCGCCCACCGTCAAGTCGATAAAGGCAGCAAAGGAGGGACTAGAGAACACTCTGTTTGAGAAGGCAATAGGATTACCTGAAGCTACTGTTATGCTGCAAACGCAGTATCGAATGCACCCGGATATTATGAGGTTTTCCAGCGATTACTTCTATGAAGGAAAACTCAAAACGGCCAGTGAGGTACTGGAGCGCACCTATGCAATGGAGTTGGAGCACTTTGTGTTTATAGATACTGCCGGAGCAGGATTCACCGAAAAGGTGAAAAAGCAGACCCTTAGTACATACAATGAAGAAGAGGCCGCTTTGTTGGTCAAACATTTAGGTGACAACATCTTACCGGATACTTCCATTGGCATCATTGCTCCATACAAAGCCCAGGTAGAGGTTTTGCATGACTTAATAAAGGACAACCCTGCTTTTGATGAGGTACGGGAGAACATTACCATCAATTCAGTCGATGCGTTTCAGGGGCAGGAGAGAGATATCATCTATATCAGCTTAACCCGGTCTAATGATAAAAGTGAAATTGGGTTTCTCAAAGAGTACCGAAGAATGAATGTGGCCATGACTCGTGCCAGAAATCAGTTGGTGATTATTGGTGATTCAGGAACTCTTGGTAAAGACAACTTCTACAATGCGGTACTGGACTACGCCCAGAAAACGGGAGGATATAAAAGCGCTTTTGAGTTTTTGTATTGATTGCTTTTACGTTGGAAACGCGATATCCATAAGTCCTCGTTACAAACGAAGACTAGTTAGTGAGTAAAGGCCACACCAATAATGGCCGGTACCAAAAGATGATTACAATCCTAAAAGGACGCTGAGCTTGCGTAAGACTCAAAGTAAGTACGAATTTCAAGCTAACGAATATCTATAGAAATAGCATTCTTATCATGCGATTGAAATAATTAATGTTGAATTATTTGACTATAAAAAAAAATAATTAGGTGAATTAAAAAAAACAACATACCTTTCGTTACTTTCAATTCCGGAAGAAGAAAGAAGGAAGTTCATCCTGCCGTTTGGTGCCCGAACAAAAGCACACAATACTGATTACCAGAATTCGAATTCTCTTAATCCTTACCGTGTTTGCTACTGCTCTGAGGAGCAACAAAATGGGGGTTACCGAAAACCCTGGAGAGAGTAAGGTTGATTTTACATAATCAGAATGAAAAAATCATAACTTTTATCGTATTAATTGGCTTCTTCCTAGTTCCTAATCTTTCAAATGCAGACTGCACCTTAACAACTGCAGAGGGCACAGATGGAAGGTGTTTTTTGAGTGGAGGAGAATACAAGTGTAAAGCCAGAGAAGAAGATAAGCACTGTTTCGTTCCCACTGGAGAAGTAGAGGAAGAGGCCGGGCAATAATTCAGTAGTCCCGATATAACGCAAGTCAATTCGAATGAAGGGCATAGAAGCCCTTCATTATTATTTAATAGTCACGAAAACTTTCATGAAGAACCAATTACTTATAGCAACAATATCTTTGTTTTTCCTTATCTGCTGTGATAACAAGAACACAGAGGAACTGACTTATATCGGTGATGACAATATTGAAGTTCAGGTTGTAGGAACTAAAAGTTTCCCTCTGGATTCCATAACAAGCTCAACTTCACTCATAGAGTACTTTGAAGTTGAGAATAACGGTTATTTGGGACTATTAAATACCAATTCGAATTCCATTTACATATATGACTATGATAGTGAATCCATTTTAAAAATATTATCATTCCCTATTCAGGGTCCGAACTCTGTTGGCAGAATTGAAGGCTTTCATTTTCACAATTTTGATAGTCTATTTATTCATTCTCAAAATTCTCTTAGACTTTACCTGAGTGATACTACTAAAACTATTAAAAGAAGATATGACCTTAGTAATTCAAAAGGACTCGTGCCTTCAAGCTCCTTCTCAAATGATATGCCTATGTTCTTATACAAGAACAATTATTATATCAATGCATGGGGTCATCAAAAAGAATACTACAATAACACAGAATACCCTAACAGCTTATTACTAAAGTTAGACTTAGAGACAGGAAATACGGAAAGAATCTTATCCTATCCTAGTACTTATGTGGGTACGGGGGTTTGGGGTATCCAATTTCACTTTATGTGGAATGCTTATGATTCGAAAACTGGTGAGATCTCGCTAAGTTTTCCAATAGATAGGAACCTTTACTTTTTCAATCAGGCTGGTGAACTGAGTAATTTTAATGCTAGCTCAAATCAAATTGATAAAATTCGGCCACTATCCGAAAAAGATAGGTACCTGCCAAGCGATCCTTTTCAGGAGCTAAAAGTCTTCCAAACACAAAGCACCTATTACAGTGTTTATTACGACCCGTATAACAAACTATGGCTCAGGTTTATTAATGTGAAGATGAATGAAGATGATTTTGACTCCAAGCACCCAATTAGAAGTAGAAATCAAAACTTGAACGTTGTTATGCTCGACTCTACTAAAAGTAGAATTGGTGAAGTGAAATTGAGTCGTGATTTTAAGTACTTCTCTAATCCAACATTTATAAATGAAAAAGGTGTTCACATCAACGTGGGCAAGTTTTCGATTGAAGATTCATTACATTTTGACATTATTAAATTCATTAAAAATGACTAAAAAGGTAAGCATATATCTAATTGTAACATTTTCAATTTGCCTTCTTATTTCTTGCTCCAATTCATCAAACCGGAATGTCATTCAATCTTTAGATGACATGGGCATTATTCTCGAACCAAATATTTCAAGAGTGTTTTTGATTCCTAATGCTGGTTGCCCGGGATGTACCACCTCGGCAGAAAGTTTTATGGTGCTGAATTTAGAGTCACCCGAAGTTATTTACATTCTAACGAACTTTACTTCCGTCAAAAACATTACATCAAAATTGGGAAAAGATGTAATTGAATCTTTTAATGTGCATTTAGATACTGAAAATATCTTCTATACCAATGGTGTCATCACCCCATATCCAATAATTTATCATATAGAAGGAGGTAGAATTACTAAATCCGACACGGTTAGTCCATATTCACCTAATAGCATTGCATCACTCGAGTTACACATAAATGAATAAGACGAAGATATTTGAAACCCCGCCTTTTCATTAATTTTCAGGCTAGGCTACAAAAAAGGGAAGGCCACAAGCGCTTTTGAGTTTTTGTATTGAAACCTAGGGCCTGAGCTAGAAACGCAATAGTCACTAGTCCTTATTGCAGATTAGGGCTATATAGGTGCTTTTGAGTTTATTGAGGGCCAAAATATTCTTAACTGGTTCTCACTTCTTTTTGGGTTTTAAAACCTCATTCTCCCTCAGAAACTGAGACTTATGGTATTCTTCTGGGAGAACGTCCAGATATCCGATAAAGTAACCTAAGTCATACCATGTTTGTGAGATACTTTTTGAACCATCTCTGGCCTTTTGAGGCTTTGGTATCCCGTCTTTTAATAAAAAAGCCTCAAACCTATTCTTTCTTTTGTTTTCAAACTCCACAATACAGGCTAGTGTTTCTGTGTGTATATCAAAGTACCAATAGGCATAACTTGGTTTAGTTCCTAAATGTACATTCAACGAACTTAAACTTGAATCATACTCTTTAAGAGAAAGGTGAAAGAACCTGTCTGAATTACTTATCTGAATAATAAGGATGTCATTTTTAAGATCGTAAGCCATGTTGTTAGAATGCGTTTTGTTTTCTGAGGACTTGTTAATAAAGTGACCCATGGAGAAGTATCTGGTTGAGTCAAACTTGTGTTTAATTCTGACGTCATTCTCAGTTTCTTCTAACAGAAATTCTTTTTGTTTATGGTGAAGGTATACCCATTTCTTTCGGTTCGGTAGCTCAAAATCGGGCGTTCTGGACTCAATAACTTTAAGTGCACTATCTGAGATTTCGATTTTGTGGCTTTGGTTTCGGGTATTCAGTATTAAAAGAGATTCTTCAATAAGGAGGTAGTTTTGAACTTTAGTGTTGAAAGATAAGATGTGAATAGTTTCTCCTGAGTTTGCTACTAGTCGGATTGATTTTTCGATGACAATCAACTGGCGATCGTTTTTCAGGTTTATTTTGTGAGGGTCATTCACCAATAAGAGGCCAATAACAAGACTTAAATAAATATGGATCATTTGAATGTGTTTTCTTTTAGAAGTTCTGTGATGTGTTCTTTTTCATGCGGGACATTAGCTAATGGTATATGACAACTTATATCCTGTGTTTTCGGCTCTTTTGTACTGGGGAAAAAGAGTACAAATTTTAAATGGCTTAATTTTCCTTACTCGATATGTGATACTTGACTATTGACCCATTGGAAGAATTGAACCCTATTAAGTATTTAAGATCAGCAGTGATGGAAAAGCAGTTGAAGGCAAAATATCCTTCAAAAAATATCTTTCTTGTCACTGTAATTTTATTGTTTTTATCCAGAATGGCCTCAATAATAAAGTTCTTCTTTACGCCATTCTTTGAACCTAAGGGAGGCAAAGAAAAAAAGATGTGGTTGTCAACAATATCAATGTCATAGAATGTGGTTTGAGCGTATGCGGTATTTGCAGTGCTGGCATTTATCTTTCCTTCTATATCAAGTCCAGCCAGCCAATCTTGAACCACCGGAATATGGTCTAAAGAGTTTTCGCCAAGTAGAATTCCTTGATCATCATAGATGTCCACATTCAATCGGTTCAACAGATTAGCAGTAACTATTTTTTGTTCAATTACTCGGACGTGCATATCGGGAAATCCATCTTCCTTAATCAAGGGTTTGCCAAAATCTCTCTTGCTATTGGTTATAGAGTACTTTGTAAATGGTAATTCATGCTGGCCAATGACTTTGCCAATTATATCAGAGCCTAACACATCAAAGTCTCCGGAGTTAAGCTTAATGTTTATGGTTTTCAGTAGATCGCCATTCAATGAATAGTTCAATAGTTTGCCGCCCCAAAGATCCTGCACAAATAAGGTTGAATCGGCCATTGCAATATTTTTTATACCCTTTATTTCGTTTGGTCCGGATCCAGCCTCACCGATTGTCCTTAAGAATTGAAAGTTACTGTCGAGGACAAACACTCGGTTTGAGTTTTTGTCGCTAAAAAACATGAATTCATCATGCAGTTCAATATCCCCTATTTGACCGAAGAGTATTGAGTCGTTTAGCTCGTAGAGTTCCGTAATCAGCTTAGCCTCTGTTATTGGAATTGGTTTTTCTTCAGAACATGAAACGAAAGGAGTCCATAACAACAATAAGAGAAACTTATAGTACATCTGTTTTATCCATTCCGAGGTATCTTGAGTTTTAAATGTTAACATATTGATTCTTTTTGTAAATGAAACAAGCCCCTCATATACAGAGCCGACTGGGCTGCAGCTCACCTTTCAATCCCCGGTCAAATGCCTTATGCTATACCATTCGGCCGGACTACATTCAGTTTTTTGTGGAACATATTTGACATAGGGTTCACATATTGCTCTATCTCACGCAAATGAAGAAGTGATAAATGGAGTTAAGGTCATCATATAAAAGGAAGGTGTAACAAACCCTGACAGACAAGTTGCTTAGTAAAGCATTCCATCAGCAGAGAATTGCTGGCACTTACATTAGTGTACCTTAATTAAGCCGCCTAAACCAATTAACTCTAGTGTCACTCAAGGACTTTGTAAGTACTATTGATTTAACACGTTAGTCTAATTTATCTGTTTTTTTAGGAAAAACTAAGAGAAGCGGTTCTAAAATAATAGAAGTTGATGTATGGTCTTCATCTATAGGTGATGCTTTATTACTAAAATATTTCTTGAGTAAAGACAACTTCTACAATGCGGTACTGGACTACGCCCAGAAAACGGGAGGCTATAAAAGCGCTTTTGAGTTTTTGTATTAATGTTTCTAGAAGCTCTCCTGAATCAAATCGAAATTAATAACAGCACCTGCCACAGTGCCAGAAGATACGGCTACCGATACGGCTCTCATGTTAGAAGCATCGCCACATGCATAAACGCCTGGTACGGAGGTCATTTGCTTTTGATCTACTTTGATTAGACCCTGTTCCGTAATTTCACAGCCCAGACTTGTCGCAATATTGGTGCCTTGTTCAAAATGCGGACTATGGTAGAGTGCATTGATTTGGTGTGTATTGCCGTCTTTTAGAACTACTGCTGAGATTTGGCCATTCTCTTGCTCTATTCGTTCAATTTCTGTTTCTACAAGAGCGATGTTGTTTCTTTTTACTGCGGTTAGCTGCTCAGTAGGCAAATCGATTTTACCATTGGTAAAAATGGTGAGTTCCTGGGTTAGATTTGAGATGAGTTGTGCATAGTGAAAAGCTTTGTCGCCATTGGCTAGTATACCTGTCGGTTGCCCATGAAACTCATAACCGTGGCAGTATGGACAATGGATGACCGATTTTCCCCAGCATTCGGCAACTCCGGGAATATCGGGTAGAATGTCTTTAATGCCAGCAGCTAGTACAAGCCTCTTGCTGGTAAAAGAGCCTTTGTCTGTTTCTACAGTGAAACCCTCAGGTGCTTTTTCGGCACTCAATGCCAAGCCGTCCAAAAACTCTACGGTTTTGTATTGTTGAACTTGCTCCTTCGCAATTGCACTGATTTCAGCAGGTTTTCGACCATCATGTGTAAGGAAATTTTGGGAGTGCGGAGTAAAGCGATTGCATGGCTTTCTGCTATCAACCACCAGCACTTTTCTCAACGATCGGCCTAAGGCCAAAGCTGCTGAAAGGCCGGCATAACTGCCTCCAATAATAATAACCTCAAATCTTTGCATCCTTTAGCTTTTAGACAAAGGTAGTAGCTTAAATTATAATTGCAACATTGTTGCAATTAGTTATTTCGCTTGGTATGCTTGAACCTTTTTGCTGATCGCTTCAACCAAAACCTCTACCGCTGCCGGCTTCAGTCTAAACCATAGCTCCGGTTCAATAAGCTCCATTTCAATAACAGCCAATTCATTATTGTTATCACGGATAATGTCTACTCTGGCATAGTAGGGTTGTGGATCGCAGGCGGCCACTGCTTTTTCGGCAAAGGCAATTTCTTCCAAAGTAGGTTGATATTCATGTACCGTTCCGCCAAAATCGTCCTGGACTCGGAAGTCACCGGGTTTAGCAATTTTTAGTACGGCATGGGTAAACTGGCCTCCCATTACCATTAGCGATACTTCACCCTTTTCCACCACATTCTTCTGAAAGGGCTGAAGCATCATGGCTTCTTGCTGAATCAGCTTTTGAAAAATGGGCTCGTATTCATGAATGTTGGAGAGGTCGATTCTGTAAGTGTGCCTTGCTGCTCCGGAGATACAGGGTTTCAGTATGCAATCTGTCCACTCTTTCTGAGCAAAGAGAGCAGCCAGGTTGGTCACCACTCCAATTTCCACATAGTGAGTTTCAGGAATGTTTATACCCTTAACCTGAAGATCCTTGAGGTAGTGCTTATCCATATTCCACTGAATCAATTGGTATGGATTGATCATTTCGGTGGCTTCACTCACTTTTTTGAGCCAGCCTTTCCATTCTTCGTACCGATCGAAATAGTCCCAGGTGGTGCGGAAAAGTACTGCTTTAGTAGAGTACCAATCGAAGTCTGGGTCGCTCCAGCTTTTTCTTGTCACTTTAAAGCCCTTGCTTTGCAGTGCTTCTACCACAAGACCATCTTCCTTAAGAATATTTTGTACGTACCAGCCGGGATTTTCTGGGGCCACATAGCGGTTGTCTGTCAATACCACTATGTCGAATGATTTCTCTTTCAAGGCATAAATTTAGATGCTAATAAACGAAAGATTGTTTAGAAATAAGGTGGTTTTCAATGACCAATGCATCCATTGCTGAATTCAAAAACAAGTCAATCGCTTCTTCAGGTTTTTCAACCATAGGCTGTCCTTTTTTGTTGAATGAAGTGTTGAGTACAGCACCTACACCGGTATGTTTTTTTAAGGTTTTCAAGAGCTTATAAAACCTTGGGTTCCATTCTTTTTCTACGGTTTGAGTTCTTGAGCTACCATCGACATGAATAACAGCTGCCAATTGATTTATGGCGGAGTCGATCGGTCTATCGACTAAAACCATATAAGGACTGTTTAATTTGTCCTGAAACAGATTGTGAAGCTCTTCGGGAAGTATGGATGGGGCAAAAGGGCGAAAGTCTTCTCGAAATTTGATATGACTATTGATATGATCTTGCATGCTCCGGTTTGAAGGATTGGCGAGTATGGATCTTCGCCCTAGTGCTCTTGGGCCAAATTCACAGCCCCCTTGAAACCAGCCCACTGTCTTATTATCGGCTATAAGACGAGCGGTTTGTTCGAGCAGATTTTCTTCGTCCAATTCCTTTATGGAGCAATTCTTTAAGGTGTTAATTGTTTCTTTTGAAGCTGAGAACGAGTAAGAGCTGCCGAAGCAGGTACTTCCATCATGAATTTGCCTTTTCCCCTTTACTATTTCCAGCCAACCATAGAAAGCGCAACCAAGGGCAATACCATTGTCTGCAGCAGCAGGTTCAATATATAGTTGATTTACCACTCCTTTTCTGATTAGCCGACTGTTGGCCACTGCATTGAGCGCAACTCCTCCTGTGTAGGCCAGAGGGGTTGCAGTTTCACCTTTTAAACGCGACTCAAGAATATATTCTACGGCTCTTTCTACCTCCCTTTGAGCCCAAAAGGCCATGTTGGCATAGTGCTGCCTGTTCTGTTTAAAACCTTCCCAATGATGAGCGGGTGTTGTAAGTGGTTGGTCCCATTGCGGAGAGAGAAAAACTCTACCTTTTTCAAAGTAGAAGGCCTCATGCTGAATTTCGGGTTTACCTAAGGGCGCAAGCCCCATAAGCTTGCCTACATCATCCATGTTTCCGAAGCAATAGTGGCTAATAGCGGAGTAGAAACCGCCAATGGAATGATTGGTGGTTGGCAACCAGGGAGACTTCTGGGTGTTCAGGGGACTGAAATCTTTGAACAACGTATGAAGCTTTGTTCCATCATAGTGGTAATAACTGTCTTTCTCGCAAATTAGCCCGTCACTAAAGTTTAGGTTGAGTTCTTTCAGATCAGGTAGGTTTTCATCGTTGCATTGGTCGTATGGACTCCCGCAACCATCAATGACTAAAACATTGAATTTTTTGTACGGACAAGTGCCTATGACGCTATACGCATGGGCCAAATGATGCGAAATGGAGACAAACTTCTCGTCTGGATAATTCTTGAAAACCCGAGGGCCTTTAAACTCATTTTTGGAGGGGATCACAAAATTTTCGCATTGAACGACCAAATCTATTTCATCAAGGCCAATTCCGGCTGCTTTCAGGCAGTATTCAGTGGTGAGGCTGTCATTTCCTCCGTCATGTTTAATTCTGCTTAATCTTTCTTTTTCTATACCTACTAATACGCGGCCATTCTTAAGTAGAACAGATGAACCATTGTGAGAAAGCCCTGTGCCTAAAACGTAGATATCTTTTTTCAACGAATTGTGTGTGAAAACTAAGTTAGTATTAAGGGGTATTTGGAGAGTTAAAAGTAAAGCCTCTGGCATCGCTACCTTCGTAGAAATCTACCTCAAGGCCAATAAGGTACATGGTTTGTTTCTTCTCTACGTGAATTTCAATGCCCTCAACCTGGTAGCTTATGTCACCCTCTTTGGGTTTATCGAAGCCAAGCATGTAGCCAAGACCGGCACAGCCCATGCCACCCTTTACGCCAATGCGCAACCCGTAGCCCTGGGGTATGCTTTTGTTTTCCATAATGCTTTTTACCTCAGCTATCGCTTTCTCGGTTAGTTTAACCGGTTGCAAGGCAGGAATTGTAGAATTTTTCTCCATTTCGGGCGTAAACTTAATACCTGCATTAAGATTCTCACTATTTTAAAATCTAAATTGAGCCCAAAAGTTTCAGGCCTTAGATATGGACTATATAACTGAGTTAATAAAGATTCTGGTTCCGGCAGCATTGGTTATGTATGCTATGTATTTAGTGACACGCAATTTTTTACAAAAACAATTCGAAAAGCAGTTGCTCGAAGTGAAGTCAAAAACGGTTGAAACGGTACTTCCGTTGCGTCTTCAGGCCTATGAACGGCTGGCACTACTTCTGGAACGTATATCGCCCAATAACATGCTGCTTAGATTAAGCGACCCTTCTATATCGGCTTTTGAGTTTCAGCAATTATTGCAAAAAGAAATTAGAGAAGAGGTAAATCACAACCTTTCGCAACAGGTATATGTGAGCGATGATGCCTGGAAAAAGGTAAAGGGCTCCATCAATGATATTGTTGCTGCCATACAAAAGGCGGGTGAAACCATGACCGAAAAAAACAATGCCATTGATTTGGCGGAAGCTATTTTTGATCTTATGATAAAAGAGAACCGAGACCCGGTGGCAGAGAGTCTTTCATTTATAAAAGCTGAAGCAAGACAATTGATGTAGACTATGAGCAGAACGGAACCCAACGAAAAAGAAAAAAAGGTTTTCGACCGATTTAAACAAAAGGCAGTTGAAATTGTGGGCAATTCTGAGGCTCTGAAAAAAACGCTTTTGAGGGTTCAGAAGAAACTGGATGCACTGGAAGATGATGAAACCCTGAAAGGCAAAGTAGTGGCCTACGTTCACCTGATTGTACGAATGCTTTCCAACTCGGTGAATGGGCATTACCCTCATATACCCTGGCAAACTCTTGTAATGATAGTGGCCGGATTGCTTTATTTTGTGGCTCCTCTCGATGCCCTGCCCGATTTTATCCCCATTGTTGGCCTTATAGACGATGCTACCATATTGGTATGGTTAGGCAAATCTTTTAAAGATGATTTGGAGAAGTATAAAGAATGGGAAAAGTTGAACTTATCTCGTTAGTCTCGGTGTTGCAACATCGAACATTTGTTTGAATCCAATGAAATTATCTGCCGACCTGATCGACTCAGCCTATAGTTATGCTGCCTACCGCAAGTTAATAGACCAGTTGCTGCTCGAGGGAAAAACAACAGGAGCCAACCAGTCTGAGTCAATGATAAGTTATGCCATTCTAAGCCAAAAGCGCATGCAAAAGTGGGAGAAGATTGGCAAACTCCTACCGGCTCTGGAAGCCATGGTTAGCCGTATAGATGTGCCCATGACCTGGTTGGTGATTACTGAAGGGTGGTGTGGCGATGCAGGACAACTGTTGCCGTTTGTGCATAAAATGGCCCAACTAAACCCACAAATTAATTTACGACTGATTTTAAGAGACGAGAACCCCGAGGTTATGAATAATTTTCTGACCAACGGGGCGCGTTCTATTCCCATAATAATCGGGCTTTCTGCCGATGGGGAAGTGCTGGGGCACTGGGGCCCCAGGCCTGATCTGATACAACGCGAATTTTTAGAGAACAAACAAACCCAGGCTAAATCGGGCAAGGAGTTTACGGAATACATGCATCTGTGGTATGCCAAAGACAAAGGGGTCACCTTTCAGAATGAATTTTTGGCTATTTTAGATGTATGGATTCAAAAACTGCAATCATTGCCGGTGCAAGCGGGCTGATTGGAAGGTCGTTAACTCAAAACCTTTTACAAAGCAAAAGCTATGGTCAGGTCATTGCTTTGGTCCGCAAGCCATTAGGTATCCGGCACGAGAAGCTCAAGGAGCTGACTGTAGATTTCGACAAGCTTTCTGAAATGACGGATTTCCCCAAGGGGGATGATGTTTTTTGTTGCCTGGGCACGACCATGAAAAAAGCCGGTTCCAAAGAAGCTTTCTACAAAGTTGACTTTACATATGGCTATGAATTGGCCAAGGCGGCATTAAATGCTGGAGCCGATAGATTTTTTCTCGTCTCAGCAATGGGATCAAACAAGAACAGCCGCTTTTTCTATAATCGGGTGAAGGGGGAGCTGGAAGATAAAGTCTCCTTCCTGAACTACCGGACCATATACATCTTCAAACCTTCGCTGATTAGAGGGGTAAGGGAAGAAAGAAGGCCGGGTGAAAAGTTTGCTCAGTTCATCACCAAGTTTATTCCTTTTATTGGCCCGTGGAAAAAATACCGGCCTATTCATGCAGACAAAATTGTAGATGCTATGATGAAAGTAGCTCGTCAGGAAGACAAAGGCTGCTACTTCTACGAGTCTGAAATTATGCGGAAGATGTGATCAATTTGATGATTTGAGAATGGGTTGATTTGATGAAGAATATTAGCTTTTGGAAGCTTTGGTTGTTATCGAGCGCTGTTCTGGCCATTGTTATTTACTTCCTCACGGCTATAAACCCTATGGACTTGAATCAATCCAGTGATGTACAGCTTCACGATACCTATTTTGTTACACGAAACTGGTCTTTCTTGTTGATTTGGACTCTTCTGTTTTTAATAGTGAATGGAACTATAGCCCTTCTCTATAAACTCCTTCGCAACTTCATTACTTTACCCGCTATTTTCCTATTAGCGGCCTTCTCATTCAGGTTTTAAACGAGGGTATCTGAGAACTGCATTTTCAATATAAAAAAGCTGATAAAAAGTTGGCCCTAAATGCATTGCCCTTGAAACTGGAAGAACCATTCCCCCTTTTTCGAAAAAGGGGATTAGAACACCCATAACTCAATTTTACTTACTTCATTACGCTATTTACAGCCTTCTTTCCACCAACTATTGGCAAAGTCAGGCTGGTACCATTTAAGTCAATAGTGAGCTGAGTGCCGGGCTGTGGGTGAAGGGTAAATTCCTGGTCACTGGAGAAGATCATCAAGCCAATTTGTTGGCCGGCAGGAATAATCTGGTCGTCCGGTTGCAGATCGAAAGAGACTGTGTAGAATTTGCCAGGCTCAAGTGGTTCGCTCCGGGTAAGTGATTTATAGTTCTGCGGATCCGCCCAACCCCTGGTGATGATGTTATCATAAATTCTGGCATCGTCAGCAGCATTCCAGGGCAGCGAAACAAGCCAAACCGAAAGGTTTGCAGCAGGCTTACTACTGGCCAGTTCAATGGTTACCCGGGCTACTCCCGAAATATGCAGAGGTTCGGTTAGCTTTGGTGTTACATACAACAGGCGGTGTTCAGACTCATCGGCTTGAGCAAGTTGAGCTCCGGAAAAGTTAACATTGTCCGTTAGAGTTTCCCGCCCTTTAGATTGCGCCTTGGAGGTAGATAGTGAACCATGAACCTTACCACCGGCTTTCAGGTAAAAGGTTACGTCCGAGGCCTGCGGGTTAGGGTAGTCGGCATAAGGTGTAGGTTCCTGTGGGCTATCTCCTTCGCGTACAATTTGCGCCTTAGGGTCGTTTTCAACCCCATTATCAATTCCATGAAGGTATTTGGTGAACCATCTGTTCATCATGCTTATTGGTGGAGGCCCTCCATGACCTGCCTGATGGTAGTATATCTGCACCGGAAGCCCCATTTTCTTTGCTTCCATGGCAATGCGATAGCTATGTTCCGGCATAACGTTCCAGTCGTTGAAGCCATGTGACATCAGCAGAGCTGCCTTCATGGGTTTCATGTCATTCAGGTAGTCTCTTCCGGCCCAAAAGTCGTTGTAGTCGCCCGTAATTCTGTCCAGGTTATTCGCCATTTCTGTGTCGCGCACTGTTCTGTTGTTGTAGGCTCTTTTGGCCTCATCACCACTGTGAATAAAGTCGTAGAGAACATCTATATCTTCACCCAGATAACCGCCCGGGCTTCTCACCAAACCGTTCGAGCGGTAATAGTTGTAGTAAGAAGTATTCGGAGCAATCGGAATAATGGCCTTGAGAGCATCTACCCCGGTGGTGGCCGCAGCCAGGGGAAGTGTGCCATTATAAGAGGTTCCTGTCATTCCTACTTTTCCAGTCGACCAGTAGGCCTTTACTTTTTCCTGTCCATCGCGTGTTTTATAACCATTGTCTTTTCCCGATAACCATTCGATTACTGCTTTTGGGGCTAGCGATTCGTTGTCTCCTCCAACCGTGGGGGCACCATCGGAAAGACCGGTACCGGGAGAGGAGGAGTGCACAACAATGTAGCCTCTTGGCACCCAGGTTCTGATTTGAGAATTGGATATGATGGGTCTTTCACCTCTCCGCTGCACCTCTACATGCGTTCTTGGCGGTGGTGTGGCACCTAATTCATGCTCAACATTCCAGAAAAGCCCTTTGGCCAATCCGGCAGTTCCGGCATAGTATGGGCTGGTTTCGTAAACTACCGGTAGTTTTAATCCTTCTGTTTCGGTTTGTTTCGGACGGGTAACAGCCACGTGCATTCTATCCGGCTTGCCGTCTCCATCCGTGTCAAACTCTGTTTCTACCCACAAGTCTTCTCTAATCCATTCTTCCGGATTGCTGAAAGCTTCTACAATTTGAGCTTCTCCATTTTTGAAGACAGGTTTGGTATTTTGTGCTAGCGTACAAAGGCTTGTAGACACCAATAACACGGCAACGGAAAGGTATTTTTTCATAGGTAATTGCTTAAGGCAGGCTTAAGTTATAAAATAATAGGTCTCCGGCAGATCGAATTTTTATTAACCTGATAGTGGCAGCATGGAAAAAAGAAAGAGGCTGTGTCGGAAGCTCGCCTTTAGCCAATGGTTGGGCTAAGAAGGAAACTCCTGAGACAGCCTCTTCCCAGAAACAAGTCAACCCCAATAATTAATTGTAGGTTTTCTTTAGCTTGGCCCAATTGTCATCGGCCTTCTTCATCAACCCTGCGTGGTTGTTTTCTTTCAACCAAAGCTGCTGGGCATCTAGCTCAAGGTTATAAAGAAACAAGAAGTACTTTCCGTCTTTTACAATGAACTTATTTGGGTCGGGTCTGAACTTTGCGCCTGCATATACACCAAAGGCACAGTAGCCTCCATACTGAGGTAAATACTTCTCAGGATTTCTGTCGAATTTTTGTTTTTGCTCGGCAGAAGTAAAGTAGTAAACCACTTTGTCGTGTTCAGACTTGTATTCTTTAAGTCCTCTTTGAGCAAGGCCCAAATCCAAGTAAGAAACGGGCGAGTAGCCTTGCAACGCAATGTTGCTGTTGTCAATGTTGTAGGCCTGTTTGTCTTGAGCCAAAGCTACCTGGCTCAGAAAAGTTAGCGCAAGCGCCAACATGCTTATTTTTCTGATTGTTTTCATGGTATAATTATTTAATCTGTTAATGAAGGTTCGCAATTGTCGCTAAGAGCGACTACCAGAAATACTACCACCGCATTGGCTATGTAGTAGTACATGTCTATTCCCGTAAAGTGGAATAGAAAGGGAGCAGCAGCAAAAGTGGTGGCGGCCATTAAGTCTATGAGCAAATGACCGTTATAAGGAATGGTGTGAAGAATGCTAAACTTATAAGTAGTGTTTAGACTTACGATAATCACAGCCACTCCGGTGACCACAGAGAGCCATTTGGCCATGGGTGAACTTTCTCCAAGCCCCAACAGAAACGGACTGCTAATAAGCGCCACTGCGGCCGAGTAGTCTATGATGCCGTGAACGGTTGGAGAAATAAACCTGAATTTCATGGCTAGGCTATTTTAGCATCGAAATAGGTCTCTTCAACTACTTCTCCGCTATCGTTCCACACTCTTCTAATAATCTCGTGCCATAGAATGCGCGAGTTGTCTTTCATGTCGAAGTCGAAGGTAAACTCCGAGGCCGAAGCGTTGCCATCTACCAATGTTCTGTGATGGGTAATGCCGTTTACCTGGGCAATGGCTCCGGTAAAGCCTTCCATCTTTTCTACCATCTGATCGCGAGAGGCGGTCTTTACTCCACCATAATCAGAAGTGTTGGCGTTGGCCGAGAAGAACTGCTTCACGGCATTCACGATATCGCCTTGCGATACCATTGCATCCATTTTTTGTACTTGTTCTTTTATGTTCATGTGAATTGTTTTTTGATGAATCACATGACAAATTTGGCCTATCGAGTTGGGCCAATGCTTACAAAAAATGGCCTATTGATTGGACTTTTTACTTTGCAGGTATTTGGTGGGGCTCAGGCCGGTGTAGTGTTTAAAGAAATTACTAAAGTGACCGGGCTCTTCGAAACCCAGCGAAAAGGCTACTTCCTGAATAGATTGGTGTTGCAGAAGCATTCGCTTGGCCGAGAGAATAATTTGTTGCCGTATGAGCTGCCCAATACTCACATTGAGTTGTTGACGAACTTTAGTGGAAAGGGCTTTTACCGATAAATGCAGTTTATCGGCATAAAAGCCTACCTCCCTTTGAGTGGTATGAAACTCATGCAGTAGTTCAAAGAGATGAGTGGCAAAATCATCGGTGCGGTCTATGCCGGTGTCTCTAACGAAATCCGATGGAGTTTTTTGAGTTTGTTGCTTAAAGAACCGGTTAAAATAGGCAGGGTCTGAAAAACCATGGTCGTAGGCAATTTCTTTAATGCTCTTATTACTGAAGACCAGGTCTTTTTTGCTTTCAGTGAGGCGCTTATTTTTTAATAGGCCTTTTATGGTTACACCAACCTTTTCATTGACCAGCCTATGAGGGTTGAGTCCGGACGATTCAAACAATAGTTTGAAGTCGGCATTCTGAAGTTGCTCCCTATACTTCTCGTCAATAAATTCTTTAATGTCGAAAATCAGATGGTACTCTTCGGGTTTGGCGTTAAAGGGGTTTTGCCAAAACCACTGCCTTGCCGATACATCTATAATATCTTTGGGCGCCCCAAAAACAGACTCGTTCAGGTATTTCTGGCACTCTAGGCAATCCTCAAAATTGATATACCCCAAGCTCACCATATGCTTAAAAAGCACTCGAACCTGCTTGTCTTTAAATAGAGCTTCATCTGGGAAGTCTATGCGCCTTACAGTAAAATCATCGCCCAAAAACTTTATGTATTGGCCTTTTTCCAGGAAGATGATTTTATCGTCCCAATCGAAGTAGTTTTTGAAATCTACCTGCAACCCTCCACTACCCTCAAGTATATGCAATAGACAATGAGTGTTTATGAACATCACTTCATTGACTTTCGGTTTAAATTTATTCACCAGCATGGGCATAAATTTGGGTTGCTCACAAAGTTCTTTCCTTTGAGTTAAGCACAAAAGGCAATGCCGCCAAAGAGTCGGCTAACTTGCTTTTATCACTATTGAATAATATAGTGAGATTGGTGGGTTGTTGCAATTGGTTGGTAGGTAGTGGTTTATATTAACGAGGCGTTTAAGTCGTTTTTTTGGTTTGTAGCAGTAGAAATGCGGCAAAAATAAACCCGAGAAACAGTAATACCCGTTCTTTGTTTGCAAACTCAGGGTACCAGCTCTCCCAAGCTTCCCATTGCCAGGCAGGGTCCGGAATATGCTTCCAGATAAAGGTGAGTGGAAAAGAAAACAAGGCTAACAAAAGAAGCTTCGCTTTGTTGGTTTCTTGTAACTCGAACATCACCCAGGGGGCCAAAAAGGGAAAGCCCAGAAAAACAATTCGTGTCATGTCTCCACCGGCCAGCAGACCAAAGGCCAGGTACAGGGCACTGTACATGAGCAGTAGGTTTCGGGTGTTGTCGTATCGATAGGTTTTTCTATAACGGTTAATGGCCAGCCATATGGCCGGGCCAAAGGCCATGGAAATGGCAGCCAGCCACCTAAGCAGATCAAAAGGATTTAAAACAGCCTCTCGCGCATGATAGGCCAGGGTGATGAATGCGCCTCTACCTGCTTCTTGCGGAGGAAAGTTAAAATTGACTATAGATTGAGTTGCAATGGCCAAAAGAACAGAAGCGGCAATAAATGGTAAGTCGTAGTAACCCTCATCCGTTTTTCTGTTGTGCCAGGCTCCATAAACTAGAAGCAAAACAGGCAAGGCCAAGAACGATTCTTTTTGCAAAGTGGCCAGCGGAGCCAGCCACAAAAGGTGAATGAATTTTCGCTTTAAGACAAGCCAAAGGAATAAAGCCTGAAAGGCATAAGTAGGTAAATCGACTGTTATGGGGTCGAAGGCATTGAGCCGTATCATACCCGTCCAATGAAAAATCAGCCATAAAAAGCCCGCCCAAAACCATCTTAGCTCAAAGCCTAAGCTTCGCCATAAATGAAACATAACCACCACTGCCAATAAGCTAAAAACCAGATTGAGCCATTGAAATCCGGGTAGAATATCATAGCTCCAAAGCGAAGCTAGAAACGGCACCAACAGGCGTTGATGAAATGGGTGGGGTACATTATAGTCTTCTCTGTAGCCTTCAAAATAATCGTATATGTTGCGGTAATCATTTCCATCGAACTGCGGAGCGAAGTCATAACTCAACGGTGGCTGCGCCTGCTGGTAAAAGAAAAATGCTCCGGTAGTAAGAGCCAGAAAAATGAAAAGCCAATAGCCTTTAATGCGCATAGGGTGAAAATACCAAAACAATCACGTCCGGCCGGAAAAATAGTCCATATATTTTCCAATAGACTCTTATATCCGGCCTGCTTGCCGGCAAAGCCAGGCACCTCAAGTTGGGTGTGAGGTTCCGGATATTTTTTTAGGGTTACTTATTTAGATCGCATTTGTTAGATCCAGTATACTAGCCACAAGCTGTGTCCTCACAGCGACTTTTAACAGCCATTTGTGAGGACACAAATGGAGGCAAGGTTCAGAAATATACTTCTTGCGACTTCAGTAAGTAACCCTATATTTTTTTCTCTCAAAAAAGTTGAGAGAAAAATTACGGAATGATGGCTTTGTCTTTTTGAATTATTTATCCCCCGCCTTCGATTTTAGAAGGCTAAATCCTTTTTTTGAAACATGATAGCAGTAGTACAACGAGTTTCGGAATCGTCAGTAGCCATAGGTGGAGAATTAAAATCGGCCATTGGTCAAGGGGTGATGATTCTGTTGGGTATTGAGGAGGCCGACAGTCAGGAAGATGTAGAATGGCTAAGTCGAAAAATTGCCAATATGCGCATTTTCGATGATGAAAATGGGGTGATGAACAAGAGCCTGATTGACAGTGGAGGAGAAGCTCTGGTAATAAGTCAGTTTACACTACATGCCAGCACCAAAAAAGGCAACAGGCCTTCATACATTAAAGCAGCAAAACCCGACATCGCTATTCCGCTTTATGAAGCCTTTAAGACACAATTGGCAATTGACTTAGGAAAAGAAGTGGCTTCGGGTGAGTTTGGAGCCGATATGAAAGTATCTTTGATTAACGATGGTCCGGTAACCATTATCATAGACACAAAAGACAAAAAATAATGAGTACAGAAATAAAGGGAATTTCTGCCCTGCAGGAAGAAGTAGATCACTGGATAAAAACAGTGGGAGTAAGGTACTTCAATGAATTGACCAACATGGCTCAGCTCAGTGAAGAAGTAGGTGAGGTAGCCCGAATTATTGCCAGAAGATATGGGGAACAGTCAGAAAAAGAGTCAGACAAAGCCAAAGATTTGGGCGAAGAACTAGCCGATGTGCTTTTTGTGGTGGTTTGTCTGGCCAATCAAACCGGAACCGATCTGCAGGCTGCATGGGAGCGCAGAATGGCCAAAAAGACCGCGCGCGACAAAGACCGGCACAAGAATAATGAAAAACTAAAATCCTAACTATTATCAGTTATATTCGCGCAAACTCTAAATCATGAAAACGATACTTACCTGGGCATTGCTTGCCTGCATATTCACTCAATTACCTGCTCAAAACATTTCTAAATACACCTTAAAGAAAGGCGATAAGTTCAGTATTGAAATGAGCCTCAATCAAGACATTACCCAACAGGTTATGGGACAGTCTACTGAGATGGAGCAGGTTCAGCAAACCAAAGACTTTTTTGAAGTACTGGCCGTGGAAAATGGTGAATATCGCATCAAAACCACCGCTCTCAAGCGTTCATTTGCCATCAATGCCGATATGATGCAAATGGAAATGTCTTCTGAAAACGAGGGCGAACAGAATTTGCCGTTTAGGTTAATGGTGGATAAATCTTATGAATTTACTATGACGGCTCAGGGCAAGGTAACAGCTGTTTATGGTCTGGAAGAGCTTGTCAACGGATTGAAGTCAGATTTGCAAGGCACGATATACGGTAGCGAAGTAGGGCAGATTATTTCTGTGTACGATAAAGAAACCATCTTGAGTTCACTCAATCAGCAGTTCAATATATACCCTGAAGGCAACAGCCAGACATGGCAAAAGACAAACAAACTGGTAGTGAACAATGCCCCAATCGAAACAGCTACAACCTATAGCTATGAAAATGCTAATACCATTTTGGCAAATGCCAAGGTGAACCTCGATGGAAACATTGAACAAATGGGTATGGTAATGAAAACCAAACTCTCGGGTACACAGGAAAATAAATATGTGATTAGCACGAGTAATGGATTGCCCGAAACGGTGACTATTAAACAAAGTGTAACCGGTGATGTAGAAGCTCAGGGTATGGTAATTCCTATGACGGTGGTTACCAACTCAACATTTAAAGTGACGATGCAATAATTTTTCTGCTTCAGGAAACTTTGCATTGGTTAGTAATCGTTAGACACGCATCAATCAAACAAATGAATAACACTGGTCATGTTAGTTCTTGAAATCATAGGAGTTGTAATTGCCGCGTTCATTGTTCTGAATGTGATTCTCTACTTTGTGGAGCCTAGCCTTATAGCCATTACCTTTTCATTGGTACTTAGGCTTTTCTATAGAAATCCGCCTATGGTAGATTTGGAAAAGCATTTTAAAGACCACCAACTGCTTAAAGACAACTGGAAGGTAATTCAGGCCGAACTATTGGAAATACTAAGGAATGAGCAGAACATTCCGAAATTTCATGAGGTAGACAAAATTCAGCGTTTTATCAACGATGGGGACAAATCGCCCTGGAGAGTTTTTATGTTTAAGGCTTACGATAACTGGCAGGAGTCTAACTGTGCCAAAGCCCCTAAAACAACGGAGTTGCTCAAGCAGATTCCGGGCATTACCACGGCCATGTTTTCAATCTTAGGGCCTCAAAAGCATATTCCCCCACATAATGGTTTTTATAAAGGAGTGTACCGCTATCACCTCGGACTAATTATTCCCAAAGAAGGGGAGTGTTATATAGTGAATGGTGGCCAGCGCTACGACTGGAAGGAAGGTGAAGATGTGCTCTTTGACGACACTTTTAAACATGCGGTGTGGAATAAAACAGATGAAACCCGTGTGGTGCTTTTCTGCGATGTTTTCCGCACCGATTTACCTAAAATGTTCCAGCCCATGAACCGGTGGGTATATGGCCTCAGAGAAAAAAGCCAACGCCTGAAGAAGGTGCTTAAAAATGCAGAGGTTCAGGTAGATTTGAAGCCGCAGGCCGGGTAGGCCGGTTAAGAGTTATCAGTTAACGGGGAATCAGGGATTGGTTCGATTCGTCATTTGTGAGGCATCATTTATCGCTAGTAAGGATCCTTGATTTGGCAATCCGGTTGTTTTGAGCACAGTTTATCTTAATATGGCTTACTATTTTATTAGAGTTACAGATTGGTCCCTGTTTTGATATTTTGCCACCATTTGTGTCTTCACAAATGGCTCTTATAAGGTGCTTTGAAGACACAGCTTGTAGCTGGAGTTGTCTAATGTTTTTAGGTGATCTAACTAAGTAATCCTATACTTTATTACGATTACACTGCTATGCAGTAATCTTAACTAGCTATGATAGTATAGATAGAGTGGGAATCAATAGGCTAACTTTATGAATGGAATACTCTACCCTTCTGCAACGAATTAAACCACCAACTCCCCATTCTTGAGTTTCGGCACAACATCAAACTCGTTGCAGCGCGAGCAGTATTCTATGTCTTTCATGATACCGAATTTTGTAAGGCGTTTGGCATGGTTGCTTCGGCTAATGAAATAGTAGGGGTCTTTGCCCATTGATTGAAAAAGGTAAAAAGCAGCCGTGGCCGCGTCAGAATCGAACTCGGCTTGCTTCTTAAGTCCATCTAAAACAGCTCCGGCAAAAAGGCTGTCTTCCAGGTTATACTTACCCTTCCATCCGGCACAGAAAAGCAATATATCTCGTTTGGTTTTGGAGAGATGGTTAACTACTGCCTTAAGGTTTAAAAATGCGCCAATAATTACTTCGGGAGCTTCTTTAGATAAGTCCAGTGCGCGAGTGCCATTGGTAGTGGTGGTCGCAACCTTCTTTCCCTTTAGCCCCTTTTCCATATAATCGAATGGTGAATTGCCCAGCTGAAACTGGGGCAGCTTTTGCCCGTTTCGCTCTCCGGCCATTACATAACCTTGAGCACCAAGAGCTTCACACTCTTCAACGGTAGCTACCGGGGTAATGCTTGCCACACCCGTACCCAGTCCGGCTACCATGCACGAGGTCGCCCTGAGAATGTCAATAACTACAACGGTTTTGTCAGTAACGTCAAACTGATGGATCAATTCCGGAGTGTAGCAAACGTCTATGTTCATTAATGGAAGGGTAATTTATTTGTTAATTCTTAGTTGGTAACTATCAATGGTGTGGGTCTCACTCTGAATTCGTTTCTGAATCTCAGGGGTAGAGGCCCTGAAATAAATTCAGGATGGTTCACTTGCTGGTTGTTCACCACCCTTTAATTTCCTTTACTTCTGCACAAAAGGAAGTTTTACTACTTCCGCTTTTAATCTTCTATTGCGTACAGCAACATGAATTTCGGTACCTGCTTTGCTAAATTCTTTCTTCACATAGCCCAAGCCGATGCCAATACCCAGAGTAGGCGACATGCTTCCCGAGGTTACCTCACCGATAACGTTTTCTTCGGCATCCATTAGCTCATAATGACTTCTGGGAATTCCTTTGTCAATCATTTTAAAGGCAATAAGCCTGGTGGGAACACCTTCCTCTTTTTGCTTTTGAATAGCCTCTGAGTTAGTGAACTCCTTGGTAAACTTGGTTACCCAACCCAAACCGGCAGCAATAGGAGAGGTCTCGTCTGTAATGTCGTTTCCGTAGAGGCAGTAACCCATTTCCAGACGCAGGGTATCTCTGGCTCCTAAACCAATGGGTTTAATATCAAATTCGGCTCCGGCTTCAAAAATCTGCTTCCAAACCGATTCTGCATGGTCGTTGTGTACATATATCTCAAAACCACCGGCACCGGTATAGCCTGTTGCCGAAATTATAACATACTCAACTCCTGCCATTGGCCCTACCACAAAGTTGTAGAACTTAATGGAAGATAAATCTACAGAAGTTAGCTTCTGAAGTGTGGCAACAGCCTTTGGACCTTGCACAGCAAAAAGTGAATGAGAATCTGAAACGTTTCTCATGCTTACTCCTTTGTGGTTGAACCGGCTAATCCACTCCCAATCTTTTTCAATGTTTGAGGCATTGACTACGAGCATGTATTTTTGCTCATTGAAGCGATACACCAGTAAGTCGTCCACTATTCCCCCTTTGTCATTGGGTAAGTAAGAATACTGGGCCTGCCCGTCAACTAGTTTAGATGCATCGTTGCTGGTTACTCGTTGAATTAAATCAAGTGCATCAGGTCCTTCTAAAACAAATTCTCCCATGTGTGAAACATCGAATACTCCCACACCATTTCTAACGGTGTTGTGTTCCTCAATGTCTGAGGTGTACCGCACGGGCATGTTGTAACCGGCAAAGGGAACCATTTTAGCCCCAAGACTTTCGTGAAGGTCGTTTAATGCTACTTTTTTTAATTCCATTTCTATCTCGTTTTGCTCGACAAAAGTAAGCATTGAGGTATAAAAAAAAGGCTTTGGTTAAATTAATTCTCAGGCTGTTTTCGGGTTCAGGCAACCCATAAATGATTTTGTGCATCTATTTGGTTATAAACCAAATATGCCAACGCTTCTAATTAGTTGAGAGGAGCTTGTCAGCTACCTGTCTTTAATACTGAATGCTTGCCGGAGCAGCGAATTAAAGAGAGCTCAAGGCTGTTTTTCGGCTTGATTAGAAGTAGAATTTCAAACCAAAACAAAGGTCAAAACTCATGTTTAAAAATTTTTTAAAAGTAACGGTAAGAAGCCTGCTCAAAAGCAAGGTTTTCGTGTTCATTAACATTATTGGTCTCGGTTTGGCGCTAGCCTGTTGTATTGTAGCTTTTCTGAACTACGAGTTTGCACTCAATTTTGATAAACAGCACAAGAACTATGACCAGCTCTACCAGGTATCGGTGTACATCGATCAGAATGGAGCCCGCCAGCCTTTTGGTCAAGCTCCCCTACCATTGGGGCCTTTACTCAAATCGGAAGTGCCGGGAGTAGAACGGGTGAGCCGGTTCGAACGATCGGGGGTTACAATTAAACGCGAAAGCAATGTATTCAATCGCACAATGGCTTTTGTAGATGATGATTTTTTGGAAATGTTCACCTTTCCCATGCTGCATGGCGATGTGGCCAGTTACAAAGAGCTTTCCAGTGTGCTAATCTCTAACCGAACAGCCATTTCTTTGTTTGGCAAAGAAAATGCCGTTGGAGAAACCATTGAGTTGGTGCTTTCAGAGCGACCCAACATACTCCTTACTGTGGGGGGAGTGTTTGAAGAACCGGGCCTGCAGAGTTCATTGCAGTTTCAGCTCATTACAGATTTCGAAAACTTTCACCGCAACTTCAATGTAGACAAAGACGATTGGTCCATCTTTGTAGATGGCCTTTTCATTCAAACCGCAGATCCGCAGGTAGCTCAGGCCTTGCCGGGCATGATTCAAAAGTATGCGCCATTACAAGCCGAGGTAAAAAAGGATTTCCCAATTAATTCTTTCTGGGTGCAAGCCATGGCCGATGTAGCTTTTAACCAAAGAGATGTTGATGGCACCACTTTGGGTAACGAAACCCTACATCCTGCTCATATCACTGCCCCCAACATTATGGCCTTGCTCATATTGCTGTTGGCTTGCTTCAACTTTACCAACACGGCCATAGCCATGTCTAACAAACGCCTGAAAGAAATTGGTATTCGCAAAACAGTGGGGGGCTCGCGCGGTCAACTGGTGTTTCAATTTTTAGGCGAAAACCTGGTGTTGTGTTTTCTGGCTCTGGGATTAGCCCTTTTATTCTCGTTGTGGCTAGTACCCAAATACAGCGACATGTGGCCCAATGTCAATGTAGTGCTCACCCTTTGGAACAATCCGGGAATGATTATTTTCCTCTGCTCTACTTTAGTTCTTACAGCGGTATTGGCCGGAGGGTACCCTGCCATATTTGTGAGTAGATACAAGCCAGTTGCCATTTTGCGCGGAACGCTCAAAGTAAGCTCATCAAGCTTGCTCTCAAAGGTGTTGTTAGGCATCCAAATGCTTATTTCTGTGCTTTCATTGGTATTAGGCTTTGCCTTCGTTCAAAACTCAAATTTTCAGGAGAATCTTGATCTGGGTTACGAAAAAGAAGGCGTTTTAATGGTGCAGTTAAATAGTGCCAATGAAGCCGAGCGATTCAAAACAGCAATAGTCAGCAATCCATCCATCGATGAAGTGGCCCTAACCAGCGGCCATGTGGGGTGGAGATCATATCAAACCAAATTAAAGGCGGAGAGCTCTGAGGTGCAGGCAACCATATTAGATGTGGGGCTCAATTATGTTGAAACTATCGGCCTACAGGTATTAGACGGCAGGAGCTTCGATGCAGCCAATAAGGAGGCCGATAAGGCCCGAAGCGTTGTGGTTAACGAAAGAATGGCGGCTCGTATGGGTTGGGAGAATCCCGTAGGACAGCGAGTAACTATGAACGACTCATTGCAATATACCGTGGTAGGACTTGTAAAGGACTTCTACGTGTTTGGTCTCTGGGTGCCCATAAACCCCGTAATGCTCAGGCTACGCAATGAAAGCGACCTGAACATGGTGATTGTGAGAGTGAGCGATGAGGAAATGAGGGCTACGCGCGATTTTCTGGAGTCTACCTGGGCAGAAGTAGTGCCCGACAGACCAACCTCCATTTATACCCACGATATAAACGTTTTGGGTGAAGCGCGCGATGTAAACAAGAATATTGTGCAGATGTTCATATTCCTGGCTGTAATAGCCGTGGTACTTTCTGCCATAGGTCTGTTCACTCTGGTATCTATAAACATTCAAAGCAGAACCAAGGAAATTGGTATTCGAAAGGTGTTAGGAGCTTCAATAGCGAAAATCACCACACTTATTAATCGTCCGTTTCTCATTATTGTAGGCGTAGCCTCAATACTAGGAGGAGGGCTGGGTATTTTTCTAGCCGGTCTTCTAATGGGCACAATCTGGACTTATCATGTAACTCCAAACTTCATTAGTGCGCTGGTTCCTATTGTTATCATACTGTTAGTGACCCTCATTTCTATCTCCGGTAAAGTGATTAACGCAGCCAAAAGAAACCCGGTAGAGTCGCTCCGCTACGAATAGCAAGAATTGCACAAATAGCACGTCATTCCTCTTTAGAGGCGTTTCTTTATAGTTTTAGCTCAAAAAACGATGGAGATCACTGACCTATCGGGGAATGACGTTCCGTTTTGACTCAAGCCTTTGTAACCCACGGCTTCGTGAATGAGTTAGGAAGTTTATAAACCAAAAGCTCTCCATTATGAAAAGAATACTGATCCTTAGCACGTCACTTATGCTCGTGGCACTGCTAACCCTATCTTTTACCCACAAAAATGCTATTGAAGCAAAGGCAGAAGAGGAAGTAAAACAGCTGATCTTGAAGGCCTATATCAACGGGGCATTTAATGAGCTGAATGCAGATGCGATGCGAAAGGGGTTTCATGAAGATTTTGCTATTTACTCTCCCAAAGGTGAGTCCATAAGTAAATACCCTATTGCAGTTTGGGCCGATGGGGTTGAAAAAAGAAAGGCCAACAACTACGACCCTGGCGACCCCAAAAACAAGTGGGATCATAAGTTTGCCTTAGTAGATGTTACGGGCCATGCTGCACAGGTAAAGGTAGAGTTGTTCAACCAGGGGAAACATGTGTATACAGACTATTTGAGTTTGCTCAAATTTGATAGCGGCTGGCGAATTGTGGCCAAGGTATATCAACAGCATTGAGCCGGTTTCTTTGGTGTTTAAAGTTTTCTCTTCGCTCTGTCGGGCTGAACAATTCGCTAGAACAGTTCCAGCTGCTCGGGCAATAGCCTGAATGATTTACGATGGTAGGGTGTTATGCCCAGCGTTCTGATGGCTTCGCGGTGCTTAGTGGTGGGGTAGCCTGCATTGGTTTCCCATCCGTAACCGGGATATTGCTCAGCCAGTTGGGTCATAATTCTGTCGCGATGTGTTTTGGCCAGTATGGATGCAGCAGCTATACTCATGTATTTGCCATCTCCTTTTACTATGCACTCATGGGCAATGCCGGGATAGGGCTTAAACCGATTACCATCAATAAGCAACAATTCAGGAGTAATACTTAGGTCTTTTATGGCCAAGTGCATGGCCAGGTAGCTGGCGTTTAGTATGTTAATCTCATCGATTTTAGAGTGACTTACCTCTTGCACAGAGTAGGCCAGCGCATCGTGCTTAATCACTTCTTCCAGTTCATTCAACTGCTTTTTATTCAGTTTTTTCGAATCGTTTAAAAGCTGATGCTTGTAGTCTGTTGGCAGAATTACTGCCGCTGCTACCACCGGCCCGGCCAAAGGTCCCCTGCCGGCTTCATCGCAACCTGCCTCAACAATACCCTCTTTGTAGTATGCCTTTAACATTGTGGTTTAAACTTAACAATAGCCCTCAACAACTTGAAAGCTTTCTCTATTTTTGGGCCATGAGCAAAGAGAAAAGTCCCTGGAAGACCCTTGGCGAAAAGTTGATTTATGAAAACCAATGGATAAGGCTCAATGAGTATCAGGTAATTAACCCTTCCGGAAAGCCGGGTATATATGGTAAGGTATCGTTCAAAGGGAGGGCTGTGGGAGTTATTCCTGTAGACGGTGAAGGCAATACCTGGTTGGTGGGCCAATACAGATATACGCTCAGCGAATACAGTTGGGAGATTCCTATGGGTGCGGTGCCCTTTACCGAAAGCTATGAGGAAGGTGCTTTGCGCGAGCTAAAAGAGGAGACCGGACTCATTGCTCAAAAGCTGGAATTTCTGTGCAAAATCCACACCTCCAATTCTGTAACCGATGAGTTGGGTATGGTTTTCGTGGCAACGGAACTTTCACAAGGTGAAACTCAGTTTGACGAGACGGAAGATATAGCTATCAAGAAGCTTCCTGTAAAAGAGGCTATAGAATGGGTAATGGATGGTCGTATTACCGATAGTCTGAGTGTGGGTGGGCTACTCAAGTATGCCCGAATAAAAAATATCTAGTGGCGCAATTATTATCCTATAAAGATCATTTTAACAAAACGGTTTTGTTGGCCTATCCGGTTATGCTCAGTCAGTTGGGGCATATTATGGTAGGTATTGTTGATAGTATAATGGTGGGGCAGCTTGGGCCTAAAGAGTTGGCTGCTTCTTCGTTTGCCAGTAATTTTCTGGCGGTGTTTATGATGTTCGGTATTGGTGTTTCGTATGGTATAACCCCCATGGTGGCTCAGGCCGATGGTAAAAAGGACAACGACCTGATTACTCGCTTGCTAAGACACGGAATTATTTTGTGTCTGGTATTAGGCCTGCTAATGGTAATGCTCATGTATTCACTTACCGCAGTTTTTCCTTATATGGGACAACCGGCAGAAGTAATTGATTTAGGGACTCCCTACTTTTTCATAATTGCCTCCTCTCTTTTTCCGCTTATTGTTTTTCAGGGGTTCCGTCAGTTTTCTGAAGGGATGTCTATCACCAAGCCCACTATGTACATTACCATTTTGGCCAACGGCTTAAATGTGTTGCTTAATTACCTGCTCATTTTTGGTAAGTGGGGCTTCCCGGAGTTAGGGCTCAATGGAGCCGGCTGGTCTACGCTAGTTTCCAGAGTGCTAATGGCCATTGCCATGCTGGTATTTGTGAGACGCTATCATCGTTTCAAGGCTTTTAGAGCCGGGTTTGTATTGAACAGGTTTAAGGCGGACTTCTTTAAGCCCATGCTAAAAATCGGTATTCCTACGGGAGGGCAGTTCATCTTTGAGGTAGGGGCTTTTGCTATGGCGGCCGTAATGATGGGCTGGTTGGGCACAGTTCCTCTGGCTTCCCACCAAATTGCCATTAGCCTGGTGGCCATTAGTTATATGATGGCCTCCGGCATATCGGCAGCTTCAACTGTTAGGGTGGGTAACCAATTGGGGAAAGGAGATTTTCCGAATTTGAGAAGGGCAGGAAATACCAGCTTCATTATGGCTTTGGTTTTTATGGCGGCCTGTTCACTGGTTTACATTCTGTTTAACGGTTTTTTTCCAAAGCTCTATGTAGATGATGCCGAAGTGGTGGGTATAGCCAGCTCGCTGATTGTAATTGCCGGTCTCTTCCAGTTGTCAGATGGAGTTCAGGTGGTTGGTTTGGGCTGCTTGCGGGGTATGTCAGATGTGCGGGTACCTACCTGGATTACCTTACTTTCTTATTGGGGGCTGGCTATACCAAGCAGTTATGTGTTTGGATTTGTACTCGATTTGGGCCCTCAGGGCGTTTGGTATGGTTTGTTAATTGGCCTTACCGTGGCCGCAGTTGCTTTGTACACCAGATTTAATAGATTGGCTACAAAAAAGATATTGGCCCAATAGATGGCATGCAACCTTGGCCGTTTCATTAGGTCTATACTTTGTAAAATATGTCGATTATGAGAAGAACAATTTTTGTTGTGTTGCTGAGCTTTGTGGTTCTATCAGCCTGGTCTCAGCAAAAAGAAACCAGAAATGTGGGAGACTTCAACGGCATTGCCATGAATATTTCCGGCAAAGTATATGTAACGCAAGGCAATAAGAATGAGGTGATTGTGGAGGCTGATGGTGAGACACTCGAAGAAGTGATTACCGAAGTGCGAGGCAATAGACTGAGTATTTCAAGCCGATCAAGAAGAAGTTGGTTTAGCTGGGGCGACCGAGGCACTGGTAGGGTGAATGTATACATTACCGTTCGCGATCTTAGAGAGGTGGTTGTTAGCGGAGCAGGAGATGTTATAGGGCAAAGACTTATAAAAACTGACGATTTGAGATTGTCCATTTCCGGTTCGGGAGATATAGAGCTGGAAGTAGATGCTAAAACAATACAGTCTAAGATTTCCGGTTCCGGGAACATAGACCTTAAAGGGTCGGCCCAAGAAGCATCACTAGGCATAAGCGGCTCAGGTAAGTACTATGCAGAAAGTCTAAAGGCCGATGACTACAACATAACCATCACCGGGTCTGGGAGGGCATCAGTTGCAGTTTTTGGCGAACTGGAGGTAAGAATTTCCGGCAGTGGTAGTGTGTACTATTCGGGTCAACCCACTGGAGTGAACACTAGTGTTTCAGGTTCTGGCAGAGTTAGGCGAAATAATTAATTCGCTCCTGGATTTTTCACTTTTAGAATAAACTCGCGATAACCTTCAATCAGCAGAAATTGTGCGGTTAAATAGGTGGCCATTATAGCCGGGGTACCCCAGGAGGCTTGTGCTACAAACCGATTGTAGGCAAGAATGCTGTCGCTAAATACAAAAAATAGAGCCCCAGCCATTATAAGCCAAAAACTACCGGAATCCGTCCTCTTCCATCGTTTTCTGGCCGTGATTGCCATTAGGCAAATAATAACTGTATAGAGCAAAGCAGGCGCATACATATTTCCTAGTCCTGGCTTAACTACTGAAAACATGGCCAAACCATACAGCATAAAGGGAATGTCTTGCCATTGCGGTTTAAAACCTTTTTCCAAAACCGTTACTGCGCTCATGTTCACAAGAAGATAGACTACATGAGCCAACAAAAAGCTTAGTAAACCGGCCAGAAAAAACCAGGCATTGTTTCCGCTAAAAATAAGAAGGGTGTCTCCCAAAAATGAAAAAACCAGAGCTGCCATGATGTATCCATTCAGAGGGCTTTTGGGAGTGGTTCTAACAAAGTATAAAAACAGAGAAGGAATGAGTAAAGGTTTAGTGATCTGCCCTACGAGAGTCCAGTCGGCTAATAACGCGGCCAAATGAAAGACGCTGAGCAAAAAAAAGGGCGTAGCTTTTGGGTTAAACCTCATCGGAAGGGTTGTTAAACAGTTTTTCTCCCCAAGATAAGCCGAAGTTTAAAAATAAGAAGCCCAAAAGAGAGAGTATGGCACAAGCCAGAAAGGCTTCTCGTAAATTTTCAATCACATTACCATAGATGAGTCCGGCCGCAAAAGCTCCTAATCCAATACCTATTTCCAGGGCTATATACATGGTAGCAATGCCGCGTCCGCGGGCTTTGTCATGGCTTAGATCTATGGTCCAGGCATAAATGGTGGGCGTGTTTAAGCCAACGGCAATACCAAAAGCAATTGAACTGGCCAGTAGCATGGGTTTGGTATGTGTAAAAGCCACCATAATATCGGCCAGAGCTATTGCTATAGTGGCCCACTTAAGCACATAAACCCTTCCCTTTTTATCTGAAATTTTACCGGCCAGAATACGAATGAGAAGGGAAGAGAAAACGAAATAGCGGAAAAATATACCCTTGCTTTCCTGATCGAAACCAACACTAATCGCCAGGTCGGGCATTAGCGTTAGGGCTGCGCCAAAAGAGAAGGAGGTGAGCAAGAACAATATCGAAGGATTAATTACCCTTGGTTCGAATACATCGGTTTTTTTAATCCTGAGCAATGCCAAACGAAAGGGCTGCTTTTCGGGAAGCGTTTCTTTCATGCCTACCAGAATGAGTACCGAAAGAATGGCCAAAACAGATGAGGTATAGAACATGGTGTCCAGACCAAACCATGCAGTTATTTTCGGGCCGTAACTAGGGCCTGCTGCCATGCCCAGACTACCAAACAGCCCTGAATAGCCCATGGCTTCTCCACGCCTGTGGTTGGGTACAATATCGGCAATATAGGCCGAGGTGCCGGTAGGTTTAAAGCCGGTAGAAAATCCATGCAGAAAGCGCAGCAGCATGAATGCCCAAACACTACTCAACAATGGATAAAGAAAGCCGACCACAAAACACACGGCTGCTCCAAAAATCATAACCGGTATTCGCCCGACAGTGTCTGACAGTTTTCCACTAAATGGGCGCGATAATCCGGCTGTAACCGTAAATAGAGCAATCACCAACCCTTTTAGTTCGCCACCGCCAAGCGTGGTGAGGTAGTCGTACAGGTCGGGCACAATCATGTTGAAGCTCGAAAAAAAGAGAAACGAGCTAAGGCAGAGCAAAATGAACTGCAGGGAAAAAATGCTGTTTTGCTCTGTCATGCTTTACTGCTGCATCAAGTAGGCTTTAATGAAGTCGTCTAGTTCTCCATCCAGTACATTTTGCACATCAGTACGCTCTACTCCGGTTCGGTTGTCTTTCACCAATTTGTAGGGGTGTAATACGTAGTTTCTAATTTGCGAACCAAAGTCTACCCTTTTCTTTTCACCCTCCAGTTTGTCGCGTTCGGCATTGCGCTTTTCCATCTCCAGCTGATATAGCCTTGACTTTAGCAATGCCAAAGCCCGCTCTTTATTGTCTAGCTGAGAGCGTGTTTCGGTGTTTTCAATAACTATGCCTGTGGGGGCATGTTTCAGACGCACACCAGTTTCAACTTTGTTCACGTTTTGCCCACCGGCACCACCCGAACGAAAAGTATCCCAGGTAATATCTGCCGGGTTTATTTCTATCTCAATGGAATCGTCTATGACAGGATAAGCAAACACTGAAGCGAAAGAAGTATGTCTTCGTCCGCCAGAGTCGAAAGGAGAAATACGAACCAAACGGTGCACTCCCGATTCTGACTTCAGTTGGCCATAGGCGAATTCGCCTTCAAACTCCAGGGTACATGATTTGAGACCGGCTACCTCGCCCGGCTGGTAGTTAACCTGCTTTACCTTCATGCCATGCCGTTCTCCCCACATAATGTACATGCGCATGAGTATCTCCGCCCAGTCATTACTTTCCGTGCCACCGGCTCCGGGGTTTATTTCTATAATGGCGTTAAGTTGATCCTCTTCGCCACTAAGCATTTTTTTAAATTCAACCTCTTCCAGTACGTCTAGAGCTGTTTGATAAGCGGCTTCCACTTCGGCCTCTTCTCCTTCGCCCATTTCGTAAAATTCGTACAAGGTGTCCAGGTCATCTACAGCTTCTTTAGCTTTTTCGAAGCTTTCTGTCCATACCTTTTTTGCTCGAATGGTTTTAAGAATTTTCTCAGCCTCTTTGGGGTCGTTCCAGAAGTCTGGTTGGGCTGTCACCAGTTCTTCCTCTTCTATTTCTTTTTTCTTGACATCGTAGTCAAAGATACCTCCTCAAGGCCGTGATACGCGCCTTCAAGTCTTTCAACTGATCTGTGTTCATGAATAATTTTTTTGGAGCTGCAAAAGTGGTGAAACCGTTGGGGTTTTACAAGGAGTATGGAGCTAAGAAAGTATTAAGTGTTACTCTTCTTAGGGTAGAATTTTTCTCAACCCCTTAAAAGCAAGGAACAACGCTATGAAAAGGAGGAAAAGAACGGTAATGTTTTGTAGTGTGAGGGTCCAACCCAGGTTGGCTACATCAAGAAAGGGGTATGGATAAAAGTCCGATAGTTTACCCCTGCAGAGAATGTAAACTAAATAGATGCCCGGATAGGCCAATAGTTTGGGTAGATGGTTCCATTCAAAGGCCGTGCGAGTGGAGTAAAGCGCCCAGTAGAGGAATACTAGTATGGGGATTGCTGTATGGAGTAACTCATCTACTACCATTTGCAAACCTGTAGGCTCCCAAACATGGCGCAGTGCTATTTGGTACACGAGTCCCACCACAAAGATGTAGACGGTTACAAAAGTGAGTGATTCGGTGTGCGATAAAAAGCCTGGCATTTTTTTGCGGTTGAGGCTTAGTATGCCGAAGTAAAGGGCTACGAGCGTGTTGGTAAGAATAGTGAAGAAGCTGAAAAAACGGATAATCATTTCCGTAAGGCTTGTGGTGCGGTTTTCCAGCATCAAGTAGAACTGAGTAGCAACAGAAAAAAGAGCTAGTAAAGCAATTAGCGTGTGAAGTGTTTTTCTCATAGCAGGTAGCAGAAAATGGGAGTAGGCATTGGCCTGCAGCTACACTCAACACCAACTTCTAGCGCAAAACCAGATAGGCCTCAAACTTCTCCTTGGTTAAATCTACGCGTTTTCTCCTAAAAATCTTAAGCCCGTAGCCTGCTGCAACAAACGCACCGCTGGTTATGGTGGTGCCTTTGTCGAATGAAAAGTCGTTACCATCGATAATGGTATGATTAAACAGATCGAGAGCCAACAGGCCGTAACCGATGGTGGGGAGTAGGGCTTCGCCTTGCCGTAAAATCTGGGGGCGATTGGTAAAAGCGTTCTGAATGTCTATTTCCTCCAGCTGACTAATGAGAACAATGTTGTTCTCCAGCACAATGGTACTGTCTACAAAATCAGTTATCACGTCTTTGAAAAACTGATCCATTCCTTGCTGTCGATATACAAAAGTGTCGCCCACCCGGTATTCGTATCTTCGGGTAGAGCCCTTTTTTCTTACTAACAGATATTCCTGAGCCTCTAGGGCTGAAAATGAAAAAAGCAGCAAAAGAAAGTAAATTATTTTTCTGACTTTCATCTTGCTGCTAAGTAAGGCAAAAACTTCGTTAAAGCGAGTTAAATCTTATATATCCAACCGTGTTTATCGGCTATTTCGCCAGAACGTATACCGCTTAGTTGTTTAAGTATTTTTCTGGAGAAGAAGGAATCATCTGCAGCAGGCAGGTCATAAACTTCATCTTCGTAGCCTATGGTAGCAATAGGGGCTATGGTGGCGGCCGTACCCACTCCAAAAGCTTCTTTGAGGCGTCCTTCTTTAGCAGCCGCAACTACCTCAGCCACTGCCACTGGTCTTTCTTCTACTTTCACTCCCCATTCTCTTGCTATGGTAAGTACAGAGTCGCGGGTTATTCCTTTAAGTATTGTTCCTGAGGTTGGAGCAGTAATAAGCACATCATCAATCATAAACATGACATTCATGGTGCCGGACTCTTCAATGTACTGATGGGTTTTTCCATCGGTCCAGATGAGTTGGTCGAAGCCCATTTTTTGAGCCAAACGAGCAGGGTACAGACTGGCCGCGTAGTTGCCTCCGGCTTTGGCAAATCCTGTTCCACCTTCGAACGCTCTGGAAAATTTAGTTTCAATTTTTACTCGTACCGGTTTGGTGTAATACGATCCGACCGGGCCGGTAATGATCATAAATCTGAAATTCTCAGATGGTCTGATACCAATGTATTCGTCCATACCAAAGACAAATGGTCTTACATACAGGGCTGTGCCGGGGGCAGAAGGAACCCACGAAGCATCAATTTTGAGTAGTTCGTTAAGGGCTTCCATAAATAAGCCTTCGGGCACTGCAGGAATACACATTCGTTCTGCAGAAATGTTCAGTCGCTTGGCGTTAGCTTCCGGCCTGAATACTACTACTTCGCCATCTTTGTTGCGGTAGGCTTTCAGCCCTTCGAAAATGGTAATACCATAATGCAAGGCAGAATTGGCAGGAGAAAGCGAAATGTTTTGATAGGGGACTATCCGTAAATCTTGCCATTGGCCATCCTTATAATCGGCCAGAAACATATGGTCTGAATAGAGTCTACCAAAGGGTATATTGTTTTCATCGAGCTCATTAATTCGCGATTGAGTGGTTTTCTCTATTCTGATGGCAGACGTTTCTATCATGATTAAAGGGTTATAGGTAGTGTACAAATTTAACTAAAAACAGGCTTGGTGCAAACCGTGTCGTTTATGTAAGATTCTCTAATTCAGTAAGTTATATTTCTGTTTATCAGAATATAATATGCTGAACGACTGGTGTTTCGGTCAAATATTCCGCAATTAAATCTTTTTGCCTAATAAATTTTGGGGCAATTTATTTCTTACGGGGCTCCCACTTCACTTCTTCGGCATTCAATTCCTGAGCCATAAGCCGGCCTAGCACAAAGAGGTAGTCAGAAAGGCGGTTGAGGTACTTAATTACCAGAGGAGAAACCTTTTCCTGATCATTTAAAGCTATGCATATGCGTTCAGCCCTTCGGCAAACACAGCGGGCGAGGTGGGCAAAGGATACCGACTGATGACCTCCGGGGAGTACAAAGCTGGTTAGCGCAGGCAGTTGCTCATCCATTCGATCCATCTCTGTTTCTAGCAGGTCTATATCGCTTTCGAACAAGTCGGGTTTAACTACTTTGTCTTTGCCGGGTTCGGTAGCCAGGTCGGCACCAAGAGTAAAAAGCCTGTCTTGAATGGTTTTGAGAATGTCTTTTCTATTTTGATTCACCGGCTGATCGCGGAGGAGGCCTATATAGCTATTTAGTTCATCGACTGTGCCATATGCCTCAATGCGTATGTGTGCCTTTGAAACACGAGCACCACCCAATAATGAGGTGGTGCCTGTATCTCCGGTTTTGGTATATATCTTCATGCAACTGTTCTGTTTCGAGGGGCTTAAGTTACAGATTTAGCCTCAAAAACAGCCGGTTGAACCCCTGTTAATGTTCTTCCTGATTGGCCATTTGTGCCTTCAGAATATTCACTTTGGTAGGGTTATGGTTTACTTCATCTTTTTCAATGAGGCCGTCTCTCAACCTTACAATTCGGTGGGAATACTGGGCAATATCGTCTTCGTGAGTTACCATAATAATGGTATTGCCTTTTTCGTGTAGCTGGGCAAACAGATCCATAATGTCGTAAGACGTTTTGGTATCAAGGTTACCGGTTGGCTCATCGGCCAAAATAATAGACGGGTCGTTTACCAGTGCTCTGGCAATGGCTACACGTTGCCTCTGACCACCCGATAGCTCATTGGGTTTGTGATGAGCACGGGTATCGAGACCAACTCCGGCTAAAGCAGCCATGGCTTTCTCCTCTCTTTCCGCCTTGCTATATCCGGCATAAATAAGCGGAAGGGCCACATTTTCCAACGAAGTAGCTCTTGGTAAAAGGTTAAAGGTTTGAAATACGAAACCAATTTCTTTGTTTCTGATCTCTGCCAATTCGTTTTCAGTCATATCAGATACATCTTGTCCATTGAGAATGTACTGACCTCCTGAAGGGGTATCCAGGCAGCCAATCATGTTCATAAGGGTAGATTTACCGGAACCGGAAGGCCCCATAAAGGCTACGTATTCACCTTGCATGATTTCTATGCTAACCGACTTGAGTGCTCGGATGGTCTCGCTGCCCATCTGGTATATCTTGGAGATGTCAGATGTCTTGATTACAGTTTTGCTCATATTCGTTGGACGTATCTAAATGCCGAAAAGTTTAATACAATACTTGTTTATTATGTAAATGGTTTAAACCCTGTGTTACCGATGTTTATTGTGTTTGGGGTATCGCCAATGGGAAAAGTGCTTGTGTATGGCTGAAAACCTATTTTTCACTTTCCCTCTAAACAAAAGAATCAAAAGATATTGGAGCACTGAAAAGACTTTCCGTGAACGGAAGAGGTACAGGATTACAGGCTCATGTCTGGCATGAGTTATAGAAGCCCCCGTCTATTGGTGTAGTGGTTCGGAAGCTTTTTACTGGTTTAAAGTGGGTGCGTTTCGTTCGAGTAGCCGCTCGAACTCCTTACGAATGGTCTCAAGTTTTTCCTGACTCACCAGGGTCTCGAGCTTTTCAAAACTTGTTTCGGCAAAAGTTCTAAAACGGTTTTTTGCGCACAGGAAAATGTATACCTCGTGAAACTCAGCTGAGTTGGGATTAACCTTCAGGTTGTCTACCATAAGACTGTATAGCTTTTCTGCTTCGGCTCCTTCATTTTCTAACAAGTCAAAAGTCTGAAGCGTGGAGTGAGTGTCGAAGGCGTTTTTGCCGGCCAAATGTATGAGGCTATCGATATACTCTTGGTCAGTCAACTGAGCTTTGTTGTTTACTAGTGCTTTGAGTTCTTTACTAAAATCGGCTGCCCGATCGTAGTTTTTAACTGTTTTAAGATCTTCCATAAAGTCTAGAAGACCTTGTTCATTATAACCTCTTTTGCGAGCATTGTTAATACACTCAACGGTGAGGTTGGCCTGTCCCTGATCATAGGCCCAAATGGCCTTTACATAGTAAGGGAAGGCGGCTGCTCCGTAGTCGGAAGCGATCACTTCATCGATACTTAAGAAAGCTTTGGTCACTTCCCCCGCATGGTAGTAGGCAAAGCTGAGAGCGGTTTGCAAAAATGTATTGTAGGCCAGGTTTTTGGGACTGCTTTGATAGTAGGTGATGGTTTCAATGAGTTTTTGGGCATCGGGTCTTTTTTGTGCCAGAGCGGCATTATATAAGTAAAAGAGAGTTTCGCGGCTCAGAAGGGTGTCGGGGTGAAGCTCATGGTCGAAGGGGAAGTATTGGTTTTGAGCGTTGGCCAGAGCCTGCCTATTTATTTTGAGGTGTAGGTCCTCAATATACTCATACTGAATGGTGGTGTCGAAATCAACTAGAGCCGCTACATCATAATTCAAGGCCGAAAGATTGGCTTCGCCCACCATGGCAGCATTTTGCCGGGTTGAGCTAAAGTACTTATAGGCCGAGTCATAGTTTTGATATTCGTAATGAGCCATGCCCAAATTGTTCCTTGCCTCAGGGCTTTGTTCAATTTCAGGTGAATACATGAGTGAACTAAGGCTGCGGTAGAGATCGCTGTTTTGAGCATAATAATTACCCAGGGCTACTCGGGCTTTGGCATTGGGCCGACCTCTCACAATAGCCGAATAGTGCTGGGGTATTTCTTCTTTCTCCAATGCTGAGGTAGCCAATTGAGCCAGCGCATAGTTGGAACGGTAGTTATAGAAGTCGAAGAAAACACTTTGACGGTAGTATTGAGTAGCCAAAAGCTTGTTGTCTATTTTTTCAGCCAGGCAGGCCAACATGGCATATTGCCCCGCTTTGGCCTGATAGTATGGCCGATATTCTAAATAAAGGAAACCGCCTACTACTAGTATTATACTGAACAACCGAACGGTTAGCATGGGAGTACGCGGACCTTGAAAGAACATGTGCCACACTTGTATGTTTTGTAGCAGTGGAGGAATAAAGTTGATTAAAGCATAGATGAAGAACGCTGCACCAAAAGCTAAATGGCTAATAATGATTACCCATTCCAGCGCGTTCTGCAGGGAATCTATGGCATTAATTTTAGCATAGGCCATAAGTCCCAGGGTAAGTGCGCAAGCCAGCGGGTAAAGCCATTTTTTAAGGACAATGATATCTCCTCCTACATTAATCGTTGCGATCTTTTGATCGAAACATAAGTAACCGGAAACCATGGAGGCCAGGAGCAGGGTGAGTGGTTCAACTAAGTAAAGAGAGAACCTGATATCTTCATTTTTTTGAGCGAAAAGAAGGCCTGTGAGGCCAAGGTATATGAGTCCTACGATGCCAAAGTGCATAAGCCCATTTTTACCTTTGGGAGCCCCTTGGGTGGTGAGTTTAAATAGGCTAAACAGGTTGTCGCCTGCTATAAATACAATAAAAAGAGCTGCCCATAATAGTGGACCCGTTATACCGAATGATAACATAACAACACCGGGGTATTGCATATTGGGCAGCCAATGAATGAGTGCCAGAAAGGTACCATAGAAAAGGGTCATTGAAAGCGTTCTTGTGAGAACACTGGATTGTCTTTTAAAAGCATGAAAAAAGTAGCTTAGCAGCAGATAACCTCCAATTAGCCCATAGGTTAGGTATGGGTGCGCCACTCCTAGTTCTTCTAGTCTTAATTGTATGAAAGCAAAAATGAGTAATCCGGAAAAAACAAAATAGCTGAAGCGGTTGAGGTAAGTAGATGCCACAGAGCCTACAATGAGCAATATCATAAAAATGGCTAGTAGGGCATACTGAGGCCATAATAGATACTGCATTTCCCCGGTAGTGAATTTTTGCCAGCTTATAATCTGGTCGGCCACAACCCCGGAAGGTTTGCTGTTCAGTTGAAAGTATTCTAACAAGAAGGGGCGAGTTTTGAGAGTCGACTCTACTTGCCAGGGCAGCACAAGATTATCGCCAACCCACCAGGCATATCCAACCCATAGAAGGGCAAGTATAGCCAGAGTTATGCATAGTGTCTTTAGTAGGTTAAATGCGGTGGTATTCAAGGTACAATGGTTGTTTGATGAACAGTCAACGCCAAATAAGACTAATCATTTCGTTTCATAACCTGTGGAACTATAAAGAACTTGCCGTCCTGTTGCGGGGCATTTTTCAATGCTTGTTGCCTGTCAATGGTTGCTTCGGCTTTATCCGCTCTGAGCACATTAACTTCCCCGGTCATATGGGTGAGCGGCTCAACGCCCTTCGTGTTTACCTCGCGAAGCTTTTCTACCCAGTTCAATATTTCTCCCATGTCTTTTAACAGTTGATCTTCTTCTTCAGGCCTAATGTTCAGCCGGGCAAGATGAGCCACTTTCTGTAGGGTTTCCTTATCTACTTTCATAACTGTTGAGCGTATCTTCTATGACTTTCCGGACTTCTTTTTTTAGCTTTTCCACGGCTTCATCGCCAGTGCCTTCAGGCCAAATGGGTTTGTGTACAACCATTTCGATACGGCCTGGGTGCATGGTTAGAGGCGACTTGTCTGGCAAAAGTAGGTGATTATAGGGAATGCTGACGGGAACAATGGGGATTTGTTCGTTCACTGCAATACGAAAGCTACCTTCTTTAAAAGTAACAGTGTGTGGAGGGTTTTTGGTGAGTATGCCACCTTCAGGAAAAAAAACCACACTAAACCCTCTTCTTATTTCTTCCTGAGCTTTTAGCCAGCTTTTGTGTCTGCTTTTTAGGCTGGCTCTATCTACTAAAATGTGAAGCCTGCTATACATGAAGCCCCAAACCGGCACTTTTTTTAGCGAGGCCTTGCCAATGAATTTAAATTTATGGTTGATGAGTCCTAAGCTTGGAATATCGAGGAAAGAGGTGTGGTTGGCACAGAAGATGTACCGCTGCGATGCTTTCGGTTTCGCTCTATATATAACCCGTGTACGATTGAGAAATAGAAAAAAGAAGAATAACCGAGCCCACACATGATTGATAAAAGGTGCTATGCCTTCAAGCGGGCGAATAAAAATGGCCAAAAGAAAAAATGGTAGAAGCACCAAAAAAATAAGCGCAAATACCAAAAGGCCATAGAAAGAATATAACCTAAGGAGTACTCTTCTCATAAAGTGGCGAAGATAGGGAAAATGATTTTGGATTGGTTTTCATTTGTTTATCATATGCAAAGCCGCCTGATATACATAGTCCCAAAATGCATCTTTGTCTTTTTCTGCAAAAGTGGCTTTTTCAAGAGCGGCATGCATGTGTTTGAGCCAATGGGTGGCTTCTTCTTTACCAATTTGCCATTGAAAGTGTCTACGCCTGAGCATGGGATGGCCGCGTTCATCGGTATAGGTTTGTCTTCCACCTAAAGCCTGTATAAGGAATAGCTTGAGTCGGTTTTTGGCAGGGAGTAAGTCTTCGGGATACATCGGGCGGATCAGTTCATCCTTTTCAATTCCATTGTAGAAATCATCTACCAACCGGAGTATGTTTTCTTCGCCTATGCGTTCGTAAAGGGTTTGTTGTTCGGGCATATTGTTCGGGAGATTCCTGACATTTTTCTTCCTCCTCAAAAATGGGAAGAAAAATTCTGGAATAACGTTGAGAGTTAGGTAGTTCTTAAAGCTTGATCGAAGTCTTTCACTAAATCATCAATATTTTCAATGCCAACAGAAACTCTGATTAATGAAGGAGTGATGCCATTTTTCAAGCGGTCGGCTTCATCCATGTTGGAGCTACTCATAGTGTACGGGTGAGAAACCAACGTTTCCGTACTGCCCAACGAAATAGCCAGGTGAGCCAATTCCAACGCGTTGAGAAACCTAAAGGCTTCCGCTTCTCCACCATGTACTTCAAAGGCAATCATAGCACCACCGGAGTTGTTTTGTCTTTTGAAGAGCGCATATTGTGGATCGCTCTCAGGCATAAGTCCCAGGTAGTATGTAGCCTTTACTTTGGGGTGAGCTGCAAGGTATTCGGCCAATTTATGAGCATTACGCGCCTGTTTTTCCATTCTCAGGCCAATGGTTTCCATGCTTCTGGAGAGTAACCATGAGGTAAATGGTGAGGCGGTATTTCCCAGAATGGCTCTTTTCTGTTTCACCAGCTTCATTAGCTTTTCACTACCACTGGCTGCTCCTGCTATAATGTCGCTATGGCCTCCAATGTATTTGGTGGCCGAGTAAAGGTTAATGTCTGCACCATGCGCAAGTGGTTGCTGAAACAGGGGGCCCATGTAAGTGTTGTCTACTGCAATTACAGCATTAGGGGCCAGTCTATCCCGAAGCTTTCGCACCATTTCAATATCTACCAGTGTGAGTGTAGGGTTAGCAGGGGTTTCAAGGTAAATCATCTTTAGTTTATCCCTTTTGGGGTGGTTGGCAAGTAGTTGCTCAACTTCTTTTTGGGTGGCGCCTCGCTCCATTTCAGCCCACTCAATACCCATCTGCACCGCATGTTTTTTTATAAAGGTATCCGTTCCGCCATAGAGGGGAGAAGACATCACAATTAAATCACCGGCCTGGCAAAAGCTAAGAATAGTAGTGGAAATGGCTGCCATACCACTTTCAAAAAAGGCAGCATCTTCTGCTCCATCCAGTTGAGCCAACCGATACTCGGCAGTTATGGCATTAGGGTGATTGAGGCGAGTATAAATAAGACTCGCATTTCGTTCTTCCAGAGGGATGTCTCCGGAAGCATTCATAAAGAATGCTTTGCCTTCTTCCGCGGTGTTGAACTTAAAGGTGGATGTCTGATAGATGGGGGGCTTTATGGAATTATAGGCCGAAGAAGGGTCGTGCCCTCCTGAAATAGCCCTACTCTCTGCAGAATATTTTTCGTGTTTCATTTTTTCTTAGTTCTTACCTGCAACGATGTGCCTTGCTGGCTAACCACCTCAATGGGTTGTCCGGCTTCAATATACTCTCCACGGGTGTATGCATCGTACAACTCATCGTTTATTTCTACTCGGCCACTTGGTCTTAGAATAGTAGCTGCTACTCCTTCTTTACCCACCAGGTCTTCATTATAAAAAGTGGCAGTATATCCCTCATCCTTGCGCTGAGTGGTGGTAAGTGCTATTCGCTGAAACATACTGGTTTGGGTGAGTCGATAGCCCATTATAATGAGTAGAACCACCGAGCCAAACACACCTAAGCCAACGGTGGCAGCAGCTTTGGTTATTTCTTTGGTGGGTACATAATCGAAGTTAAAGTTATCGTTGCCCAACATCATGAAAATAAGCGACCCTACCGTACAAATTATGCCGGCAATGCCGGCTACTCCAAAACCTGGAATGACAAAGACCTCCAGAGCAATGAGGGCCAGTCCTACAAAAAACACAGCTATTTCCCAGTTGGCCGCCAGACCATTGAGGTAGTATGGCACAAGGTACAGAACGAGTGCAACTCCCGCAGCAGCAAGAGGAAAGCCTACTCCAGGGGTTTGTAATTCAAAGAATATTCCTCCGGTAATTACAAGAATAAGTAAACCGCTTACCACTGGATTGAGAAAGAAGGCAATGATTCTTTCAGTTCGGGGAAGTGTATATCGAATCAGTTGATAGTCTACAATTTCGTTCTTCTCTAAAATATCCTGGATACTCGCTACCTCGGCTTCGCAATACCCGTGTTTTAGGGCCTCAGAAGTAGTAAAGGTGATTACTTTCCCTTCTTCAGTTATACCCTCTATCACCACCCGGTCGTCTACCATGCCCTCGGCAATGAGCGGATCGCGCCCATTTTTTTCTGCTGTTGATCGCATTATTCCCCGCATATACGACTGGTATTTATCGGGTGCGGCCATGCCATCGGTGCCATTAACCACCGTAGCAGCTCCAATATTTGCACCGGGAACCATGTATATGCTATCGCAAGCAATAGAAATAAGTGCTCCGGCACTAGCTGCATCGTTATTTATAAATACCCAAACCGGTTTTTCATAATCTAAAATTCTTGTGCGAATGTCGTTCGCATCAATAACCGCTCCGCCATAGGTGTCCATTTCAATAATAATGAGGTCGGCCTCCTGTTCAGTGGCCTGAGTAAGGGCAAGGTCTACATAACGGTTCATGCGTGGGTCAATATCTCCCTTAACCTCCATAAGGAATACCTTTATAGTTCCTTCCTGGTACTTAGCCTGTTCACTCGCCCAGCCGGTAAAAAACAGTAATACGACACTTAAGCCTATTATTGATCGGGTAATGTATCTGATGCCTTTGTTCCCCACTTTATTCACTTATTTTTGTTCAAATTACAAAGAAAGCCAGTGTCTTCGGTGCTAAACCTTAAATTTTCACAACCGTTTGAATCGCCCGTTTGGGAGGTGAAATGTCATGATGATAAGCTGCTGATTAATACACGCAACCATGAGAATTTTCATTCTGCTTTTGCCTTGGTAGATCTTAAAAAAAAGGAGCTGTTGTGGCAAGGCCTGGAGTTTGAAGATCCTTGGTGGGTTAGTGCTTACCATCTGTACAACAATGTGGTTGTTTTTCAAAAGTTTGAAGATACCCAAAACATTGAATCTCGATCGGTGTTTGGGTTTGACCTCCAAAAGCAGGAGGTAGTTTGGAGTTTGGAAAATGTGAAATTGTTAGGCGCGCAAAATCGCTTACTGTATTTGACAATGCCGGAAGCTGAAGAGAAGTTGAGCTTTGATGTGCTTAAAGGTGACTGGACAGAGGCACAGAAGGTTGATAGAGAAGTGCCGCTGGAACAATATCCTGTTCATTATGAGGTCGATAATCCTTACTTTGAAACATTGGCCAGGTTTTTGGATTTGAAGGCCGGGCTAGAATTAAAAGGCAGTTGTGACTATCTGGAAGCGAGTGGAACGATTTTTATAGCCGCCAATCATGTGATGGATGAATTAAAAGCGTTAACTCTGTGTGTCTTCGATGAGAGCGGCAACCTTTTGCTTCGTGAATCGCTAGATAGTGGAGTGAAAGGGCTGGTCTCCGGGGCTTTTTTTATAGTTCAAGACGCACTTATATTTGTTACCGGAAAGAACGAGTTGAAGATTTACAGCATTGATGAGAAAAATTAGTTACACGATTGTATTTGGTATAGTATGCATGGGTGCCTTATTTGCGCAGACCGATTCCTTAGGTATTGAGCGTCAGGGCGATAAGGTGTTTGTAATTCATAAAGTACAGGCTCAGCAAACCTTGTATAGTCTTTCGCGCAGGTACAAAACAACCGTATCCGAAATTAATAAGGCAAATCCTGTTTTGGCCAACGGCCTGCAAATAGGGCAAACCCTCAAGATTCCCTATGGAGGAGAAGTAATATCGCCCGATGCGGAGGTGACCAAACAGACCAAAGAGGTTACTCATACGGTTAAAGCCGGAGAAACGCTTTTTGCCATTGCCAGAAAGTATGAGGTGCAGGTTTCAGATATTAAAAACTGGAATAAACTTCCCTCTAATGCAATAGACTTGGGTCAAAAGCTCATTATTAAGAAAGATGTGCTGGTACCTGTTGAAAAAGATACACCGATGGTAGAAACCACTTCTCAGGCCGAAACCAAACGTATCAATACGCCCGATTCAGTGAAAACCTCTGAGGTTCCGTTCAACAGTGCAGCCTCACTACCAACCACCAAAGTGCAACCAAAAGAAGAGCAACCCGAGGAGGTAAATTATCCGGGTACACCCTTTCAGCAATTCCAGAAGGAAGGATTGGCGGAGGTGATTGATGAAAGCGAACCGTCTAATAAGTTTTTTGCCCTGCACCGAACTGCAAGAAAAGGCACGGTAATAAAAGTGAAAAACCTGATGAACGATCTTACGGTGTACGTTCGTGTAATCGGAACCATTCCTGAAACCTCAGAGAATGAAGACATCATCATTAAGCTTAACCAAAGGGCCTATGATCACCTGAAAGCGGTTGATAAGCGCTTTAGGGTGCAGATTACTTACGTACAGTAGATGCATACGGAAGCTTCGGCTCTCAGAGATTTCCTCGATGCCAAGGTTGAAGAATACAACCAGCCTGGATTTATTGAAAATGACCCGATAGTAATACCACACGCCTATAGTTTGCTACAGGATATTGAAATTGCTGGTTTTTGGGCATCTATATTGGCCTGGGGGCAGCGTGTTACTATTATAAATAAGTGCAAAGAGCTGTTTGCTCTTATGGATAATGCACCGTACCAGTTTGTGCTCCATCATTCTGAAGCAGACCTGAAAACATTGCTTCGGTTTAAACACCGCACCTTCAATACTACAGATACGCTCTATTTTGTGGCCTTTTTTAAACATTACTATCAACATCATAATAGTTTGGAAGATGCTTTCCTAATGGGGTTACAAGAGAATGATGCTGATGTAGGAAACGCCCTGACTCATTTTCACGATTTGTTTTTCAGTTTACCGGATGCTCCGCAACGTACCCGAAAACACATTGCTACACCGGCTAGAAAATCGGCTTGTAAACGGATAAATATGTTTCTCAGGTGGATGGTGAGAAGAGATAATAAGGGAGTAGACTTTGGCCTCTGGAGGCGCATAAACCCATCTCAGTTGGTTTGCCCCTGCGATTTACATGTGGAACGAGTGGCCCGAAAGTTAGGTCTAATTACCCGAAAGCCAACAGACTGGCGAATGGCTCTTGAACTCACCAGCAACCTTAAGACATTCGATGCACAAGACCCTGTGAAGTATGACTTTGCACTGTTTGGCCTGGGAATAGAAGAAAAGTTTTAGTGTGGATAGGGTTAACCACAACAAAGGCTATTGGCCCGGACTTTAAAATTTAGCCATACACTGCCGATTTTATTGTCTCCAAAGAGCAGGAGCTTTTCTCCATTCCTCCAGAGAAGCCAAATGTTCCTTATTAATGTAGCCCATTTCAATGGCCTGTTCTAGCATTATACTATAGTTGCTCAGGCAGTGAAGCGTGATGTTGGCTTTCTGAAAATTTTCTTCGGCTAAAGGAAAACCATAAGTGAAAATGGCTAACATGCCCAGTACTTCGTAACCGGCCGATCTTAGTGCCTCAGCAGCTTTCAGTGAGCTGCCTCCGGTAGAAACAAGGTCTTCTACCACCACCACTTTTTTGCCCGGATCTACTTTGCCTTCAATAAGGTTTTCCATACCATGGCCCTTGGGTTTGGACCGCACATAAATAAACGGTACTTCTAACAAATCGGCCAACAAAGCTCCCTGCGGAATACCGGCAGTAGCCACTCCGGCCACGGCTTCTACTTCCGGAAAATATTGCCGGGCAGCATCAGCTAGTTTTTCTTTAATAAAAGTTCTGGTAGCCGGGTAAGAAAGCGACATACGGTTGTCGCAATAGATGGGAGACTTCCAGCCGGAGCTCCAGGTAAAGGGATTTTCTATATTTAACTTAATGGCCTCAATAGCCAGTAGGTCTGAAGCAATTTTTAAGGCCGTGGTTCTGTCAGCTTGTAGATTTTGCATGCCGCGAAGTTAGTAGATTTTTTTTCTGAAATTGACAGGAAGTTCATTCACCTTGTTAGCGAATTTTTTTTCATATTGACCCCGAATCTACTCAATCCATGAGGATCTATATTAAAGACAAACCTCTCAGAATTAAAAAGCCGGATGAAGTGGGTGATCTGGCGCAGTTTAACGGTATTGTCGAAGATGATGATCTGCTGATCAACGAAAAGTTGTTCAAAGGTAATCTGCTCATTCGAAATGCTACCCATAGTACCATTAAGTCGGTTCTCTTTATAATGCACAATAAGAAGCTCAAGAATTTGTCTTCTATTACTGTGCTCACAGAGAACTATGACGAGGCAATTGACTATATCAAGAGTAAGTTTAAAATACTGAAAGCCGGAGGGGGAGTGGTATACCGCGATGGTAGTATTTTGCTCATTCACCGACTGGGGAAGTGGGACTTACCTAAAGGTAAAATTGAGAAGGGCGAGTCTTTTGTTGAGGGAGCCAAGCGTGAGGTGCAGGAGGAGTGTAATATTAAGGTAAGAGTGAACCAGAAAATATGCACTACTTGGCATACATATACCAAGGGAGATAAAAGCATTCTTAAAAAGACCGTTTGGTATCTGATGGACTGCCTCGATGATTCCAAAATGAAACCTCAGCTGGAAGAAGATATAGATGAAGTACGTTGGATGAGCGAGAACGAGCTGAATGTAGCCCTCTACAACACCTACATGTCAATAGCTCATGTCTACAATAAGTTTAAAAAACTTAAAAAGACTCAGAGTGTATAAGGAAGGTATTTTTGAACATCTCCACCGTAGCGATGCACCTCGCGAATAATCGATGAATTGACAGCCGCCAACTCCGGTGAGGTGATTAGAAAAATGCTTTCTAGCTCGGTATTGAGATAGCGGTTTACCTGAGAAATGCTATTCTCATACTCAAAGTCAGTAGTGTTGCGTAACCCCCTAAGTATTACACTGGCGCCAATTTTAGAAGCCAAAGAGGCCGTGAGTTCGTTGTATACAACCACCGATACCTGAGGCACATGAGCAAAGGTTTCTTTGATCTTTTCTTCCATGTAGGAGATATCGAAGTAGCGGTTCTGCTTTTGGCTGTTGTAGCCTATGCCAATCACAATTTCGTCTACAATTTTAAGGCCTCTCAATACAATGTCTTCATGGCCTTTGGTAAATGGGTCGAACGAACCCGGGAAAATCGCTATTCGCTTCATTTTTTATGGCTTTGGATTGGTCTTTAAACCGTATTCCCGAAAATAACTGAATTTTATGGAATGCCTCCTTACCACTAACGATCAATTGGTAGCGGATAATTATAAGTTGGCCAGCACTTCAAAATACTCCTGATCTTCCAACTCATTGAATATGGGGTGCATAAGCACTCCTTCCGGGCGTTTGCCTAACTCAATGTGACGAAAGTATTTCTTTAGTATGGGCATGTTAAGGTCTACTTTTTCCTTAATTCCATGAAGTATGATGGGGGTAGACTGGCCTTCGGCACTAAACTGCTGCAGGGTCAGAAGAATGAGCTTGGTCAGGTGTTTGGCATCAGTAAACCGAAACTGATTGTATATGGCCAGTCTTTGTAGGTTGTAGCCCACAACTTGCACATCGCTGTTGTTTAGTGTAAGGTAAAGGCTGGCCGGAGCTTTACTCTTTATTTGCTTTTGCAGCCCTTTGAGGTAAGCTACAGACTGGTGGTTAAAATAAAGCGAAAGCTTGGGGTATTTTTCTTTAAACCACTGCTTTAGTTCTGTGAGATAGCCAAAAGCCACGGCCGCACCCACATCGTCCAATACCTTAAAGTGGTATTCGTCTTTATTGGGGTCCGTTACCTCATTGAGTTGAACATAGTCTTTGCACAAACTCCGGTCGAAAACAGGAACCGGAACCAGTGCAAACTGTCGGTTTCTCACAAACACCTGAATCTCTTTCCAAAAGCCAGCAGCAATCAGAATATGATCGTCATAAATGGTATTGAGATTTTCAATTAGGCTTTTGGCCGGGTTTAGCTCTCGGTTTTCAAAGAGCAATAGTTGTTTCTTTTTTACATCGAATACAGTGATTTGGCAATCAATATCCGACACAAAAAAAGAAAGGCGGTATTGACTTATTTTGTCAATATCCAGCCTTTCGTCTTTTATTGATATTATTTGAGAAGTCTCGGCTGCTCGCACAGTTTAGTTCCAGTTACCAGCAGTAGTGATATCAGTTTTAGAACCGAATCGTAGAGGTCTTCTCTTTTCGATTTCATGATCTTCAGTTCTTGTTCTGTCGAACGGATAAGTATCTACAACCTCAATGTAGTCTACACTCACTCCATTTCTTACAGAGTCTTTTGCATACAAAGAGAAGTATTTGCCGGGTGCATGAGGCAACTCAGGCAAAGTTCTTGGGTCAAAACCTGGTCGGAACAAAGAGTCTTTTACCGGTACAGCACCAATGGTGTCGTAGATAAACTCAGACTTCTCGGCACCGTAGGCAAGCATAGTGATCTTCTCAGTTCTCTGAATCAGATAGATTTTTCCGGTATCAACATATGCGATCAGTTTCTCCCAGGTGTCTGCGTAGTCACCATATGTTGCATGGTAGGCAGTCTGAGCGTCTCTGATTTTTTCAAGCTTGGTTTTCACCATGTTTTCTATTCTTTCAATCTCTTTTGCTTCGAGAATGGTGGTATTAATGCTGTCATAGAGCAAATACCCAACGCCTAAGGCGATGATGAAGAATAGAATCGTGAGTACTTTAGTTAGGTTCATCTTGGAGGTTGAATTTTCGTAAAATTAACTAATTTATTAGGTAATCTATAGTTCTGCGACCGCTATTTTATGGATAATTAATGAAATTTGAAATAACCTTTTAGATTAATCAATTCATTCAGGCTCTTTACGTTTTGCAATACATAGTGCAAACTACTCATTTCCGTTTCTTGTACTTTCTTAAGATCGTAAAATCCTATTTGCGTAAGCAGTTGAGCATCAACATCCATCTCAGGGTCGGTGCCTAAAATAGGAGTACCGGAACAAATTTCTACTTCAAAAAAGAGTTCTATGCCATGCAGGGGAGGATCTAAATATTCATGAACAAAAAGAAATTTTTTTATGGCAATGGTACAGCCTGTTTCTTCTTTGAACTCCCGAATGAGTGCTTGTTCGGCTGTTTCTCCATAGTTCATTCCACCTCCGGGAGGAGCCCACAGCCCATTGGCTACCCCTAAAGCCCTGTGGTGTACTAGCAGCAGTCGGTTGTTTTCAATACATATGCCACACACCCTTACCCTTAATTTTTGCCCGTATTGCAATTCAATTTGATCCTGAATTTTGCCCATGGTTCTTCGTGGCTAAGGCCTTACCAATATATTTGTGGAAAATAGATTATGGTAAAGGTATTCAATCAGAACTATAAAGCACGAATTAAGAAGTTTTTGGAGCGGCAGCACTTTATGAAGCTGGTGGGCTTCGATCTGAACGTGATCGATGAAGGAAGAACCGAAGGATGGTTGGAGCTTAGAGAAGAGCACCAGCAACAAACGGGTTTAGTACATGGCGGGGTAACAGCTACTGTAGCCGACATAGTAGCGGGATTTTCGGCCTACACGGTGGTTGCTGAAGATCAGCATGTGGTAACAGGAGAAATAAAAATATCGTATTTCGCTCCCGGCCGGGGGCAAAAGCTTTATGCCAAAGGCTGGGTGGTGAAACAGGGTAAAAAAATGAACTTCTGTGAAGCTGAAGTTTGGTGTATAGATGGTGAAAAAAGAACTCTCATTGCCAAAGCCACTACCACCATGGTGACTTTGTTTTCTGAAGATGTAGCGAAAAGAAAATCATAAGATTGGCCAGGCCTTCGGAAATACTGCTGCAAAAATTTCCCTTCCAGCCAACAGAAGGCCAGAAGAGGCTTTTTAGCTTGTTTGATGACTTTTTACTCAACAAGCGACTCCACAAACCTGTGTTGGTTCTTAAAGGCTATGCAGGAACCGGCAAAACAACAGTGGTAAGTGCTATTGTTCAGACGCTTCCTTTTTTTCAGTTTAAATATGTGTTAATGGCACCCACCGGCCGAGCGGCCAAAGTCATGTCGGGTTATAGCAAACGAACGGCTTTTACAATTCACAAAAAGGTTTTTCAGCAAACCGCAGAACCCGGTGGAGGGCTGGAGTTTAAAAGACAGTCCAACTATCACAAAAACACCGTGTTCATAGTCGATGAGGCCTCTATGATCTCAGATAGTGCCGAGTACGGACAAAAGGGCTTGCTCACCGACCTTATGGACTATGTGTTTTCACAAGAGGGAAATCGCTTATTGCTTATTGGAGACACAGCACAGTTGCCTCCGGTCGGTAATTTGGAAAGTCCGGCTTTAGAAAAGCCTTACTTGCAGCATCATTTCAAAGCTGAAGTTCAGAGTTTGGAGCTTACAGAGGTTATGCGTCAGGATGAGGACTCGGGCATTCTTTACAATGCTACCCATTTACGCAGTGAATTGCCGAAGGAGAGTTTTAGGCTGAAGCTTACTACGGGACGTTTTAAGGATATTTTTAAAATGACAGGAGAGCGGTTGGAAGATGGCTTGCGCTATGCCTACGATAAGTATGGGGTAGAAAATACAGCCATCATATGCCGAAGCAATAAAAATGCTGTTCAATACAATCAGTATATACGAAGGGCCATACAGTATAGGGAAGATGAACTGGAGGCCGGAGATATTCTTATGATTGTGAGAAACAACTATCATTTTTTACCGGAGAATGCACCGGCCGGTTTTTTAGCCAATGGCGATTTTGTAGAGGTATTGAAGATAAAGCGTTTCGAAGAATTGTATGGCTTGCGCTTTGCCGAACTATCGCTTCGCCTGCTCGATTACCCCGACCAGGAGCCGTTTGAGGCAAAGGTGATTTTAGACACACTCTATTCGCCTGAGGCTTCTTTGAACGATAAGGCGTATAAGAATCTCTATGAACAGGTGGCGGAAGACTATGCAGACCTAAGCACCAAACGGGAGCGCGCCAAAGCCCTTAAGAGCGATCCTTACCTGAATGCACTGCAAGTGAAATTTGCCTATGCCCTCACTTGTCATAAATCGCAGGGAGGGCAGTGGGAAGCGGTTTTTGTAGATCAGGGTTACCTAACCGAAGAAATGGTTAATCAGGAGTATATACGCTGGCTCTATACGGCCGTGACCCGGGCTACTAAAGAGCTTTATTTGGTCAATTTTCACCCCAGATTCTTTTAGCCGCAGGCCAAAAGCGCAGACTAGCCGGGAGTCTAATAGTACCTACAAAGCCTTATTGGCACCAATCAGAAGGAATATCCATCCTGCAATAAAGGCCAATCCACCAATGGGAGTAATAGCCCCGAGCCAGGTAATGTTGGTCAAGCTAAGGGTATAGAGAGAGCCGCTAAAGACCAGAATACCCGCTACAAAAGCCCAGGAGGCGTAGCTAAAATAAGGGGTGTTGGTGTGTAGCATTATGAGACCAACAAGCAGTAGGGCCAAGGTATGATAGAATTGATATTTAACGGCAGTTTCGTAGGTTTCAATTCGTCCGTTGGCAGTGAGGGTAGCCTCAAGTCCATGAGCTCCAAATGCTTCCAGGCCAACACTCAAGGCTCCGAGTACACCGGCTAATATTATTACTGTTTTTGCGGTCATTTCACTTCTTGTTTTATCCTATAAAAGGTCGGTTAATGATAATTTCGTTCACCAAATATGGCACTACCCACACGAACCATGGTACTGCCTTCTTCCAACGCAATCTTATAATCTCCCGTCATGCCCATAGAAAGTTCTTTCATTTGTACTTTCTCCGAACGGAAGGCTTCTGCTACTTCATCGAATAAATTTTTGAGGTAGCGGAATTCGCTTCTCACCTGTTCCTGATTTTCTGTATTGGTGGCCATGCCCATAAACCCAACTATGCGTATATTCTCCATTTCTGCCAGGTCTGGAGACTTTAGCAGATCAAAGAGTTCGTCTTTATCGAGTCCGAACTTTGTTTCTTCACTGGCAATAAAAATCTGAAGCAGGCAGTCGATTACCCGATCGTGCTTCTGTGCTTGTTTGTTAATTTCCCTGAGCAGGCGCAGGCTGTCCACTCCATGAATCAGGTGAACAAAAGGGGCAATGTATTTGACTTTGTTTCTTTGCAGGTGGCCAATCATGTGCCATCGAATGTCTTTAGGCAGTGCTTCATACTTGGCCGTTAGCTCCTGAACCTTATTTTCTCCTAAATCTCTTTGTCCGCATTCGTAGGCCTGTAACAAATCGCTGTTGGGCTTAGTCTTACTCACGGCAATAAGCCTTGCCTTAAACGGAGCTAGTTCCTTATTAAAATGTGCAATATTTTCTGCAATACTCATTAGGATGCTTTTTAATGTGGAGTTTAGATTTCTATTATATTTGATTGCCCGAATGGGGCGCAATTTAGCATAAAAACAGCTGCTTGAGGCTTACTGTTCAATAAACCGAAATAAGATATATGCCAATAATTGGATCGATTTTAAAGAAGGGGATAAAACTGCGCGAGACACTCGAACAAGACTACACTTCTCCCTATGATCTGCAAAAGAAAGAGTTATCTAAACTACTCATAAGCGCCAGGAATACGGCATTTGGAAGAGAATATAATTTTGTTGGCATTCTTGAACAATTCAGAAGCTTTGGCCAACACGACTTCTACGAGAGATTTAAAGAGAATATTCCTATTCACGATTATGATTCGATGAATGATAATTGGTGGTATAGAGTGCGCGAGGGAGAACCGGACGTAAGCTGGCCCGGCAAAACCAAATATTTTGCCCTGAGTTCAGGCACATCAGGAGCTTCTTCGAAGTTTATTCCGGTAACCAAAGACATGATCCGGCAAATTCGCAAGACCGGCACAAGGCATATTTATACACTTTCTAAGTATGATTTACCCGATAAGTTCTTTCAGTCGGGCATGCTCATGCTGGGAGGAAGTACTTCGCTCAATTTTTCAGGAAATTTCTACTATGGCGATCTAAGTGGTATTACTACCGGTCAGCTTCCTCTTTGGATCCAGGGATTTTCCAGGCCGAGTCCAAAAATTAAGAAACACAAAGATTGGGAAACCAAGCTTGAAGAGATTGTGGAGAATGCTCACAAATGGAATATTGGTATGATGGCGGGGGTGCCTGCCTGGATGACCATTTTGCTGGAGCGAATTATAGAGAAAAATAAGCTCAATAATATTCATGATATATGGCCCAATCTTGAGGCTTTCGTACATGGAGGTGTGGCGTTTGAGCCCTACAGAAAAGGTTTTGACAAACTGCTAGGTAGGCCAATTCACTACATTGATACTTACCTGGCTTCAGAAGGCTTTATTGCGTTTCAGGATTCACCCGGAAAGCGCTCCATGAGGCTTATGCTCAATGGCGGTATTTTTCTGGAGTTTGTGCCGTTTAACGAGCAGAACTTTGACGATGAGGGACAAATAAAACCCGGGGCTCAGGCACTCATGGTAGATCAGGTAGAGGAAGATAAGGAATATGCTCTCCTTATTTCGACAGTTTCCGGTGCTTGGCGCTACTTAATAGGCGATACCGTGAAGATTGTGGATAAGCATGCTTCGGAAATTATTATTACGGGCAGAACAAAGCATTTCCTGAGTCTTTGTGGCGAACATCTTTCGGTAGATAACATGAACAGAGCGGTGCAAATGGCCGCTCAGGATTTTGACATAGTTGTTAAGGAGTTTACAGTGGCCGGTTTACCGGACGGAAGCCTCTTTGCCCATCATTGGTACGTTGGTGTAGATGGTACGGTAGATGAGGAAGCTCTACGACTGAAAATTGATGAATACCTTAAACAACTGAACGATGACTATGCAGTAGAGCGCAAACACGCTCTCAAGAATATTTATCTGAAAGTACTGCCCAATGAGGTCTTTTATGGGTGGATGAAATCGATTGGAAAAGAAGGAGGACAAACTAAGTTTCCTCGTGTACTTAAAAGGGAAAAACTCGAAAGCTGGCTTGCTTATCTGAAGCAAGCTTAAGCACTGGTCTATGGATATTGTTGTTAATGGATTGCTTTTTGGCCTGTTACTTTCTGTACTAATAGGTCCGGTATTTTTTGCACTCATACAAAACTCTATTGAGAAGGGGTTTTCTTCGGGGCTTTTTATGGCCATGGGTATTGCCCTTAGCGATAGCTTTTATATTGTGGTTACATACCTGGGGGTATCGCAACTGGTAGATAATGCCTCTTTCAATATTTGGTTAGGAGGAATTGGCGGGAGCATTATGTTGGTGTTTGGTACAATTTACCTACTTAAACCTGTGCCCCAGAAAGGACTCAGGCAAAAGCATCAGGAGTCTACCAAATGGTTTCAGCAAATATTAAAGGGGTTTTTCCTCAACGGGATTAACCCCTTCGTGTTATTTTTCTGGCTGGGCATTATTAGCAAGGTTACACTGGACTTTAAGTATACCAATGGTGAGGCGATCTCCTTTTTTATTGTACTCATAGCCACTGTGTTTATGGCCGATGTGGCCAAGTCTTATTTTGCCACCAAACTAAGTCAAATAGTAACGCCAAGGTTTATGAAGATAATGAACCGGGTGGTGGGGTTGGCTTTGTTACTCTTCAGTGTAAAGCTTTTTAATTTTGTGCTCGAGCAAAAAGGCATGGCCTTGTTTTAATTTCATAACTGTAGCCAGGGCAGGGAGTTTTAGTCTTCCAGTATGTTGCTCACAAAAGTGCTTTTAGAAGCTAAAAAGAGTAAGAAAAACAGAAGGCCCCACTTCACGTAAATGGGGTAAAAGTCGGTGGTGTTCTTATAGCGCGTCTCTTTAATTTCTGCCTTTTCGTATTGGTCAATAAGCTCAAAAACATTAGCCAGAGCTTCATTGTCAGAAACCCGATAGAACTGCCCGGAACCAATTTTGGCAATTTCTCTAAGAGTAGTCTCGTCTAGGGTGTTTTCTACATAGTTGGTTCTTCCAAAGAAGTCTTTACCATAAGGTACTTTGCCTTCTTTACCTATGCCAATGGTGTATATTTTAATGTCATAAGCTGCGGCCAACTCTGCGGCCGTTATAGGATCAATGTTTCCGGCCGTGTTGTCACCGTCCGAAAGAAGTATCATTACTTTGCTGGCTGCTTCCGACTCGCGCATGCGGTTGGTGCCCACTGCTATGGCACTGCCAATGGCTGTGCCTCGGTTTTCTATTTTATTAAAGTCAATCTCCTCATCGATAAACTTATAGAGCAGTTCATAGTCTGTAGTTAGCGGTGAAAGCGAGTAGGCATCGCCCGAAAAGATGACTAAGCCTATTCGATCCTGGCTTCTGCCCGAAATAAAATCACGTGCCGTACGCTTAGCGGCTTCCAGTCGGTTAGGTTTAAAATCTTCAATTTGCATAGACTCCGAAATGTCTATGACCAGGGCAATGTCAATTCCCTCAGACCATTGTTCTACCAGTTCATTGGTGCGTTGCGGTCGGGCCAGGGCAATCAACAGCATCAGCAGTGTCAGCGCCATAAGTGCGTTGGGTATAAATCGCAGATAGCTGGTCCAGTGTTTCTGAATCTCTTTTTTGGGAAGAGCTACGGGAAGTTTTTGTTTTACCCGGGTGCCTATCAGCCACTTAAGCAAGAAAAGCAGTAGCACCACAGGAATGGTGTAAAACACAAAGAAGAACTCCCAGTCGAACGACTTAAAGGCTGATGGAGTGAACCATTCTAGCGAAAACCACTTGTAAACCGACTCGTCAAGCATTCTTAATTTCTTCCGTTATGTGGTTGTACCTGTCAATCGAATAATCTTTAAGAAATTCGAAATCGTTTTGCAAAGCACTTACTGCAATAGGGCTGTAAATGTTTCTGTCTATAGACTTGAGTGTTTCTTCCAGCGAAGAATTCTGCTGAATTTTTACTATTTCTTTTGTCGTTAACTTAGTAAAGGGCACTTGCTCCAGCGATTCCATGTAGGTTTTCCAAAATTTAAGTAACGACTCAATTTTGGTCTTGTCTGTTTCTGAAGAAATGGCCTCAATCTCTCGGTCAAATTCAGCCTGAAATTTCTCAAGCTTCTTTTTAAGGCGGTATAGCCTAATTCGTTTTCTTATCTCCTTGCCCCAAACAATGAGAACTACCAGGCAAATCAGGCCCAGCAAAACTAGTCCTATAGTCCAGTAGGGGTAGTTAAACTGTAAAGACACCGGCTGAAAAGCATTGGTTTCGGCCAGGTTTACACTGTCGGGCATTTGGGTTACCACCTGGTTCAATACTATGGAATCTTTGGCGCTATAAACCGGTATACTGTCTTTGCCGGTAAATACAAACACGGGAAGGGCCAAAAACTGAACCGTATCAATTTCAAAAGTGGCCAGGTAATACACCGCACTATCAATACTGTTTATGGTATCGGATCGGGTGTCGAAGTAGGCTTTGTCTAACAGCTCAAAGGGAGCAAAATTGAAGAGTGAATCGGGGAAAATAACCGGTCGGTTCTTTCTGTCTTTATAGCTGAGCGAATAAGCCACCGACTCCCCGATTTTAACACTGTCTTTGAGAAAATAGCCTATGGGCTTGGTTTCCTGTGCCTGAGCCAAGGACCATGCCAACGAAAAGAAAATCAGAAATACTGCTACCCTTCTAGTCACGTTTCATCGTTTTGTTTCTGATCTTGAATAGCTTTATGAGTTGAGGAACGTAGTTGTCTTTGGTGTTTATTTCCAGATAATTGATCTGATTCTTTCTGCAGAATCTTTCCAGCTCCCCTTTGTTTACGGTATATGTTTTCTCCAGTTTTTTTCGGAAGTCTTTAGAAGAGGTGTTTACCCAAACCGTTTTTTTGCTCTCCTGGTCATACACAGGTACTATACCCAGGTTGGGTAATTGTGTTTCCCGATCGTCTTTGAGATGAAGAACCACCAGATCGTGCCTGTTGGCCAAAAGTCTGAGGCTTTGTTCATAGCCTTCGTCAATAAAATCGGAGATGAGCAAAATAACGCTCTTCTTATGAATGATTTCCAGAGCCTTTTTAATGGCCATGTCTATGTTGGTACGAGACGACCTGGGCTTACTGTTATACAATTCATGAATTATGGCATAGCCGTGTTTAATTCCCTTGCCCGACTTCACAAACTTTTCTTTCTGATCCGAAAAGCTCAGAAGTCCAACTCTGTTTTGTTGTTTTACCGCAGCTAGAGTTAATACACCGGTAATTTCCTTGCCCACATCTACCTTTTGAGCACCCGGGGTTCCAATTTCCTGTGAGGCACTAACATCGAGCAGAAAAAAAACAGTTTGTTCTTTTTCTTCCTTGAAGGTTTTTACAAAGGTGCCATGACCTTTGGCCGAAACGTTCCAATCGATGGTTCGGGTGTCATCACCATACTGGTATTCGCGCACACCATCAAACTCAAGACCAGAACCCTTAAAGATGGAGTGAAAATCGCCCTGCATCCTTGAGTTAATGGCTTTCCTGATTTGTATTTCGTACTTCCTAAGCTTGGAAATGATGTGCTCCATAATGAAGGCCTAAAAATATGATTTATTTGATTCCAGCCGCTTTTTGAATGTCTTAATTTTGGTTAATTGCAAGCCGGCTACCAACATAACTCTTACCTTTGCAAGTCGTTGTAATAACGAGGCGAAAATAAACGGCTTCATACATGGCAAAAAAGCTTTTTTTACTGGCGGTTACATTCTTACTGGTGGCCTGCAAAAAAGAGGAGACCATACCCAGCGGTATCTTAACTAAAGAGCAGATGGTTGATCTAATGATTGACATTCGCATGGCAGAGGGCAAGGTAGGCACAATTTCGCTGAGTGCAGACTCGGCCGAGGTGCTTTATAAAGCCCTTGAGAAAAGAGTGTTGAATGCACATGGGTTAGACTCTGCCAGTTATGTAAAAAGCTATAATTTCTATTTAACAAGGCCCGAACTATTTCTCGAGGTGACAGATATTGTACTCGACAGTTTGAAGGCCCGAAACTCCAAACAATACAGTAGTAACTATTAAATGCTATACCCTTCTAATCTTGAGCTTAAATTAGGTTTCGATAAAATCAGAGAAAGCCTTAAAGAGGCCTGTGAAAGCAACCTGGGGAAAAGTTTTGTCGACAAAATCCGTTTTTCATCCGATAAGAACAGTATTGACAAATGGCTCAGCCAAACCGATGAGTTTGTGCAGATCATTGAATCGAAAGAGCTGTTTCCTAACTCCAACTACATCGATATTTCTCCGCTTTTCGGTAAAATAAGGGTAGATAACTCCTACCTGCTAGAGGAGGAGTTGTTCGATGTTATTTTGAGCCTAAAGACCTTAAACAAGTGTCTGGATTTTTTTCAGCAAAAGAGAGAATCTTACCCACATTTGGTAGAACTCACTTACCCTATTCTGTTCGATGAAGATTTGCTCTGGTCGCTGGCCAGAGTCTTTGACGAACGGGGTAAGCTCAAAGACAATGCCTCCGACAGGCTCTATGAAATACGGAAGGGTATACTTTCAGAAAAGCAGCGGTTGCGCAATGTGCTCGACAGCATTATTACACGAACCAAAAAGGAAGGTTATACTCCGGAAGATGTATCGGTAACTATTCGGAATGGGCGAATGGTAATCCCTGTTTTGGCCGAATACAAAAGGAGAGTAAAAGGGTTTATTCATGGAGAATCGGCCACAGGACAAACGGTTTACCTGGAGCCTACAGAAGTATTTGCCATTAACAACGAAGTGCAAGAACTGGAGTATGCCGAGCAGCGCGAAGTGGTGCGCATACTCATGGAATTGACCAGCTACCTGCGTCCGGAGATTGAAAATCTGCGGCAGTACATGCTGTTTCTTGGTCTCATAGATTTTATCAGAGCCAAGGCTCGCTTTGCGATAAAGATAGATGCTCGTAAACCACAGTGGTCAGAAAAAAGGGAGTTTAACTGGCAGGTGGCTCAGCACCCTTTACTTCTTTTAAAACATAAAGAACTGGGCAAAGCAGTAGTGCCTCTCAATATTTATATGGAACCACAAAAACGCATCTTAATAATTTCAGGGCCCAACGCAGGAGGAAAAAGTGTGTGTCTGAAAACCGTTGGCCTTTTGCAGTATATGCTGCAGTGTGGGTTGTTGGTTTCGGTACACGAAAGCTCTCGCTTTACTCTGTTCAAAGATCTGTTTATTGATATTGGCGATGAACAAAGCATTGAAAACGATCTAAGTACCTATAGTTCGCACCTCATAAGCATGAAACATTTGCTGGGACATGTAAACAAACAGAGTCTTTTTCTGATCGATGAATTTGGAACAGGTACAGAACCCCAGTATGGAGCAGCCATTGCCGAAGCCATTCTTATGGAGTTAAAGGCAAGCAAAGGCATGGGTGTAATTACCACTCATTATGGGAATTTAAAGGAGTATGCCGATAAGAACGAGGGGTTGGTGAATGGTGCCATGAAGTATGACCTCAAGAATTTGCAACCTCTATACGAACTTGAGATTGGTAAGCCGGGCAGCTCTTTTGCTTTAGAAATTGCCGGTAAAATAGGCTTACCCAACCAAACCATTGAAAACGCCAAAAAGCGAATAGGTATTAAGCAGGTGTCTTTTGACCAAATGCTGGGGCAACTTCAAATTCAACAACGCGAACTGGAGCTTTCGGAGAAAAAGGTGAAAACCAGAGAAAAAGAACTGGATGAGCTTACGGCACAATATGCGCAGCTAAAGGAGCATATTGAACGACAGGAAAAGAAAATACTCAATGAGGCTAAGCAGAAAGCCAATGCCATTGTAAAAGAAGCCAATAAGGAGGTTGAGCGGGTTATTCGCGAAATTCAGGAGAAAAAGGCTGAAAAAGCAGCCGTTAAAAAGCAACGCGAAAAGCTGGAAAAACTAAAGCAGGAAACCACTGTTGAACAAGAGTACGAATTGGCCAGAGCCCAAAGCGAAGCCATTGCCATTGGAGACTATGTGAAGCTCAAGGGTCAGGATACCATTGGACAGGTGGTGAATATAAAAGGCAAAGATGCAGAACTGAGCATAGGAGAACTCACTTCGTTCGTAAGACTTAACAGGCTCGAAAAGGTGACCAGAAAAGCCTATAAGCAGCAAGGGCAGTCTGGTGGCTTTTCCGGTTATGACTATGCCTCTAAACAGGCGGAGTTTAATAGTAAAATAGACCTGAGAGGAATGCGTGCCGAAGAGGTTATTCCTTTGCTGTCTTCCTGGCTAGATGAGGCCATTTTATTAGGAATAAGAGACCTGCAAATAGTACATGGTAAGGGAAATGGCGTGTTAAGGCAAGTAACCCGAGACCATTTAAAGAACTATAAAGAAGTCGCTTCGGTAAAAGACGAACATGCCGACAGAGGAGGGGCAGGTGTTACGCTGGTTACACTCAAGTAAGTAAAAACAGCGCGTATGGTGAAAGCTTATGAGGCTACCTCCAGATTATCTTCTTGTTCAGGTTTAGACTTGCTTTTTGCGTTTTCCTTATCTGACAGATAAGCCAGAATTCTTTTTCTGATTTCCGGTATAGAAAGGTTCGAGTCTATGTAGCCATTTCTGATGATAGATATTTGCCCTGTTTCTTCAGAAACAGCCAGTATTAAGGAATCGGTAGCTTCTGACATTCCCAGGGCAGCTCTATGGCGCATACCAAAGTTTGCAGGCAAGTCGCGTTCACTCACAGGAAGAATACATCGTGCAGCCAGAATTTTTCCTTCATAAATAATAATGGCACCATCGTGAAGCGGACTGTGCTTATTGAATATGGAAATGAGTAACCTTTTGGAGAGCACCGCATCAAGCCGGTCGCCACTATCGGCATAAAACTTAAGCTCTGAGTTTCGGGAAAAGACCATGAGCGCACCGGTGTTGGTAGAAGAAAGGCTCTTGGCGGCTTCAATAATGGGGGTAATATTAAACGGTTCTCTAGCTTCTTTTCTCTTCCAGATCATAACCGTTTGTATAAGGCCGTCTTTTCTAAAGGTAGTTTTACCCAGTACGATCAAAAACTTTCTAATTTCTTGCGAAAAGATAATGATGGCTGCTAACACACCCACGCCCATAAATTGACCTAAAATACCGGCCAATAGCTCCATTTCTGCAGCCCTCACCACCAAGTAGGCCAGGTAAAGAACCAAAAAGCCTATGAGCACTCTTACGGCTACACTACCCTTCAATAGTTTGTATACCTGATAAAGCAACACGCTCACCAGTAGGATATCCAATATGTCTATCCACCGTATGTCAAGAAATCCTATTTTAAAAGCGAATATCAAGGGTTTAGTGCTTTATAAAGGTCAATGGTTTGTTTGGCTTCTTTTACATCGTGCACCCTCAGTATAGAAGCTCCCTGCTGCAGAGCGGCCATGTGCAAAGCCGTGGTGCCGTTGAGAGCTTCTTCAGGTGAAATGCTTAGTTTTTTATAAATCATCGATTTGCGCGATATCCCTACCAAAAGAGGTAGGCCAAGTCTTTTAAGATAACCTAAATTTCGCAGTAATTCATAGTTCTGTTCCATGCTTTTGGCAAAGCCAAAGCCGGGGTCTACCACAATATCGGCAACTCCCAGTTGCTGTAGTTGTTCCACAGCTATTCTTAGTTCCTTGCCAATATCGATCAGGAGATTATCATACACATTCTTTGAGTTCATGGTTTGAGGAGTGCCTCGCATGTGCATTAGTATATAGGGCACCTTCAGGTTTGCTACTTCTTGCCACATGTCCTCATCGAGTGAGCCTCCGCTTACATCGTTAACAATGTGAGCCCCTGCACATACAGCCTGCCGAGCTACAACCGAGCGAAAGGTGTCTACCGAAAGAAGTGCTTCGGGAAACTTAGTCGCAATCAGGTTTAGAGCTGTGGTAACACGTTTTATTTCCTCTTGTGGTAATACCTCTGCCGCACCGGGGCGTGTAGAATAACCTCCTATATCCAGAATTAATGCCCCTTCGGTGAGCATTTGTTCAGCCTTTTTGAGAATGGCCGTTTCCTGGCTCACCCGGCTGTCCGAATAAAAAGAATCTGGGGTAACATTAATGATCCCCATTACCTGAGGCTCTTCCAAACTCACCAGATTTCCATTGATGTTCAATGTGGATTTAACCTCAAATAACTTATCTTTCGCGCTCAAGAATTCTGTCGACTTTAAATAATCAGCACCTTGGAGGAACAAACGGTAGGCGAATATAAAGAAGTTATTAAGGCCTGTAAAGACATATTTTTGAAGAAGGCCAAAGACTATGGAACGGCATGGAGAATATTACGGCTTTCTTCTATAACTGATCAGATTTTTATCAAGGCGCAGCGCATTCGCTCGGTTCAAATGAAAGGCCAGCAATTGGTTGAAGATGACCTGGAGGGTGATTTCATTGGCATCATTAACTATTGTGTGATTGCACTCATGCAAATGAACCTGACCGATAAAGATCCGTTGGAAATGGAGGTTGAGGTGCTGGAAAAACTGTATGACAAGTACGTGGAGGAAACTCTGGCCCTCCTAATGAATAAAAACCATGATTATGGTGAGGCTTGGCGCGATATGCGGGTCAGCTCAATGACAGACATAATTCTTATGAAGTTGTTGCGTGTAAAGCAGATAGAAGATAATCAGGGTAAAACCATTATCTCTGAAGGTATCGATGCCAATTATATGGATATGATCAACTATTCTGTATTTTGTCTGATACTAATGGGATTCGTAAAATCATGAAAATACTTAACTCAATTGCCCGCTATTTAGTGGGAGGGCTTTTTATCTTTTCTGGCCTTATTAAAGTAAACGACCCTGTGGGTACTCAAATAAAGCTGGAAGAGTATTTCACAGTTTTTGCAGTAGACATAGCTCCCTTCTTCGATTCGCTAAAGCCCCTGGCTTTATTTTTTAGTATACTGCTTTCTACTCTTGAGGTGGTTCTGGGTATAGCCATTCTCATAAAGTATCGGGAGAAACTAGTTACTTCTTTACTGTTGGGAATGATTGTGTTCTTTACGTTTCTTACCTTCTACAGTGCCTATTTTAATAAAGTGACCGATTGCGGTTGTTTTGGTGATGCTATTAAGCTTACTCCGTGGCAGTCGTTCATTAAAGATATTATTTTGTTGGTGTTTATTGTTGTGCTATTCATCAACCGCAAGGTTAACAACAATTCCAATCCTTCCGGCAAACGTCATTTAGTGATTGGGCTGTCCACGGTGTTCTGTCTTACGGTGGCCTATTTATCTATTAACCACCTTCCGTTTATCGATTTTAGAGCTTACAAAGCAGGCACTGTGATTCCAGAGGCTATGATGCCCCCTGCGGATGACCCCAACCAGGTGCCAAAAATTACGAATTATGCCCTTTGGGGAGACGAGGACGATTTTACCATGGAGTCGCTGTCGGGTAAGAAACTGTTGGTGGTGGTGCACGATGTAGAGCATACGGAGCGCAGAGCCTATTCCATGTTGAATAGTCTGATCAGCTCAATTGAAACCGAAGTTGGCGTTGCGGCCGTTACAGCATCGGCAGGGCCAGAGTTTGAGAGCCTGCGCCACGATGTTCAGTTGGCAGTTCCATATTATTACTCCGATAAAACGTTGTTGAAAACAATGATTCGCTCCAACCCCGGATTAGTGCTGTTAAAAGATGGAGAGGTCATTAAAAAGTGGCACTATAACGATATTCCCTCAGCAACCGAATTGCTCAATATCCTGAATAAGTAATGAAGACTATTCCTGGAAATATCTTTTTGGTAGGCTTGGCAGGCTCGGGTAAAACCACTTTGGGTAGCCAGCTTGCAGAGCGATTAAATAAAACCTTTGTAGACCTTGACCATGCCATTGTTTCAAGAATTGGCATGAGCATTCCCGAGTATTTTGAGCGGCAGGGCGAAGGCAATTTTAGACTGCAGGAAAAGGAGGCTCTTCATGAGATATGCGCCACGCAAGAGAATTTTGTAATGGCCACAGGGGGAGGTGCTCCTTGCTATCACTTCAATATAGACACCATGAATGAACACGGCACCACTGTGTATTTAGATGTGAGCCCCGGTGACTTAGCCCTAAGAATACTGGAAGAGGGGGGCGAAAAACGACCAATCTTTAAGAGTTACGATCAGCAGGATTTAATTCAGGAAATAAGAGCGCTTAAAGAAACCCGCGAAAGCTTTTACAATCAGGCGAAAATAAAAATTCGAGATAATCAGATCACGGTAGAAATGATTATCTCGAACCTTCATTAAAGTGAGTGGTTCACTAAAAATTCAACCCAAAAGTGAGGCTCCCTTTGGTGAGCTTACTTTCTGTTATAGTCGTTGGTCCACTGCCATCAACAAAGGTGTATGAAGTAAATGAGTCTTTGAAATTGGTCTGGGAGATGGCCAGATCTACAAAGTACCTTCCCATATTTACACCAAAGCCTCCACTAACCGTTGTTCGGGAGCGATCAAGGCCATCGAACGATTCTTTAAACGGATCGCCCATAGAGGCATACCCCATTCTGAAACGGAATATGTTATACCTGTACTCACCTCCAAGCCTGATATTAGTGGTGGCCTGATAAATATTGTTGATGGTGCCATTGTCACTCTCCGAGTCAAAGTCAATTGAAGATATATGGGCATTGGAATAGTTTAGACGCTCCACATCGGCCGTTATAAATCCGCTCTTGCCAATGAAGAACGCCACACCCAAATTCAGTTTTGAAGGTGTACGCAATCTATAATCAGAAAAGAAAATATTAGTAGCACTTTGTAATGAGTTCAATACGGTGTCTTCCTGAATAATTCTGTTCCCATTGTCGTCAGTGAAGTTGGCTACATCATAGTTATTGTATTCCGAGCGGTAAATCGCATCGCTTTCTTCACTGAAACTATACCAGGTTGGAGAAGTATATGATGCGCCCAATCGTACCAAGTCTGATGGTCTGAAAATTACTCCCAGGTTCACGTTGAGCCCTGAACCAGTCACATCCAGTCGTTCATCTACCTGAAAGCTGGATAATGCAGGGTCGTTAAAGTTTTCCGTAAAAACCCGGTGCGAAGAATAATCGGAAGAAACAAAGCCGAAACCAGCTCCTAGGTACAGTTGGTCATTAAAATTACCTCCAAAAGAAACGTTAATCTGATCGGTGCTTCCTCTTCTGAGAATGCGTTCGTTCTGGCGCGGAAAGCCTTGAACAAAAGATACATAAACATCTTCGGCATCGGGCAGCGGATTGATCAGGTAATGATCATACCCAACCTGTTCAATACCTCCCAGCTCTTCAGGGAAAAAACCATCTGCCCTGTCGAGCATGGCGTCAATTATTGAGCTGTTGTTGTTTTGACCCGAATAGGAAAGGAGTTGGTTGAAATTATTCGTACGGTTATAAGTTACAGCCAGCGTACCTCCACGCCATGCCCCCGGCTCCAGATCGCCTTTATTAAAGTTTATCGCTAGTCCAAAATTGGCGATCTCCAGCTTGGTGTCTTCATTCAATACATTGTTGCCAAGAAAATCATTGTTAAACTTTTTAAAGTTCAGGCTCGGAGTCAGGACAAACTGTGACCGGTTGAAAAAACCCAGGCCGGCCGGGTTAATGGCCGAAGCCCCCAAGTCGCCCCCAAGTACAGACCCTGCTCCGCCAATGCCTTGAAAACGTGAGGTGCCAAAGGGCAATGTTTGCGAAAACCTTAGTGCATCTTGGTAATAGCCAAAGCTTCCCGGTTCAATTTGAGCTTGACCATTTTGGTTCAGGCAAACCACTGCCAGACCAACTATAAATAGCTGATATATTCTTTTCATATTTTAAGTTTTTGATTTACTGTTAGTTGCCTCGTCCCGAACGGCTTGAACCCGATGACGATCTCGAAGAGCCGCTGCTTGAACCGGATGATCGGCTGCCAGTGCTCGACCCACTACTGCGAACTGACCCTCCGGAAGATCTGGAAGAACTGCTTCCACTACTTCTAACACCAACTCCGCTACTGCTACGGCCAGAAGAACTACCTCTGCTAAATGTACCGGAGCTAGAACGACTTCTCGATGAAGAACGGTCGAAGGAAATTCTGCTTCGTGTATTGGCCGAACTGCCAGACTGTCTTCCGTAGGTTGGTACGCGATAGTTGGCAGAAGACCTGCTAGAACTTATTCTTCTATCGTCATATGTTCTGTTCGATACGGCTGTTCTGGCTGAACGAGAAGCACTGGTTCTGTAAGCCGAACTACTTACTCTGGTGTTGTTATCGAAGCGGTAAGCATCTGTACGCACTCTACGGCTACTTCTTTCCAGAGCAGCGTCTACACTAGAGCGGCTCGATCTGACACCCGTAGTGTTACTAGAGCTACTTGATACACGTCCGCTTGAAACGGAAGATCGTGACCCTCTTGGGTTATCTATAGCCGCAAGGCTCGACCGGGTTCTTGTGCCATTGTTGGCATCGGCCCTTACACTGGATACTGATGTAGAGCGTAATCTTCCACCCCTTGTATAGTCATTTCTTCTTTGGTAGTAGTCGTTATCAACAATTATAACGTTGTTTCTTCTCCAATACCAGTAGTCGTTTCTCCAGCCCCAACGAGGGTATCCGCCCCAAGCCACGGTGTTGTAGAATCCAAAATCCCAAAACGGATCGTAACTCCAGTAAGAAACGAATCTTCTCGACCAGAAGGGTCTGTAGCCCACCGACCAGAAGTAAGGATCATAAAACTCGCCATAGAAAGGATGTCCCCAGGGAAGGCCAGACACATAGTAAGGACTATTGAAAGCTCCCCAACCAAGGCCCGCACCAAAACCATAGTTTATGTTGAAATTGACCGTTGGATTTCTTCTGGTAGTTATGCTCTGATTGCTTGCATAACTATCCATAGCCCGGGTGTTACCCAGATAGTATTGCTCATACCAGGCATTTCTAAATTGAAAGTCGGCTCTGATGATATCGTTGAAAGTAACCGCATCCATGTCTTCCCAGTCAAGTGGAAGGTCATAATTCTTCAGTAGGTTATTATTATAGTCCCAAACAAAATCATCATAGTTTAGCTCAGAGGCTTTGGATACCCGTGGTTCCAATTCTTCAAAATAAACCACCTCTTTGGGTTCACCATTGTTGTATTTCTCAATGAGCGAAGCATCTACTTTATCGTCTGAGCTTTTCTCCAGAGTAATTACATCTTCACCCAGGTCAGCCTGGCTTTCCGGGTTTAATACAACCTTCTTAGGTTGGGTTCTATCGGCCGATGTAAAGTATACATCGTCATATTCACCTTGTTGAACAGGAAGTGAGGCACAGCCGGCAAAAACGGCTAGTGTCAGTAAGGTTGATGTAATCTTAAAATAACTGGAGTTTTTCATGGCTATCCTTTCTGGTTTAAACTTAACGTCTAATTCTCTTATTTGGTCGAGAAAATACCTGAAAATTCTATCTTTGTCCGATATTTTCCAGCCTGTAAAAGAGCAAGTATCATACCAACTATCAAGAAATGAGCAAAGGTTTACCTAAACGCAGCGAAGACTATTCCCTATGGTACAACGAATTGGTGAAGAAGGCCGATCTGGCTGAAAACTCACCGGTTAGAGGATGTATGGTTATTAAGCCCTATGGGTTTAGTATTTGGGAGAAAATGCAAGCGGAAATCGACCGCATGTTTAAAGAAACAGGGCATACTAACGCCTATTTCCCCTTGTTTATTCCCAAGTCCTATTTAAGTAAGGAAGCCGACCATGTGGAGGGATTTGCTAAGGAATGTGCTGTGGTAACCCATTACCGACTTAAGAACGATGAGAACGGAAACGGTGTGGTAGTAGATCCGGAAGCGAAACTAGAAGAAGAGCTAATTGTGAGGCCTACCTCCGAAACAGTCATTTGGAGTACTTATAAAAACTGGATTCAGTCTTACAGGGACCTACCAATTTTGGTCAACCAATGGGCCAATGTGGTTCGTTGGGAGATGCGAACAAGGCTTTTTTTGCGTACCGCTGAGTTTCTTTGGCAGGAAGGACATACGGCACATGCGACCAAACAAGAGGCTATTGATGAGTCTGTACAAATGATGAATGTCTATGCTCAGTTTGCCGAGGAGTTTATGGCGTTGCCAGTAGTAAAAGGAGTGAAGTCTGAAGCTGAGCGATTTGCCGGTGCCATTGAGACCTATTGTATAGAGGCCTTAATGCAAGACGGGAAAGCGTTGCAGGCTGGTACTTCGCACTTCTTAGGTCAGAACTTTGCCAAAGCATTTGATGTAAAGTTTGCCACTAAAGAGGGGGGGCTGGAATACGTATGGGGAACGTCTTGGGGGGTAAGTACACGCCTGATGGGAGCGCTTATTATGGCTCATTCAGACGATCAGGGCTTGGTGTTGCCTCCAAAATTGGCCCCTATTCAGGTGGTGATTGTTCCTATTTACAAAGGCGATGACCAATTGGCTCAAATCAGCGAAAAAGTGGCTGAAATTCAGTCTAAACTAAGAGCAAAGGGCATTAGTGTAAAGTTTGACAGCCGGGATACTCACAAGCCAGGGTTTAAATTTGCAGAGTGGGAGCTTAAAGGGGTGCCTGTTCGGTTGGCTATAGGCCCTCGCGATTTGGAAAACAATACACTGGAAATAGCCAGAAGAGATACCGGGGAGAAACAGTCTTTCGATCTTTCTGAAGACATTGCCCTTAAGGTTGAAAGCCTGCTTGAGGATATACAAAAGAATATTTACCAAAAGGCGATCAATTTCCGGGAAAGCCATACTACAGAGGTGAACTCGTATGATGAGTTTAAAGAAGTACTGGAAGGCAAGGGAGGCTTTGTCTCTGCGCATTGGGACGGAACTGCCGAAACGGAAGAAAAGATTAAGGAAGAAAACAAAGCCACAATCCGATGCATTCCTTTGGATCAAAAGCAGGAGGAGGGAGCTTGTATCTACTCCGGAAAACCCTCTAAGGGAAGAGTACTTTTTGCGAAGGCTTACTAAAGCCCGTTTCATTTTATATGTATATTGGTGTGATTTAGTTAAACACCCATGGGCGACTGGCTTTCGGTACTTTTATTAATACTTGTTGGACTAGTTCTAATTTACTTAGAGCTGTTGTTTGTGCCAGGCACCACTATACTCGGACTTATTGGCTTAGGCCTATGCGTAACGGGGATTTATCTCAGTTATACCAGTCTTGGAAGCAGTACCGGTAATTGGGTGTTGGCAGGTACCCTAATGCTTTCTATTGTCGGTCTTGTTTTTAGTTTTAGATCTAAGTCTTGGCATAGATTTTCGCTCAAAACCGCCAACAACAGTAAAGTGAATGAAGACTATTATTCAGGTCTCCAAATTGAGATGCGTGGAATAGCACTCTCCGATTTAAAACCAATTGGTAAAGGAGAATTTAATCATAAAACCTATGAGGTAAGGTCTAGCGGGGAGCACATAGCTTCCGGATCGAGCATTAAGATTACCAAAGTAGAGGGCAACAAAATTATAGTAGAAACAATAACCACTAGTTAATGGAAAATTATACTGTACTCATAGCCGTAATAGGCGGTATTATATTACTCTTCGTGTTCTTGTACTTTGTGCCAGTAAATCTGTGGATTACTGCACAATTCTCGAATGTAAGGGTTGGTCTGCTAGAGCTCGTATTTATGCGGATCAGGAAGGTTCCGCCTAGAATTGTGGTGGAATCCATGATTACTGCAACAAAAGCCGGGCTCGAAGTTAGTACAGCTGATTTGGAAACCCACTACTTGGCGGGAGGTAATGTCCCTTCTGTCATCAAGGCCTTGATTTCTGCAGATAAGGCCAATATAAGCCTTACTTTTAAACAAGCGACAGCCATTGATTTGGCCGGAAGAGATGTATTCGAAGCGGTACAGATTTCTGTAAACCCTAAAGTAATTACTACACCTAAAGTTGCGGCTGTTGCGGCTGATGGTATTCAGTTGATAGCCATTGCCAGGGTAACCGTAAGAGCCAACATCCAACAATTGGTTGGAGGTGCTGGAGAAGATACTATTTTGGCCAGGGTAGGTGAAGGGATTGTGACATCCATTGGTTCTGCAGGAACCCATAAAGAAGTGTTAGAAAATCCTGATAAGATTTCGAAGCTGGTGCTACAAAGAGGTTTAGATGCCGGAACGGCTTTTGAAATTCTTTCCATCGATATAGCCGATGTGGATGTTGGAGCCAATATTGGAGCGCAACTACAAACCGATCAGGCACAGGCCGATTTAAAAGTTGCCGAAGCCAAGGCCGAAGAAAGAAGGGCTATGGCCGTTGCCAACGAACAAGAGATGAAAGCCAAGTCTCAAGAGGCGCGAGCTAAGGTAATCGAAGCGGAAGCTGAAATTCCAAAGGCCATCGCTGAGGCATTCAGATCAGGAAATCTTGGAGTAATGGACTACTACAAGTTTGAAAACATAAAAGCCGATACCGATATGAGAGAATCCATAGCTAACCCTTCTCAAAAATCGGGAGGTGCCGGAAAGCGAAGAAGCGATGGGGGAAGTTCCAAAAGCTAGTCTAAAAGCCGGTACAAAGAAAACATAAGGAAGTGTCTCAAACGTTAGCTGAGTGCAACCCCTAGCCAGACTGCCGATAAGTAGGGGTATCTGAATTTCAAAATTAGGAGGCCCTGGCTTCAAGGTTTCTGACTGAATGGTGAATAGAGGTTACTTATTCAGGTTCTATTGAAGTAAACCAACTTGCGTCAGAGGTTGTGTTTTCATAGCACCTGATAAGGAGCGTTGGTGAAAATACAATAGTCCATCCGATTTGAGCAGGGAACCTTGTGACGAGTTTTAAGACTTTTGAGATGACCTCTTTTCTTTTGAGGCTATTCCTTTTAATGGTGGGGCGGTAGCTCAATGCTCCGTGCGGTGAGAAGAGTGTCTAGTTAAGCTTGTATTTCTTGGTTTCGCTACCTTTAAAGCCTAAGAAAAGTTCTCCATACTGTTTTATGGATTTGTAAATGGTGGGTAGTATATCATTGCCTGATTTATGTATGACTCCATATAGTCCCTGTCTCTCCACCAGAAAATAGCCATTAGACAACGGTACAATACTATCGAATGATGGGTTTTTGATGATCTGACCATCACCAGAGGCTAGCCCGATTTTTGAATCGGCATACAATAAAAAGTAGTCTTCAATTCTTTCGATCAGGTCATAGTTCAGCGAAACTACCGCTTGGCCATTAATGTCTATGATTCCCCAACGGCTTGCACTTTCAACAATGGAAAGGCCATTTCTGAAGGCCTCCACTTGGTCAAAATTTGGTTGGATAATGAGGGTTTCGTCTTCATTTACAAAACCCCATTTCCCAATGAGTTTCACAGAAAATAAGCCTTCACTGTATTGACCCACCTCTTCGTAGCGGTTGGCTATGGTAAGTTGTGCTCGCGTATTAATGAAACCCCATTGCGCATTTTTCCGAATTGGAATAAAATCGTTGAGTTGCTTTCCCAAGGAATCAATGGAAGTGTCCAGCGCAAAAGCCTCTTGGTCAGTAGGTTTAAAAAAGAAACGCTTACCGTCCCTTTCCAGCAGCAAGGTGTTGGGGTCTATGGAAATTACCTTTTGGTAGTGGTGTTCCAAAAGAGGAGTTCCATTGAATTGGTATAACCTATAGGTGCCATCGGGACTCATTTTTACAATAGCTCCGGAAGAGTAATTGAAATCAGACTGGTCTCTGTATATAGGTTTTCCATACCAGTCAGCCAGTCCCCATTCAGTTCCTTGTTTATAGTAAACGTACTGCTGGTCTATAAATCTTAAACTGTCATAATAGGGAGTCATTATCCATAAACCCTTACTGTTAATCATTCCATAATTACCATTATAGTAAGCAATGGCTCTGTCGCTTGTAAACTCAGAGAGGTAATCGTACAGGAAGGGAGTTGTTTCTTTACCGTTTGAGCCTAGAAGGCCTATTTTATCATTCCTTTGGGCTTGAAAGTAGCCATTGTTCAAAGAAACGATGGATTGGTAGTTGAATAAATTGATTTTTTTACCCCTATAGTCAAAAACAGACCAGTTGTATCCATCGGCCTGGCTTATTTTCCCGAAAAATACTTCATCATAAAGCTGCACTTCCTCAAACGAATCACGGAATAATGACTTACCATTGACGTCATAAACATTTAGACGATTGTCATTTTTGTTTCTGGTAACATAGCCGTGCCTTCCGGCTTTTATTAATTCTTGATCATCACTAAAACTGAGATAATTGGCTGCCAGATCGAGTAGGCCTACATCGTTATGAGACTTAGACACAAAGTGCCCATTGCTTAGCACCTCAATCGTGTTGAAAAAGTGCGATCTCGTAAAGCCCTCTGAGGAATACTCGTCCCACTGAGGGTAGGTGGAGGCTACAATATGATTGTCCTCTATGTCGATTCGCGAGTAATCCATTGGCACTACGGCCTCAAGGTTATTATTGAGTAATCCAAAATGATTATATCTGGAGACTTTAAAATAGTTGGTTCCGAGAACCTCTATTCTATTGTAGTCGAAATGAGTGAGCCTTTTACCTTTATCATTAAAAATAGCCGTGAGACCATCCTTGCTTGAAACGGCCAGAAATTGATTGATAGGGGTGATTTGTATGTGTTCTATTGGTATGATGACGCTTCCTCTTTCACTGATATAGCCCGTTAGGTATTGTCCACCTTTTTTCTGAGTAGCTATCAGACCTTCGTGAGCGGGTGTAAGCTTGCTATATTCCGTAGGAACAATCATTTTCCCACGACTATCAATTACTCCATACTCCCTTAAAATGCTGTGCTGAGCTTTTTGTGAAACTATAATATGACCCTTGGGGGTTGGGAAAAGGTCTTGGTAGAGATGCTGTGTTACTTTAGAACCATCTGTATTGATAAGAGCCCACTTTTCGTTTTTTCTTGCCCCAAGCACTCCATCAATTACCTGAAAGGTATGGTTTGACCAGCCAAGCGCTTCGTAGGTAGGGGGAATTATTACCGCTTGTGTAGCCGACTCCTTGAGGCCCACTTTTCCGTTTTCGGTAAAGGGCTCATACTGATTGGCTGCGGCTTGCCATGGGCCAAAAAAAAGAATTAAGAAAACGAAGCCTCGAAAAACCATAGAAGTGATCTACCAACCCGAAAGCTGAGAAAAAAAGCTTTTATAGTAAAGGCTTATGCAGTAAAAGGAACTATTGTTTTACCGGATCTTTTTCCAGGTTGAAAAGGTCGTTGAGGACATCAATGAGCGTTTCTGCCTCTCCACGCTGACAAGCGGCCTTTAATTGCAGTACAGGAAGCTTCATAATCTTGTTTGTAATGCTCTTAGAAAACTTATCGGCAAAGGCTTCTACTTCCGGGCTGGCGTTCTTAAGGTGCTTTTTGAGTTCTTCCTGACGGATGTCTTCAAGCGCTTTTTTAAGTTTATGTATGGTGGGTGAAACCTCCATTTCGCGAGACCAATCCAGAAATTCGGTCATAGATTGGGCTATAATAGCTTCTACCTGGGGTATGGCATCTATTCTTTTTTGTACCGCCTGAGAAGTCTTGTCGTTGATTTCATCAATATTGTACAGACTCACCCCCTTAATGGATTCCACGGCCGGTGAAATGGAGCGAGGTATACTCAAATCGATAAAGTATTTCAGGCCATTCTCAGGCAATACTTCCAGGTCGTTAAGGTCTATAAAATCTTTTATGGGCAGGCTTGAAACAACAATGTCATACTCGGCCAGTTTGTTCTTTATGCCTTCAAACTCCGTTTTGCCAAAGCCACATTGCAGGGCAACTTCATTGAGTTTATCAGTGCTGCGGTTGGTAAGAGTAATTTCAAATGCGGAACCCATTAGGTTTTTCGCCAGGTCTTCGCCAATCTCGCCTAAACCAATTACGAGGATTTTAGCATCTACAAATCCTTGAGCAAGGGTTTTTATAAGCTCAGCGGTTGCGTAAGAAACACTGGCAGCACCATCCCTAAAGGCTGTTTCTTGTACTACTCGTTTATTAGCAAAAAATATGGTGTGCAGTAACCGGTGCAGGTATGGCCCGGCTGTATTGGCATCGGCCGCCATTTGGTAGGCTCTTTTTATCTGATTGATGATCTGAAGGTCGCCTACAACCTGGGCTTCCAAGCCAAGAGAAACCCTAAATAAATATTGAGCAGCATCTTCCGATTTGTCAATACTATCGAAGTATTGAGCGTATTGAGAGGAGTTGGTTAACCCTTTTTTCGCGCACAGAAAACCGATCAGTTCGTTCGAAAGGTTATGAGAGTGGCTGTAGTAAATCTCAGTGCGGTTGCAGGTAGATAGCACCATAAGGTCGCTCACCTCAGCAACTTGAACGAACTCTTCCAAAAACTCTTTGGCTAGAGCATCATCTATCGAGAGCACTTCACGTATTTCTACCGGTGCTTTTTTATACGATAAACTAAGAACTTTAAAACCCTCTCTCATTCTAATTTGCGCCTACCTCTTCTAATACGCTGTGCAAAAATAAACCCTACTCTCCCGTTAAAAAAGTGATCAATATCAGTGTTTGCTATTTAGAATCATTCTACTTAACAAAGTACTGGTATTATAATATTCCTAAATTAAGAATTTTTTATCTTAAAGCACGCAATTAAATAAACGCCAGCATGATCAATCGTGCTAAACAACTCTTTTTCAGGCTTATAAGTTTCAGTAAAACAGAGGCAAAAGGAACAGTGGTTTTGTTTGTCCTGATAGGTTGTTGCCTTGTTGCTCCAAGGGTCTATATCCGCTTTTCAGGCAGGACTTATGATAATCAGGCTGATCGTTTAAAGCTAGATAGTCTTTTAACTCAGATTGAGGCTTTTCGGGATACCATGGTTAAACCAGAGGTAGAACTGAAAAAATTTGATCCCAACCAAGCCTCTGTAGATGACTTGGTGGCCGTGGGTATTCCTCGCTTTTTGGCTCAACGTATTGAGCGATACAGAAATGGAGGAGGGTTCTTCAGAGTAAGAGATGACCTTTCAAAGATTTATGACTTCCCCGATTCGCTTTTTTTGGTGTTAGAACCATTTATTGATTTACCCAGACAACCAATTGGAATACAGAAGAAGGCTGTCGTTAGGAAGTCAGAGAGCCAAAAGAGAAACGAAAGCGCCCGATGGGTGGAGCAGGTAAGTCGGTTTGAAGAGCCGGGGCTTATGATTGATATCAATAAGGCTGATTCGGCTGATTTTCAACAACTACATGGCATTGGCCCGGGTTATGCTGGTCGCATGATAAAGTTCAGAGAAGCATTGGGAGGGTTTCATTCCGTGGAGCAACTGGCTGATTTATATGGTATGAGCGACAGTCTCTATCTACAAATCAGAAGCTTTTTGCATGTAGCCGACTCGGTAACGCTTAAAGCGGTTCCTATTAATATAGCCACCTTCAAACAACTTAACAGTCATCCTTACATAAGCTATGAACTGACTAAAGAAATATTGATGACCAAGAGCAAATATGGTAAATTCAAAACTCCGGAAGACTTGAGAAGGCTTAGTTTGCTAGACTCTTCTACCCGGATGAAGCTAATACCATATATTAAGTTCTAATGCTCAAAATTCTAAGTGCCAGCCAAATTCGACAGGCAGACGCCTATACTATAAAGCATGAGCCAATTACTTCATGGGCCTTAATGGAAAGGGCTTCTCAGGCCTTTGTCGATGAATTCTGTACACATGTTTCGATGGAGCAGACCATTACCGTAGTGGCAGGTATGGGAAATAATGGTGGTGACGGATTGGCTATTGCCCGCCTTTTACGAAACAAAGGATATCAGGTGAAGCCTGTGTTGCTTCAATGGCAAGGTAAGCTTAGTGAAGATTGTGAGAAAACCCTGACTAAGTTGAGTGATGTGGTGCAGGTAGTTTCTCCGGAAGACTTCAGTGCTCCCAAAACGGATGTGCTTATTGATGCTATATTCGGCTCCGGTCTCAACCGGCCCGTTACTGGCGGTTTGGCTAAGGTAATAGAACAGCTTAACCGGAGTTCGGCCATGCGTATCTCGGTAGACATTCCTTCCGGTTTGTTTGCTGATGAAGTAAATGGCGAAGGTGAGATAGTGAGGGCAGATATGACCATCACTTTCCAATGCCCCAAGCTTAGTATGCTTCTGCCTGAAAGTGGAATCTACGCGGGAGAGTTGAAAATAGTAGATATAGGGCTACACAGGGCTTTTGTTGAGCAGTTAGGAGGTCATTACCACTACATCACAAAAGCAGTGGAAAAGCTTTTTCCTCAACGGTATAAATTTCAGCATAAAGGAAACTTTGGTCATGTGCAGGTGTTTGCCGGTAGTTTAGGGAAAATAGGGGCTGCCTATTTGTGCGCCAAGGGAGCCATGCGAGCCGGGGCGGGTCTTCTAACTTTGCATGTGCCACAATGCGCAATGGCAATACTTCAGACCAGTTTACCCGAAGCCATGCTCACTCTGGATGATGACTATGCGCACATTAGTTCGTCAGGAATTCTTGATAAGACCAACGTGGTTTGCTTTGGCCCGGGGGTAGGTACACACATCGCTACGGTAGAGGCTTTGAGGGGATTGCTGGAGTCATATTCAGGGCCACTGGTAATTGATGCTGACGGTTTAAATATACTTTCAGAACATAGTGAGCTAGCAGATATGCTTCCTGTCAATACCATAATTACTCCTCATGTGGGTGAGTTTCACCGGTTGTTCGGAGAACACTCGCATGGTTTGGGCCGTATAGAGACGGCCAGGCAACAGGCCATGAGGAGAGAATGGATTATAGTACTAAAGGGAGCCCACACAGCAATTGTTGCGCCAAACGGTAATGTTTATTTTAACTCCACCGGTAATCCGGGAATGGCTACAGCAGGTAGTGGCGATGTGCTGGCCGGAGTAATCAGTGGTTTACTCGCACAGGGCCTCAGCCCACTAGAGGCGGCTCAGCTGGCTGTTTACTGGCATGGTAAGGCCGGAGATGAGGCGGCAAAAAATGTAGGAAAACTGTCATTGATGGCATCAGATTTGCTAGAATTCTTACCGACATCGAATCTTAACGTTTAGAACATGTGATTTATTGAAAAAAAACTTACATTTATCTAAACCTTAAACACTTAATAAGGGTCTAACTAAATAATGAGGGTCTTCAACCATCACATATCGCTTTTCAAATGGCTGCTTACGTTGGCGCTGGTGCTGCTTGCATATTCTGCTTCTGCACAGTCTAAGGCTTTGGCTGGAGCAACCTCAACCAACCCCAACGAAAAGGTGAAAGTTGGAATTTTCCCTAATCCAACATCCGATTTTCTGAACATTGATCTTACCAAGCTAGATTTGGAGAAGCCTCAATTCGAGATTCGAAGCATCATAGGAAGTAAAATGACTGCGGTAGTAGAGGATAATGGACCTAAAAAGTACAAGGTTGATGTGCAGTCTTTTCCCAGAGGGTATTATTTGGTGATTGTACGAGACGATCGGTCAAAATTTCAACAAACGGTTCGATTCAGCAAGAAATAGTTGCTTTGATAAAAAATATAAAAGCACGCTAACGTTCGGTTGGCGTGCTTTTCTTTTTTGAAGTAAGTAAGGCTTAAAATTCTGCGTTGCCCGGAGTGCGCGGGAAAGGAATTACATCTCTAATATTACCCATGCCCGTTACAAAGATCATCAGTCGTTCAAAGCCCAGGCCAAAGCCACTGTGGGGTACAGTTCCGAACCTTCTGGTATCGAGGTACCAGTCCATTTCCTCGTGCGGAATCCCCATTTCCGTCATTCGTGCACTAAGTATATCCAGTCGTTCTTCACGCTGTGAACCTCCAACAATTTCGCCTATGCCCGGAAAGAGTATGTCCATGGCGGCTACCGTTTTGTTATCGTCATTCATACGCATATAAAAGGCTTTAATTTCCTTTGGGTAATCCGAAAGAATAACCGGCTTCTGAAAATGCTTCTCTACAAGGTAGCGTTCATGTTCAGACTGGAGGTCGGTGCCCCAACCTTCAATGGGGTATTGAAATTTCTTCTTTTTATTGGGGTTAGAGTTTCTGAGTATATCAATTGCTTCGGTATAAGAAACTCTTTCAAATTTATTCTCTACAACAAACCGCAGTTTGTCGGTAAGGCTCATGGCACTTCGCTCGTTAGCAGGTTTGTTTTTCTCTTCATCAAGAAGCCTTTTTTCCAGAAAGGCCAGGTCGTCTGCACAATGATCAAGGGCGTACTGAACCAGATACTTCAAAAATTCTTCGGCCAGATTCATGTTATCTTCCAGGTCATAGAAGGCCATTTCAGGCTCAATCATCCAGAATTCGGCCAAGTGTCGAGTGGTGTTCGAATTTTCGGCTCTAAATGTAGGGCCAAAGGTGTAGATTTCACCAAGGGCCAATGCTCCCAATTCGCCTTCTAATTGTCCAGAAACAGTAAGATTGGTTTCTTTACCAAAGAAGTCTTCGCTAAAATCTACAGAGCCATCTTCTTTTAATGGAGGGTTTTTGGCATCAAGCGTGGTTACGCGAAACATTTCCCCGGCACCTTCAGCATCGCTGCCCGTAATAATAGGGGTGTGCATGTAGTTAAACCCTTTGTTGTTGAAGAATTGATGCACAGCAAAAGACATGGCATGGCGCATGCGCAGGATAGCGCTAAATGTGTTGGTTCTTGGTCTTAGGTGAGCTATTTCGCGCAAAAACTCAAACGAGTGTTTCTTTGGTTGCAAGGGGTATTTCTCAGGGTCGGCTGCGCCAAGCACCTCTATAGTTTTGGCGTGTATTTCTACAGCTTGGCCAGACCCCTGGCTTTCTACCAGTTGCCCGGTAACAGCCAGGCTAGCTCCGGTGGTTACAAGTTTTAGCACGTTTTCCGGTATGGTATTCGGATCGGCCACTACCTGGATATTGTTAATGGTTGAACCATCGTTTAAAGCAATAAAGTTTACGTGTTTATTGCCTCTTTTGGTACGTACCCAACCTTTAACATGCACGTCCATTCCAGTGGAGGTGCTTTTTAGTAGTGCGGAAATCTTAGTTCTCCTCATTTTCATAGTTCCGAATTGTGCTATTCAAAAAGAAGTGCAAAGCAATCATTTTTTAAGGGGATTCACAACTTATTCATGGCCAAATACATGAGGAGACAGAGGGCTAAAAAGACCTATGCTTTTGCATAGTTTTATAGCCTGGGGTGCTGCAATGCCCGATTTTTAAAAATTGCATGATTTTTGTTAAAAAGTGTTGCTTGTGTCTTCAATCTAAACGTCTTTCCTTTATCTTTGAGTGAAAGGTCAGAAAAAATTACCGCATGCAAAAACTCAGTTTAAGTCAGTCCTTAAGCCAAAAGCTCTCACCGCAGCAAATTCAGTTTATAAAACTGTTGCAGGTGCCAACTGCCGAGTTGGATGCTCGAATTGAAGAAGAGTTGGAGTTAAACCCGGCTTTGGAAGAGGGGAGAGAAGAACCTGAAAACTTGCAGGAGAGTGAGGATTTTGACGATAATTTTGACGACAACTCATCGGATGAGCTGAATGTAGAAGACTATTTGGCAGATGATGATTATTCCGGATATAAAATGCAAGGCGATGGCAACTACAATGACGATGAAGATCGGGAAATGCCAATTGCTATGCAGGCCAGTCTCAATGATCAGTTAGAGGCGCAGCTAGGATTTCTTGGGCTTGATGAGCGGCAGGAGAGAATCGGTAAACAATTGCTGGGAAGTATTGAATCTGACGGATACATACGTAGAGAGCTAGAGGCTATTGTAAATGACCTTGCCTTTTCTCAGAATATTGAAACTGATGTGGAAGAGCTGGAAGAGTTGCTTTTGGAAATTCAAAAGTTTGACCCGCCAGGAATTGGAGCCAGAAATCTACAGGAGTGCTTGCTTATTCAGTTGGACAGAAAGAAAGAGGACAACGAGGGAGATGAGGAAATGGAAAGGGTGCTTGAGGTGGCCTATAACATTGTTTCGCTTTGTTTCGATGAATTTACCAAGAAGCACTACGACAAAATAATTAAGAAGCTCAATCTTGAAGATGAAGAACTCTTTAAAGAGGCTATATCTTCTATTACACGCCTAAATCCAAAACCAGGTGGGGTTTCCGGTGGATTGGTAAAAACTCAGTACCTCATTCCGGACTTTTTACTTACCAATAATAATGGCAAGCTCGATCTTACACTAAATTCCAGAAATGCTCCTGAGCTTAAGGTGAGCCGCTCATACAGCGAGATGTTTAGTGCCTATGACAAGAGCGATAAGAAGGATAAGAAACTCAAAGAAACGGTAACCTTTGTGAAGCAGAAGTTAGATGCTGCCAAGTGGTTTATAGATGCCATAAAGCAAAGACAGAATACACTGCTAAGAACCATGGAGGCCATTGTTAAGTATCAGTACGAGTTTTTTCTGGAGGGAGATGAGACCAAGTTGAGGCCTATGATTCTGAAAGATATTGCCAACGAAATTCAGATGGATATTTCTACCGTTTCCAGGGTGGCCAACTCTAAATCCGTACAAACAGACTTCGGTATATTTCCTCTGAAATACTTCTTTAGCGAAGGTATTTCTACCATGAGTGGTGAAGACGTAAGTAGCAGAGAGGTTAAGACCATATTGGCAGAGCTTATTGATAAAGAAAATAAGAGAAAGCCTCTTTCAGATGATAAACTAGAAAAGGCGTTGAAGGCCAAAGGCTATAATATTGCCAGACGTACGGTGGCCAAATACCGAGAACAATTAAACATTCCTGTAGCCCGACTAAGAAAAGAACTCTGATTTGAATTTTGCGGCCAAGCTTATAACCTATCTGATTCAACCACTACTAATGCCTTCAGTGGTTTTTTATACCATACTTTTTCACTTAAGAGATAGTAGTAATCTCACCAATAATGGCAAACTAACTGTCGTAGGGCTGGTGTTTATCACCACTTTTGTAATTCCGGCTCTCACAGTGGTAATGTTCAAAATCACTAAGGTTATAAAGGACTTACACATGAAAAATAGAAGAGACAGACTAATGCCATTCTTGTTTATTTCTATTTTCTACCTCATTGTAACTTTTATGATAGAAGGGCAAGGCTGGATGACTCCATTGCTGAATCTGGCATTCTTAGCCATAACGGTGGTAGTGGTGGCTACCAATGGAATTACCTTTCGTTGGAAAATTAGTGCTCATGCTGCCGGAGTTTTTGGTTGGCTGGGGTTTGTTTTGGCGCTTCAGAGAGCCTATCCAAGTACGCATGAACTCTTTCCGGTGCTCTTGGTTAGTCTCTTGCTTTGTGGCCTGGTATCTTGGGCTCGTTTATATTTGAATGCTCACACACCCAGAGAAGTTTTGGCCGGAGCAATGCTGGGCTTTGGGGTGTGTTTTGGTTCCATATCCTTATTTCTGTAGACTATGTACGAATTTATTAAATACACAATTGCCAATGGTGTGGCCACCATAACGTTGAACAGGCCGGAAGTGTACAACGCACTGAATAACGAGATTACCTTTGAGTTACAAGACGCCCTAAAAAGCGCTAAGAAAAATGATGAGGTAAGGGTTCTGGTGTTAACCGGTGAGGGGAAGGCTTTCTGTAGTGGGCAAGACCTGAAAGCCTCATCGAAAGAGCCAAACAGGTCTTTTTCAGATTCACTGCATAAGCGCTATAACCCCATTATACAGGCCATTCGCAATATGCCCAAGCCGGTAATTTGTAGGTTAAATGGTGTGGCGGCCGGTGCCGGTTGTTCGTTTGCTTTAGCATGTGATCTGATTGTGGCGGCCGAAAGTGCCAAGCTTATAGAAGTATTTGTGAATATCGGTTTGGTACTAGACTCAGGCTCGTCTTACTTTCTTCCTCGGTTGGTAGGTTCGGCCAAAGCCTTTGAGTTGGCCACTATGGGTACACGTGTTGGAGCAAAAGAGGCCGAAGCCATGGGGCTAATTAATAAATGTGTTGCCGATGATGAGCTGGACAGTGCGGTGAAAACCTACACCGACTATTATGCAGCTGCCCCCACAAAGGCCATTGGTCTTATGAAGGCTATGCTTAACAAATCGCAAAACGCTACACTTTCAGAAATGCTGGAGTACGAAGCATATATGCAAGACATTGCAGGAGCCTCGCACGATTATACGGAAGGCGTTCAGGCTTTCCTGGAAAAAAGAAAGCCCAACTTTCTGGGCAAGTAAAAAATTGTTTTAGAAGAACCCGAGGCACCCGCACTAACCTGTGGGTGCCTTTTTTATTAGAAACCTGTCAGAGAAACTCCAAAGGTGAAGTTTCGGGTATTTTCTCCTCCGGCAGGTGCTACATCAAACTTATCGGACAGCTCATAATAGCCAAAGAGGCTAAAGCCACCAAAGCCTACTCTTCCCTGAACACCGTATCTAAAACGAGTTAGACCATAGTCAGCTCTGTTCTTTACCATGTGGTTTTCACCGGTGGTATCTTCCCACTTGTATTTGGTAAATGAAGAATACAACATGCCCACTTTGCCACCAAGTGCAGCTCTAAAGCCTCTTGAGTATTGGTTTTTGCGCTTATAGAATCGTATTTCTAGTGGAATGTCTACGTAGTTGGCAGCGAATTTAGATTTACCAAATTCGAATACATTGCTTAGTTGATTAGTCAATTGGGCAGGGGCCACCACCAGGTTGCCCGTATTGTCGAGTGAACTGGTCAATGTATAGTTATCTTTTAAAGAAAATTTTTCGAGGCCTAAACCTAGTCCGGGAGTAAAAGTGAATTTACTGTTGCCTATGGGAAGATCGTAATAGTAAGTGATGTTTACCGTTTTTGACTCAAAATTATTAAGTCTCAGATTGTCAGGCGCATCGGTCCAATTGTTTACCCCAACATCAATAATCAATGCTCCGGGAAGGTCTGGTCTTTGTGCCTTGGCAACATTTCCCAACATGAACAAAACAACGATGGCTAACGCAAATTTTTTCATAGAATGTCTCGATTTGAGCGGTGGCAAAGTTAGTATTTTTTAAAAGTTATAATAGTGCTCTTTTGCAAAGAAAAAGAATTACATACCTTTGCAGCCTATTTTAACGGACTTTAACCAAAGTCATTGTACGGCCTCGTAGCTTAACTGAATAGAGCACCTGATTACGGCTCAGGAGGTTCCAGGTTTGAATCCTGGCGAGGTCACCAAAAAGCCCCCAACTTTTGGGGGCTTTTTTTATGGCCGCATCATCCTGTTTTTTTACTCCCAATTCCACCTAATTGTCTTCTAAGTGTGTCTGAGCCATGTCACAGAAGAAATACGCTTGGTTAGGTGTTGTGCCTGATTTCTGTCAGAGAATATACCATCGGCTCTATTTATGTTACCACTTACATAAATAGATTGAGTGATAATTTGCTCAAGTGTTACATTCAGGTTAAAGGTCAAAAAAATGATAGCATATAAAGGTCAACACACCATCCACAAGATGGGTGGTCAGATTTATTGGAAGTCGGATAATGGAGAAATGGAAGGAATCAATAATGGTTTTGCCCTTTTTAGCTCCAGCAATCTGTATGGCGAAAACCAGAAAACGAGGTTTTCTGTGCGGTTTGGAATAAGCGGCACACAGGAGTATCTCATTGAAGATAAGCTGCTCCAGGTCAATCAGCAGCAGTTTTTGGTAATGAATGCGGGTACCAATTACACGGTTAGAGCCCAGAACAATGAGGATGTCACTATGTTGGCGTTCTGTTTCAACGAGTCTTTTGTCAAAGACTTTGTGAACTTTCATATGAACAGTGAAGATGAGTTGATAAGCCAAAACGGTATCTACGACTTAGTAGGTTCTGTGCCCGAATTTCCGTTGCACACTTTTTTTGTAGATGAAGAGGTGCGGCCCGTAATTCGCGATATTATTCACGCCAAACTTTATCTTTCAATCGATGAAATAGACGATTACTCAATCTTCAATCGAATTCTGGAAATGGTCTTTGCCGACTGTTCTTCTCAACTCACCCACTTTGAAAATCAGAATATTGTAAAGCAGTCGACTAAAGTAGAGTTGTACAAGCGGCTTTCTATTGCCAGAGACTACATTCAGGCTCATTATTGCGAAGAAATAAACCTCAATGAGCTATCGAGAGTAGCTTGTCTTAGTCCTTATCATTTTCACAGAGCATTTAAGAAGACTTTTGGAATAACCCCTAAAAAGTTTGTGACCGCATTGCGCATGGAGCGTTCCAAATGGTTGCTTCGTCATAGAGAAAGCAATGTACAAGCTATTTGCAATGACGTAGGTTTTAAAGATGTAAGCTCTTTTACCCGACTATTTGCCAGTTACACAGGCTTAACCCCCTCGGCTTACCGCAATCAGCAGGTGAGTGCCTATGCTATTTCTGCCTGATACTGAACATAAGCTTCCTTTTGTGGTTTTGTATGTCAGCCGACAGAAGCTTTAAATCCCGGTGTATTCCGGGATTCATTCTTTCTATCATTTGTTTCTTCGAGGCATTCTGTTTCATTTGGAGTGCCAAAGCGGCTTAAATCTGCATGGCCGATTAACTTCGTATGTGCAAGAAGCCAAGCTTAGGTACAGTCCATTTTCAGAATGTTTACTTATTAACCTATGTCAAAGACCTATTATAATTCAGAAGACCTCAAAAAGTTTGGAGACATCACCGAGTTTCAGAAAGAAATGGGAGACAAGTTCTTCGATTGGTACGGAGCTGTGTTTAAGCCCGGGGCTCTTTCAGCTCGCGAAAAATCCCTTATTGCTCTGGCAGTATCGCACGCCATTCAGTGTCCATACTGTATAGATGCTTATACCGATGCCAGTATGAAAAAAGGAGCCGATGAAGAGCAAATGATGGAAGCTGTACATGTAGCCGCAGCCATTAGGGGCGGAGCATCATTGGTGCATGGTGTACAAATGATGAATAAAATGAAAGAAAAATTAATGTAATCTATGTCTTTAGCCACTCTCAAAAGAACAAATCACTGGTTGTCTTCTCCGCAAGAGCAGATAAAAATATTAAGCGATCATCAGAAAATTGGTATCCCCAGTTTTGAGCAAAAGCTGAACGAATCGGGGGTTCATAGTCTTAGGCCTACGGGTATAGATGTGTTTCAGGTCAATGTGGGTAAAATGTGTAACCAGGTATGTAAACATTGCCATGTAGATGCCGGACCTGACCGAAAGGAGATTATGACCCGCCAAACCATGCAGCAGATTATCGATGCGCTTGATGGTATGCCGGTTAAAACAGTGGATCTTACCGGTGGTGCCCCGGAAATGAATCCTGACTTCAGGTGGTTTGTAGAGCAGTTTTCTGAGAGAAATATAGAGATAATTGTACGGTGTAACCTAACCATTATATTGGCCAATCCTAAGTACCATGATTTACCGGAGTTTTTCAGGCGACACAAAGTGAATGTAGTTTCTTCTTTGCCCTCTTTTACCGCAAGAAGAACTGATGCACAGCGAGGCGATGGGGTTTTTAATAAGAGTATTGAGGCTCTGAAGATGCTAAATGCCGTAGGTTACGGAAAAGAGAATACCGGTCTTAAACTAGATCTGGTCTATAATCCTTCAGGAGCCTATCTGCCGGACGATCAGGCGGTGTTGGAGCAGGAATATAAACATAAGCTAAAAGACGGTTTTGGTATTGAATTCAACCAACTATATGCCATAACTAATCTGCCGGTGAGTCGGTTTTTGGATTACCTGCTCAACTCAGGCAATTACGAAGAGTATATGAGTGAGCTGGCCAATGCTTTTAACCCGGTTGCAGCAGAAGGAGTAATGTGCCGAAACATGATTTCCATTGGCTGGGATGGCTATTTATATGACTGCGATTTTAATCAAATGCTTGAATTAAAGTTGAACCATGGTGCACCAAATCATATTAGCGACTTTGACTGGCAGAAAGTACTCAACAGAGAAATAATTATTAATCAACATTGCTTTGGGTGTACGGCCGGAGCAGGGTCCAGTTGCGGAGGAAGCACCACCGCCTAATGTCCATGTGGTGGCCCGGTGAGGTTGGGGAGGAGCGGTTGAAGAAAGGTTGACTAGCTGTGCTTTCATAGTTGTCGATCGATCCGGAAGGCTTTATCACCACTTGTTCAAGGAGTTTTAAGTTCGCTTCCCTTGAAACACACCTATTTTTCTTATTTTCATCGGTTAATAACAACCGAAAATGAGAACTATTGAAGGCAACGAAAAGACCAAAGAAGGAAAACTTAGGCGATGGGTGGCCAATCTGCAATTGGAAAGCTGGCAGTTGGAGCTGCTCATAACGGGTTTTTCTATTTTCTTGCTGGCTAGCGGCTACGATGAATACCAGCGGTTCAAAGAAGCTTTGTACTTCGATAAGTTGGTAAAGATGAACGACAGTACTGTGATTTTCACGGCTGCCGGTCGGTTTGTGCTCAGTTCCATTCCTTTTCTTATTCGCTTTTTTCTCATTAGTCTCTTACTGCATCTGCTGCTTAGAGGGTTCTGGATTGGTATTGTGGGCCTGAGTTCGGTTAACAATGCCATAGACTTTGAAAAGCTCAACCTCAAAGGGCCCTTTCGTAAGTACTTGCCCGCCAGGGTGAGAACCTTAGACGACCTCATTTTCTTTATCGATCAGATATCCAGTGTCATTTTTGCCTATACCTACCTGTTGGTCTTTTCTGTGCTATCGGTGGCCTTAGTAGGAGCCTTTCTGTTCATTTTATTAGGTAGTATTAATATTCTGCCACAGTATATTGGCAATCAGGCTGTTTTAGGTATAACTGTTTTTACGGTGATGTTGCTGGCCATGCTGCTATTGGTGGCAGCCATTATTTTCTTTCTGGATACTCTTCTCTTTAGTGCTTTCAAAAAATCCCGATGGTTTTCATCCATCTATTTTCCGCTCTATAGGCTCTTTAGCATAATAAGCCTGTCGTTCATTTACAGAAGCATATATTATCACCTCATCACCAATTACAAGAAGAAGCACATTGTGAGCGTTAGTGCTACGCTGCTAGTGCTTTTGCTTTTGTCGGTGCAGTTCGGTAAATGGGACAGATACATGTATTTTCCCCATCAAAACGGAAGCAACCGGTTTATTGTAAAAAATGATGTTTATGACGATGAAAGGGGTAATGCCTATATAAGAGAGGCCAGTATCCCTTCCAAAATAGTAGGTTCGGACTTTCTTCCTCTTTTTATTCGCTACAGCCCTGAACAAAACACCAGTTTTAAATACTTCTGCCCTGAGGTGAATTTTTTGAACGATGAAGTGACTATCACCGATGGTATAAAGGCCGGTATGGCTTCGGCTCAAGATACTATCCACACCCTTAGCGAACTGATGTACGATGCCGGGTCTTTTGAAGAAAAGCTGGCCAGAGGATTGGCCTGTGTTCAGAAAAACTACGAGGTATATTTAGACGATGAGTTGGTGGAAAATGACTTCCTTTATACCACTCATGGCAACAGGAATGAGAAAGGTTTTTTGCAAATGCTGGATTTAACCGAGATAGAACGGGGTAAGCACGTGATCTCCATCAAGCGGCTCGACTTTCAGGGCAATCCCATGATTCAGGAAATGTCAGACAGTCGCTTTAAAATGGTTGATATGCTGGAAATAGTATTCTGGAAAGAATAAGTAACCGCTAACATAATGAGCAAGAATTAACCTGTTGGGGCTTAGTATATTAATGCTTGCAAATGCATTGATATGATTAGGAACTATCTCAAAGTTGCTCTTAGAAACATTCTCAGACAGAAGTTTTTTGCAGTTATTAATATCAGCGGGCTGGCCATTGGCATATCTTGCTGCCTGCTTATTTTGGCCTATGTAAGCGAGGAGTTTAGCTATGATAATTTTCACCCTGAAAAAGAAAATATTTATCGAATAGCCTTAGACCGGAAGTTTCCTGATAACGCCTTTGTTTATGCCCGTACTCCCATGCCAATGGGCACAACCCTGGCCACCGATGTGCCCACCGTTACTTCATTTACTCGCATTTATGCAGCCTTTAACTCCCTCACATTTGTGGATGAAGACCGTCAGTTCGATGAGCGAAATGTAATGGCAGTAGACTCAACCTTCTTCGATTTCTTTGCTGTAGAATTTGTGGCGGGCGATAAAAACACAGCACTCGACATGCCCAACTCGCTGGTTGTAACGGAAGATATGGCCAGAAAATACTTTGGAGACGAACCGGCTGTGGGTAAACAGCTAACTATACAAAATGTGGGTGAAGTAATGGTTAGAGGGGTAGTGAAGCCAATGCCCGTAAACAGTCACTTTCATTTCGATTTTCTGTTTTCATTGAGCACTATTCCTAGCTTGTATCAGAATAATTTTTGGGGCTCTTACAATACGCATACCTATATAAAACTAGAACCTGGAACTTCGGTGGAAAGCATTGAGGCCAGTATTCGGCAGATTGTAAAGACCTATATGGAGCCTCAGGTACAGAATATTTTAGGCATAAGCTGGGCTCAGTATGAGGAGGCTGGTAACGACCACCGGTATTTTCTTCAGCCCCTGGAGTCAATTCATCTCAACTCAAACCTTCAGTGGGAAATAGAGCCCAATGGCAATAAGACAGTCGTTCATTTATTCCTGGCCATATCTATATTCATTCTTCTCATTGCCTGCATCAACTTTATTAATCTTACAACGGCACGGGCGGCCAATAGAGCGCGCGAGGTGGGTATGCGCAAGGTGCTTGGTGCACTCAAAAACCAGCTCATAGGTCAATTTTTGGTAGAGTCAATTATTATGTGTCTGCTAGCTACTGTGTTGGCCACCGGAATGGCCTCACTACTCTTACCTTTTTTCAATCAATTGGCCGGAAAATCATTCAGCATTGAAGGTTTGCTTAGCACAGAGGTATGCCTGGGACTGGCGGCCTTTTCCATGGCTTTAGGCATATTGGCTGGTTTATACCCGGCCTTTGTGCTTTCGGCATTCAAGCCGGTAGTTGTGCTTAAGGGCAAGGCCAGTATGGGAGCCAGAAATTCCTGGTTACGCAATACCCTGGTAATTCTTCAGTTTGGTATCTCCATTATTCTTGTGATTGGTACACTCATTATCTATCAGCAAATCAATTACATGGTCAACAAGCCTCTTGGCTTTGATAGAGATCAGCTGGTTATAGTAGAAAGAGCAGGCATGATGGGGCAGGAGATTGAGACGTTTAAAAACATACTATTGGACAACCCGAATATTAGTTCGGCAGCCGGAGTAAACACCTTTCCCGGCCGACAGGTAAATGGCGGAACTTTTATGGACGTGCAGGGAAGCGCCAGCGACCGGTATTTAATTCCGAACTTAAGAGGAGATTATGATTTGATTGAAACCATGGGGCTTGAAGTGATTGATGGGCGAGCTTTTGACCGCAACATAGTAACAGATACCACTGCCATTATAATCAACGAAGCAGCCGTGCGTACTTTTGGATGGAGCGATCCAATTGGCAAACAATTGCAGCCTATTAATGGGCCAATCTATAACGTGATTGGGGTGGTAAAAGACTTCCACTTTGAATCGTTGCATCAAAACATTGGGCCTTTGGCCTTGATGGCCTCCGACTTGCGAAACGGAGCCGGACTTATGGTATTAAAAATGGGCAACGAAAATGTGGCTTCAACCATGGCTACTATAGAACAAGCCTGGAGTAATTTTGTGCCTCAGCGCCCTCTACAACTCACCTTTGTAGATCAGGAGTTTGGGGCACTGTATGAGGCAGAAAGAAGGAGTGGCCGGTTGTTTTCTTCCTTTGCGGTACTGGCCATAGTTATAGCCTGTTTGGGAGCCTTCGGACTGGCGGCATTTTTGGCTACTCAACGCAGAAAGGAAATTGGTATTAGAAAAGTACTTGGGGCTTCAGTGAGTAGCATTGTTCGTCTGCTGAGTATGGAGTTTGTAAAACTCATATTGTTGGCCAATCTCTTGGCCTGGCCTTTAGCTTACTATTTAATGCAGCAATGGCTAAGCAGCTTTGCCTATGCGGTGGGGGTTAATCTGTGGTATTTTGGAATAGCCACAATTGTCTCTATTCTGATAGCTCTATTGACTATATCATTCCATAGCATAAGAGCGGCTCTTATGAACCCCTCTCATACATTGCATACGGAATAATCTATTTGGTGAAGAAGGGAGTCCTTATTGTCCTTTTACGATTTGACGAATCTTAAGAAATACAAAACCAAAGATCATCAAATAACCAGTTGCCATTAGGGTAAGTGTTGTTTCAATTGCCATATCTCTTTCTTAATGTTTATTCAAAATTGAGACATTTGGGCAGGGTATGACTGAGCGATTTGCTCAAATTGTTTTCTACGTATTTTGCGTAGACGGCCTATGGTTTACCCTATGGCCTAGGGCTATCTCCACCGTATACGATTAAACTTTTTGGCCTTCACAAAGCTATCGGGGATATTCTTTACAATACTTTCTCTGAGGCTTTCCAGTACCGCTTCTTTATTGAATCCCTTATGTACAGCCAGACTTATCTCTCGGGTAGGCTCTGGCTTTTCGAAGCGTTTTATGCGCAAATCATCCATTTGATCTATTACTGAAAGTTCAGGTACAAGGGTGTAGCCCATGTGGTTTTTTACCAGGTTGCGCAATGTTTCAATGGAGCCACTTTCATAACTAATGTTTTCCATTTTGGACGAGCGCCTTTGGTTGCAAAGAGAAAGTACCTGATCGCGCAGGCAATGCCCCTGATTGAGCAGCCATAAGCCTTTCTCGGGCAATTGCTCGGGAGTAACAGATCTGCGGGCAAAAAGTGGGTGCTGTTCGGCAACGTAGAGTAAAAAAGGCTCGTTGTACAGCGGGATTTCACGGATGTTGGATTCATCGAGAGGGGTGGCCAAAATACCAATGTCCAGCAGATCGTGTTTGATGTCATGGATAATTTGTTCCGATTCAATTTCCCTTACCTTCAGCGAAATTTTTGGATTGTTATCAGTGAAGTGTTTTAAAAAACGAGGCATAAGATAGGGCGCAACGGTAGGAATTACGCCAATGCGGAATACCCCACTCATGGCATCTTTCTCCGTATTTACATAGTCTTTCAAACCATTTACCTCTCTCAGAATTTGGCGAGCCCTATCTATGATCTGTCGCCCGGTTTTTGTCGGTTCTATAGGGTGCTTGGACCGGTCGAAAATCAATGTCCCCATTTCGTTTTCCAGCTTTTTTATTTGCAGCGTTAGCGTGGGCTGCGTAACAAAGCAACTGTCGGCTGCCGTAACAAAATGGCGGTGAGTGTCTAAGGCAACGATGTACTCTAATTGTTGTAATGTCATATTTATGAAATCAATAGAGAGTAAAGGAACATATAAATTCTAAATATAGTTGGATTATTGTATGAGTACAGTAAAAACAGAACTTAAAACAGAAATGCAAATGGGAATACAAGCAGATTCACCAGTAGTTGAAAAACTCAACCAACTTTTAATTAATTATCAGGTGCACTACCAAAACCTCAGACTTTTTCACTGGAACGTGAAGGGGCCTTTTTTCTTTGTGTTGCACGATAAATTTGAAGAACTCTACAGAGAAGCTGCCGAAAAGATAGATGAGATTGCCGAAAGGGTGCTGGCTCTGGGGGGCACTCCCAAAGGTTCGTTAAAAAACATTGTATCCAACGCACATGTAGAATCTCATGAGGAGATAATGGAGGCCAATAAAATGGTAGAAGCTGTTGTAACGGCCAACAAAATTCTAATTGGCAACCTCAATGAGTTGCTCGATGCGGCCGGTAAGACCAACGATGAGGGAACTACGGATATCTTTACCTCCTATATTCAGGAGCTCGAGAAACAAAACTGGATGTTCAAATCTTATTTACAATAGCCTATGAATTTCCATACCAGAAAATGGGTGAAACCGGAAGACCTTAACCCCAACGGAACACTATTTGGGGGGAGTCTTCTGGCTTGGATCGATGAGGAGGCAGCGCTTTATGCGGTGGTTCAATTGGAGAATAAACATGTGGTAACCAAGTTTATTTCGGAGATCAACTTTATCTCAGCTCCTCGGCAGGGCGATATTATTGAAATAGGAATAGAGGCAGTGGCTTTTGGAACCACCTCCATTACCATGAGGTGTGAGGTGAGAAATAAAATCACCAGAGAAGATATTCTCTCTATTGATAAGATAATAATGGTTAACCTGGGAGAAGATGGTAAACCTAAGCCGCATGGTAAAACCAAAATAGAGTATGTGAAAGATAGACTCTCTTCGTAGTATACGAATGAAGTCCTCGTGTTTAAAAAGATTCAAGAACCTGTTTACTCGTAAGCAGGTTCTTGTGGTATCTTAAGTTTTCCTTATTACCTGTGACTGTCATAATCTTCCAGCATGCTTAGGTAGCTCATGTAGCGTTCAGGAAAAATTTCTCCGTCTTCCAGAGCTTCTACTATCCGGCATCCGGGTTCGTTTACATGCAGACAGTTGTTGAAACGACATTCACCCAAATGCTCCCTCATTTCAGGAAAGTAATGACTAATTTCTTCAGGTTCCATATCTACCAGACCAAGCTCTTTGATACCGGGAGTATCAATGACTTTGGAAACGCCATCTATATCGAACATTTCGGCAAATGTAGTGGTGTGTGTGCCTTTATTTGCAAAGGCCGATACCTCTCCGGTTTTCTGTTTTAACCCGGGTATCAGGGCGTTGAGCAAAGTGGATTTGCCTACTCCTGAGTGCCCTGCAATGAGTGTTGTTTTATTTTTGAGGTATGATAGAACCGTGTCAATTCCTTCTTGGGTTTCGAGCGAAATAAGGTCGGTAGTATAGCCAATATGCTCATACATTTCTTGCCATTCATTTACCTTCTCAAGCTCTTTTTCGTTTAGCAGGTCTTTCTTGTTAAAGATAACCAGGCTTGGAATTCGAAACGATTCGGCACTTACCAGAAACCGATCGATGAACCCCTGAGAGGTTCTCGGAAATGACACCGTAGCCAATAAAAGTGTTTGGTCTAGATTAGAGGCCAGTATATGCGAAAACCCACTCTTACGTGTAGATTTCCTGATCAGATAGTTTTCTCTGTTTAAAATGCCCGTTATAAGCCCCGTATTTTCATGCTGTTCATCAGGCTCAAGTTCAACAAAATCGCCCACGGCAATGGGGTTGTTTACTTTTAACCCTTTTTGCTTGAATTTACCCCTTAGCCTGCTTTGGTAAACTTTTCCATCTTCGGCTTTTACATCATACCAACTGCCGGTCGATTTGTATACCTGCCCCTTCATTGTAAAATCCCTTTTAAATGACGCATTATTTTTTCCGTGGCTCCGGCATTTTCAAGCACATAGTTTTGGCAAATGGTCGAGGCAACTTCTCGTTCTTCTTTATTCATTAGTTTTTTTAGAGCCTCATAGGCCTCCTGCTTATTGGCAATGGCAATAGCTCCTCCAAGTTCAATAAGTTCGGTAGACTCAGGAAACTTTTCCAAACCCTTATTGCCAAATGTAACCGGCAATCCAAAGGCAACGGCTTCGAGTATGTTGTGTAGCCCATCGCCAAATGCTCCGCCAATGTAGGCAAAGTGGCCATATTGGTAAACGGAAGAGAGCATTCCAATGGTATCTAATATGAGCACAGCAGTGTTTTCTAAGTTTTTGCTGTCGGTGTACAGGCTATAATCTACCGATAGGTGCCTGGTGATTTTATTGAGAGCTTCCGGCTCTACAAGGTGAGGAGCAATAATCACTTTGATCTTTCCGGAAAAGTCATGGATGAACTGTTCAATTACCAGCATATCTTCTGGCCATGCGCTACCCACAATCAGGGTAGTGTAATCTTTCGTCCAGCGTGCAATTTCCGGGTAGTGCTGAGGCTTAGATATGGTTTGAATCACCCTGTCGAATCGGGTGTCTCCAGAAACAGAGGCTCGATCTATTCCTATGGACTTAAGCATTTGAAGCGAAGACTGATTTTGTACAAAGAGGTGGTCGAACCTATGCAGCATTTTGCGGTAAAAGGCCCCATACTTTTTAAAGAAGATGTGTTTTGGAGTAAAAAGTGCAGAGATAGAAACAAGGGGGACTCGCTGCTCGCTGCAGGCCTTAAGGTAGAAATGCCAGAATTCATATTTTATGAACACCGCCATTTCGGGTTTAAGAGTCTCTACAAATCGCCTGGCATTTTTGGGTGTATCTAATGGAAGATAACATACCCAACTGGCTACGGGATGGTTTTTTCGATACAAAAAGCCGGAGGGTGAAAAGAAACTGACTACCAGTTGGTGGTTAGGGAATTGTTGGCGCACAGACTGCATCACCGGCAGCCCCTGCTCGAACTCTCCCAACGAAGCCGCGTGAAACCAAATCACGGGCTCCTGGTGTTCCGCTTTGAAATGTTCTAGCTGAGACCATATCTTCTGGCGGCCTCTCACAAACTCTTTTGCTTTAGTATTGAACATGCCCGCCATTCTAATAATGGCTCCATAACAGTATATGGCAATGGTATAAAGGGCAGACATTTTGTTTCTTCAGGATAATAAGCCCCAAAGATAGAGGCTTTGTCCGATCCTTGGGCTAATTCTTTGCGCTCTTATACCGCGCATGTATTGCTCAATTAAATTCGATTGAAAAATTCGTAACTTGTTGAGGCAATTCAAACTCAATGAAAAAGCTATTTTTTGCTTCCCTTATACTTTTTTTAGCGGCTTGTACAGAAGAAGGTCCTACCATTACCGAACCTGCGTCCGGTTCTTTTCAATTCAATATTTCGCGCCATACCATTAATAATTCGGCCACTTTAGAAGCAACGGTGGAGAAGAATGTTGTGCCGGCTCAGGTGTTTAATAGAAATGGTTCACAAATACGATCGATAGAACTGGTTGATCTAAAAGCGACCATACAGAATTACAACAATAGCGGGTCGGCCGAAGAGCGTATGACGCTTATTTTGCAGACAAGAATAGATGATCAGCTCACGGAAATAGGCAGGTTGGAAGAACTGGTTCTTGAAAATAAGTCGGGTATTGTTTTATTTGAAGAAGGAAACAGTAAGTCGGTTTTATCTTCTGCCCAAGTAGGAAGTTTGGAAGCAATTCTCGATAATTACGAACCATTCAGCTTTGTGCTGACCACTCAATTGAACAAGACTGTAGACAGTGACTTCTCTGTCGTATTATCACTGAATGTAAACCTAATGGTGGCCCATGATTGATTTTGTTGAGCCCCAGGCGTTACTTTCCTTTGCTGCACTAACTAACTAAATTATTAACATTAACTATTTAATCATGCAAAAACGTCTTTTACCATTTTTATCACTGTTACTGGTGATTTGGGGATGTGGAGATGCTGGCATTGAGTCAGACATTTCTAAAAATGTGGCTATCGACCCGATTGAAGTTCAGCTATCTGTACCTCCCATTTTTGTTGGACAAAGAGTTGATGAAACTCCACCAATCAACACAAACACCGGAGCCATTGATATATCTGACAACGAATTCAGTGAATATCTGGACGATGCGGAGCGCTTTACCATTAACAAAATTACTTACAGTATTGTAGGATTTCCGCAAAACAGCGAAGCCGATTTGGATTTGAGTATAGACATTGAGATTGGTCAGAACACCCAAGAGTTACTTTCTATTTTGGTGGCCGATGCACAGTCTAATGTAACCGATGTAGTATTGTTTGAAGCGGGAACTCCCGGAAACGTAAACCTCAACGCAATTGCAGACCTGGAGAACGCATTGCTTAATGGCCAAACTTTTGCCATGGATATTGAAATTATAGGCAGAGATGTGCTCTTGAGAGAGGAGGAAGTAAACTTCCAGTTGGTGTTCAAATTTGATGTAACTACAAGAATTAAACTTGACTAATCTTCAACCAAAAGATGATCATGAAAAGAATTAACAGACTTTTAATAGCCGGCCTTATGTTGTTTAGTACAACCTTTGGCCTAAAGGCACAATTGGATTTCGATTCGTTTTTGGAGGCTGGTATTGTAGATGCCAACAAACTTCTTCAAAACTACATGCAGCCTGCCTTCGAAGGTTTTGGCTATGGCCTGGCCAGCGGATGGTACAACACGGCTAAAACTCACAAAACTCTCGGTTTCGATTTATCTCTGACTATTTCTGCGGCTCGTGTGCCTTCCTCGGCCGAGTTTTTCACCTTCAGAAATTCAGACTACAGCAATGTGCGATACGATGGTGGTGCTTCTGTGGATATTCCAACCATGTTTGGTCCCAATCTTGGCGCAGACGACCTGCCACAGCTAACTTTTCTTGACCCCGATACTGGCGATGAGATTGTGAGAATTTCTGCGCCTACCGGTTTAGGGGTTGAAGAAGGCTTTATGCCCTTCAATGCTGTGCCGGTGCCAATGGCACAAATAGGTATTGGTTTACCTAAGGGCTTTGAGCTTAAGCTACGGTATGTTCCTGAGCAAACTATTGAAGAAGATGGTAGCGTGAAGCTTTTTGGTATTGGCCTAATGCACGATATTAAGCAGTGGTTGCCGGGTGAAAAAATTCTTCCTTTTGATCTTTCGGCCTTTGTAGGTTACACCAGCATGACCGCTCAAGCGTTCATAGATGTAGATCAGGATCAGGTAGCCGAGTTCGATGCCAGCTCCCTGGTAGTACAAGCGGTAATTTCTAAGAAAATACTCTTCATGACGGCTTTTGCCGGTCTTGGATACTCAAACTACGATATCGGACTTAATCTACTCGGTACATATACTACCGAAACTTCATCGTTTACTGATCCTATAAGCCTGAGCTACAAGAACAATGGAATAAGAACCAATGTTGGAGTTCGAATGAAACTTCTTTTCCTTACCCTCACCGGTGAATACGCCTTCCAGGAGTACAACACCATGTCTTTGGGTGTGGGCTTTTCTTTCAGATAAGATAAGCAAGAGAAAAGTTAAAAAAGGCTGCTTTGGTTTTACTAAGGCAGCCTTTTTCTTGTGTGGTAAGAAAGGTAACAGGCTTCTTAAAGAAGCGGAGTATATTTTTTTACCTGCCTTTAAAGTCAGGCTTTCTTTTTTCTACAAAGGCATTCATGCCTTCTTTCTGGTCTTCAGAAGCAAATAACATGTAGAAGTTTTTTCGCTCAAAATGGAGGCCTTCTTCCAAATGAACTTCAAACGATCGTTTAACAGACTCTTTGGCCATTTGCACAGCAATGGGCGACATTGCGGCAATTTCAGAGGCTAGTTTTGTGGCTTCTTCCAGATATAGTTCAACCGGCACTATTTTGTTCACTAGTTTATACCTGAGAGCTTCTTCAGCATCGATAAACTTTCCTGTAAGTACCAGTTCCATAGCCTTAGCTTTACCTAAAGCTTTGGTAAGGCGCTGCGTTCCTCCGGCTCCGGGCATCACACCAATTTTAATTTCAGGTTGCCCGAACTGAGCTGTTTCTGAAGCCACAATCATGTCGCAGGTCATGGCCAACTCGCAACCGCCTCCCAGGGCAAAGCCAGAGACAGCTGCTATAATTGGCTTGCGGGTTTTATTTATCTGATCCCAGGTGCTGAACTGATCGACCTTCCACATGTCTATGGTTCCTTTGCCAGCCATTTGCTTAATATCGGCACCGGCAGCAAATGCTCGTTCGTTTCCGGTAAGAATAATTACCCGAACATTGTCGTCATTATCTAGTTCTTTCAGGGCATCGCGCAGTTCGCCCATGAGCTGCAAATTCAGAGCGTTTAATTCTTTGGGTCGGTTAAGCTCAATTAAAGCAATGTATGGTGCGTGATCTTTGGTTACTTTTATAAATTCCATAGGTTTGATCGTTCAGAATGCTAAGTTAAAACAGTATGGTAAAATGGCTCAAGTGAAAGTGTTATTTGTGTGTTTGGGAAATATATGTCGCTCTCCGTTGGCCGAAGGTATTTTTCGGAACAAAATTGAGAAAAAAGGAATGGCCAGTCGGTTTGTAGTAGACTCGTGTGGTACTGCGGCTTATCATGTTGGGGAGCATCCTGATGGCAGGTCTGTGGCTAATGCCAGAAAAAATGGTGTGGAGTACGACCATTTGGGAAGGCAACTGAAAGAACAGGACTTCTATCGCTTTGACTATATACTGGCTATGGATGAATATAACCTGGCCGATATTCACCGACTACAGCCTGCCGATGCTAAAGCACAGGTAATGATGATGAGGGCCTTCGACCCAATGGATGAGAACGCCAATGTTCCCGACCCATACTATGGCGGAGAAGATGGGTTTCAGCTAGTGTTTGAAATACTGGAAAGGTCTACCGAACATCTTCTGGCCCGGCTTATGAAAGATCATTCCCTTAGCTAATGCACGATTATTATACCGAATTGCTTGGAAGTATGTTGTTTCAGGTGCTGGGCGATGACCTGACCATTGAAGGTATACTTATGCAAAGTGGTGGCGATATTAATATGGCCGTTTGTGTGCAAACCGCGCACGGTGATTTTTTTGTGAAATGGCACGAGGGAGGGTATGAAGACATGATGGAAAAAGAGGCACTTGGCCTTAAGCTACTCAAGAAAGTTCCCGGTCTTAAAGTACCTGAAGTGTTCGGCCATGGCCGCTTGAATGATATCTCGTTTTTGGTATTGGAGTTTTTGGAAAGAGGCAGAGAAGATGAAGTCTATTGGACCCGCCTTGGTGAGGCCCTGGCCGAACTACACCGCGTAAAGGGAGATAGCTTTGGTTTAGACCATGACAATTACATTGGTAGGTTGCAGCAATGCAATAAACCAACTCAAGATTGGGTATCGTTTTTTGCAGAATTTCGTTTGAACGCGCAGCTGGGTCTGGCTATTTATAATCAGCAGGTCAATCAGGAGTTTGTTAGAGATTTTAAGCAGTTTCTGCATAAACTGCCCGGATTAATGCCCGAATCGGAGCCTTCGTTGCTGCATGGCGATCTTTGGAGCGGCAATGCTTTTGGTTCTACCAAGGGCCCCGCGTTGTTCGATCCGGCTGTGTACTATGGTGCCCGCGAAATGGATTTGGCCATGACCCGTCTGTTTGGAGGGTTCAATCAGCGGTTTTATGAAGCATATGATGCAATCTACCCCTTGCCCGATGATTTCGATGCTCTGGTGGAAATATATAATCTATACCCACTGATGGTGCATGTAAATCTCTTTGGAGCCAACTCGGGTTATCTGGGCTCTGTCTGGAGAACCATTAAGAGGTATATATAGTCGCTGGTCAATAGTTACAGATCATTCCCTAAATGGCATCAACAATATCTAGTTAACTTTATAAACCATCTGGAAGTTATTTCTGGAACGCTGTTCAATAATCACCTGCTTGCCCTGCATCAACTCGTTAATTGTTTCTTGATTGTAGTTCTTTACGGTAATCATTTCCAAGCCCTCGTTGTAGTAAATGTTGAATTCTTCCATAAGAGCCGTGCGCAACTGCTCGCGCTTTTTGGGGTTGTCATCCATGCAAACGGTAAAAGTAATGGCCGAATTTTGCATGAGATTAATGGATAGGTTCAGTCGTTTGATGTGCTCAAATATGGTATAGATGTGATGTTCATTAATGAATGAAAAGTCGCTGATTTTAAAGGAAATAACCGTTTGCTTGTCTTTATGAATGATGGCCGGGTTTAAGTTGGGCACCTGGCATTCTTCGATTACCGTGCCACTGGCTTCCACCTGTTGAAAAGAGCGAACAAACAGTGGGATTTTCTTTTGTGCAAGTGGTTTGATGGTTTTGGGATGAATAACCGTAGCACCATAGTAAGTCATTTCGGCTGCCTCTTTATAAGGCAGTCGCTCATAGAGTTTGGTATTTTCAAATTTTTTAGGATCGGCATTGAGCACTCCGGGAACATCCTTCCAGATGGTTACCGACTCTGCGTTCATGCAAGTGGCAAATATAGCTGCGCTAAAATCGCTGCCTTCCCGACCAAGTGTAGTGGTATTATACTTGGCATTACTTCCTATAAACCCTTGCGTGAGCACTATCTTGTCTTTGAGTAGCGGAACTACTTGCGATTTAATCATGGCCTGGCTGGCACCCCAATCTACCATGGCCTGCCGGTGTGTGTTGTTGGTTTTTACCACTTTGCGAGCATCTACCCATTCATTGGTAATGCCTTGATGGGTTAGGTAAGCCGAAATAATTTTGGTGGATATAACCTCGGCAAGCGATACGGTTTGATCATAGATAAAATCATAGCCGGTGGCCGAACTGTAACTGTTTAGCCGCATCACCAATTGCTCGTAAATCTCTTCCAGGTCTTCCTGAAGCTGCTTTTGAGTAGCAATTTCCAGCCCTTTTACAATAGATAAGTGGAAGTTCTTTACGTCTTCAATGGCCTCTTCAAAAGGTTCCTGATCAATGGTTTTTGCTAAAATGGCTTCGAAGGCATTGGTCATTTTACCCATAGCAGAAACCACAACTACCAACTGCTCATTCTGGTGTGCCGCAATTATGCGAGCCATGTTCTGTACCGACTGGGCATCTTTTACAGAAGCTCCACCAAACTTAAATACTTTCAAGTGACCTTTTTAAATTTTACTATTTTCGCGCAAGTTATTAACGTTTGATTAGAATCAAATTATAACTCACCCATGGGAAAAGCTGAAAATTCGAGAATTGCCCTTCCGGTAGGCTCTAATCTCGACAGGTTCATAAACAAGAACCAAGAGGCATTTAAATATGCCACCGGAGAATTGTCACAACTGATTCGCGATTTGGCCTATGCAGGCAAGGTAGTGAACCGGGAAATCAACCGGGCCGGCTTAGCGGGCATCACCGGTGCCTACGGTTCGGAAAATGTGCAAGGGGAGGAGCAACAAAACCTCGATGTAGCTGCTAATATTCGGTTTACCAGAGCTCTCCAAAAAGGAGGAGAAGTAGCCGCTATTATTTCTGAGGAGGATGAGGACATTATTGATCTCAACAACCCCAGGTCTAAATACATTATCGCCATAGATCCTCTCGATGGATCGTCTAATATTGATGTGAACGTTTCTATCGGTACTATCTTTAGTATATATAGGCGTATTTCGCCCCTCGGTAGTCCTGTGCAGATGGAAGATGTGCTCCAGGCGGGTAAACATCAGGTGGCGGCAGGCTATATTTTATATGGCTCGTCTACAATGTTTGTATACACCACCGGCAAGGGGGTCAATGGGTTTACCTATGAGCCAAGCCTTGGCGAATACATACTTTCGCACCAGAACATGAAAATGCCTAAGGACGGAACCATTTATTCGGTAAATGAGGGTTCGTATAATTCCTTTGGTCCCGAGGTAAAGAAGTATATAGAGAAATGTAAGGAGCGCGGATACTCTGCCCGTTACATTGGCTCATTGGTAGCCGATTTTCATAGAAACTTGCTCAAAGGAGGTATTTACTTTTACCCATCTACAAGCAAAGCACCTAACGGTAAGTTAAGGCTTATGTATGAGTGCAATGCCTTGGCATTTATTGCAGAGCAGGCCGGAGGAAAAGCTACTGACGGAAAGAACCGAATTCTCGATATCGAGCCGGAAAGTCTGCACCAGCGTGTTCCCTTCTATGTGGGTAGCAAGCATATGGTAGAAGAGGCTTCGAGGTAGTTTGTGGTTCACGATTCATGGTTTATAGTTCATGGTTCACGGATTATAGTTCATGGATCATGGTTCATGGTTTTTCGTGTCAGTAATGAGCTGATCACAAAGGTGGCGCCTTGCGGTAGGTAGAGAAGTAGCGTCAGTTCACGGAAGAAACAGGGGGAAGAATAGTGGACAATGGGGGAGCTTGCTTTTGCCTAAGCCAGAGGCAAGCGCTTATTGGTTGGCTACTTGCTGTATTTCTTTCTGAACTCCACTTTTAGCAGTTCGCGTTCAATAATCATCTTGGTAATAACAGAGGCGGGGTTGTCTGTAGAGGTGGCCAGAGCTTCTTTGAGCTTTTCTTCGGAAACATCGATTCTATAGAGCACATTAACCAGTTGCTGAAAGTCTTTGGCTAAGAGGTCTTCTACCACTCGCATGATTTTTAAAAACGCCTCTTCGTAGGTGTACTCCTTTTTTTTGGCCAGTTGCAGGTAATCCTTGTCGAGCTGAAAATCCTTCTCGAAAAGCTTTAAACTCTGCTTGATATCTTTAGAATCAGACATGATCAAATTTAGGTAAAAGAGTTTTTCTAATTGTTAATGGGTGTATTAAGAAAACGAAAAATGCCACCGCTTTCGGGTGGCACTTAGTATGTTTTTGGTTATTTCATCGTCACCCTGAACCTGTCTGCCGAAAGGCAGGCTTGTTTTATGGTCTTTGCATGCTGAAAGGTAGATTCTGAAATAAATTCAGAATGACGACTACTCGGCCTCTTTTTCTTCTGGTGCTTCATCTGCCGGCTGCTCCATAAAAGATTCAGGAGCTATTTTGGCCAACAGGTTGTACCAGGTAACCAGTTTTTTGATGTCAGACACATATACGCGGTCCTCATCATAGTCGGGCAATATGTGCTTTAAAAAAGACTTCAGCTCTTCTCCGTCTGAGTTTTTATCCAGCCCCGTATCTCCTTCAAACTCTTCATGAATTTTTCGCATTACTTCAATAAGAGGAGTTGAGCCTTCCTGGGTATGGGTGTAGATAGAGATTTCAGATAAAATTGAAACTCTGGCATCGGCCCCTACTACCAGCTTGGTTTTCTTATCATCGAGCGATTCTAAAATTACACCTGCTTTAGAGGGTTTCAGTACCTTAAATAATCCGCCTTTTCCGGCTACTGCTGCTATCTCACCAAAATTCATATTGTTCTCAATTTATGCGGCAAAGTAAGTTTTAGTACAATCGAAAGACAAACAAAAAATCAATTTTCAAGAAGTGATTGAATATAGCTTGTGATTTGTTCTTTACCCAGGCCTGTCTCAGAAGAGGTCAGAAAAAATGGAGGCAATTCGGCCCAGTCTTTTTTCATCACCCTCTTAAACTTGGCCATGTTTTGTTGCCCCTTGTTTACGGATTGTTTATCGGCCTTAGTAAACACCAAAGCGAAAGGCACTCCATTTTCTCCCAGCCAGGTAATAAATTCCAAATCGATTTTTTGAGGGTCCAGCCGTGAGTCAATCAACACAAAAACAATCTGCAAGCTCTCTCTGTGAACCAAATAGTCTTCGATCATCAATGCCCAGGCATCTCTATTTTTTTTGCTGGTTTTGGCATAGCCATAGCCGGGCAAATCGACCAGATACCAAGAGTCATCGATCAAGAAATGATTGATGAGCTGTGTTTTGCCGGGTTTTCCTGAGGTTTTGGCCAGGTTCTTTCGCCCAGTGAGCATATTAATGAGTGAAGATTTTCCCACGTTAGATCGACCAATAAAAGCAATCTCAAACTTATCCGGTTTTGGGCATTGGTCGTAGCTGGGGCTGCTTATCAGGTATGTGGCTTGTTCGAACATTTCGCAAAGTTAGGGCTTATTCTTTGTTTGCCATCAGGGTAAAAACCTTTCAGCTCTATCTTGCTATTTGTTTCTCTTGCAGAGAACGCTGTGAACAATTGGCCTGATGCCATGCCGGAAAACACGGCATTAGAGCTACATCCAAATAAACACTGAATGGGAGAAGTGTTGGCTCGGGGGTGTTAATGCTAATTAGACTGAGGTTTTGCTTTCCATACTAAACCTGTACCTTTGCAAATCCTTGATATTGAGGATTAATCAAAAACAACAAATTATGCCAAAAGCAAAAAAAGGCGATAACGTAAAAGTGCACTATACCGGTAAGCTTAAAGATGGAACCATTTTCGACTCTTCTAAAGGTCGTGAACCATTGGCTTTTCAGGTTGGTGCCGGACAAATGATTAAGGGTTTTGATGCGGCTGTTGACGGTATGGAAATGGGAGATACTAAAGTGGCTGAAATTCCGGCTGCTGAGGCTTACGGAGAAGCAAGACAAGACCTGATTTTTGATGTGCCTAAGACAAATTTGCCGCCCGATTTAAAGCCAGAGGTAGGTCAGCAATTGGCCATGACTCAGCCCAACGGTCAACAAGTACCCGTAACCGTAGCTAAAGTTGAAGAAGACAAAGTAGTAATAGATGCCAACCATCAATTGGCAGGTAAAGACCTGGTGTTTGAAATTGAGTTGGTTGAAATAGCCTAGCTATTCTAAGAGTTCACCCGAAGGGAGGTGTGGCAGTGTTCGCTATTGGCTTTCGCAGTAAAGAAAGTTAACTCAGGCGCGCTGAAATGCCTCTCTTTTTAGTTTGTGAGCGATCGCTTTTTGAGCAATTCATTTATCATGTAATAGAGCATTTGTTCTTGCCCTACCATTTCGTCCATAACCAGATTTAGCTGAATGAGCGTAGTTTCCAAATGTTCTTTCTCGTGCGTTTGGCGATCCATGTACACCTCCAGAAACTTGGCAGTGGTGTTTTCCATCAAGATTTTTTGTAGCCCATAAATTCGGGTAAAAGCCTGAACTTCTTCAAAATCAAAATCGGAAGCCGCTTTTGTAGATTTGGCCGCTTCCCAGGCTGTTTCGGTCAAAAGTGCATCAATTAAAACCTGGCCATCGGTTATCACTTCAAAATCCATTCGTGGGCCTTTCACCAAAAGCTGTCTCACACTGTCTTGCTCATTGGCCACCATATTTCTTATTCTATCTCTAATTTTTCCATGGGTTACAGTCCATCGTTTTAGGGTAACGAAATTTTCTCCCAACTCCTGATAGATGTAATCAAGAGCCTTTTCCTTCGCCTTTTCGGCATTGCTTTTTTCTACCAATTGGCCAATAAAAAGAGCGAAAAGCACACTGAATACAATTAAGAACCCTTCGGTGAAGAGTTGCTTGATGCGATTGGTTTTAGGTTTCATAAAAGGTTTTTCAGGTTCTGGTTAAAAAAAGACCAAAGAGTCTGTTGAAAAAAATCCCAATTTGGTGGTAGTGCATGAAAACAGAAAGTGACTCACACACTAAAATAAGCATTACAACGGAATAGGATAATGCTGCTGATTCCAAGCTTTTTCTAACAAATTGCCCAATCCCCCTGTTTCCTTCGTATTATTGCACCCAAATTTGAGCAGATGACAGTAGTGCCTTATAAAGAAAAGCAGTCGGGGAAGAAAGAGCAGGTGGCCGAAATGTTCAACAACATTAGCAGACGTTATGACTTCCTCAATCATTTTCTAAGCCTTGGAATAGATATTCTATGGCGAAAGAAGGCCATCCGATTGCTCAAAAAAGACCAGCCCAAACAAATTTTAGATGTAGCCACAGGAACGGGAGACTTTGCTTTAGAGGCTTTGGCCCTAAACCCGGATCGGATAGTGGGAGTGGATATTTCTGAGGGCATGCTGGAAATGGGGCGTAAGAAAATGGAGCGCAAAGGTGTTGACCATATTATTGATATGCAGATGGGAGACAGCGAAAAGCTGCTCTTTGATGACAATACCTTCGATGCGGCTATCGTTGCTTTTGGTGTTAGGAATTTTGAAAACCTAAAGCAGGGACTCAGCGATATGTGCAGAGTGTTGAAGTCGGGAGGAAAGATTGTGGTTATTGAATTTTCACGACCAAAACGCTTCCCCATGAAGCAGCTCTACAATTTTTATTTTAAGTCGATTCTGCCGATTATTGGCAAGATAATTTCCAAGGATCAATCGGCTTATACCTATTTGCCGGAGTCAGTCGAGGCTTTTCCTGATGGACAGGATTTTCTCAATATCCTTACGGAAGTTGGATTTAAGAACGTAGAATGCAGGCCACTCACTTTTGGAATCAGTTCTATTTACATAGGGCAAAAATAATTACCCTCTTTTTACTTTGTGTGTGTGCGGCACTGGGAGCCCAGTCCAGAAAGCAAGGGGTTACCTTGCACCGCATAGATAGCGATAAGAAGAAAACCCAGTATGGTTTTTTTCTGGGAGCACATCAGAATTATTACGGTATTCGATATTCTGAGGCCTTTGAGAGCACTCAGTACGACCAGATTCACTCCATAGTCTCCGAAAAAAGTGCCGGGTTCAACCTTGGGTTTATGGTCAACTTTCGCCTGGCCGATCAGTTTACCCTAAGGCTTGTGCCGGTTAAAATTGGTCTTTATCAGAATACCGTAGCCTATCATAATGTAGATGGTAGCGTAGATAGACAGCTCATAGAGTCTACCCGGGTAGAACCCGGAATTTTCTTAAAATACCGCTCCATTCGGAGAGAAAACTCGCGTATGTATATCATTGCCGGAGTGAGTGGTTCGCTTAGAGCGGGCAAAGAAGACCTTGTGACCAACACCGACAGGTTAGAGATAAGAAGAATGGATGCTAAAGCAGAGATAGGCTTTGGGCTAGAGCGCTACTTCGAATTTTTTAAGTTCTCTCCGGAAATCAGGTATGCAAGAGGGTTTATGAATGTAATGAACAACTCCAGCAACTTTTACCATGACGGTATTTCGCGTATTACCACCCATAATTTTTCACTGTATCTCCATTTCTCCGATTAATGCGCCTTTGCTTCTAAGAGTTTTTACCGGCAAGTGTTTCATGTAATTTCCACTTAGCGCTTCATCTATTTTCTATTAACTTGGAGCTTTACTAGCTACAGAAACAATGCAAAAAACAGCTTTGATAACCGGGGCAAGTTCCGGAATAGGTTGGGCCACAGCCCTGGCACTGGCCGAGGAGGGTTTCCGACTGATTTTGTGTGGAAGAAGGAAAGAGAAACTAGAAGAACTGGCCGGTTTGGTGTCTGTAGACACTCACTTACTGGTGTTTGATGTTCGCCATAAAAAAGAAGTGGATGAGGCTCTGGTAGCTCTGCCTGATGGTTGGCAAACGGTAGATGTTTTGGTGAACAATGCAGGCAATGCCCACGGATTGTCTAAGTTGCACGAAGGCAATGTGGAAGACTGGGACGCCATGATAGATATTAATGTTAAGGGCTTGTTGTACATGACCCGGGCCATAGTGCCGGGTATGGTAGAGCGGCAAACCGGGCATGTAGTCAATGTAGGCTCCATTGCCGGTAAAGAGGTGTACCCCAATGGCAATGTGTATTGCGCATCAAAACATGCCGTAGATGCCATCAATCATGGCATGCGTATGGATTTGATGGGTACAGGAGTTAAGGTATCGCAGGTTTGTCCGGGCCTGGTAGAAACGGAGTTCTCTTTGGTACGTTTTAAAGGAGACAGTTCCAGAGCTGAATCGGTTTATCAGGGATATGAGCCCCTCACAGCTCATGATATTGCAGACCTTATTCGCTTTATTGTTACACGTCCGGCACACGTCAACATTGCCGATACACTAATTCTGCCAACCGCCCAGGTGGCCTCTACCATGGTGCATAAAACGCTTTAGAATGGAGGAAAATAAAAACGAAGAAAAAAGCGGAATACCTATACCACAGGTTTTTCTCAATACCGATACCGGAGGCCCAATAGAACGCTGCATTCAGTGCGACTATCAGGTTTTGGATGGCGGGCGCCACTACATGATCGAAAAAGTGTTTAAGCGCTATCCGGAGTTTAAAAAGACAGAGGTTTTGTTTGAGTATGCTATATGCAGCAAGTGTTATGAAGAAATGAAAGAAGCCATGTCGGCCGAAAGCATGCAGAATCTGTCGGCTTACATGATGGGCAATATGAACTTCAGCCAGTTGCAACAGCGTATGGAAGAAGAACCTGATAATCCGGACCATTGGCTGTCGTCTTGCCTCATAAAAGGCACCCCTAAGGAAGAACTCAGGGAGTATCAGATGGGGGCGTGCTTCAAAGGCGATCGGTTAGTTATGGACATGATGCCTCCCTTTTTAATTGGAGAAATGGCACTTGAAGAACTCAATGCGCTACTGTCTAAAGAGACCAAAGATGAAATGGATGGTTTTATGGGAGATCACTTTGGTATTCCTCCCGAACTAAGAAAAGACTTAATACTTATCTAATGAAGAGACTATTGTTGGTGGTTTGGCTGGGCGCATGCCTTTTGGGCTGTTCTTCCGATACCAAAGAATTGGAAGCGCCTGAAATTGGTGTTTCACTCGAGCTGGCGGAATACAGAAAGTCTGTTCTTTCAGGCATCAATTACAAACTGGAGTTTAGAGTGCCCGAAGAATTTGGTAGGCAAATACAGGCTTTAGAAGAGCTTACCTTCAATTTAGAGGACAATTCCAGAGATCTGCCTCTCGATTTTAAAGTGCCCCAAAGCCACCTGAAAGGTCTTGTGGTGAATGGCAAGAGCCAGCCGCTGGAGATAGTCAACGAACACATTGTTTTAAAGGCCCAAAACTTACAGAAAGGATACAACAAAGTAGAAGTGAATTTTTGGGCTGGAGAAACTTCTCTCAACCGCAAGGAAGACTTTCTTTATACCCTCTTTGTACCCGATAGGGCAAGAACTGCCTTTCCTTGCTTCGACCAGCCCAACCTGAAAGCCCGTTTTAATCTTACCCTGGACCTGCCGACTAATTGGAGTGCTATAGCCAATGCACCTGTTTCGCTGGCTCGTATAGTGAATAATCGAAAGAACATAATCTACGAAGAGTCTGATTTGATAAGCACCTACCTTTTCTCTTTTGTTGCCGGAGAGTTTAAGCGGGTAACACAAACGGTTAATGGTAGAACTTTTACCATGCTTCATAGAGAAACGGACGAAGAAAAGGTGGAGCGTAATAAAGACCTCATCTTCTCTCTTCACGCAGCCTCTCTCAAATGGTTGGAGCTATATACAGGTATAGAATACCCTTTCAAAAAGCTTGATTTTGCTCTAATTCCCAGTTTTCAGTATGGAGGAATGGAGCATGTGGGAGCCATACAATACCGAGCCAATAGTTTGTTTTTGGAAAAAGACCCTTCTCAAAATCAGTTATTGGGCAGAGCAAGCCTCATTGCTCATGAGGTAGCCCACATGTGGTTTGGCAATTTGGTGACTATGGACTGGTTCAACGATGTTTGGACCAAAGAGGTCTTTGCCAATTTTATGGCCTCTAAAATGGTCAACCCAAGTTTTCCCAACATCAATCACGATTTGAGTTTTCTGGTGAGACATTACCCATCGGCCTATGGTGTAGATCGTACTCAGGGAGCCAACCCTATTCGTCAGAATTTGCCTAACCTCAATGAAGCGGGGCAAATGTATGGAGCGATTATATACAATAAGGCGCCAATTATGATGCGTCAATTAGAGTCCTTACTGGGAGAACAGGCCTTTCAGTCGGGCATGCAAGAGTATCTGAGAACCTACGGCATGAAGAATGCCACCTGGCCCAATCTGATCGAAATTCTGGATAAAAGAACACAGGTCGACCTGAAGCGTTGGAGCGAGGTGTGGGTAAATACCTCAGGCAGACCGGTATTTGAATTGGAAACAATTAACAACGAAGGGCAAGTCGAATTGCAACTTAGCCAAAAAGATGTTTCCGGTAAAAACAGGGCCTGGCCACAGAGTTTTAGAATGAAGCTCTTCAATGCCGATAAAAAGGATAGAAAAGAGCTGTTAGTGGTAAGTGCCGACCAGCCCTATAAAGTGAAATTGGGAGCCGAATGGGCGAATTTTGAGGCTTTGGCCAACTCCAATGGCATGGGTTATGGCCTTTTTTCCTCATCGTACAGCCTACTTGTGAGTCAGTGGGAACGACTTAACGAAGTAGAGAAGGGTAGCCTTCTCATCAACATGTATGAGAACTTGCTCGAACCGGGCTTTATAGGGAGAGAAGGTCAATACAAACCCACCGAATACATAGAGTTGCTCAAGTGGTTTTTGATGAAAGAGAAAAATCAATTGCTCATCAACCTGGCATTGGGGCAGTTGCGGTCAGTTTACTGGAATTTGATTTCGGAAGATCAAAGGGCCAATCTGGCTCCCGATTTAGAGAGAACCTTGCTGCATTGCCTTAATGATATTCACGAAGATCCGTCAATCAAGAAAATATTCTTTAACACCTACAGCCAGTTGGTTACCACAACAGTGAACTTGCAACGATTGTACAGTATTTGGGCCAAAGATGGTATGGTTCAGATTTCGGGGCTCAACTTATCGGAGAATGATTATATAGGCCTTGCCGAAGATCTGGCCATTAAAATACCTGAAAGAGCCGAAGCCATTGTGGTTCAGCAGTTGGAACGTATAAAAAACCCTGATTCAAGAAAAAGATTTGAGTTTATTGCTCCAACACTCTCGGCCAGTGCCACAGTGCGCGATGCATTTTTTGAGACCCTGAAAGAGGAGAAAATGCGCGAAACAGAATCGTGGGTTCTAGCAGCTTTGAGTAATCTTCATCATCCGCTGCGCAGAGACCAGGCCAGAAGCTATATATTGCCAAGTCTGGAATTATTGCAGGAGATTCAACAAACGGGTGATATATTCTTCCCTACTCGTTGGTTAGATCAGACATTGGGTAGTCATAATTCACATGAGGTTGTGAAAGTGGTAGATGACTTCCTTGCAAAAAGGCCGCGATACAATGAACAGCTAAAAATGAAAATCTTGCAGTCGGTAGATATGGCTAGAAGGGCTAGCCAAATACTTGACAAAACGGCAAAAAAATAACCCCTCTTTCGAGCGGCTTTTTATTCATCTCATTTTTCTGACTAGATGATGTCACTTATTTAATCTATTGCCCCATTTTATAGCGACTCGGGTTTGTCATTTCAAGAGTAAAACTAAGCTGAGTTTAGATTAGTTCATAATGCATTGCATGAATTTTTTGTGAAGTTATTATGAGTTCTGAATAGATGATGGGATTTGTGAAGAACTTTCATAAAACTTGTTTCTACATTTTATCCCTTCGTTTGATACGATCATTTAAGGTCAGGTAATGGAAAGTTAGCAAAATTCTAAGTTCAATATTTTGCTGGTGTTCAAGAGGAATGAGTGAAGCCAATTGGCCAATACTAGCGGGACTAATGTCTCCTACGATATTGAGACGATTCAGGTAGTCAGTAACTGTTTTAACTTTTTTAGACTTCTTCTTCAAATAGTGAAATAAGGGGCTCCCTGACTTCAGGTTTAGTAAGATATATGTGGTTCCGTCCGGGCCGTATGATGCAAGTCCGTAGTCCCAGGTTTGAATGAAAAAGTGAGTGTCTAACTTTTGATATAGTTCCTGTTGGGCCGAAAAGTCTAATGGTATTTCAAATTCGGGGTAATTCTCTTCAGTGTATTCTATATACATGGCTATAGGGTCTTGCCCTGAGTTCTCACTTAGGTTAAAGAAGGTGCTGAGCTCGTGTTCGAAGAACTCCATGCAGAGTAATATGCTTTCCGTTTTATCTTCATCAAACTCTTTTAAAAGTCTCCTTTTGAGTTCGTATTTGAATAGCTGTGCTGAAGCTTGAAATGAAGTAACGATTAAGAATGTGGCTATTAGTATTCGGTTAACCATGGCCTGAGTTGACTATTTTTGAAGTATCTTTTCCTCCTGGAACCATTGTTTGGTACATCGCATAGCTCTCCGGAGAGGAGAAATTAAACTATTTTATAGGGTTACTTACTTATGTTGCAAGAAGCGCATTTCTGAACCTTGCCTCCATTTGTGTCTTCACAAATGGTTGTTAAAAGACGCTGTGAGGACACAGCTTATGGCTAGTATACTGGGCCTAACAAATGCGATCTAAATGAGTAACCCTACTATTTTATTCTAAGTTTTTCTGAACCACCACATTTCCGGTAGCCACAACTAATTGCCTAAACCGTTCTAATAATCCCTTTGAGTACGCTTTACATATTCATTCATTGCACATTCTTTTGTGTAAGGTTATTTCAGGACGATACAGGTTTCAAATAAAAAAAGCCCTGATGGCAACATCAGGGCTCTATATTCACTTTGCTTTTTAATTAGCCACCGATTTTAACGATAAGGTCAGCGGCTCTGTTAGAATAGCCTGCTTCGTTATCGTACCATCCTACTACTTTTACCAAGGTACCGGCAGCGGCAGTCAGTTCTGCATCGAAAATATTTGAGTGAGGGTTTCCAATAATGTCCACAGAAACAATTGGATCTTCGCAGTACTCAATAATGCCTTTCATTGGGCCTTCAGCGGCAGCTTTCATGGCCGCATTCACTTCTTCGGCAGTTACTTCTTTTTTCACCACTACAGTTAGGTCTGTCAATGAACCGTCCGGCACAGGGACCCTTAAAGCAATACCATCGAGTTTGCCGGCTAGGTGAGGAAGCACCAAACCTACAGCTTTGGCTGCTCCGGTAGAAGTTGGTATGATGGAAACCGCTCCGGCTCTGGCTCTTCTCAAGTCTTTGTGAGGAGCATCCTGAATTCTTTGGTCGGCCGTATAAGCGTGTACAGTAGAAATATAACCCTTTTCAATGCCAAAGGCATCGTCCAATACCTTAGCCATTGGAGCCAGGCAGTTGGTGGTACAAGAGGCGTTAGAAACAATGGTTTCGTTGCCGGTTAGAATATCTTCGTTTACTCCAAGCACTACCGTAGGGATGTTGCCTTTGGCAGGAGCAGAAATTACAACTTTTTTGGCTCCGGCCTGCAAGTGCCCTCCGGCTCCTTCTTCATCAACGAATCTACCAGTAGACTCAAGAACTACATCAACGCCCAACTTGCCCCAAGGAAGGTTCTTTGGTTCTTTTTCAGCGTAGATTTTAATTTCCTTGCCATTGACCACAATGCCGTCTGCAGTAGACGATACAGTGCCGTCAAATTTGCCGTGTACAGAATCGTACTTTAGCAGGTGGGCAAGGGTAGCAGTATCGGTCAGGTCATTGATCGCTACTACTTCAACGTTTTCTTTGCTCAATAACGCTTTGAAAGTCAGTCGTCCGATTCTTCCAAAACCATTAATGGCTACTCTAATTTTAGACATGTCCTTTTACGGTTTTATTTGTGATTGATGTGGCGCAAAACTAAGAAAGCCCTATGCCATTTCAAATATAAATCAATGTTGTCGTAAAGGGGTTCCATCGGAATCGATTGAAATATTTCAATGAAAATATTTTTGGAAATAAAAAACCGAAATCTATATTTGCACACCGAAAATCAAGGAGCTCTGAGGCAAATTGGTTTAAGGTTGTGAAAATCCTAACACGGTCCCTTCGTCTAGGGGTTAGGACGCCAGGTTTTCATCCTGGAAACAGGGGTTCGATTCCCCTAGGGACTGCTGAAAAGCCCGACATTTGTCGGGCTTTTTTTGTTATGCTCGTTTCAAAGATTAGGAAATCAGAAGGCTGTGTCCGTTCCTAATGAAAGGTGTTCATGAGTCGCCAAAGAAGCTTGGAGTGTCGACTCATTTCTACTCTTTCTATCAAAAAATGCCTATAAAAGGATAGTGTAAGGAGGAATCCTGATTGGGCTGGTTGGTTTAGAGAACTTACTGATCGGACTCTATTCTTCCCAATAGCTCAAATTTGAGTACAATTTCAAACCGCTCTCCGGAAGTCACCAGGTGAATGTTTTTACCTACGCCATCGAGCTTAATGTTAATTCTTCCTCTGGCCATGGTAGTGGTTATGAGAGCCAAGCCGTTGGCATTGGTGTTGCCAGGGTTTTCAGGATCAAAAATGGGGATCTCTGCAAATACTTCGTTGTTGTCGTTGTCCAGGGTAATGGTGTTCTCAACATCTACAATGGTAAAGTCGGTCAGACGTTCTGTGTAACCACCATCGGCAATAGCACTTAGGCTGGCTTCAAAGAGGCCAATGGAGTTGCCGCTTTCTATGCCTCTAATGTCGTAGTAGAGACCAACCAGTTGAGGGGCAATAATGGCCTTGCCGGCCGGAGCGTCAAAATCGTTGGTAGAAACAGCTATAAACTCATTGAGGCTAAGCAGATCTGTTCGGGCAATGTCTTCGTTGGGAGGTAAATCAGACCAATCAATTTCAATGGTATGGGTTAACTCACCACTTACAAACTCGTAGTTCGGACCGTCTTCATCGGGAAAACATCCGGTAAACATTAGAACCACTACAATGAGTAAAGACAGCTTCTTCATATAATTATTAATCTCTTGCAAACTTAAAACTTTTGGGGTTGTATATATTAGCTTTCCTGATTTTAACACATCTCTTTTCGAACAACCTTACCCGGCAACTTTCTCACCAATGGGCTTTGTTCCGGTATTTACGCATATGAGCGTCAATGACCTAACGTTCGAACTTGAGCCACAGGAAAATGCAACCACATTATTTTGTAAAACTTTGTGCATGAAGTCTACTGAATGACACCCTTACTTTTTAGCGGGTTGTAAACCAGCAAAATATGGGCATGTGCATTGATGTAAGAAATGCTCCAATAATCAAAAAAATGCATGTGAACGTTTCTTTCTTGGGCATATTCGTGTTTTGTTTCTCGCAAGTCGTGGCAGAAAGGCAAAGGCTTAACCCATGCAGTTCGGTTAATTCAAAGCCAATTCCAACCATTATCCTGTTCAGGCAGTCGAGAAACATGTGCATAGAAACTGCTTTGAAGCCTTGGTCGCGCAAGGTTTCAGGGTGAAACGCGATTTTTTGGTAAGGAAGATTAGGAGTATTTACCTCATAACAATGTGGGCGTATTTGGGCTTGGATTGAACCATAGTCCCTTAGCTTATTGTTGAAAAGCGTGTTCCGTTTTCAGGTTCTGGTATTTGCCGGAAATGCACTTCTCTTTCCATTAATTTATTCAAAGCATAACACTAAGGAAGCACGTAATATGGGCATAATGCCATCTTTGCGGGCAATTGGGCTTTGGCCCAGGCATGTGCCAAACTATTCTCGGAATATCTGTTAGGGCAGACGGTCCTAATGATTTTTCATACAATCATTTTTAAGAACCCCGGTACGCAATCACCGGGGTTTGTTTATTCCCTCAAAAGCTTTAGAAGCACTCCATTTGTCCAGCCAAAACCATCTTGTACCGGATACTCGCCTCCACCGCTAAGCAGGCTTGTGTCAACCACGTTGTACTTTTCCATAAGCTTGCCCGTATTTTTAAAAACCTTAATATTCAGGGCTGTCCAGCGATTTTTAATGGTTGTGGCCAAATGGTCGTGGCCGTAATTTCTAAGTCCCCAAATGGCCATCCACTGCAATGGAGCCCAGCCGTTGGGGGCATCCCATTGCTCGCCAGACTCAAAGTTTGTGGTAAGCAGCCCACCATCTTTCAGTAGTTCTTGTGCCAGGGTATTGGCTACACTTTCGGCCTGTTGGGCAGAAGCGAGCTGAAAAGCCAGTGGATAGACAGCCGCGGCTGTCAGGCTTGTGGTTTGAGCCTCATGGTGGTGGTTAAAATCAAAGAAGTAGCCTTCAGAAGCATTCCAACAATATTGCTGAATGGCCTTAGCCCTGCTTTCTGCTCTTTGGGCATAGTTGGTGCCCAACTTGCCTTCTCCTTGCAGTACATAGGCTTTGCTAATCATCTTTTCCAGATGGTAGAGCAGGCAATTTAGGTCTACAGGTATCAGGTTGGTGGTATAAATGGTGGTGAGATCGTCAGGTACTTCGCACCATCGCGAACTAAAGTCCCAGCCGCTTTCACAGGCCGCCCGTATATTCAAAAGCGTTTGCTTACCCGCTTTCCCTTTTCGCTCAATTAATTCCACATCGTCTTGATACATTTCTGCTCTCGGACTGAAAATATTATCATAGTGCCGATTCAGTACTTCTCCATTCGGCATGAGAACTACTCGTTTGTAATTGGCTTGCGTTTTGGACAGTTCTTGTTCACCCTCCATCCAAAATTTATGTTCTTTTACCATGGCAGGTAAAAAATCTATAAGATACTTTTCTCCCTTTTCTTGTGCCAGCAGGCTTACCATAAGTGAAAAGAAGGGAGGTTGGGAGCGGCCTAGGTAGTATGTTCGGTTGCCATTGGGTATGAAGCCGAAATTTTCAATCATGTATGCAAAGTTTTTCACCATATGCTCCACCATGTCGGTTCGGCCACTTTCTACTAAACCCAGCATGGTAAAATAGCTATCCCAGTAATAGATTTCATTAAAGCGCCCGCCCGGAACTACGTAAGGATAGGGCAGAGGAATAAGCGTGGAAAAGTATTCCTCATTGTCGGGCTCACGGGCAAGAACAGACCATAAGCGTTCTATGTGATCTTCTACAGGCAGGGAGCTATCGCTTTGGTATTCTTTCCCTTGGCTTTGAGCACTCACAAAATAATTATTGAAGAAGGTTTTTAGGTCAAAATTGGGGTGGTTCTTTTCTTGCCTGTAGATGGCAAGTATATTGGCCGGATCTTCAATAGCATAGGCATCGGAAATCTCCTTGCCATCTGCCCACTGCCCGGAAGCATGCAAGTCAGTGAACAATTCTTTTAGGTCTTCCTCCAAAAAAATCAGTCGATTGGCCATAATCTTGTGGTTTTGAGCCATTCAAGTTACAAGGTTAACTTGTTCTTTTCCAAAGCGAGCCCTTGCGCATTTTACGATTTCTAAGCACGGAATGAGCTCTTTGCCAATGCATTGCAGCCTACACTTAAAAAAAAAATCTCAGGTTTGTAAGAATCGCCAGGTTAGAGGGTACTAATAGGTTGACAGGTTGAAATGACAGAAGTACAGCAGAAACAGATTTTTGAATCTTGGTTGGAAACCCACAAGGGTATCTTATTTAAGGTGGTGCGGTCGTACTGCGAGCAGGAAGAGGACCGCGAAGATTTGTTTCAGGAGATTGCTGTCAATGTCTGGAAATCGGTTAGCAATTTCAGGAACGACTGCGCGGTCTCTACCTGGGTTTATAGAATAGCACTTAATCAGGCTTTAAAATGGAAGCTGAAGAAAAGCAGGGATCAAAATAAAGCAGATAATGGTGAGGTGGTTCGAATTCTACAGCCTGCAGAAGAAAAGCCAGACCAAAGACTAGAATGGCTATATGGGCAAATTCAACAGTTGGATGAGATAGATCGCTCCCTTTGTTTGCTTTTGCTCGATGGATTCAGCTATAAAGAAATAGCTTCGATTGTTGGTATTTCTGAAAACTACGTGGGAGTGAAGATTAATCGAATAAAAAAGCACCTCACCGAACAGTCTAAAAAAATGTTGAACAATGGAATTTGATGAAATGAAAAAAATATGGGATGAACAGAGTCAAAAGGCGTTGTATGCCTTAGACGAGGAAGCGCTTCACAATAGGGTGATACAGCGTAAAAATAAAGCTGCTGCAGTGGCCGGGAGAAGTGAACAACTAATGATGGGGTCGCTGGTGTTTTGCACGCTGGTTATTTTGGGTGCCAGTCTCATCAAGTCGGATTTTCAGCTATTCCCTAGTCTGTTGGCCGTAATTACAATGGTATTGGCCGGAGTAATATACCTTAGAAGACAGCAACGACTGAACCATCAAAACACTTTCGATAAAAGCATATTGGGCGATATGAACGCGGCCATTGCCCATGCTGATTTTCAGGTCAGGCTATCGGCTATGGGTAAGTGGATTTATTTGGTGGTGGCTTTGCTGAGTATTGCCTCTGTTGTCGATGAGTGGGCAGAGTGGTACAAGGGAGCCTTATTGCTTCTGTTTTTTGTGGCCGGGTACTTTGGTGCCCGTTGGGAGCATAAAACCTTTTACGTGTCGCAGAAGCAAAAGCTTGAGCACATGCGCGAAAAACTCATCAGTTTGAAAGATGGAGCATCAGTCTAATGATCTTAAATCAGCAGCCGTTTCATTAGTAAATCGCGCTGCAGGTCGCCTCCCAATTTAAAAGGGTGGCTGCCAAATACCTCAAAGCCATGGCGTTTGTAGAAGGCTATGGCTTTATTGTTTTCTTCCCAAACACCCAGCCAAATGGCCATCAGCCCTTTATTTTTGGCTTCTTGCATTGCAAAATTCAATAGTAAAGTGCCAAGGCCCTTGCCCTGAACATGTCTTTTTAGGTATATGCGCTCAACTTCCATGGCATTGTCCAAAACCTGGTCTGACTGAGCTTTTTTCGTATTGAGCTTAAGATAGCCCACCGGCTCATCTGTATTTTTTAAAAAGTAAAAGTAACTGTCCGGGGTTTCCAGTTCGTTGCGCAATTGGTTGGCATCGAATGCCTTTTGCAAATAACCGTCAAAATCGGCCTGATGGTTCTTATCGCCAAATGCATCGGTAAAAGTCTCTATAGAAATAGATCTGAGCTCCTCTAGCTGCTCGATAGAAATCTTATCGATTCGATAGTTTTCCATAGACTTTGGGAATTTTAAAAATTACTTAACCGTCTAATATACAATTATAAGCTCTTGTGGAGGCTTACTTTTCGGGTCGCAAAAATATATTTTTTGAAAACGTGATCAATTCGGATTTGGCATTTGTGCCTAACCTGCTAATCATTTAAATTCCACCCATTCAAGTTTTGAGCATGGAAACAAACATTCGCAAATTCAATAAAATACTGGTGGCCAATCGTGGCGAAATTGCTATACGCGTACTGAGAGCAGCTTCTGAAATGAAGATTCGTACGGTGGCCATTTACACATACGAAGACCGTTATTCCCTCCATCGATACAAGGCCGATGAGGCTTATCAGATTGGAGACGATGATGATCCGCTCAAACCTTATTTGAATATTGATGAGATCATTGCTCTGGCCAAAAGGGAAGGGGTAGATGCTATACATCCCGGTTATGGGTTTCTTTCAGAAAACGTACACTTTGTAAGAGCTTGTAAAGCAGCCGGAATCACATTTGTTGGCCCCGAGCCGGAAGTAATGCAACGCTTGGGCGACAAGGTGCAGGCTAAAATTGTGGCCCGCAATGCCCAGGTGCCGCTTATTGAAGACAGTCAGGAGCCGCTCACAAGCAGTGCCATTGCTCTTAAAGAAGCAAAGCGAATTGGCTTTCCTGTAATGGTAAAGGCCGCAGCCGGTGGGGGAGGCCGCGGTATGCGGGTGGTACGCTCGGAAGATGAATTGGAGCGCGCTTTCAATGAGGCTCGTGGAGAGGCTGGAAAAGCCTTTGGAGACGATACTATCTTCATTGAAAAATTTATTGATAGCCCCAAGCACATTGAGGTGCAAATCATGGGCGATAATTACGGTAACCTTGTACACCTGTATGAGCGCGATTGCTCAGTGCAGCGCAGGTACCAAAAGGTTGTAGAAGTGGCTCCTTCCATAGGGCTAAAAGATGAAACTCGTGAAAAACTCTATGAGTATGCGCTGAGAATTACCCGCGAAGTGAATTACAATAATGTGGGTACAGTAGAGTTTCTGGTCGATGCCGATGAGCAGATTTACTTTATTGAAGTAAACCCAAGAGTACAGGTTGAACATACGGTGACTGAAGAAATTACAGGCATTGATATTGTTCGCTCTCAAATAGAAATAGCCCAGGGTTATCCGCTCGACCACCCTCGGATTTTCATCAAAAGCCAGGCCGATGTGCAGAAGAATGGTTTTGCCATTCAGTGCCGAATTACTACAGAAGACCCGGAAAACAATTTTAAGCCCGATTATGGCACCATTATAGCCTACCGGTCTCCGGGAGGGTTTGGTATTAGGCTAGATGCCGGTAACTGCTATGCCGGAGTAACCATATCGCCCTTTTTCGATTCGATGTTGGTGAAAATCACTGCTTCAGGACGCACGTTAAAAGGAGCTGCTCAAAGGCTGCAACGCGCACTTTCTGAGTTTAGAATACGAGGCGTAGTAACCAACAAAGGCTTTTTAGAGAATGTACTTAGTCATGAGACTTTCTTTACCGGAAAGGCCACAGTAAAGTTTATAGAAAATCATCCGGAGTTACTCCAGATGCCACGGTACATGAACCGGGCCACAAAGTTACTCAACTACCTGGGAGAGGTGGCCGTAAATGGCAATCCGAGCGTAAAGAAAATAGACCCTTCAGTAAAGTTGAGGGTACCGAAGGTTCCTGAGTTCGACCGTTTGGGAGCGTATCCTTCCGGCACCAGGCAAATTTTGGAAGAAAAGGGAGCCGAAGGATTGGCCAAGTGGATTAAAGAGCAGCCGCAAATCCTATTTACCGATACTACCTGGCGCGATGCCCATCAGTCGTTGTTGGCTACGCGAATGCGTTCGCTGGACATGCTCAAAGTGGCCGAAGGTTTTGCCAAAAATCAACCCAACGTATTTTCTTGGGAAATGTGGGGAGGGGCTACCTTCGATGTGAGTATGCGGTTCCTTTATGAAAACCCATGGGACCGGTTGAAGCGAATGCGTGCGGCAGCACCCAACATACTTATGCAAATGCTTATAAGAGGTTCCAACGGTGTAGGTTACAAAGCTTATCCGGATAACCTTATTGAGCGATTTATTGAGAAGTCGGCTGAGAATGGCATGGATATTTTCCGAATATTCGATTCTCTCAACTGGGTGGAGGCCATGAAGGTGAGCATTCGCACGGTTCGTGAGAGAACCAACTCAGTGGCAGAAGCTTGCATTTGCTATACGGGCGATGTGCTCGATAAGGAAAGCAAATACAACTTGCAGTATTATCTGGACATGGCTCGGGCACTGGAAGACGAAGGAGCCCATATTATAGCCATTAAAGATATGGCAGGTTTGCTAAAGCCCGAAGCAGCTACCGTATTGGTAAGTGCTCTTAAAGAAACGGTGAATTTACCCATTCACCTGCACACTCACGATACATCGTCCATGCAAGCCACCACATACTTTAAAGCCATAGAAGCTGGAGTAGATATTGTGGATGTAGCCATTGCTTCCATGTCAGGCCTCACTTCTCAACCCAATTTTAACTCGCTGGCAGCGGCACTCAAGGGGCATCCCCGAGACCCTAAGATTGATGTGCAAAACCTGAATAAGTATGCCAACTACTGGGAAGATGTGCGCGAATATTACTACCCCTTCGAAAGCGGTCTGAAGGCCGGCACAGCTGAGGTGTACGACCATGAGATACCGGGCGGGCAATACTCCAACCTAAGACCACAGGCTGCTGCTCTGGGCCTGGAGCATAAGTTTGAAGAGGTAAAGCGTAATTATGCGGTGGTCAACAAAATGTTTGGAGATTTAGTAAAGGTGACCCCGTCTAGCAAGGTGGTTGGCGACATGGCCATATTTATGACTTCTAACAACTTGACACCGGCCGATATACTGGAACGTGGCGAGACCCTCTCTTTTCCGGAGTCAGTCATTAGCTTGTTCAGGGGAGATCTGGGGCAAATGCCTGGAGGTTTTCCGCAAGAGCTTTCCAGAATTATTCTAAAAGGCGAAAAGCCATATACAGACCGGCCAAACGCACACCTGGAGCCCGTAGACTTTGATAAGGAGTTTAAAGCGTTTCAGCAAGAGTTCGACATTTACTGCGATGAGCTGGACTTTCTTTCGTACAAGTTATACCCCAAAGTTTTTAAGGATTTCTATCAGCATTGGCAAAACTATGGAGCCGTTTGGCAACTACCTACCAAGGCATTTTTCTTTGGCTTAAAGCCTAATGAAGAGGTGTTTGTGGAGATTGGGAAAGGCAAGCATATCATCATTAAGATGCTTTATATTGCTGAGCCCGATGAAAACGGAATGCGCAAAGTGTACTTTGAGCTGAATGGCCAAACACGGGTGATCGATGTTCGGGATCAGAACCTTAAAGTTACTAAGGTTGCCAACCGCAAGGTAGATGGTGAACATCAAGTAGGAGCACCTCTGCAGGGTAGAATTGCTGAAGTAAAAGTGAATGTCGGTGATACTGTAAAAGAAAATCAGGCTCTTTTTGTAGTTGAAGCTATGAAAATGGAGACAACAGTCTCAGCTCCTGAAGCCGGAAAGGTAAAGGCCATTTATCTCAAAGGCGGAGATATGGTTGAACAGGACGACCTGGTGGTTGAATTGGAATAGGTTTACGATTCCGGCAGTTGCCGATGATTGGGGAGAGTTGAAAAGGCTTTAGCTCTTTCGTTATCCCAACTGCCGGATTTTATCTCTCACACCCCAACTTCCGTCTTCCCAATTCCACCATTATGGAAAGATCTGCTAGGCTAGATCATGGGCAGATGCTTCGGCTTCGCTCAGCATGGAAACCAAAGTGTCCTCTTTTCACAGCTTTTCGCTTCCCGCTCCCGACTTCTGATTTCCGATTTCTGGTTTTTAATTTCTGTCTTCCTAGCTCCGAACTTCCGTCTTCCCAATTCCTCCATTATAGAAAGATCTGCTAGACTAGATCATCGGTAGATGCTTCGGCTTTGCTCAGCATGGAAACCAAAGTGTCCTCTTTTCACAGCTTTTCGCTTCCCGCTCCCGACTTCTGATTTCCGATTTCTGGTTTTTAATTTCTGTCTTCCTAGCTCCGAACTTCCGTCTTCCCAATTCCTCCATTATAGAAAGATCTGCTAGACTAGATCATGGGCAGATGCTTCGGCTTTGCTCAGCATGGAAACCAAAGTGTCCTCTTTTCACAGCTTTTCGCTTCCCGCTTCTGACTTCTGATTTCCGTCTTCCTAGCTCCGAACTTCCGTCTTCCCAATTCCTCCATTATAGAAAGATCTGCTAGACTAGATCATCGGTAGATGCTTCGGCTTCGCTCAGCATGGAAGCCAATGTGCCCGCTTTTCACAGCTTTTCGCTTCCCGCTTCCGACTTCTTATTTCCGATTTCTGGTTTTTGATTTCTGTCTTCCCACTAAAAGCAGTCGGTCCTCAAGAACATTAATGCTTACTCGCTCCTTAGTCCTTCCGTAGGGCTGGTGGTCATAACTTTACGAACCTGGGAAGAGATAGTCAGGGCAACCATTAGAATTACTACAGCCAGAGCCAGAGAAAAGGGTAACCAGGTGATGGGTACGTGAACAGCATATACAGAATCGAAAAGCATGGTTAACAAGTAGTAGCTAATGGGAATGCCTAAAATCAGGGCAATTATCAGAAACACAGCAAACTGCTTGTTTATCACATAGACAAGGTTTTTGAGGCGTGCTCCCAGGGCTTTTCTAATACTGAATTCTCTTACTCTACTGGCAACATTGAGAGAAACCAGCCCATAGAGGCCCAGGCAGGAGAGCAGTATACAGATGGTGGCTACATACTGCATCAGGCGACTATGCCCTTCAATATTTCTAAAATACCAGTCGAGTGAACTGGCCTGGTAATATCCGTCAAAGGGCTTGTCCGGAAAAAGTTCGGCCCAGGTTTTTTCCAGGTCTTCATAAGCACTGGTCAGGGAACCTTCATTCACCTTCATGGAAAAATAACGATACTGTTCTTCTTTGGCCAGCATAATAATCATGGGCTTTATGGGGTCATAAAAAGACCATTGATGAAAATCTTCAACTACTCCGGCCACCCGATAGGTAAGGCTATCTATTCTAAAGCTTTCACCCAAAGCCTTTTCCGGATTTAGCAAGCGCGCCATTTTCTGGTTCACCAATACATTCTGATAGTCGTTTTCGCGTTGAGCATCAAAGTTTCTTCCTTCCAAAAGTTTTAGTCCCAGCGTTTCTAAATAGTTGTGGTCTACGATTAGGCAGGGGATGTCGTACTTTTGATCAATCACCTGGACTATCTTATTGGAAGTAGATCGGTTGAGGTGCCCCATTGAGGCAGAAACAGACTCTACTCTGGGGTTTTGCTGCAAGGCATTGGTGAGTTGTTTTACTTGTGTGGCATCGCCCACAAAGGCCGAAATTACCCGGCTTTGATCATAGCCCCAATCCCGGTCTTTTTGGAATGCTGTGTTTTGAGTAAAGAGTATTCCACCCACTACGGCAATCAGGGCAAGAATGTATTGAAAGGTGAGGAAGATTTTGGTGAGTATATTTTTGCCACCAAACTTAAGGCTACCCCTGAAAATATTCACTGCGTTGAACCGCGAGATATAAAGGGCCGGATAGGCACCGGAGAGCAAACCTGTACTCACCACCAATACCAGCAGAAATATCCAAAGTTCGGGTTGGTTGGTGTGAAAATCGAGTCCCACATCGAACAGGCGATCGAACCCCGGAATGAGCAAGGTAATGGCCAAAATGAACCCAAAGACCAGAGCCAATAGTGTGAGTACTATGTTTTCTACTAAAAACTGAAAAACCAATGCCTTGCGTGTGCCACCCATTACCTTTCTAACCCCAATTTCTTTGAGCCTTTTTGTTGCGGAAACAATGGCAATGTTTATGTAATTGAATACAGCCAAAACCAAAACAAAGGCACCAATTACCGATAAGACTATTCGAGCTACCGAATCACCCTCACCGGTCATCACACTGCTCATGTCTTCTGCCTGAACAAACAAGTCGGTCCATGGAACAAAAGAGAAAGCAGTGGCGGGCCAGTCTTTTTGCACGGCATTCTGAGTTTTAATATGCTGTTGAACCGAACGCTCTACCTGCGCCACGGACTGAGGGTCGCTTGTTCTTATGTATACAGCATCGAGAAATCGGCTCCAATCGCTTAGGCTGTAGTCTGGGTCTATTACTTCCAGCTGGTCAAAGTTGACTAATACTTCAAAATTCAGGCTGCTTCTTCTGGGAAACTCCTGAGCTACGCCTGCTACTTCAAATGAAAACTTTCTTCCTTCAAAGTCAAAAGTCATCGACTTACCCAAGGCATTTTCTTCGCCAAAATATTTAACAGCAGCGTTATGGCTGAGAATGATTTGATTAGGTGTTTCTAAAGCTTCTTTTTGGCCGTAAGCCAGAGGAAAAGTGAACAATTCCAGAAATTCCGGGTCTACAAATGAGAAAGATTGGTTGAATACGTTTGGCCCCGATTTAAGTATGCCGCTTCTTCTTTCAACACGAACCACCTGACTAATTTGAGGGAAATCGTTTTGAAGAATGGCCGCATAGGGAGCCGGAACAATACCGTGATGCCCTACCTCTCCATTTCGGTTGAGATAGGAAGTAGCCAGGTATATTTCTTTTTTATTTTCATGAAACTGATCGATACTAAGATCCAGGTCTATGAAAGCATAGACCATGATGGCTACTCCGAGAGCTGTAGCCAGACCAAAAATATTGATGAATGAAGAAAGCGGGCTACGCTGTATAGCACGAAGTGTTGTTTTGAGATATGACCTGATCATGGAGCCTGAGTTTTTGATGGTATGAACGACAGATGCAACCATGCGCTTTAGGGTTGCACACTAGCCATCAGGCAACTGGTCTACTATTTTGGTTACTCAACGGCTTTTAACGGCAATTGAACGTAAGCCGGGCAGCGTGCCAAAGCAATTGAGTACTTTTAGTCCAATAGGCTTTGCTGGAATTTTAATCATCGATATCTTTTATGAAATGTTCGAAATACCAACATTTCTTAATTTAAAAAATGATTAACTAGCGCACTTTTTAAGAAAATTTGAAAAGAACAGAAGACGATAAGATCAATGTCCTTCTTATTTCTGAAGGAACCTATCCGTTTTACGGAGGAGGTATTTCTACATGGAGTCACATGTTGTGCGATAGGGTTTCTAACGTCCACTTTAATTTATACTCCATCAATGCCGGCTACATACCTAAGCCCATTTTTGAGCTAAGTCCTTCAGTAAAAGAGGTAATACAGGTACCTCTTTGGGCTCCCGATGAGCCGCAGGATTATGTGAGCTATAAGCGAGACTACTATAAGGTAGTGAGCAAAAAAGAAGAGACCACCAGCGAAGTAGTGCAAGAGCGGTTTATTCCCATTTTTGAGAAGTTCTTGCAAATGGTGTATGAGGGGTCTACTGACATGAAAGTGCTGGATGTGGTGTTCTATGAATTGTGGCTTTACTTTCAAGACTACGACTACAAACGCACCATGCAAGACCAGGCCGTTTGGGAAGCTTTTAAGTATGAAGCCACGCGCAAGACAGAAGAAGATGGCAGTTATGTGGCCTCTTTGTTCGATATTACCGTTGGGCTGCGTTGGCTCTATCGTTTTCTCATTCCGTTTTCTATTCCTATCAAGAAAATGGATTTGTGCCATATTACACTCTCGGGTTTTCCGCTCATTCCTGCACTGGTATTAAAATATAGATACGGTACACCGTTGATGATTACCGAACATGGGGTATACGTAAGGGAAAGATTGCTTTACATTAACCGGTCAGACTACAGTTACTTCATTAAGGATTTTCTGATCAGGCTTACAGAAACCATAACAAGGCTCTCCTACTATAAGGCCGATAAAATTCTATCGGTAAACAAGTTTAACATTACCTGGGAGCTCATGTATGGCGCCAGCGAAGATAAAATTGAAATTACTTACAACGGGGTAGACCATGAGAAATTTACTCCCCGCCAAAAACCTGAGCACTTAAGGGGGATACCTACCGTGGTGGCTGCCGCACGAATTTTTGAATTGAAGGATGTGCTCACCATGATTCGCTCATGCGATGTGGTTCGGAAGAAGATACCCAATGTGAGATACCTGGTGTATGGCGATAAGAATGCGGTGCCGGAATATACCGAGCAATGCGAAAACCTGATTAAGCAATTAAAGCTGGAGAACAACTTCTTCTTAATGGGGTATCATAGTGAGCCCCACCTCATATTCAGTGAGGGAGATATATCCATTCTCACCTCTATTTCAGAAGGGTTTCCTTTCACGGTAATTGAATCTATGAGCTGTGGGGTGCCGGTGGTGGCAACCGATGTGGGTGGAGTAGCCGAAGCAATAGATGAGGGTTCGGGCTTTGTGTGTAAACCCAGAGACCCTGAAGCCATTGGTAAAAGGGTAATTCAGTTGTTGGAAGATGAAGAACTTAGAAAGACCATGAGTGTACACGCCCGAAAGCGGGTTATGGAAAACTTTACGCTCGATATTTTTATAGAATCTTATGAGCGTATTTATGAGGAGGTTTACCAGAAACAACAACCAAAGAAGCAGAAGATAAAGAAGGAGTTGAGCTTATGACACATACGCAGAAAATAGAGCAATTGGGATATGATGTTTATGATAAACTGGGCAAGCCGGTCAATGTGAATGTGGTGCGTGCCATGCTAGAATCTATGAGCATTAGAGCCATAGATGCTAAGCAAGACTATGGCATAGACGACCTTCAGGAATTGGCTCAACTGGTTTATGATCAGATAACCAATCCTCGTTTTCTGGAAGAAAACCCTAGCCAGCTGCCTGTAAATGAACAGTTCAGAGCAGACTTTACCTCTGCGACAGACTACCTGAAAATAAAAACCAGGTACTTCTTTTATTACTATCCGCTCGGTTTGTTTCATGGTGTTCCTGTGTTTTTGCAAATAGCTACCATCATCGTATTTGGGTATTCTATGTGGACCTACGTAGGTTTTAACCAGTTGCAATCTACGGCTGTGGTGTTGGGAGTAATTTTCGGACTGATCGGCACAGGAGGTTTTGTGCAGGTAATAGGTAGGCAGGTTTCTCACTATTGGTTTAGCAAAGACTTTCATATGGCGCGAAAGAGCACCATTATGGTTATTCGCGATGGGTTACTTTTTATGGGGGTGCTCTGCGTTTTGGCATTGGTGCTTAATTTCTTTGCCAATTTTTATCCGTATAAATTTTTGTGGTTGGTGTATGCCTATGCCTACTCCATTGGGTTGTTGTTATTGCTTTCGGCAGTGTTTCACCCCCTCAAAGAGCGGTGGTTCATTACGGTGGCATTTATTTTGGCAGCGGGGCTTTCTTTGGTACTACACCTGTACACCAGCCTGGAAACCTATTATACACATTGGATAGGCATCTGGACGGCCATAGCCCTTATGGTACTTTACCTCAACTGGTTTTTTAAACGAAAAGTGAGTAGAACCAAAGTGTTCAACCGGGCCACCAGCAAAACGGCTGTAATGGTTTACCGCAACTATCGCTACTTCTTTTACGGGTTCGTTTTCTTCATTTTCATTTTTACCGATCGTTTTTTGGCGTGGTCCACATCAGACGATGGAGCTTTGCCATACATTCTCTATTATGAAAAAGATTATGAAATAGGCATGGATATAGCCATTCTCATTTTCTTTCTTTTGGTGGGGGTGTTGGAGTTTGGTATTGCTTCGTTTAGCACAATCAGCGACCTGCTACAGAAACAGATTCCTTATAATCAGGCCAAGGTGTTTAACAGACGATCGCTCAAAATGTACTGGGAACATGTGCTCATATTGCTCATTGTGGGAGCGGTTATGACCTTTTTGCTTTACCTCATTATCTGGGAAAGGCTGGGCTATCAGCGGGCGTTCGATCAGGTATTGAATACGGTGAGTATTAAAGTAAGTATTATTGGAGGGCTGGGCTATATTCTTGTGGCTTGGGGCATGCTCAATTCACTTTATTTATTTACGCTCAACAAACCAACACAGCCGCTCAATGCGCTGCTTTTAGGGTTGTTGGTCAATGTATTGGTGGGGCTGGCGGCAAGCCGTCTTATCTCTTATGAATACAGTGTGGTAGGCATGTTTGCCGGTTCGGCCGTATATATGCTCATGACACTGCGCACAACGTTACAATTTTTCCGAAATCTCGACTATTACTACTATGCCGCGTATTAAAAAAATGGCCTCATTTCTGGCTCTGTTTTCTTTTACGAGCCTCTTTTGCCAAGAGCCACCAAAAGCTTCAGTATTGGTGTGCTATGGCGATATCAATGCCGATAGAATCAGAAATTTTAAATATGTAATTCTGGAGTCGGAACAATACAACCCCTTTGATATACGCCTAATGAAAGAAACCAACGAGCTGGTGTTGGGTTACATTAGTGTGGGAGAGGTAAGCACGGCCCGATATTACTTTCCGGAGCTAAAAGACCGAACCCTGGGCAAAAATAGCTTATGGGACAGCTATTATCTTGATTTGGCCGATCCGGTGACCCAAAATGCGCTTATGGGCCTGGTCGACCGGATAAAGCAAAAGGGTTTTGATGGCCTTTTTCTGGATACGGTTGATGCTTATGGCCCCTGGGGGCCACATCCGGAGAAAGTAGGGGCCTATGTGGAGTTTATTAGTCGTGTCAAAGAGAAATACCCCGATTTTCATTTAATGCAAAACTCAGGGGTTTCTATCACCCCCCGAACCAAAGACTTTATCAATTCGGTTGCTCTGGAATCGGTAATTACCGACTATAACTTTGAAAAATCGGATTATCGTATGCGCAGGCTAAGCGAATACAATGAGCGTGTGGCCGGGCTTAAGAATGTAGAAGAAAAATATAACCTGCCCATTGTGCTTATTGAATATGCCAATACAAAGAGCATGTTCAATCGGGTGAGAAACCAGGCCACGGCATTGGGTTGGGATTATTTTATTGGAAACATAGGTTTAGAAGAATTGCCAAGGTTTAAATGAACATACCCTACATAGATACCATCTTTCTCGGCATAGTCAGGCTGCTGCTGTGGGTGTTCTTCCTGTATTTGCTCAAACGCTTGTTCATTAAAGACAAGCCATCGCAAAACCAGGTGAAGACCATGGGTAACTATTGGGCAGTTTTCGGAAGTGTGGTTTTGGTGCTTATCTATGTGCTTGTGCAGGTAAACAGCTACGACCTGCTGACCATCATTGCCTTTATGATTTTCTTCTTTGGCTTTCGGCTGATTGGCGTAAAACAACTCAAGCTGAAAAATAACCTTTGGCTTAGGAGGCGAAAGGCCATACTTATCAATGTAATTGAGAACATTGAAGATAAGGAGCCGATTATTGATGTACGAAAGGCCAAAGCCAATAAACGCTTTTCGGTAAAGGCAGGCTTTTATTTTGCCACACTGGCTTGCTTTACGGCCATGATGGTTCGCTTCTACCTGATGCAGTTTGATAACTATCAGCTTTCGGCCGCCTGGTTTCAGGAGCTCAAAATTCTGGACGGACTCAGTGATCAGCGTTGGTTCAACAACGAGATGGTTATGACAGGCCAGTATGCTTTAATGAGCTTCTATGGCCTTATTACCGGTATAAGTGCCGAAATGGCTCTTGAGTCCTTTGGTCTTTTCCAAATATTCATTTTATGCTTCGTTATTTTTTGGTTTATCGATGCCATGACCAACAGCTTGGTTACCATTCCGCTTTTAGGTACCCTGGCTTTTGCTCTATTCTTTAACCTGGTACCCATCAACCTCACACAAATAACCCACAGCAAGTCCACCTTTATGGCCATGACTTTCTTTTTGCCGGCCTTAATATTTATTCGGAAACCCTGGGTGCTTTATAAGAATAAACGAAGTAATTATTTCTGGCAAATGCTGGTTATTTTCTGTGCCATTGCGCTTATAGACCTGTTTACATTACTTATTCTTTTGCCTCCCTACTTCATGGTGGTAATACCATTTATTCGAAGAGGATACTGGAAATTCTTTATGCAATCTTTTTGGGCTTATTTGGGGGCCTACGTCTTCATACTAGGCTCTTTTGCCCTTTCGGCTTATAATAATGATACGGATTTCTTTCTTTTTCTTCGATCCAATCTTCTTTCAGTTAGTTCTACCACCACTACCGGTAACATGATATTGTCTTACGATACCCTCATCTGGATATTCCAGGGCATATCCTTAGTGGGGGGTGTGGTCATGTTCTTTCTCTATCGCGACCATGAACGCAAGTGGGCCAGCCCGCTCGCCTTCATTATTTATGTAAATGTAATGATACTCTACAGCACCATGGGTTTTGAGTATTTCGATAGAGACCTGTTCAATGAAATATTGCCGGTGTTGGTAGCATGCGCTCTCAGCCTTGTTTTCTACATCATTTACTACTATTTCAACACTCGCTTAACTCGTGTAGAAATCCCTGACAAGGTTTCGGTGCCACTGATTTTTGCCTTGTTTTTAGTAACAGCCTATTACAGCCAGCCTGAGCTGGTGAACCGTACCTCTAAAACCAACTCACTGAGTAAAACCATACTAGAGGCCTATCAGAATATTAAGGCCAGTTTTATACCCTACGGGTATGCCGTGGTAAATGCAAGCAATATGCTGCCCATGAGTAGAGACTCTCATATATTCATTGGCTACGATGATTTTCTCAATGCTTACCCCGAGCGAGACTCTGTTTATTTTGAGTACAAAGACGACAAGGAATTTCTGCGGCTCAACACAGAGTACATTTTGCCGAATAGCGTGCTCGTTTTTATTTATCATAATGTATCGGATGAGTTTAGGCGTAAGGTGCGCATTGAAGAGGAGGTACAAGACGATGTAGTGCGATTGGTCAATGACCTAAGATTACGAGGAAGACCTATACGTCTCTTCTATGAAAAGGATAATTTAAGGGTCTATGAAATTGTGAATAAACCCAAAGAAGCAAGAATTAAAGAGTTGTTGTGAGTAAGAAGGCTTTCACCGGTTGTGTAGTTAAATGGCTTTTACTAGTACTTGTAGTGCTTGTTCAGGCTTGTTCTGACGATGAAAAGAACGAGCCCAGAAAGAAAGTACAGGTAGTGGATAATCAGCCCATTGTGCTGTACCTGATTGACTCTACCCATGAGATGAGCCGGCCCTATGCCAAAGAACTGGCCAAAGTTTTCGATTACAATAAAATACCCTACGCCACTCAGGAGCTACCTGATTATGCAGACGACCCCTACATAGATCCTTCCGTTAGGGTGGTTTATATAAATACCACTCAAAACCTGGATGATCTGGGCAGAGAAATATTGGTGGAGTTTGTGGCCATGGGGGGTACATTGGTGTTTCCAAGCCTCAATGAAGACCCCAATGGTGGTTTCCTTTCGGGTATAGATGTGGGAGCCGACTTTATGTATGATCTGGAGTCGCAAGGGATTCACTTTGTAAAGAACATGGTGCCCGGTATGGAAGGAAAGTCTATTTATCCTCAGAAGAAAAATATTGGGCTCAAGCGCGAAAGTTTTAAAGACTCCATCAATGTGCTAGCCACTGCCGCTACGGATCCTACCCAGCCGCTCATTTTTGAACATTATATAGGTGCCGGCAGAGTGGTGCATTTCAATACCAATATGGTTTTTGAAAAGCCCGACAGGGGTCTGCTCTTTGCTCCGGCACTAAAAGGCCTGCAGGGAGTGCCATATCCTATTGTGAGTGTAGGAGCTATTTTCATAGACGATTTCCCCAGCCCACTCTACGACTATAAGGCCGAGCCAATAGCCAGCGAATTGGATATTACCCAGGCCGAGTATGTAATGGATGTATGGTGGCCCGATATGCTCAAAGTAGCCGAACAGTTCAATATCGATTATTCGGCCTATCCCTGTTTTAACTACGACCGAATAAAACAACCGCCATTTATTTTCAGAGAATGGGATATGCACCGTTCCATACGCGATGGCAAAGAGGTTATTAGTGCTAACTGGATGACTAAACAGGTGATCAAACACAAGTTTGAAATGGCCTTTCATGGCTATAACCACGAGTCGTTGGTAGATACCATTTGGAGAAACCCGGAATATATGGAAGGGGCACTTATTGCGGCCCGGAAAAAATGGAGAGTGAACGGCTTTGGCCCCTTTCCGGTAACCTATGTGCCACCTTCGAACGATATCGATAGCATTGGACTGGTTCACCTGGCCAATGCTATGCCCGAAATTGAGTTTATGTGTTCTATTTACGAGGGCGATTTCTACGAAGGAGGCGAAAGAGAATACGATGTAGACCCTCTTGAGCCGAGACTGTTCGATTTTCCGAGGGTTTCCAGCGGCTATGTGTTTAGCGATTTTAAAACCTACAGTTGGCAATCGCTATACCTTTTTACCGGCATCTGGTCGCATTTCATTCACCCTGATGATATTTACCAACTCCCCGTTGAGAGCAATACCAGTGCAGGAGATTATGCATACAGAAATGCCGAGCGATTGGGGTGGTATACCTCCAGCAACAACCGAAAGGGGATGCTCACACGTTGGGTAGAGTACCTGGAAGAGGTAACGGAGACTCACCCCTCTATGCGCTTTTTAGATGTGGCAACCGGTGCTACCATTACCCGCGATTGGCGCAACAGCAAGTATGAGTATATACCCAATGGAGATACCTATAACGTAAAAAAGGTCAGTGCTAACAAATGGAAGAAGAAGCACTTTTTTTGGAATGTATTCGTAGAAAAGACCAATCAACAACTGCTTCAGGAAGAACTACAACGCAAAGGTCTCAATTACACCAAAACGCCCGTTATGGGAGGATATCTGCTTACGGTAGAAACGCCTGAAGCCGCCATTGCCTTTAGCGAAGGACTGCGATTTAAGAATACTCGTCAGTACTCCTTAGATGAAATATTTTCTGACATTAAAGATCAGTTCAAGGGCTACGAAGAAAAAAGAAAAACCATTGTGCAGGAGGTAGACGAAGGGGAGTATGTGGAGGAAATTGAGCTTCCGGTTACCGTAGAAGACTCGGTGCAATATTTCGTGGAAAACGAAAATCTGGATGCCGCCACCAACATCTTGTTGCGTCAGCTCAGGGAGAGTACTCAACCCGATACGGCTATTTTTAGCCAGTATGCACTGTATTTGGCTTATAACGAAAAGCCTCAGGAGGTATGGGGCTTTCTGGAAAATACCTACAAAGAGTCGCCCAAAACAGCTATGGTTTACCTCAATCATTACCTGGCTACAGAAGCCTACCCCAACGAAGAGCTCAACGAACTATGGCTGAGAAGAAAGATTGAGCGCGCCCCTACCAATATGGAGCTCATAAAAGAATACATGCAGTATTTCTATACCGACCAATACAAAGAGCAGGTAAAAGAAATGCTGGTAAATGCTCAAGAGGGCAATAGTGCGGAAGAGGCCTATGCTCTTTATGTACGTTATCTGATTGACTGGGAACCCGAAGAGCTGCATAGAGAACTGGTGAACAAAAGCCCCGAGAGATACCCAAAACTCTTGCCCATGGCCACTTCTATAGCCTATGCATTTTCAGACAATGGCATGTTGCAAGATGCCCTTTTGTGGGCCGAATACAGCAATGAGATAAGCATGCTTACCCAATTGCAGTGGTGGGCCGACCTGGAAGCCTTTAATAAGATGGAGACGGTATACCTCCGATACATTAAGAACAACCCCAATGATGAAGAGGTGAAGAGCTTTGTGGCCAACACATGGTTTGATATTGGGGAGTTCGAAAGAGCCGGTTTAGTGGCTAAATCCATGAACAACCCGTTGAAAAAAGACAGCTTAAGAGAGCGCATAAACCCCGAAGCACAATACTTTGAGAGCGATGTTCAAAAATTCATGATTCTCAATACGCCCGGTGTATTCTACCCCGATACATTGCAAAACTTACTTATGCGTCTGAGGTATAACGAACATGCTTCAGTAGAATATACGACCGACTTTGTGGAGGATAACTTCAATCAGTCGGTGTGGAACAATATGGTTACCCTCCATATGAAAACACGCAAGCTCAACCAGCACAGCCTTTCGGTTACCTATAGTGATGTTTCAGACCTGGTCATTAATACATTCGATGCCAACAACGTGGCGCATCAATTGTATGGTTTGCGATACCGCTACCAAACCAGAGAGAATACAGATAAGCCCATTTTCTATGCCTTGGCCGGTTTAGAGAAAGACGATTTGTCTAACACCTTCTTTTCACTGGGGGCAGGAATATCACAGGCCAACGAAAAGTCTTTTAAGTCCATTGGCTACACCTTTAGCCCGGTAAAAACGGGTCCGGCCATAAGTAGAGAAATTTATTGGGGCGAACTGGTTGGCTACTATGAAAGAGGCTACAATAAGGCCTGGCAAACCTCTCTGTCGCCCGTGCTTTCTCACTACACTACCGGAGTCTACGAAGGAGCCGTTACCGGACGCCTTTTCTATAATATTAAGCCCCTTAACAAGTCTCGGTTTTCACCATTTGCTGAGGCATTTGGTTCGGTATCTAATGGCATGCAAGAAGGTGGTAACCCCTTCTGGGTAGTAGAGCGAAGGTTCTATGGAGGAGGAGGTTTGGCCTGGAATTACGGTAGAGACCAAACCAGAAAGCCATACATGCGTGTGGAGGCAGGAGCCTTTTACGATACCTATACCGGAAACTTCCTTAGAATTACCGGCAATTTCGCCTTCCCTATAAAGAAATATACTTTCGTTACCGGGCAGTTTGAGTTTTACAACCAGGCCCTTTATTACTCCAATGGCTTTCAGTTAGGTATAAGGCACTTCTTTAGAAGAAGAAAACCATATTACGTGAAGCCAAGGGAATATGACGACTGGTACGATGAGTAATAAAGCCCTTTCCATACCCCTTGGCCCGTTTAAGCGCTAAGACAGAGATAAATCACTCGGTTTTTTTGGTAGCCTCAAACTTTCGGTTGCCTCCTTCAAAAGTTAGTGAAATCACTACGCCTTCTTTGTTTCGAGTGAAAGAAATACGGAGCCCCTTCGTGTTCTTCAATTCATATTTGTCTCCTGCCACTTCAACCATTTCTGTTAGAGGCTGAGATTTGTCTGAGGGTTGAGCCATGAGTACATTTTCGTTATTTAAACTCACCGTAATGTCAAAGCCCCGGTCAGTACTGGAGATATATTGTCCCACATAATCTTTTGCCGCCTTGTCCTGAGCCAAAAGCGTGGAGACTGAAAAAAGAATAAATGCCATAAATAGTGTTCGAATGGAGTTTTTCATAAGACCTTTTGGAACCTTAGATGTGTTTAGCTTCGGCAAGGTTACATACCTGAGACAGACCAGTGCACTATCCGCCAGGCTTACTATTCGCATTTGCTTCAATAAGGCAAAAACAGCAAATAAAGTCCCGTTAGTAAGTTGACGCCAATACAAACCCACCCGATGATTGTTTTTAGCTTTTTGTTGAAAGCTAGCAACAGAACAAACAAGAAGAATGTGAGGCCTCCAATAAAAGGAGGTGCAAAAAGCCACAACAGCCCACCAAGTCCGGAGTTTTCGGGTAGACTGGCACTTGAAGAGAGGGCAAAGGATGTAATGACCGAAAGTAGAATTCTCATTAGAAACTTCTCTGTTTTGTCATCCATAAATTTCTCCGCCTCAGCAGGAGCCTTTCTGTCTTGAATGACCATGGCAATAATCAGTACCACAAAGGAGAGCGCAACGGCTGCTATAAATATCAACATTGTATTACCAAGTTCTAAAAAAGAAATGAGGTAAGGGTGTATGCACAATAAAAACTAATATTCTAGTTATTTATTCAGTGAGGCTTTTTTGCCTATCTTATTAACAGTAATCATCCTCCTAAACGTAGTCCAATGCACATTAAAAAAATAATGAGCTCACTGCTCTTGTTTCTCCTAATTCTGGTTGTTTTTAATGCTTGTCAGAAAAATAAAAAAACTTCGTCTGACTATGACCGGATAGCCGATCAGCAATACAGTCAGGTAATAACCGCCTATACTTCAGGAAAAATATCGAGCCGATCGGTCATTACCCTTCAGTTAGCCGAAGATATATCTCCCGATCGCCAACAAAAACTGGCTCTTTCCTTTACTCCCTCACTCAAAGGAGAGCTTCGTTGGATAACCCCTCGGGTAGTTGAGTTCAAACCATCTTCGCCTTTGCCAAACGGTAAGTCGTATGTAGGCAGACTATCACTGGAGGGGCTTGGTTTGGCCAAGGCAGAAGGATTGAAGCCTTTCGAATTTCAGTTTGCTGTTATTGAGCAGGATTATGATCTAAACATTATCGGTCTGGTGAGCGATGAGGATGAACCCATGAGGCAGCAAATTATTCAAGGAGAGTTTACTACAGCCGATGTGGTTGACACTCTTAACCTGCAAAAGGCAGTAACTTTTGAACAAGAAGGAAATACTTTGCCGGTGCATTGGCAGTTCGACCGAACCATAGGCAAGAAGCACAGCTTCTATGTAACCTCTGTTCAGCGCAAAGAGCAAAGTTCAACGGTGCGATTTAAAGTAGATGGGTCGGTCATTGGAGCGAGGAGAGATCGTGAAGAAAACCTTGAGGTGCCTTCGCTCAATGATTTTTCGGTGATAAGTACACGCATGGAAAAAGGAGAAGACTCGCATATAGTCCTTCACTTTTCAGACCCGCTCAACGAAAGACAAGATCTTACAGGCCTCATAACTCTTGAGGACGACCCAAATCCCAAATTTGTGGTTTCAGGCAATTCAGTAAAGGTTTATCCTTCAACCGACTTGAATGGCGATAAGCTTGTGCAGGTATATGCGGGCATACGCAATCGGCTCGATTTCAAGATGGCCAAAGGGTACCAGCAGGCAGTAAACTTTAGCCAATTAAAACCGCAGATACGGCTAACCCGCCAGGGCTCTATTTTACCGGGAACCCAGGGGCTGATTCTTCCTTTCGATGCCGTAAACCTAAGAGCAGTAGAGGTTACCGTCATAAAAATCAATGAGTCAAATGTGCTTCAGTTCTTGCAGGTGAATAATCTGGATGGTGATGAGCAATTGAGAAGAGTGGGTAAACCCATTGTACATCAGGTGATAATGCTCGATGAGTCTGGAGTCACCGACTTTAGTCGATGGAATCGGTTTACACTCGATTTAGCCGAATATATGACTCCTGAAAAAGGAGGGATCTATCAGGTGCGCCTGAACATCAGAAAAGAATTTTCACTTTACAATTGCGGCCAAACTATAGAAGACCTAAACCTGGAAGGAAAAATACCCGAAGATAACTGGGCGACATACTCGGCCGAAAGAGGAGGAGAGTATGATAGCTACTATACCTACAGTTATGGAATGAATTATGACTGGCGGGAACGTGACAATCCTTGTCACGATACTTATTACGCCTCCAATGCCAGAATGGTGAAAACTAATTTACTGGCATCAGACCTCGGCCTTATGGCCAAGTTGGGAAACGACCGGAAACTTTCTGTGTTTGTTACCGACCTTAAAACCACTCAGCCCCTAACTGGTGTAGAACTGAAGGTATACGACTATCAACAAGAATTATTAGAAGTATTGCGTACCGATGAGAAGGGCCGGGCAGCACTCCAAACCCAGCGAAAGCCGTTTTTGTTGGAGGCTGTTCGCGGTTTAGACAAAGGATACCTGAAATTGACTGACGGAACATCTCTTTCAGTGAGCAACTTCGATGTTGGAGGAGCACGGGTAGAAAGAGGGATTCAAGGATTTCTTTATGGCGAACGAGGCGTTTGGCGGCCCGGAGATCCCATTTACCTCAACTTTATTCTAGAAGATAAGACCCATCAACTTCCTGAAGACCATCCGGTAGTGCTTGAGTTTATAGATCCCTCCGGACAGGTAAAAGACCGAAAGGTTAGCAATCGTTCAGTAAATGGCTTTTATCACTTTCCGTTACAAACCAATGAAGATGACCCAACAGGCAATTGGCTGGCCAGGGTTCAGGTGGGTGGCTCCACTTTTACCAAGCGGGTTAAAGTAGAAACCATTAAACCTAACCGACTAAAAATCAACTTCGATCTGGGCAAAGAAAAATTAACAGTGACCGATAGGCAGGTGAACGCCCGCCTACATGTTAATTGGCTTACGGGAGCTACCGCCAAAAACCTAAAAGCCGAATTCGACCTTTTTCTTAACCCTGTGGCTACCGTATTTGAAAAATATCCAAACTATATGTTCGATGACCAGGCCAGAGAATACTACCCCGAAACGCAGCGTATTTTTGAAGGCCTTATTGACACAGAAGGTAAAGCACAGGTGCCCATTGGCTTGGTTAGCCAGCCCAATGCTCCGGGCATGCTCATGGCTACTTTTAGTGGTAAAGTCTATGAGCCGGGTGGAGATTTCAGTATCGATCAGTTTTCTGTTCCATACTATCCCTACACGCACTTTGTAGGAATAAAAAAGCCGGAAGGTGACTATAGAGGCAGGTTGGTTACTCAGAGAGACCACACGCTGGAAATAGTTTCAGTAGATGCGGATGGTCGGCCCGTAGACCGTTCGGAGCTCATTTTTGAGGTCTTTCGCTTACAATGGCGCTGGTGGTGGGATCGCTCGGGCGATAATCTGGCTTACTATGTAAGTCGCAACGAAGATAATCCATACAAGCGCCAATTGATAAGTACCAAAAATGGTAAGGCTCAGGTTCATTTAAATATACCGAACGATGAGTGGGGCAGATACTACATTAGAGTGAGAGACCCGAAATCGGGTCACTCAGCCGGTTCGGTCACTTACTTCGATTGGCCGGGGTGGGCCGATAGTAATCAGCGACCGGGAGGGGCTTCGCTACTCAATTTCTCTACCGATAAACAAGAGTATAAAGTTGGGGAAAAGGTGACGGTCCGAATTCCGGCTAGTAATACAGGCCGGGCTTTAGTGAGCATAGAAAACGGCAGTCGTGTAATAGATGCCCATTGGCTTGAAACCAAAAGCGGAGCCAATGAATTCAGCTTTGAGGTAACCCCGGATATGGCTCCAAATGTATACGTCAATGCCACGCTATTGCAGCCGCATGCGCAGACTCAAAATGATTTACCCATGCGCTTATACGGTATAGTACCCATTCAGGTAACCAACGAACAAACGGTGCTGAATCCGCAGATCACCTTGCCCGATGTACTCAAACCTGAGGAGTCTTTTGAGGTAAATGTGAAAGAAGCAAACGGAAAGCCCATGACATACACCATTGCGGTGGTAGACGAGGGATTGCTCGATATTACGCGCTTTCAAACCCCAAACCCCTGGCATACCTTCTATGCGCGTCAGGCTCTGGGTGTAAAGAGCTGGGACGTTTATGATCACGTAATTGGGGCCTACAGTGGAGACCTTTCTCGTATGTTAGCTCTTGGAGGCGATGGTTCCGGAATGAGGCCGGAAAATTCCAAAGCCAATCGCTTTAAACCTGTGGTTAAACACCTGGGCCCCTTTCGGTTGGAAAAAGGAAAAACAGCTACCCACCGCATAGACATGCCCAACTATGTGGGTTCTGTGCGTACCATGGTTGTGGCAGGAGGCAACGGGGCCTATGGCCACACAGAAAAGGCCACGCCTGTGCGCAAGCCACTCATGGTGTTAGGTACCTTGCCCCGTGTTTTGGGGCCGGGCGAACAATTGCAACTTCCTGTGAGTGTCTTTGCTCTGGAAGATTTTGTGAAGCAGGCAGAGGTTGAGCTAAAAGTGAGTGGCCCACTGCTGCTCAAAGAAGGAGCCAGCAAAACAGTTAGATTTTCCGGCCTGGGCGATGAGTTAGTCAATTTTGCCCTTGAGGTAAAGCCGGAACTTGGAGTTGGCAGAATAGAAATACTTGCAAAGTCGGGTAAAGAAACGGCCAGACATTCAATAGAAATTCAGGTGCGTAATCCTAACCCCATGAGCACCAATCTCTATCAGGCGGCATTGCAACCCGGAGAGAGCTGGGAGCAGAGTTTTACAGCCATTGGCATTCAAGGTACGAACCGTACAACACTTGAGCTTTCTGTTATTCCGCCTATAAACCTGGAGAAAAGACTGGGATATTTGATTAGCTATCCCCATGGGTGCATTGAACAAACCACCTCAGCGGTGTTTCCTCAACTCTTTTTAAACGATGTGATGGAGCTAGAACCGCATAGGCAAAATGAAGTTCGAAAAAATGTGATCGATGCTATTGAGAAAATAGGCCGTTTTCAGACAGCCGATGGAGGCTTTGCCTATTGGCCGGGCAACAGCGATAACAATGATTGGGGAACCAATTATGCCGGACACTTTTTACTGGAAGCCAAAGACAAAGGATATAGCATTCCTTCGACTCTGCTTACCAACTGGAAGGCCTATCAAAGTCAGCAAGCCAGGCGTTGGAGTCGCTACGGAAGATATAATGACGATGCTGTACAAGCCTATAGGCTTTATACCCTTGCTAAAGCTCAGGCACCGGAGCTTGGAGCCATGAACAGACTGAGAGAAGATGAAGGGCTGAGCCTGGAAGCCAAATGGAGATTGGCGGCTGCTTATGCCCTGGCCGGTAAGCCACAAGTAGCCCAGGAAATGGTGAGCAAGTTGCCAAAAGTTGCTTCCAAACGCTCTGACTATTACTTCTATGGTTCGCTACTACGCGATAATGCAATGATTCTGGAGGCCATGGGACTAATGGGTATGCAGCAGGAGGGTATGGACTTGCTGCGCTCTGTGGCTTCCGAACTGGCCGAAGACCAATGGCTAAGTACTCAAACGACCGCTTTTAGTTTGTTGGCTATTATAAAGTTCGTAGGCATAAATAACAATGCCTTTGGCAGGAGTCTGCAAGCCGAGTATCAGGTCAATTCCGGCAGCAATCAGCGCATTGCTACCAGTAAACCCATCAGGCAAATTGTTCTTTCGGCCAATGAGCAGAGTGGAAGGTTGAAGCTTAGTAATACCGGAGAATCTATGCTGTTTGTCCACCTCATACAGCAAGGACAGCCGCTTGTGGGAGAAGAAAAAGATGGTAGCTCGGGCCTTCGCTTAGAAGTAAATTATTTCGACCGAGGAAATAACCCCATTGATCCGTCTCAAATGGAACAGGGAACGGATTTTTATGCTGAAGTAAAAGTATCTAATCCGGGCAGCCGTGGCATATACAGAGATATTGCCTTAAGCCAGGTGTTCCCATCCGGCTGGGAAATACTCAACGATAGACTGAACGAAATACCCGGAACTTCTCAGGGAGGAAACTACACCTACCGAGACATACGAGACGACCGGGTGTATACTTACTTCGACCTAAGACCCAATGAATCAAAAACCTTTAGGGTAAACCTAAACGCCACTTATACCGGTAAGTTTTACCTGCCGTCTGTCAATGCAGAGACCATGTATGATCATACTATTTATGGGAGAAAAGCCGGACGATGGGTAGAAGTAAAGCGGGTGAATTAGCCATCAGGCACTGAACATATTCGGCAGTTGAAAACCAGATTAACATTGAAAAGGCTCAGGAAGCATAAGAAGTTGCTGTTTGTAGTAGGTCTTCTTTTAGGAATGATCTACTACTTCTCTTTGCCTGAGCAACTGTTTGACGACCCCTATGCCACTGTTGTAAACGACAGAAATGGAGCCTTACTTTCTGCGAGAATTGCTCATGATGGACAGTGGCGCTTTCCTCCGCTGGATTCACTGCCTCAGAAGTACATTACTGCACTCCTTACCTTCGAAGATCAGCGGTTTTACCAACACCCAGGCGTAGACTTGCTAGCCATGGGGCGGGCCATTCAACAAAATATTACTTCCGGCCGGGTGGTGAGTGGAGGCAGCACCCTCACCATGCAAATTGTGAGGCTACACCGTAAAGGGAAAAAACGAACCGTATGGGAGAAGATGCTGGAAATGATATTGGCCACACGGTTAGAGTTCCGCTACAGCAAGCATGAACTTTTAAAACTCTATGCTGCACATGCGCCATTTGGGGGTAATACAGTAGGGTTAAATGCGGCAGCCTGGCGTTATTTTGAACGCAGCCCCCAAACCCTTTCATGGGCAGAGGCGGCTTTGCTTGCGGTGTTGCCCAATCAACCTGCCATGCTTTACCCCGGCAAAAGTATCAGACCGCTCAAGGCCAAGCGAGATCGATTGCTTGAACGATTATACCAATTAGGTCACCTATCGGCTACCGATCTTTCGCTTGCTTTGGCCGAACCTGTGCCGGAAAAGCCGGAAGAGCTTCCACAATGGTCGGCTCATTTTACAGACTTTTTGGTAAAGCGGGGGTACTCGGGCAGGCAGATAAAGTCAGGTATAGACATGCATGTGCAAAAGAGTGTGGTGGGTGTACTCAAGGCGCATCACCAATTGCTAAAAACCGATGGCATAAACAATGCGGCTGCTTTGGTACTCGATGTTCGCCAAAACAAGGTATTGGCCTATGCCGGTAATGTGGAAGGTGCAGGTAGGGAGCATCAGGAGTTTGTAGATGTTATTCAGGCCCCTCGAAGTACAGGGAGTTTGTTAAAACCATTGCTCTACGCCAGTTTGCTAAGTGAAGGGCAAATTCTTCCTAAAACCCTGGTGCCCGATGTCCCCGTATTTTATGGTGACTTTGCTCCCCAGAACTTCACCAAAACCTACGATGGTGCTGTTCATGCCGATATGGCCATCGCACGATCCCTCAATGTGCCGGCAGTAGAAATGCTTAAAACATACGGTTATCCCAAATTTTATCAGAAACTGAAGGATTTGGGCATGACCACACTCACTCAGCCGGCAGGGCACTACGGTCTCTCACTTATTCTTGGCGGCTCGGAAGGCACACTTTGGGACTTAGCAAATATTTATGCCGGCATGGCCCGAACGCTAAGCCATTTCAACACTCTTGGCTATGCCTCCAATCATCAGGCCTTTGCAGGCTTAGAAGCTTCACCAGCTGGTAATAACAGAGCAACTTCAGGCTCAGACAAAATAAGAACAGAAAGCCCTCATCTATCGGCCGCCTCCATTTGGTTCACCTTTCAGGCCATGTTAGAAGTTTACAGGCCGGCAGAAGATGCAGCATGGAAAATGTATTCCAGTTCTCACAAAATTGCCTGGAAAACGGGAACCAGCTTTGGGTATCGCGATGGGTGGGCCATTGGCATTACCCCTGAATATGTAGTGGCCGTGTGGGTGGGTAATGCCGATGGCGAAGGCCGACCCGGGCTTACGGGCATTAAAGCTGCTGCTCCTATTATGTTCGATATTTTCGATAGACTGCCCGAAACCACCTGGTTTCGAATGCCAGTGGCCGAGATGACTCTCGCAGCCATAGACCGGCCAAGCGGACATCTGGCTTCGCCATATTCGGCTCAGGTAGATACGGTGTGGATTCCAAAGGTAGGTTTGCGCACCTCCGCTTCGCCATACAATCGGCTCGTTCATCTCAACAAGGCACAGAGCCATCAGGTAAATGCGGGTTGTGTTCCTACCGACCAGTTAATTACAAAACCCTGGTTTGTTTTGCCTCCCAAACAGGCCTTTTATTTCAAAATGAAGAATCCTACCTATGCCGATTTGCCTCCTTTTTGGCCCGGTTGCGGCACAAACCTGACTGCACTAAAGTCTATGGAAATGATATATCCTGAGCAAAATGCATCGCTCTATTTGCCGGTTGAACAAGATGGTGAGGTTGGTAAAGTCATATTTGAGGCTACCCATCAAAGTCGGTTGGCCAGAGTACACTGGCACCTCAATGGCACATACTTAGGGTCCACACAGTCGGAGCACGTAATGGCCTTGCAGCCGGAGAACGGCAGACACAGGTTAGTATTGGTCGATGATTCTGGCAACGAGATTATAAGAACTTTTGAAGTGCTAAGAAAAGGAGAGTAGGATTGAGAACCTCTCTTTTAATGCTGTAACCTCGTATATCATTACATTCTAATTAGGGGTACTTCTTTAGATTACAAAGATGTAAACAGACTACTCGAGCAAAAAGCTGTGCTACCACAAATGGCAAAATATGAAAACATGCCTCTTAAGTAAGTAACCCTAGTTTTAATTTTCTTTTAATAGGAACATTAGCATATTTAGATACAATAAACTATTCACTTGGAAAATCAAGATACCACGCTCGACCAAGCAGTCCACGTCTGCTCAAATTGCCAAAATACCATAGATGATACTGCTACCTATTGTTCGCATTGTAGTTATCCGCAAAACGGAACAGAGGAAGAAAAGGCTAAATTTCAGAGGCGCATCGATGCCAAAAAGAGGCTTTTGAATGTAGTTGAAAAGGAGGTGAAGAAATCGAAAAACACACTGATAGCGCTAGGAGTGCTCAATATTTTGGCCGGTCTAATACTAGGTTATTTTGCTGATGATATGGCAACTCTCATTGCTTCTTCGGTTTTGGCCATGGTTTACTTTGGTTTGGCCATTTGGAGCGATAAAGAACCTTTTGGTGCCGGCCTCACGGGTTTGATCGTTTACGGTACAATTGTACTCCTTCAGGCTGTGTTGGAAGGTGCAATTTTTAGAGGGATCGTCTGGAAGATACTCATCATTAGTCTTCTCATTCGCGGGTTAAAGTCGGGGCTTGAAGTGAAGAAGGTGAAGGCTGAATTAAAAGAGTTGGGCATTTCATGACAAACGGAGCTCCGATAGGTCCTTTGCTTACATGCCAGCATTGTGGGGCAGAGCATTTTAACGATTTTCGCTTTTGTGGCCACTGTGGTCAGAAAAAAGAAATAGAAGACAGTCAAAGAAGCCCATTAGAATCCAAAGAGCTTCGAATCATTATCTGGTATGTTTCCAGCTTGCTGCTAATACTCGTGGTCTATCAGACTACTTCTATTCTCGACCAATGGCAGGAGGATTTTGAGTTTGTAGAAATTCTCCTTATTGCACAAACATTATTGTTTGCATACCTGAGTGGAAAGAAAGCATTGAAGCTAGGGTTTAAACCCATTGACCCCGGGGTGATTGGACTGGTTCTTATCTGTGCGGTCCCCGCTGCGGTATTGGTTCACTATTTTGCCGATTTTATTAACTTCAATTTGCTGGGTATTGAGTGGGATTTCCCTCAATATACCATTTATGGATTTGCTTATGCCTTTTTATTTGTGGCTGTTGTGCCTGCTATTTTTGAGGAAATGGCTTTTAGGGGCTTCTTCTTTACCCATATGAAGGCTATGGCAGGTACTCAGGCGGCACTGGTGGTAACCAGCATAGTTTTTGGAATTTCCCACCTTTCCGTCATAAGTCTTTTGTGGTTAATACCTTTGGGCTATGTATTTGGATGGTTAAGACAAAGGTATGGCACAATAGTATATGGCATGTTGGCTCACTTTACTTATAACCTCACCATAGTTGTGCTCGAATACATGCAATACAATCTGGAGTCTTTTTAGTCCATCCACTTGATGGTGCGTCTTACTTCACCCGTCCCGGGTTTTCGCTAATAAAGCTCTTCCAGCTGGCCGAACGGGTTTGGGCCTGACCATTCTGGAAATGATGACAAACTGCCACGGCAAGTGCATCTGTGGCATCGAGCATTTTGGGTAGCTCCTTTATGTTTAGTAAGGTCTGCAGCATAGCTGCTACTTGCTCTTTAGAGGCATTGCCATTGCCCGTGACCGATTGTTTAACCTTTTTTGGGGCATATTCGGTAATGGGTATTTCCCGCGCCAGAGCAGCCGACATAGCCACACCCTGCGCCCGTCCGAGCTTGAGCATAGATTGCACGTTCTTGCCGTAAAAAGGGGCTTCCAGTGCCACTTCATCGGGGTGAAACTCTTCGATAATAGAGGTGACTCTCTCAAAAATCTTCTTGAGTTTGAGTTCGTGGCCAACGTATTTCTTCAGGTGGATGACGCCAAATTGGAGTAACGAAAGCTTTTTGCCTTCTACCTTTAATACGCCATAACCCATCACGCTTGTGCCCGGATCTATTCCTAAAACAATTTTCTCCTGAACGGCCTTGTCTTTCACAAGGGCAATATACGGAATCGGTTTTTTCCGAAGGTTTTTAATTTGTGGCAGATTAGCAATCTTGCAGCATGCTGGCCATAGGGCTTATTCTTACCACCTACATTTTACTCGTTTTACTTGCTCTGAAAAACTGGAGCAAGGTAGATGCGAAATATAGTGGAGGTTCAAAGCCTCCGGCAACAAGTCTTATTGTTCCCTTCAGGAATGAAGTGGCCAACCTGCCCCATTTGGTCAAGTGTTTGGAGCAGCAGAGTCATCCCGATTTCGAGGTCATTTTTGTAAACGATCACTCCACCGATGCAGGAGCAGAGTGGCTCAATAATTACTGTGCTGCTGAAAACAGTGTGTTTCGCTTGATTCACCTCCATGAACAAACCGGTAAGAAGGCAGCTATTGAGAAGGGCGTTGAGGCGGCTAAAAATGAGATTGTGGTGACTACCGATGCAGACTGCTCAATGTCTTCTAATTGGTTAAAGACCGTGGCAGCTCCATTTGGGCTAGGGCAGGTGCAAATGGTTTTGGGTCCTGTAATGCTAACCGGTGAGTGCTTATGGCAAAAAATGCAGTCCATAGAATTCAGCGCCCTGATTGGTGCCACTAAAGTGATGACCGATTACGGGAAACCATCCATGGCCAATGGTGCCAATTTGGCTTACAGGAAGGCTGCTTTCAATGAAGTTGGAGGCTTTGATAATATAAATACCACTCCCTCGGGTGATGATGAGCTGTTGCTACAAAAGGTACAGATGAAGCATCCCAAAGGCGTAGTGTTTTGTGCTTTGCCGGAGGTGCTGGTTACTACCGCTGCTGCTCCCAATTGGCAGGTTTTTCGGGAACAACGTTTACGTTGGGCTAGCAAGTGGAAGGAGAACAAACGAAAAAACACCATAGTGGCGGCTCTGGGTATTGTTCTGGTTCAGTGTGCTACACTTAGTATTCCTATTTTGCCGGTGCTAACCAACTCCACCAGTAGTTGGTTGTGGGGAGTGCTTCTGGCCAAGCTTCTGGCAGAATTTCTGTTTATACGAAAAGTACGTAAAGCATACGCCTTCAAAACTCCATTCCCTTATTTTCTCCTTTGCTTTATTGTATATCCCTTCTATGCCATTTATTTTGGACTTGCCGCTAACTTTAGGAAATTTGAGTGGAAGGGAAGAACTTATTCACCCTGAACTATGACAATGACCGATGCTGAATTTGATGTGATGGATGAGCTTTATTTCGTTCAGCCATATACATATTTGCTGGAAGAACTCACTCTTAAAGAGGAGGAATTAAAAGCTACTTTGCAAAGCCTACTCGAAAAAGGCTATATCAAGTGTTTTTTTAATATGAATGATGAGGTTTTCGAAGAACAGCTGAACTTTGAAAAAGAATATAAAATCTACTATTATCTGGCCACAAAAACGGGGCTTTTGGCTCACAATGGTCGCTAATTTATGAAGCAAGACTCTTTACAAACCAAGTTTTACCAGAAAGAACTGGAGGTTAATGCCCTGTTGGAAATTACGCAGGCTGTAAACAACAACCTGCCCGAAGAAGATCTATACAAAATTTATGAGTTTACCCTGCGGGCCAACCTTCAAATGGAAAAACTTTGTCTGTTTGTAATGGAAGAAGATTGGGAGTGTAAAGTGCAGTTTGGAACCACCAAAGATTTCACTAAAATCCCCTTGGGAGAGGCTTGCCTTCAGGTGAGAAAACCCACGTTTATTGAAAGTGTGTCTTTAGAACAGCCTTGTTTCGATGAGTTTGAAATCATTATCCCTGTTCTGCACAAAGACAGGCTGTTGGCTTTTGTGTTTATAAAGTCTAAAGGAGAAGGAGTTAATGTAGATACCACCTTTATTCAGGCGTTGAGTAATATTATGCTTGTGGCCATTGAGAATAAGCGGTTGGCCAGAAAGCAACTGGAACAGCAGGCCTTTCAGCGCGATATGGAAATTGCCAAAAATGTGCAGAATTATCTCTTTCCGAAAGACCTTCCGGCCACCGATAAAATTCACATTGAGGCATACTATCAGCCTTGTAGAACAGTTGGGGGCGATTATTACGACTACATTACCCTCGAACATGAAAATCAGTTTGTGGTATGTATAGCCGATGTTTCCGGTAAGGGTATTCCTGCAGCCATACTCATGAGTAATTTTCAGGCAGTGCTACGTACCATTTCGCGCACAGCCGAAAATCCCATAGATGTGGTAAAAGAGTTAAACTATCAGCTCTGTGTAAATGCCAATCGAGAGAACTTCATTACTTTCTTTTTGGCGGTTTACGATTATGAAAAGAAAAACCTCCGTTACATAAATGCAGGTCACAATCCGCCACTGCTCATGAACGGGCAGCCCAAAATAGAGCGTCTTACCACAGGAACAACGGTTTTAGGAGCCTTTGAGCCACTGCCTTTTATAGATATGGGCTGCGTTGAAAACTTGGAACACTTCTCGCTGTTTCTTTTTACCGATGGTGTCACTGAAACTTTTAATGAAAATGAAGAGGAGTTTGGCAATGAAAGGCTGGAATCGTTTCTCATAGAAAACTACGACACTCCGCTGGAAGAACTGCACAAGAAGCTTTTAACCGAGCTCAATACGTTCAATGCCGGCAAGACCTTTTCAGACGATCTTACCTTTCTATCTTGTAAGGTGAACAATGCTTCCGTTTAGAACACCCTTTCTTGCGCCCTATGCCTTCCCCAACTTATTGTGGAGGGTAAACACGTTGGAAAAACACATATATCTAACCTTTGACGATGGTCCCATTCCCGGCCTTACGGAGTGGGTTTTGGAACAGTTAAAAACTCATGAGGCCAACGCTACCTTTTTTTGTGTGGGAGAAAATATTGCCAGGCATAGCAGTATTTTCCGGCAAATTATAAGTGAGGGTCACACGGTGGGCAACCATACCCAGCACCATCTGAACGGTAAGAATACCCCCAAAGGTGCCTATTTGGCCGATGTACAGGCCTGTGATGCAACCATGCAGCAACTGCAAGTATCATCTAAATGGTTTAGGCCACCCTACGGCAGACTCACGCGGGCTCAGCGCAAACCTTTGCTTAAAGAAAAAAAAGTGGTGATGTGGGATGTGCTTACGCAAGACTATGATCAATCCCTCAGTGCCGAAACAATTCTTACGAAGTCAATTCAGGCTACACGAAAGGGATCTGTTGTGGTTTTTCATGACAACCTGAAGGCAGAGAAAAACCTCAAAAAGGTGCTGCCCAAGTACATCGATTACTTTAAGCAGGCCGGATATCAATTCAAAGCGCTATGACGATGCTCATAGTTGCGATTACATTGGTATATCTGGTGCTCATACTTACTGAGTTGGTACTGACTTTACTTTTTAGTACTCGATTTAAGAATGTCTCTCAGCAGCCCAACGAGTGGCCTCATGTGTCGGTGCTCATATGTGCCAGAAATGAAGAGCTGAATCTCGATCGTTGTTTGGAGTCTCTTATTCGCCAAGACTATCCCCGTGAGCACATGCAACTCCTGATAGGGAATGATAATTCCGAAGATGGCACAGCAGAGAAAATAGCCGGTTATACAAGTAGTTATTCTTTTATTAAAGAGATCGAAATTACTCATGAAAAAGATGGGCTTATAGCCAAGGCCAATGTGCTCAATCAGCTCATTGATGCTACCGATGATGAGTATATTGTAATTCTTGATGCAGATATGAAAGCCCGACCGGGGTGGCTAAGGAGCATGGTTTCGGCCTTGGGACACAGTCCATTAGTAAGCGGTTATACCCGTATAGATCCGCATAGCTTCCGTGCACAAATTCAGGCTTTCGATTGGCAGATAGTGCTACACAGCATGAAGGCTATGGCCGATACTTTTCGACCTATATCCATACTTGGCAATAACATGGGCTTTAGACGATCGGCCTACGATCAGGTTGGAGGATTCAGAGCACTTGGCCCAACCGATGTGGAAGATTTAGGGTTGTTGCAGCGCTTTCAGAAAGCAGGGCTTTCTACTCTACAACTCATCGATGGACAGGGCAGTGCCTACACACTGCCCCAGGCCACATGGACAGAGATAATTGTGCAGCGGTGCCGGTGGATGAACGGGGTCTTTACTCATCATTGGCTGCTGGCCATACCGGCTTTTTTTGCCCGCTTATGGCTTCCTGTGGCTTTGTTAATGTTCTTCTTCCATCCAGAGGTGGCACTCTTTATAGTTCTTTATGCCTATGGAGCCTCGCTGGTCAAGTATATACAAGTGAGCCATCGTTCGGCAGGAGCGTTTAAACTATTGCTTGGTGAACCTTTTTTTATAAGTCTTTTAGATACTTTTGCGTTGCTGAGAATTCTCATTTTCGGTAAAGTAAGTTGGAAAGGAAGAAAGTTCTGAAATGATAGAAACTCACGCCCATATATACGCAGAGCAGTTTAAAGAAGATATTAGTGAGGTGTTAGAAAGGGCACAAGAAGTTGGTGTTCAAAAAATTATAATGCCCAACATAGACCACACCTCTATAGATGCCATGTTGGAATTGGAGCATCGCAACCCAAGCCTTTGTATAGCCACAATGGGATTGCACCCCTGTTCGGTGAATAAGCATTTTGAGAAAGAACTCTATGTGGTAGAAGAATGGATCAATAAGCGACCCTTTGTAGCGATTGGAGAAATTGGAACCGATCTTTACTGGGATAAAACGTTTAAAGATCAGCAAATAGAGGCGTTCAAAATACAGGCCGATTGGGCTAAAAAACTTAAAAAACCCATTATAATCCATTGCCGCGAATCTCTCGATTTGACCATCGATCTGGTGGAATCAATGAAAGACCAAGAATTTACTGGTGTGTTTCATTGTTTCAACGGCACGGTTGAACAAGCACAACGCATTGTAGATATGGGTTTTTACCTTGGGTTGGGAGGGGTTTCAACCTTTAAAAATGCAGGCATGGATAAAGTAGTGCCGGAGCTGGATGCCCAAAGAATTGTTTTAGAAACCGATAGTCCATATTTGGCTCCGGTACCTTATAGGGGCAAGCGCAACGAGCCGTCATACCTCAATGTAATTGCCCAAAAACTGGCCGATTACCGTCAAGTGTCCCTAACCGACCTGATAGAACAAACTACAGCCAACGCCCGAAAACTTTTCCAAGTCCATGATTAAAGTAAAAAACATAGAGCACTTTGAGTTTACTCAAAAGCCTAAGGCACACATACTCCTTATATATACCGGGGGCACCTTGGGAATGGACTTGAACGAAGAAGGAGCTCTGGTACCTTGTGGTTTTGAGCAGATACTGAATAGAGTACCTGTAATTAAGGAATTGCAGGTTAATATATCGGTAGTGAGTTTTAGCGAACCAATCGACTCATCCAATGTGCAGGTAGAACATTGGCAACTTTTGGCCGGACTGGTTTATGAACACTACGACCACTTCGATGCTTTTCTGATTTTGCATGGCACAGACACCATGGCCTATACTGCTTCAGCTATGAGCTTTATGCTCGAAGGCGTTAACAAGCCCGTGATATTCACAGGAGCCCAGTTGCCCATTGCTTCTCCGCGTTCCGATGCTACTGAAAATTTGGTGACCTCTTTGGAAATAGCAGCCGATAAAAAAGATGGCAAGCCAATCATTACCGAAGTGTGTATCTTTTTTAATCATGTGCTTTTGCGCGGTAATCGGTCTAAAAAAGTAGAAAGTCAGCATTTCGATGCGTTCGAGTCCGAAAACTATCCCATTCTGGCGGAGGCAGGTATTTCCATCGATTATCAGTGGTCTTACCTTAAACCTTATGCAAAAGACTTTATACAATACCAATCGGAAATGGATACCCACATAGCCGTACTCAAATTGTTTCCCGGACTCAACGAATCTACCGTTGCACACACCGTTTTAGCCGAATCTGTAAAAGGTATCATTTTAGAAAGTTATGGCTCCGGTAATGTGCCGCAAGAACCGTGGTTTCTGGACTTGCTCAGAGAAAGTGTAAAGCAAGGCAAAATTATTCTCAACGTATCGCAGTGTAATGGTGGCCGGGTGATGCACGGTAAGTATGAGACTAGCAGTGAGTTAGATAAGATAGGTGTAGTGAGCGGTCATGATCTTACCTTTGAAGCGGCCACTACCAAAATGATGTACGTGTTGGCAAGATACCCGAATACCAGAGATGCAAAAAAATGCCTAAGAACTCCAATTAGGGGCGAAATGAACTGATTTTTTGTGCCTTACAAAAACAGAATAGCGCTTGCATCATGAGATAATTATTGATTTATTTGTTGCCCTGCGAGAAGCGCAAAGATTAGGGAGAGGTGTCCGAGTGGTTGAAGGAGCACGCCTGGAAAGTGTGTATACCCCTAAAGGGTATCGAGGGTTCGAATCCCTCTCTCTCCGCAACTCAAAGTGTTAAGTGTTGGATTAGGGGCCTCGCACGACTATGGTTGAGTATCCTACTTTCTATCAACTAAAACTTTAAGTATAAATTTCTTTTAATCATAATAATTAATAATTTAGAAACCGTTTTAACCTTTATTAATCAAAACTAGACTATGAAAAAGTTATTCTCTTTACTGATGATCCTGGGTGTCTTTGCCTTCGGATTTAACGCAGTTGCACAAGACGATACGACAGGTACCGACTCTACTGCAGTTGAGGACACTTACCCAGAATCTCCAGATTATTCTGCTGAGACTGAAACGGAAGAAGCTCAGTCCTTCGATCAGATCATCAAAGAAAAATTTATTGAAGGTGACCCAGCGTTCATGGTTTACCCTCTAATCTGTTTGATCCTGGGATTGGCTATCGCCATCGAAAGAATTATCAGCTTGAACCTTTCTACAACGAATACAGCAAAACTTCTGAGCAAAGTGGAAGACGCTTTGGAATCAGGCGGAGTTGAAGCTGCTAAAGAGGTAACTAAAAACACCAGAGGTCCTGTGGCTTCTATCTTTACCCAAGGTTTGATGAGAATGTCTGAAGGCATTGAAATGGTTGAAAAATCAGTGATTGCCTACGGTTCTGTAGAAATGGGTCGTTTGGAAAGAGGACTTGTTTGGATCTCACTTTTCATCTCACTAGCCCCAATGTTGGGTTTCATGGGTACTGTAATTGGTATGATCGATGCCTTCGATGCTATTCAAGCAGCTGGAGATATCTCTCCTTCTTTGGTTGCCGGTGGTATTAAAGTGGCCCTTTTAACAACAGTTGCTGGTTTGATCGTTGCGATTATCCTTCAGTTGTTCTACAACTACTGTATATCTAAAATCGATTCAATCGTAAACTCTATGGAAGATGCTTCAATCTCATTGGTAGACCTATTGGTGAAGCACAACCTTTCAAAATAATTTCCATCTTAAAAGACATTAAATATGGATCAGGAACAGTGGATTGATATAGGGCTATATGCGGCTTACATCCTTATTGGAGTAGCTATTGTAGCAGCTATAGTAATGAACCTGATCAATGCCTTTGGAAACCCTAAGTCATTGATCAAAGGTGGAATTGGAGCTTTAGTTTTAGTAGCTATTTTCTTCATCGGCTACAGCATGGCTCCGGCCGAGTTTGGTGCTTCTACAGCAAGTGTTATGGAGGCAGCCAAAATGGATCCAACCAGTGAAAGCGCTGTAACAACCTACAAACTTGTGGGTGGTGCTATGACCACAACCTTAGTTTTAGTAACTATAGCTGTTGTGGGCTTGATTTACTCATCAATTGCAAGAATAGTAAGATAATTTTATGGCTAGAAGTAAAAACAAAGGAAGTCAGGAAGTGAATGCAGGCTCAATGGCAGACATTGCGTTCCTTCTTTTGATCTTCTTCCTTGTAACTACGCAAATTGCCACAAACAAAGGTCTTACCCTATTGCTTCCTCCGAAAAACGAAGACGATGAGCCAATCGAGATCAAGCAAAACCAAAAGAACGTTTTCAAAATTCAGGTAAACTCTGCCGACCGTTTGTTGGTAGAAGATGAGCCTTTGGAAGACGTTGCGCTGATCGAAGATATGGTTTATGATTTCGTATTAAACTTCGGTAACCCAAGCAATACCAAAAAGGGTAACGACAAAATGAGTGATGTAGATGTTTACAATACCTTGCCGGCTTCTATGAAATCGTACATTTCTAGAAATTTGGGAAGCAAAGAATCATCAGATGGACCGACTTCGGCCATCGTATCTCTCAAGGCAGACCGTGGTAGTAGCTACGAGATATTTATTGAGATATTGGATGCCCTTAATGCTGCTTACAATAGAATTTATGGTGAGCGAGTAGGGCTGACAGCGGAAGAATTCAGAAAGCTGAATCGAAACAACCCAAAAGAGCAAGAACTGTATGACAGAGCGCGATTGGGGATTCCTAAGGCTATTTCGATAGCAGAACCAACAACACAAGGAGGGTAATATGTCAAAGTTTAAGAAAAAGAGTACATCGAGTCAGGATATACCTACCGCAGCTTTGCCGGATATTATTTTCATGCTCCTGTTTTTCTTCATGGTAACAACTGTGTTGAGAGAAACAGAAATTAAAGTAGAGCAGAGAATTCCACGTGCAGAGCAGTTGGTAAAGCTCGAGAAGAAAAAACTGGTGACTTACCTTTATGTTGGTAAGCCTAAGGATAAGTCTTTAGGAACTGAGCCGCTTATTCAGGCCAATGATGCCTTTATTGGCATTGAAAACATTGTGCAGTGGATCAACGAGGAGAAATCTAAGTTGGCAGAGAATGAGCGTGACCAGATTACCGTTTCAATGAAAGTTGACAATGAAACCAAAATGGGGATCATTGTAGATATTCAAACGGAGCTGAGAGAGGCTAATGCTCGTAAGATCATGTACGCCACTCCGCAGAAGACTGAAGACAATTAAGCGAATAACTACCGAATCATATAAAAAGAGACTGCTCATGCAGTCTCTTTTTGTTTATGGTATTCATTGCCTTTTATAGAAGAGTCTTTCTTCCTTATCTTACCAAGCGGTTTCTAAACCGAATTTCAAACCTTAGCCATGGCCACCGGAATTGAACTGAACGATAAGAGAACAACCAATGGATGGTGTATGTATGACTGGGCCAATTCGGTCTACTCACTTACCATAACCACAGCAGTTTTTCCTATTTACTATGAGGCCGTAACCACACAGCCCGATGGCACCGCAATGGTCGATTTCTATGGCTGGAGTTTGCCCAACACGGTACTTTATTCATATGCTCTGAGTGTTTCTTTTTTACTCACAGCTATGCTTATCCCGTTGCTTTCGGGTATTGCCGATTACTCCGGTCGGAAAAGGAGTTTTCTGAGGTTTTTTGCCTACTTCGGAGCATTGTGTTGCGCGGGTATGTACTTCTTTACCGGTCAAAATGTAGAGTTTGGTATTCTCATGGCCGTATTGGCCAGTGTAGGTTACTCCGCCAGTTTAGTATTTTACGATGCTTTTTTACCCGAGATTGCTACTCCCAATCGATTCGATGAATTAAGTGCCAAAGGCTACTCCATGGGTTATGTAGGTAGCGTTATTCTTCTAATTCTTAACCTTGCTATAATCGAATCGCCTGCTACCTTCGGAATCCCGGAAGGCGACCTCCCGGCTCGGCTTTCCTTCCTGTCGGTAGGCCTTTGGTGGATGGGTTTTGCTACCTATTCTCTCAACCGCCTTCCCGCCAACCCTTACCACAAGCGGCCTGAGGGGCACTGGTTGCTCAATGGCTATAAAGAACTTCGGCTGGTTTATAGCCGGATTAGAAAATTGAGTCAAATGAAGCAGTTTGTTTTGGGCTTTTTCTTTTACAATGCAGGAGTACAGGCAGTTATGTATCTGGCCTCTTTGTTTGGAGCAAAAGAGCTGAATATGGAAACACGCGACCTAATTATGACCGTTCTCATCATTCAGTTGGTGGCCATAGGAGGCGCTTATGCCTTCGCCTATCTTTCAAAAAGAAAAGGCAATATATACTCGCTGTCAGTGATGATAGTCATATGGATTGCTGTATGCATACTCGCCTTCTTTGTGAGTACCAACTATCAGTTTTTTGGGTTGGCTTTTCTCGTTGGTGTCATTATGGGAGGCATTCAGGCGCTGTCCAGAGCTACCTTTTCTAAACTCATTCCTGAAGATACCACAGATCACGCTTCCTTCTTTAGTTTTTACGATGTCACCTTCAATGTATCCATAGTATTTGGCACCATTGCCTATGGCACAGTAGAGTGGTTTACAGGTTCTATGCGATATAGTGCGCTGGTACTCAGTGTGTTCTTTGTTATAGGACTTCTGCTTATTAGAAGAGTAAGAAGTAACTGGGCTTAATTTTATCCATTTTAATTGTTCAAGGTTAGGAACCTCGTTTTCGCAAACGTTTGCAACGCGGAAATGTCTCAGATCATTTACAAAGCGGTTTTTTTATCCTTATTCTTGGTTAAGAAACTTCTTTAATCAACCTAATCTTAAACGATAATGAAAAATTTAATTCGAGCCATAATGGCCCTGGCTGTGACCAGTTTGACACTCACTTCTTGTGGAGATGATGAAGACGATGCGGTAGCAATTGCGATTAGTGCACCAGCCGAAATTACCCTCGGAGCAGGCTTTCAGCAGACCCTTGCTATCGATGCTACCGGTAGTGGTCTTGCTTCAGCTACGGTAACAATATCTAAAGAGGGAACCAATGTACTTACTGATGAACTGACCCTTTCAGGAGATGAGGCCGACCTGGACTTTTCCTTTACCATTAATGAGACAGGCGATTATACCGCTGTGGTTACTGTAACAGACGGTAGTGGGGCTACTCAAAGTGCCAACATAGCTTTAACCATTGCCTGCATGCCTACACCAGACCATGTGGTGGCGTCAAAGATTTCGTTTGTGGCCGAAGTACCTTCCTTTACCACCGGTTCTGTAGGAGTTGTAGGTCAGTTTACAGATTGGGGAAATAACCCGGATGTCAGCCTGACTAAAGTGGGAGAATCGGATTGCTACTGTGGTACCGTAGAAACCACTATTGCTGATGGTGGATTTAAATTGAGGCTTGATGGTACCTGGGATAAAGTTGAAAAAACATCAGATTGTCAGGAAATTTTGAACGGTGAAAACCGTACAACTACGGCTGTTGCCGGAGATACCGTGGCTGTAGTAGTAGCCGAGTGGAGAAACAGCGACCAATTCGGAGGAGGCTGCGGAAACTAATATCCGGTTTCATACAATCCGCTTGGGGAGACTGTCTACCCTCATCTATGGTCAATTGCAGTCTTCCCTTGCAACTCAACAAAGTTACCCTTCATGCGAAATTTCTTTTCAGCACTTCTTCTTCTTCTTCTTTTGCAGTCTGTTGCTACTGCGCAAATTGTGCGGATAGAACCGGCCAGTGCCACAGCCGATGATCAGATTAAAATAATTTATGATGCCACTCAGGGAACCGGAGGTTTGGTGGGGGCATCAAAAGTATATATGCATGGTGGAGTAATAACCAGCTCGCCAACGGCTACAACCTGGGACGAAAACTACGTAAAGGGTAACTGGGGCAAAGACGATGGAATTGGTCTGATGACTAAGGTACAAGGTCAGAACGATTTATGGGAAATAACCCTTGATGCTCCTGCCAGAGCTTACTACGGAGTACCATCTACCACTACTGTTTTTCGTTTGGCCATGGTTTTCCGAAATGCCGATGGCTCGGCAGAAGGCAAAGGAACACCAGGAAGCTTTGAGGGAGGACAGGTAGCTTCTAATGGCGATATATTTATAGATATTGCAGTTGATAATTTTGTAACTATAAAGCAGCCTGCTACTACTACCCACTTTATAAAATCGGGTGAGCACATAACCATTAGTGCCGAAGCTTCTTCAACCGTGAGTCAAATGACAATAGCCATTGATCAAGGGCAGGGTTTCGAAAATAAAGCCAATGTAAACACGGGGACTACCATTAGCTACAATTTTAGCCCTTCAGAAAGCTTTAGAGGAACCCTTCGGGTAACGGCCACCATCAACGGAGAGCAAGTACAAGACGAACAACCGTTCAATGTAAACATTACCGATGCCACCACTGTGGCCGAACTTCCGCAGGGAGTACAGAAAGGAATTAACTATGATGATGAGGATCATAGCCGGGTAACCCTCGTTCTGGAAGCTCCTGGCAAAGACTTTGTCTACGTGGTAGGTGATATGAGCAACTGGGAGGTTCAGCCTGAGTACCTGATGAATAAAACACCCGATGGAGAGCTATTTTGGCTTACACTGACCAACCTGACGGCAGGAAAAGAATATGTATTTCAATACTGGGTAGAAGGAGCCATTAAAGTGGGAGATCCTTATGCCGATAAAGTGGCCGACCCCTGGAACGATCAATACATACCCTTATCGGTAAACAATCAGATACCAGACTACAACCTGACCGAAAACGCCATTGCCACCACCTTTCAAACAGGTCAGGCACTCTACCAATGGCCGGCAACCGAGCAAAACTGGGAAAGACCGGACGCCAAAGACCTGGTGGTGTATGAACTTTTGGTGCGCGATTTTGTGGGCAGCAGAAGCTACAAAGATCTCATAGATACGTTGGACTATATTCAAAATCTGGGCGTAAATGCTATTGAGCTAATGCCGGTTATGGAGTTTGAAGGCAATGAATCATGGGGGTATAATCCTATGTACTTTTTTGCTCCCGACAAATACTATGGTACCAAAAACGACTTAAAGGATTTTATAGCAGCCTGCCATCAGCGTGGATTAGCGGTTATTCTGGATATGGTGCTCAACCATGCTTTTGGACTTAACCCAATGGTGCGTATGTATTGGGACGGCTCTAAACCTTCGGCAGAAAGTCCCTGGTTCAATACCGAGGCAACCCACCCATTTAATGTCGGGTACGACTTCAACCATGAGAGCCCTTATACTCAGGCTTTTGTTGATTCAGTGAATGCCTACTGGCTGAGGGAATATCATTTTGATGGTTATCGTTTCGATTTATCTAAGGGCTTCACCCAGACCAAAAATACCGATGTAGGTGCTTGGTCTGCCTATGATCAGTCCAGGGTAAACCTGCTCAAGCGCATGGCCAATAAGCTGTGGCAGGTAGACGAAAAAGCCTATGTAATACTGGAACATTTTGCGGCTTCCAACGAGGAAGATGAACTGGCAGAGGCCGGTATGCTCCTTTGGCGAAATATGGGCTACAACTACTGGACGGCTTTGGGAGGAGAAGCTAACTCTTCTTTCGATGGGGCTACTGCCGAAACACATGTGAGCTATATGGAAAGCCACGATGAGCAACGCCAATTGTGGGAAGTGTATGAAAACGGACTTGCCCACGGTGTTTATAACACACGCGATACCACCATTGCTTTGGAACGATTAAAAATGAATGCTGCCTTTCTCTACACTCTGCCCGGCCCTAAAATGCTGTGGCAATTTGGAGAGCTTGGCTACGATATAGATATTAACTTCAACGGAAGAGTGGGCAACAAACCTTTGCCATGGGGGCAAGACGGCCTGCAATACTATAATGATCAGCTGAGGAAGCATGTATACAATGCCTTTTCTGCCATTTTGAATCTTAGGAAACAAATCAATGCCCAAGATAACGTTTCCTATACCTATGATTTTTCAGGGAATGAAAGGTTCATACATGCTGACTCAGACGATCTTGATGTGTTGATTGTAGGGAATTATGGTTTGGAGGCATCATCAATTAACCCATCCATAGCCACAGGCAGCTCTTGGTACAACTATTTTTCTGGTGAGACCATACCGGCCGGAGCTTTTGAAAAAGACATAAACCTCGCACCCGGTGAATTTCGAATATATACCTCAAATAAAATTTCAGATGGATTTCATCAGGTGGTTGAGGCCTATGAGTTACCGGTTACTATTAGCCCGGCCAGCTTCTTTGTTGAAGATGAGATAACCATTACGTTCGATGCCACCAAAGCTCATCCGGCAGGTACTGAGGGTCTGGTGGGAGCCGAAAAGGTATATATGCATGCCGGTATAGTGTTTGAAGATTTCAATGCTACAACACTGGAAAACGAAGTGGGCAACCATACCGATGATGGTGTAGGTTTAATGACTCGTGTGGATGGAGAAAATGACATGTGGCAAATAACCCTTACCCCGAAAGACTATTTCTCTATTACATCGGGAGAGGCGGTTAAATTAGGCATGTATTTCCAAAATGCCGATAACTCTAAACTTGGTAAAGGCTTTAGAGGCCAAACTATATTTTTTGCAATAGAAGTTGATGGGGAGTTAATTACCATTACTCCACAGCAGTTTGATCAGGATACGGAAATAACACTAACCTATGATGCTCGCTTTGGCAACCGCGGATTGCTTAACGCGCAGCAGGTATATATGCATTCGGGCGTTATTACAAGCTCGGCCAATGGAACTTCATGGGATGAACAACACGTGGTGGGTAACTGGGGAGCAGATGATGGAGTTGGTGAAATGACACGCTCCACAACCAATAATAATCAGTGGCAAATTACCCTTACGCCCAGTAACTATTACGGTTTGGGACAAACTAAGCTTGCCTATCGCCTGGCCTTCGTTTTCAGGAATGCCGATGGTAGTAGAAAAGGCACTGGTACTGCAGGCGACTTTGAACACGGAGTGGTATTAGAAAACGGAGACATACTTTACGATGTTCCGGTATTGAAACAGATCACGGGCTTGGAGGAGGAACTGCCCGGCTTCCGGTATTATCCTAACCCCGCCAGCGGTATCATTCATTTCGATGGAGAAATCCCGGGCCAGATCAAAGGTATTGAGCTGCACACTCTAAAAGGAGAAGTGGTTGTTCATCAGTCTGTTGCAAACAACAGTCTCAGTCCATTAGATATTTCCGAACTTCCAAATGGCCTTTACCTGCTTAGGATAATTACCGAACAAAAAGGATATACGCTCAAGGTATTGGTAAGTCGTTGAAAGCATAAGGCGGTGCAGGCCAATGGCCCGCACCGAATTTTTTTTATAGGGTTACTTACTTATGTCGCAAGAAGTGCATTTCTGAACCTTACCTCCATTTGTGTCTTCACAAATGGTTGTAACGCTGTGAGGACACAGCTTATGGCTGGTATACTGGGGCTAACAAATGCGATCTAAATGAGTAACCCTATTTTTTATTCAAAGCGCATGTGCTTCACAGAGTCACCCGAATCTCTCAATTCGCGCAACGCGTCAATACCAATTTCCAGGTGAGCGTTCACATAATCAGCACTAACCTTCTTGTCGCTTTCTTCGGTTTTTACACCCTCAGGAATCATAGGGTTATCCGACACAAGCAGTAGGGCACCTCGCGGAATTTCATTCACAAAACCTACGGTAAACAAGGTGGCCGTTTCCATATCTATGGCCATAGCCCTGATTTTCCGCAGGTATTTCTTAAAGGCCTTGTCGTGCTCCCACACCCTTCGGTTGGTGGTGTAGCAAGTGCCTGTCCAATAGTCCATGGCGTGCTTCTTAATCATGGAAGATACTGCCCGCTGCAAACGGAAGGAGGGAAGAGCAGGTATTTCCACCGGCATATATTCATTGCTGGTTCCTTCGCCACGAATAGCGGCAATAGGCAAAATAAGATCGCCCAGTTGGGTTTTCTTTTTCAACCCCCCACATTTACCAAGAAATAGAACGGCACGTGGGTGAATGCTGGAAAGCAGGTCCATAATAGTGGCAGCCATTGCACTCCCCATACCAAAATTGATTATGGTTATGTTCTCGGCTGTAGCACTTTGCATGGGTTTTCCTTCTCCCATTACTTCCACGCCAAACTTATCTGCAAACATTTCTACATACGAAATGAAATTGGTAAGTAGAATGTATTCTCCAAAATCCTCCAGAGCCACACCTGTGTAGCGGGGTAGCCAGTTTTCAACTATTTCTTGCTTGTTTTTCATAGAATAATGTTTGGTGTAATTAGATTTGCCCAATGTTGCAACTCAACCTGCCGACATACGCCTATCGGCTTGAGAATAGAGGCGGCAAGTTATTTATTTTCGATCCCATTCGAAAGAAGTTCGTTCAATTGACTCCTGAAGAATGGGTTAGGCAGCACATGCTCAACCATCTTATGGTCAATTTGGGTTATCCTGCGGCCCGTACTCGCGTGGAGTCGGGCTTAAAATATAATGAACTGCAAAAACGCAGCGATATTCTCATTTATGACCAGAAGCTCAAACCATTGGTACTGGTAGAATGTAAAGCACCTTCTGTGGCTTTGGGACAAAACGTGGTGGAGCAAATTGCCGCGTACAACAAGGTGTGTCAATCCAGGCTGGTAATTATTAGTAACGGTATACAAACCTATGCTGGTTTATGCACAGGCGCCAATGAGCCAACCCAAATGTTGAGTACCATACCTGACTACCAACAGTTGAAAGTGATGTAGGGAAATTGTATTTTTCTACATGAGTTGGATCAAGAAGATTGGTTTTCTTACGGCTTTTATCATTCCCTCGCTCACTGTGCTGGGCTTTTATTCCGGGGGTTATTGGAACTGGTTGACGGTTGCCTTTGTGTTTGTGCTCATTCCTTTGGCCGATCATCTGATAGGAGAAGACCCTGAAAATTTAAGTGAGAATGAAAGTTTGCTTCTGGCCGAACAGTTCTATTATCGATTTATCACTTACGTATGGACTTTTTTTCAGGTAGCCTTTGTCTTATGGGCATGTTGGATGGTTGCCTCACATTCCCTCGACCTTATGGAGTGGATTGGCTTTACCCTTAGCTGTGCCCTGGTAACCGGGGGCATAGGCATTACTGTAGCTCATGAGTTAGGCCACAAGAAGTCGGGCTGGGAGCGGTTTTGTTCCAAACTACTACTAATGACGGTATGCTATATGCATTTTTATATTGAGCATAACCGTGGACATCATGTCTATGTGGCCACACCTAGAGACCCGGCTACGAGTCGTAAAAATGAGCCTTTTTATCGTTTTTGGATACGCTCGGTTTTCGGTAGTTATTTTAGTGCCTGGAAACTGGAAAAGGAAAGGTTGAGCCGCAGAAAGCAAGGGTTTTTGAGCCTTAGGAATAATATGCTCTGGTTTACTGTTCTACCCCTTATTTTTTGCGCCCTGATTGTGCTGGCCGCAACCTGGTATTTGCAGGAAATGGCCTGGCCGGTGGTGGTGTTCTTCTTTGGTCAAAGTATTTTGGCATTCACACTCCTGGAGCTGGTAAATTACATTGAGCATTATGGAATAGTGCGAAAAGAGCTTGCCCCCGGGCGATATGAAAAGGTGAACCCAATGCATTCCTGGAATTCTAACCATCGGTTGAGCAATTTTTTTCTTTTTCAATTACAACGGCATTCCGATCACCATGCCTATGCCATTAAGCGCTATCAGGTATTGAAGCACTACGATGAATCGCCCCAGTTGCCTTCAGGTTATCCGGCCATGATTTTACTGGCGGCCTGTCCTCCATTATGGTTTCGGTGGATGAATCCAAAGCTAAAGGCCTGGGAGGAAGAAGTATACAACGCTAAAGGCAGTGGATGAAGCCCACTGGGTGATTGATGGCTCATGAACTGTCAGGGATAGGTTAGGGACGCAAGAGGGTTCGGAACCCCAGGTGAGGCATTCCGGTATCCGGTGCCGCAGGCATTTTGGCCGATACTCTGTAGCTGGAGCAATAGCTGTCGTTACATAAAAATGAACCGCCTTTGATCACATGTTTAATTGCATACGGAGCTGCCGGATCATAACTTCTTTCAGGGCCTTGCGGGTTACTAATAGTTCCTTTTAATGCCAGTTGCTGATAATAGTTGGCATCGTAAAAGTCGCTGCACCATTCCCATACGTTACCTGCCATATCGAACAGACCGTATCCATTGGCCGCAAAGACCCCGACAGGACTGGTGTGCTCAAATCCATCGTCTACCGTGTTATTTATAGGAAAATTGCCCTGCCAGTAGTTGGCCATAGGCTTGTTCTCAGGGATTAATTCATTACCCCAGGGGTAAATATGGCCTTCCTTTCCGCCCCGGGCAGCAAACTCCCACTCTGCTTCTGTAGGTAGCTCTTTACCTGCCCATTGGCAGTAGGCAAGCGCATCGTAGTAGGCAATGTGAACTACCGGATGGTTCATACGGTCTTCAATGCTGCTTCCCGGGCCCTCCGGCTGGCGCCAGTTTACATGGTTTTTCCATTGCCACCATTGAGCATAGTTATGCATGTCTTCTACTTGCGGGGGACTGTAGAATACCAATGAGCCCGGGGCTAACAGGCTGTCAGGCGGTTTTGGAGTGTCGGGAGGCAGCTCTTTTTTCATGGTTTCCCAGTCCAGTGCCCGTTCGGCTAAGGTCTTGTATCCGGTGGCTTGGGTAAAGGCCAAAAATTCTGCATTGGTGACCTCGTACTTATCCATCCAGAAACCTCCTACTTGTACTCTATGTGGTGGTTTTTCATGGGCCATTGCCATATTATGCTCTGCTCCCATGGTAAAAGTTCCCCCTTTTATCCACACCATATGGGTGGTATCTGTATAGCCTCTATAGGGTATTTGTGCTATTTCCGTTGCGTAAGGTTCGGGTATATAGGCGCGCACTGAAGACGCAGATTGCTCTGTTGTGGGTTTGGGCTGACAGCTTACTATGAGCCAAAAGCAGGAACAGATTGAAAGCACAAATTGCCGCATATTCGATGCCTTATTTAGTCAGAGGGCAATTTAGGCATTAACAGGCTTTTTAATAGATTATAGGCCGACCAATTGAGAATGAAAATTAGCGGTAGTTTGGGATATTTAAGCCCAGAAAAATGTCGCGTCTTGCCCAAAAGAAACCATTCTCTTCTTTGAGATTAACAATACCATTTCCGCCTCTGTTTTTCCTGTCTTTGCGAATACTTTGGCTCAAGAGTTCGTCATCTTCAAACATTATATCGTCAATGTAATATTCTCTTTTGCCGGGCTCTTTTATGGTAAGGTGTACATGGGCTGGAGCTGTTCGGCCGGGATAGCTTCCGGGCCTGAAGGTATAGAAGGTATATTGGCCGTTTTTATCGGTTATAGCCCATCCTCTTATGTAGCCATGTCTTCGGCCCCAACCTGTTTCATTGCCCCGGGTGGGGTATATTCCTTCACTATTGGTGTGGTAAGCATAAATAATAACGCCTTCGGCAGGGGTATGGCCGTCTTTTTGAAATACGGTTCCCCGAATAATCATTTGAGGAGCCCCTTCTTTAAACCCCGGTAGAGTATCGGTAGATGTCAACGTTTTGTTGCCGTACTCTAATAATGCCTCGCAACCTTCGCAGGGGCCTCCGAGTATCTGTGCCTGAGAGTAGAGAGGCCACAGAAGTAAGCCAATGAACAAGTTTCTCATAGCTGGGTGAACGATAACTACCTTGGTCAGTTGGTTCTTTTCGATCAACAACCGGGTTCGCAGGACATATAGAAGCTTATTCAAGTACTACCCGTTCTTGGTGTTGTTAGCGGTGAGGAGCTAGTTGGTTGTTTAGTCTACATGTCGAATAGTATTAGGGCTTTAATCCGTAAGATGGATATAAGAGTATATTGGATTGATTGCTTCCATTTTCTTTTTAACGTCAGAAAATATGCGGCACGTTGGTTCTGACAAAAACCATAGTCCATTTTATCTCTCAGATAAGAAAGGAATACCCTTTTGATTTATATTTTTTTCTCTTTCTCCTTCTTCTTCTCGAAGAGCTTGGTCTCATGTGATATAGAATGAACCCTAGAGCAATACCAATGAATAAACCTTACAGATTGGTAGTCGGTGGTCATGCAAAGGATTTTATCTAAAGTAATGCATAGTAATGATGTTTTATCTTTAAATACTTCTTTTTGACCCGATACCGATGGGCAAGGGCTTTATTTGGGTTGAATTTATTGATAAAAGAAATTCTGGTCTTAGTCTGGAAAATATTGGGTGGTTTTTATCACAAAACCTTCTTGGTACCCAACAGATCCTATTGAGTAAATAGTATTTCGCTTCTTTCCGAAATTCCGTTTTCATCAAAAGCTTCCACCTGGTAGTAGTAGCCGGTGTCTGTATTGAGAGCTCTAAGTTCATAGCTATTCGTTCCATAGATCATGGCAGAAAGGTTCAGTTTGTCTTCGGCTATACCCCAATAAATGACATAGCCTGTGGCACCCTCAACGGTATCCCAGCTCAAGTCTGCATTTCTCCGGTCTTTTTGTCGGCTCACCTTAAAATTGGCAGGGGTTTCGGGTAGGTCCTCTTTGCCGTTGCCAAATACCCTGAACTCGGAGATGGAGAGGTACTCATTGGTGCAGTATACATGGTTGTAGCGCACATAGCGGGCTTCAATAGCTTGGGGTAACTCAATGTATCCGTGGGGCATGTCGCGCATGTTTTCAGAGTAGTCTGCAATGGTCTGCCACTTGTTGCCATCAATAGAGGCCTCTATTGTAAATTGCTGTCTCAGCGTATCCGGACGCCCGAATATTTTACTGTTAAAGTCCTGAAAGTTGATCTGGATAGCTTTTACATCCATGGTTTTCTCTAAATCTACTTCCACAAAAATGGAATCGTTGTTGGCCTCCGATACCCAATAGGAGCGAATTTCTTCATCGTTTATTTTACGGATATCGAACTCCCTAATTTGCCCGAGCATATAGCCCGACTCGCTTTCATCTACCACGTTGATTTCCTGACTCACCAGGCCTGAGTTTGTGCGTACCGGCTTGTTGTAGCTAAGGAGCATCCACCCGGTAAATCGGTTTTTGTGATCTTCCACGGGTGTGCCGGGCAAATAGTGAGGATAGTCTCCATAGGCAGTATTCACGTACATTTGACCGTTTTCTTCGAATCCGGCAGGGTACATCCCTATTCTTCGCTCAAACTTATAGTTTACTGAAATGGCCATTGTAGCGTAGTGCCAGTAATTGCCATTATTATCGCGTACGGTGCTGCCATGCCCCGAGCCTTTCAGAAATCCTCCGGGTTTGTAAGAAATTGGGTTGTAAGGAGCATATTCAAACGGCCCCAAAGGGCTTTTGCTGGTATACACCCCATCGGCATACACGTTCCACTGAGTTCCCGGAGCACCATATTCCAGGTAGTAGGTGTCTCCATGCTTTACCATCCAGGGACCCTCTATAAATGGCTGGATGTCCGATTTATGATCTTGCCCAAAACGTTCCCACCCATGTTTTTCGGGCTGAAGATAAAGTAAATCAGTCTGTTCTCCTTTGGGAATGTAGTAGTTGTCCGGGTCTAGCTCTACCCCCCTGATAGGGAATTTGTTAGACGACTCCTCGTAGAGGTATACTCGGCCATCATCGTCAGTAAATAGCATTGGGTCCTGCACGCCATTGGGCGTATTAATCACGGCAAAGTTGGTTTTCCAATCGCCCAATTCCGGGTTGTCTGTTTCGATGACCGCGCCCCTACCCGAAGGGTCGCCTAATACCAGAATTTTTCCGTCTCTTACAGTGGCAGCAGGAGCATTACTGCCGTTGAAATACCAACTCTGGGGTCTGATAAACCGCCAATTGCTCATGTCTTCAGAGGCCCAATAGCCGTGAGAACGGGTAACAAACATGTAGTAGGTGCCCTTAAAGTTCACAATGGCCGGGTCGGCACCCGAGCGATAGGAAACGTTGTTGTTGGCTCTGTAATGCGACATGTAGGTGTAATCGATGTCTAGTGGGTTGCAATATGTTTTGTAGTTCTTTTGCTCCTGAGCCGTAGCAAATGACACTTTTGGCTGATGCTGTTCTGGGCCTGAGCAGGCGAGAAGGAGCAGAAGTGGGAAGAACAGGTTAATGCTTTTCATAGAAATATATGTATTGATCCTTATAGGGTTGTGATTAGGGTTGAAATGATTATTCTGACACGTTTGTTGCGGTCGATATACTCAATAAAACCATACCTTGATGAGCGTAGCCACAATCATTAAAACCGAAATAACTTTGGCCCACAAGTGGGCTTTAGTGTTTACTCTTATAAACCGGGCCACACCATAGGCACCTATTACCTGACCTATGGCCAGCAACAGGGCTGGCTTCCAGAGAATGTGGTTGGTAAAGGCAAAATACAGTGTAGTGGGAATGGTATAAATGAGTACGATAAGCAGTTTGTACGTATTGGCCTCCTGATAGGGCATACGGTATACTCCGGAAAGTATAACCAGAATGAGAATCCCCACGCCTATCTGTATAAAACCACCGTACAGACCACCGAGAAATAGCAAAATTGCAGCCCAGCCCGAACTACCGGAAAATGATAGTTTCGATCTTCTGGTTAGTGAGCCGGGTAAAAGAAACGAAATCAGCAAGGCTACCATTACTATCGTAGCCATTAGGTTGAAGGATGCGTTGGACACCTGAGTTGCGCACCAGGCACCCGCCATAGCTCCGGCTACGGTAGAGAGAATTGGAGTGAGTTTAAACTTACCATGCTGTGAAGAAATAGTCTTTCGAAGCACCAACACGCCCGTTAGGTTTTGAAAGAAAACCCCGGGGCGTGTAGTGGTATTGGCCATTACCAACGGAATACCCGTGAGGGTCATTACTCCCATGCTGAACAGTGTGCCACTACCGGAAATGGTGTTCACTATTCCCGCCAATATGCCTCCGGCTATAAGTAATATTTCGTTGGTCCAATTCACTCTTTAAAAGGTGCCCCTGTACAAATGGTCGAACCGCGCTCCCGTGCCATCAGTCTTTAGTGGAATTTGCATTCCGCCTGTTTCTTCAAGCCAGTTAAAAAGGTCGGTGCGAAGTTGTTTGGCAATGTCGCGATACGCTTCGTTCCTGATTAGATTATTCATCTCCCAAGGGTCGTTCTCCAGATCATAAAGCTCGTTAATGTCCCACAAACCATAGTAGCGTATAAACTTATATTTGTCTGTTCTTACCGCATGTACTGTAGGAGTTTGCGGAAATGGCCGCTCCCAGAAGTACTCATAATAAATGCGTTTTCTCCAGTTATCGGGATTCTCCCCTTTAAGAATAGGTAAAAAGCTCTCTCCATCCATATTGGTGGGTTTTTCTAAACCGGCCATGGCTAATATGGTGGGGCCAATGTCTATGTTCTGAATCATTTGCTTCACCTTATTCTGCTTAATTACATCTTTTCCGCCATAAATGAGCAGCGGCACCCGAATGGATTCTTCATAGGCATGTCGCTTGTCAATAAGGCCGTGCTCACCAAACGAAAAGCCATTATCGCCCATATAGAATACAATGGTATTGTCAATCTGTCCGCTCTTCTCCAGTTGGTCAAGCACGGCTGCAATGCTTTCATCTACCGAAAGTAGCGTTTCGGTATAAAGCTGGTAAAACTCATCGAAACCAATCTGACCATGATACATATAGTCTACACCATGCCAGCTGTTGCGTTGTTTTTTTACCCAATCGGGTACATCGGCATAGTTGTAGTCTTTGTTCTTTTCAGGAAACATGGTAGGCGGATAACTCGGTTTGGCATTGGCATATACTCCCTGGTGTCGTTTGGCCGGTTTAAAGTCGGCATGTACGCCTTTGTGTGATAAATAGAGGAAAAAGGGCTTTTGGCCGTCTCTTTCGCTTAGCCATTTAACAGCCTCTTCGGTAAGTAAATCGGTAATGTATGTGCTGTCGCTAAAGGTTTTTTCAACCCCATTGATGTTAATGAGTGGGTTGTAATAATTGCCCTGACCTTTAAGGCTAAACCAATGATCAAAGCCCTTTCGAGGGTCTGCATGGTGTTCACCCATATGCCATTTGCCCATAAAGGCTGTTTCGTAACCGGCTGCCTGAAGGTATTGGGGGAAGAACTTTATACTATCAGCAATAAGCGACTGATTGTCTACCACCTGGTGGTGGTGCGATAGTTGCCCCGTGAGAATGGAAGCCCGGCTGGGCGAACATAGCGAGGTGGTAACGAATGCATTTTCAATATGGGCCCCTTCGCGTGCCATTTTGTCCATTGCAGGAGTTTCTAAGAAAGGTACTTTACCAGTAAAACCCATGAAGTCGTAGCGATGGTCATCGCTAAGAATAAAAACTACATTCATGGGTTCTGTCCCTTCAATGTGCTTTAAAATCAAGTCGTTTTTTTGTTCGCCCCTTGGGGCAGAGCAAGCCAATGCTACCAGATGCACCAGCGCCAGCAGACTTAAAAGTTTGGTTGTGGAATTAGTCATGGTCTTAGTTTTTGATTGTACAATGGCATAGGTGAGGTCGATGGTTGCCCAGCGTGCAGGGTTCCCACCGACCTACCCATAAGATGCCGTCCGCATTGAATTTCCAGTTTTCACTCACGGCTGTATTTTTTCTGCCTTGCCCATTGACAGAAATTCCGGTGAATGATTCCAAGGGGGCTGAAACGATGATTGCACTTCTGGAAAAGGACGGCATTTTTCTTTACTTAAGCTTAAAGTCGGCCTCAAGTCCTGTGGAAGAGTTGGGGCCAATAAATACTTTGAAATCCCCCGGTTCGGCTTCAAAGCGCATATCTAAAGTATAGAATGCCAGGTCTTTAGCGCTAAGGTTAAACGACACGCGCTTCGATTCTCCGGGTTTAAGTTTAATTTTCTCGAATCCTTTGAGCTCTTTTACCGGGCGGGTTACGCTGCCCACCATGTCTCGCACATAGAGCTGTACTACCTCTTGGCCCTCATAGGTTCCCGTGTTGGTTACCGTGGCCGAAACGGTAAGGGAGCTATCGAACGATAGCTCAGAGCTGCTCAAGCTAATGTTGCTGTACTCAAAGGTGGTGTAGCTCAGTCCGTAGCCGAAAGGATAGAGCGGCTCGTTAGAAACATCCAGGTATTTACTGGTGTATTTGTTGTCGGCACTAAAAGGGCGGCCTGTATTCTTCATGTTATAGTATATGGGAATCTGACCCACGTTTTTAGGAAAAGTTATGGTGAGTTTGCCGGCCGGATTATGGTCTCCGAAAAGCGTTTCAGCAATGGCTTTTCCAGACATTGTGCCCAGATGCCAGGCGTTCATAACAGCAGGAATGTGTTCGTCAATCCAATTGATGGTGAGTGGCCTGCCAGCCATTACCACTGCGACTATGGGTTTACCAAGCGCATGTATAGCTTCTATAAGCTCTTGTTGCGGTCCTGGCAGTCCTATTTCCGATCGGCTGGCTGCTTCTCCGCTTTGGGTATAGTCTTCACCTATGGCCATTATAACTACATCCGATTTTCTGGCTGCTGCCAGAGCTTCAGCAAAACCCGACCGGTTGTCTCCACTAAAGCCGGCACCACGTGCATAGTTGATTTTTACTCCGGGAGCAATTTGCGCTATGCCTTCTTTTAGAGTAATCACTTTAGAGGCATCGCCAGCTACATGCCAGGTGCCTAGCATATCTTTGCGGTTATCGGCCAATGGACCAATAAGCGCTACTGAGCCAAGTTTTTTAGAAAGTGGCAAAAGATTACTTTGGCCTTTGCTTGCCGGTTGGTTTTTGAGCAGAACAATAGACTCTTTTGCGGCCAATAACGCATGATTCATTAATTCTTGAGAATATAGCGTTTGTTGCTCCCTGTCTTTGTTTAGGTATCGGTAGGGGTCTTCAAACAATCCCAGTTTGTACTTCATTTCCAACACCTGTCTTACATACTCATTCAGTGTAGACTCTTCAATCTTTCCTTCGGCAATCAGTTCCGGAATGTAACGGCTGTAAAGCCCTCCCTGCATATCCATTTGTACGCCTGCTTTAAAGGCCAGCTCTGCGGCCTCTTTCTCGTTGGCTACTACTCCATGAGGCACCATTTCATTGATAGATGTGTAGTCGGTTACCACAAAGCCATCAAAACCCCATTCATTGCGCAATATTTCTGTCATCAGGTAGCGGTTGCCAGAAGCAGGCACTCCATCCAATTCGTTAAAGCTGGTCATTACTGTGGCGGCACCGGCCTCCAGAGCGGCTTTGTAGGGAGGTAAATAGTTCTGCCTCAATTCCCGGTCAGACATATCCACTGTATGATAGTCGCGCCCTGCCTGGGAAGCTCCATAGGCGGCAAAGTGCTTTACGCAGGCCAAAATGGTGGTAGGGTCGGCAAGGTTTTTACCCTGTATGCCCCTAACCTTGGCAGCACCAATGAGTGCACCTAGGAAGGGGTCTTCGCCACTACCTTCTGCAATGCGGCCCCAACGAGGGTCGCGCGCAATATCAACCATGGGGTTGAAGGTCCAGTTGACTCCGGCAGAGGCGGCTTCTTTGGCGGCCAGGTGAGCCGATTTTTCAATAATATCAAGGTCCCAACTAGAAGCCTCGGCCAGAGGAATTGGGAAGGTGGTTTTATAACCATGAATTACATCCAAGCCAAAGAGTAGAGGAATACCCAGCCGTGTTTCTTCAACGGCTATGCGCTGCAGTTCACGGGCGTAGTCTACGGTATGGGCATTAAAGAGATTACCGGCTCTGCCAGCCCTCAATTCGTCCATGTAGTCATCGCGCAATACAGGTCCTGTTACATCCCAGCCACTGGTGTAGAGGGTGAGTTGTCCGGCTTTTTCTTCGATGGTCATTTCTTGAATGAGCGAATCGATGAACCGGCTCATAGGGTCTGAGCTGCCCGATGGGTTTTCGCAGCCATTTAGGGCCATGAACCCCATGATGCTTACCAGGAGTATAAGAGGTGTGCTTTTATGGATGTTGAATGAATGCATTGCGGGTATAGGTTACTTGGAATGAGAAAATAGCCAGGGCAATAGTTCAGGTTCGGCAAATGCAGGATCCCAGCTGTTGTGGTTGGCATTGGGGTAAAGGGTGAGTTTTACCCGACCGCCCTTTTCTTCAATAGCACTGGCCATTTCTTTAGAAAAATGAGGAGGCACTACATCGTCTTTCAGGCCATGGAATATCCAGAAGGGTACTTTTTTGGCGTACTTTCTGGCACTTTTTGGGTGGTCGCCACCACAAATGGGTGCGGCAGCCGCAAACGTTTTGGGTCTGCGGCTCACAAGCTCAAATGTGCCCATTCCTCCCATGGAAAGGCCCATTACATACATTCTGTCTTTATCTATATGAGCAACCCGACTAAGCGAATCGACCAATGAAAGAAGGCCTTTCATGGCCAATGTATGTTCTGTTTTGGTGGTGAAATAGGTAAACTGACGTTTTCCATTCTCATCGAGTGGTCTGTGTACATTGGCCCAGTAGTCTTCCGGTGGGCATTGAGGAAAAACGACAATGGCCGGAAACTTTTCCCGATTGGAAGGGTCGAGAAACAGTTTGCTGCCATGCACCAACTGTTTCTCATTGTTGGTACCACGTTCACCAGCGCCATGAAGAAAAAGTACCAGTGGATATTCCTTTGTGGAATCGAACCCTTCCGGATAAAGTACTCTATAGTTGAGCGAACCTTCTTCATAGGTGTGTTTTGCCGCTCTAAAGTCTTCCTTTGTTTGGGCCAGGCTAATGTTTAATACCCCGGCCAAAGTACAGATGAGCAGTAGCTTAATCTTCATAGTAGAAACCTAGTTTTTTAAGTCCTTGCTGTATTTCCGGAGCCGACATAAACAGATCCCAGATTAGCCCGCTGCGGTAGTTTTCGATCATTACTGGAATTGGGCCCTGATCGATGGCCAGGTAGCGTGGGAGGTACCAATTTTCGTGGAAGCTAAAAGCATCGTAAGGACCAAATTCGCCTACAAGGGAATCGGCTTCGGTATAGAGTTTTTTGAGCATGGCCATGCTTTCTTCCGGAGTGTATGGGAAAGAAGAAAGGGCAGCAGTTGGCGAAATTACCCCAAGATCGCGGTCAGGTCTATGGCCGGCATAGCCTCTCATGGAGTAGCTGGAGGTAAAGCCCCACATGTCAGGCCCGTATCCTTTGAATTCATTGGGATTGGCTACTGCATGTTTGTGATGAATGAGGGCATGGTTGCGGTTGAGCTTCCAGTAGTCTCCATACTTGTCTTTCAGGCCTTTTGGGTTAAGGCCGAGGTAAGAGTAGTGTGCCCAAAAGAGCGGACCCACGGGTGAGTCGTTGGTTTCGTAGTGGTTAAGTACAGTTTCGAGCCCATAGTAGGTAGTATCGTTGGCAATGGCACCATTCATGGCCCAACCTTCATGATACACAGCAGGGTCTACCGAATGGGTTGGCGATGAAGCTGCCAGCACATACATAATGAGGCACTCATTGTAACCTCTAACATCAAAGTTCATTTCCCACTCATAGTTGGGCGACCAGTGCCAGTAGAGTACATTTTCGCCTTTGGTGTGCCAGTCGAACTCAATGTTTTCCCAAAGGGTATTCATGCGTTCGGCCAGCTGTTTTTCTCGCTTATCGTTTTTGTCCAGGTATTGTCTCACGGTAAGCAGGCCGGCTGCCAGAAAAGAGGTTTCTACCAGGTCGCCCCCATCGTCTTTTTTGCTAAAGGCCGAAACCTTACCGGTTTTGCCATCCCACCAGTGAGGGAATACTCCATGGAACGAATCGGCTTTTTCCAGAAAGTCTACGATCTTCTCAAAGCGCTCAATACCTTCTTCCCGGGTAATAAAGCCTCTTTCTATACCCACAATTAGTGCCATGAGCCCAAAACCTGAGCCGCCCGATGTAATAATGTCTTTGTCGTGACTGGGATAAATATCGTCCATGTGATATCGCTCGCGGGCCATGCCGCTGTTGGGCTCGGCACCATTCCAGAAATACTGAAAGGTTTGATATTGCACCAGGTTGAGCAAAGAGTCTTCTTCGCTTTGGGTTTTTATAGAGTCGGCCTGCTGGCTGCCTTTGGATTGACTGCAAGCCCATAAAAAGGCGCCCAGAGCCAGGGCCATCAAACATTGAAGTATTGTTCTTTTGTTCATCTTAGTTTAGGGTTATTCTAGGGTTTGGTTCAGTAGCTTGTAAATCCGAGTTTCTTTAGTCCGTTAGTTATTTCACTGCTTTTCATAAATAGGTTCCACAGCAAGCCTGTCCTGTGATTTTCTATCATCAGTACAATAGGCCCCTGGTCAATGGCCAGATATGAGCTGGCAACCCAGCTTTCAGTCAGGTTAAAGGCATCGTAGAAGCCATATTCTCCCCAAAGCATATCGCCCATAATGTAGTAGAAGTGTTTAAGTGCCTTCATGGATTCATCGGGTGTATAGGGGAAAGACGAAAGGGCGGCTGTGGGGGTAATTACCCCCAGGTCGTTGGTGGGAGAGTGGGCAGAGTAGCCCTGATGGTTGTCGCTGGCGGTAAGTCCCCAGGCGTTTTCATTATAGCCAACAAAGTTTTTGGGGTTGGCAACAGCGTATGCATAATTTATCTTGCTGTGGGCTACGTTTTGATCCCAATAGTTGGCGTATTGATCTTCGAGCTGCCGCGGATCCAAGCCAAGGAAAGAGTAGTGGCTAAAGAATAGTGGCCCTCCATAGGAGTAGCCTAGTGGCAAGGTGGTCCCAAAGTATTCTTCACCATTAGCCATATTGCCATTTCTGGCCCAACCCTCATGGTATACATTGGCTGAAATAGGGTGGGTGGGAGAAGAAGCGGCCAGTACATAGACTATTAGCGATTCGTTCCAGCCCTGAATTTTCAGGTTCTTTTCCCAGCCTACATTGGGCGACCAATGCCAGTACAATACGTTCTGGCCGCCTCTGGTGTACCAATCCCATTCTACCTCTTCCCAAAGTTCTGTAATGGTATCTATAATGGCTTTTTCCTGAGTATTGGAGCCGTTGAGGTATTCTCTAACGGTGAGGAGCCCCTGAATCATAAAAGCCGTTTCTACAAGGTCGCCTCCATCGTCTGTAGCACTAAAAGGAATAGTCTTACCGGTATTGCCGTTCATCCAGTGAGGCCATACCCCATGAAAACGATCGGCATTTTTTAAGAAGTTCACAATGGTCTGGAGCCTGTCTATTCCTTGTTGCCGGCTAATAAAACCGCGTTCTATGCCTACCAGTATGGCCATAACACCAAAGCCCGAACCTCCAATGGTTACAGTATTGCCACTGCTGTTGCGCTCTCTGGCCAATCCGCTGGTAGGATGAGCAAAATCCCAGAAGTATTTAAAGGTTTGCTCCTGAACCTTGGTGAGTAATTCGCTTTCAGAGATTTGCGGAAATTTATTGGCCGGGTTTAATTGTGTGTAGAACTCCAGGGAGTACCCTTCAAAGTCTCTGCCTTCGCTGCTCTTTAATTCTTCTGAGAGGGTGATTTTATATTTTTTAATGTAGTCTAGGGCTGTGGTTGGGGTAACGGAAACCACTCTGTTTTCATCAGAACTGCTTATGCTCACGGAGCGTCCTGTTAGCCTAAATGCTTTCTGAAAACTTTGAAGGCTTACCCCGGTGCTAAAATTGAAGGTAATAGTGGGTTGCACACCAATGTCTTGTACTCTGGGGTTGTTGCCTACCGTTTCTCCATCTATTTCAATGGAGATTAGGCTGAGGGCTCCTGCCAGTGTTTTGAATTGAATAGTGGTGGGAGTTGTGCTTGCTCCCGCGGTGCTTTTTAGGTTTTGGTTGATGGATATGGTGTATAGGGTGTTGTCTTTAAGTGTACCGTTAACGAGTAGTAGGGCTGATTTGCCTTGGGATGAAAGGGAGATGGTTTTTGAAACTTCGTTGTCGTTTTCACTCAATAGTATTCCTGATTGAGTAGTAGACTCATCGAGGGCAGCAGAAAATACCAAAGATATAGTTCGGTCTACAGGAACTCCTTCTGTAACACTACCAGTGCTCAGTTCAAGGTCACCGGCAAAGGCATTTTTGAGCACAAGGGGTTCTGCGCCAGGCTCATCTTTGCTACAGGCTAGCATGCTTAAAAACACTAAAGACAGAAGGTAGTGGAGCTTCATTATTAACTGGTTTAGATGAAATTGGGGATTTCAGCCAGGCTGAATTCCCCAATTCATAGTAATTATTCGATTGCTACTTAGCGAGCATTAATGATTGTCTGTATTTCTGTTTGTGTAATTACACGGTCGAAAATGCGCAACTCGTCCATCACACTATGGTCGGCATTGTGTCCCCATCCGGTAAAGCGCGGAGCCCCCGACATAATGGACATAATATCGCAATCGGTCCAGTCTATGCCATCGAAAGTGCCTTCGCTTACCAGCTGACCATTGATATAGACCTTAGCTTCTGTTTGCGATATGGTAAAGGCCATGTGAATCCAGTCTGTATTGGTAAGGGGAACATCGGCTGCATCGCCTCCATCGAACCAGCTGTCGGAGGCACCGGTACCTATATTGAGTTTAAAACGCTGCTCTCCACCCGCATTTTCTCTAAAGAATCTAAAGCCGCTGGTGCGCTTGTTCTGTGCTGTGGGGTTGGCATCGTCCGGAGGTCCTATTACCAAAATACCGGCTCTGTCCGGATCGCCATTTACCTTATACCAGAAAGAAGCGCTAAACTCATCGTTTTCAAGTGCCTCCGAAGGGAATGTCAGGTAAGAGTCGGCCGCTCCTTTGTAGGCATTGGTTCCTCTCAAACCCGATCCGGCAAAAGAAGGAGATCCCACTGCAGTAGCGTTACTGCCAGATGCTGCCTCTGTATAGTTGCCATCGAATGGCATATAGAAAATTTCACCAAATTCCCCCTGATAAGGCACATTGCCTCCTTCGTCTCTAATAATGTTCTGAATTTCGGTTTGCGAGAGTGCCTTGTTGAATAAACGGAGCTCATCCATAAAGCTTTGATCTGAAAGGTGGTTCCACGCGGTGAACCTTGGAGCTCCTGACATAATGGATATAATGTCGCAGTTGGTCCAGTCTACTCCTGCAAACGCTCCTGTTTTCACTACCTGACCGTTTATGTATACGGTGGCCTCTGACTGAGAAATGGTAAAGGCCATGTGCACCCATTCGTCTTTGGTGGGGTCTACATCGGCCGCAGCGCCTCCATCGAACCAGCTATCGGAGGCACCGGTACCCACATTGAGTTTAAAGCGTTGTTTGCCTCCTGCATTTTCTCTGAAGAAACGGAAACCGGCCTTTCTGTTGTTCGGGTTGGTAGGGTTGGCTTCATCGGGTGGCCCAATAACCAATACACCGGCTCTGTCAGGAGTTGCATTTACCTTCATCCAGAAAACAGCACTGAATTCATCTTCCAACAGGCCATTGGTTGGGAAAGTAAGGTACGACCCGCTGGCACCTGCAAGAGCATTACCACCAACTTTCCCCTGTCCGGCAAAGCCCATGTTGCCTACTTCCGTAGGGTAGGTTACGCTTACCAGCTCTATGTTGTCACCATCAAAAGGCATGTAGAATATTTCTCCATCATATTTGGCCTGATAAGGTGGTACTTTGGAGAAATTCACGCTTCTGGTAGTGGTTTTACCGTCAATGTCGGTGGCTACTATAGAGAGTGTATGATCACCGTCTACCAATTCTTCGTAGAGGTATTCGCCTACAAAACGTCTGTAGTCTTTAAAATCGCTGTAGCTAACAATTTCGTTGTCGTTCAACCTCACTGAGATGTTGTCTACTTCGATGTCGTCAGTCACCTCAAATTGAATGTTTATGGAGGTTACCGATTCGTAGACCTGAATTTGGGTGCCCTCAGTAGGGTAGGAGATGGTGACGGCCGGTGCCGACTCGTCTGCACCGGGGTCAACCGCCTCTATTTCGTCTATAAAGCTGTTGTCGCAACCCACCAATACGAGTAGCAGGGCGAAGCTTGTTACGATTGATTTAAATAGTTTCATAATGCTTTGTGTTTTCTTAGTTGCCATTGAGTTGGGTTAACAGATCCAATTGAGCCAATGGATAAGGAATGAATCGCGCAGCAGGCGTATAGGTTCTTCCATCGTGAGTCAGCTCTGAGGTGCGCTCGTAGCGCGCCAAATCGTAGAAGCGAATACCCCATTCCATCCCAAACTCAGCGAATTTTTCGTTGAGTACTTCATTGAGAGTTACTCCGCTAATATCGGGCAGCCCGGCTCTGTTGCGTACTTCGTTCACGGCATCATCGGCCGACATAACAGTGCTTGTGGCTCCATTCACCAGTGCTTCGGCATGCATGAGCAGAATTTCTGCATAGCGTATAACCAGGAAGTTCTTGTTTTCACCATATCTGGTTCTGCCCGGAGTTAACTGATTTGAGGGCAGGTAGTGCTTTCCGCTGGAGAAAATGGCTCGCGGGTTAGGCTGGTTGTCTGTTCGGCCTATTACATCGCCATCTCTGGTGGTATTGGAAACGAAGGCTGGCAGGTTGGCATAATTGGGGTCTTCCTGAATGCGCTGAATACCTTCTCTGGTAAATAAAACGCTTGTTTCCAGTCGTACAGTCTCGTTTCGGTCCAGCATAAACTTGATGTACTTCATGGTAGGCTCCCAAAAACCCCATCCACCGCTGGAACCGGCTACTGCAGGGGTCCAGTTGTTTGGTCCAAAGAAGGCATGAAGGTAGTATTCGGCTTCGCCAGAGCTCTGACCAAAGTCTGAGTACTGGAACTCCAGGAGGCTTTCGTTGCTTAGTTTCCCCGGAATTTTGAATAGCTCATAAAAATCAGGGTATAGCTCAAAGGCATTGGAGCTAATGATGGCTCCGGTGGCATCGGCAACGGCCTGGTAGTTTTTAAGCTCCAGATTGGCCATGGCTTTTACAGCCAGAGCAGTGTATCGGGTAATTCCACCCTTAATATCAGTGCGCTGGTTAGGGCGAACATTCGGAAGGAGAGGGATAGCGGCATCCATTTCTTCAGAAATGTGGGTCATTACCTCTTCGAAGCTAGAAACCGGGGTCGTATAGAGTCCATCGGTTTGCGAGCTGGTAGGGAGCAATATATTGCCCCAGAGCCTGGCTAGCTGAAAGAGTTCAAAGGCCCGCATTACGCGAATCTCTGCAATGTACTGGTCGGCCGTGGCAGGGTTGGCGGCAAACTCCTTGTACTTCTCAATTTCTTCCATTGTGGCATGAAACTTAATGATGTCGTCATAGAAGTTGAGCCATGTGGAGTTGTACATCCAGAAAGATCTGTCGTAGCGGAAAAAGTCGGTTTCTGTGAGTGGAAACTGGTCTCCGGCTGCGTTTACATCATCGCCTCTTACGGATAGCAAAGGGAAGGTTTCCCATTGCAGAGCGTAGAGCAATTCGTAGGCTCCTGTAATAAGCTGAGCCATGTTTTCCGTTTTGGTGTAGTCTGTGTCTTCTACTAACACACGTTGTTCCAGCGGATCGTTGAGCTTGTCGTCACAGCCGGTTGCCAGTACCATGGCCAGGCTTAGTGCTGTGAGCTTCTTAACTATATTTAATGCTTTCATTGTCTGTTTCTTTCGTTTTAAAACTTAATGTTCAAACCAAGGGTGTATACCGCAGGAATTGGGTAAGTCTGTCTGTCTATTCCGTTGGCTACTTCCGGGTTAAATCCATTGTAGTTAAAGACAGTTAATGGACGCTCTGCCGTAAAGGTTATGCGGGCGTCAGGGATATCCGTGCCTAATACGGTTTTGTTACGAATGTTGTAGGCCAGGCGCACGTTCTGAATTCTGAAGTATGAACCGTCTTCCACGAAATAATCGCTCATGCTCTGGTTCCAGCCTTTTCTTAAACCTGCGGCCGAAGGATACTTGTTTGAAGTACCCTCGCCTGTCCAAAGGTTGGTGGCCAGTTCTGCATCAATGTTAGTATCGGTAGTGAAAATGATTTCACCTCTTTTACGGTTGAGAATGCTATGTCCTGATTGTCCCTGGAAATCGGCCGAAAAATCGAAGTTCTTATAACTAACCGCCAGGTTGAATCCATAGGTTAGCGTGGGTAAGAAAGAGCCCAATACCACACGATCCTGATCGTCTATCACACCGTCACCGTTCTGATCTTTGTATCGGAAATCTCCGGGCTCAATGCCCGAATCGTTAATGAACTCAGCGGTATATCCACTGTTGTTGATTTCGTTCTGGTTTTGGAAAATACCATCGGTTTCATATCCAAAGAATGCCTGTAGAGGCTGCCCTACAATAGAACGCTGACGGAATTCGGCCTGACCACCATCGAGGTATTGAGGGCCGCCAAGTGTGAGCACTTCGTTGTTTAGTGTGGCAAAGTTTCCGCCAACACGGTAGCTGATTCCGTTGGCGAGCTCATCGGACCAGTTCATGGCCACTTCAATACCGGAGTTTCTTATTCCGGCCGCACTTCTTCTTACATTTTCTCTAATGAGTGGGAGAATGATGGTTACGGCTGCATCTTTAGTGTCTCTCTGAAAATAATCAGCTTCAACTGATAGTCTTTCGTTGAACATTCTTGAGCTTACACCTATATTAAGTTCTTCGGTTGTTTCCCAACGATCCACATAGTCATAGGTAGGAATAACCACATTACCCGGAACTCTCACTCCATCTATAGCCAGGAATCTCTGTTCTACTGTTGGGGCACCTACAGATGGTGTAACGCCTGCGTTGCCAAGTTGTCCCCAGCCACCTCTTATTTTAAGGAAGTCTACACCGGAAAGGTTAAAGAAGTTCTCCTCTGAAAGTACCCATCCGGCACCAATGGTAAAGAAGTTGCCCCACTTTTGTTGGAAAATGTTGGTGCCATCTCTTCGGTAAGTTCCGTAAAGAAGATATCGGTCGTCATAGTTATAGGCCAAACGGGTAAAATAAGATGAACCGTAGGTTTTAGCACCAAAGTCGCCAACTCCACCCTGATCGATAACATCGGCCAGAGAAATGTACCACAGTTCTTCCTGAATACGGCTTGGTGAAGGGTCTAACTCCGTACCTCTGGCAAAGAGCCCTTCAGTACTTTCGCTTCGGAAAGAATAACCGGCCACTGCAGTAATGTTGTGCAGGCCAATGTTTTGCTTGTAAGTAAGGTAATTGTCCCAAATTTGGTTGAATGATGTAGCGTGGCTTCTTCTTATAGAAGACTGAAAATCAGTAACTCCATCGCTATACTCAAAATTGACATTTCTAGAGTTGATGTTCGAATAGCTGTAGTTATAAGCGGTTCGGAAAGTCAGGCGATCTGGAATAAGGTCTGCCTCTGCATAGAAGTTGGCCAGAAATTTACCGATTTTATTACGGTTGTCATTGTAGAGGAGGTCGTACATTGGGTTTTGAGAACCTCTATAACCAAGGGTTTGGGCATTGGAAAGCCTAACCGGAGTTGCGGCAGTGTTCAGGTCGTCATATACAGGCAATATGGGTACAGCAAAGTAAGTCTTAAACCAAACCGAGTTTTCGGCCACATATTGGGTTCCGTTGCTTATGTTAATGTTTCCACCTACTCTCAGGTTTTCGTTTACATCGAAGTCTATTTTAGACCGTAGGTTTAACCGCTCATATTCATTGCGGGTGCTTTTGAGTAGGCCGTCTTGCTGAAAATAATTGACTCCCAGTGAGTAACGTGTGTTGTCACTACCTCCGCTTACTGTTAAGGAGTGGTTTTGAATGGGGGCAGCAGTTTCCAAAACCTGGCCGTACCAATCGGTATTTACATTGGGTACGTTGGGGTTAATGCGGCTGCGACCAAAGCGCTGGAAGGCGTTGTCTATAAAGGCTGCATCGGCACTGGATCCAGTGGCCAGAGCATACTCCGTAAATTGTTGGGCATTGGCCAGCTTAAGTACATTTTGGGCAACTTGCACACCGTAGTATCCATCGTACACTACCTCGGCCTGCTTATTATAGCTACCCGACTTTGTTTCGATAAGTATAACTCCATTGGAAGCTCTTACCCCATAAATTGCCGAAGCCGAAGCATCTTTTAGAACTGAAATGGTTTCAATATCCGCTGGGTTAAGGAAGTCTATGCTTTCGAAGAACATTCCATCTACCACATAAAGAGGGGCTGCATTGCCTTCAAGCGAGCCAATTCCTCTCACCCTAACGGTTGGGGCTGCTCCGGGAGCACCACTACTTACTATTTGCAAGCCGGGCACTTTACCCTGAAGGGCCTGCATAGCCTGGGCAGTAGGTGTTTTATTTATTTCATCGGTTTTTACGGTTGAAATGGAGGAGGTAAGGTCTTTTTGTTCCTGACTACCATAACCAATAACTACCACCTCGCCCAATTCGCTAACATTGGGGTTAAGTGTAATGTTGATGGTGGTTTGATTACCCACTACCACCTCTTGTGTTACAAAGCCAACAAAGCTAAAGACCAATACTGCGTCTTTGCCAGAGACCGTTAACCGATACCGACCATTCATATCGGTTGTCATACCATTGTTAGTGTTCTTTTCGCGTACCGTTACTGTAGGCAACGGCTGTCCGTCTTCCGAAGATATGACGGTTCCCGTTACTACCACCGATTGTGCCCAGGCTGGCTGTGCCAGCGCACACATCAGCAGTACCGGGAGTACTTTTAAGTACGAGCGTAGAGTTTTTTTCATGCCTTAATCATTTTGTTTCAAATAGGTAATGTCGTTTCAGTAAATCGATTGATATACGTAGAGTAATTGTAATTACTTTCTTAGAAAATGCGCAAGTTCTCTGGTGTGAAAAGTTGATTTTTGGCCCTTAAATAAGGGGTAAAAAGATTGTTTTTTTGCGCGTTAGTCACATTAAAAAATTAGCTTTTAAAGCATTTTCAAGGGGAAAACGTTTGCATGTTGCGCTTAAAAAACAAAGTGAGAATGTCAACCAGAAACGACTAGTTGAGATGCGAGCTAAAGAGATTGTGGATGAGCACGGTTGAGGAGTTTTTAGAGTCGCCATCATATACCTTTTCAATCTTCTTCTTGAAGTTCCAAATGGTGTTCCTTCTCAACTCCAACATTTCCGAAAGCTGATCGAGCGTATACTCCTTCTGCCGGTTGTTGGTAATGTACAGAATGAAGAAAGCCTTTTCAATGGGGAATTTTATTCTATGGAATATGGTGTTGCTGGTTACCGACTCGTTGTAGCCGCACTTGGAGCAGCGTCTCATAAACTTGGTCTTACCTTCAAAGTATTTGGTATTGCCGCATTTGGAACAGTGATAGCCATTGCCCCATTTTAGTTTTTCTAAAAAACGATAACAGGTGAGCTCGTTCGGGAAAATTTTCTGGAATTGCTCCAGGTTTAGGTTCTTGTTGATGAGCCTGTCTTGCAGAATCTCTTTGATGTTGTTTTTGAGCTTCCAGTTGTCCAGATCGAGTTTGGAATTGATGGCGTTGATCTCCTTGGTTTGCTCAATGAGCTTTTGGTTGGTGTTGGCCAGAAGCAGGTTTTTTTCTTCGAGCTGCCGCGTTCTTTCTTTGATTTTTTCTTCCAGTTCTTTGTTTACCCGGTCTTTGAGTTCGGCATTTTCCTTTTGCTGATTAATTATGCGTTTGAAGGCTTTATCGCGGTTTGATTTCAGAATTCGCACTCTGTCGCTAAGTGCAAAGGTGAGAAAGATCATCTCTAGCAAGAAACAAATATGCAAACTGTAGTAGGTGATGGTGGTAAACGGAATAACCGACAAATAGAGTAAGGCCTTGGCCAAAAATCCCAAAAAGAGCACGCCATAGGCCACAACGAAGAAACGGGCCGGCTTGTAACCTTTTTTCCATACGTGAATACTCGAGTAGAATATAAGCGAAAGGGGAATGATTTCTATGTTGCGGTATTCGAACAGGCTATGATCGAAAAGCAATACGTATATAAACAGTGCCGTGCGCAATACCAGTGCCCAGGTGAGTGCTCTATCGATTATAGGGGCCTTTATGTTGGTGCTTAAAAAGCGCTTGGAAAAGAGCAACGACCAGAAAATCAATGAAAACAGTGCTGTACCATAGGCAATCTGATTCCATTCGGGCCATTGAGGCCATAAGAACTGATAAGCAATACCATCGACACACATGGCATATACGCCTACACTAAGAATGTAAAAAGTGTAGAAGAGGTACTTCTGCTCGCGGATGGCAAAGTATATGAGCATGTTGTAAATGGATATGATGAAGATCATACCATAGAAAATACCATAAAGAAAGTACTCATTGAGCGAATAGCGCACAAACGCATTGACCGTACGAATGTTGATGCGCACATCGGCATAGGTGTGCGATTGTATTTTGAAGTAGAGATTTTGCTGGCCTTTTATGCTCGTGTCTATGATCCACTGAAAGTTTTTGTGCTCAAAAGGTTTTTGGTTGAAGGCTATGGCATCTCCAACGTGGTCTTGCTCGTAGCTACCGTCTGCCGTAGGGAAGTAGGCCCAGATATGGTCTATGGTTTGGTCGTAGAACTCCAGCATCCACTGTTTGTCCAGGCTGTTGGCAATGAGCAGAGGTACTTTTACCCAATAGGTGCAGTCTACACAATAATCCTTGGGTTTATAGCCCGGATTAATAATGAATTGTTTTTGTGAGTTGACTACCTCCTGAAATGTCATTGTGCCGGTGCTGTCTACCAAAATGGGGAGGTCATTGAAGGCGAGCAACACCTGTTCGCTGGAGTTGTCTATAAAGATGCGTTCTCTTTCATTGCCCTGAAAGAGGAGCATTACGAACATGCCAAGAAAACCACTTTTAATCAATGCCATAGACCTGAGTTAGGCTGTGCTTTGCAAAATACAAATTTTGAAAGCATCCTGTTTTTTGGAACAGAATGTCTGTGAAAAGGCCGAATGGCTATTTATATGGCTACACGGGCCTTGCCGTCTTGCCGCTTTGCATGATTTTTACGCTGAATATTCCCTACCATTTTTGTTACTCTTCCTCGTGAAAGCAGGCGTGGCAAGAAAGCGCTCAACTTATTCCAAATGCCAGGGACCAATACTACTTTACCGTGCATGAGCCCCTGGAATCCGAAGGTGGCAACGGTGTGTGCATCGGCAATATTGAATTTTATATTAGGGTTTTCGTTGCCATTGGCTTTGGCAAAATTGGTACGGGTCATGCCGGGGCAAAGTACACTCACATGTATGCCATGCGAGCGAACCTCATTGGCCAATGCTTGCGAAAAGTTGAGTAAATAGGCTTTAGAAGCGTGATAAGTAGACATGAGCGGCCCGGGTACAAATGCCGCTACCGAGGCATTGTTGAGAATGTAGCCTTTGCCTCTTCGAATCATGCCCGGTAAAAATCGCTTAATCAGATCTGTGGCAGTAACCATATGTACCTGAAGCATGGCCCGATCTTTTTCCCAACTGCTTTGGGCAAAATATCCAAAGTTACCAAAGCCGGCATTGTTGAATAGCAGCTCTACTTCAATCTCCTGAAACTGTGCAAAACCGAAGATATTGGAGGCAGCGTCTTCGGTAGAAAGGTCTTGGGTAAATACTTCAATCTGAACAGAGAAAGAGCTTAGTAGCGTTTCTTTGGTCTGTATAAGGTGGGGTTCATTTATATCTACTAAAAGCAAATTGTAACCTTGAGCGGCAGCAATTCTGGCAAACTCAAATCCAATACCTCCAGCGGCTCCGGTAATTAATGCCGTCTTTTTCATCGAACAAAAATAAAGAGGGTTTCTTAAAAGTACCGTTTCTTTTTGTTTTTCGTGTCGGCTATAGCCCGGGTCGAGCTATAAAGAGTTGAAAAACCAGTTTTGCGGTGTTTTTTAGAAACCCTCTTTCGAAACTATTTTCTGTCTGGCTTAGGCCAGGTATTTTTCTACTGGCACGTATGGAAGATCAAACGCTTCGGCAACGGCCTTGTAAACTACTTCACCTCCAATAACGTTCAGACCTTTTTCCAGTTCTTTATTATCCTGACAAGCCTTTTTCCATCCTTTATTAGCCAATTGAATGGCATAAGGAAGAGTAGCGTTGGTTAGGGCTATAGTTGAGGTGTAAGGCACTGCCCCAGGCATGTTGGCTACGCAGTAGTGTACAATGTCATCGATGATGAACGTTGGGTTTTCATGAGTGGTTGGTGTACATGTTTCAATACATCCGCCCTGATCTACTGCTACATCAACCAATACAGTACCCGGTTGCATTTCCTTAAGCATATCGCGAGTAATTAACTTAGGTGCTTTGGCTCCAGGAATCAGTACCGCACCAATAATCAGGTCCATGTGAGGGATTAACTCTCTGATGTTAACCTCATTAGAGTAGCGAGTTACTACGTTTGGAGGCATTACATCGTTGAGGTACCGCATGCGGTCCAGGTTCACATCCATAATAGTTACCTGAGCCCCAAGGCCAGCGGCCATTTTAGCGGCTTGAGTACCAACAACTCCACCACCTAGAACCAATACCTTACCGGGAGATACACCAGGAACACCGCCCAGAAGAACTCCTTTACCCATAATTGGTTTTTCAAGGTATTTGGCTCCCTGCTGAGTTGCCATTCTGCCGGCTACTTCCGACATTGGAATAAGAAGAGGGAGGCTACCATCTGCTTTTTCAACGGTTTCATAGGCCAGACAAACAGCTCCACTTTCTACCATTGCATGAGTAAGTGGTTCGTAAGAGGCAAAGTGGAAATAGGTAAATACCAATTGATCTTTTTTGATGAGTTTGTACTCAGGTTCAATTGGCTCTTTTACTTTCATGATCATTTCGGCCTTCTCATAGACAGCCTCAATGGATGGTAAAATTTTAGCGCCAACTTCTTCGTAGGCTTCATCTGGGAATCCACTGTTTAGACCCGCATTGGTTTGCACGTATACTTCGTGACCACGCTTAATGAGCTCCAGTGCTCCACCTGGTGTTAGAGACACCCGGTTCTCGTTATTTTTGATTTCTATTGGAACGCCAATGATCATGTTTTGAACTGTTTAAATTTTTGAGTGGCAAATATAGCAAGCGGAACCAACAAACGTTTGCAAAACGGCCTAAAAACCCTGTTTTCATTGATAATCAGAAGTATATATTTCCAAATGTGGAAATCAGGAAATTATCTTTCTTGTAATTACTTTTCAGAGGAATGAAATTCTGATATAAATAATATGGCAGACTAAAACATAAGTTATGACTATTAATTCGATATAATATTTGTTCAAACTCAAAAAAAATAAGGGTTTACCAAATTTGATTTGTCTTGGAACTGTATTACATTTGTTAGACGTAGAAATGTCTATTAACCATTAAATTAATTCGTGTGGGAGTATCAAAGGCTGTGAGCAAAAAGAAGATCAATGTGGAGGAAGTATTGGCCGATTATCGATTGGCCGTTGAGAGTCGCGAGGCAAGTATAATAGGTAGAAAGGAAGTGTTTATGGGGAAAGCCAAGTTTGGCATTTTCGGAGACGGTAAAGAGCTTCCTCAAATAGCTATGGCCAAGGTTTTCAGAAATGGTGATTTTCGTTCCGGTTACTACAGAGATCAGACTTTCATGTTTGCTATTGGAGCACTCACGGTGCAGCAATACTTTGCTCAGCTCTATGCTCATACCTCCATTGAGGCCGATCCCGCTTCAGGCGGCCGATTAATGAATGGGCATTTTGCCAATCGCTTGCTCGATGAATCGGGAAAGTGGAAGGCGCAAACTTCCATGAAAAACTCCAGTGCCGACATTTCTCCTACAGCCGGCCAGATGCCCCGATTGGTTGGCTTGGCCTATGCCAGCAAACTATACCGCCACATTGACGAGCTCAAAGACCTTTCTGATTTTTCGATCAACGGAAACGAGATTGCCTTTGGAACCATTGGCAATGCCTCCACTTCAGAAGGTCACTTCTTTGAAGCCATAAATGCTGCCGGAGTACTTCAGGTGCCAATGGTTATGGCCGTTTGGGACGATGATTATGGTATTTCGGTGCCTAAGGAATATCATACTACTAAAGGAAGCATTTCAGAGTTTCTGGCAGGTTTGCAACGTAATAAGGATGGCCAGGGCTATGAAATCATCAAGGTGCATGGCTGGGACTATGAGGCCCTGATAGCCGCTTTCCAAAAGGCAGAACAAATTGCCCGCAATGAACATGTACCGGTATTGGTTCATGTAGATCAGGTTACCCAACCGCAAGGGCATTCAACCTCCGGTTCTCACGAACGCTACAAGTCGAAGGAGCGTCTGGAGTGGGAGAAAGAACATGACTGCCTTGTGAAGTTCCGGGAGTGGATATTATCCAATGAACTAGCTTCTGAAGAACAACTCGATGAGTTGGAGAAAGACGCTAAAGAATCGGCTAAGACAGCCAGGGTTAATGCCTGGAACGCCTTTATAAATGATATTAAGAAAGATCAGGAGACCGCTGTGGTTATTCTTGAAGCCCTGGCTGAAGAGAGTGAGCACGGAGGACAAATCATACAGATCATTTCTGAATTAAAGAAGACGCTAAATCCTATTCGCCTAGATACATACAAGGCCGTGAAAAAAGTGTTGCGTATTACCCGCAACGAACAAACCTCGGCCAGAGCTTCTCTGGTTGCTTGGTTGAAAAAGGCCGATGAAGAGAACTTTAAACGGTTTAGCTCCCATGTAATGAGCGAATCGGAAGAAGCTTCGTTGAAAGTGCCGGAAGTAAAGCCGGTGTTTTCTGAGAACTCTCCTTTAGTTGATGGCAGAGAGGTGCTCCAGGCCTGTTTTGATGCTGCTTTGAGTCGCGACCCCCGAGTGTTTGCTATTGGAGAAGATGTGGGTAAAATTGGCGATGTGAACCAGGCTTTTGCCGGTTTGCAGGAGAAATATGGTGAGCTACGAGTTACAGATACCGGTATTCGTGAAACAACCATTATTGGCCAGGGAATTGGTGCCGCTTTGCGTGGCTTGCGTCCTATTACGGAAATACAATATCTGGACTATTTACTGTATGCCATACAAACTCTGAGTGACGATTTGGCCACTCTACAGTACCGAACCGTAGGGGGACAGAAAGCTCCACTCATAATTAGAACTCGAGGCCATAGATTAGAAGGGGTTTGGCACTCAGGTTCGCCCATTGGCATGATATTGAACTCTTTGCGTGGAATTAATGTGTTGGTGCCGAGAGACATGACACAAGCGGCCGGTTTTTACAACACCATGCTGCAGTCTGACGATCCCGCGCTTATTATAGAATGCCTGAACGGTTATCGTCTTAAAGAGCGTATTCCAGACAATATCGGTGAATTTACAGTACCTGTTGGAGTACCTGAAGTCATAAGAGAGGGAGCCGATGTGACGGTAGTTACCTATGGTTCTATGTGCCGCATTGTTATGCAGGCAGCTGAGGAGCTGGCCGAGTATGGCATCTCTGTAGAGATTGTAGATGTTCAGTCGCTTTTACCTTTCGATGTTCACCACACCATAGTAGAGTCGTTGAAGAAGACCAATAGAGTGGTGTTTGCCGATGAAGATGTGCCGGGTGGAGCTTCTGCGTTTATGATGCAAAAGGTGCTGGAAGAACAAGGGGGATATTACCATTTGGATTCTCAGCCGGTTACTATTACCGCTGCAGAACACAGGCCTGCCTATGCTTCTGACGGAGATTATTGGTCTAAGCCCAATGTTGAAACGGTGTTCGACAAAATCTACGAATTGATGAGTGAAGCGGAGCCTGACCGATTTCCACCTATTTATTAATGATTCAGATAAGGAGTAAGGAAAATTACCTTTCTACCCGAATACCCTGAAGTGTAAATTCAGGGGTTTCTCCCACATTACTGGTGTGCAAGGCTCTGTCGCGAATAATGAATTGCAATTTCAGTGTGTCGGTTCGGAAAATAGGTAGGAATATCCCAGACTTCATATCGTAGGTAATTACACCTTCAATAGGTCGTTTGTTATTTCTCACCACGGCACAGGGATTTTCTTCGGAAGAAAGACAAGGGAATCGTCCATCGAAGCTAATGCCACAAAGTGTGCTTTCGTTGGCACTTCCCCTGGGTTGAGCCCTCAGGTCTACCTCCTGAAAGGTGCCATTGCGTTTCACAAAGAAGTCAACCTCTATATTGTATTGGTTTCTGTTAAAGTCAATGAGAAGGGTGTCTAGCAAATCATTGTCTCCATTGATGTCTTGGTTCTCCCGGTCTTCAATTATGTAGTCCAGGCAAGTAAACGGAGGGTCGTTGGGCCGCTGTCCAAATTCCACCGGCTGGTTGTTTTCCAATACCAGGTGGTAGGGAGCATAGGGGCCAAAGTCTTCGTCACCATCTAGCCCAAGGTCGCCATCTCCATCTTTCACATTTATGGATAAACGGAGAATGTTCTCCTCGAACAGCGGGTCGCCTGCATTTCTAACTTCAAATTCAATGTTAGAAAAGCTTACTTCCGGTTCAATGGGTAGGTCTGGTGGGCGGTTGCAGGCAACACCCAATGCCAGAGCAAACACTAATACCAAAACTTGAGAAGACGATAGCTTTATTCTCATGGATTACTTTATATAAGTACAATTATAGCAATATTTGCCCTAAGTGAACGGAAAACACCAGCTCTATAACGTATGGCCGAAATCAATAGTTTAATCGATCGGATAAAAAGCGTTTCAGAAGAGGAATTTAATGCGCTTGCTCTCGATGTTTATCGGTTTCAGTATCGGTATAACAAGGTGTATCGAGCCTGGTGCAATCATTTGAAGCGCAGCCCACAGCATGTGAGCCGGCTGGAAGAGGTGCCTTTTCTACCCATTAGTTTTTTTAAAGCATTTGAAATAAAAACAGGGCAATGGCAAGCTGCATCTGTTTTTGAAAGTAGTGGAACCACCGGAACAGAGCCGAGCAGGCACTTTGTGGCCGATAATCAGCTCTATTTAGATAATTGTAAAAAGGCCTTTGAGGCTATCTATGGTCCTTTGAATGACTACGTTATTCTTGCTCTTTTGCCTTCTTATCTGGAGAGGGGCAATAGTGGTTTGGTGGCTATGGTCAATAGATTTATAGAATGTACTGATGACACCCAGTCAGGATTTTACCTGAATAATTTAGAGCAACTGGCTCATCAACTCCAGACTTTGAACAAGGGAACTAAAAAAGTGCTTCTTTGGGGAGTTACTTTTGCCTTGCTCGATTTTGCGGAGCAATATTCAATGCACTTTCCGGAGTTGCTGGTTATGGAAACTGGCGGCATGAAGGGCAGAAGAGAGGAGTTAGTTCGGGAAGAGGTACACGACCGCATTAAACGTGCATTTGGTGTAAAAGAGGTGCACTCGGAGTATGGCATGACCGAGCTTTTCTCTCAGGGCTACTCCACCGGCAATGGGCTCTTTAGACCTTCGGAAACCCTCAAAGTAGTTGGGCGAGAATTAAATGATCCACTATCTTATCCCAGTTTTCAGCATACTGTGGCTTTCAATATTGTGGATTTGGCCAATGTACATACCTGTTCATTTATAGAAACCAAAGACATTGGTCGGGTGCTTCCTGATGGTCGTTTTGAGGTAAAAGGAAGGATGGATAACTCGGATCTTCGGGGTTGTAATTTGATGGTGGTCTAAAATTTTCCGGCCAACCACCCGTTGAAGGGTAAGATAAATGCATTCAATAGATTAAAAACACGATTGAATTTTTATCTTTAACGCTCAAATTTACATCATGAATAAGAAGAAAATCTTTCTTTTGTTGATTGCCGTGTCCTTTTTAGGTATTACCTCTTGTGCCCAATCTATTTGTGCTGCCTATGCCAAGGCCGATACTGAAGAGGTAAAGAAGGAAAAAAAGGAAGGGCAGTTCTGATCTAAATCAGATACTTTTTTACGTCCTCTTCCCCAATTTCATCTCCACACATAATCACGAGTCGTTCCGTAACATTACGTAACTCCCGAATGTTGCCCGACCAATCATAGGCCTGAAGAGCCTTAAGTCCATCGGCCGATACTTTCTTTTTCTTGGTTCCGTACTCATCGGCTATGTCGTCCAGAAATTTATCCACCAACATTGGAATGTCTTCTTTACGGTCTTTTAGAGGGGGAACCTGAATGACAATGACGCTGAGTCTATGGTATAGGTCTTCACGAAAACGATTCTCCGCAATTTCTTTTCTTAGGTCTTTGTTAGTGGCTGCCAATACCCTCACATTCACATTGATATCTTTGTCGCCACCCACCCGGGTAATCTTATGTTCTTGTAGTGCCCTTAACACCTTGGCTTGAGCAGAAAGGCTCATGTCACCAATTTCATCAAGGAAAAGAGTGCCTTCATTGGCTTGTTCAAACTTGCCAATGCGCTGTTTGTGAGCCGAAGTAAATGCGCCCTTTTCATGCCCAAAAAGTTCGCTTTCTATGAGTTCGGCAGGGATAGCCGCACAGTTAACCTCCACAAAGGGAGTGCTGGCCCGATTGCTTCGCTCATGAATTCCTCTGGCTACCAGTTCCTTGCCGCTGCCATTAGGGCCGGTAATCAGAACCCTGGCATCGGTAGGACCAACTTTGTCCATCATTTCCTTTACTTCAGCAAGGGCTTTGGATTCGCCCACCATCTCATATTTCTTAGAGAGTTTTCGTTTGAGAGTTTTTGTTTCGGTAACTAACGAAGACTTGTCAAGCGCATTTTTTACCGTAAGTAGCAAACGGTTCAAGTCGGGCGGTTTGGGCACAAAGTCAAAAGCGCCCATTTTGGTGGCGTCTACTGCGGTTTCAATGGTGCCGTGGGCCGAAATCATGATGAATTGCGTATCTATTCCAGCCATTTGCACTCGTTCCAGCAACTCAATACCATCCATTTTAGGCATTTTCACATCGCATAGCGCAATATCGAACTTATCGGCAATCAGTTTTTCCAGCCCCTCTTGCCCATCTTTGGCTTCTTCTATTGAGTATTTTTCATACTCTAGTATTTCCCTAAGAGTGCTGCGAATACTTTGTTCGTCATCGATGATCAGAATTTTTGCCATGCTTTTTAGTGGATTAGGAAAATGGGTAATTAGTGAATTGGTTCTAACTCGTTCTTTCAAGCGAAAATAGTGCTAAAATTGAAATCTGGCAGATAATCAAGTGATCATTTCCTAATTAACCAGTTGCCCAATCACCAAATTCACTGAAAGGAAAAAAAAGATATAGACCTGTAAGCCGGGTTCTGTCTACTCCTCTTTTGAGGATGATCTTATCATTTATCTGGCCGCGGTATTACTACCGAAGTCTATCTGCCTACCCTCCTGCATTGGACGGGAACCCTCAAACGCAAGTATACGTGGCATTTCACCGCATAGAGTTTACCTGATTTCACTACAGCATTACCTGTACATACTTTCTGTTGCACTTGTCCTCTCCGTCAGTTGACGGATGACGGCCGTTAGCCGCTATGCTTCCCTGTGGTGCCCGGACTTTCCTCACTCCCGATAAATCGGGAGAGCGATAAGACGGTCTATATCGCGGCAAAGATACAATAAATGATGCGATTTAAAGGCTCTCGCGCAAATCGTGAAGAACTGGGATTCCATTTTCAGATTGCCAGTAAAACAAGAAGTCACAAGCATTAGTGTTCAGGTCTATCTGCAAGGTAGTTTCTCCATTGTCGACCTGCAGACTCCCTCTGGCCGGGAGGTATACTTTGTGGAGCCAACAGCTAAAGGTACTCAGGTTAGGGCCTGTGTTAATGAGCTCAAAGGTTGTACCTGAGGGAAGAGTAAAATGCCATGAGTTGGAGGTCAGGTAGTTGGCCTTGGTGTCAAGATGATCGCGTCCATTGGTTTTTTCATATTGAATGTTGCGACTTCCTTCAAAAGGAGTGCTTTTGCCTCTCAGCGTTAGCATTAAATCATCGAATTCGAGCCTATAGCTTTTTTGTGTATCGCTATTGTTTTCTGAGGTGTTGGTTAGTTCCAACACTCCATTTAGAGAAATATTATTGAGTTCAAAATCAGTAAGAGTAATGCGTATGGTGTTTCCCGGAGTGTCTGCCGGGTGATCGTAGTCTAGTAGAATAGAGCCTTTTAAAGTATAACCAGTGCCATCAATACATCCTTTGCCAAAACTAAGCAACAGTTGATTGTTGGAAGTATCCAGAAACTGACCTCCACATGTTCCTCTGTCGGAAAAAATATTAAAGTTGATGTGTGTGTTGGCTGCGCCCCGGTCTCTTTCGCTAAGGGAGTGCAACACATTGAGAGTGGTGCTTTCTACCTGATGAACGAGTAGTTCAAAAGCGAGGGCTTCTGAAATACCTTCCGGCAAGGGAATATTAGGTTCGTTGAGTACCACCACATCGTCCTTATTGCAAGAGGCGAATAACAGGGCCATAATCAATGGTAAAAACAAGATCCTTGTGCGCATATTATGGTGTTTGTCTCATAAAACGTGAATTACCGGTTTTAAGTGCATCAGTGGTATAGCCAGTGGCCGGTAATTTTTCCTTGTTGTAGTTGTATAGCCGGGGCAGGTAGCCTAATGAAGTCTGCCAGAAAGAGAATGGTTTTTAAGAACTTGCTGTTGGTTTGTATGTAGCTCAGGTCAAAGTCTAATCCAAGGAAATACTGTCGGGAATTGCTATAGCCGGCAGATGCATTTTCTCCATTGCGCGCAAAAACCATTCCTTCGGCACCGTATCCTATGGCCAGGTTGAGCCATTTGGGCCAGTAGGACTCTTTAGCAAAAGCGTGAATATCGAAAGAAAACCAGTAGCTCTGTCCATTGTAGTCTTTGAGTAGCTGTTCAGGTAAGGACTTGCCAAGAATTTGAGGCCGCATGTCTGGGTATGCCGTGCTTCTAAAGCTAAACTTTGGTTTTATACGCTGTTCTTTCCAGCTCTTTTGTTGAATAAAAAACAGGGCCGAACCAGCTGCATTGGCCAACATATCGCCATAAGAAAATCCGTAGTCCGGTGAAAACCCATCGAGTACTTCAATTGGCAAAAAGAGCGCTGTACTTAATAGCGAGGACCACATAAGGGCTTTGTTGTGGGTCAATTCTGTTCGGCTTAGTAGCTCATAGTTTACCCGAGAAAAATGATAAGTGCTATAGGTATGCCCCAATTTATCTACCTGAAGCCACTCTGCATTGTCGTTAAAAAACTTGAAGCGATCGAAGCCGTTTTCGGCATACCAGGCCTGACTCAACACCAGAAGGCCTGTGCCATAACCAATGCCTCCATAGAGTTTTACTTTATTTAAAGGCAGGCGATGTGTTGCTTCTGCCGGACTAACGGGTTCTGTTTGGGCATGAACAAGATTGCCCATAAGCCCCAAAAGAAAGATCAGAAGCAACTTTTTGTACATGCCGAAAGATACACAAACTAGTTAGCCAAAGCTTGTTTGTAGGTATCAATTGCGCGTTGGCGTGCTAGTTTGTGGTCTACAATGGGCGCAGGATATGCATCTGTTCCATACTCAGGAACCCACTTTTTAATGTATTCTAGTTGAGGGTCGAACTTTTCTGTTTGAGACTGTGGGTTGAACACTCTAAAGTAGGGTTGAGCGTCAGTGCCCGTACCTGCCGCCCACTGCCAACCTCCATTGTTAGAGGCCAAATCAAAATCGAGCAGTTTTTCAGCAAAGTAGGTTTCTCCCCAGCGCCAATCTATGAGCAAATGCTTGGTTAAAAAACTAGCCACTATCATTCGTACCCGGTTGTGCATGTATCCGGTTTGGTTAAGTTGCCTCATGCCAGCATCTACTATCGGGTAGCCGGTTTTTCCTTGGCACCACTTCTCAAAACCTTCTTCGTCTTGTCTCCAGGGTATCCTGTCATATTCCGGTTTAAAGGCTTGGTCTATTACTCTTGGGTTGTTGGCCAGAATCATGGCATAGAAATCTCTCCAAATCAATTCATTTAGAAAGGTTTCGTTCAGATTCAAAGCTTTTTCGGCCAGTTGCCTGATGCTAATGGTGCCAAAGCGTAAATGAATACCTAGTCTGGAAGTAGCATCCAGGGCGGGAATGTCTCTTTTTTCGCTGTAGTGCTTTATTATCTCTTCGTCTACCGTGTTAGATGGAATGGTTATGTCCGTATGTCTGAAGCCCATGGCCTCAAGGGAATGTACTTTTTCTTCTTTCAGGGGTACCCAATTATCGAAATAGAGCGCACTGGGCTTGGTTTCAGGCGGATTGGCTTTGTATTTCTCTTTCCAGCTTTTACTATACGGGGTAAAGACCTTGTAGAAACTGCCTGAGCCGGACACAATTTCTTCTTTCTCGTAAATCACATGATCTTTGAAAGTGAAGAAGCTCACACCCTGTTCCTTAAGAAAGTTCTCTATTTCCCTGTCTCGCTCAAGGGCATAAGGCTCATAGTCTCTGTTGGTGTATACTGCCTCGAGGGTATATGTTTTGCTAAGTTCTTTGAAGGCTTCAATGGGAGTGGTGTAAAAGGTTTTTATCCCACTGTTTTTATCCTTAAGGGGTTTGTTTAGCTGTTCCAGAGTGCGTTGAATAAATTCAACTCTTGCATCGGCCTTGGGTAGTTTATCTAATATGTTTCTATCGAAAATGAAAATAGGGAGTACCGGATTTCTCTCGCTCAAAGCATAATAGAGGCCGGTGTTATCTATGAATCTAAGGTCTCTCCGAAACCAAAAAATACTGATCTTTTCCATGAAAGAGTGTTTCCAATAAACCTAACCCTCTAAAGGTATTTTAGTTTGTGTTTCCTTCAGTATTGTTATCCTTCTTTTCTTCTTTTCTCTTTTTGCGGCTGTTATTTACACCATTAAAGAATTCGCGAAGATTATTGAAACTGGTGGTTTGCGAAATGCTCACGCCTTGTGTTTGATTGGTGGGCTGTTGGCTCAGGGCACGGTCGGCCGGGTTATAGTTGTTTTGCGAAAATACCTTTACTTTATATTTCCCATCTGTAGTAAGCAGGTACTCTGCGGTAATGTCTCCGGCAATGTTGTTAATATCTCCTGAGATGGCTCCTTCACGAGTTACCCTCAATCGTCCATCGAGAAAGGTGTAGCTCAAGCGGAGCCTGAAGGTGTTAAAGGCATCCTGATCCAAATCGGCCAGGTCGAAGTTGACTTCCAGGTTTTCATCGAGCTGGGCTACCAGTTGGCTCAATTGGTTAGAAAGCAACTGACTTACGTTTTGGGTGGTGGTTCTGCCTCCAATGTTGCGAAGCCCGCCTTGTTCTGAAAAGCGGTTGAGTACAATAAGGCTAAGAACCTGCCGGTTTAGCTCCTGCTCATCGCTCTGTACCCGGTTTTTAAAGGCATTGATGGCCGTGGTTAGCTGGTAGTCGTTTACGTTCAGGTCGGTAAAGTCAATATCGAAACCAATGTTTGGAGAAAGCATTGGGCCGTCTAGGTAGAGCAGCACTTTGGTGGGCACTCTGCGGCTTATACCACCATTTTGGCTTACACTTCCTCCCGATTGCTCCAAAAGAGGAGCCAGAGAAGTGTTTTGGGTATAGGAGGCTTTAATGTCCATGACAGCTGCATAGGGGTCGCCATACCAGGTTATGGTACTGGGCTGTTCTATTTGAAACTCTTTGGTAATGAGGTTGTACAGACTGAAGTTGTAGGCGCCTTCGGTAATGTCTAGTTCACCGGTCATTTGAAAATCGCCCTGCGTATCGATGAGCAGGCGAAGCTGTCCATCGCCTCTTCCTCTGATAATATCGCCTGTGCGCGGATCGATGATAATTTCTACGTAAGCTTCCGGTGTTACTTCTATGTCAAGGTCTAGTTTTAGACCCTCTATTTTTATTTTATTTACTTCATTGATCAGCGAATCCTTGGTGCTGGTAGTGTCTTGAACAGTGCGGTCTACAAAAGTGATGTATTCGGGCACATCGTTGTTGCCGGTATCTTCTGTAATGGGTATGTAAATGCGGGTGTCTCTTTCGGTTTTTACCTTGGCCGAAATATTGAGGCTGGAAGCCTCTCCGCTCAACGATACCTGACCTGTAGCTATGGCACTTCCATAATAAGCATCGCCATTATCGACATTGGTATTGAGCACCTGAAACTGATTCAACTGCCCGATAAGGTCTAAGCGAAAGTCTTTGAACGAATTATGGCTAATACGCCCTCCGAATTGTGCCGTCTGATTTCGGGCATCTACAAACTGCAGGTTTTCCAGGGCTATTACGTCTTTACTAAAGTCTATACCGCCTTCAAAATTATAGCTTGTGTTGAGGTAGTTAATCTTCATTCTACCTTCTTTTATAGCTCCCTGGCCTTTCATTAGGGGTGAGTCTATGTTGCCGCTTATGGTGTACCGACCATCAATAAATCCGCCCAGGTTCGAAAAGTAATCGTCTATATATGGTTCGGCTATGTTCAGGTTGGCTTCGTTGAGACGCAGGTTGATGGCCAATTGGTTTTCAGATCGGGCCGGATAAAACTGGCCATTCATTGCAATGATTCTTCGGTTGAGCCGGTTCACCTCAAAGTCTACATCGAACCGCTGGCGAAAGTCGTTCCAGGTAATACTGCCGTCCAGATTGCCTACCAGAAACTCGTTGATTTTGAAGTCTATGACTTCTATATCGCCAAAGATAATGGGGTTGTAATAAAGGTTCTGAGCATTGACAGTGCCACTTAATTTACCGGTGTACGACTCGGAGGTAAGTGGATTGATATTGGCCACTTCCACATCGCTAAAGTTTACGGTTAGGGTTTGCGAACTGTCTTGGGTAATGGCAATTTGACCGTTGAAGCTAATGGACTGATCGGTATTGTATATGCTCAGGTTTTCGAAGTCTATGCGCTGGTTGCCAAACACAACTACATTTTCTTCGGTGATCTTCCAGGTTTCATTAAGAGCGGTAATGTTCGAGTCTTCAAACCTCAGTTCAGTTCGGTCCGGGTAGAAATTTATGCCGGCACTAATTTCAGCATAGTTGCCTGTGCTTGCCTGGGTAAGTGTTTGCTTAATATCCATGCGCTTTCCATCCCATACGGCTTCCAATACCAGCTTATTGGTTTCTGAAGAGTTCGAGAATATTTGTTTTTCGCTGGAAAGGTAGCCTTGTGCAAAGACCTTTTCCGGGTCGCGAATGTCTTTGGTGTTGATATATAAATCGTTTTCGAGCATGTAAATTTTACCAAACTGAACGGTATCTACCTGCGAGCTGAGCACAAGCGACTGCCCTTGCCTGTTGTCAAAGCGGCCTTCTATTTTGGTGTTTTTAGCTACATAAATGGTGCTATCAAAAAGCTGTATGAGTGGGCTAATATTGTGCAGATCGACCGAGTAGTTGAGGTTAAATTTTTTCTTTGTTGGTGGGCTTCTGCGCAAAAAAGAATTTACCTCTTCCGACCTGCTGGAAAACTGCAATCTGTATTGTTCGTTGATGTTGGAGAGTTCTTTGGCAATACCTGTAAATTCGAAATCGCCACTGAAGTCGGCATCAAATAGGTCAGAAACGATGGTGAACTTGCGGCCGTTGCTGTTTCTGGAGGCTTCAAAAAACACCGAGTCCAGTTCTATATCTTTTTGTTTAAAGCGATAGTAGGTATCGGAGAGGCTAATACTTCCTCTAATACTATCTAACTTAAGTCCGGTGATGTCCAGGTTAAAGTTGGTAGAGACCAACATTTCTTCTTCAGTGAGCTCTACCTCTTTTAAAAGTGCAGTGTCTAGCCTACCCCTGAGCTTAAAGAGCTTATTGCCTTCCCGCAAGTCTACCGAACCGGTAGCAAAGAGCTTAAACATAGGGTCGTCTACATCAATTTGACCAGAGAAGAACGACTCTGCAAAAGCACCATCGGTTTCTATATTGGTGTAATTGTAGCCATTAATACCCACTTTTGGAATTACTGCGTCTAGTTCAAAGTTGGCGGTTTCCAGAGTAAATCCGGTGCCTTCTACCCGACCATCTAAATCAATTTTCTGAAAATTGCTTACCTCCGTAAATCGACCTATATCGAAGTTTTGTAAAAACAGATCGCCCCGGTAATATGGGGCTTCACCTTCTATAATCCGAATCTGGATGTTCGATTCAAGTCTACCAATTCGGGTTTGAAAGGAGCCATCGGCCACAAAATCGTTCAGCAGACCATCGAACTGTCCGGACATTCGGATGAGCCCAAACTTATTAGAGATTCGAAAGGCTTCCGGCCCTATGTATTTACGCAGGTCCGTTGCTTTTAGGGTAGACTCTCTCAAGGTTAGGCCAAAGATGGTCTGATCAATATTCGGCAGTCCTTCAATGTCTATGGCTCCTTTAAAACGGCTGTCTTGTCCGAAAGAAATGGAAAAATTGTCGGAGAAAAACTTATTTACGCGTCCCTGAAACAGTCCGTTTATGTTGACGGATTGATTGTATTTTTTTAACTCCGGAACAAAAAAGCCCAGCTCATCTGTATGGATGCGTGTCTCATCAAAATCAGCTTTAATGTTTACGCTGTCTACGAAGTAGCCCATTTGTGAAGGCCTTTCATGTCGAAGTTCAATGAAGTCTTTAATGTGTGTATTACCCATTTTCAGATCCAGATCGAAGAAAACAAGTCCTTTGCTGGAGTTCCTGAAAAATGTTTGAAGATTATCGATCGTCAAGCCGGTAACAGGATCCCGGGTAGAAAGGCTTTTTACATCGATCTGAAAGGTGTCAGACACTACTTTAAGGTTTAACAGGTCTGCATTCAGGTCTACCAGCTGAAAATGGTTGTAATCGAACCCGTTGGTTATACTGTCTTTGCGACTGTCAGATATACTAAACCGGGAATCTAGCAGCGTAATCTGGTCGATGGAAAAAGTGCCTGCGGGAGCATCAGAAGGAGTGTCAGAGGCGGTGAGTTTTCCAATTCGGTCGGCCCATTCGTCAATATTCAGCCCTCCGGTGGAGTCATCGCGCAGATTCACATTGGCTCCTTTTAGCCATGCTTCGCGTGTTCGAATGTTCTTTTTTCCAATTAAGTCGGCCAAATCGAAAGTGACTACCAACTCATCTACACCAATCATTAGCACCTCGTTCTGATCATAAATTTGAGTGTTGTCGAGTGCTATGGCATTGAACCACTTGATGTTAGCATAGCCAATTTCAGTTCTAAAGCCGGTGCCTTCGGTGAGGTAGGCGGTAGCCTTTCCTACAATGTAATTTTGAACCGGAGGTAGGTGAATAAGAATAGCGGCAAGGATAAGTAAGATGAATGGAGTGGCAAGCATCCAAAGGATTGATTTCACAATCCGTTTTTTAATAACTTGCGATCTTTTAATTTTCTCCTTCAATGCCTTCCTCTGATATCAAAATCCTGGCCATCGAATCATCTTGTGACGAGACATCTGCGGCTGTTGCAGTCAACGGCAAAGTACTTAATAATATAGTCGCAACACAATCTGTACACGAAAATTATGGTGGTGTTGTGCCTGAGCTGGCCAGCCGTGCCCATCAGCAAAACATTGTGCCAGTTGTAGACCAGGCGCTCAAAAATGCTGCCATAAGTAGAGAAGAGCTTACGGCTGTGGCTTTTACCCGCGGACCAGGGCTTATGGGAGCCTTACTGGTGGGAACTTCTTTTGCCAAAGGCCTTGCTCTGGCACTGGATATTCCGCTTATAGAGGTAAATCATATGCAAGCACATATACTTGCTCATTTTATCGATGATCCTAAGCCTAAGTTTCCATTTCTCTGTTTAACGGTGAGTGGAGGACATACACAAATAGTGTTGGTAAAGGACTACAATCTTATGGAGGTTGTGGGCGAAACTCAAGATGATGCCGTTGGAGAGGCTTTCGATAAGGTGGCCAAGATGCTCGGTCTGGGCTATCCTGGCGGGCCAAAAGTCGATCAGTTGGCGCAGAAAGGGAATCCTAAGGCATTTCAGTTTCCTGAAACCGAAATGCCGGGTCTGGACTATTCATTTAGTGGTATAAAAACGGCTGTGCTTTACTTCTTGAGAGACCAGCTAAAGCAAAACGAAGGTTTTATTGAGGAAAATAAGGCCGATTTAGCAGCTAGCATTCAGAAAACATTGGTGGCTATGCTCTTGCAAAAACTGAGAAAAGCCGCCAGACAATATGGAATTCATCAGATAGCCATAGCCGGAGGCGTATCCGCCAACTCTGGCCTGAGGAATGGCTTGGAGCAAATGGCCGGTAAAGAAGGGTGGGAGGTGTATATTCCTGCTTTTGAGTATTGCACTGATAATGCCGGAATGATAGCTATGGCTGGACATTACAAGTTCCTGGCCAATGAGTTTGTCGACCAAGGTGTTAGTGCTTTACCGCGAATGAAGTTCTGATAGGCGTTTTATCAACCCGAGTTTGGATGATCCAGAGAAGGGTTCGTTTTAGTTTTTACAGTAGTCTATTGCTTGGTTAGGCCAGAATATTGATAAGTGTTGAATCATGAAGAATATTTTCAAACCCGGAGATATCAAAACACACACATACACAGTGAAGCCATCCGATGTGGCCGGTTTTGAATCGGGCGTAGTACATCCGGTTTGCTCTACTTTTGCTCTAGCCAGAGAAATGGAGTGGGTGGGTAGACTTTTTGTACTGGAGTTAAAAGAGGAAGATGAAGAAGGTATTGGTACGATGGTACACATTGAGCACAAAAGTCCGGCTCTTGTAGGGAACCAATTGACCCTTCAGGCAACTATCCATAAATTAGAAAAGAATGAATTGCTCTGTGGTGTTGTGGTAAAGTGTGGTGACAGAGTAATTGCCGAGGGGAGTACCGGACAAAAAGTACTGCCAAAACAAAAGATAAATAAGATTTTCAGTAGTTTAGAAGAGCATGGCAAAAGATAAGAACAGGTTTTCGAACAGTATTAATATAAAAAACAGGAGAGCCAGTTTTGAATATGAACTGATTGATAAATATGTGGCCGGAATGCAACTGATGGGCACGGAAATAAAATCGATCAGAGAGGGAAAGGCAACACTTAGCGATGCCTACTGCTATTTTAAAAAGGGAGAATTGTGGGTAAAGCAGATGCACATTTCGCCTTATGCCCAAGGGTCTCATTATAACCACGACCAAACCCGTGAGAGAAAACTGTTGCTCAATAAACGGGAGTTGGAAAAGCTACTTTCTAAAACGGAAGAGAAAGGGATGTCTATTGTGCCCACCCGACTTTTTATTAGTGAGAGGGGTTTTGCCAAATTAGAAATAGCCTTGGCCAAAGGTAAAAAATTGCACGACAAGCGTGACTCCATTAAGGAGCGCGATGTGAAACGAGATTTACAACGAATGAAATTCTGATGGAAGCATTAGGTTATGGTGTTACCCGGTTGAGTATGGTGCCTGTAAGGGGTGAGCCGGCAGATGCTGCTGAATTGACCTCTCAGTTGCTTTTTGGTGAGCACTATACCGTGTTGGAAGAATCGGAAGACCGCAAATGGCTTAAAGTGGTCAATGCCTTTGATAGTTATGAAGGGTGGATTGACAGAAAGCAGCATCATTCGATTTCCAAAGAATATTACCGTCAGATTAGTGAAACAGAATACAAGATATGCACCGATCTGGTTGCCAAGATTTTGTTCAAACAGCAAATCAATCATATCGTAGCAGGCTCCATTCTACCCCTTTTGAATAATCCTATATTTAAGGAAGAAGAAAATGTGGCGTTCAACGGTACAGCCAAAAGTATGCACCAAAAGTGGGGAGTAGCCACTTTGCTCAACCATGCGGAAAAATATTTAAACAGTCCTTATTTATGGGGAGGAAGGAGTCCGTTTGGTATAGACTGTTCCGGCTTTACTCAAGTGGTATTCAGAACAGCCGGTTACACCTTGCCGCGCGACTCTTCTCAACAGATAGCAAAGGGTAAGGAGGTAGATTTTGCCGATAGAAAAGCGGGCGATTTAGCCTTTTTCACGAATAGCAACGGTAAAATGAACCATGTAGGTTTACTTACCGAACCGGATAGAATCATTCACGCATCAGGAAAGGTTCGCATCGATGTATTCGACCAAAAGGGAATTAAAAACTTAGAACAAAATACTTATACACATCATTTCTTTAAGTTAAAACGGATTATAACCTAGTATGAGGAGAGTATTGGTATTGAATCAGGACTATTCGCCACTCTCAGTCTGTTCGGCCGAACGGGCGTTCCTGCTTCTTTACCTGGAAAAAGCCGAGTTGGTTCATGATGCTCCCGGACATAAGTTTCGCAGTGTCAATGCCGATTTTCCCATGCCATCTGTCATCCGTTTACAACGTTATATCTTTATGCCCTACAAAGGGGTGTTGCTCAACAGGCAGAATATATTTAAGCGCGATGGTCAACAGTGTCAGTATTGTGGAAGGAGCAAAGACCTTACGCTAGACCATGTGCTGCCCAAGTCTAGAGGAGGGAAGTCATCTTGGAGTAATTTGGTAACGGCATGCCAGCGTTGCAATTCGGTTAAAGGTGATAAGACCCCGGAAGAGGCCGGAATGCCCCTTTTTCAAAAGCCATTTAAGCCCTCCTATGTTATGTTTGTGCGCAACTTCAGTGGCTTCACTTCAGAGGAGTGGCTAAAGTATCTTGGGGTGAATTGATCGTGAAAGCTTTTATCTAGAGATGCAAAACTGCATGATTTCCATTGAAGTGTATCGTTTCAAAATGCGAAGCTCTTTAATAAATACATATTAAAGAGCTTCACGGCTTCAGACGATATAAAATCTTAATCCTTTTTTTGAATGGTAGGGTATGTTACCCCCAGTTGTTCGAGATAAGTATTGAATTGCTTTTCGTCATAGTAAAACTTTTCCAGTTGGGGTCTAAATTCATCCATGATTTTCTTGTTCAGATAAACAGGCGGAAGATCATCGGCCCCAATCATGGGTTTGTATTGAGTTTCTTTGCTTTGCACGTTGTTGAAGTAATCCCAGGCCTGATCGACCAGCTCCGGATTTAGCAGAAAGTCAATAATGGTCATGGCCTCTACCTTTGCTCCGGCAGTTGCTCCTTTGTGTGCAATCGGAGTGGCCATTGCTATGGCATTGCTCCAGTGGTGTCCTTGTAGGCCGGGAATATTAGAAGGAAAGCGAAGTGTTACGGTAGGTACTTTCCAGCTTACATCGCCAATATCGTCTGAGCCACCGCTTACGGGAGACTTTACCGGAAGCCCCAAATCAGACAACGTAGTGCTTAGGCCTCGCGGGTTTGAGCCAACCTCTCGCTGTACGGCTCTGGCCAGCGTTTGGTCTTTTTCGTCCCATACAGGAAGTCCCACCTGCTTAATGTTTTCGTACATGGTTTCGGCTATTACTTTGTTGAAGTGTCTAGGCCAGGCTGTTCCCAAGATTCTGGAGCTCATCTCGGTGTCGGTCATCAGTGCAGCTCCTTTGGCAATGTTGTTGGCGGCTTCATACATTTCCATAATACCTTCGTAGGTCACATCGCGAAAGTAGTACCAGATGGATGCTTTCGAGGGTACTACATTGGGCTGATCACCTCCATCGGTTATAATGGAGTGGGATCGTTTTAGAGGGTGTAAGTGCTCACGTTTGTAATTCCAACCTACATTCATTAATTCTACAGCATCGAGGGCCGATCGGCCTCTCCATGGTGCACCGGCTCCATGAGCGGCTTCTCCCTCAAAAGTATATTCTACTGAAATAAGTCCTGTACCAGAGGCTTGTCCGTAAGAAACGGAAAGGTTGCTGCTCACATGAGTGAATATGCACAGGTCGATGTTATCGAAGAGACCATCGCGGGTATACCAGGCTTTTGCGGCTACGAGTTCTTCGGCAATTCCTGGCCACAACACTAATGTTCCTCCAATATTTTCACGTTCCATAACCTGTTTTACAGCCAGAGCAGCAGTAATATTGAGAGGAATACCTGCATTGTGCCCTTCACCATGGCCGGGAGCTCCTTCTACCATGGGTTTGTGATAGGCCACGCCAGGGTATTGAGAGGCTTTGGGAATACAGTCTACATCGCTACCAAGAGCTATGGTAGGGCCTTCCCCGTTGCTCCATGTGGCAAACCAGGCCGTAGGGATTCCTGAAACTGACTCCACAATTTCAAACCCATTTTCTTTAAGAATACCGGTCAGATATCGGGACGATTCGAACTCCTGAAAGCCCAATTCAGCAAAGCTGAAGATTTTATCGATCATGACCTGGGTTTGTTTATGGTTTTGTTCTACCAACTGGGCCACTTCGTTTTTTAGTTTACTAATTTGCTTTGGGCTATATTTCTTTTGGCCAAAGGCTAGTACACTGTAGCAGGTTAGGGCTAGAAGGAGGGTGTATTTTCTTACAGACATTTTTTGTTGTGGTTGATATCAACCAAAATAAGAAAAAAACACTTGTTAAGTTATTGGAATGTGTTGGAGGGTTGTTCGGCTCATTTTTAACCGAACAACCCATTAATCAAAGATCGGTACTGAGCTTAATGTGACTTGGGCAGTCTATTTCGTAGGCAAATTCTATCTCGCGCTTTTCGCCCGGTTGAAGAGTGATCTTCCAACTTACCAAGCCTGTTTTTTCATTGTAAATTCCATCGGTTAAATTGGTAATTCTCACTTTTACTGAGCTTAGGGCAGAAAGCGGAATTTGATCGTAAATGCTAATCGAAACTATGCTTTGCTTAGTGTTAACCACTGTAATGAGATATTTTCTTTCTTCCCGCTTTCTATTTCCAAAGAGCTTGTGTTTTTCGAACTGCTTGAGACGCTGCCTGTTCACAATAATTCCTTCGTCTTTGCCGAGCGAAAGAGACAGGGTGTCAGAGCCAAGGTTGGTGTCAATAATGGATTTGCCAACAAAGCTGTTTTCAAAGTATAGATTTGATTCACCATCCAGCAGTTTAAGGTCTTGCCAATTGGCTACTTGGGCCACCAAATAGGCGTTGGCTCTTATTTTGGGGCTGGTAGAGTAGAGGTACTCTGCATCTATTTCTTTGGTTTGTATTTCTACAGTTTCAGGAATACCTGAAGTAGGTATATCGTATGGAAGTTCTATATCGTAAGCAAAGGTTGTTTCATAATTGATGACATTGATAGGTATGGGGTCCGATTTTTTAGTTAAACTGGAAGCGCCTCTCACTCTTATTCCTGCCACATTACCCTGAAGAGCCGCAGATGCTCCTGTTTTCATTTGTTTTTGTTCTGCCGCATAGCCAGTCACAACCACTTCATTAAGGCTTAATTCTTCCGGGTCCAACAGTATCTTAATTGGTGAATCGGATATTTGTACCTCACGGGTAGTAAAGCCCAAAAGCCTAACTATTAGAGTTGAGGAGCCGTTGGGTACCTGGAGCGAGAAGAAGCCGTTGCTGTCGGTTGTGGTTCCAATGGTTGTGCCCTTTACCATTACCAGAGCTTGAGGTAATGGGAGCCCGTCAGAAGCATCGAATACCTGGCCGGTTATGTCTCCGTTTGCCAAGCCTGATGGCACATGGTTTTGTCCACCAATGTAATAGGGAAAGAGTTGCGGAGCAGTTCCTGTAGACGCTATATCGCCTGAGCTCAGGGTAAGTTTAACGTTCTTCCAGTCTACGCCACTATTCTGAAATACCTTGGCTTTGTAGGTGATTTGGAGTGGGGAGTTTACACTTTTGGCTCGAATGTCATAAGAGGGTATCCAACCAGCCTCAAGTGTCGAATAGCTTATGGAAAGCCATGTTTTTTGAGCTTTTTCAGATTTAATGGTGAGTAGAATTTTGGAGGTAGGGCGCTCCTTAGTGCCACTATTTGCAGCTATTTGGTTGGTAATTGATTCCACTTCTCCGGTTAGGTTTTCAATGGCTTTTTGGGTTGAAAATATATGTTGGGCATTGGTTTTAAGTTTGGTTGAGAAGTATTCTATAGCGCTCTGATAGTCCCGGCCCGAGATGCCTTGACTACCAATGACTTTGGTGTTCTTGTTGAGGATTTCCGCTTCGTTTTTAAGTATTGCCAGTTGCATGTTAAGTACTTCTATAGAGTCGGACAGGCGGTGTCTTTTCTTCCATAAATTTTCTATTGCCTCAGGTGTCTTTTTGTCGAGAAAGTCCATTTCATGCCTCACTGAAAGTATGGTTATGCCTTCGGCTGATATCTGGATGGTGCTTGGGTCTAATTGTCCGCTCAATTGAGTGAGTTCAATTTTTTGCGTGCCTTTTACGAGGTTAACCTGAGCTTTTCTGTAAATCTCTGCTCCCTGAGTAAATACCTTAACCGACTCAATAGTGGAGGTTATTTGGGTTTGTGCCTGAACGGAGCAAGCCAATAGGCCCATGAGGGTTAAAAATGCAATGTGTCTCATAAATTTTGTCTTTAGTTAGGGGTTCCTGATAGTTGAGATGCACAAGCTTTAGTGTTTCCATAACTATCAGTAGAAAAAATATGAGACGGCCGTCTTACCGTTAAGACAATCTATTTGCCATATAACCCCTAATTGAGTCCGATTTTATAATGTAAAATGCTGTCTGGCTTTTGATTTGGGCTGGTTTGGGAAAGCACTAAAGAATACCTTAACTTATGAGAAATTTATGTTCAACGCGAAAACACCACAATTATGGCGATTAAGCAAAGTTTAATAGAAAATAAGAGTTTTATACTTGAAAGCTTACCTACCCAGGAACTGAAAGATGAGTTTTTAAAGAGCCTGGAAAATGCTCCAGATAAGGTTGCCTCCCCAAGTGTAGAAGATCAGTTGAAAGAAGCCCAGGCCCCTGAGCATGTAGGAGAAGAGTTATATGATTCAATTAAAAAGGAGTTGGAGAACTACAAGCCTGCCGCCCCAATGTCTAAAGAAGATGAAAAGAAGGCCATTGAAGAAGAACTCAAGCATGTGTCTAAATCTGATGCCAGCGAGGAGAAGTAGTTTGAGGTATTAAAGCTCTAAATTCCTGATTAGATTATTGGCTGTACCGGGTTTTAGTTATTGTGTACAGCATGGCTAGAAGAAGACCTCTTAAAAGCATTGCTTGCCCCGAACCAAAGTATTGAGTAACCGGGCATGGATTTTTGAGAGGTCTTTTCATTGGTGCTAGATTGTAGGTTTACTAAAAAGCTCCCCGTTAATATATACCCTGTCTATCCAGTCAACACCAAAATTATAGCTGATGGAGTTGAGATTTTTACCCGCTTTGGCCACTATAAAATTGGCTCTTTTTCCTTCAGTAATACTACCAACTTCGTTTTCCAATTCCAGAGCGTAGGCAGCATTGTAGGTTGTGGCATTGAAGGCCTCTTCGGGGAGAAGTCCCATGTTTACTGCGGCCAGGCTATTGGCCAGGCTTAGGTTGAAAGAGGGCGCGGAACCCGGATTAAAATCGGAAGCGATGACAAGTGGCAAACCGCTATCAATAATTTTGCGACCTGGCGTGTAGGGAATTCGGATAAAGAAGGAGCAGCCGGGCAAGGCAACCGGTATGGTGTCTGAATCTTTGAGTAGGTTGATTTCGCTTTCGCTCAAAACCTCCAGATGGTCTACTGTTAAGGCGTTGTATTCTATAGCCTTTTCTATACCTCCGATTGAATTGAATTGGTTGACATGAACCTTGGCTCTAAGGTCAAATTTTTCTCCTGCCTCCAGAATTCTGGACATTTGCTCTACAGTATAGTATCCTTCTTCGCAAAAACAATCAATATAGTCGGCCAATTGCTGGGAGTATATTTCGGGTAACATTTCTTGAATTAGGCTACTCATGTATTTTTCCTTGTCCTTATCGGGAAAGGCATGGGCGCCCAAAAAGGTGGCTTTAATGGGAATAGGGAACTGTTGTGCCAGTTGATTTACTACTTGCAGCATTTTAATTTCTGCTTCCATGCTTAGTCCATAGCCACTTTTTATTTCAATAGCCCCGGTTCCCGAACCAATAGCTTCTTGTAGCCTGAGAGAAGCCCGTTCTGTTAACTCAGAAAGGCTCATTTTCTGCAGTTTTCTGGCCGAGTTGAGTATGCCGCCACCTGCTTCAGCAATCGACTGGTAGTCCATGCCCTTGATTTTCATTACAAATTCTTCATCCCGGTCTTCGGCAAAAACAAGGTGAGTGTGCGAATCTACAAATGTGGGGCAAACCATTCTGCCATTCAGGTCTATGATTTCGGTAGCAGCCGATGCAGCAAAATCATCCATTGAACCGTATGAGGAAATAAGACCGTTTTCTACGGCCATCCAGGCATTTTCTATAGTAGGTACATCGGCCATCATGGCACCCCTTAATATGTTAGTGCCCGATTCTCTTACCTGAATAAGCCGGCCAATATTGATAAAGGTTTTTGTCATAAGCTTGGGTTTGGTTGCATACGAATTGCGTACAACTCAATGATTAGATGAAACCTGATTTTAATTTACAATTAATCGACTCTCTTATCTAAGAATGGCAGCAATTTGTAGTTATACTGCTTAAAGTCTAATGTCGGATTAAGGCGTTTTTCATCATTGACATACATTGCTGCAATTACTCAAAGAGTCCGTTTAGCAACTCCTTGTCTACTAAATTTGGTTGAGTAACTTTTAGTTTCGGTTCGGCCTTCATGGCTCTTTCAATGGTACTCATTGCGTGTGGATTTCTGGCCCAGTTTCTTCTGGCAATTCCGTTGTTTACATCCCAAAAAAGCATGCTTTTTAGTTTGTCATCGGCTTCTGAACTGCCATCGAGTAGCATGCCAAAACCTCCGTTGATTACTTCACCCCAGCCAACGCCACCGCCATTGTGTAGCGAAACCCAGGTGGCTCCTCTAAAGGCATCGCCCACAAAGTTGTGAACGGCCATATCGGCCGTAAACTGCGAGCCGTCATAAATATTGGAAGTCTCGCGGTATGGAGAGTCGGTACCCGATACATCGTGATGATCTCTTCCTAAGACCACAGGTCCAATTTCTCCTTTACGAATGGCCTCATTAAATGCTGAAGCTATGCGCATGCGCCCTTCTGCATCGGCATAGAGAATTCTGGCCTGAGAGCCTACAACGAGCTTATTTTTCTTGGCCTCTTTAACCCAGTGAAGGTTGTCAGAGAGTTGTGGTTTAATTTCTTCTGGTGCTTCATTGAGCATTTGTTGTAGCACCTTAGCGGCAATGGCATCGGTTTTGTCTAAATCTTCCGGTTTGCCAGAAGTACATACCCATCGGAAAGGCCCGAAGCCATAGTCGAAACAGAGCGGTCCCATAATGTCTTGTACATAACTTGGGTATTTATATCCTCCGCCTCCAACTCCTTCTCCGGCCGTTGATGTACTAAACACATCGGCCCCGGCTCTTCCGGCTTCTAGCAAGAAGGCATTGCCATAATCGAAGAAGTAAGTACCATTGGAGGTGTGTTTATTGATGGCAGCGGCATGTCTTCGCAAACTCGCGTATACGGCCTCTTTGAATTGTTCAGGGCCGCTGGCCATTAGGTTGTTGGCTTCTTCATAGTCCATGCCTACGGGATAATAGCCTCCGGCAAAGGGATTGTGCAAAGAGGTTTGATCAGACCCGATATCGATTTTTATACCGGCCTCATGAAATCCCTCCCAAACCTCAACTATGTTGCCCAGATAAGCAAATGAAGTGTTTTGGCCATTCTTTCTAGCTGTTTCTACCTGGGCAATTAGTTGGTCAATTCTATCAATAACCACATCTACCCAGCCTTGTTCCTGCCGTTTGTACGCAGCCTTTGGGTTAACTTCTGCCGTTACTGAAACGAGTCCGGCAATTTTGGCGGCTTTGGGCTGGGCTCCGCTCATTCCTCCTAAACCGGAAGTCACAAACAGTAATCCGCTAAAGTTGCCATCGGGACGTTTCATACGGGCTGCATTGAGCACCGTAATGGTTGTGCCGTGCACAATACCTTGCGGGCCAATGTACATGTACGATCCGGCTGTCATTTGTCCATACTGGGTTACGCCCAGTGCATTGAATTTTTCCCAGTCATCCGGTTTGGAGTAGTTGGGAATCATCATACCATTAGTTACTACCACTCGCGGGGCATTTTGGGAAGAGGGGAAAAGTCCCATGGGGTGACCGGAGTACATAACCAATGTCTGTTCATCGGTCATTTCGGCCAGGTATTGCATAGTGAGCCGGTATTGCGCCCAGTTTTGGAAAACTGCCCCATTGCCGCCATAGGTAATGAGTTCGTAAGGGTGTTGGGCAACCCGATGGTCCAGGTTGTTCTGAATCATGAGCATGATGGCCCGGGCCTGGTCCGATTTGCCCGGATACTCCTTTAGGCTTCTGGCTTTAATCTCATGTTTGGGCATAAACCGGTACATGTAAATACGGCCGAATTGGTTGAGCTCTTGCAGAAACTCAGTGGCCAGAGTTTTGTGCCATGCCTCAGGAAAATAGCGAAGGGCATTTTGCAGTGCCAGCTTTTTCTCCGGAGCGTTCAGTATTTCTTTTCTCTTAGGGGCTCGGTTTACAGAAGCGTCTAATGTCGGATTTTCAGGCAGCTGAGAAGGAATTCCCTGCAATATTTCTTCTTGAAAAGTCATGACGGATGGTTTAATAGTTTTCAAATTCAACATGGAATGGGCTTTCTTTCTGAGCCATTTCAGATTGCGTCAATGCAATTAGCTTGCGTTCTGTAATAATGGTACGAGCCTTCTGAATATCGTCTGCGAAGATGCGGTCTTTGTCGGCATGGTCTATTTTGGTTCTTACATAGGCGTGGCAGGCCTCTAAGGCAGGACCCGACCTGAGTGGTCTTCGGAAGTCGAAGGCCTGAGCGGCACAAAGTAATTCTATGGCCAGTATTTGTTCCAGGTTGCCTATAATCTGTAGTGCTTTTCTTCCACTAATGGAGCCCATGCTCACATGGTCTTCTTGGCCAAGAGAGGTTGGAATGGAGTCGGCACTGGCCGGAAAGCACAGGCTTTTATTTTCTGAAACCAAAGCAGCCGATGTGTATTGCGGAAGCATAAAACCGGAGTTTATGCCTGTGTCGTTCATAAGTAATTGAGGCAAGCCCTCTACTTTACCTTCCAGAGACAGATAAATTCTTCGATCTGAAATGTTGCCAATTTCAGCAGCCGCTAAAGCGGCATAGTCCAGCGGCAGGGCCATTGGCTGACCATGAAAGTTTCCCCCACTAATGGTTTCTTCAGCACTAAGTATAATAGGGTTGTCTGTTACCGCATTGAGTTCTACTTCCAACAGCTCTTTTAGGTGCAGCCAAGCGTTGCGTGAGGAACCATGCACCTGGGGTATACACCGCAAGGAGTAGGGGTCTTGTACACGGCCACAGTTTATATGAGCATTTAGAATTTCCGATCCTTCCAATAGCACTCTTATTCTATGCGCAACGTGCCGGTTGCCCTTAAAAGGTCTTATTTCATGAAGTCTGGGGCTAAACGGTTTTGCACTTCCCATTAGTGCTTCAATCATCATTGCACCTATGATATCGGCATGGCTCAGGCAGTTGTACAGCCGGTCTACCACCATTACGGCATGTGCAGCTATAAATTGGGTACCGTTAATGAGGGCCAAACCTTCTTTGGGACCTAGAGCTACGGGTTGGAGTCCGGTAATCTGAAAAAGACGCTCAGTGCTCATTCTTTCACCCTTAAAATATACCTCGCCCAGTCCAATTAAGGGGAGGAAAAGATGGGCAAGGGGAGCTAGATCGCCCGAAGCTCCTACCGAGCCTTGCTCAGGAACAACCGGGATGGCTTGATTGTCGATGTGCCAAATAATGCGCTCAATAGTGCTTAATTGGATACCTGAAAAGCCTTGAGCCAGGGAGTGGGCCTTAAGAATAAGCATGAGTTGGGCAATGGTGGGGTCAATTGGTTTGCCAACGCCTACACTATGACTTTTCAGAATGTTGTATTGAAGTTCCCTGGTGTCTTTGGCCGATATTTTAGTGGTGCACAGTGGGCCAAAGCCTGTATTGATGCCATACACGGTTCGTTCTCCGGAAACAATATCTTCTACGGCCTGAGCGCTCTTCTCAACCTGTTCGATCGATGATGCCGACAAGGTGCCTTTTGTTTCCCCTTTTGCTATTTGAAGTGCCTTTCCTACAGTGAGAAAGTCAATTCCGTAATTAAAATGTTCCATGTTTTTCCAGATTACTTTCGGTCATTCCGGAAATCTTCTTCTTGAAATTTCAAAAGAAGAAATTGCCCGGAATCTCAGTATCGATTGAGCTACCGTATGAAATAGGCCATTTGAAAAGATATGGTCTGTTTTTCCGGCATGACTTTCTAATACTTTTATCAAGTTTTAATCAAAATTACCTTCTTCACTTAATTCTTAAAAATGATTTATTTTTATGTTTTAATAACTAATAGTGATTAATGGAATTAAGGCATTTAAGGTATTTTCTCACACTGGGTAAGGAGTTGCATTTTGCCAAAGCTGCTGAGAAGCTGTACATCACTCAACCGGCTCTTACCAAGCAAATTCAGCAGTTGGAAGAGGAGTTAAAGGTGAAGCTTTTTGAGCGCACCAAACGAAGGGTTAAGCTTACGGTAGCCGGTGAATATTTACTTACCGAAGCGGAGTACATGCTTAATCATTTAGAGCAGGTAGTAGAGGCTACGCAACGGAAGGCGGAAGGTGAGGAGGGAGAAGTTCGGATTGGCTTTGTGGGGTCGGCTATGCAAAATATTATTCCCAACTTGCTTGAAAAACTTCACCAGAAGCACCCAGGAATTCATACTTCTTTGCAGGAATTGAACAATAGAGACCAGTTGGATGCCCTTAGGCATGATAAGCTCGATATTGCCTTTGTGCGCTTAGTTACTGTGCCGAAAGAGCTGGAAACCCAAGTGGTTTTTGAAGATTCCTTTTCGCTGGTAGTGTCGAAAACACATCCGGTGAGCAGAAGTAATTTTTCCAGCCTGACGCAATTCAGAAAAGAAAATTTCATTCTTTTTTCGAATGACTACAGTCAGGAGTATTACGACAACATCATGAGTATTTTCACCGATCATGGATTTGAGCCCAAGGTCTCCCATCGGTCAGTTCAGGCCAACAGCATTTTCCGTTTGGTAGAAAAGCGATTGGGTGTAGCTATTGTGCCCAGTGCTTTGCAAAGCGGTGTAAACCTGGATATTGAGTTTATTTCATTGGCCCACCTGAGGCAAAGAACGCAACTGATGGCGGTTTGGCATAAACAGAACCGAAATGAAGCTTTAGGCAAGTTTTTGGAGTTATTGTCTGACTAAGGTCTACTTCTTTGAAAGAGAGCACTCTTGGGGCATCGCATGCCATAAGTTATTGATCTAACTACCGTTTTTAGAATGGATAATAACCAGAAATGCATTTTAAACTACTGCATTTAAGGAACGAACTGATTAAATTTGTGTGTTACTAACTCATAGAATAATTTAGAATACCATCTGTTTCATGCAGCATTCACCTTCAGAAAGAATAGTACTAGCCAAAGAGAAGATTCTGGCTTTAAAAAAATACGCACAGGAACATAAAGCCAAGGCTACTATACAAATCATCAATTCGTTTTTACCTTTTCTTGGCCTTTGGACGTTGATGTACATTAGCCTAGATTACAGTTATTGGATTACCCTTGGGCTGGGAGTAGTTAATGCCTTTTTCCTGGTTCGAATTTTCATCATTCAGCACGACTGCGGTCATCAGTCTTTCCTGAGAAACCGAAAGGCTCAGAAAATCATTGGCTACATATGCAGTTATTTCTCCGCTATACCATTCAACTACTGGTCCAAGTCGCACAATGTGCACCACAAGCACAATGGTCAGTTAGAAATGAGAGATATAGGGGATGTGACCACCATGACTGTTGAAGAATTTAAGCAAATGAGTCGATGGGGCCGACTGAAGTACAGAATTTACAGATCGCCCATTGTAATGTTTTTGATTGGCCCGGTGTATTACCTTTTTATTCATAACCGCATTGCTTTTATTAAACTACCCATGTTTCAGAAAGCCAAAAAGTGGTTGGTGCTCAACAACTTTGTAATGCTGGCCATCTTTGTGTTTTTTGGGTTCTTACTGGGCTGGGAAAAATTCCTGCTGGTACACCTGACCATATTGGTGTTGTTTTCCATTATCGCCATCTGGTTTTTTTATGTGCAACATCAACATGAGTATACCTACAAACAGTGGATGAAAAATTGGGACTATGTGACCTCTGCACTCAAAGGCAGTACTTACTATAAGGTTCCCCGATTGTTCAATTGGCTAACGGGAAACATTGGTATACACCATGTGCATCATCTAAACCCGTTTATTCCCAACTACAATCTCAAGAAATGTATTGAGGAGAACCCATGGTTGAATAAGTACACCACCACTATCAACTTTAGGCAAAGTTTAACGCTCATTACCAACAAGCTTTGGGACGAAGCCGAGCAGCGCATGATTAGCTTCCGCGAGTTTTACCGTAAGGAAAAAATGCAGGCTATAAGGGTTAGATCTTAACCTGATTGAAAAGGGGGGCTGTAGTTGTTGACTTTATAGCTCAGCAATTTGGCTTAGGCTAGCGAACTTCTTTTTTTGATACCCCTCACTTTCTCTGCCTTATTGCTCACGTTTCGGGTGGGTTAACGCACAGTTAGTCCACAATGACCGCAATACACTCCACCTCAACAGAAGCGCCTAAGGCCAAACCTTCGGCTCCAAAGGCTGACCGGGCCGGTTTTTTACCGGGAAAGTACTCCACATAAACCTTGTTGAAGTCGCTCCAACGATTAATATCATCTATAAAAACTGTGAACTTAATGGCATGTTCCAGTGAGCTGCCATGTGCTTCCAGCACTTTTTTAATATTCTCCATGGTTTGTCGTGCTTCTGCCTCCAGCCCGCCTTCAACCAACTCCATTTTGCCCGGTTTCATACCAATAACTCCTGAAAGGTAAAGCATGTTATCTACCCGAACAGCATCGCTAAAGGGCAAGCCTAAAGCCGCCATTTCTTCCGACTGATAGTGTTCAATTATTGGGCTGCGACTGGCAGTGTTACAAGACATAAAGAAAATTAATACAAACGATAGGCTGAAGAGTGGTTTCATAGGTTTCTTGAGATCATTTAAAATCATAATTTAGGAATTGATCAATAAAACTTCCCATGTCTGACTATATCATTACCATTGATGCCGGTACAACCAGCGAAAGGGCCATACTTTTCGATAAAAGGGGGCAAGTTGTGAGCACCTCACAGCGTGAATTTCAACAGTTTTACCCAAAGCCCGGTTGGGTAGAACATAGCCCATTGGAGATATGGGAGACACAGAAGTTTACCATCAATGATGTACTGGAAAAACAAGGAGTATCGGCTCAGGATATTGCGGCAATTGGTATTACCAATCAGCGCGAAACCACCCTGGTGTGGGACCGGAAAACAGGCAAATCCATATATAAAGCCATAGTATGGCAAGACAGACGAACCGCAGGGTACTGCGAAGAGCTAAAGGCTGCAGGACATGCCGAGCTCATTCAGCAAAAAACGGGCTTGTTGATTGACGCCTATTTTTCTGCATCTAAAATTCGCTGGATTCTTGATCAGGTGGAGGGTGCCCTGGAACGAGCAGAAAACGGGGAGTTAGCCTTTGGTACGGTAGACTCCTGGTTGCTGTGGAAGTTGACCAACGGAAAGGTGCATGCTACCGATGTTAGTAACGCCAGCCGCACCATGTTGTTTAATATACATAATTTGACATGGGACGATGAACTACTCGACTTATTTGATATTCCTAAGGCCATGTTGCCGGAAGTGAAGCAGAGCAGCGACCTCTATGGGCATACCGCCAAAGAACACTTTGGAGCAGAAATACCCATTGCCGGTATTGCAGGAGACCAACAGTCTGCCCTTTTTGGGCAAATGTGTACTGAGCCGGGCATGGTAAAAAACACTTATGGTACAGGCTGTTTCTTAGTAATGAACACCGGAAAAAAAGCTATAACCTCTAAACATAAACTACTTACCACCATAGCCTGGCAGGTAAATGGAGAGGTAAGTTATGCTTTGGAAGGCAGTATTTTTATTGGAGGTGCCATTGTGCAGTGGCTCCGCGATAATGTGCATTTTGTGGAGTCTTCGGCTGAGATAGAATCTCTGGCGCGCAGTGTAGAAGACAACGGTGGAGTATATTTTGTACCCGGTTTTGTGGGGCTGGGTGCTCCCCATTGGGACCAATATTCTACGGGACTAATGATTGGGTTAACCAGGGGTACTCAAAAAGGGCATATAGCCCGAGCCGCTCTGGAAGCTCTGGCTCTTCAAAGTATGGAGGTGATCACTACAATGGCGCTAGATTCGGGGATTGACTTAAAGGAATTGCGGGTAGACGGAGGGGCATCGGCCAATGATTTATTAATGCAGATCCAGAGCGATGTGACCGGGCTGGATATTGTTAGGCCGGAGATTGTAGAGACCACCGCTCAGGGAGCGGCATTTTTGGCCGGATTGGCCGTTGGCTTTTGGGAGAATATGGATGAGATCAGAGCCATCTGGAAAGCCGATAAGCACTTTAGCCCTTCAGGAAAAGACGTAGAAAAATTAAAACACAACTGGACACGGGCAGTTGAAAGAGCAAAAGCGTGGGTGGAAGAGTGATAGTTGAAATGCCTCGATTTATGGTCAATAGCGGTATTCTTACCACCAGGCCGAATTTGATTAGCGGGGAATTTAATTCTTGACATTAGGTGTTAGATCGCTGGAATATAAAGTAGGGCAATTATGAAACGGGAGAAAATGGTAAAGCGGCTCAAGAAACAAAAGGAGCCCTGGGATATAGTAGTAATTGGCGGTGGAGCTACCGGCTTGGGTGTGGCGGTAGATGCGGCTTCTCGTGGGTATAAAACCCTACTACTGGAACAGCACGACTTCGCCAAGGGTACATCGAGCCGAAGTACAAAGTTGGTGCATGGAGGGGTTCGGTATTTGCAACAAGGTGATATTTCGTTGGTGCTTGAAGCCCTGAAAGAACGAGGACTCATGATCAAAAACGCTCCCCATCTGGTCAAAAATCAGGCGTTTGTTATTCCCAACTATGAGTGGTGGGACGGCCCCTTCTATCAGGTAGGTTTGAAGGTTTACGACCTGATGTCCGGCAAATTAGGCATTGGTTCTTCAAAAAAGCTTTCTAAAGAAGAAACTATAAAATACATACCCACTATTGGGCAGCATGGCCTCAAGGGAGGTGTGGTCTATTACGATGGCCAGTTCGATGATGCCCGAATGGCTCTTTCCCTGGCCAAAACAGCCCGTCAGTTCAATGGTGTAGTACTCAATTACTTTCCCGTGATAGACCTTATTAAAAATGAAGAAGGGATAATTTGCGGTGTAAAAGCCAAAGATCAGGAAACGGGTAAAGTTCACGCCATAAAGGCCCGGGCAGTTATTAATGCTACAGGTGTTTTTGCCGATAAGGTGAAAAAAATGGATGAGCCTGAAGTGAAAGACATGATTCAGCCCAGCCAGGGTATTCATTTGGTGGTGAGTAAGGAATTTTTGCCCGATAAGTATGCCATTATGGTTCCACAAACCAAAGATGGGAGGGTAATGTTTGCCGTGCCCTGGCACGATAAGGTGGTGTTGGGAACTACCGATACCATGCGCGAAAAGCCTGAGTTGGAGCCTAAGGCTCTGGATAGTGAAATAGACTTTATTTTGGAAACCGCAGGGCAGTATTTGTTAAAACAGCCTACCCGTGCCGATGTGTTGAGCGTGTTTTCCGGCCTGCGCCCACTCGCCAAACCCGAAGGGGAGGGCAAGTCGACCAAAGAGATTTCGAGGCATCACAAAGTCATGATTTCGCAGTCGGGGCTTATTACGATTATTGGGGGCAAGTGGACCACCTACAGAAAAATGGCCGAAGACACTGTAGACAATGCCATACTTATTGGAGCCCTGCCCGAGCGTAAATGTATAACCTATAACCTGCCTGTCTATGGTTACGATAAGAACCTGGATATTACCTCAGACCCTCTGGCTGTTTATGGCATAGAAAAATATTCGCTTTTAGAGATGGAGGAAGAAGACCCGACCCTGGCCGAAGTACTCAGTGAAGACTTGCCCCTGAGAAAATCGCAGGTGGTGTGGGCAGTGCGCAACGAAATGGCCAGAACACTGGAAGATATGCTGGCAAGACGAGTGAGAGGACTTTTTCTAAATGCCAGAGAGAGCTTAAGAGTGGCTCCTCAGGTAGCTGCTATTATGGCTGCCGAACTGGGGAAAGACGATGAATGGATTGATGATCAGTTGGAAGAGTTTTCGGAGGTTGCCCGCAACTATATGATCATGAGCTAATGGTTCATTACATAGCAGTGCTTCAATGAATCTCTACCAAGTTGCGCATATCAGTAGTGCCCAGTCGTTTCACAACAATTTCTCCATCTTTAAATTCTAAGAGAACGATGGCCGAAATTTTATCCGATTGACCCTTCCACTTCAGGTTTTCATTCACATTAGCTTCCAGATTCATTTTTTTAAGCTTCATATTGGTGTCGTTTCTAACACTCATTAGGCACGACCCACCCTTGCGGTCTACGAGAATTTGCAAGCCCAGAAAACCTTCTGCTTTTTTAAGCATTTTATAGTCCCAACCGGAGGTAATCACCGATTTGAGTTTTTCATTGTCTATTTCAGCAATTATTCTGGTTTCCTCATACTTAAACTCGTCCAGGTAGCAGTTTTCAAACCGCTCAGGATATACATACTGACCATAAAGGCCGGGAAGACATAAAAATGTAAATAGCATGCCGTAAAAAGCTGATCGTCTCATAAAATAAAGTTCGGAAGTTTCCGGCTTATGGCAAAACCACTTTCCAAATACCAAAAATTACGATCGGTTTTGTCCCCGAAGACGGGCACGCTTCGCTCGTCAAATGAAGATTTGTCCGGATGTCAGAAAAAAAAACATAACCCAATAAAATTTTTACAAAGGGGATTTTGGAGGTTGATGCCTATTGAAAAACTGTATTTGTGTAATCTGAATGACGATTTAGTAACCAGTTAAGAAGAATTTTATTTGGTGTAGTAAATCGTTTGCAAAGAAAAATTTTGAAAAAAAGTGAAAATCCCTTGAACCATTTACTGGTTATGTGCGTCTATCAGGAAGTTGGAAACTTTGGGTAACCTTAAAGTTTCCCTAGTATCAAACCATGGAAGTAAGAGATAAGATTGTAGAAAAGGCCGGAGAACTCATGTTAATGTACGGTATTCGTACGGTAACAATGGACGATATCTCCAGAGATCTCGGCATTTCGAAAAAGACCATTTACCAATATTTTAAGGATAAGAAAGACCTGGTAAATACCATAACAGCCCTGCATCTGGATATTGAGAAGTCTCGGTTCGAATCTACCGAACTAAGAAGCGAGAACAGTGTGCATGAACTTATACTTATTTCTCAATGCCTGCGCGAGTCTATCAAAGACATGCGTATGAACGTGCTCAACGACCTGCAGAAGTTTTATCCGGAAGCCTGGAAAATGTTTGAAAACTTTAAACGCAATACCATGCTTTGTTCCATTACCCGGGTAATTATAAAAGGTCAGGAAGAGGGGTATTTCAGGAAAGAGATAGACCCACACCTAATTTCTATAATGCGCATGGAGCAGGTACACACATTTATTATTAACCAGAATCTTTATCCAAAAGAGAAATACACCCTTGCAGAGGTGCAAATGCAGTTGTTCGATCATTTCGTGCACGGCCTGTTCACCCCTGCAGGTTATCAACTTTTTAACCAGTACACAACAGCAAAACTCAAATCAAATGAAACGCTCAGTTAAGAGAGTAAGCGCTTTACTACTGATGCTTCTTACGGCAGTTTCCGTAAGCGCTCAGGAATCATTTTCTCTTGAAGAGGCCATTCAATATGCGCTGCAAAACAATGAGAATTTGAAAATTGCGATGGTAAATACCAGCGATGCGGAGGCCCAGGTGGGTGAAACACGTGCCGATGGTCTGCCACAAATCAATGCCAATTTTGGCTATACGAACAATACGCAAATTCCGGTAAACATTGTACCGGCCAATGTGTTCGATCCCAATGCTCCTGAAGGTGCCACTGCAGCCATTCGCTTTGGTGTTCAACACCAGGGGCAGTTTGGAGTAAATGCCTCTCAGATGATCTGGGATGGCTCCTTTTTTATCGGCCTCAAAGCTGCTAAAACCCTTCGCGAGAAGGTTGTGGTAGACGAACTCAAGGTTCGGGAAGATGTAATTGAGCAGGTTACAAAAGCCTATTATCTGGTGCTGGTCAATCAGGTTCGAACCAACCTGATTGAAGCCAATATTGCCACGCTCGATTCTACCCTGAGAGAAACCAGAGCTTTGTATGAAAATGGGTTTGCTGAGAAAATTGATGTGAGCAGAATTCAGGTACAGCTCAATAACCTGAAGGCCGAACGCAGCGGAGTAGATCAGGCCATATTGGCAAGCAAAAATCTACTCAAGTTTGCCATGGGAATGCCGGTAGAAACTCCAATTACACTATCGGAAGAGCTCGATAATTTTGATTTTGAGTATTCGGCTTCTGAGGTAGATGCTTTCTCGGTAGGCGATCGGCTGGAACTACAGCAAGTAGAGTTTCTGAAACGTTTGGCAGAGCTAGACATTAAGAATACCTATTCTCAATACATTCCTAAAGTGAGTTTTACAGCCGCCTGGGGAAGAAATACCGGAAACGATCAGTTTGGCAACCTTTGGAACGAAAACCGACAATGGTTTACCAACTCCAATATTGGACTCAATATTAGTATTCCGGTGTTTGACGGACTCAGAAAGAAGTATACGGTGGAGCGCAAGAAGTATCAGCTAGAAACGCTCAACTATCAGCAGTCGCTGCTATCCAATAGTCTTAGACAGCAACTTATAAACTCAAAAATGGCTCTCGATGTAAACCTCGAAAGGCTGGCGGTTCAGGAAGATAATCTGGAACTAGCCCAGGAGGTAGTGGAAGTTACACGTGCAAAATATACTGCAGGTGTTGGTTCTAACCTTGAGCTCATAGATGCAGAACAATCTTACAAAGTGGCCGAGGTCAACTACCTCACCGCCTTATATGACGCCATTGTGGCAAAAATTGATTTAGACAAAGCCCTGGGCAAACTCAACTAACAACAACCAAGAAAAAATTAAGCAATGAAATCGTTAAGAATCTCTACACTTTTTATCATGGCCGCTGTATTAGTAGCGAGCTGTGGGCAGGGTGAAGGCACACTTGAAGATAAAAAAGAACGCCTCAATGCTGCCAAAGAAGAAATTAAGGCCTTACAAAATGAAGTAGCTACACTGGAAAAGGAGATAGCTGCTCAAGACCCTGAGTTTGGTAAGGTAAAAGAAAACGCTACCCTTATTACTACTGTGGTAGCCAACAAAGAAGACTTCAGTCATAAAATTGAAGTTAGAGGCAATGTGCAGTCAAGAACCAATGTGTTCATTAGTGCCGAAACCATGGGACAGCTTACCGCTGTAAATGTGGTTGAAGGACAGTATGTAAACAAAGGCCAGGTTTTGGCAACCATCGATTCTGAAACTCTTGAGAAGAACATTGAGGAGGTAAAGAATCAGTTGGAGTTTGCGACCACCGTTTTCGAAAAAAGAGACCGCTTGTGGAAGCAAAATATTGGTACCGAAATAGACTATTTGCAGGCCAAGAACAACAAAGAGTCGTTGGAGAAGTCTTTGGCTACTTTACAAACTCAGTTGGAAAAGACCAAAATTAAAGCACCGTTTTCAGGCACTATAGAGCAAGTTCCGGCCAGTGCAGGTCAGGTGGTGCAACCGGGCACTCCCATTGCTTTTTTGGTAAGCAACCAGAATATGTACATTACGGCTGAAGTATCTGAGGCCTACATTGGAAAGTTTAAGAGAGGAGATAAGGTCAAAGTAAGCCTTCCGGCTTTAGGAGCAGAGTTCGAAAGCACCATAAGCACAGTAGGTAGTGTAATCAACCAGGCCAGCAGAACTTTTACCGTAGAAGTAAAACTGCCTAACGTGGCCGAATACCTAAAAACTAACCTCGTAGCCATTGTTCAACTCACAGACTATCAAGTAGACGAAGCTGTGGTTATTCCATCCAGAATTATACAAGAAGACTTTGAAGGCAACTTTGTATACAAAGTCAATGGAAAGAAGGCCGAGAAAATTCATGTGACCTTAGGCAAAACCTATGATGGTAAGTCAGAAGTTTTGGCCGGACTAAATGGTGGAGAGACCATCGTAGACAAAGGCAACAGAAGTATTGCCGATGGCACCATTGTTAGTGTTCAAAACTAATCACACTTAAGAAATCACCATTATGGCAGATGATAAACAAAAAATTGTAGATAAAGAGTTTGGGCTCACCTCCCTCTCTCTGCGCAATAAGATCACCGTTTATGTGCTGACCTTACTAATTACTGTAGCAGGTATATATTCCTACATTACCCTACCCAAAGAGAATTTTCCGGAGGTAGAACAGCCAACAGTTTATGTAAGTACCGTACACCCCGGTAACTCTCCCGAAGATATGGAGAGCCTCATTACCCGTGAGTTGGAGAAGGAGATCAACACCATAGAAGGGGTTGATAACATTCAATCTACTTCTGTTCAAGACTACTCAGCTATTGTTATTGAGTTTCAGGTTGGAATAGATGTAGATGAGGCGGTAATTGATGTGAAAGACGCGGTAGACCGTGCCAAATCCGAATTGCCAAGCGATCTGAAAAGCGACCCGGAAGTAATTAAGTTTAGCTTTTCAGAGAACTTCCCCATACTTAATATTAACCTTACCGATCCCAGCAAAACTCTCGATGAGCTGAATGATATTGCTGAGTATCTGGAAGATGAAATCGAGAAATTTCCTGAAGTATCGAAAGTCAATATTGTTGGGGTAGATGAGAAGGAAGTTGAAATAAAAGTAGACCCGTTTAAACTAGAAGCCAGAAAGGTAACTTTTCAAGACATTGAGAATGCTATTTCGGCTGAGAACGTGACCCTTTCGGGAGGAAACGTGATTCAGGATGGCTTAAGAAGAAACGTACGGGTGGTGGGAGAGTTTGATGACCCCAGCCAGCTTGAAGAAGTTATCATTAGCAATGAAGATGGTAACATAGTCTATCTGAAAGATGTAGCCACCGTAGAGTTCGGTTACAAAGACAAGCAGAACTATGCTCGTTTGGATCTGAACCCGGTAGTGAAAATAGACGTGATGAAACGAAGTGGCGAAAACCTATTGGTGGCCACCGACAAAATCATGAACCTGATTCAGGAGAGCCGCGACAAAGGAGCCATACCTGAAAGTGTTAAAGTGACCATTACCAACGATCAGTCTAAAGACACTCGTGAGCAGGTAAGCTCTTTAGGTAACAACATTATTTTTGGAGTAATTCTCGTAGTTACGGTACTGCTGTTCTTCTTGGGTACCAGAAACTCTCTGTTTGTGGGTATGGCCATTCCGTTGTCTATGTTCATGGCGTTAATGATTCTTGGGCTTTCGGGCATCACCATTAACACTATGACTCTTTTTGCCCTCATTATGGCTTTGGGTATGCTCGTAGACAACGGTATTGTGGTGGTTGAAAACGTATACCGTCTGATGGAGGAGGGATTGAGCCCAATGGCTGCGACCAGACGTGGAGTTGGAGAAGTGGCCTTGCCTATTATTTCTTCAACAGCTACTACTCTTGCGGCCTTTGTGCCACTGGCTTTCTGGCCGGGCATAATCGGAGAGTTTATGCTCTACTTGCCGCTAACACTCATGATCACCCTGGGGTCTTCACTATTCGTGGCCCTGGTTATTAACCCTGTGTTCATTGCTTCATTTATGCGGGTGGATGGAACCAGAGTGATCGACAACAAAAAAGTGATTATAAGATCGACCATTGCTATTGTAGTGGGAGCAGTGTTTGCCCTTGGTTTGGAGCTCATAATGTTTGGCAACCTGCTCATGCTCATAGGAGTAATTACACTTCTCAATGTCTATGTGTTGGGGCCATTGTCCAGAAAGTTTCAGGCTACTGTGTTGCCGGCTTTGGAGAATCGCTATGAGAAAATATTGAAATCGGCCGTAAGACATCCGTTCCTCTACCTGGGTGGAGCCTTTGGTTTGCTGTTTCTCTCACTGGGCATTTTTGCCACCAACACGCCCAATGTTATTTTCTTCCCTGAGAACGAGCCGCGCTATGTCAATGTGTTTGTGGAGTTTCCGGTTGGTACTGACATTGAGAAAACCAACACATTTGCCCAAAACATAGAAGAGCAGGTGCTAGAAATTATTAAGCCCTACGAGTCTATTGTAGAGTCAGTTACCACCAACGTGTCGCAAGGAGCGGCCGACCCCAACGACCCAACGGCCGTAGGTCAGTCTGAAGAGCCTCACAAGGCACGGATTACGGTGAACTTTATTGAAAGTAAGCTGCGTGGCGACCTGAATACGAAAGATGTAATGGAGGCCATTCGCGAGCAGGTAAAACTGGAGCCTGGAGTAACCCTAACTGTAGACAAGGATGCTGCCGGTCCTCCAACGGGAAAGCCCATTAACCTGGAGATAATTGGTGAAGATTTGGAAACCCTGATTAGTCTTGGCGAGCGCGTTAAACAGCGCATCGATGAGTCCGGAATTGAGGGGATTGAGCAACTTAAGAGTTCTCTTGAGTTGGGTAAGCCCGAGTTGGTTATTGAAATAGACAGAGACAATGCTCGCAGGTTTGGACTCAGTACCTATTCTGTAGCCAATGAAATCCGTACGGCTCTTTTTGGTAAAGAGGTATCGAAATACAAAGAGGGAGAAGATAGCTACGAGATTAATGTTCGGTTGAATCAGGATTACAGATACGATATAGATGCTCTGCTTAACAAGAACATTACGTTTAGAGACCAGAGCAGTGGTCGTTTGGTGCAGGTGCCTATTTCTGCCGTAGCCGATGTGCGCTACAGCTCAACCTATGGTTCTATTAAGCGAAAAGATCTCGATAGGGTAGTAACGCTTAGTTCCAACGTGTTGGGAGGTTATAACCCCACAGAAATTAACAACCAATTGAAAGAACTCATGGCCGATTTTCCAATGCCCAATGGCTATAGCTATGCCTTTACCGGAGAGCAGGAAGAACAGGCCGAAAACATGGCTTTCCTTTCCAAGGCATTGTTGATTGCCGTGTTTATGATTTTCCTAATCATTGTTTCGCAGTTCAATAAAATTACGGCTCCGTTTATAATCATGATTTCCGTATTGCTAAGTACGGTGGGGGTATTCCTCGGCCTGGTAGCTTTTAATATGGACTTTGTGGTAATTATGACCATGGTGGGTATTATTGCCTTGGCAGGGGTTGTAGTGAACAATGCCATTGTATTGATCGACTTTATTGAGTTGACCAGAAAAAGAAAGAGACGTGAGTTGGGGCTTGATGAAGAAGATGGAAGGCTGCCTATGGAAGAGGTTGTCGACTCCATAATTATTGCCGGTAAAACAAGGCTGCGTCCGGTATTGCTCACGGCCATTACCACCATCTTAGGTCTGGTTCCGTTGGCTATAGGTTTAAACATTGATTTTATTGGCGCATTTGCAAACTACAATGCCGACTTCTACATAGGAGGAGATAACGTAGTCTTCTGGGGCCCAATGTCCTGGACGATTATATTCGGTCTTACGTTTGCTACTTTCTTTACCCTCATTATAGTGCCAACCGCCTACCTCATTGCCGATAAGGTAATGTACAGGATTGCTAAATGGAGGGGAGATGTTTCCGTTTTAGATATGAGTGATCATTCGGGCGATAAAAAAGAAGTTTTGGCCTGATGTTTGTTCTTAAAGATAACGTGGTGATTAGATTCCCAAGTTAGGGAGTCATTCATAGTTAAGGTTGATTTGGTGGCTCCCCCGAGAGGTCGGGGGAGTCTTTTTTTATTCCTTATTTTAATGTTTGATTTGATAGAATTTATCTGAACTATACCACTTCTTTGGCAGTTAGACAAAACGAATGCGACCAAACCCTTTAGCCCTTCTACTTTTAATTGTTTTTTTGGCCTGGCTGGATTTTTATGCCTATCAGGCTACCAAGACCCTTATTGACTCCTGGAAGCCCGCTGCCAAACGTGTGGTACGGTACATCTACCTGGCTCAGGCCATTGTTATGCTGGGGCTGGCGGTGTGTCTTTGGCTCATTCAAACAGGTGCCGTAAGCTTTATGTTCATGCTTTCGATTGTCTTTATGAGCTACATGGCCAAGCTGCTGGCCGTACTCTTTATTTTCTTCGATGACATAAGAAGGGTACTCCGCTGGTTTTTTGAAGGCCGCAAGAAGCGATATGAAAAACGTGTGGCTAGCGGACAAAAAATGCCCCGATCAAAATTTCTTGCTCGTTCGGCCGTGGTGGTGGCCACCCTGCCCGTAGTTACCATGAGTTTTGGCATAGTAAAAGGAGCTTACGACTACCGGGTGAGAAGAAGGAGGGTGTTCCTACCCAATTTACCCAAAGCTTTCGAAGGGATAAAGATTGGCCAGCTTTCTGATATTCATAGCGGAAGTTTCTTTGATAAAACAGCCGTAGAAGGTGGCATTGATTTACTGCTTAAGGAAAAACCCGATGCCATATTTTTTACCGGAGATCTGGTGAACAATGAAACTCGTGAGGTTGCTCAGTATGTAGACTTATTTTCCCGACTAAAAGCCGATTTGGGAGTGTTTTCTACCCTGGGTAATCATGACTATGGTGACTATAAGGCCTGGTCTTCGCCAATGGCTAAAGCCCGAAATTTGCAGGAGATGATTAAGGTACATGAGCGCATGGGGTGGAGGTTGTTAATGAACGAACACGAGGTGTTGAGGATGGGAACTGACCAGCTAGCTGTGATTGGCGTTGAGAACTGGGGAGCCGGCCGATTTGCCAAGTATGGTAACCTTGAAGAAGCTGCCCGCCACGCTGAAGGCGATGTAAAATTACTTCTTTCGCATGATCCAAGCCATTGGGACGCTCAGGTGAGAACTGAGCAACCCGATATTGACCTGATGTTTGCCGGCCATACACATGGCATGCAACTAGGGGTAGAAATAGGAGATTTTCGATGGAGCCCTTCGAAATACATTTATAAACAATGGGCCGATTTATACCAGGAGGGTAACCAATATTTGTATGTGAATCGGGGGTTTGGATTTCTGGGATTTCCCGGCCGAATTGGTATTTACCCTGAGATCACCATTCTTGAGCTTACTTCGCGTCCGTTGGTGTAGCGGTGAAATCTTCGCGAAGCTTTTTGCCGATTTTTGAATGCACTTGCATTTCCTCTCTTCAATGATACCCAACGTTTAAGTATCTAGCTTCAGTCGTTTGGGTGACTCTTAACCAAAGGGAAACAGAATGTCTGTGTCTATGCTCTTTAAATGAGTTATTTGTGAGGATATAAAATGGTGACATAGCGTAGAAGCATTGGCCAGGCGATTTAAGTAAGTAAGCCTTAAACTTTGTAAACTCAATGGCTCGTATAGGATCGGGGAGCTTTTAAAGGCTCTTTTCTGTCCGCCATAATTTGGTGACTCTGAGTTCTTGCTAGCGACTGTTACCCACCGTATTATTTACCATAGATTTCGTAAAGGGTGTTCCAGATTAGCCCGTTTGAATCGTGTTGCTCCCAAAGGTCGTTGATTAGAAAATTTTGTTCGTAGTTCGCCTTATATGGACCAAATTGGTAGTCAGTTAAAAAAAAGACTTTGCTTACGGGTGAGTTCCTTAGTGCAATATTCAGGAGTTGATCAATTTGATCTTTGAATTCAGGCAAGAACTGAAATCGCACCTGCTGGTTTGCTCCACGAAGTTGGTCTTCAACATGGGGTATGACAATATTCTTTGGTTCATAGTCCCAGTTGATCAGCTCACCTGCAAAGAATCCTCCTTTGGAGCCTTCAACAAATTCAGGATTACCCAAGTGTAGAATTGTTCCTTCGTTTTTCAGCAGAAAGTCGTAGAAGAGTCCACGATCACTTTCAAGTTTATGTTCTTCACGAATTGCGAGTTTGAAATTGAACTGATTGATGTTCAGTTGTTTAGAATTGATCGATACAATCTCAATAGTTGGCACAAAATTATCTTTAAACTCTTGTTGTGGACAATGACTAGTAATTGGCTAGTAGGGCATGGCTCAAGTTACCTCTATTCTTGTTGAATTCTCCTTTTTTAGTTTCATCAATAACCACAGTCCTATAACAACTCTTATTGCCGGTTGCAAGTAGCTGTAAACCTGTTGGTACAGCCAATCAACTACTTCGTTAATTTGTGTAAGCCCCAGGTAAAACCGAGCGAAAGAACCAAGGCTTAGAATTCCAATAAAAATCAGAGAGGCAGAAATCAATTTCCCCAAACCACTTTCACTATTGAAAGCAAATCCAAATAACAAGGAACCCAACCCAAAACTGTAAATCACCAAGAAATACTTGCTATCGGAGAGGGCACTGCTTCCTATAATCAATGACCTATACATTTCCTTATCAACAGAAGAAGTTGCTTCAAGATAACCCGGTCTCCAAAATTGATTGAGAGCATCAATTAATAGTGCCTGTTGCGACATTTCAGTATAAGCCCAAACAGATAAGCCCAGAGTTCCTAAAATGACCAATAACTGATGTTTTTTATATAACAAATAGGCCACTCCCAGAAAGGCAATAAAATTCACTTGCGGATGCACAAAAAGTACCCACAATTTTGACAAATAGAGCGTATTTGAATGGAGCATAGCCCCCGCCTCAAGACCTTGAGAATTGACGCTGGGGACAAATATTAGAAATGCAGTTGTCAATGCTCCAAGAAAGGAACAGATTGCTGTAAACGTAATGAATTTGGTAGTGCTTCGTTCCATGGTTGTTTGGTTTTAGTAATGCTCTGATTGGTGTATCTGGTAGGGAATACACCATACACCTTGTTCGTGGTAGTTATTTCTTCGATGCAGATAATTTGATTCCGTTTCCATAGTCGGCTTCATCGATCATCTCGAAGGTAGCGTTATCTCCATCGAAACGAATGGTCATTTGGTATTTGTGTGCATTTGAGAACTCGTTGTAATCTATGACAATGGTATTACTATCAATCCATTGTGCTTTTGCAGCCATAGGTGTTTTAAAACGAGTTGCATTAGAAATTTTATAAGTCCCTTTCAGTCCAATAGGGACTTTTCGGTCTCCAACCTCATTCGACTTTGTTATGTTCAATCCTAAAAGCACATAGGCTGTATCAGGATCTTTTGCACATAACCTAAAATGACTAAACCCAATGTTGTTATTGTCGAATACATAGGTTCTGGCACATAGCTCACTTGCCAAAGGCGGTATATAGACCGTATCGTCTTCTAAAGTAGGTTTTTTAGCCCTTGCCAATTCTTCTTTAAGGAGTTGATATCCCTGCTCATTTGCTGTTATTTGGGCGTCAGACTTTAATGCATTCACAATATATGATCCTAGTTGGCCAGGTTCGAATCCTGTTCCATACATTACAATGACAATTTGTTTTTCAGGTAAAATAATTAAGCGTTGACCACCTCTTCCCTGCGCTTCAATAAGGCCTCCTAAATCTTCTCGCAACCACCATAAATAGCCATAAGACTCCTCATTGCTTAGTGCCACTTTTGGTGTGATTGATTCTTCGATCCATTTCGTGCTGACAATTTGTTTTCCGTTGTAAGATCCCTTATTCAAAACAAGTTGCCCAATTTTTGCCAGATCAACCGCAGTTAAATATATATCTCCCGATGCATTGGTAAAACCACTTAAATCGGTTCCAAACTTGTAATTCTCAATTTCCAGTGGGCTGAATAAGTACTCTTTTGCCAGCTGCTCCATTGTCATTCCCGAAGTTTCTTCGATGATCATCGAAAGTAACTGAACACCTACCGAGCAATAGACAAATTTTTCTCCGGGTGGATTAGTTAGAGTTGATGCAAAAATGTCTTTAAGAGGGAAATCACTTGATTTAATGATGTCACGCATATTTTCACCCTGTGAAAAATTGGAGCAAATACCGGATGTCATTGTTAAAAGATGCGCTATTGTTATTTCCTTTTTGCGTTCTGAATCAAAAAGAGAGGGGTTGTTCGGAAAGAAATCAGCTACTGTTTGTTCAACACTTGTTATAAAGCCTTTGTCAATGGCAATTCCTACCAGTATGGAGGTAATACTTTTGGTAATGGAAGCTACATCATGCAAATATTCCGCTTTTTGAGGGTAGAAATGTGCATCTAAAACCGGGGCATTATTTCTTTGAATGTACACACTATTAACATTGAGATTTTCATCTCTAATGGTTTTCACTAGCTGGCTCAGTATTTCGGAATCAAACCCATAATTCTCAGGGTACTCATTCCGGATGGCTGTTTTATTTTTTTGTGATTGAGAATTTGAGCAGGAAGCCAATAGGATTAAAGCAAAGATTAAGTATTTATTCATTTTGTAAGTCTTTATTTACTTAAGTCGCAAGCAGTATATTTCTGAACCTTGCCTCCATTTGTGTCTTCACAAATGGCTGTTAATAGACGCTGTGAGGACACCGCTTGTGGCTAGTATACTGGATTTAACAAATGCGATCTAAATGAGTAACCCTATTATTCATTTTGTAAGCCCTTAGTACTGCCAATACTCTCGTAGATGGTCAGTAGTGGATTTTAAACCACTAAACTGTGTGTTAGCACCAATCTTTGATTTTTATGATTATGCTCTTATATCTAGTGCTCCTCCCACTATTGCACTTAAACAATGTCGAGTTTTTGTGCGTTTTTTGCCACTACTGGCATAGTTTCTATCCTTTTAAATTCATTTGTACGTCCATTTTATTGTATTCTACAAGTATGTGAGCCGGTAACCTCATGAATACCCACTAAAATTAGAACCAGCGGAACGTAGAAATACAGACTCTTAATGACAAATTCTCCGGGTTGATGAGATCCCAAAACATCAATAATCCCAAGGCTTACATTAAAGGTTAAATGAAGTATGACTATCGCTATAATGGAACCTTGTGAGTGATTATAAATAATGCCCATAAGCATGCTCAACAGGACAACATTTAAGGAAAAAGCCCAAAAAGGAATTTTGGATTGCGGAGAATCAAGAAGCCATAAGGGTGCATGCCATAGCGACCATATTGCTCCTACGATTAAAGCACTTGCCATCCACCCATAGTTGGTTTTGATTTCAGGATAAAGCAAGCCTCTCCAGCCTAATTCCTCTCCTAATGGTCCCAAAAACAAGTTTATAAGCAAGAGAGGAATTAGGAATTTCAGTTCAAAATTCGACCATTGGATGACGTGTCCTCTTTGTAACTCCAAGATTAGAATGGCTCCGGCAATTACAAGAGGAAGCAATGAAACACATTGCCACCATGAAAAATCAGGGATGGAAAAGGACGTTTGCAATTTTGAAAGCAGCTCCTTCTTTACCGACCAGATTATGATAGCAGCGATATTCGGACTCCAAATGGCAATGAGCCAAATGGGCAAACCAATGGAAGATTCAGGTGTGTGGGCACCTGAAACATTTAACATCAACACCAATGATATGAGTGAGATAATAAAGGTCAATAGGAGAAAGCCTGCAATAGGGTTATCTGCCAAAAGGAGATTTATTCTTCCCATAGCTATTACTTTATCTAATTGATGAATTTTTCAACCAGTTGTTTATTGTCTCAATTGTCTCTTCAGTTTTCTCTTCCTGAACAAAATGTCCCGCTTCAAATGCATAGGTCGAATCCTTTGAAAAGAAGCTTTTCCATTTCTCCAGGTTATCCTTTTTAATGAAGTCGTCTTTTTCACCCCAAAGAATTAATACAGGTTTGTCTTTTATTGCATCAGCTTGTTTCCAGAGTTGGCCATACCAATCTGAAGAGCCAATCAACGATTTGCCTATGTTGAGCAAACCATACCGGCTACCTTTATTGGGGAATGGTTTTTTGTATTGCTTATGAATGTTTTTACTCAAATGCTTTTTGTTGTAAAATGCTTTTTTGAGTAAAACTGAGGGTGAAAAGTTGGTATTTAGGTATAGATAATTGCCCAACCAACTGTGAAGAATTTTATTGATCTTTTGAGCGTCTTTATCATTTTCTGTTTCCCAAAGCCATGTATTGAACATCACTATTCTCTTCACATTTTCGGGATTAGCTATGGCGTAAGCCAACCCAATGGGGCCACCAAAATCATGAACGACCAACGTTATGTTCTTTAGGTTTAAATGCTCAATGAGCAGATTTAGGTTTTTAGCGTGTTCTTGTGGTGTGCCAGCAAAGTTTTTGGGCTTGTCTGATAAACCAAATCCAATATGGTCTAGTGCAATGCATCTATAAGTACCAGACAAAGCCTTGATGTAATTTCGGTATAAAAAAGACCAGGTTGGTGTTCCATGAACAAACAGAATGACCTCGCCTTTGCCTTCGTCAATAAAATGTAGTTTACCGTGTTCTGTGGTGAGGTAGTTAGAATGAAAAGGGTATTCTGTAGTATTCAGCCAATTCTGGGCATTTGAAGATTTATACATGACAATAAGAGCTAGTGTTAAGAGTATATGCTTCATTTTTTTATGCAAATCTCCATTCTATTGCCAGAATATAATTGTAGAAATACGACCACTTACCTGCTACACTGCGGTTTGAGCCAGAAATCATCTTCAACCATCTTTAGCAGATATCAGCTCATTAGAATTGTTCCGCCTGAATGACTAATACCGGAGCCGTTTTTCAATTACCGGTAATTTAGAATCGGACGAAATTGAACTCCTTTTGAATATTGACTGCTCCAACGAAACTCGTAAACAAAGGGGGCGTGTTGATTTCAACAGCATTGATGGTATCGAACGGAAGGCAGAAAGCCTACCTATTACCTGCCCAACCGTATTTCTAGGGTAGAAAGGTTATATGAGAATGGTATGGCCAGAAAAAATGCCAAGAACCTTAAACGAGTTTCCTGATGTGGTTGAACTGGAGTAAAGCATAATCGCTTCATTTTTCAGGTAAAAATCCGGCTAGGTTCTTACCTGAAACTGTAGAAATTCGACTTGTCATTCGTTGGTATATCGGTGGTATAATGTATCCCTGTAGCTTTGTAGCTTCTTGGGAGAGAGTTTGGCAATTGATTTTACTTCATTGATGAGGTGGGGCTGATCGTGGTAGTCATACTCAACTACCAATTCCATCCAATTAACCGACTCATCTTTAGACAGTATGAAATCGATGTAGTTGTTTACACGAATAATCTTACAGTAAACTTTTGGGGAAATTCCTATCCGTGTTTTGAATAGCCGTTGCAATTGCCTTTCTGAAACATAAACCTTCTTTGCAATATCACCTATGGTTATTTTGCCTTTTGTCTGATGGATGGCTTTAATAGCTTGTTGAAGGGGAGGGCTATTTAAATTTTGGTTTATGTTGTCCGTTAAGAACTTTTCTGCCACTATCGCTTTTTGAGGAAAGTCTAATCCATCAAGCTCTGAATGTAAGTTTTCATATTTCTGCCTTAGATCTTCCGTCAAGTGGTTTACCAGTTTAGTCATAGGCAGTCTCATTAATTTGTAAAGCCCATCACCTATAAATGAGATGCCAAATAAATCGATCTTACCTTTTTGGTTTATGATTCTACTCGTGGCAAATGCAGGAACAATAATGACCCTCGGGTTCAAATACATAAACTTTGTGGCTTCCATATATTCAATGTCTCTGCCGTAATTAAATATCAGTAAATTCTGTCCTTTGGGAAGGTACCTTGAATTAATACCTACGGCCTCATCAATATCTCCTTTCATTTGCCAGTAGCATAGAATGTCATCTTTTAAAGATTTCTCAGCTACTAGTTTTTCTGTATAGTTCATTACCCTATTTTATCTTCTTTAGCAAGAAGCACAATGGCCCCGGCTGTGCGTAGTACATGATTGATCTGGAGTACCCGGGACAAGCTAGCACGGGTGGTAGCCAAAGCTGTGGTGTAGTATTTACTTAAATTCATTACCGCATTTTTTACATTTATAAACAGTCTTGTAGTAAATCGGAAATACCATAAACAGAAAAGAAATAATTGCAGATAATACTCCCTTTGTCCCTTTCATCGATTTAAATGCGCTATAAATATCTTCTGACTCACATTTAGCACATTTGATCGTTTCATCCTGGTCATTTGTTAGAGCAGATTTTTCGATCTCTTCAATGACTTCTGTTGCTTTTTCGATATCTGATTTACTAATCTTTAATTTAATTCCGCCAACAGTTACATTGTAAAGAGGGTTGAGTCCAACGATGTTTTCGTCAAACAGAAAGCATATTATGTTTTCGCTTTCAAGTTTGGACTTTACCATATGAGCCTCAATCGAATTGTCAAATGTCTTAATAGTGATTAATTCCAAGCTTAATTTTTTATACGTCCCAACATTCTGGCTATTAGCAGTGCATGATTGATCCGGAGTACCCGGGACAAGCTAGCACGGGTGGTAGCCAAAGCTGTGGTTTGCCTGCCTGTTGGCAGAGAGGTGTTTAATTTATTTATTTTTTGAATAAGAAGAGCTCGTTTGGAGCAATAGAAACACAGAAGATTTGGCACCACCGGCCGCATTGCGTGTAGGGTGTGTTGCTGATAGTTCTTTGGTTAATTGATATACTTTGATATGGATATAACCTTTGTAAGTCCATCAACTCTGAATTCTATACCATTATAATAGACATTGTCATTCACATCGTTGTCGGGAATCTCATACCAGATACTTGACCCCTCATTTTTAATTCTGATTAAACGGCCCTCTTGAATCATATTTGAATAGTGATCCATACGATACCTGTTGGCAATTTCACTGGCTCTTGAAATTATTGTCGAAGAATCAGCTAAGGAGAGGTTATCATTATACATCCTTAATTCAACAAGGTAACCAAAATGATTACAGCCGCCTTTCGATATAAATATGGTATCCTTTTCGTTCGGAATTAACGCTCCGTTGAGTTCATCTTTCCAGATGTAATCTGAAATTGATAGATCTTCTAACCATTCAGAGGTAAGGCTTTTATAGTCATCATTAAAAATACAATCGCTGTTAACGAGCTCAGGTCCATCATTATTGGTTTGTTCTTTGCGCCCTGAATTTTCTTCATTTAGGAAGACAGTGTCAATAGCTAAACTTTCAGGTTCTGCTTCTGGAATCGATTCTTTGATTTCTTCAGAGGTATTCTTGCTCAAACTACAACTCAACAGGAATATTGAAAGTAATAAAATGTGGTGTTTCATAAGGATTAATTACTACTAACGGTTCTGCTAAACGCAGTATGGGCGTGTATCTCAAATTGCCGTTTTAGCCATTGTAATACCTCATTTCTTTTTTTATTCTAAATATGGAAGAGTCTCATAATCTTCTTTGTCAAATTGCTCAATTACATCAAGAGCTCCTTTTTTTGATTCCCAACCTATTTCTTTGGCGGAATATGATGAGTCATAAACTCGGTCGATTGATTTAGGAAATTTCCATTTTCTTTTATCGAATTCATTGGCCAGTTGTGGATGTCTTTCCCGAATAACAATTTCAGGATTCCTTGCCAATTCTTCAAGGTCAGATTTTAAGAATGGAGTCTTTCCCGATATCACATAAGTATCTATTTCTTTCGTTTTCTTTGATTCGCTTGCAAGTATATGTGCATCTGCCACATCTCTATAATCTACTCCTCTGTGCAGCCGATAAACTGCCATTTTCTGAACAGGTTCCGGAAAACATCTTGACATCCTAATTATGCTGACCTTTAGTTTGTCACCTGCATATTGATTGAATAATTTTTCAGCCTCTAATTTGGTTTTATGATAGATGGTTTTTGGTTCAGGAATTGTTTGTTCATTGACCCAAACGGCTTTTTCTTTTCCGTGACTCGCATATCCGTATAAAGCTGTGGTACTTGTAAAAATAATTTGTGAAACGCCACAAGCTAAGGCAGCTTTGCAAATATTTTCTGTCGCATGAACATTTATTTCATAGAATTTTTTTTCTGAACTATAGGCTACATGTGGAGCATGTAATGCTGCTGAATGAAAAACAGTTTCTACGTTTTCAAATGATTTTAAGAGATTTTCGTAATCGCAAATATCTCCAATTATTGATGTTGCCGATGAAGGAGATAAGTCAAGTCCTTCTGTTTTATATTTTTGGCTTAACTTCCAATGCAATGCTCTCCCAATTCTTCCACTGCTTCCTGTAATCAAGACTTTTTTTGTCATTGGATTTCGTCTTCTTTTTGATGTGGTATAACGTTCTGGCTGCTCGTAGTGTGTAATTAATCCGGAGTACTCGGGGCAAGCTAGCACCGGGGGTAGAGCTTAATTTTTACTTCTTATTTTTCCATTCTTTGCTTGCGTCCAACTAAAATGAGTATGCGCCCTCGCTGCTAGTTGCTCTGAAATGTCTTATTCGCATTGTCGTATCAAAGGGCTCTGTTCGCATATTCATTTTAGTATTTGTTGTGGAGCGTTATTCAAGATATAGCTCAATTTGATCTTTCTTATTATAGTATTTATTTTCAATCGCGGGCATTGCCGATTTTGCCTTCTCAATTCGTGAAATCTGCTTTGAATCTTGAAGAACTTTCTGCCAATACTCTGGATAGAGTTGACGTACAATAAAATAAATGAAGGCTTCAGGATCAATAAGTTTTTTAATTCCAATTCTTGTCGAGTTATTGATTCCTAAATGTAAGTGAGATACTGGATGGAGGCCTTCGTTATAACTTGTTTCGTCATAATCGTATCTAATTGCAAAAGGAAATTCCTTAATTGCACATTCTGATACATACTGCTCATAGTCTGGGCCGAGCACATATTTATCACTGTCATCCATATAACCATGTTCGTGTAAAAAGTCAGTGAAAGTCATGCAGTCAAATGGATTTCCAAAGTATGAAAACGACTGGCTTTCAACATTAAAGTTTATAAGAGCACCATCTAACAAATGAAAATGATAGCAATTCCCAGCAAAATGGGTTTTCCAAAGTTTTTCAAAACTCAACTTTCGAATCTCGGCTAGATTCAGGCCGAGTTTTTCTGGATTGGGATTAAACTCTTCGAGTAAATCCATTGATTTTAAAAACTTGGCCATATCATGGATTTGAGTTAAATACTTGGCTTTAGATTTCAACTCTTCTTTTTTTCTTCACTTAGTTGATCAACATATCTTTTTATTTCATCAGGTGATAGCGTAGACAAGGCATTTTCAATCATTTTTTTTGATTTACTTTTTCGAATTGCTTGATCCTTTATATCTCTTTTCATAACCTTCAAGTCTTTCGAACTCGGGTATTTGAATTTTAGATAAGGGAAATTATTCTTAGCATCTTTTACTTCATTTATGATAAAATCCATGTTGTCGCCAATACCAGTTATAGCAACCCATGCTTTCGATCGTGTTACTGCTGTGAAAAGTATGTTCCTTTCTTTTATTGTTGGATCTGTTGAGAAGAGAGCTTCTGAACCCACTATGTAAACGGAATATGCTTCATTTCCTTTAGCCTTGTGCACAGTACTAAGTGTGACTTTCCCATCCATCTGAAAATCCTTAACAGCATACTTATCTGCGTGGATGTTATTGGATCCTATTTTGTACTTAGTGCCAAGAATTTCCTGAATATCTCGGAGGTACTTAGATGCATTTCTATCATCCACAGTAATTACTAAAATATCCTCTGGAAGAAGACCTTCTTTTATGTCAGCATCAATCATACTGGCAACACTGTACAACTCCTTAGAATAATCTTTGTATTTATTGACTCTTATAAGTTCATCGATTGAATATCTTTTGGAAACCGATTCAAGAGAGTTTTCACTAGCTCTTTCAATCTCTAATTCTGATCCTTCTTTTAAGCTACCTTTCTTAATATCGTAACCAATGTCATTCCAGTATTCCTCGCTTTCGATCATCTGAACAATTCTTTCCCCATATATGCCAAATCCTAGTGCATGAGCAATGACTAATATTTCTCTTGGATTTCTGTAGCATTTGTAAAGAATTATATCTTCATCAAAATCGATTTTAGGCTCACCTTTTTCATTTTCTCCAAATATGTCACGTGCTGAAGGACTATTCGGTAGAAATATGGTTTGTAGTTCGTCATAAGCCCAAATGATTTTGCTCCCTTCACAAATTGCCAGGCAGAGTTTTAAGAATGAAGGAGGGAAATCTTGTCCTTCATCAATGAATACGTAATCATAAACTTTTTCAAAAGATTCTCGACTTTCAAGAAAGCTCTTACAGACATAGTCAAATGCATTAGAGGACTTTCCTGATGCAATCGAAAAAGACATTGTCGGAATTTCGTTAGCACGACAAGCATTGTAGTAAACCCCTGGATTGTATGAACTACCCCACGCGTGGATAATATCTAAATTGTCCCAATTGGGATCATTATCTTCAAACTGTCGATAAAATCGCGTTATCAACCTTTTTATATGTTGATGGAGGCTTTTGGTATGAAAAGTATAGACAAGCTTAGCATTCGGATGCTTCAAGTGTGTTAGGGCTGCTTTGATCGCTAATACAACGGTTTTTCCAGAGCCAGCCAATCCTCTAACTCTACTTACTCCGGTTATTGGACTTGTATAGGCACTTCTTTGATATTGGTCAAAACTAGAAATTTCTTTTTCTAGCTGATTAGCGGCATCCCCCTTCGAGTTTTCTACAACTTCACCTCGATTTTTGGTTTTTGAGATAGCTTTTGAGCCCTCGATTGTTGACTTAATTTCAGAATATAGTTCTTCATCTATTTGATCGGTAGTGTGACTAGTGAAGAAATTCTGTAAATCTTGTTCGCTAGTGCAAATTGAAAACTCCGAATCTGAATTCTGGTAATTTTCAATTAGCGGTGCGTATACAATGGAATTAATTGGAAAGTTGAGATCTCGTTTTGATTTTCTTAGTTTCTTATTTCTTAACGTTCGCGTAAACAGTATTGAAAAGAGGTTGTCAAGTTCTTCTTCAATTGATGACTCTTTTTCATTAAAATCATCTCGACTGGTAGAGTCATCAACGTGTATCAGAATTACTCCATGGCTTTTTGAAACTATCAGTATCTGAGCGATTACAATCTCTTCATCAAGATCTTTGTAAATCGGGAATTCATTAAAAAGTGATGCATAGTTAAGATTGTAAAGAGCTTCCTTACTCTTTAAATTTTTGATCAATGAGTTTACTAGATTCTCATGACTTAGCTTTTTATCTGTTATTCCTAATTCCATAGATTAAGTTCGCAACTCTATGCTCCACAACGTTAGCTATGCGCCACTGTGATGGCGGTTATATTTAATTTCTGTTGGAATAAGGTTTCGCATTATGCATATTTCACTTAATCGAACAAGTACGATAAAAATAAGAAGAAGTAAAACTTCTTATTTGAACGAATTTCATAAAATTAAGAAAATAGTTTGGCGTGTATACTGTTAGATTGACACCGATTAATCTTTTTGAATTAAGCCCAACGGTTTGGCTAACAAACGTGTCCCGTAGGGCATATTTTGTTAGCCTTTGTTGGCGAGTCGTTTTTTTATTTTTTCTAAATAGTTTTCACACTCAGACTTAAAAGTCTCTTCAATAGAGACTTGGTCGTCCTCAAACCGATTATGACCAAGACTAATTTGGTCGATTAAGTATCCTTCTCGGAAGATGTAAGTTCCATGGAATCCACCGTCAAATCGATCATAATCAAGGGTGCTTGTTTCCTCATTCCATGCGAATTGTTTGAATTTATCATCTATAAAGAATGGTGTTTCCTCTCTCAAGTAAAAGACATATTCCTGTACTCCGTGTGAGATAAATATGGTCACTTCAATTTTCCGAACAGTACCAGTGAAATCATAGAAACCTTTTAATTCGCCTCCGCCATCGGTCATATTTTCCAAAAACTCTTCGTTTTCCAACTTGATAATTTTCAGAGAGTCATTTTGGTCAATTTTCACTTTTGCGGTTTTAATCTCTGGATACTTATCAATCAGTCCTTGTCCCTGAATTTTCAAAGTCATTAGTAGAGTGAAGATGAAAATTGATATTTCTTTCATTTTTTTAGTGCACGCCAACGCCTAGCTAGCAGGAGTGCGCTCCGAGCTTGGCAAGTTCCGATAAAACTAATGAATCTGCCGGTGCTTTTAAAGTATTAGAATGGCACTGCGTCTAGAAAGATGAAAACTCCTGCGAGATGCACCTAGTAGAAAGTATTACACTTTCCCAGCGGCTGATTCATGGTGATGTAGCACTGAAGATAGTAAAATAGCAGTTGGCGCATTCGTGCTAGCGCTTGTTGTAGGGCGTATTAATTCTCTCCGGTCAGGAATGGTTGTTTGTTCAGTTGCTCTTCAAAGGCTGCCTTCGTTTTAAATGGCCAATATTCAAAGTCACCAGATTTCTTCATTCGTTCGTACTCCTGTTCTCTCGTAAGTTTCAATTCTCGATAATGTTCACCAAGAGTTAAAATGCTTTTAAGAATGTCTTTAAAGGAAAATCTAATAAGCGGGTGAGTTAAATCGACATAATCCCAATCGTATTCTTGATCAGATTGAAGGAACATAATGTATCTGGAAATTTCCTTAATTGCATATTCTGTTAGAGAATCTCGCCCATTAAGTTTATGATTTCTTGTGTCATCATAAAGTCCCCACGCCATTTCTAGTATTGGCCGGATAACAAGGTCATCGTTAGTTGACTGCTCAGACCTATAATATTGTTCGGGTAGCCAACCAAATGTCACATCGTTCATGACCGACTCCTCAAAGTCATCGTTGCTTATTTGACCGTTCGACAGTTGTCTCAGGTGATATGCGAGTTTCTTCCTTCGTTCAATGTCAATCATATGCGTTCTAGTAATGCCCTACAACGTTATATATCAGTCATAAATATGACTTTTATTTTTCTATAATGTAAGATTTATGACTTATAGCCATTAAATACAACTGCTATAAGTCACTAACATCATCTTTTAGGTTTAATGTATCGAGAGGTGATATCACTTGATCTATTCCACTATTTAAAATGTGTGTATACGTTTCTGTCGTCAGGCTAGGGCTGTGTCGCAGGAGCTCTTGTATATATCGTAAATTAACCTGAGTTCGATGTACGAAGGAATGTCATGCCGGAAAAACAGGCCTTAAACTCTCAAAAAGGGCTGTTTTGTCCGGTATCTCAACGGAGCCTAAATGAGATTGCGGATATTTTCCTTTGCGTATGTGAAGTTTTGAGAGGAAAATTCCGCAATGACGTCCTAAGAGGGGATATTTTACTACTTACATCGAACTCAGGTTAAATTAGTACCTCTATCCATAAGGTGAGTGGCAAAGCTATGTCTTAAGGAGTGTAGCGTAACCTTTTTTTCTGACCCCAGAATGAATTAAGGCACTTTCGTTTGCTCTTTAATTTGAGTATTTCTGATTATACATGTTCAATTTCTGGCTACTGGAATTTAAAAGAAAGAGAAGGTGTCAGAGATCATAGATTCTGTCATTCTTTACTAAAACCGCAGGGCCAGACACCTTGATAAGGTGACTTTTCGCTTAAGTCGCCAAGTGTAGATTTCTATGCCTTGCTAGCATTTGTGTCTTCACAAATGGCTCTTATAAAGGGTTGTTGAAGACACAGCTTGTGGAGAAAACGGAATATTTGCTCTTATATGACAGGGGTAAGCAATCCTAAACCATAGTTTAGGAATTATCGATTTGTTTCTCCTGGGAGTAGCGCTTGGAGAAGCCTTCATAAAAAAAAAGCTGTCTCAAAAGCTACTATTTTCGTCATTCCCAGCTTGACTGGGAATCTCTTTCGGCCTACAGAGTTAGTTTGGGGAGATTCCCGATCGCTGTCGGGAATGACAGTTAGCTTTTGAGACAGCCTCTTCTTTATATTTTTTTGATTTATTGTCTAAAATCTAAACTCTCTCGGCTACCCAATGCTTAGCATTGATAAATGCCTGAATCCATGGGCTTAGCACATCTGCTTTTTGCTCTGCCGGATAGTTTGCCCAGTTCCAGGGGAAGATGGAGCGTTCAAAGTGAGGCATAATGGCTAAGTGCCTGCCGTCTTTGCTGGCCAAACCAGCCACATGGTAATCGGAGCCATTGGGTGAAGCCGGGTAGGCCTCGTAGCTGTATTTAGCAATGACGTGGTATTCATTTTCTGCTTCAGGTAGTTTGAAACGACCTTCACCATGTGCTACCCAAATGCCCAGCCTTGTTCCGGCCAATGAGCCTAACATCACGGAGTTGTTTTCCGGAATGGTTACGTTTACAAAGCCCGATTCGAATTTGTGGGCTATGTTATGGTCCAATTTCGGATGAATTTTGTGCTCAGGATAAAGCAGTCCAAGTTCACCCATCAACTGGCAACCATTGCAGATGCCGAGTGAGATAGTGTCTTCTCTGGCATAGAAGTTATCGAGAGCAGCTTTGGCCTTTTCGTTATAGAGGAAGGCCCCGGCCCACCCTTTGGCTGAACCTAACACGTCTGAGTTGGAGAAGCCACCCACAAAGGCAATGAAATTGACATCCGTCAGGTCTTCTCTACCGGCTATAAGATCGGTCATGTGCACATCCTTTACATCGAAGCCGGCCAGGTGCATGGCATAGGCCATTTCTCTATCGCCATTAACTCCTTTTTCCCGAATGATGGCCGCTTTGATTCCCGTAGACTGCTTTCGGTTGGGGTCTAGCCCCAAAGCTTCATATTGCCCGCTAAAGCCCTCAGGGAACTTGAACTGAAGAGGCTGTTTTTTATAGTTTTCAAATCGGGCTTTGGCCAACTCCTTACCCGATTGTTTCTGGTCTAGAAGGTAAGAGGTTTTGTACCAGGTGTCTCTCAGCGATTCAATATCGAACAAATAGCTTTGAGTATTGCTTTGGATAGACAGAATTGGTTCCCCAATTGGTGCCCCCAACTCATAGTTCATAGTTCCAAGTGCAGTAAGGTTTCCTACAACCTCACCCAAGTGTTCATTGGCTATTTGAAGTACCAAGGCAGGTTTTTCGGAGAAGAAGATGGAAATATCGTCTGCTCCGGAGAAGGCCTTCAAGTTGGCAGAAATACCAAGGTCTACCTGAGAGAAAGTCATTTCTAATAGGGCGGTAATCAGACCTCCGGCAGACACATCGTGTCCGGCCAGTACTTTTCCTTCTTTGATGAGCTGCTGCACATAGTTGAATGTTGCCGCAAAGTTGGAAGCACTCTTAATGGTTGGTGCTGCAGTTCCTATTTTTCCAACTACCTGGGCAAAAGAGGAGCCACCAAGTTTAAAGCCATCGCCCGACATATCTACATAAAGCAATGTAGATTCAAAATTGGGCTGAAGTACTGGCTCTACTACTTGCTTGAGATCGCTTACCTCACCAACAGCCGATACAATGACTGTTCCGGGAGCATAGACTACATCGTCTTTATATTTTTGGGTCATGGACATGGAGTCTTTTCCGGTAGGCACGTTAATGCCCAGCTCGCAAACAAAATCGGAAAGACCTTTTACCCCGGCATACAGGCGTGCGTTTTCTCCTTCATTTTTTGCCGGCCACATCCAGTTAGCGGAAAGGGAAATGCCTTTGATGCCTTCTGAAATAGGTGCGAAAATAATATTGGTAAGCGCCTCGGCTACCGAGAGTTGAGAACCCGCCACCGGATCGATGAGAGCAGAAACGGGCGCATGACCAATGGAGGTGGCTATACCTTTTTCTCCTCTGTAGTCCATGGCCATAACTCCCACATTGTTGAGTGGCAATTGAATGGGGCCTGCCGTTTGTTGTTTGGCTACGCGCCCTGTAACACAACGGTCTACTTTGTTGGTGAGCCAGTCTTTACAGGCCACGGCTTCCAATTGCAATACCGCATTGAGGTAGTCTTGAAGCTTCTTTATATCATAAGTAACCTCAGCAAAGTTGGCCGGAACCGACTTGTCTTCCAGAATGGTCTTTGGAGAGGAGCCGAACATGTGGGCCAGGTCCCAGTTGATGGGGTGCTCATTGGTTTCTTTGTTTTCGAACTTGAATTTATGATCTCCTGTAATGTCTCCTACCACATAAATAGGGGCTCTTTCTCTTTCGGCTACTTTTTTGAGGTAGTCAATGTCTTGTTGCTTCATTACCAGCCCCATTCTTTCCTGAGATTCATTGCCAATGATCTCCTTGTCAGATAGGGTAGGGTCTCCCACAGGTAATTTCTTTACGTCAATTACTCCTCCGGTTTCTTCTACCAGTTCGGAAAGGCAGTTGAGGTGGCCACCGGCACCATGATCGTGAATGGAAACGATTGGGTTCTTATCCATTTCGGCCATGGCTCTAACGGCATTGTAAACCCTCTTTTGCATTTCCGGATTAGAACGCTGAATGGCGTTTAGTTCTATGCCTGAGGCAAACTCTCCGGTATCGACAGAAGAAACGGCTCCACCTCCCATTCCAATGCGGTAGTTGTCGCCACCCATCACCACAATTTTATCACCTACCTCAGGGGTATCTTTCAGAGCGTCTTCTTTCTTTCCATAGCCAATACCTCCGGCCAACATAATGACCTTATCAAAGCCATGTTTTTTGCCGTTTTCCTGATGCTCAAAGGTGAGTACCGATCCGGCTATTAGAGGCTGACCAAACTTGTTGCCGAAATCGGAAGCACCGTTAGAGGCCTTGATGAGGATATCCATTGGAGTCTGATAGAGCCACTTTCGCTCCGGCATGTTGGCTTCCCAGGCTCGTCCTTCCTCCAGTCGGGAGTAAGAAGTCATATACACGGCTGTTCCAGCCAGTGGCATGGAGCCTTTGCCTCCGGCCATGCGGTCTCTTATTTCTCCGCCAGAGCCTGTAGCTGCACCATTAAAAGGTTCAACAGTTGTTGGGAAGTTATGCGTTTCGGCCTTTAGCGAAATTACCGAGTTAAAGTCTTTGGTTTCAAACCAGTCGGCCTTGTCTTGTGTTTTTTGAGCAAACTGCTCTACCACAGGGCCTTCTATAAAGGCCACGTTGTCTTTGTAGGCCGAGACTAGCTTGTTGGGGTTTTGCTCAGATGTTTTCTTGATGAGTTTAAAGAGCGAGGTAGGCATTTCCTGCCCATCGATTATAAAGACTCCATTGAATATTTTGTGTCGGCAGTGTTCGGAGTTTACCTGAGAGAAGCCAAACACTTCGCCATCGGTTAGTTTGCGACCCAACTGCCGGCTCACATCGTTTAGGTAGTCAATTTCCTCATCGCTGAGCGCCAAACCCTCTTTTTGATTGTAGGTAGCAATGTCATCGATATAACGTACCGGTTCGGGTTCAATGTCTATGGTAAAAAGCGACTGATCCAGCGAGGTGTATAGTACCTGCAACATGGGGTCGAAGGCTACGTTGGCCGACTCTACCTGCTCGAATTCTTCGATACGGGAAACTCCTGAAATACCCATGTTTTGGGTAATTTCTACCGCATTGGTGCTCCACGGGGTAATCATTTCCTTGCGTGGCCCCACGTAGTATCCTTTTAATTCGGTGGCTTCTATTGTTTTGGCATTGCCAAAAAGCCAGAGGAGTTTAGGAAGGTCTTGTGGTGAGAGTGTTTCAGAAAGGCCTACAGCATAGATTTTGCCTTGTCCGGCATCAAAAAACTGAATCATTAGATCGATTGCGTTTGGGTACGAATTACCCGCGCAAAATTAGAAAAAGATTTGGGTTTAAGAACTATAAAACCGGTGGTCAACCTTTGGTTTTGCATAGAAAGGTGTTTAAAAATACTTGTACGCCATTAATGGGTGACGGGTGAAAATACCTGTTCTTCTTTTGGGGTATTCTCTACCTGTTTTTTCACTCACCAAAGGCAGAGTTTTGTCTGGCAATCAACATATGTCAGCAGAAGCCAAATTCCTGCAATACGAGTTAGCAGGGGCTTTTAAAAACGGTGTGGGTGTGATTAGATGTTTAGGTGAATTTTTCTGAATCAGACTCAATCATTGCCACTATTTTTTGCAATGACCAGCCAGCAGGGGTTATCGCCAGAGTTTCATAATTGTTTTGAGGTATGCAATGCCTCAGACAAGGACCGGACTTTGAAGGTGGCCCCTGTCTTTTTTTAAAAGGAGAGAAGATACGTAAAAATACGTGTTTAATCTTTCGGGTATTTCATCGCTTTTGATCCCTGCCTACTTCCCTCAAATTTGTATCAACAGTCAATTATTAGTCTTCTTTGGTGACTATGGAGATTTCTCTCTTCAATTATAAACACATGCCATTAAACACGCACGCTTAGGTTATTCTCTTAGACTAGCCGACACTGTTGAGAGAAATAAAAGCCCTGCTTCTAAAGAGCAGGGCTTTACCATAGAAATGATGTAGGTTTCAATAAAGAAGGCAATATATTTAGGCGGTTAATGTACAGTAGACTCACTCAGTTTTTTAAATGACACTTAAACTATCAGATCATGAAAAGAATATCTAAAGAAGCCGCCCAAAGGTTACAAGTGGGTTGGCAGCAGTTACGACAGGAGTCTATTATCTCCTCTTTTGAGGTGTTTTCCGAAGACGATGGAGAGTTTAATCGCATTACCGCCCGAGACTTTGGTCAAATTTCTAAGGAGTTTTTAGATCAATTGATGAGCCTCGATTTGGAAAGCTCTTCAGATGGTCTTTGTCTTTGCCTGGGGGTGGAAGATGATAAAGTTCAGGTGATTTGGGAAATGAGGATCAATGGCGAAAAGACATACTATCAGGGAGATGGAGATCATTTTCTGACCTACATTACTCCCAATACTACACCTACTATTCCTCGCCTGGGAGAGTCGGTTAATTATAAAAATGAGGTTTGCGCCAACTGGGCACACATTCCTTACTTCGAAATGAATGCTATCTTCTTCGTTAATCTACAAGACAAGGACAAGAGAAGCGATCTGTTTCTTGGCAGACCAAGAAGGGTTCTGAAGTTTGTGATTCCCGTAGACGATATTCTGGTGATGCGTGAGGTTTGTACGGCTGGTAAGAGTCTTCTGGTTCACTATGGTGTGAATTACGGTGACGCGGCCAGGCAAATGATTCCTTTTGTGCCTCTCGTTCAAATTTATACACCTAATAAGAATGGGTTCCTGCAAGATGACCCCGAAGCCACATACTTGGATTTTGTAGGGCCTTGTCCTCCTAATTGTCCGGATTAATTTTCTAAGTCTTTATTGCAACATAGGAAATGAGTGAGATTTTTAATGAGTCTACCCTTGATGTAATTGTAAGAGCTTACGCATGGTATTTATTTGCACCGGTAATACTGGGTTTGGTCTATAGAAATAGGCTCAACAGAACTCAGAAAATTATTTTCTATGTTGCTATTCTCAGCGCACTAAACTATTGGCTTGGCTACTTTATTGCCAAGATGTTCAAGAACAATTTGTGGGTGTACCATCTCTATGTGCCACTGCTGTTCTATTTCACCTGGAAAATTTACTCGCAAGAGCTCAAAAGCTTATTTTCTGTCACTTTTTTCAGAGTGATTTTAGTCATTGCCATAGGCTTTTTTGTGGTTAATACTGTGTTCTGGCAGCCGCTTGAACAACTGCCCACATACGCTATTTTCTCCATGTGTATGGTCTTTATTATATGGTGTGTGTCGTACTATTACTCTTTGCTTAAACAAACTCAATACAGGTCGCTGGAAAGGGAGCCTCTTTTTTGGTTCAATACCGGAGTGTTATTGTATTACTCCAGTACAATACTGCTCTTTCTTCTTGTTTTCAATATTTTGAAGGCGAATACTGAAGCAAATTTTATAGCTTCCATTATGAATGCTCTTTTTAACCTCGTTTTGGTAACGGCCTACTTGATATCATTATGGGTGAGACCTCCTCAATAAGTGCTGAGCAACTTCTCATTGGTTCAATGCTCGGCATGTTCTTATTGTCTTTGAGTATTGTCATTTTCTTTGTGGTATACCAGAGAAGATTACTCAGGCAGCAACAATTGCATCAAAGAAAGGAGGCCGACTATCAACAGCAACTGCTCAGGGCCAACTTTCAGAGTCAGGAGAAAGAAAGGAACCGCATTGGCAAAGACTTGCACGATGAGGTTGGAGCACTGCTCACAACTACTAAACTCTATTTTCAACACCTTGATCAGGCTAATCCGCCCGAGCGCTTCAATGAAGTAAAGAATAAGGCCTTCAGTCTGTTGGAAGAGAGCATGAGCACCGTAAGAAGGGTTTCACATGACCTTAGACCGGTGGTTCTGGAGCGTCTCGGATTGATCGAAGCCATTGCCAATGTGGTGGATAAAATAAACGAAAGCGATCAGGTTTATGTAAGCTTTCACCATGCCGTATCGGCCAGTATAGACGATGAGTATGCACTCAATTGGTATCGAATTGTTCAGGAGCTGATAAACAACACCCTAAAACATGCCGAGGCTTCTAATATTCGGATAGAGTTGGTAACGGAAAAGGATCAGTTGATTTTGAACTACAGCGATGATGGTAAAGGGCTGGGAGCGGAAAGCGACACGGCCAACGGATTGGGTATTCAGAATATGAGAAGCCGGTTGAGTCTTATGCAAGGAGAACTGGAAATGAAAGAAAGTGAGCCTGGTTTTCAGGTTGTTCTCAAGTCAAAATTAAAACCTTAAACCAATGATAAGAGTAGCTATTGCCGATGATCATAAGCTTTTTAGAGAAGGTCTGCGCTTTTTGATGGATCAAATGGATAACCTGGAGGTGGTCTTTGAAGCGTCTAATGGTCGAGAGTTGCTAGAAACTATTGCAGAGCACCAAACCGATGTGCTCTTATTGGATCTGGATATGCCAGAAGTAGATGGATTGGAGGCTTTAAAGCAGCTAAGACCCATTCAGCCTGATTTGGGTATAATTATACTCACCATGCACAGCGATGCCAAAATGGTGGCCTATCTAATGGAGCTTGGGGCCAACAGCTACTTATTAAAAGATACCAGCCCGGAGGAATTTCAAAAAGCCATAACCAGTGTGGTTGAGGAAGGATTCTATTTCAATAAAATGGTTTCCCAGGCCATGTTGGGAGGTTTGAAGGGACAGGTGAAAAAGAAACCAAGTTTGGGCTACAGGGAGAGCCTTACTTCCAGAGAAATAGAGGTGCTGGAATTAATTTGCCAGGAGTATACAGCCAAAGAAATAGCCGAAAAACTATTCATTAGTCACCGTACGGTAGAGGGGCATCGCAAGAATCTAATCGATAAGCTTGGGGTAAAGAATACAGCCGGATTAATCGTAAAGGCTATCAAAGAAGATTTGGTGCAAGTTTAACACATTATAAGGCTTCCCTGCTTTCTGCATGGAGTTGCTTCTCCATAAAAGTACTCAGAGGGTCGTCTTCGTAGTCGCCAAACTTACCTCGAATGGAATAGCCTAATTTTTCATATAAGGCAATTGCATCTTTAGAGAAAGGGCCTGTTTCAAGACGTACCGTATGAATATTCTTTTCAATGAGTAGAGTTTCCAGTTGATGGATAATCTTTTGAGCAAGACCTCTTCTTCTTTGCGAAGGGGGAACATAAATTCGCTTTAACTCGCCATAATCGGCAAAGACTTTGACGGATCCTATGGCCACAATTCGTTCATGCTCTATGGCCCCATAGAAATAGACATTCTCTTGTTGCAAAGTTTCAATACTGTCCAGATGGCAGCTGCCAGAAGGGTAGAGCCGGCTTTGGTACTCGTCAAGTTCAGCAATCAATGCTTCTGCATCTTTCGGGTTTATTCTTCTTATTTCCATAGAGAGTCGGGTGTTTGTTCTTAAACTGAACGTGGTGCCAAAAACCTGTTCAAACTAATGTATAAAACTCAATTTTATCTGTTTCAAATAAGTTCATTTTCGAAAGATAAACTTTTGATAATCTTGCTGTTGCATAGTCTTTTGGCAGTCCTTTTCGCTTTTATCTTCCGCTCTTGCCTGCAAGAGCTGTAATAGCAATTTCTAACACTATGCCACTTAATGCTTTACTCCAGACTGGGGTATCGTATTTTTAAATTATTTCCTTACCTTTGCAGTCCGTTTCGGGAGAGGCGGTCTCGAGTATTCGGGAATGTTCAACAAAAATCCTTCGTTGAGTGCCCTGGGCAGCGAAAGGAGTAATCACAGGGCAGATTATCATGTCTGAAGAAAAAAAAGCACCTGAGGCAGTAGAAGAGAAAGCTACTCCTCAAGTAGAGGCCGCAGAAGCCCAAGAAGTGGCAGTAGAAGAAGCGCCAGCTTCCGATGCCAAAAAAGAATCTGCAAAAAAATCATCTGCAAAATCTCAACAAAGCCCTGAAGATTTCAATTGGGAAGACTTTGAAACCAAAGGTTTCGGTGAAGGCTATTCCAAAAAGAAAAAAGAAGAGCTTTCTGCGATGTATGAAGATACATTGAACTCTATTGAGGAGAAACAAGTGATAAAAGCCACTGTAGTTTCTGTTGGAGAAAGAGATGTTGTATTGAACATTGGCTACAAGTCTGATGGATTGGTAAGTGCCTCTGAATTTAGAGATACACCAGACCTTAAGGTAGGTGACCAAATTGAAGTTTACATTGAAGAGCAAGAAAACGCACTAGGACAATTGGTGCTTTCCAGAAGAAAGGCCAAGATTGTAAGAGCCTGGGAGCTTATTCAAGATGCGCTCGACAATGATAAAGTAATTGAAGGCTATGTGAAGAGAAGAACCAAAGGAGGTCTTATTGTAGACATCTATGGCGTAGAATCATTCTTGCCGGGTTCTCAAATCGATGTGAAGCCTATCAGAGACTTCGATGTGTTCGTTGGTAAGAAAATGGAAGTGAAAGTTGTGAAAATCAACTACACCAACGACAACGTAGTAGTATCTCACAAAGTATTGATCGAAAAAGATCTTGAGCAGCAAAAAGCTGAAATCCTTGAAAACCTTGAGAAAGGCCAGGTACTGGAAGGTGTAATCAAGAACATGACCAACTTCGGTGTATTCATCGATTTGGGTGGTGTAGATGGTCTCCTTCACATTACCGATATTTCATGGGGTAGAATCAACGATCCGTCTGAGGTATTGAGTCTGGATGAGAAAGTGAACGTTGTTGTTCTCGACTTCGATGACGATAAGAAGAGAATCTCGTTGGGTATGAAGCAACTCACTGAGCACCCATGGGATAAACTCGATGCTTCTATTGAGGTAGGTTCTAAGGTGAAAGGTACAATTGTAAACGTAGCAGACTACGGTGCATTCCTTGAGCTTCTACCAGGAGTAGAAGGATTGATCCACGTTTCTGAAATGTCATGGTCTCAGCACCTGAGAAACCCACAAGACTTCATCAGCATTGGTGATGAACTTGAGGCTGTGGTGCTTACACTTGATAGAGAAGAGAGAAAGATGTCTTTGGGTATTAAGCAACTGACTGAAGATCCTTGGACTAAGTCGGATGTATTGACCAAGTATGCTGTTGGTACCAACCATACCGGTATTGTTAGAAACCTTACCAACTTCGGTCTGTTTATTGAGTTGGAAGAAGGAATCGATGGTCTTGTACACGTATCTGATCTTTCTTGGACTAAGAAAATCAAGCATCCGTCAGAGTTTGTAAAAGTTGGCGATGAGCTGGACGTTCAGGTATTGGAATTGGATATCGAGAACAGAAGATTGGCCTTGGGTCATAAGCAATTGGAAGAGAACCCTTGGGATACTTTCGAAACAGTATTCACTCCAGGGTCAACGCATAAGTGTACTGTTATTTCTAAGAATGACAAAGGTGCGACACTCGAATTGCCTTACGGCTTGGAAGGTGTGGCCACCAACAAGCATTTGAAGAAAGAAGACGGTTCGAACGTGGAGGTAGGAGAAACTTTAGACTTCTCAGTAATTGAGTTCTCTAAAGACGACAAGCGTATAGTTATGTCTCATACCAACATCCACAACCCTCAGGCTATTGAGAAGCCAGCCAAGAAAAAAGCAGGTTCAGGTGCCGGAAAAGTAAAGATGGCTCCTGTTGAACAAGCTACGCTTGGAGACCTCGATGCACTTTCTGCTCTTAAAGCTGAAATGGAAGACAATACCAAAAAAGCAAACGAGAAGAAAGCAGCTGAAGCTAAGAAAAAAGCAGCTAAGAAAGAGGATGCTGCCGAAGAGGCTGAGGAATCGACTGAAGAATAATCAGTTACAGAATAGATTAAAAGCATCCGCCAAAAGCGGATGCTTTTTTTATTGACATAGTTGCGCTTTTGTTGGGGCAATTGATGAATATCCCTAAATTTGCGCTTCCAAAATGTGGCACATAGGCCGAGTGATTCCGAGCAATCGGGAAGGTCTGCAAAGAGTACTTAATCTTAATGCAGCCGTACACTCAGAGCCCTTGACGATTATATAATGGCGCTGTGGCCGAGTGGCTAGGCAGAGGTCTGCAAAACCTTCTACAGCGGTTCGAATCCGCTCAGCGCCTCAACAAAAAAAGGTGACCCTTCAAGGTCACCTTTTTTTGTGGGCAGTGGGAAGGCTCGAAATCGCAGCGGAGATTCACGAGGGCCCCGAGACATCGGGGGTGCGGCATGCCCCGCGGGTACGAGCAATCCGCTCAGCGCCTCAATTTCAAAAGGCGGTCTCAAAAGCTACCATTTTCGTCATTCCCAGCTTGACTGGGAATCTCTTTCGGCCTACAGAGTTAGTTTGGGGAGATTCCCGATCGCTGTCGGGAATAACAGTTAGCTTTTGAGACAGCCTCTTTTTATTAAGGGTTTATTGAGTGCATGATAACCCTGCTTTTACCACCAGGTAGGCATGCGGTTCGAAACCTCAATTTACAGAGCCTCGCGAGCACCTTTGAAATATTATAATAGGGGTACTTACTTAAGTCACAAGAAGTATATTTCTGAACCTTACAGCCATTTGTGAAGACACAAATGGCTGTTAAAAGACGCTGTGAGGACACAGCTTGTGGCTAGTAAACTGGGTCTAACAAATGCCATCTAAATGAGTAACTCTATATTATAATCATAGCGAGCAATCCGCTCAGTGCCTCAATTCCAAAAGGCTGTCTCGAAAGCTACCATTTTCGTCATTCCCAGCTTGACTGGGAATCTCTTTCGGCCTACAGAGTTAGTTTGGGGAGATTCCCGATCGCTGTCGGGAATGACAGTTAGCTTTTGAGACAGCCTCTTTTTATTAAGGGTTTATTGAGTGCATGATAACCCTGCTTTTGCCGCCAGGTAGGCATGCGGTTCGAAACCTCAATTTACAGAGCTGCGCGAACAGCCTTGAAGTATAAATGGCATGGCGAGTCATGTGCCCAGCGTCTCAAGTGAATTGGCTAATCGCTTTGGCGGCCTTTAAAGGAGGGACTATTCCAAGGTTTGACCAGGAATTTTGGCGTCTAAATAAATGGCTTTCAATGGCTGTATTCTGGTAATGAGCAGAATACAGAAGCTCTTGTTATCAGTATTTTCAGGGCTCAATTTTTGGGAGGGGAGGCTGCAAAATCTTTTTCTGTATTTTACACCTGAGGTCGAATATTTTTCTAATTTCCTTTGATTTTATGGCTTTCCTAACAGTTCAATTTCGGTCATTTCCAAAGGTTTCATACATTCTTTGCGAAGTGGTTATTTATACTGATTCTAAATTAATTAAATGATCGTTGAGCCTTCTGTAAAATGCTGTGAATCAGGAATCTATAGAGTGGTTTTAAGGGGCTTTTTACTGGTTTTCAAGAATAAAATTTAGTTTGAAATAAGGCCTTCTGATACTACCTTTGCCACGAGTTTCAAGAATTGGGACAATCTGTGATCAAAAATAGACTTTACATGGTAGCTAGAAAAACCATTGTTCGTTATGCGACAGCATGCCTGCTAGTATGCTGTTTTGTTTTTTCTGGGCAGCAATCTTTTGCACAACGCGATGCTGTACCAACCGATGAAGCCATCATTGCTGAAGGAGAAAAACTCTTCAACGAATATCAGTGTAATTCCTGTCATAATGTGGTTGGAAAAAAAGTAGGGCCGGCATTGGCAGGTGTTTACGACCGCAGAGATTTGGACTGGATTTACAGCTGGGTAAAAAATTCTCAGGCAATGATTGCCGCAGGAGATCCACAGGCTACGGCACTCTGGAATGAGTACAAGCCTTCGGCCATGACCCCTTACGATCTGGAGAATGATCAGATTTTGGCCATTATGGCCTATGTAAGAAATGTAGAGGAGAACCCTCCGGCCGATAAGAATACTGTAACCGGTGGTGGTGAAGAAGGGCCTGCTGGAGGTTCAGGAGTGCCTGAATCTTACCTTAATATAATAGTAGCGGCTCTTATTGTGGTGCTGGTACTCATTCTTATTGTATTGGCCATCATTATTGGGGTGCTTAAAAAGTACCTTCAGGATAAAGAAAATATTTCTGAAGAAGACAAGGAGATTGTAAACGAGAAGTTTAGTCTGGTGGCTTTTGTAAAGAGCCCAACAGTTATCGGTATTGTCACTTTTCTTGTAATTGCTCTGGCAGCCAAAAATGTAATTGACGGCCTCTACACTATCGGTGTTCAGCAAGGCTATGCTCCAAAGCAGCCAATTGCTTTTTCTCACAAGCTGCATGCCGGTGAATATGAAATTGCTTGTCAATATTGCCATACCGGTGTGGAAATAGGTAAGTCTGCCAATATTCCTTCAGTGAATATCTGTATGAACTGCCATAGTTCAATCAAGACAGACTCTCCGGAAATTCAAAAACTTTATGCTGCTCAGGAGAGTGGCGAACCCATTGAATGGGTTAGAATTCACAACCTGCCTGATTTGGCTTACTTCAATCACTCACAGCACGTGAAGGTAGGTGGTGTAGAATGCCAGACCTGTCACGGAGAAATCCAGGAAATGGAAGTGGTGAAACAACACGCTCCATTAACTATGGGTTGGTGTATCGACTGTCACAGAAATACCAGTCTTAATACCCAAGGCAACGGTTACTATGATCGTTTGGTTGAACTGCATAATCAAAACTCTGCTACACCAATGAATGTAGCCGATATAGGTGGTTTGGAATGTGCCAAGTGTCACTATTAATTAATTGAATTCGCGATTTCTGATTGATATACAATGAAAGAAAATCAAAAAACATACTGGAAAGGTATCGAGCAGTTGACAAACGATGCTGAGTTTGTCAAGAAGAATGAATCAGAGTTTCCTGAGTACCTTCCTATCAGCGAACAAGGAGGAGAGACCAACAACAGGAGAGACTTCCTTAAGTTAATGGGCTTTGGCGTGGCGGCAGCCACCTTGGCGGCTTGTGAAGCCCCGGTAAGAAAGGCCATTCCTTATCTTAACAAGCCTGTAGATGTGGATCCATCGGTTCCCAACTACTACGCATCTACCTATGTGAATGGTGGAGATGCGGTGAGCGTTGTGGTTAAGACCCGTGAGGGAAGACCGATTAAGGTAGAAGGAAACAAATACAGCACCATCACCAAGGGTGGAACCAACGCCCAGGTTGAAGCTTCTGTTCTTTCATTATACGACAAGGAAAGACTAACCAACCCTCTTAAAGAAGGTGCTGAGATTGACTGGGAAACCCTCGACCGTGAAGTGACAGCCAAGCTGGCAGACATTGCGGCCAAAGGTGGCCAAATCAGAATCGTGAGCAATACTGTACTCAGCCCTACCACCAAAAAGGCAGTTGCAGAATTTGTGGCCAAATATCCAACAGCTCAGCATGTGTCTTACGACCCTGTTTCGGCTTATGGTATAACTGAAGGAAACAAGAGGTCTTTTGGTGAGGCTATGATACCCTCATACGATTTCAGCAAAGCCAAAACAATCGTAAGTGTTGGAGCCGACTTCCTGGGAACCTGGATTTCGCCAATTGAATTCTCTAAGCAATACGCTCAAACAAGAAAAATTAATGAGCACCATAGAGAGATGTCGAGACACTATCAGTTCGAGTCTAATCTTTCATTGACTGGTGCCAACGCAGATTACAGAACGCCTATTAAACCTTCTCAGGTTGGGCCTTTGGTAGCTGCCATGTACAATGCCATTGCGGCCAAGGCCGGACAGCCAAAGGTGAGTGGTGGTAGCGTTTCTGCAGATCACCTCAATGCCGCAGCCAATGAGCTTTGGGCCAACAGAGGCCAGTCGTTGCTGGTATGCGGATCTAACGACCCTGCAGTTCAGGTGCTGGTAAACGGCATCAACAGTATGTTGGGGAACTATGGCACTACTATTAATGCCAACGCCCCTGTGCATTACCGACAAGGTGATGATATGGCCATGGCCAATCTGGCAAAAGATCTGAATGCCGGAAGAATTGCAGGTCTTATCTTCTTTAACTGTAATCCGCTATATAATTCAGCAGAAGCTTCGGCTTTGGCAGCCGGGGTAGCCAAGGCTACATTGACTGTTTCAACTTCCGATAGGTTGGACGAAACAGCGTCTGCTGTACAGTATGTGGCTCCAGATCATCATTACCTGGAGCAGTGGAACGATGCGGAGTTGAGAAGTGGCTATATCAGCCTTACGCAGCCAACCATTTCACCACTATTCAAGACAAGACAAGCACCTGAGTCGTTCCTTAAGTGGGCCGGACAGGATGTAGAATACTATACCTACCTTCAGAATAACTGGAGAGAAACTTACTTCGCAAAGCAGAGCGACATCTCCAACTTCCAAATGTTCTGGGATAAGGCTCTTTATGATGGAGTAGTAGATTTTGGGACTACCGCAAAAAACCTGAACTATGATTTCGCTGCGGCTGCTACAGCGGCTACCAGTATAGGTCAGAATTACAAGTCGGCTGGTTCTGGATTGGAGTTAGCGCTCTATGAAAAAATTGGTATAGGAGACGGTAGCCTGGCCAATAACCCTTGGTTGCAAGAAATGCCCGATCCTGTAACCAAGGCTACCTGGGACAACTACCTGACCATTTCAATTGCTCAAGCCAACGAACTGGGTATTGAAATGAAAGAAGGAGAGACTCAGTTGGTAAGCCTAACAGTAGGAGGAAGTACCATTGAAGTACCTGCACTGGTTCAGCCAGGTCAGGCCGAAGGTACGGTAGGCTTGGCCATAGGTTATGGCCGAACAAAAGCCGGAAGAGTAGCCAATGGAGTGGGTGTAAATGCCTATCCGTTCATTACCAAACTAAATGGTGCCAATACCATGGACGTGCTGGCAGGAGTATCGGTGGCAGCTACCGGTAAACCCTACAGAATTGCCCAAACTCAAACTCATCAGACCTACATGGGACGTGAAAACGTGATCCAGGAATCGGTTTTGACGGAGTATAAGAAAGATACCAAAGCCGGACGAGTATATCCTAAAATATACAAAGACGGCAAATACTATAAGCCTTCTAAAATTACCCTTTGGAGTGGTCACGAGTACAACAACCACCACTGGGGAATGACCATAGACATGAACTCTTGTACAGGCTGTTCGGCATGTACAGTGGCTTGTCAGGCAGAGAATAACATTCCTGTAGTAGGTAAAGAAGAGGTGCTCAACCGTAGAGAAATGGCCTGGATAAGAATAGACAGGTATTACTCTGCTGCTAACCCGGCCGGTAATAAAAAAGAGCTGGAGCAGGCTGCGGCCAATCCGGAAGTAACCTTCCAGCCTATGATGTGTCAGCATTGTAACAACGCACCATGCGAAACGGTGTGTCCTGTGGCAGCTACCACTCATAGTACTGAAGGTCTTAACCAAATGACTTACAACAGATGTATTGGTACAAGATACTGTGCCAACAACTGTCCTTATAAAGTAAGACGATTCAACTGGTTTAAATACCACGACAATACGCAGTTCGACAAGAACTCTTCCATGAACAATGATTTGGGTAAAATGGTATTGAACCCAGATGTTACTGTTCGAGCAAGAGGTGTAATGGAGAAGTGTAGCATGTGTGTGCAGCGTATTCAAGCTGGTAAACTTGCCGCTAAGCGTGAAGGCAGAAGACCAGTTGATGGAGAGATCAACACGGCTTGTGCATCGGCTTGTCCTTCAGATGCCATTACTTTTGGAGACCTTAACGATCCTAATTCTAAAATCTCTCAGCTGCTTCAGATTGAAGAGAAGAAAGAAGGAGAGAAGGTTACCGAGCGTGTGGTGAATGAAGACAGAGCATACCATGTGCTGGAAGAGCTGAACGTGAATCCGAACGTTTGGTACATGACCAAGATCAGAAACAAGGATAAAGAAACAACAGAAGCTTAAAATAAACCGAAAGAATATGCAGGTTACTTCATCCGTAAGAAAACCTTTAATCACAGGCGGTAAGACCGTTCATGATGTTACCGAAGACATCTGTAGACAGGTAGAAGCTAAGCCCTCCAAACTTTGGGGAATGGCCTTCGGAATTTCAGTTGTCACGCTTCTCATAGGTTTTGTGGCCGTGGCCACCACCCTTTGGGAAGGAATCGGAATGTGGGGTCTTAATAAAACCGTAGGTTGGGCCTGGGATATTACCAACTTCGTATGGTGGGTTGGTATAGGTCACGCAGGAACACTGATTTCTGCCATTCTTTTGCTCTTCAGACAGAAATGGAGAATGTCCATCAACCGGGCAGCAGAGGCAATGACTATATTTGCTGTTATTTGTGCTGCTCAATTCCCAATACTACACATGGGTCGTCCGTGGCTGGGAGCATACTGGGCACTGCCTTTACCTAACACTTTCGGTTCGCTCTGGGTAAACTTTAACTCTCCGCTTCTGTGGGACGTTTTCGCCATCTCTACTTACTTCTCCGTATCGCTCGTTTTCTGGTTTCTTGGGCTAGTTCCCGACTTTGCCACCATTCGAGACAGAGCTACCGGTATTCGTAAGAAGATTTATGGTGCACTCTCTCTTGGGTGGGATGGTGCCGCAAAGACCTGGAGTCGCTATGAGTCCGTATCGCTGATATTGGCTGGTTTGGCTACTCCGCTGGTACTTTCAGTACACACCATTGTATCGTTCGACTTTGCTACCTCAGTAATTCCTGGATGGCACACCACCATTTTCCCTCCTTACTTCGTGGCGGGAGCTATATTCTCAGGTTTTGCCATGGTGCTAACGCTTATGTTGGTAACACGGGCCGTATTTAAACTGCAAGACTACATCACTATTGAACACATCGAAATGATGAACATAGTGATCATTGTAACCGGGTCTATTGTAGGTATTGCCTACATCACTGAGTTCTTTATTGCCTGGTACTCAGGAGTTCCGGCAGAACAATATGCCTTCTACAACAGAATGCAAGGACCTTACTGGTGGGCTTACTGGTCGATGATGACATGTAACGTAATTTCACCTCAGCTTTTCTGGTTTAAAAAGATCAGAACCAGCATTGCAGCCACTTTCATACTTTCAATCATTGTGAACATTGGTATGTGGTTCGAGCGCTTTGTAATTATTGTTACTTCATTGCACAGAGACTTCTTGCCTTCTTCATGGGCAATGTTCTATCCAACTATTTACGATGTTGGGGTATATGTATTCACCTTCGGGCTATTCTTCACCGCGTTCTTCCTTTTTGCGAAGTTCTTCCCGGTAATCAACATGGCCGAAGTAAAAAGTATTATCAAATCATCATCTGAAAAAACTGCTTAATCATGAGTGACTCTAAGAATTTCTTATTGGGCGTCTTTGATGACGAAGATGTTTTGCTAAAAGCAGTTGGCAAAATCCGTGGTGCTGGCGTGAAGATCCACGAAGTATATTCTCCCTTTCCAGTTCACGGATTGGATGAAGAGCTTGGGTATAAGCGTTCTAGGCTTCCAATTGCAGCCTTTATGTTTGGTGCTCTGGGCACAACGCTGGCCCTGGTAATGCAAATTTGGATGTTGGGTGTTGACTGGCCCATGATTATTGGTGGTAAAAACTTTATCGCTCTTCCGGATTTTGTGCCGGTAACCTTTGAGCTTACCGTTCTTTTGGCCGCTTTTGGTATGGTGGGTACTTTCTTGGTAGCCAGTGACCTTAAGCCATGGAAAGATCCTAAGATGTTGGATTTGAGAATTACGGACGACAAGCACGTAATGGCCATCGATCTTGGTAAAAATGCAGGTCTTCAGGAAGCACAGATAAATGCCTTGTTGAAAGACTCTGGTGCAGTTGAAGTGAATAATAAAAATGTTGAAGAATAAGCCTTCTAAAGATATGATTCAGAAATTGAAAGTTTCTATTCCTATGCTGGCGCTCGCATTAGCCTGCGGTTGTGCGGCCAAGGGCGACTATACCGGCCTGGAATATGCCCCTCAGATGTATCATTCTGTGCCTTACGAGCCGCTTACGCAAATCAAAGACGAAGAGGCGGGTAAATGGCTTAGCAACAGAGAGGATGAAAAAGGAGAATTTTATAACTCCAACCCAAACAATCCTTATGCACAAAATGTCAGAAAGCCAGTAGAAGGTACGGTGAGAAGAAACCCTAACGATATGCTGCCTTACAGACTGGAAAAGGATGATATAACTGCGGCTGCAGCTATAGAAAACCCTTTCCCTGCCAGCGAAGAAATCATTGCAGAAGGCAGAAGACTGTATACTCAGTTTTGTCAGCATTGCCACGGTGCTAGTGGTAAGGGCGATGGAAAAGCCGGTGTGGCTTATGCAGGTGTGCCTTCATATACAGCACCTGCTCAGAGAAATTTGTCTCAAGGACACATCTTCCATGTCATCACTCACGGAATTAGACGTATGGGAGCACATGGTTCTCAGATTAGCGAAGATAAGCGATGGAAAATCGCAAGGTACGTTCAAACATTACAGCAACAGTAAACCGTAAATTTTTAAGAAATGGCAAAAGAAGTATTCGATTTTAACGCTGGCCTTAAGAAGAAGATCACTATAACCTTTATAGTGGGTGCGGTAATGTTGCTTATAGGGGCATTGAACCCGCAAAAAAACAGCCACCACGAAGAAGCCGGCCATGGTGACGATACACACGGAACAGAACAGCACGATGATGCTGCAGGCGAGCATGGTGACGAAGGTCATGCTTCACTCACCGATGGAGACTATGAAGTACTAGCCACCGCTGGTGGAGCCGAAGGAGAAGAAGAGCACGGTAAAGGTTGGTTCGAGCGGTTTAAAGTAGACCTGTGGATCAATAACGTATACTTTACCGGTCTGGCACTGATAGGTATTTTCTTCTTTGCAATACAGTATGCCGCACAGGCCGGATGGTCGGCCTACATTGTGCGAATCCCGCTTTCAATGGCTCATTGGATTTTACCTGCCGGAGTACTCATGGTGTTGACATACCTCTTTGTGAGTCATGATGTATTCCATTGGACACACAGCGATTTGTATGAAGTGGGTGGCGATCACTACGATGGTATTATAGCAGGAAAACAAGCTTACTTCTTTGCTCCTCTGGAGGGCGGAAGTTTCCCTCTGTTTTTTGTGCTTCGCATGGTTGTTTTCTTCGCACTTTGGGTTTGGTTGTTCAAGAAGTTGAAAGGCCTTTCATTGGCCGAAGATGAGTTAGGAGGAGATACCTACTGGCACAAAATGAGAAAATGGTCAGCCATTTTCCTGGTGATCTTTGCCGTGTCTTCCTCAGTTTCGGCATGGGATTGGGTGATGTCTATAGATACTCACTGGTTCTCAACCATGTTTGGTTGGTATGTATTTGCAAGCTGGTTTGTTACTGGTCTGGCCTTCATTACTCTGGTTACCGTTCTGTTGAAGGAAGCCGGATATCTACCTCAGGTTACCACCAACCACTTGCACGATCTGGGTAAGTTTGTTTTCGCATTCAGTATTTTCTGGACATACATTTGGTTCTCTCAGTTCTTACTGATCTACTACGCCAACATTCCGGAAGAGTCGGTATACTTTGTAGAGCGATTCCTTAGCGATAAATACGCTCCGTTCTTCTTTGTCAATCTGGTGTTGAACTTCTTCTTCCCATTCCTGACATTGATGACCAGAGATGCCAAGCGTTTGAATGTGTTCCTGAAGATGGTTTGTATAGTAGTAATGTTTGGTCACTTCATAGATTTCTATCTAATGATGACCCCTGGTACTATGGGAGAAAACGGATTCTTCGGATTTACTGAAATAGGAATGTACTTGATGTTTGGTTCTGCCTTTGTGTTTGTGGTGTTAAAAGCAATGTCTTCTTATGCTTTGGTACCCAAGAACCACCCCATGTTACAAGAAGCAAAACATCACCATATTTAAAATATTGACAAAAGAGATATGTTTGGTTTTTACATAGCACTTGCAGTTTTCCTAGTAGTAGCCATTCTGTTGTTGATCTTCAGAATTACTAGGCTGGTTAATGTGGTTAAAGGAACAGGAGAGGAGACTACCAGCAGTAGCAACAACATGAATGCGGTACTCATGATCGTGTTTATGGTTCTGTTCTTTGGCTTAGCAGGATGGTATTCCTGGGCTCATTTCGATGCCTACGACCCTCCGGTAGCTTCAGAACATGGTGAGTTAACAGATAAATTGTTCTGGAGAACCATGTGGATTACCGGTATCGTATTCGTGGTTACCAACATCCTTTTGTTTGTATTCTCTTATAAGTACCGTTACAACAAAAACAAGCGCGCCTTATTCTATCCACACAACAACAAGTTGGAGTACCTTTGGACTGGTGTACCGGCCATTGTATTGACTTGGTTGGTAATTTCGGGTTGGATGGCCTGGGATGGAATAATGAGCGAAGCCCCTGAAGAGTCTGAGCAAATTGAGATCATGGGCTATCAGTTCGCGTGGTCAATCCGCTACGGAGGAATGGACAACCAGGTGGGCGACTATGACTACCGACTCATTGATGCCATCAATACGCATGGAGTAGACTTCTCCGACAGAGCGAACTTTGATGATTTTATGAGCAACTCTTTGGTAATTCCTAAAGGAAAGCCGGTGTTGCTTAAAATTAGAGCCAGAGATGTCCTTCACTCTGTATTTATTCCTCACATGAGAGTGAAAATGGATGCCGTACCGGGTATGCCAACGCAATTCTGGTTTGTAGCCAATAAGACTACAGAAGAAATGAGAGTAGAAGAAGGTAATCCCGATTTCAATTACGAGCTGGCTTGTACTGAAATTTGTGGAGAAGGACACTTCTCTATGAGTAAAATTGTGACTGTACTTGAGCCTGAAGAGTATGAGAAGTGGAAGGCTGAGCAGAAGTCGTGGTTATCTAAAAACCCGTCTTTCATGTCGCAAGTACCAGATAATTTGAAAGAACTGGCCATGGTTTCGGCTGGCATTAACGAATAAAAAGAACTTAACATCATTAGAATATGGCAACAGCAGCAGAAGCGCATATTGATGTACATGGCCATGACGATCACCACGATCATGACCATGAGCAGTCATTTATTTCTAAATATATATTTTCTACCGACCATAAGACCATTGCCAAACAATTCCTGATTACGGGTATTATTTGGGCAGTAATTGGAGCGGCTCTTTCGGCTATTTTCCGTTTACAGCTTGGTTTTCCAGAGGCAGACCTCGGTTGGTTGAGGCCTCTTTTAGGTAAATGGATTTCTCCTGAAGGAACCCTTGACCCTGAATTCTATCTGGCCTTGGTAACCATGCATGGTACCATTATGGTGTTCTTTGTATTGACAGCCGGATTGAGCGGTACATTCTCGAACTACCTTATTCCATTGCAAATTGGTGCCAGAGATATGGCCTCAGGCTTTATGAACATGCTTTCTTACTGGTTCTTCTTTGTTTCCAGTGTAATCATGCTCATCTCTCTGTTTATTGAAACAGGACCGGCCTCAGGTGGATGGGTGGTTTATCCGCCACTTTCTGCACTACCAGAAGCTATGTCGGGCTCCGGACTGGGTATGACTTTGTGGTTGGTAGCCATGGTGTTCTTTATTGCATCTTCATTGTTGGGAGGTATCAACTATGTGTCTACCGTTATTAACCTCAGAACAAAAGGGATGACCTTTAGCCGACTTCCGTTGACTATTTGGGCCTTCTTCCTTACTGCGGTAATCGGTATTCTGTCTTTCCCGGTGTTGTTTGCTGCAGCTTTGTTGTTGGTATTCGACAGAAGCTTTGGAACCTCATTCTATTTGTCAGAAATCTATATCAATGGGGAGGCACTTCCCAATGTTGGAGGTAGCCCAATTTTGTACCAGCACTTGTTCTGGTTCTTAGGTCACCCCGAAGTATATATTGTACTCTTGCCGGCCTTGGGTATTACTTCAGAAATTATTGCCACTAACTCCAGAAAACCAATTTTCGGATACAAGGCCATGATTATCTCAATGATGGGTATCACATTCTTATCCTTCATTGTATGGGCACACCACATGTTCGTTTCAGGTTTGAACCCATTCCTTGGATCAATATTCATGTTCCTGACCTTAATCATTGCGGTGCCTTCGGCAGTAAAGGTGTTCAACTATCTTACCACGCTTTGGAAAGGTAACATTGTCTTTACACCGGCCATGTTGTTCTCTATTGGTTTGGTGTCGGTATTTATATCAGGTGGTATTACCGGTATTTTCCTTGGAAACTCGGCTATCGATATTCAGTTGCACGATACTTACTTTGTGGTGGCTCACTTCCACCTGGTAATGGGTGCGGCATCATCGTTCGGTCTGTTGGCAGGTGTTTACCACTGGTTCCCTAAAATGTTTGGCAGAATGATGGACGCCAGACTTGGTTATATTCACTTCTGGTTAACCTTCATTGGTATTTATTCGGTATTCTTCCCAATGCACTACATTGGTATTGCCGGATTCCCAAGAAGATACTATTCATTTACCAACTTCGATGCCTTTAGCGGATTCACCGATTTGAACATGTTCATTTCGATTGCGGCTATTGCTACCTTCATTGGCCAGTTTATTTTCCTTTTCAACTTCTTCTATAGCATTTTTAGAGGAAGAAAGGCTCCGGCCAACCCTTGGAAGTCGACCACGCTGGAGTGGACTACTCCCCGAGTACCTGGGCACGGCAACTGGCCTGGTGAAATTCCGAAAGTGTATCGTTGGGCTTACGATTATTCTAAGCCGGGTGCTGAAGATGACTTTATACCACAAACTGTTCCTTTCTCTCAAACCATGGAATCTAACCTTCCTCATGAGAACGATATGATTGCTTTGGAGAAGGAAATGGATGCAGAGGAGATTGTGGTTCATGAAGCCAAGCACTAACAAAGGAAGATCATTTAGGCGGTTTTCGGCCGTCACTATCATAGCCGTTTATTTGCTGATAGCGGTAGGCGGTATTGTAAGAACTACAGGGTCGGGAATGGGATGTCCTGACTGGCCCAAATGTTTCGGGAGCTGGGTTCCACCAACCGATGAAAGCCAGCTCCCGGCTAATTATAAGGAAGTATACGTTCAGCAGAGGGTTGATAAAAACGTGAAGTTTGCCAGATACTTATCGGCTTTAGGGTTCGGTGAGTTGGCCAATCAAGTGGAAAATGACCCTTCAATACTGGAGGAGGAAGATTTCAACCCGGTTAAAACCTGGACAGAATATGTGAATCGCCTGATTGGTGCGATTATAGGACTCCTGATATTTGGTACTGCGGTGCTTTCAGTGAGGTTCTGGAAAGAAGATAAACTAATCACTGTTCTTTCATTTCTTGCATTTGTACTCGTAGGTTTCCAGGGATGGATCGGGTCGATTGTGGTGAGTACGAACCTGCTGCATTGGATGATTACCATACACATGCTCATTGCTTTGGTGATTGTTTGCTTGCTCATATATGTATATCACAGATCTAAACCGGTTCAGTCTGATTATAGCTCCAGCCGTCTTGGTACGCTAAAAAGACTTACCCTCCTTTGCCTTAGTTTAAGCCTCATTCAAGTGGTGTTAGGCACGCAGGTAAGAGAGTCTATAGACATGCTGGCCAAATCGTTGGAAAGGTCTGAGTGGGTAGCCAATCTTGGGCTTACTTTCTATATCCATAGGTCATATTCACTCTTACTATTGGGGCTGCATGCTTTTCTGCTTTGGAAATTGTGGAAAGAAGATATACGGCATACGCAGTTGGTGAAACCTACCAGATGGTTGATGGCCATAGTGGTTATTGAAATAGTAAGTGGGGTCATAATGGCCTACTTTGCCGTGCCTGCTGCTATACAACCAGTGCATTTGCTTTTAGGATCGGTGATGATTGGAGTGCAGTATTATCTGTGGCTCATGTTGAGAGAAAAAGAATTGAAGTTGGCCTGAAATGGTTAATAACACAGCAAATATCAATGTAGAACTCACAGTTTCTCAAAAGGTGAAAGCCTTTGTGGAACTAATGAAAATGAGGCTGTCGCTTTTGGTAGCGTTCTCCTCTGCCTTTGGCTATGCGTTGGCTATGGGTGGCAGAGTAGACTGGATGCAACTGGCTGCTTTATTTGTGGGGGGCTGGTTGGTGAGCGGAGCCTCGTGTACTGTGAATCAGGTGTTGGAAAAAGACTATGACCGGGTAATGAAACGTACTCAAAACCGTCCATTGCCCACCGAACGATTATCTAACTCTGAATCGCTGTGGTTTGCTCTGGTAGTGGCCTGTTTAGGAATTGGCCTCTTGTGGGTATCTACCAACTTGCTTACTGTTGGTCTTTCATTGCTCTCTATGGTGCTGTATAGTTTTGTATATACACCTTTAAAGCGAGTAGGGCCAATTGCCGTTTTCGTGGGAGCTTTTCCAGGAGCCTTGCCTCCATTGTTGGGTTGGACTGCGGCAACGGGGTCTATTTCCCATGAAGCGCTTATTATTTTCGGAATTCAATTCATCTGGCAGTTTCCACACTTTTGGGCGATAGCCTGGGTGGCCGATGATGATTATAAAAAAGCAGGTTTTAAGCTACTTCCGGTAAAAGGGGAGAAGGATATGAAAACGGCTTTTCAGATTATGACTTATACCCTGTTCCTGATTCCATTGGGCCTGTTGCCCACGTATTTTGGTCTTACAGGTATAAACTCGGCAGTTGTTGCCACGGTTTGTGGAGTGCTGTTCTTAGCCTCAACCATTAAGTTAATGAGAGATCAGTCGCGTAAGTCGGCATTGAGGATCATGTTTGGTTCCTTTTTGTACTTACCGATTGTGCAGATTGCGTATTTGTTGGATATGGTAAAATGATGATGGCTGAAGATTACAAACTTGTAGATACACCGGTGGAACAACCCCTTTCAATGCATCCTAAAAAATTTGCACTGTGGTTGTTCATCGTGACGGTGGTTATGATTTTTGCCGCCTTCACCAGTGCTCACATTGTGCGCCAGGCCGATGGCGATTGGTTGATATACGACTTGCCCACTATGCTATGGTATACTTCGGCCATTATTCTGTTGAGCAGTGTGTTTATGCAATGGGCCTACATGGCGGCTAAAAAAGACAAACTGGAGCAGGTAAAACTGGCCTTGGCTATTACAACAGTACTGGGAATTCTATTTCTGGTAGGACAGGTTAAAGCCTGGGGGCAGTTGGTAGATAATAACATTTACTTTAACGGTAACCCCGCAGGAAGCTTCCTGTACGTGTTTACCTTTGTTCATGCCCTGCACTTAGTCAGCGGTGTGATATATCTGATATATATGCTAATTTCGTCTTACAAATATAAGGTGCACGCCAAGAACATGCTCAACATGGAAATGTGTTCTACCTGGTGGCACTTCTTAGGCGGACTTTGGATTTATTTGTTCATATTTTTATTGCTGAATCATTAAATAACTAACCAAATCTATGGCAACTACTGCTACAATAAGTAAAAAGAACCTCTGGGGTGGAGGGGTAGAGCCTCTGAAGGCCAGCTATGGTAAGCTGATGATGTGGTTCTTTCTACTGTCAGATGCGTTTACCTTTTCTGGTTTGCTCATTACCTATGCATTCCTGCGTTGGAGTGCTCCGGCCTATAAGGGAGATCCAGATGCATTCACCTTCTCAACTGAGTACTGGCCAATTCCGGAAAAGGTATATGAGGCCTTCCCTGGTTTTCATGGTGTTGAGCTTCCTTTGGTTTTTGTTGGTTTAATGACCTTCATCCTCATTTTGAGCTCTGTGACCATGGTATTGGCAGTAGAGGCAGGACACAGAATGGATAAAAAGGGTGTGGTAAAATGGATGCTATGGACCATTATCGGTGGTTTTGCTTTCTTGTCTTGCCAGGCTTGGGAGTGGAGTCACTTTATTGCCGGAACTGATACAGCAACCATAGGTGATGTAGTGATCAACGGAGTTTGGAAAGAAAACTATGAAATATTTGGAGCCAACCTCACATACAATCAATATGGACCTCCGGCCTTTGCCGCACTATTCTTCTTTATTACCGGATTCCACGGATTCCACGTGTTCTCCGGGGTAGTGCTTAATGTAATTATCTTCTTTAATGCAGCCAATGGCCTGTATGAAAGAAGAGGGCACTATGAAATGGTTGAAAAAGTTGGCCTCTACTGGCACTTTGTAGACCTCGTTTGGGTATTTGTGTTTACTTTCTTCTACTTGATTTAAAAGACTTTTTATAATGGAACAAGCAACAACTAACGTAGTGGCTCAACCGGCCGACAGATCGAAAATACTGGGTATTTGGAAGATAGCCGGTATACTGGCTTTCGTTACGGCAATAGAGTATGTATTTGCCTTTACTATGGATGCCGGAACTCTACGCTCAGCAATATTTATTGGTTTAACCATTGTTAAAGCTTTCTACATTGTCTCTGAGTTTATGCACCTGGGGCATGAAGTGAAAGGTTTGATTTACTCAATCATTTTACCCATGATCTTTATTGTGTGGCTTATTGTGGCCCTGGTAAACCTGGAAGGTGCAGCCATAAAAGAATCTAAGGGTGTGCAGGACTATGAACCTGCAGGAACAGAGCACGTGGAAGAATCGCATTAGATGAAGCAAGATTTTAATTAAGTACAGAATCAGGTCAAATCCATTGGCCTGATTTTTTAGTTTATAAAGCATGGGAAAGAAGGCCGTATTTCTGTTTTTATTAATCGCTCTGCCGGTAATGATTTTTCTATTCCTGAAATTCTTTGGGAGAAACGAATTCACTATACCGGTATACTACGAGCAAGGACTTGGCGACTCGCTTTCAACTCCCTGTTTAGACAAGGCCAATAAGCAATACCTTGTTAACTCAGATTTGCTTCCAAAAGGAGGTATTAATATTGTCCATTTTGAACAAGCCGATGGCCCCGTTCTAAAGTCTCGCTTAGAAGAATTGGAGCGGGTGCAAGATGTCTTCTATGAAGACGATCATATCCGGTTAAACACGTTTCTTAACAGTCAGACCATTGCACTGGATGATATAACAGATTATAACAGGCGTATTCAGTTTCTTGATCAGTTTTGGAATATGGAGGCGCTGGATAGCGCATCTTGGGCAGAACTTAAATACTGCTCCATGGCCATGACCCCTCTTGACAACCGTGTGGTGCTGGTAGATGCCGCAGGGAGAATACGGGGTTATTACAATATTTTGGAGCGGAAAGAAACAGACCGCCTTATCCTTGAGTTAAGAATTTTAAAAACCGAAGAATAGTATGGCACAAACGCTGGAAAAGAAAAAGTCGATGGTGTGGATTCGTATCCTTTCAGTAGCAATACCCCTCGCAGTGGCTGTATTGCTTGGCTTACCTACCAAACTCAACCTGGGTGAGTGGGTGTACAACCTTCCACATGCCATAGGGGCTATTAATACTCTTACTTCGGTTTGTCTTATTGCGGCCTTTATAGCGGTAAAACAAAAGAAGATCAAGCTTCACCAACAAATGAATACGGCCGCTTTTATTTTAGGCGCTATATTTCTTGTACTCTACGTCTTGTACCATGCCAGTGCTCAATCTACTCCTTATGGAGGCGAAGGAGCTTCAAGGTACATCTACTATTTCTTTCTTATTTCTCATATTCTGTTGTCCATTGGGGTTGTGCCGCTTGTGTTACTGGCTTTCTATTATGCCCTCAACAACATGATCGATAAGCATAAAAAGATTGTGAAGTATACTTTTCCAATCTGGCTATATGTATCTGTTACGGGTGTTATTGTTTACTTGATGATTTCTCCCTATTACATGCATTAATGGGAATTATGAGCATTAAGAATTATCTTTGCAGCATGAGTAAGCTCTGGAGAAAATCGGTATGGATTGGGTTATTTCTGATGGTTTCAGGAACTCAATTACTAGCGCAATGTGCCATGTGCCGTGGTTCCGTTGAGTCTACCGTAAGTGCCGGAGATACCTCCATGGCAGCCAATCTCAACCTTGGTATACTTTATCTGTTCTTTACACCATACGTGTTGGTAGCAGCTATCGCCATTATTTGGTACAAAACCAGTAGAAAAAATGTCAGAAAAGCCAAAGGTGCTGGCAGTATTGCAGGGTAGGTGCCCTCAATGCAGAAAGGGCAAACTTTTCCAACACACGGCCTACAATCTGAGCAAGTTCACGCAAATTAATACGCATTGCAGCCATTGCGGGGTGAAGTTTGAGAGAGAACCACGATTTTTCGATGGCGCTATGTACATCAGCTATGGGCTCTCTGTGGGGCTCTTTCTGGTGTCTGCCTTTATCATTTACCTCTTTTTTCATCCGGTTTCCGAAAACGTTTATATGATCGCAATCATATCGGAGGTTGTGCTGCTCTATCCCCTCATGTTTCGTTATTCCCGTATTTTCTACCTCTATCTCTTTGGGGGGCTAAAGTTTGGGGGTTCTATGAAGTAATTCTTTCACTACGCAAACTATTCACCGCCATTTAGGTAATATTTTTGCTTGGTGCTCCCTAATTCTTCCCATGCGGGAAATTATTGTTAGATTTCATCGTAGAAAAAAGGGTGATTAGATTGAGCCGCATTCGACAGTTATTATTCCAGCACAAAGCCTTTTTGTTGAGCGTATTATTGGTTGGGCTCACCCTGATAATTGACGAAGCTATTTTCTCTGACCAAAGGAGAAGGGTAAACCCTCAGGAAACCATAACGGAAAATCTGCACAAACAACTCAATGAGCTGGATGGGCTGTTGCAGCAATTGAGCGACATAGCCGTAGTGGATCTGAGTCGTCTTTTCAACCGTTTTGAGAGCAATGATGAAATGCCATATTTCATCTATGAAAACGGAGAGGTAATCTATTGGAGTACCAACCGCTTTGTACCCAAATATGGCACACTGGATGGTACTTACATTTATCGGTTTTTGGAGCTCAAGAGTGGCAAGTACATAGTAAAGCGCAAAGTGATTAACAGCTCGCAAAACCGCGTAGTTGAGATTTACGCACTCCTTCCGCTTACATCGGACGTGGCTCTCAACGAAAGTTTTGAAGAACACGGGCTAAACGGAGAAATTTTTGGACGCTCATCTTTCACACTCAATGCTCAGGAACAGGAGAATGGTAAAAATATTTATGCTCCGGAGGGTATTTTCCTCTTTTCGTACGAAGGAACCCAACGCATGAAGATTGATTATCCGAAGTATGCGGTCTTTATATTGGTGCTCTACCTGGTGGCTATTTACTTTTTCCTGAGGTCGGGTTATGACTATGCCCAATACCTCACCAATAGAAACTATCTGACGCTGGGTGTGTTGGTTTTAGTCATTTTCATTGGTGTTACCCGCTACTTTATGTTGCGCTATGAGTATCCGCTAAGTGTAGTGGAGTGGTCACTTTTTGAACCTGATCAGTTTGCCGAAAGCTTATGGCAACCGTCATTGGGCGATTTTTTACTTAATCAGTTGGCCATAGTGGCCATTGTTACTTTCACCTTCCTTAGACTCAGAAAACGTCAAACCGATCGCCATAAGATTAAACCTCTGGCGGTGGTGGGAGGTACTCTTTTCTTGCTGGCCAGTCTGCTGTATTTTGTTCAGGAGATAAGCTCACTGTTTGTCAATTCGCAGTGGTCTTTCGATGTAGGAACAGACATCAACTTCTCGCCCTTCAAGCTCATGGCTTATTGGGGAATCTTTGTGCTTGGTATTATTCCCTTTATTTCTGCTCATTATCTGAGTATAGAGCTAAGCAAAACCGACAAGAGAAAATGGGTACTAATGGTCTTGGGTGCAATTTGCTTGGTTCTGGTAATTGTATCGGTAGGTTGGCCTTCTCAATATGTAACTGTGGGCCTTGTAATGGCCATATACTTACTTGTAGTAGTGGGCTTTCATTTTGCGGAGCAGCTAAGTCAGGCCAACTATTCCACTTTCCTTTACCTCTTTACTACCGCTTTGTTGGTGGCCACCATTTGTAGTGTGGTGTTGGACAGTCACATAAAAGAAGAGCGGCTGTCCAATAAGCGCATGTTAGCCACCAGGCTTTTGTCTGAAAATGATTGGGAAGCCGAATACTTGTTGTCTCAGGCAAAAGAACGCATAGAGTCAGATGTGCTCATACAGGCCAACATTACCAATCCATTTTCTTCCAAAGAACTTATCCGTCAAAAAATACAAAGGGTGTTTCTGGGCGATTACTTCGATAAATATGAGATAAATATTCTCTTGTTTAATGGTCGGGGAGCTCCTGTTAGTTCGGCTACCACGGTGAATTACGATGGTTTTTTACAGAGCCACGCCAGGCCGGAAAAAGAAACCTCTGTTGAGGGACTCTATTTCAATAGAAGTAATTATCCGGTAGCACTCAATCAATACTATCTGTTCAATGAAATAAAGCGATACAATACCATAATTGGTTATGTAATAGTCATTCTCGATAGAAAGGAGGTGCTTAACAATAGCATATTGCCAAGGCTTTTATTAAGCGAGTCGGCTCCATCTCAAGGTCTGAGGCATTTAGACTATGCCGTGTTTGAAGGAGAGAAGCTGGTAAAGAGTGTTGGCGACTTTAACTACAGAAGAGATTTCGATGTGAGCATGCTCTCCAATCCGGCTATTTACGATGGAACAATGAGCCTGGCGGGTTATGACCATCTGGCAGTAAAAAATCAGGCCAACAACCAGGTGTATATAATCTCTAACCATCACTACCCCCTACAGTATGTAATTACCAACTTCAGCATCTTTTTCTTGTTTACGGTAGCCATGATTATTCTCATTTTCGGAATTTCCGCAGGCTACTTCAATTGGAGAAAGCAATCCGTAACGCTTTCAGCCAAAATTCAGATTCTACTCAATTTTGCCTTCTTCTTGCCACTTATTATTGTGAGTATTGTGGTACTCAGGCTGGTGAACAAAACGGTGGAGACCAATATTGAGAATCAGTACCTTTCTACTACTGAAAGTGCAGCACAAAATATAGCCAACCAGTTGCAGGCCTTTTTGGAAGGGCAGAATGAGAATAATGAGGCCCTTGAAAACCGAATTGCAGAAATAAGCCAATATGCCCGGGCCGACATGAACTTGTTCAATACCAATGGCCGACTGATCGCTACCAACCAACGGCTTATCTTCGATAATGAGTTACTAGCACCTTTCATTAACCCACAGGCCATGGCAGGAATTGTGGAATCCGGAGAGCGCGAAGAGCTGTATATTGAACGGGTGGGTAATCTCGACTTGAGTTATAAGGCTACTTATTATGGCATCCGGTCCAACGAAAATAATGCCTTATTGGGAGTCTTGAGTATGCCGTTTTTCGATTCGGAAGAACAGTTGAAAGCCGAACAACGCGATATTCTATCCAACATACTCAACTCATTCACCTTCATCTTTGTCATCTTTGTAGTGCTGTCGTTTCTGGCTTCCAGAATACTCACATATCCATTTAAGTACCTCACAGAGAAGATTAAGACTACTACACTCTCCAACCTAAACGAGCCCATTTCCTGGCCAGCCGATGATGAAATTGGTCTGATGGTCAGGGAGTACAACAAAATGCTCAGCAATTTGGAGAAGAGTAAAAAGGCTCTGGCACTGAGCGAGAAGGAAAGTGCCTGGAGAGAGATGGCACAGCAGGTAGCTCATGAAATTAAGAATCCGCTTACTCCTATGAAACTTAAGCTGCAACACCTGAAAAGAGTGCTTTCGGCAGCGCCAAATGTAGATATAGAGTTTAACAAGCCAATAGATAACCTGCTGAGTCAGGTAGAGACCCTAAGTGATATTGCCACTTCATTCTCTTCATTTGCTAAAATGCCTATGCCAAAGAGTGAAAGGCTTAATTTGGTAGAAGTGCTAAAAAAATCGGTAAGGCTCTTTAACGAAGATAAAATGGAAATACAGGCCAATATTCCAAGACAGCCTGTGTGGATTATGGGCGATGATCAGTTGCTGGGACGAATATTCAATAACCTAATTCTCAATGCTTCGCAGGCAATTCCGAATGAAAGAGACGGAAAACTGGAGGTAGAACTGGTATTGACCCATAATAAGGCTCGAATTACCTTTTCCGATAATGGAGTGGGGATTCCGGAGGAGATCAGCGAGAAAATTTTTATCCCTAAATTCACTACAAAGGCAGAAGGTTCCGGGATAGGCCTGGCCATAGCTAAGCGTGGGGTAGAGCATGCCGGAGGGAGTATATGGTTCGAGTCTGTTCCCGATGAGGGAACCACCTTCTTTTTGGAATTCCCATTAACCGATTGATTGTGCAGCGTGGTATTTTCGGCATTCTCTTTTTATTGTTTACTGTAGCCGCCTGGGCTCAGTCGCCTTTCGAGCGGTGCCGATGGATAAAGACCCACAAGAACCCTCAGGTACTCGATTCTCTAACCGTATTTCCAGAGTCTATACGAATAGTAGCCCCCGACAGCCTGCAGCAGTTTAGTTTTAATCTCTCTAGCAATTCAATAAGCTTTGAAAACGCTCTTCACGATTCTGTGCGGGTGTGTTATACCACTTTACCCTTCGACTTGCACAGCAAGCGAGCCAATAAAACCCTCGATATCTATGATTCTACGGCTCTTTTCAAAGACGCTATTTTATACAAGCAAGCGCTGGCCATTCCTAAACGCGAAGAAATTGTAAGTACAGAGAACATCTACAAAACCGGTAGTATTTCTCGCGGAATATCTTTCGGTAATCGGCAAGATGTATTTGTGAACTCTACACTCAACCTACAGATGGAAGGACAACTGACCAATGGAGTAAATCTGAGAGCCGTGATTACCGACCGGAACGTGCCCTTTCAACCCGAAGGGAACACCCAACAAATTCAGGATTTTGATAATGTATTTATAGAACTCTATTCCAATGACCAGTGGCGTTTGAAAGGTGGAGATGTAGTGTTACAGAATGGGGCTTCACACTTTTTGCGCTACTACAAAAACGTGCAAGGTGCGCAATTTTCTACCCGATACGACATGAAAGGAGGCTTTAAGGCACAAACTACTGTGGCCGGTTCTGTGGCCAAAGGTAGGTTTGCCTCGGTGAGTATAGAGCCCATAGAGGGTGTTTTGGGGCCCTATCGCGTAAGAGGGCCGAACAACGAGCGGTTTGTTATTATTTTGGCCGGATCGGAGAAGGTGTTTATTGATGGAGAACAACTGACCAGGGGTTTTGACAATGACTACATTATAGACTACAACCTTGGTGAAATTACGTTTACCAACCGGGTACTCATTACTAAGTTTACCCGTATAAGGGTAGACTATGAGTTTTCCGATCAGAACTACAGCCGGTCTATTATACAGGCTAGTCATTACCAGCAGAATGAAAAGCTAAACTTTGCCTTCAACTATTACAGCGAAAAGGACAACCGAAATCAGCCATTGCTCTTTGACCTTAGCCAGGAAGAGAAGCTCATACTGGCCAATGCCGGAGACAACCTGAACCAAGCCGTGACCAGCCGTGTAGATAGCGTGGCCTATAATCCAGATCGTATTCTTTACCGCAAGACCACCGGTACTGACAACTTGGGTAATGATTATGATATATTTCAGTACTCCACCAATCCCGATAGTGCTTTTTTCGATGTCCGCTTTTCGGAAGTAGGCCAGGGTAATGGAAATTATCGGCTTAGAAATACCACGGCCAACGGAAGAGTTTATGATTGGATTGCTCCTCTGAATGGTCAGCCGCAGGGAAACTACGAGCCGGTGGCCCTGCTCCATGCTCCCAACCAGAAATCGATGGCCACATTGGCTAGTGGCATTAAGTTAAACAAAACCGATGCTATTGAAGCAGAAATTGCTTTTTCAAAAAACGATGTAAATCTCTATTCGCAACGCGATAGCGATGATGATGACGGGTTGGCCTATAAGCTTATTCACACCTCCAAAGACCGTAAACTTAACTTCTTACCCAACTATGTGCTCAACTCCAGCCTCTCATACGAGTATAATAGCGAATCTTTTACCTTTATTGATCGACTCAGGTACATAGAGTTCGATAGAGACTGGAGTTATAATCCCCAGGAATTTAGCACAAGCTTCACCGAAAACATTTTTCAACTCAACTTGAACCTGTCTCAAAATGTTAGCAACGCACTGGCCTATGCAATGGTGAGAAGAAAGCGGGGCGAGGCTGTCGATGGTTTCCAACATAGCCTGTCGCTTAACAAGCGTTTGGGGCCATTTCAGTGGAAATCGAGCGCATACTGGATGCATAATGACCAAACTGTATTGCGTTCAGAGTGGAACCGGCTCAACCTCGATTTCTCCTACCAAAGCCAATGGTTTATTCCGGGCTATCGCTATAGACAAGACCAGAATGAGGTTCGCCAGCAAGCGACCGGTGAGGTGGTAAGAACAGCCATGCACTTTAAAGAGCATACCCTTTACCTTAAAAATGCAGATACACTTAAGACAAGCTACGGTATAGACTACCAGACTCGTGAAGACAGGCTACCGGTAAATGGTGAGTTGGTAGATAACAACCAGTCGTATACCTGGAATGCCTTTTTTCGCACCCAGTTCAACCCGTCCAACAGGTTGTATTTGCTGTTTACTTACAGAGAACTTGAAAATTTGAATGCAGTGGCCTCTGACAAGCTCGACCGGACCATTATGGGTAGAATGGACTGGGCTGCTTCTTTTTTTAAGGATATGGTGCAGTCAGATTTAAACTACAACCTGGCCAACAGCCGCGAACTCAGGAGGGAATTTATCTTTATTCAGGTGCCTACCGGTGAAGGAACCCATACCTGGCGAGACGACAATGGAGATGGGGTGCAAGACCTTAACGAATTTTACCTGGCAGTAAACCCCGATGAGAAGAATTATGTGAAGATATTTGTGCCCACCGATACATTTGAAGAGGCCTTTAACACCATAATCAGCTATCGGCTGAACATAAACTTTCCCAGAGAATGGCTCAGCCAAACCGGTTTACGAAAAATACTGGCCCGATTGTCTAACAGTACTGCATGGGGGTTCAATGCTAAAATTACAGAAGAAGAGCTTGCTAAAAGATTGTGGCCAACCAGTGTGGCCGATGATCAAGTGCTAGGTTATAATGAAAACCTGCGATCTACCTTATTTTACAATAAGACCAACTCAAAGTTTGGTGCCGATGTTGGCTTAGCCAAACTCGAAAATAAACAGCTTTTGGCCAATGGCTTTGAGCAACGCCTCAACGAAGACCTTCGCTACCACATGAGATGGAATGTGAGTAAAGGACTGAATATAGATGTCAATTATGTAGATGGAATTCGCTTGAGCAGGTCTAACGTGCTCACACAACGAAACTACCGGGTAGAGTTCACCAGTATTAATCCATCGCTTACCATTCAGCCTTCGCGAAACTTTAGGCTCACAGGCAGCTACAACTATAAGTCTAAGCAAAATGTACTCACAGAGGCATCAGCAGAAAGTGCCTTCCTAACAGAGTTTGGACTGAATACACGTTATTCTAAAGCTGTTAAAACCAGCATTACGGCTAGTTTTAAGTATATAGATATCGACTTTGAAGGCGTTGAAACCTCTCCCGTTGGTTATGAACTGCTGGAAGCATTAAGGCCCGGAAGCAACCTCACCTGGAACCTGAACTGGCAGCAAAGATTGAGCAATGGGTTGCAATTATTGGTAAGGTATGATGGTCGAAAATCTGGTGATAACCAAACGGTACACTTAGGAAGAATTCAGGTAACAGCTTTGTTTTAAGACAAAGACCTGAATTTGCGCATCATTTTGTTAGCAAAGACAAAGTCATCTAGTTCCTGAACACCCGAATGCATAATATCATCTGAGTTACCTTCCCATAACTTTTTGGTATTGCCAATAAACACAATATACTCCCCAATTTCCATTACCGAGTTCATGTCGTGAGTCACAACCACCGTGGTTATCTGGTATTCATCGGTGATTTCGGCTAACAATTGATCTATTTTAATAGATGTTTGAGGGTCGAGGCCAGAGTTGGGCTCGTCACAGAAAAGGTATTTGGAGCTATTTACAATAGCCCGGGCAATGCCCACTCGTTTTTGCATACCTCCGCTAATTTCAGAGGGCATACGCTTGTTGGTGTTTTCCAGCTTCACCCGTTTTAGAACAGTATTTACACGGTCTAGCTTCTCATCTTCAGGCATAGTAGTAAGTACATCCAACGGGAACTTCACATTTTGCTCCACGTTCATGGAGTCAAAAAGAGCACCGCCTTGAAAAAGCATACCAATCTCGCGCCTGATTTCCGTTTTTAAATCGCGGTTAGCGTTAATAAAGTCGCGGCCATTGTAGAGAATCTCCCCCGAGTCAGGTTTGAATAGCCCCACAATGTTTTTAAGCATAACGCTTTTTCCTGAGCCACTTGCACCAATAATTAGGTTGGTTTTGCCCTGCTCAAAAGTAGCGCTGATGTCGTTCAGCACCGTTTTATCTTCGAACGATTTGGTAAGGTTCTTTACTTCAATCATCGTACAAGCAGTAGTTGAGCCAAAACAAAATCACTAAGTAAAATAGCAATGCAGCTCACGGTTACCGCCCGTGTGCTCGATTGCCCTACTTCCAGCGCCCCACCTTTGGTATAATAGCCCATAAAGGCAGAGATTGATGATACCAGAAAACCAAAAACTACGGACTTTATAAGGGCAAAGGTTACACTAAACTCATTGAACTCCGTTTTTAACCCCGTAAAGTAGTTGGCCGGACTTAATACTTCGGTTAATTCGGCCACTAAATAGCCACCGGCAATGGCAAGAGAACCGGCAAGAATGACCAGAAACGGATACATGAATAGAGTAGCCACTATTTTGGGTAGAACCAGATAAGAAACTGAATTGATACCCATCACTTCCAGAGCATCGATTTGTTCGGTAATGCGCATGGTGCCCAGGTTGCCGGCAATGCTTGAACCAACCTTACCTGCAAATATAATGGCCGTAATAGTGGGGGCCAGCTCAAGAATGGTTAGGTCTCTCACTACCAAACCAATTACGCTGTCCGGAATAAGCGGATTGAGCAGATTATAGGCCGTTTGCAAGGTAGAAACAGCTCCCATAAAAATAGATACAATAGAAACCAGGACAATGCTGTTTATACCTACGTAAATGCACTCATCGAGAGTGAGCCTCACATAAGTGCCGAACGTTTCGCGGTTGGTGAAAAGCTTGCCAAGAAATAAAATATACCTTCCTAAGTTGCTCATAAAGCTCAAAAAACAAGGCCTGATGGTCTTGCCTTACAACGGCAAAATAACAAAACTTGTACGAATGCCTTATGGTTCATTCAATTTAAGTCTTCTTCTTTCCAAGTACAAAGAAAGCATTTTGATGTGCCTCTATTCAAAAGTACCTTTAGGCCATGAGAAAACTTGCGGTAATTAGTAGTGGAACAAAAGGCATAGGTAGGGCCACAGCAGAGAAGTTCTTCTTCAATGGATTCGATATAGTGACCTGCGCCAGAAGTGCAGACGATTTACTCCAGCTCAAAGAAGAACTTGAGGAAAAAGGAGAGGGAGAGGTTTTCTTTAGACCCACCGATATGGCCAGGAAAGAAGAAGTGCTCGCCTTTGCGGCCTATGTGAAGGGGCTGAACAGACCAGTTGAAGTATTGCTCAATAATACAGGCCTTTTCTTGCCCGGCTCAATTCACACAGAACCCGAGGGCAATCTGGAGAAAATGATAGAGACCAACCTCTACAGTGCCTATCACCTTACCAGAGCATTGGTAGATGATATGAAGGCCAGAAAACAAGGGCATATATTTACTACCGGGTCTATTGCCGGTATTACAGCTTACCCTAATGGAGGCAGCTACTCCATTTCCAAATATGCACTGCTCGGTTTCACCAAGTGTTTGAGAGAAGAACTTAAAGAACATGGTATACGGGTTACCTCTATATTGCCCGGGGCTACTTACACCGCCAGTTGGGAAGGAGTAGATTTACCCAGAGAAAGATTTATGAAAGCCGAAGATATTGCCGAAGCTATATATGCAGCGCATAGCCTATCGCCACAAACGGTGGTAGAAGAGATTGTACTCAGGCCGCAGTTAGGCGATATATGAATTCATTAACAAATTCTCTCATTTCGGGTTACCTTTGCAGCAAGTAAAAAACTTATGGAGCCGACCATCTCGCTAGCTAAAAAATACTGCAACAGCCTTGTCAGCTACAGCCGGAGAAAAACTATTCCCGTTCGAGTAGGTGAGGTGATTATTGGGGGAGATAATCCCATTGTTATTCAGTCTATGACCACGGTCGATACCATGGATACGCAGGGTTCGGTAGAACAAGTGTTGAGAATGGTAGAGGCCGGTTGCGAGTTAGTAAGAATAACCGCTCCAAGCCTCAAAGAGGCGGAAAACCTGAGAAACATTAAAAACGAACTCAGAAAGAGGGGTTGCCATGTGCCTTTGGTAGCCGATATTCACTTTACCCCCAATGCTGCCGAGCTGGCGGCCCAAATAGTAGAGAAGGTTCGGATTAATCCGGGAAATTATGCCGATAAGAAACGTTTCGAGAGTATTGAATATACCGATGAAACCTACCAGGCTGAGTTGGACCGGATCAGGGAACGCTTTACCCCACTGGTAGAACTATGTAAGAAGCACGGCACGGCCATGCGTATAGGCACCAACCATGGCTCATTGTCCGATCGTATTATGAGCCGATATGGCGATACGGCTCTGGGTATGGTTGAATCTGCTTTGGAGTTTCTCAGGATTTGCGAAGACCTGAACTTCGACCAGATTGTTCTTTCCATGAAGTCCAGCAATGCTCAGGTTATGGTAGAAGCCTATAGGCTGTTGGTTCAAAAACTGGATGAGGAAGGACTTAAGCCTTACCCACTGCACCTTGGGGTTACTGAGGCCGGAGAAGCCGAAGACGGCCGGATTAAATCGGCTGTAGGAATTGGCACCTTGCTAGAAGATGGCCTTGGCGATACAGTGCGTGTATCCCTCACAGAAGAACCCGAGTTTGAAGCACCTGTAGCCCGAAAACTGGTAGCCCGATACCGTGACAGAAAAGATCACCGGCCAATACCGGAAATAGATGAATCACCCATCGATCCCTTTCTCTACCACAAGCGATCTTCTCGAGAGGTACTGAACATAGGAGATGTAAATGTGCCAAGGGTAATTGCCGATATGAGTAGTCTAAATACCATTGAGGTAAAAGACCTTAAAAGTGTTGGCCATTTCTATTTGCCGGAGCCCGATAAATGGACCATGAACGATCAAGGTGCTGACTATATCTACTCAGGTAATAAAAGCATTCCGTTTATGCTTCCCAATGGCCTGAAAGAATTAGTAGATTACCCTGTATGGAAGCAGTTGACTGATAAAAAAGGACGTTTTCCAGTATATAATCTTCAGCAATTGGCCCAAGCGGAAGATTGTGACGACCAGCTAAATTTTATTCGCCTGAACGCCTCAGATATTGATGAGGACACCATGATGATTTTGGAAGCGGATAATCTGGTAGTGTTGTTGGAAACCGATAATACACATGCTATGCCCGCTCTGAGAAGGTTTTTCTTCGAGTTGGTAAGAAGAAAGCTCAATATTCCGGTGGTTGTGATCAGAAATTTTGAGGTAAGTGATGCCGAGGCCTTTCTTATTCATGCTTCTACCGACATTGGAGGTCTGTTGGTCGATGGTTTTGGGGATGGTGTAATGCTCACTTCAACACCCCAATCAAACAAAGAGGGTCAACTTTCAGATATTAAACTAAAAAATACTACGGCTTTCGGTATCCTTCAGGCAGCCCGAACCCGTATGACAAAAACTGAGTACATTTCTTGCCCAAGCTGCGGACGAACCTTGTTTGATCTGCAAGAAACGACAGCCATGATACGCAAAAGGACGGATCATCTGAAAGGAGTTAAAATTGGGATTATGGGCTGTATAGTGAATGGCCCAGGAGAAATGGCCGATGCAGACTATGGTTATGTAGGATCGGGTAAGGGGAAAATAACCCTTTACAAAGGGCAGGAAGTAATGAAAAGAGGGGTGCCCTCCGAACAGGCTGTAGATGAGCTAATTGAGATTATCAGAGCCGATGGTAAATGGATTGAACCAAAGGCGGTGGAAGTGTAAATGTAAGACTATGTCAGTTGAAGAGCGTAAAGAACAAAAACAGGAAAGGGTAAAACTCACCACCAAAGAAGCGTTCGACTTTGGACCTGTATTAGGCTATTTCTTTCGAAAAAAAGATCCCAATCGTCCATCAAACTTTAACCTTAGAGTAATGCATGGAATCAATAAAATTTCCATCATTATGTTTTTAATTGCGCTCACAGTTATAATAGTGCGTTTTATTTCCCGTATGTAATGTATCTGGACGAATTTAGAGACTATTGCCTGAATAAACCCGGAGTGACCGAAGGGACCCCTTTTGGCCCCGATACGCTCGTGTTTAAGGTTATGGGCAAAATGTTTGCCGTAACAGGGCTCGATACCTTCGAATTTGTTAACCTAAAGTGTGATCCGGAAAGGTCCGTTGAGCTTCGTGAGCAATGGGCTGGCATTAAGCCCGGTTGGCACATGAATAAGCACCATTGGAACTCTGTGTATGTAGATGGTTCCGTACCCGATAACCTCATCAAAGAACTCACAGATCATTCGTATGAACTGGTAGCTGCCAGTCTGCCTAAAAAGGTCAGAGATGAGCTGAAGAGCCTATCGGGAGATCAGTAACTCAGGAACTGAAAAGCGGCTACGCGGCTCTTTAAATCGACCTTACCCGAACCCCAGAGCCCTTAACCAATTAAGTCTGCCAATAAAGGGTTTGCTCTTTAATAGGGTTCTCAAAAGGAATTTTTTCTTCCTGACACTTTTCATACCTGCTACGAATGGCATTATACCATTTGGCTTGCATATCGGGGTCGCCCATAAGCATAAGCGGAGGGTTGTTGTTAAGCCCCTCCTTCAGTTTTTTAAACACATCAACATCTTGTTGAATAAAGCTGTTGGCGAAGCGATAGAATATGGGCTTCAGAGGTTTGAACCACCCTATGTCCGTATAGACAAACTGTGTTAGTTCAGTTTCCTGATCATTCACAGGGGTGAGTGTGGTCATAATTACAATATCGTTTTCGCCCACTTTCAGGTGCTCAATGCGTATGCCTGGCAATTGAAAACTTATTTCCGTGGTCTGTTCCTTCTTTAGAATTTTGTAAGCAGCAGAGTTTTTAGATGGAGCATGCCTCACCATGGTAAATCCCAGATGAGAAGGAGCAAACTTTTTTTCTTTTAGTTTAAGATTGGTCTTTTTTCTAAAAAACCAAGACTGGTGCACAAAAGGCACATGAGCAGGATCTATTAACCCAATTACCGAATGATCCAGGCCACAATCCATTCTCTTGGCTGTTACCAGATCGAAGGACTTACTTTGATCTAACGGAAAATGTGGAAAGAGGCTTTCATCCATATCTTCCGGTTTGCGCATGTCTTTGGGCATATAGATAAATACAATGCCATGCAGCTCACGAACCGGATAGTAGGGGGCTCTTATTTTAGAAACATCCAGTGGTGAATGAGGTGGCAATGCCGGAATTTTAGAGCAAACTCCATCGGTCTTAAAGCGCCAACCGTGGTAGCAGCACTCAATTTCGCAACCGTCAAAGTGGCCATAGGTCAACGGAATGCCGCGGTGTGGGCACTGGTTTCTTAAAGCAAAAGGCTTGCCCTCATTGTCGCGGCCAAGGCAAATCTTTTCACCATCAATCTCCTTTTCAATTGTTTTTCCTTGTTTTAATACGCTGCCATGACAGGCGACATACCAGATGTTTCTTAGGTTTTTAGACTTTACCGCACTCATTTCCGTACAAACATACACATTCCTCAGGTACCCGAATGTACCTGAAAGGCAAACAAAATCGGAGTTTTAGTAGTGTAAAACTATATGTAAATTGTTTATCAGTCATTAGCAAGTCCTATGAAATACATTGTTTCTCTCTTAATATTTCTGAGTGCCTTTTCACTAAATGCACAAATAGAATTGAATCAGTTGAATTATGGGGGTGGCGGTAAGTACACCGACCTGATGGCCGTGATTAATCCCAGCAATATTAAGGGAAGCCCTTTGGGTTTTGATGAGTGGCGCAAAGGCCGCTTTGTAGTGGTTGGGGGCGATACTTCTACCTACTTTCTCATTAACTACCATACGGAAAAGGATCAACTCTATTTGAAGAAAATAGGTACTGAAGAAATTTTTGAAACCAATGAAGACCTGATAGAGGTGTTGTTGCTGGAGAACTTTGAGGGTGAGGTAGAAACCTTTGTGAAGGTAGATTGGCATAGTTTTAAGCGTTTTCCCGATTACAGCAAGTATTGCCAGCAGCTTATAATGAAGGAAAATTTTCAGTTGATTAAATACCGCGATAAAGTATTGGAACGACCCGATATGAAGCAGGATAGCTACTCCGGGCCTAAAATTGAAGAATACGTTTTAAAGGAGCGCTACTTTTGGCGCAATAGCGACAAGCAGCCCTATGAAGAAATTAGTCTCTCGCGTAGTTCGCTAAAGCTTATTTTCTCAGAAACTCAGGAGGAGCGAATGAAGCAGTATCTCAAAAAGAACCGCGTAAAATGGAACCGCGAAACGGAAGTGCTGCAAATGTTAGAGGCTATACTCTAACGTTCGATTATACCTTTTAAAACCTCCAGTTGTCCATCTATTGCCGGTACTTTGGTAATGCCCAAGAGTTCGGCTATAAGCGGGTATACATGCACATTTTCAAATTCTTCGATCACCAAACCCTTTTTAATGTTGGGGCCATTGGCATAGAATATAGCCCCCATAGTTGGAGTGGTTTTAGGGTCGAACCCATGTTCGCCTCGGGTTATTTTATTTTCAATGTTGTGTTTAATTCTGCCTTCAGAACTTATGTAGTGGCCAGGTTTCATCACCAAAACGATATCTCCAATACGTGAATGCGTTCCGTAATGCATATGTGGTGGTAGGTTTTGCTTGTAATATACCTGATAAGCCCCTTCGTGTTGTTTTAGCCTTTTATAAGTTTGCTGCCTTATTTGTTCATCGTTTACATAAAAATGGGCGTGAGGGCCATTGTTTATCATTCGAACCTCCTCATTGTTCAGGCCTTCAAGCAGTTTACCGGCCTCGATGTATTTTTCCTTTTTGGGCTCAATAGGTTCCATGCCATGGTCGGAAACTACTATGATATTAATGGGTAGGTTGAGCGCATCGGTTTGCTTCTTAAGCATGCCCAAAAGGCGATCGGCTTCCAGTACCGCCTTCTTGGTTTCTTCATGATCAGGTCCATAGGCATGGCCGGCATTATCGACCAGCGAAAAGTAGAGCGATATAAAGTTTGGTCGTTCCGGGGCCGGCAGTTTCAGCCAGTTTACAACCTGCTCAATGCGAGGTTCGTTGGCCAGATTGTCGTCATATATCTTATAGTATGTAGGGAATTGCCCCTGAACAGGGGCTTCAGAGCCTACCCAAAAGAAGGAGGCCGATTTCATGCCATTTTGCTGGGTAAGCTGCCAAAGGGGGAGACCACCGTAAAAGGCAGGATTTTGCACTCGTTCTCGGTTGCTTATTCGGTATATGAGGTCCAGATCGCTATCGTAAAAAGTATTGTCCACCAGGCCATGGTTGTCTGGGTAAAGTCCTGTTACCAGGGTGTAATGATTGGGGAATGTTTTAGAAGGAAAGGAGGGAATCATGGCCTTTGCTGCCACACCATTTTTTATAAATGACTTAAAGTTGGGGGCATTATATTTTTCTACATAGTCATGCCTGAATCCATCGAACGATACCAGAATGACATAGGGCGTTTGTTCATTAAGCGATTGACCAAGGGCTGTAGAACCAATGACCACCAATAAAATGATTATCTCTAAGTACTTTTTCATAATACGGGTGCTAAACTAAAGGTAGCGCGTCTATTCGGCCAAAGCTAAAAGTTAAAATTGGGTTAAGAATTATAGAAGCGGGGCCAACAATCGGCATACCGACTCTTTAAGCTTTTGAAGAATACTGCGTTTTTTCCAGTTCTGGAGTCCTAGTTGCACACAGTCGGCCTTATCGGCTTCAAAGGCACTGGCTAGTTGCTGTACCACTTCGCCATTGTAGAAGTAGGCGTTCACTTCATGGTTTAAGTCAAAGCTTCTGTAGTCCATATTGGCACTGCCAACAGAAGCAAAGTTGTCGTCTATAATTATCACCTTGGAATGTAAAAAGCCCTTTCTGTAGTGGTACACCTTCACATCGGCTTCCAGCAACTGTTTAATAAACGAACGAGAGGCTGCTTCCACAATCCACGAGTCGGACGATTCAGGAATCATCAGCTCAATAGTTATATCGCTGCGCGAAGCAGTTACTATGGCATCGAGAATGCTTTCGGTAGGAATAAAGTACGGAGTTGCAATGCGCACCTTATGGCGAGCGGAGTTAATGGCTAGAAAGAAAGAGTCCATTATGCTGGCCAACTCCCAGTCAGGGCCGCTGGCATTTATTTGAACCATATCGTGCCCATGGGTAGTAAAGGTGGGAAAAAAGCTGCTGTCCGGCAGTAACTCTTCCTGTGTTACAAACTGCCAGCTTAGTATGAAGAGAAACTGAAGCGTTTTTACCGCTTCACCCTCAATTTTTATGTGTGTATCTCTCCAGTAGCCATTGGAATGACCATTGTTAATGTATCGGTCGCTAATGTTTATGCCTCCGGTGAAACCTATCATGCCATCGATTACCAGAATTTTGCGGTGGTTTCTGTAGTTGATCTTACTGGTAAATGATGGGAAGAGTACCGGCATAAATTCTACAATTTGTACTCCGGCACTCACCAGATCGGTAAAGAAGGGTTTGCGTAGTCCCAATGAGCCTACTCCATCTACAATTACTCTTACTTTCACCCCTTCCGAGGCTTTTTGCTTGAGTATTTGGGCTATTTCCTGACCAATGAGGCCGTCTTCATAGATGTAATACTCAAGGTGAATGTGGTGTCTTGCCTCCTTGAGTGCGGTTATTAGTTCAGGAAACTTCTGCTCTCCGTTTTGCAACACCGTCACTTTGTTGTTACGCGTAAGCGGAGAAAGGTCTTTGTTCAAAAAGCGAATTACTTTTTCGTATTGCTCCAGTCCTTCTGGAACCACATGATTTCTGGATTTTCGTTCTACGTGTTGCTTGAAATAATGGTCACCAAAGGCCTGGTTAATGAGTTGTTTCTTGGCAAATATCTTACGCTTGCGAATGGTTTGCCCGAAAAACAGGTAAATAACTATACCCAGCAAGGGTAAAAGGAGCAATAGCAAGAGGTAAGAATGTGTTTTGAGCGGATTTCTGTTTTCCAACAGAATGTCGATCACCACAAAAAATATGGCCACATAATAAAGTGGTAAAACAAATGGTGAAATGCTCTGCCAAACCTCAAGCATAGGATCAAGATAAGGCCATTCGAATTATTTTCCAGTTTATTTTATGGAATCCACTTAATGTCTTTAAAGTTGGGCTTTCTTTTCTCTAAGAAGGCATTTCTTCCTTCTTTGGCTTCATCGGTCATATAAGCCAGTCGAGTAGCTTCTCCGGCAAAAACCTGCTGTCCAACCATGCCATCGTCTGTTAAGTTAAAGGCAAATTTGAGCATCTTAATGGAGGTGGGGGACTTTTGTAAAATTTCTTGTGCCCATTCATAAGCGGTGTCTTCGAGTTCATCGTGAGGAATAACAGCGTTAACCATACCCATCTCGAAAGCTTCCTGAGCCGAATAATTTCTTCCCAGAAAGAAAATTTCGCGGGCTCTCTTTTGTCCTACCATTTTAGCCAGATAGGCCGAGCCATAGCCTCCATCAAAACTGGTCACATCGGCATCGGTTTGTTTGAAAATAGCATGTTCCTTACTGGCCAGAGTGAGGTCGCAAACCACATGAAGGCTGTGGCCACCACCAACGGCCCAACCGGGCACTACAGCTATCACTACCTTGGGCATAAAGCGTATAAGCCGCTGTACTTCAAGAATATTGAGTCGTGGCATACCATCATCGTCCACATAACCCTGGTGGCCCCTGGCTCTTTGGTCGCCACCGCTGCAAAAGGCCCAGCCACCGTCTTTAGGCGATGGCCCTTCGCCAGAAAAAAGCACTACACCAATGGAGGTGTCTTCACGAGCATCTAAAAAGGCATCGAAAAGTTCTGCCACAGTCTTGGGTCTGAAGGCATTTCTTACTTCCGGACGATTGAAGGCTATTCTTGCCACGCCCGTGCCGGACTTCTGGTAGGTAATGTCTTCGTATTCTTTTACGGTTTGCCAGTTTGCTTTGCTCATGCTCGTCTTCATTTTGCCGTGAAATTAGCACTTCGTTTTTAAAGTGTGAACTATAATGCTTAGAGATGTAAGCTCTGAAGCAGGGGTAAAAGAAAAGCCTCGCTGATGGGCGAGGCTTTTCCGATAAGATTTTAATGATCCTAGTTTCTGATTGGGTCAGAAAAATCTTTGAAATAGTCTAGGTTAGTTCTGTCATAGACTGCCTTAAATTTCGGCCACTCGTTGCTAAAGAAATTATTAACAATCTGCATGGCTTCATTCATCATTTTCTGTGCGTTTTCTTTCAGACTTCTTTCGTTTGGCCCTGGGGCTGTAAGTCTGGAGCTGGCATATCTGCGGGCCTGACCCAGCCAGTTGTTGGCTGTGGTAAAGCTTTCTCTTGGCACGGCCTGTCCACGCTCTTGTCTTATGCCGGTAGTAAGCTTTTGCACAGGCTCAAATTTTTCTTTCAGAGCTTTTAGTGCTTCGCTCAACTCTTTGGTTGCGTCCTTATCGGCATTTTTCATTTCAGCTTCTACTTTTTCAATAATGTCATTGGCTTCTCTTACTCTGTTGGTAAGGTTAGCAAAGGTCTGAGACATTTTAAGTACTTCATCCAAAAAGTCTTGCTTAGCTCTCAGGTCGGCCATGCTTACTGAAATCCTTGGGTCGTAGTGTACCTTTACAGGCTTGGTTACTTTGTTGTCGCCCAACTCAATTACTACAGTGTAATCGCCAGGAAGCACGTCTCCGGCTGTCTGCTCGCGGTTTTGGTTTCCTCCACCAAAGCCACCGAAACCACCAAATCCGCCACCTCTGCCTGAGAATTCAACAGGGTATGGGTTTCTTCTTTGCAGATCCCAGTAGATAGAAGTTACTTCTCCCTTTTTATAGGTGCTTGAAGCAGTTCTTACTGTATCGCCACTAGCATCCAATACACTCATTTTAATGCGTGTTGGGAGCTTTTTGGTTTCTTGTTTTTCAGCCTCAGGCTCAGCATTTCTATTTCTCCTGTTTCTTCTGTTGTTTTCTTCAGGTTCGGCCTGAGTTTTTTCGGCCTCATCGTTTTTCACATAGAAGTTGATGGCCGCACGACCGAAATATTTGTTTTGTCCTTCATAAGACCCTCCATCGGCAGGGAATCTCATGCCGGCAGGTTGTCTGTAAGTCATGTGATAGGCATCGGCTACGTCAAACACAATGAGTTCTTCGTTTTTGGCATTGTTTACACCTCTTGAAGCGAACTCTCGTAGAGGTCTGATGTCGTCCAGTATATAGAATGCCCGTCCAAAGGTTCCTATGGCCAAATCGTGCTCTCTTTCTTGTAAGGCAAGGTCCATAGTGGAGGCAGACGGATAGCCGTGGGTCCACTTGTTCCAGGTTTTGGCCTTATCGAAGCTCACGTATAAACCATTTTCTGTACCGAGGAAAACCAAGTTTGGCTCAACCGGGTCTTGCAAAATGGAAAGCGTATAACCAAACACCTTGCTGTCATCAGCTATTCGTGTCCAGGTTTGACCATAGTCTGTGGTATGGTAAGCATAGGCCGACCAATCGTTTCTTCGGTAATTGTTAGCAACCACCCAGGCCTCACCTGCATTGTAAGTAGAGGCTCTGATTTGCGGAATCCAGCTTCCGGCCGGTAAGCCTGGAAGTTTGGCAGCCACATTTTCCCAGTTTTCGCCTCTGTTGCGGGTTACTTGTACATTGCCATCGTCAGTACCTACCCATATTACATTTCTGTCTACAGGGCTTGGAGCAATAGAAAGTAGAGTCGTGTGGTTTTCGGCACCTGTGGCATCGATGGTCAGTCCACCACTCTCGTTTTGCTTTTGTTTTTCAGGGTCGTTGGTTGTAAGGTCTGGTGAAATAATAGTCCAGTCATCTCCACGATTGGAGCTATAGTGCAGGAACTGAGACCCGTAATAAACACCATTAGGGTTGTGAGGATCTACAGCCACCGGAGCATTCCAGTTGAATCGCAGGTCTGTGGCGGTATCGGGTTCGGTAGGTCTTACTACCTTGGTATAACCACTTACCTTATCGTATCTCGAAACGTTTCCACCCTGAGACATGGTATATCCGTAGCGAGAGTCGCTCATAATTGGAGCCACATCAAAACCATCTCCAAAGCTTAGTTCTTGCCAGTCGCTGTTTCTAATGCCGGCATAGTTGAATACATAGGCAGGGCCTACCCACGAACCGTTGTCTTGCATACCTCCATAAAGGTTGTAAGGGAATTCGTTGTCTACATTAATGTGATAGAATTGGCCCACCGGTAGTTTTTCAGTAAACCTCCAGGTTTTCCCCATGTCTCTGGTAATGTTCAGACCTCCATCGTTTCCATCAACCATAAAAGAAGGGTCTTCCGGATGAATCCACCAGGCGTGGTGATCGGGGTGCACACCAGAGTATGGAATAATTACTTCAAACGACTTACCGCCATCCTCAGAGCGCGAAACCATTGAGTAAAGGCTATATACTCTGTTTTCATTTTTAGGGTCTACGTAAATGCTTGAGTAATAGAAGGGTCTGTTACCCATGTTGGGCTCTTTGTCAGCCGAAGCTCTCAATTCCCAGGTTTTACCTCCATCGGTCGAACGATAAAGACCATTGGCCTTTGACTCAATCATGGCATACACATATTCCGGCTTATTGCGGGCTATGGCCAAACCAATTCGACCATAAGGGCCTTTGGGTAGGCCTTTTTCTCCGGTCAGGTTTTTCCAGGTATCTCCACCGTCAAGGGTCATGAACAGGCCGGAACCTTCTCCACCTGATTTGAATGTCCAGGGCCATCTTTTGTGCTCCCACATGGCCACAAATATTTTATTGGGGTTAACCGGATCGGCCACCATATCGGCTACACCGGTTAGGTTGTTGGTATAAAGAATTTTTTTCCAGGTTTTACCTCCGTCTGTGGTGCGGTAAACACCTCTTTCTTCGTGCTCTCCCCAGGGAGAACCGATGGCTCCTACATAAACAATGTTAGGATCGTCCGGGTGGATGTATATTCTGTGAATGTTTCTGGTTTTTTCCAGTCCCATAAGTTCCCAGGTATCACCACCGTCAATAGACCGGTACACACCATAGCCACTGCTCACGGAGTTTCTTGGGTTTCCTTCGCCAGTACCCACCCAAATAATGTCTGGGTTTTTCTGGTAGATGGCAATGGCGCCAATGCCTAGTATGGCTTCATCGTCAAACAGAGGTTCCCAGTTTAAACCACCACCGGTAGACCTCCAAAGTCCTCCTGAGGCTGCTCCTGCATAAATAATGTCAGGGTTGCTTTCTACTACATCTATGGCAGTTATTCTACCACTCATAGCGGCAGGGCCCACACTGCGGGCTTTCATGTTCTTAAAAATGTCCATGTCCACCTTCTGGCCCCAGGCGGGGGCTATAAAAGTGAAAAGCATGAGACTGAAGAGAGAGATTCTTAGTAGAAAAGAATCTTTGAGTTTTCTATTCGTCATCAGGTTCTTAGTTATTTGATTGAATAAGGAATCAAAATATGCCAAGAAACCGAGGGCTAAAATTCAATTCTTAGGAGCGCGTAAATATGGGGTATAAGTGGTGTGGATATGCGGCTTACTAGTCAATGTAAAATTTAAGTCCAATACCAAAGCTGAACGAATCGAATCGGGATTGACGCACTTCCAGCAAGTAAGATTCGGTCTGTCGGTCATAGGTTGTGGAGCTTGGGGTTAGGTACTTGGTGCGGTTGCTCTTGAGCGTTCTGAAAAACAGATCGAGTAATACGGTCTCGTTTAAAGGGATTTCTACACCGGCCGTTAGTCCATAAGTAAACGAGAAATCTCTCCAGTCTACAAAATGATCGAAGGCTTCTCCGAGGGCAGATTCTCTGAGAATAGAGCGGGTATAAATGTAATTGACCCCGGCCATAAAGTCCGTGTAAGGGTAGAAGCCGGCATCGCAATCGGGAGAAAACCGTATCAAAGCCATGAGTCTCATCATTTCGTTGTGTCTGCGGTAGCGCACATCTCCCAATGCTTCTCCGTGCCATCCGTCACGCAGTTCCGACCCGTACCGGGTCATGTCGAACATTCCTCCTACATAAATGGGCGAGTTACTCAGGTTATATGCCGCATTGACCCCGAAGCCACCACCCCAAATAGCAGGAGAGTCTTTTTTGAGTTCGCCACTGGGTAAGAACGAATGTAGCTGAAATCCGGCAGTGTGCTGGGCATTTAGCGAAATGGCTAAACCACAACAGAAGAGGAGGCTTAAAATGATTTTCATTGATTTTGAGTTGGTTGACGGGGTTCTACAAACCAATAGTGTGCCAAAAATAGAGCTAATAATTTTGACATACAGCTAAAATAATTAGTTATTTTAGGGCAAAATTATATGTTATGAGTGTTGTTGCCGGAAATATCAAATACCTACGCAAGTTGCATCAGTGGACACAAGGAGAGTTTGCCGAGAAGATTCATATTAAACGTTCTTTGGTGGGAGCTTATGAAGAGGGTAGGGCCGACCCGAGACTGAATAATTTGCTGAATATGGCCAAGGTATTTGGAGTTTCGGTAGATCTCATGATTACCAAAGACCTGGAAGGTAAAACTCTTGAGCAGATTCAGGCTATGGATAAAAAGAGTGGAGGGGCTATGAAAGTGCTCTCCATTACGGTGGATGACAAGGACAATGAGTACATAGATTTGATTCCTCAAAAAGCTTCGGCCGGGTATCTCAATGGTTATGCCGATCCACAGTATCTGGAAGAGCTACCTAAGTTTCAGATACCTAGTTTGCCAACTTCTGGCACCTATCGGGCTTTTGAAATTACCGGTGATTCCATGTTGCCTATTAAACCCGGTACCATTGTGATTGGCCAATACCTGGATAGTCTTAGCTCTATTAAAAATGGGAGGTGCTACATTATTCTTTCTAAAGAAGAGGGAGTGGTTTACAAGCGTGTTTTTGACTATACCGATGAGTTGGGGCAACTCTTTTTGGTTTCAGACAATAAGGCCTACTCTCCCTATAAGATTGAGGCTTCTGACGTGATAGAGATTTGGGAGGCAAAAGCCTATTTGAGTATGGAAATACCCGAGTATTCTGAAGATGATATGAGCTTTGAAAAACTCAAGAATATTGTACTTGAGCTACAACAGGAGGTAATTAAAATGAAGGGCTAAAAAAAGTCCTTCACCATTTCATCGAGCGGGAAGTTGTAGTTGGGGAAAATATCGATTTGTAATAGTGACTTGGCTTCTAGTACAAGAATAAAGAAAAGGGCAATGAATATAAGGTTGAGCAAGTACTTGCCGAAAGTGAGCATATCGGCTATTAACAATTGTCTGGCGGTGTCTTTGTAGATACCCTCTGTGTTCACTTTGGTCTGTATTGTATTTGAAGCCATATTCAAATATAGGTGCAGCCGTCTTTTGGTCATTAGGTAATTTACTTAAATTCTTAAAAGTGGTTTTTTACTGACGCTGCCATTTACGCAGTGTCGCAGCCCGGTCTGGCTTGCCGCTGGCGGTAAGCGCCCAGGTACTAATCAGTGCCCATATTTTGGGTTTTTGGTATCTATCTATCTGATTTTCAATTTGTTTTTCTCCTGATGTCACTTTTTTGTATACCTCTTCTTCTTTAAGTATGGCTACCACCTGCTCGCCCAAAGTAGGGTGAGGTAGTTTCCATATGAGTACTTCTGTTTGCAAAAGTTGAGAGAGCTGTTTTTCCAGAGGTTCAATGTGAACCTTAATTCCTCCGCTGTTCACTACCATGTCGGCTCGCCCTATCCATTTAAATGCCTGCCCATGAATCTCCACTAGATCGTTGGTTTGTATCCATTCATTGTTGGTTACCGAACCCTTTATTTTCAGTCTTCCCAAATCATCGGTGTCTATCTCATTATCTCCTATGAGGGAATAGAATTCTGATCGCTGGTGCCCATTTATTTTTCTCAGGCCAATGTGCGATACAGTTTCTGTCATGCCAAAGGTCTGATAAACCTCGCTGTTCAATTGTTGTAATGACTGTTCCAGACTATCGGGTATAGCGGCTCCACCAATAATGATACGCTTCACTTTGTTCAGAAATCTTGTTCCTTCCTTATGGTCTATGAGCGATTGAACTTGCAACGGAACCATAGCAGTAAAGTCTATGTGTTCGTTGAGCAAGGGAAGTGAAGTAGGGGGTAGAACAAAAAGTTGCCATTGCCCAATGAGTGCTCTCACGAGCATCATTCGTCCGCCAACCATGTCGGGATTCATGCAGAGTAAAGCCTTAGCCCCATTTTTTATAGAAAGGTGGGAAATGGTGGCTCGGGCACTGGCTTCCATTTGGCTTCTGTTCAGGTTGATTTGCTTGGGTTTGCCGGTAGAACCGGAGGTTTGTAGGTTAAAGCTTGGAGTTTCGTTGAGCCAGGCACGCACGAACGCTCTTATACCATTGGCCCATGAGAGATTGGCAGGTAGCTCGGTTTCACAAAGTTCAGTGAAGGTATATGAGTTGTGCTCAAAAATAATCCGCCCTTCCATGCCCCAATGTTAGCCATTATTCATCAAATGAAATACAACTTACAGGAATGAAAACCGGGCTGTCTGGAGGATGTATGTCAGGCTGAGTGGGTTGTGGTTCATGAAAAATCATGCTACTGTGCAAAGTGATGGTAGTTGTTCAAAGCATTATAAGAACTGTCTTTCTTCGGGATATTGTTTAATACTTTCTGTAGGTAATCAAAAAAAGACTGGCTATCCACGAACTTTGTGACTATTTTAGTACAACTTACTGATATACACATGCTAAAGAATTCGTTCGTTTTTAAGCTCGCTTTTTTGATTCTATTCTTTATTCCGTTTCTGGCCTTCTCTCAATATCAGATTCAGGGGGTTGTGACCGATGCAGAAACTGGAGAGACTTTGCCTCTGGCTACTGTGTTCTTTGCCGAAACTACCTTTGGGGTAACCACTGATACAGAGGGAAGGTACACTTTATCATTTTCGGAGCCCGGTTCTTATGAAATAGTGGCCCGTTTCGTTGGATACGCTACCTATGTGGCTAAAATTCGGATCGAAGACGAACGCAATGTACGGCTAGATATTACCCTTAAACCGCAGGTACTCAATTTGGGTAGTGTTGTGGTAGTTGCACGCGAAGACAAAGACTGGAGGCGCCATATGCGACTTTTTAAGGAGTTGTTCCTTGGCTATTCTGTTAATGCAGCCAAATGCAAAATTCTCAATGAGGAGGCCATCGATTTTTATATGGATGAGGAGAAGAACGTTTTATATGCTTATGCAGAGGAAGCCATAAAGATTCAAAATATGGGGCTGGGTTACGATTTAGAGTACTACCTGGAAGGATTTTGGGTAGATTATAACAGCATGCTGAGCAGCTATGTGGGTTTTACTGTGTATAGGGAAATGGAAGCTCGCAACTCTAGGCAGAAAGGAAGGTGGGACGAAGCCAGAGAAGTGGCCTTCCGTGGTTCTCAGCAGCATTTTTTTAGAGCCGCCTATGCCGGCAAACTTGAGGAAGAGGGGTTTAAGGTAGCGAGAGTTACAGATATGGAACGAGGTATTCCAAAGAACATGACGGAGGTGGATCTCAATGAGTTAATCACTAAAGGTCAGTTTGAGTTTTCCCGCAGGCTCCCATTTAATGATTATTTACATGTGACCTACTTGTGGGAGGCCCAATCACATGAGTATATACAAATAGTAAATCCATTAGGAGGATCTGTTACTTATTTCGGAGAACAAGTATCGTGGATTAGCCTGGTAGAAGGAGAGGATCATATTGAGTTCTATAGTAACGGTTCTGTGTATAACCCGCTGAGTTTTGTCAGTAAAGGTTATTGGGGTTTTGAGAAAGTGGCCGATATGGTTCCTATTAATTACAAGGCTATGAATTAAAGGTTGTTGGCTCATTAGCTCTAAGTATTGTACCTCTAAGGATTTATCTACTAAGGTGTGGCATAATTTGGTGAATTATAAGGTTAGGCAAAATTATTGTGGCCCAACTTGTTGCCCTTCTTTGGGTAAACAGTTTTTACTTACAACCAATAACTTTTTACTTCAACCTATGCTACACCACACGTTAAAAGCACTTGTATTTATTTTGTTCTTTCCTGTTTGCCTACAGGCTCAGTATACCATAAGAGGAGTTGTTACCGATGCCGAGACAGGCGAAACCCTGCCATTTGCCAATGTGTTCTTTGCCGAAACCACTTATGGAGTAAGCACCGACTCTGAAGGTCGATATGTATTAAACGTTACAGACCCGGGGACATACGACTTGATAGCTAGGTTTGTAGGGTATCAAACTTATGCCATAAGCATACGCATTAGTGAAGAGCGGGACCTACGCCTGGACATGGCCTTAAAGCCGGAAGAAGTAAACCTTGGCAGTGTGGTTGTTACTGCCAAGAAAGACAAGGATTGGGAGCGTTATATGGTCATTTTTAAGGAATTGTTTTTAGGCTACTCGGCTAATGCTGCCAAATGCAAAATATTGAACGAACAGGCCATAGACTTTTACTTCGATAAGAAGAGTAATACACTCTATGCTTTTGCCGAAGAGGCCATAAAAGTAGAAAATAAGGGGCTGGGTTATATGCTAGAATATTATCTGGAAGATTTTAGCATGAACTACAGCTCTATGCTAAGCTTATATTATGGTTATACGGTTTTCACAGAAATGAAACCAAGGAGTAAGCGCCAACTTAGACGTTGGGAAGAAAACAGAGAAATTGCTTACAAGGGGTCGCTTCAACACTTTTTTGCATCGGCCTTCAAAGGCAGGCTGGAGGAAGAAGGTTATATTATTCAGGAGGCCAAAGATATAAAGGGTGGAAGAGTGCTAAACCCTAACCCTATGGATTTGTCAGGGGTTCTCAGGCAAGGTCAATCGCAGCTTTCTGTACAATTACCATTCGAAAACTACCTCTATGTGACCTATACTCGCGAGGGGCAAAGCGAAGAATTCAGGCAATTCAATAATCCGAGTGGGCTCTCACTGTCTGTTTCTGCAACAAGGGTTGGAGAACAGGTGTCGTGGATTTCTCTGGTAGAAGGTAAAAAAGCCATAGAGTTTGAAAGCAGCGGCTATGTGTATGACCCCATCAGCTTTATTACGCAGGGGTATTGGGGTTTTGAAAAGGTGGCCGATATGGTGCCAATCAATTATAAGCCCAGGCAATAGCTTTTATACTCCGCCAACAAACGCTCGTTTTCGAGCGGATCGCTAAAGATTTCGAGCACTTTGGCCGTGGAGGAAGAATCGAAGAAGGTACTAAGCCCACTAGTTAATTCTGATTGATTAGTACAGGCTGTGTATTCAAAGCCAAATTCCTGGGCTGTAAGAGCCGCAGTGAGTGGTTGATGGGTCTGAAACAACTTTTCGTAAGATTTTTGGTTTCTGGGCCCCTTTATCATTCCAAAAATACCTCCTCCGGCATTGTTCATAACAATAATGCGCAAATTGGCCAGTTTTTGGTCGTGCCAGAAAGCATTTCGGTCGTAAAGAAAGGCCATGTCTCCGGTAAGCAAAGTCACCATTTTGGAGGTAGTTAAGGAGGTCCCCACAGCAGTGGCGTTGCTGCCATCAATTCCGCTGGTACCCCTGTTGCAATAAATTTCCACATGGTGAGGCAGGCCTATGAAGTTGGCATACCGTATGGCCATGCTATTGGCCAAATGCAATAAACTGTTGTGAGGCAGAGATTCCAGACACACCGCTGTTGCTTTTAGCTCTCCAAAACCGCAACGCTCAATAAAGGCCTTACTTCTTTGTTGGGTGTGTACTTCTTTTTGCCGCCAACTAAGATAAAAACTGCCTTCACTTTTGCTTGATTCTTGCTTGGCTAGCTGCTCAATAAAATAGTCTGGAGACAAATCGAATGTGTGGCTTAAATGCTGAAGACCATCGTTCAGACGCTCACCCTTCCGAACATGCCAGTGCATGCGGGGTGGGTTCTTGCGCAAGAACTGCTTCAGGTTTTTCGATATTAGTGAATTGCCCAAAGTGATGAGTAATTCAGGAGCCTCCGGTAGTTGATCTGATTGTAAAAAAAGGTCTTGTTTCTGAAGGCTACCGGATACCATGTGCTGGTTGGCTGTTACTTCATTTACGATGACCACATTTCCTTTTTCAGCCAGGGCTTTCAGAGCCTTGGTGAGCTTCATATCCGGTTCATGCTGGCCAATTATAACCATCCGTTTTTCGGCATCATTCCACTGAGTCAGAAGGGCAGACCATTGCTCTGGCAATAAATAAGAGTGTGAAGTCGGTCTTTGTATTATCCTTGCCTTTGGGTACTCAAATTTTTCGTTTGCCTGAGGGTAGAAAGGTTCTCGTATAGGCACATTGAGGTGGGCCGGCCCCATGGGGTATTTTAGGGTGCAAAGAATAGCTTCATTCACTAATCGATTAGCGTGCCATCGGGCATCGCTGTGGCTAAGGTCTACAGGAAGCGAAAAACTGGCTTTGGCGTGGGCTCCATAAAGATTGGTTTGCCTTATGGTTTGGCCATCGTATTGATCGATCCACTCCGGAGGACGGTCTGCGGTAATGACTAGCAGAGGTATTTCCTGATAGAAGGCTTCGGCAACGGCCGGAGCATAATTGAGACCAGCCGAACCGGATGTGCAGATGACCGCCACCGGTTTTTTGAGCTGTTGAGCAATACCCAAGGCCATGAAAGCAGCGGAGCGTTCGTCTGCAACTACCTGCACGTCAATCTGTGGATGGTTTTCGAAAGCCAGCGATATGGCAGCCGAACGCGATCCGGGAGAAATGACAGCCCGACTGATGCCATGCGCAGCGCATATTGTAGCTATTTCGTTGATGTGTGGCAGTATCAATGCGATTGATTGAGAATGTTCAGCAAAGTATTGAATTTCATTTCAGTTTCCGCCAATTCCTTTTGCGGCCGCGAATGAGCCGTGACCCCCGCTCCGGCAAAAAGGCGTCCGTGGCTGCCAGCCAGTTCCATGCATCGTAAGTTGACATACAAATGCGTGCAATCTTCAATATTAACTGGCCCCAGAAAGCCCGAATAAAACCTTCGGTTTAGTTTTTCCTGTACTTTGAGAAATGCCAAAGTCTCTTCTTTGGGCATACCCGCTACGGCCGATGTGGGGTGAAGTAGCTCGAGCATAACGGTGGGTAATTCCTGAAAATTGGTGGCTTGCAGGTCTACTTCGAAAGTAGTTTTCAGGTGCAGTAAGTTACCTGCTTTTACAGTTTCAGGTCCCTTTTCGCTAAACTCTCTCAGTCTTATTTTTTTGAAACAGTTAATAATGTAGCGGCTTACCATTGCCTGTTCCTCAATTTCTTTTTGTGTCCAGGCTGTGTCGGTTAGTGAAGCATCGGGGTTGTAGCGCTGGGTAGCTGCCAGAGCAATGGTTCTGAAAACTTGTGTTTCTTTTTCTATGAGCACCTCTGGTGTTGCTCCCAACCACGAGCCTGCCTGCGGAATTGAGACGTAAGAGATAAAGGCGTTTTGATAGGCCTGGCATAGCCCGTTGAAAAAGGCAACCAAATCGAAATTTTCAGGTAGGGCAATGTCTTTACTCCTAGCCGGTACTATTTTCTCGAAGGTACCCGCCTGAATGGCTTCAATGCACCGTTCAACCAAATGCTCATAATCTGAAGGAGAAGAGGGTTCGGTAAGAGACATCCCGCCATTCAACGGAACTTCTGGATTGGTTCTGGAAGCTTCAAGCTGCTCAATAAGCTGAACTTTGAATTTTTGAATTTGCTCTGACCCCTGTTCTTTATTCAGTGGGGTAAATACTGTTTCATTAAAATCAAAAGACAATAGAATGTCGCCTGAGATAAACAGTCCTTTTTCTTCTCCGAAGCTAAAAGGAGCAAATGCAAAACCATTAGAGAGTTCTTGTATATCGTATTGAGTTACCTCTTTGGCCGCTTCGAACGACAAGAGTAGGTTCACTTCAGACTGAAAAGGCCTGCGCCAAAGAGCAACAGGGAGCCCTTGCTTACCGGCCCACTGCAAAGCGGCTCTAATAAGTTCTTCTTTTGTGAACGACCCCAAGTCGGGCTCTAAGGTTATTGCCTTTTCCTGATTATTCATTCTTGTTTTTTATCCAGCACAGCCATGGTAATTCTGCTTATGCAGATCAATTCTTTTTCCTCATTTTCAATGCGAATTTCCCATACCTGTGTTCGTTTTCCCACATGAATTGGAGTGGTTTTGCCATAAACAAACCCGCTGCGCACCGATTTTATATGGTTGGCGTTGATGTCTAGCCCAACACAGTATTGCCTCTGAGGATCTACCGTAAGGGTGGCAGCTATGCTACCCAGTGTTTCGGCCAATACTACCGATGCTCCTCCATGCAACATACCCAAAGGCTGATGGGTTCGGTGATCGACCGGCATTTTACCAATGAGATAGTCTTTTCCTAACTCCGTTACTTCTATACCTAAATGTTCAACCAAAGTGTTTTTACTCATTTGGTTGATTATTTCTAAGGTTGCTTTCGGATGAAACATTCAGTTTGGGATTAACTTTTTAGCTTTGCGGCTGGTAGCGGCAAAAATAGAACAAATCGATGATCAAAAAAATATACCTGACCCGACACGGTGAAACGGATTATAATAAGCAAGGAATAGTGCAGGGTAGTGGTATTGACTCTGATTTGAACGGAAAAGGCAGGGCCCAGGCTGCAGCCTTTTATGAGACTTATGGTTCGTGGCCGTTTGATAAACTATATGTTTCCGGGCTAAAGCGCACCCATCAGTCTATGGAGGGCTTTATAAACGATGGGCTACCCTATGAGGTGCTCACCGACCTGAACGAAATTAGCTGGGGCAGCAGAGAGGGACTTCCCGTAGACCAGGAGGGAACAGCCTACTATTTGCAAATGATTGAACGGTGGCAGAAAGGAGAAACCAACTTGGCCATAGATGGGGGAGAAAGCCCCGATCAGGTAGCAGCACGCATGCGCAATGCTCTTTCTTATATACTTGATCGAACAGACGAACATCATGTGCTCATTTGTATGCATGGCCGAGCTATGAGGGTAATGTTGGCTGTAATGCTCAATTATCCGCTAAAGTGCATGGATATGTTCGAGCATTCCAATCTATGCCTGTATCAGTTGGCGTATACAGGTACATCTTTTCAGTTAGAAAAGTACAACGATACTAATCATTTGAAGGGGAGAGTTGGCTGAGGGCTAGCGAAGCCTTACTATCGAGGCTCGATTTATAGGGGTGTTTTTTAAAGCTCAACACTCGTTCAAAATACATTTTGGCCATGGTGTTTTGTCCTTGTTGCTGCTGTAAATAGCCGAGCTGCAAAAAAGCATTGGGAGCATAATAGCTTTCTTCAATCATTTCGGCTTTATCTATTACTGCTCTGTACAGTTCTATGGCAGTTTTGCTTCGGTTTTGCAAATGAGCCATTCGTGCCTTACGATAAGTTAGTTCTACCTGAAGTAGCTCGGTGAGGGGTTCTCGTTCGATAGACTCTATTAAAGATTGACTGAACTCGTAAAAGCCGCCATCTATGGCAAACCGAAGCTGAAGCATGGGCCAGTGCGTTTGCCCCAGGTTTTCCAGTATCTTTTCTGCGTTTTTGTCAATTTCAGTGCCTGAACTACCTTTTTCTTTAGCCTGCCGAATGTAGTGGTTAAACTCAGACGGCCTATTCATAAATTTGGCGCTCAGCCCCATTTTAAGTAAAGCATCTTTTTGGTAGCTGGCTCCTTTAAAGGACTGTATAAAACTGCTAAAGTGGTCGATGGCTTCGGTGTATTTTCCCTGTTGAAAATACGTTTCGCCAAGCAAATATTCGGCAAAAGGCACTTTGCTCCTTACTCGATAAAACAGCTGACGAGCTTCTTCGGCCCGGTGAGATTTGGCCATAATAATGCCCTGGAAGTATGAGGCCAGTGGGGTGTTGCTCCATTTGTGATTGGCAATGAATGAAGGCGCCATGGAGAAGTTTTCCAGTAGGTGGGAGTAAACCATTCCCAATATTATGGCAGACTCCAAAGATTGCATGGAATGGGTGTTTGGGACTTGTTTTAGTTGATTGAGGCCGTCATTTACGGTGCCTCTCATGCCGAATAGATTAAATACCCAGCGATAGTTTTCCGGAGTAACCCCAAATAGAATTTGCAAAAGTCCGCGTGTTCTTTGGTTGAGCTGAAAATCTGGATGAGCCTTGAGGTTGCGTTCAATACTTTTATTGGCTGATCTGATGGCCCAAAATGCCCCCCATTCATCGCCATATTTTAGTTTTAGGAAGCCCCATTGCAGCTTTAGCTCGGCTTCTACAAAACCTTTCCAGGCCGATTGATCGGAAGCTTTGCTTATGGCTTTTAACCGCTGATCTTCCAGGGGCTTGAGGGCCTCATAAGCAGAATCTGATTCATGAAAGATGAGATAAACAAAGTCGTGAAGATTTTGAGTATATATTTCCTGGAGGTCTGTATTAGTACGGGCTTTTTGGGGTGCCTCACCGGGTTGCAGTGCTAAGTTTAGTAAGTCAAGAGTACGGGCAGACTGTCCCTGGCTGTTCAAAACAAGGCACAAAAAAAATGGATAAGCCAGAAGGCCTATCCATTTACTATATTCTTTAAGAAACATCAGTGAATTAACTAGCTGATTTTCTGGTTCTTCTTGCTGGTTTTTTCTCTTCAGTTACAATTTCATCGGTTACCTCGGCTAAGATTCTGCCGCAATGTTCGCAAACAATGATTTTTTTACTGTCTCTGATATCGGCCTGACGCTGAGGAGGAACAATGTTGAAGCAGCCTCCGCAAGCTCCACGGCTTACCGGCACAACGGCCAGACCATTTCGGGCATTATTTCTCAACTTAGTGTAAGAGTTAAGAAGTCGCTCCTCAATGTTTTTAACTGCTTTTTCGCGATCTTTCAAGAGCTTTTCTTCATCGGCTTCGCTTTCTTTAGTCAATACCTCAAGCTCCGATTTTTTGGTGTCAAGGTCTTTGTTTCTTTCGCTTAGCTCGTTTTCAGTGCGCTCAATCTCTTCTTTCTTCGCGTCTATTTTAACGAAAGCTTCTTTTATTCGCTTTTCTGAGATTTGAATCTCCAAATTCTGAAGTTCGATTTCCTTGGTAATGGCATCGTATTCACGATTATTTCGAACATTCATTTGTTGCTCTTCATATTTTCTGATCAGCGCCTCAGAGTTCTTAATCTGAGTTTTGTGATCAGCAATATTGGCTTCGAGCTCAGCAAGCTCGTTTTTAAATTTCTCTATTCTTGTTTCGTATCCAGCTATCTCATCCTCCAGATCGGCCACCTCATCGGGCAGGGCACCTCTTACTTTTTTAATTTCATCTAGCTGAGAATCAATAGATTGTAGATGCTGTAACGCCTCTAATTTCTGTGCAACTGTTTTTTCCATTAACCGTGTTTTTAGAAGTACTTTACGGGGTTCGTATTCACCTCTGACAAATAGGTTGCAATATTAGCAAAATTTTCACTGATAAACGCACCAAGCAGCTCTTTTGTAAATACCTCACTCTCATAGTGTCCGATGTCGGCAATCATTATTTTTTCTTCCGCATCAAAGAACTCATGGTACTTGAAATCAGAAGTGACAAAGGCCTGAGCACCGGCTGCCATAGCAGTGCCTAACAGAAAGCTGCCTGCACCGCCACAAACCGCCACTCGTTGAATGGGTTTGTGGCTTAGGGGGGTATATTTAATGGTATTGAGCTGCATGCTCTTTTTTAGATGAGCGAGAAAGTCTTGTTCGCTCATGGGCTGCTCAAGGTCTCCAACCATACCGGCTCCTACTTCCTGATTGGTGTTTTTAAGTGGTTGCAGATAATAGGCTACTTCTTCATAAGGGTGAGCCTTTTGGAGTGCACCTACTACCTGGGCCTGTAAATGGCTTGGAAATATGAGCTCTACCTTGTTTTCTTCTACAAATTCTTGTTGGTTTTGTTGGCCTATGGTTGGGTTGGCCTTATCGTTAGGCTTAAAAGTGCCTGTGCCCAAAATTCGGAAACTGCAGTGGCTGTAGTTGCCAATGTGACCTGCTCCGGCCCCGTGCATGGCATTCAATACTTCATCGGTATGTTGAGTGGGGATAAAGGTTTCCAGTTTGGTGAGTGTATCTGCCTTGGGCGCAAGAACGCGAAGGTTGTTTAACCCCAGGCAGTCGGCAATTTTACGATTCACGCCAGTGTGTACATTGTCCAGGTTGGTGTGAATAGCATAAATGGCAATGTCATTTTTAATGGCCTTAATAATGGTGCGCTCCACATAGTTTTTGCCATTGAGCTGTTTAAGTCCTTTGAATACAATGGGATGATGTGCCACAATTAAATTGCATTGTTTAGTCACCGCTTCATCAACAACTAACTCGGTACAGTCCAGTGTGCAAAGTACGCCCTTTACCTCCATTTTGGGATCTCCCGTAAGTAGTCCGGCATTGTCGTAACCTTCCTGATAAGCACGTGGGGCTATTTGCTCTAGAAAATCTGTGATATCCTTTATCTTTGCCATATTTTCCGTCTTTCAATGGCTAAGATAGTCAGCCTGCTATGAAAATCATTAGGTATTTATTGTTTCCCTTTTCGGTATTGTATGCCGGTATAATGCGCTTGCGGAATATACAGTACAACAATGGCAGCCGCCCCATAACTACTTTTGACCGTGTGGTGATTTCGGTGGGTAACCTTTCTACAGGGGGGACGGGTAAAACACCAATGATCGAATACCTGATTGGTCGGTTGAAAGATCGTTATAAAGTGGCTACAGTGAGCCGTGGGTATGGACGGAAAACTACCGGTGAGCGCATAGCAACACCGGAAGATACGGCTCGCACTCTGGGTGATGAACCGTTGCAGTTTTATCGCAAGTTCGGTGAGGAAATAAAGGTGGTAGTGGGTGAAGAGCGCATTTTGGCCATTCCCCACTTGCTTATGGATTATCCGGAAACGGAGCTGATACTTCTGGATGATGCCTATCAGCACAGAAAAGTGAGCAGAGACTTCAATATTATGCTTAGCGATTTTTCTGCCCCGTTTTACAGAGACCTTGTTCTGCCGGCTGGTCGTTTGCGCGAGGGCAGAAGTGAGGCTGGGCGTGCCGATGCCATTGTCATTACCAAATGCCCAAAAACGATATCAGATTCAACAAAAGCTGAAATAGAGAAAGAAGTGAGAGCTTATAATTCTGTGGCTCCTGTCTTTTTTTCCAGCATAGAGTATGGAGAATTAAAACCTGTGTTCAATAAGGCTAAGATTGAGAAGGAAGTAGCTGTAATCTCTGCCATTGCCAGGCCTAAGCCATTTTATGAGTATCTGGAGAAGCGTTTTACGCTAATGGAACGATTCGAATTTGTAGACCATTATAACTTCAAGTCGGCCGATCTGGACCGAATTTTAAGAAAGCTTAACGGAAAGCGGCTTTCCATAGTCACTACTGAAAAGGACATGGTACGACTTTTGCCTTTTGCAGACCATCCGCTTATGCGGCAATTCAATGTTTTTTATCAACCGATTGAGGTGAGTATCGACAGGCCGGAAATTTTTGAGAAACTTTTATTAGAATGCATTGAAGGCAGAAAACGTGAACTGAATTCTTAATTTTGGCCGTGCTTAAAAAAACACTCTTTCTGTTCGTCTTATTTTTCTGCCTTGGCGTGGCAAATGGGCAAGATATTAATTCGTTTTCCAGCCAAACCGATTCGTTATTGGAGGCCCGAATGAGAGCGAGAGATGCCGAGGCGCAGGCCAACACACAGAACTACAATGCCCGAAGTACCCGCTTTACTTACGAAAAGAATTTTAAGTTTAACAATATTGTTTTTCGGCACCCCGATACGCTGCCCGATAACATGCACAGGGTGAGTGATTTGGAGCGAAATCGCTACTTGATTCAGAACCTTGGCAACGTGGGCACAGCCCAGCGTTCTCTCTTTTACGAACCGGCCAATACCATTGGGCGTAGTTCGGGGTATCATGCCTATGATGCTTTTGCGACAACACCAGACCAGATTCGTTATTTCGATACACGCTCACCCTATACTGATATTCAGGCTTTATTTGCCGGAGGAGGCAGATCCATTACCCGCGTGACCTTTACTTTTAATGACAGCACCCAGTTCAACATTGGCATGAACTTTAACTCCATCAGGGCTGATAAGCAGGTGGCTTTTTTGACTCGTGGTGACAGGCATGTGAACAGCAACGACTGGAATATTTTTGGGTTTCTTCGTCCTAAAGGGTTGAAAAAATACTTGTTGCTCTTTAATACAACACAGTTTAAACATAGGGTGAGCGAGCAAGGTGGGGTAGTAGACCCTTCTTTACTCACCGGCAATAACCCTCAGAATAAACCACATTCTTATTTTGATGGCCGCGATGCCAACGTAAATCTGAGTGGAGCTGAGAGTTATGATAAACGAGGAGGCTTTCATATTTACCAGCAATACGATCTGGACTCGATATTTCAAGTATACCACTCGGGACAATATGCTGAGCAACTGGTGAGGTACTACGATGCCTACGATTTGAGTGGTTTTGATCAATACATATATAATGAAGCTACTCCCGGAAAAACCAGAGATACCGTGGCTGAAGGTTCTTTTTTTAGGGAGTTGCTCAACGAGTTGGGGTTAAAAGGCCGCACAAAGAAGTTTTCATATACGGCTTACTATAAGAATAGGGCTTTGCGCTATCAGATTTTTCGGGAGAGTTATACCGGGCGAGATCTGGAGCACTATGTGGGTGGTACGCTTCGTCAGCAAATAACCCCTGAAATATTCCTCACGGCCTCGGGTGAGTTTATGTTTGAAGGAAACTACAGGATTGAAGGTGACTTTACCAGTAGTTTTTTTGAAGCCCGATTTACAAGGCTAAACAGGCAACCTTCTTATCTCGTAGACCGATACAATGGTCAGCAAAGAAGCTGGACCAATGATTTCTCGGCAGAGTCGGCCGATCACCTGACCGGAACACTGAAGCTTAATGGTGCTCGTGTTTCGTTTCGTCCGTTTGTTCGCTTTAGTCGCATTTCCAACTACATCTTTTTCAATGAAAATAAGCTACCAGAACAGGCCAATAGCGATGTTTTGCTCTTAACTCCGGGGACTCACTTCGACTGGCAGCTAACCTCTCGTATTCGTTGGAGCAACACTGTACACTATACCTCCGTGTCAGGAGGTTCGGCTAATAATTACAGAGTTCCTCAACTTCTGGCATTGTCTCAAATTGCCTTTAAAAACGAGATATTCGATGGTAAAATGATCGTTCATACCGGTATTGAGGCCCATTACCGGTCGGCCTATGAAGGCTTGGCTTATGACCCGGTGGTGCAGCAGTTTTATTTGCAAAATGGGTTTGAGAATAATGAATATGTAAAGGCCGATGTATTCCTCAATTTTAAGGTGGGCAATTTTCTGTTTCTCGTTAAAATGGCCCACGTAAATCAGCTTTCGCAGAAGGGGTATTTTGTAACCCCTACATATCCAGGTACGGGGCGTACGCTGGATATGGGGGTAAGGTGGTTGTTCTTCGATTAGTTGCTAAACAGCGAGAAGTTAGCGCCAAAATTAAGCACATGCTTAAACTGAATAGCTCTTTCAGGGTTTCCTCCATCGCCAGTATCAATCAAAATATCATCGTCATAAATCAATTGAGTTCCAAAGGTGGCGTTGAACCATTTATTCACCTTCATAACCAATAGAGTTTCCCAGTTGGTATCTACATTGCCAAAAGTATCGTAGGCTGTAAAAAAGTTGAGCGTACTTTTAAAATTGATGTTCTCCATAATGGGCAGATCCAGCACAGCCAACATGTTAGTACCAAATTCTGCTCTGTAGTGTTTGTCGGGGGTTACACCAAAAGCACCGGCAGCAGCCAGGTCATCGTCCATTACAAAGGTGAATTTACCGGCAGCCGGAGCAAAAGAAAGGGTAAATACTTTGCTTGGGTCGTACTCAATACCCAGGTTGATGGTGAGGTAGCCCGGGGCCATAAAATTCGAAATCTTTTGAGCTATTTCTTCACCGGGAATCACCGGGTTGGGGCTGAACTTCCTACCTTCCAGCAGTTGTGTTCTAAAGATACCCGAAACGGAAAACGACCAGGTGGGGTCGAAGGCATGGGCATACTTGGAGATAAGGATTATGTTGTCGTCTGTTTTGCGAAAGTCTTTATCGCCTACCTTGGCGCCACCCAGTGCAAAATCGAGCTGATTGGTCCATTTGTTCTGACCGTGTGTTCTTACAATTTTAGTGTTGAATACCGTGCCTAAAGCAATGGAGTTTTCGCCCCCGGCCGCCCAGTTGGAAAGCCCAACATTGGCAAAGTTAAGGCCCCATGATCCTGTTTTTTTTACCACAACGGAATCGGTTTGTGCAGAAAGCACAACACTCAGGCAGCAGAGTACTACAGTAGAAAGTAGGAGTTTTTTCATGTTGTTATTTATCGTTGAAAGGGACAAAAATGGCCTAATCATAGAAATTAACCAAGTTGAAATAGCAATATGGATTAATTCAAAACTGTGGTTTTTGAATATGAATGGCTGGCTTTACCTTTGCGGCATGTCCGAAAAATTCACCAACCATATGTTAGGGCTTCAGTTGCCCACCGACCCGCGTTGGGTCAATATTGCTCAAATGAATATTGAAGATATTTTGGTAGACCATGCCTATTGCGAACAAAAGGCAGCATCTTCCTGTATTTCGCTTATTGTGCAATACCCAGACAAAAAGGACTTGGTGGATATGATGACCCCGGTGGTGGCTGAGGAGTGGAGCCACTTTGAGCGTGTAATTGAGCAGCTCAACAAGCGCGGCATGAAGTTGGGCAAACAGCGAAAGGACGAATATGTAATCAGGCTCCAGGGTATTCTTAAGAAAGGTGGAGGCCGGGAAGAGCAACTGGTAGAAAAACTGCTCATGAACGCCCTTATTGAGGCCAGAAGTTGCGAGCGGTTTAAGATGCTACACTTGCATATTGAGGACGAAGAACTCAAAAAATTCTACTATGAACTAATGGTATCGGAAGCAGGGCACTACAAAAACTTTTTGAGCCTGGCTAAGTCGTATATGGGTGAAGAGTATGTATCGAAACGCTGGAAAGAGTTTCTTGTAGAGGAGGCCAAAATTATTGAGTCTCTGGAAGTGAGAGGGGATAGGATGCATTGAGAAATATGTACTTAAGACTGTGGCCTCCGGTTCATTTGACTCTTTGACAAGCTTTCACTTTTATCAGGTACCCGATGAGTATGACGGGTTTTGCAACCCACGGTTATTTAAGCAAAAATGTTTTGCGGTAAGCCAGGCTTTTAGACCGTTAACTATCCTCCTTATTTTAAAGCTGCTTTGGCCATTCGCTTGGCTTCTTTTCGGTCAATCCCACTGGCTATTAGCTCCATCTGCTTTTCGTTTTCATCCTGATATTCAGGGCGAATGTGATGTTTTACTCCACCCTTTTGATCTTTGGCTCTCTTTATAGCGTTCTTTTTCTTGCCCAATTGAATCACTCCTCCGGGAATACTTTTGGTTTGAATGGGTTGGCTGTTTGTTGAGACCCGGTTGGCCGCAGACCTGCTTTCGGTAGCTTTTTCTTTGTTGAGGTGTTGTTTCATAGGTTCTTTTGGAGATATACCAAAAAGAAGAAAAGGTTACCCTTGCCAAAGGCTTTCAATGCCTTACGGCTGGTAAAATAAGGTTTTGCATCAGGGCAAATGGTGCCTTGTCTGCCTCACTATTGTATGCCCCACCGGTAAAAACGGCAATAAGCTCCAGGCTGGGGAAAATCATAATGTACTGTCCGCCATTGCCCGTGGCCATAATAGAATGGATGGTTTGGTTATTTACCTTGAAAGGAATGGACCACCAGAAGTAGCCATAGTCCATGCCGGTAATTTTGACGTTGGGTTTAGTGGCTTCGGTAAGCCATTGTTTCGAAACCAATTGTTTACCATTCCATTGCCCATTATTAAGTACCAGTTGACCGATTTTTGCCATATCGCGAGAGGTCATGTATAGGCGTTTTGCAGATGGTATGACCTGCTTTTTGCTGGTGTGCCCCCAAAAGTAATGGTCTATTCCCAACTCATCGAAAAGATATTTCTTGGCAAATGAATCGATAGACATGCCTGAAGCCTGGCTTATGATTTCGGCTGTTAGTATTGACCCCATTGAACAGTAAGCGGCTTTTTCGCCAGGAGTATTAATTAACGGAAGGTCTAAAGTGTATTGAATGATGTCTTTTTTTCGGTACACTTTATCTTCTTGCCCGAGGGAGTTTTTGTCCCAATCGTTGCAATCGAGTCCGCTCGACATGGTGAGCAAATGCCTGATGCTGATTTGCTGTTTTTGAGCAATCGAATTTTTCTCAGGTGCATGGCTTTTCAGGTAGTCGAATATGGAGTCGTCTATACTTTTTATGAACCCTTTTTCTACAGCAATGCCCATGAGAATGGCTCTTATGCTTTTGGTAGTTGAGCGAAGGTCATGTGGATTTTGGCGCGTACCTTCGCCAAAGTATTCTTCTAGTACAAGGCGGTTGTTTCTAACCAGAACGATGCTGTGTATCTGATGCTCCTGAGCTCTGAGGCTATATAACATTTTATAGATGGAAGCCGTGTCTATACGCTGTTCGCTTAAACCGGAGGTTAACCAACCATCATGGTTTAAGGTTTGGGGTGGTGTATACAGGTGAGTGTTTTGTGCAAAACCAACCTGCGCTAAAAGCAGGCAAAAGATTATTAGTGTGCGGTTAAGTAGGACCATGAGTGCTGTTTTGGCTAGCAAGTAACTCCTTGTGATTCAAATGCCAGTCATTGTTGGCGTTAATGTTTTCAAAAAGCCCAATTGAGGCCTGTATATTATGCTCTTTTAGTCTTGTGAGTGAAAGGCAGGTTACACCGTATTTATCCGGGGCGGTCTATTTTAGGTTACTCAAAAAACTGCGTATTTCATTAAAGTAGGTTTCAGGTTGCTCCAACCAACCGTAGTGGCCGCAATTGTTCAGCAATACCAGTTTTGAGTGGGGCAGGAGTGCGTGAGTTTTTTCAGCAATAGACTTTGGTATAATATCGTTGGTGCCCTGTAAAATGAGCACAGGCTGACTGAAATTTTGTAAGCCCGGTTTACAATCAAAACCCATGGATTGCATATTGCGATGGATAATGCCATTCACTTCCATATTGCCCTGAGTCAAACGGAGGCCAATGGCATCTATGTCTTCCTTTCTGTCATGGTATAGATAGGCGGGTGCCAGGTTTTTGGCTCTCTCCAGTCGGGCATGGAATGAGGTGTCACCGTTGCTGATTTGCCTGCTCCAGTAATTGAATCGCTGCCTTTGCTCATCATTCAAATGGCCGGGAATATCTAAATCATCGAAGGCCTCCAAGTCTATGCCACCAGATGAGGAGAGGATTAAGCCCTTTACCCGACTTGGATGTTTGGTGGTATAATAGGAAGCCAACATGCCACCAAAAGATTGCCCAAAAACTACCCATGATTTTACACCGAGGTGTGTACGTAATGTTTCAATATCTTCGACCAGTAAGTCCATACTCATACTTCGTTCACTAACTATGTCGATTTTAGATTTCCCCGTGCCTCGTTGATCGTATATAATGGTCAGGCAATTTTTACCTAGCTCAGCAGCCAGATCAGCGAATCCTTCACTGCTCATTCCCGGACCACCGTTTATGATCAATAAAGTGTCCGGACCGCCACCAAATGTTCGGTAATACATGTGGCCATTGGGTAAAGAGATAGTTCCTTCTACCTGAGAGAATAGGTTGAAGCTTAGAAGTAGTAAAGGTAGGATCAGACATCTTTTCATATTCATCACCACTTATGGAGCGTTTCTGGCTGAAGGAATTTGATAACAAAGCAATCTTAATTCTAAATCCTTGATATTTAAAGTAATAATTATTTAGTTTAATAACTAAAGATTTAATTCAACTAGACATGAGAATAAGACTTTACCTTCTATTGCTTCTTTTATCTTTTGGTTTTTCCAAAGTACAGTCTCAGAGTATTCAAGAAGTAACGGGGCGATGGTACTCAAGCAATGGAACAAATGAACTCCAATTGTTGCTTTCAGAAAAGTATGCACTTTACAAGGCCGACTTCTGGGACGTAGTGGAGTTTAGTAACGGTAAGTTGCGCTTAAGGAATCAGGAAGGGGAGACTGAATTGAGCCTGAGAAAGAACGGGAACAGAGGTGTTTTAACCGCAAATAGAGTGTCATTACCTGTACAAAATTATAAGTCTACTAACATTTCGAGCAGAGAGGTGGGGAAGACAGATGTGAGTAAAGATTTTTTCAAGAAAGACCAGGTAGTGTTGCAGGGTATAGTGATACCTAAAGATACAATGCCTCTGACCATATCTATTATTTATAATCATGCCTTTAGTGAAGGGCAGAAGAAGTTTGTAGAAGAAGTGGATAGCGGGGGAAAATTTAAGATTATATACCCACTTGAATATCCGCAATCAGTAATGGTGAGCGTTGGTGATGCCTTTTTTTACTATTTCTCAACACCGGGAGCTAAACAGGCCATGGTAATTGATGAAGCTTCATTTAAGGGAAGCTGGACTACCGCTAAAAAGTTAGATTTTATGGGCGATTTGGCCGCTGAGAATGAAGAGTTTCGCTTGCTGCACCCTGAATATATGAAGATCAGAAACTATGAGGAGAATGATAGTCTTCAGAAAACCCTGGATTCTGATGCTTACCTGGAGTATAGACTACAGCTTTGGCAGTCGCATCATCGGTTCTATGAGAGCTACTTCGACTCAATTCCTACAAGTTCGTTCATAAAAGATTATAGTTTACGCGATGTAAGAACCTACGCAGCCGATGATCTAAGAAGATATATATGGATGCACAATCTTGGTAAAAATGGAGGAAGAATTGAGGCGGTAGATGTGTCTGATGAGTATTTGGATAAAGTGGTGAGCCTGATGCCTGATGAGATCGGTGACCTGATGACCGATAACTATGCCAATCTTACGCGGGAATTTACCATGGCCGCAATGCCAAAGGAATACAAAGCTATCCATGATCGCAGTTTGAAGTACGTGTATGAGTTTCTATCAAACCAAAGCCTAAGTGAAGAAAACCGTGGCATCATAAACGAATGGAAAGAGAAGGAAAGGAGCAGGAAAAATACTTTCGGAAACCTGTCTTTTAAAGGAGATATAAAGCCCATATTCGAGTCTTATAAGGAAGATATTCTTGATATTCAGAGAAAGGTGAGATGGGATCACTTGATATCGAAGATTGCAGGGTTGAGTACGGTTCAAAGGTCTAGTATTGTGGCCACCTACGTTAACATGAATTTTACTACCAAGGGGTTGCAGGTGCCCGACTACATCCAGGCAAAGTTGGGTGGTTTAAACCTGGTGCCCTCGGTTCTTGAAAGTATTGAGCAGAGCATTGCGGATTTTGAAATTTTGAAGAATGCCAGGTTTGTAGAAGGGGTAGAGATTGCTGAGTCTTCTGACAACATCTTAAGAGAGCTTAAGGAGAAGTACAAAGGCAAGGTGGTTTATATTGATGTGTGGGCCACCTGGTGTGGGCCATGCATAGGAGAGTTCTCTAACATGAAGCGGATTAAAGAGAGCAAGATTAAAGATGTAGTTTATGTTTACCTCTGTGCCCAGTCTACCAAAAAGTCTTTTGATATAATGGTGAAAAAGCATGAGCTCGTTGGTGATAATTATTTCCTCAATGAGGAACAGTATCAAAAGTTGGATAAGGAAGTAGGGATCACGGGCTTTCCTACTTACTTAGTAATTACCAAAGACGGAAAGCTGGTTAGAGAAGGCATTAAGCGTCCCAGTGCCGGGGAAGGTTTGGTAAGGCAGCTTCAGGAATTTTCATCGAGAAAATGAAATTGAAAAAATAGTGATGACATTATGCTGTTAGCGGCATGGGCTATGGCTCATTAGGAGTAGGCGCAGGCCGGTTACCGATCAAAGAATCCTTTGCCATCCATAATTTTGGGTATGAGCTTTTCGATTCGGGCTAAGCGTGTTTTTGATTGCTTGGGTTGAGAAAAATGAATGATGTAACCTCTTTGTCTGCCCGGAGTGAGTGCTTCAAAAGCTGTTTTCAGTTCGGGCATATCCTTAAACTTGGCCTGCAATTCGTCAGGATAGTCTAAGTGGTCTTTGGCTTGCATGTCTACTTTGAGTCCTTTCTTTTCTACCTCAATGGCTTCAAACAAATAGAGCCTGATAGAGTCTTCTGCCTGTAGTATCTGTTCAAGGTTAGTAAACTTAAACAAGCGGGCTGCTTGAGAATTGGGGCCGGGCTTCTCAAGCATTTGATACTTGTCTTTCAACAGAGCGCCTTTGAAAAAGCTCAGAGAGCAGTAATCTTTAAATGCGCTGATCATGGCCACGTTGGCACCGTGGTAGGTGTAGCAAGGTACGCCCCATTTGCTTTCTTCGGTCAGACCACATTCTAACGCAATGGATCGTAGTTTTTGCAGTTCTTGGCTCCACTGGTGCACCTTACAGTCGGGGGTTCCTCCCAGCGAACATCGGCCACAGCCTTCTGCAAGGTATTGGTCAACATTTGTGGTCATTCGCATCATTATTCATTCTTAATTTTACCGGGTGACCTAAAGTACCAAGATGCTGTGGTCAAAGCAAGAGCAATTGCATACGCCTATTTGGGTGAATGTTCAGGTGGAATTGGGTATTTGACAGGCCCTTCGCTTTGCTCAGGGTAAAAAAGAGGGTCAGTAGTAGAGGCAGGCCTTTGAGGTACCCGTTTTCATAGAACCTAACCACCATCAGAATCTCTCGCCAGAAGACTCTGATGACTTCATTTCTCAACATCCCCTTTAGGGTATACTGAAGGCGTGGGTTATTTATCCAGATGAAGCCTGTTTTTCCATCCCGACCGCAGCGGAGGGATCTGCTTGGTAATCTATAGTGAAGTCTCTCATAGGTGTGCTGAAAAGATTATTCAACGAGTGTCCTCCCTCGCCCGAAGGGCACCCCCTCCAAGAAGTGATTTACTAGAAAAAGGCATTTAACGGAATGTTCAATTGAAAAACACTAGATATGTTGCTCTTCAATCTAGCAGAGGCCATTCCCTCTTTTCGAAAAAGGGGGAATGGCCTACCTGCCGGTAGGCAGGGGGGATTAGAACAACCATATTTCATTATTTGAAAAGCCAATCCTCCCAACCTCCTTCGCCAAGGAGGAGTGTCCTTGCAAACATCGTTAGTCTGAATTCCATAAAGGTGCCACTTACTGTGAAATTACTTCCAAGACGGGGATAGTATCCCTGCTAACCATGAGCCTGCACCAAAAGAAAACCCTGAGCTGCTTTACAATTCAGGGTTTTAATTTTTAGTTATCAGACCACCAAGTCAGGTGCAAGACCGTTGGAGATTCTTTCGGTCGCTTATTCGCCTTTTGGCTCATCGGCTTCCTCAGAATGACGCGCTAAAACAGGCTTCCGCAGTATCATGACTTTGAACTTTAAACAACAAGGTTCACAATCTTCTTCGGTACGACAATCACTTTTTTGGGAGACTTGCCTTCTAACCATTTTTGCACGTTGGCATCGGCCAGAGCAGCGGCCTCTATTTCGGCTTTGTCAAGGTCGGCCGAGAGTTGCAGTTTGGTTCGCATTTTACCATTCACCATTACAGGGTACTCAATGTCATCTTCCTTCAGGTATTCTTCTTTGTACTGAGGGTAAGGAGCATCGATTATACTGGTTGTATGGCCTAGAAGAGACCAAAGTTCTTCGGTAATATGCGGGGCGTATGGAGAAATAACCACCAGCAGATCTTCCAGAATCGCTCTTTTGTTGCATTTCAAAGCAGAAAGCTCATTCACGCAGATCATGAAAGTAGACACTGAGGTGTTGAAGGAGTAGCGTTCAATATCTTCTTCGGCCTTCTTAATGGTTTTGTGCAGTGACTTCAGCTCATCTTTGCCTGGTGCAGTATCCGATACTTCAAACTCACCACGGTCATTGTGAAACAATCTCCAAAGCTTGCCGAGGAACTTCTTTACACCGTCAATGCCGTTGGTGTTCCATGGTTTGAATTGCTCCAAAGGCCCAAGGAACATCTCATACAAACGAAGGGTGTCCGCACCGTATCGTTCAATGATATCGTCCGGATTCACCACATTGTATTTCGACTTGGACATTTTTTCAATTTCCCAGCCGCAGATGTATTTGCCGTCTTCCAAAATAAATTCGGCATCGGCTAGGTCTGGCCTCCAGCTTTTGAAAGCTTCAATATCGAGCTCATCATTGCGAACAATGTTCACGTCAACGTGCATTTCTGCCACATCGTAGTCTTTCTTCAAACCCTTAGAAACGAATTTATTTTCGCCTTTCAATCGGTAAACAAAATTCGATCTTCCCTGAATCATTCCCTGGTTGATGAGCTTTTTGAAGGGCTCCTCCTGATTGACATGTCCCAGGTCGAACAAGATCTTATTCCAGAAGCGGGAGTAGAGCAGGTGACCTGTAGCATGCTCTGAGCCGCCAATATAGAGGTCTACATTTTCCCAATATTCCTGAGCTTCTTTGCTTACAAATGCTTCTTCATTATGCGCATCCATGTAACGGTACCAATACCAGCTGGAACCGGCCCAACCCGGCATTGTGCTTAGTTCAAGCGGATAAGCTTCAGATTCTCCAGCCGGAGTGTAGGTAAAGTTTTCGGCTCTGCCCAGTGGTGGGTCGCCATCTTCTGTAGGGAGGTATTTGTCAATCTCCGGAAGAATGATCGGCAAATCTTTTTCGTCTACCAGATAAGGAATATCGTTTTTGAAGTACACCGGAACCGGCTCGCCCCAATAACGCTGACGGGCAAAAATAGCATCTCTGATGCGGTAGTTAATCTTGCCTTTCCCAACGCCTTTTTCTTCCGCAAATTCAATGGCTTTGTCTATGGCTTCTTTACAAGTAAGGCCATTTAGGAAGCCGGAATTAATCATAATGCCATCTTTGGTTGGGTCGGCCTGTTCGCTAATGTCAGCATCTTTAATTACCGGAACTATCGGTAAGTCGAAGTGCTTCGCGAAGTCATAATCTCTTTGGTCGCCACAAGGTACGGCCATAACAGAGCCTGTTCCATAACCGGCCAATACATAGTCGGCCACCCAAACGGGTACTTTTTCACCGTTGAATGGGTTAATGGCATAGCTTCCCGTAAAAACTCCTGAAATGGTTTTCACATCGGCCATTCTGTCTCGCTCAGAACGAGTAGCTGCCTGGGCCACATAGGCTTCAACCGCTTCTTTTTGCTCGGGTGTAGTGAGCTGGGCGGTTAACTCGCTTTCAGGCGCCAACGATAGGAAAGTTACTCCAAAAATAGTGTCGATGCGGGTGGTAAATACCTCAATCTCAATGTCGGAGTTTTCTACCTGAAACCTCACCTCAGCCCCTTTGGATTTGCCAATCCAGTTGCGCTGCATTTCTTTCAGTGGTTCGGGCCAATCAACAGAGTCCAAACCTTCCAGCAGGCGTTCGGCATAGGCCGTAATACGCATGCTCCACTGCTTCATTTTCTTTCGGATCACCGGGTGGCCTCCTCTTTCTGAAAATCCGTCTTTAACCTCATCGTTAGAGAGTACGGTACCTAGTTCAGGACACCAGTTAACGGCTGTTTCCGAAAGGTAAGTGAGGCGATATTTGAGCAACATGCGCTGCTGCTCTTCTTCGGTCCAGCTATTCCATTCCCCGGCTGTAAAGAGAGGGGTGTCATCATCGCAGGCTGCATTTACCTGAGCATTGCCCGACTCTCTAAAAATAGCTGTGAGTTCATCGATACTTCTTGCTTTGGCCAGGTCATGGTCGTACCAACTGTTGAATATTTGCATGAATATCCATTGCGTCCACTTATAGTATTTAGGGTCGCAGGTTTGTACTTCTTTGTCCCAATCGAAAGCAAAGCCTATGTTTTCCAGCTGTTCTTTGTATCGCTCAATGTTTTGGCGGGTAGTTACGGCAGGGTGTTGCCCGGTTTGAATGGCGTATTGTTCGGCCGGAAGCCCAAAGGCATCGAAGCCCATTGGGTGCAATACGTTAAAGCCTTTGTTTCGCTTATGGCGTGTAACAATATCGGTGGCTATGTAGCCCAGTGGGTGGCCCACATGAAGCCCGGCTCCGGAAGGATAGGGGAACATGTCCAGAGTATAAAACTTGGGTTTGCTCTTATCTACCGAAGCTTTGAACGTTTGGTTTTCTCTCCAGTACTTTTGCCATTTAGGCTCAATTTGCTTGTGATTATAGTCAGCCATTGCCGTTTAACCGATTGTTCTTAATTAAGCCTGCAAAATTAGTGTTTTTCAAGCCTTAGAAAACGGTTTTTGGGAATATTACACGTTACCGGGATGGTCATTCCTAAGAAGACAGTAATCTCCTGAACAAACGGCCCGCAGAGGGAGGTCTCAGGCAAGGAGGAGATGCTATGAATACGTATTATTTCAAAACACCTTTTATATTTAGCGTTTAAACACAAGCTATGTTCGGACTATTCAAGAAAAAACCAAAAGAGCCAACAGCTCCCAAGCTGCTCGATCTTAATAACAACCCTATTGTAGAAGGTTCTGTGGTGAAGTCGTTGAGGTACGATTTGGGCGAGTGTACTGTGGAATTAGATGGTCTTGAATATTTTTATGTTTCGAAGAAAAACGGAGAGCGTGTGAGCTATACAAAAATGGTTGATGCCATTACCGAAAACCAAAAAGTACTATTACTTACTGAAGAAAAGGAATAATTGGCTTTAGGCCTAAGAAATAGAAGAGGTGTCCCGGGTAATTTCAGGGCACCTCTTTTTGGTTGTTGTTTTGATTGTTGATGTATTAATAGTAAGTGTAGTTCACGGTTTCTATGGCTTGTCCCGATCTGGCCAGGCGTTTAGTGGCTTTGCCTTCGTTGTCAAACTCATAGCTTATGGAGTAGCTTAAATCATGTCCATTTTCTACCATGCGGAAAGAAGAAGGAAGGTTTCTTTGGGCATTGATGGTAGGAATTACCTCTACCGCGCTAAACTTGTTGCTCACATTGAGGTAGTGCTCATAGTATCGTTCCGAAATTAGGGTTGGGTCTTCACTGCCCTGTCCGGGTGAATAGGTTAAGTGAGCATACAGGTTACCGTTTTCATGGTATAAGTACAACATAATGATAGACTGAAGATAGGTGCCGTTAGATTGTAAGGTGTACTCGGCAAAACCGGCTACATTTCCGGCCTGATCGTAGTCGTAAACTCTGTATGATTTTACTACTCCATGATTGATAACTTCCGAGCGGGTAATTCGGCCGTTGGTCTGATAAAATATCTCATCGATGCCTGGATATTGGTTAATCTTCTCAATTAACCCGTTGGCAGCATAGGTGTATGTGTCAACTCCTCTCAGCGGTTGGTGGCTGCCTCTTTCCCAGTATACCTTGCTCACACGGCCTTGCTGATCGTATTCATAGGTTTTTGTGCTACTGAAGTTGCCAGCCGAGGAGGTGAAAGATTTGGCCATTCCTTTCAATTCATTGTCTATTAGCTCCAGTTTGGTGCTTCTTTTTTCACCAATGGCGAAGTTGCCTTCTACCTGGGTAATGGTGAACATAACCTGGTCGTGACGGTTAAAAAGGGCATCATCAGCTACGCTTACTTCAAAAGAGGCTTCTGTTTGACCTTGGGCAATGATTAGCTCCAAAGTACCGGTGCCGCTCATGGCCGGAGTAGTGCTAAACTGTTGGGTAGCCAATAGCTGTTCCAATTCCAGAGTTAGTTTTCCGTTTTGTGTAGCTCTTTCAGAGAATAGAATTTTTACGATGGCCGACTGGCTTTCTTCTACCTTGGCTATAGATACCTCAAAATTGAGTACTGTAGGCTGCGTGTTGGCCTGGTCGTCATCGGAAATACTCACCTGAATACTTGACTTACTGCCTAACTGTAGCCCGTTAGTTGCACTCAACAAGGTGAAACCAATGGTTCGGTCGGCATTAACCAACTCATCGTTGGTTGGCTTAAACACTATTTGTGTTTCCGTAGTGCCTTTGTCAATGTTCAGTTCAATCTGATTATTGATTGTTGCGGGCACTGTGGTAAAAGCGGCTTCCTGACTGTTGGTAACCTGCACTTTTACGGTAGATGCCTCACCGGCAGGTTTGTCTAGTTTTAAACTGATGATGTTTTCTCCAGAACCTTCGCTTACCGACAGGTTTTGTACGAAAGAAATGCTTGCTGGAGTTTTCTGGGGTGCTAGTTCCGAATCATCATTGGCACAAGCGTACAGGCTAGCCATCACTATGATAGCCATACCTTTTTTCAAATACGTTCTCATTGAAAATAAAAAAGTGTATTTGAGGTGTTCTGCGACAGTTGTCTATTTTGAGTTTTTGACCTGGCTCAGTTCGACCTCGGTGCTGCTTTTACAAATCCGGTGCCAAAAAATTCACAAACTTTAACAGTTTAGAAAAAAAATAAAATGGCCGGGAGTTTATTGCCAGGTGTGAGGGGTTAAGTCATAGTAATTCAGTGTGTTAAAGTTTTTTTAAGAGATGGGGGCTTTGGTAATTAGTAACTACGATAACTTCCGAAGCGGATAAACATAAAAATGAATCGGTACTACTTAATTTGGGGAGGTAAAAATGGATTATCGCAAGCGACTTATTGAAGTACATCAAGAATATGAGAAGAAAGAGCAGGACTTGGTAGAACAGTCTTTGAATGAGCACTTGCTACAAAACCGTGTGAGGGCAGGTTTTTTTTATTTAAACGAAGATGAGGCATTGTATCAATATAGGGTGGAAGGCAATATAGCGGCTGCTAAGCAACACTTTTATACCTGTGGCCGATGCGATGAATATATGATTAAGACCTATGGTTATCAACGACTAAGTGCAGGGATTAGGCACATTGGCTACGCCTTTCTGAGCGATTGCAAGCCACTGATTGAGCGGTATGCATTGCTTAGTGATAGTGCCTTTGAGGTACAAAAAAGAAAAGGCCACCCGGTGTATTGTGTGCAACTGGCTTTGCTCAATAAGCTCGATGAGTTGGAGAAGCAAGTGGCTCTTTTAAAAGAAAAAGCCTCCAAAAAGACCAATAAATGGCTGCTTCCGGATGTAGGCTTTTTTGAAGGCCTGCTGGCTGCTGATGAAGAGCAGATGGTAGAAAGTCTGATGCAGCTTCTCAAACCCGGGCTGCACAATAAGTACAATGCCTTTTTCATTTTACAAAAAGACATACTCTCTTTCCCAGCGGTTACCTATACTAAGCTGGCGGCCTTAAAAGGGTATGACCTGGCCATTGAGCATGATCTGGTGCCTAAAGACTTAATCAAGGTTAATCCTAACCCGGTGTATACCGATCCCTATCATTTTCTCAAAGAAAACGGATGAAAGTTGTTTCTAATGGTGTCCTTACGAATGGCGGGTAGAAGACATATATTATGGAAACTGGTGCAGTTGGTGAGATAATAAGATTTTAACCTATTGTAAATGTTTGTGAATTAATGTTCGGGTTTTAGTCTTTGTTCGTTAAAGCGAGTATAAGAATCCCAGCTGAAAAGCATTGGTACGCAATCGGTTTGGCTCAGAGTCGCTATAATGGTATCGTACTACCTCACCCGAATATACCGTACTGAGGCTCGCCCTATAATTATATTTTAGCTCTGCCCGTAGGGTGTTGTTTAATTTGTAGCTGGCTCCCAGGGCAAAAGAGGCTTCCATGTATGCGCTTCTGTTTTGGTTCAGTTGGCCATCACTGACTAAAAAGTGATTGTATAGGCCAACCTCTGCTATTGGAGATAGTCTTGATTGTTTTGGTTCGTAGCGAATAAGAAAAGGAACGGAAAGGTAGCGCTGCTCTACTCGTCTGTATTCAGGCACAATTAGCGCGTTGAATAGGGTATGGCAAAACCCACACTCTTTGAAAGAAGTAATGTCTTTTTGAGCATATAGGAGTCTTGATCGAAAACTGAACGAAGAGGAGTTGGAAAGCAAATTGGCAGTTATGCCCATGGAGAAGTTGGATCGGTCTCTGACAATCCGATCATAAAAGTTGGTTCCGGCATCTTTGAGCAAGCCGCTGCCTTCTATATTTTCTGTAGATAGCTCAATGCCCAATTCAATTTTTGGAGTTTGTGCCGTTAGGCCTAGGGCTACCAGTAGCCCGACACAGGTTAGTAGTTTCTTCATAGGAGTGTAGTTCTCCTGTGTAGACAGTCAATGAAAGCAATTGGTTGGAAATGAAAAGGATAAACCTATTAAAAACGCAAAGAAAAACTGTCTCTGAATACTTCAACTGGACCAGCCCGGAAACTCTCACATAGCCCCTTTAGAAAGTACTTTGGTGAAGTAAGGAACGAGGTTCTGAATTTTTCAGAGACAGCTTTTAAATCAATGTCCAAGTGGCTACATAGGTACAGGTACTACCAGATTTACTTGAACAGTGCCACCTCTTTCAGACCGTTGAACATTGCAAATTCGTTCGGTTTGAGCCGGTCCCAAGGGGAGTGAAGGGCAAGGCTTGGCACCCACTAAGCGAATACAGTCAGTACAGTTTACCGGGTAAACTCCGGGGTTACCGGAATTTTCCTGCAAGCCTCTGTTGTAAATAGTGGTGATGGGCGTGTTGTCTGAGCCATAGGCCCACCCGGCATCGGCATCCACTTTCATTTCAATAAAGCAATTTACTCCGTTCACACAGCTAATGTCTATGGCCTCAGCACAAGGAATGTTGGGGTTCAGTGTAAATTCTGCAATGTTAGTGCCCGTTTCTCCATGATGAAAACCGGCATCGGGCACAGGGCATTGAGGTTCTATGTAGAAACCGATGTTTCCGCTAAAGCATTTGCCTTTGGGGTCAAAGTTTTGAGTGGCCTTTGAGTCTAAGGTAAACTTACCCATGAGTTGGTTTACTTTGGTCAGAAAGGGAAAGTCGCTCAGTCCGCATGGGGTGGGGCAACATTTGTTTTGGCTGTTTTGAGCAGCAAAAGTTACGTAAACCTCTACGGCTTCATCCGATCCGTTGTATACGGACAATTGTGTGTAATCTGATTTGGTCATGATATGTGAGTTAAGTGTTAAGTAAGATTAGTGACAATAGGCGGTGTTTAAAACCGTAGAACTACTGGGTTTTAAAAACGCGTATAATTCAAAGAAGTAAGTCAGTGCCTATAGCTGTGGAAAAAAAGGCTCTGCTCGATCCAACTTTTGGCCCCTTTTGCGTTACCTGTTATAAAAACACAAGCATATGAGAAATCTCTACTTTATGGTACTGGGTCTGTTCTTGTTTAGCTGTTCTTCACAGGCCCAGGTTCTTCAAAAAGCCAAAGGACTACTGGGAGGCGATGCGGCTTTTACCAAAGAAGAAGCTGCCAACGCACTCAAGCAGGCTTTGGAGCAAGGCACCACAAAAGGGGTGGACTTGCTCTCGCAGATGGATGGGTATTTCAAAAATCCTGAGATTAAAATTCCGCTGCCTCCCGAAGCGCAGAGCGTTGAGCAAAAATTACGTTCAATGGGATTGGAAAAACAGGTAGACCAAGCGGTGGAATCGCTAAACAGAGCGGCAGAAGACGCGGCCTCGGAAGCCAAGAATATTTTCATTGCGGCCATTAAGGCACTTACAATTCAAGATGCCATCAATATAGTAAAAGGCGAAAAGGATGCGGCTACACGTTTTCTGGAGCGTGAAACTTCGGCCGAACTCACGCGAAAATTTAGCCCCATTATAGAGAACAGTCTGAACAAAGTAAATGCCACGAGGCACTGGGAAGATGTGTTTAATACGTACAACAAACTACCCCTGGTGAAAAAAGTAGAGACTGATTTAACAGCCTATGTGACACAAAAAGCCATAGACGGACTCTTTGTAATGATAGCTAAAGAGGAATTGAACATTCGACAAAATCCGGGAGCCAGAACTACAGAGTTGCTAAAGAAGGTGTTTAAGTAGCGGTTAGTCTAACTAACCTCGCAACACCCTGAGTGTCTCCTGAAAGGGTCACTGAGCACCAGCGTATAGCACATCAGAGTCCTCTAGCGAGAGACTCTGATGGTGGTTAGGTTTTATGAAAACGGGTACTTCAAAGGCCAGCCTCTACTACTCGCCCTCTTTTTACCCTGAGCAAAGCGAAGGGCCTGTCAAGTACCTATGCCACCTGAACATTCCCTAAATAGGCCCAATGCTCTTGCTTTAACCGCAGCATTGCAGCACCCTCAGTGTCTCCTGCAAGGGACACTGAGCACCAACGTATAGCACATCAGAGTCCTCTAGCGAGAGACTCTGATGGTGGTTAGGTTCTATGAAAACGGGTACCTCAAAGGCCAGCCTCTACTACTGGCCCTCTTTTTTACCCTGAGCAAAGCGAAGGGCCTGTCAAGTACCTATGCCACCTGAACATTCTCTAAATAGGCCCAATGCTCTTGCTTTAACCGCAGCATTGCAGCACCCTGAGTGTCTCCTGAAAGGGGCACTGAGCACCAGCCTATAGCACATCAGAGTCCTCTAGCGAGAGACTCTGATGGAGGTTAGAGAATTAGGTTAATTGGAAGGGTTCAAGGTTCAATGTTTAAAGTTTAAGGTATTGACAAACTGGATCTTAAGGTTTTATCCTGAGGGAGTTTATAAGCGTAAAAGGCGAGATAAACGACCTCTTTTTTTGTATCGGTCTGATATTAACTTTGCTTTGTAAGCGTTAGAGATGGCTGCATAAAATCGGCTTTGTAAAATGTAGGAGCAATTTGTACAACAGGGCAATTTGATGAACCATTATTGTTGCTATAGCCAATCGCAATATTGGTTATTATGCCATTGTCATTGTTTACAGTGGTTCCTTCTAAACTAAACTTTCCTGCGGGGCTTAGTGCAGTAAAATAGCTAAGAGGAAAGCCTTCTTTGTCTCCAGCAGGTTGAATATAGTCTCCATTATTAAGGAGAGAAACGGTATAGCTTTGGTCTGCAGCTAGGGTTTCTCCAAGGTCTATTTCTCCAAACTGAACGGAAACCACCATATCATACTCTCCTGGTGATTTAGTACTGGCCAAAACTTCGAGTTTGAAACCGGTAACAACTCTCAGGTGGTTGTTAGAGGTGGTGGTCGGAGGAGTAGGGAAGTCACATTGAAAAGTGGTCACATCGAGATAATCTACAGGTACCCATACATTAGTTACATCTCCAGAAAGTTTATAAAACCAGTCCTGGGGATTATCTAAATCGGCACTTGTAGGAAATGGGTTTGCATCGGGTACAACTTTCATTTTTTGATCGAGTGTCGCTGTTGTTCCTTGCAAGGCATAAATAGGAGTAAAGCTGTTAATGCTCTGTGATTGCAACCCATGATCAGTGTAATAGTCGGGCATAAAGAAGTTGATCGAGGTGAAAAACCTGTTGTTACTCAGGCTTATGCCCTTTCCCCAAAAAAAACTCCTCGAAACTATGCCGCTGCTGGTTTGCATTTCCGAAACTACCGCAGGTAGGGGATACTGGTCTGTACTTAGCGCGGCCTTAAACATTTGCTCGGCAGGGCTTAGTGGTACGGTACCATTCTGAAAAGATTGTTCCAGGTAGGCATTGAATACTTCTGGTAGTTTGGTCCATGTTGGAGTACTTGATACAGCCCCAGTTGCAGGCACATGTCCAAAAAGGTCCTTGACATGAAGTGCCCCGTACTTTATACCTTTATTCGGAAGGTCTGCAGTCTTTATCAAATGAAGTATCGCTTCGTAAACAAAATTGAGCGCTGCGATGGTTTCATAGATATGCATTACAAGTTTTGTCATTGATTCCCATCGAAGGTTTGAGCCCAGCGCTCCTGAAAAATTACCTTTATGAGCATACTTCAAGACCTTATCAAATACTTTAAATCCATTCGATTCAGATAGTGTTCCAGCATTTAATGCATTATGTATACTCAAAAAAGCCGTCTGAATTTTGTATAGTGCTCCAGAGCTTGTTTCATTGCCATAGGCCCAGTGAGTGAATGTACAGTCAGGGCCACTAAATGGACTAATAGTAGGATCAATGCTGTGGGCTAGGTTCTTCTTTTTTTTACTGGCCTGCCGCAGAATATTTAAGGCTTCCTTGACCTGCCCTTTGGCTGTATTTAGAGCATCTTCGAGGATTTTTAGATCTTCCTTGTATTCTTGTTGTAAGGCGAGGTCAATTATTGTTTTCAATTCCTGGATAATAGCATTGTCTTCGGAATAACGATCTATGCTATGCTTTCCACCGTCTATAGCGTGAATCAGAGAGTCGAGATCGCTGCCGGCAGTAAAGATTTTGCTAAAGTCATCGGCAAGCTCTACAATATTGGAAAAGTTGAGACTCATTATTTCAAGTAATTTGGTTGAGGAGAAAGTTGAGGAAAAAAGTAGATGTAAAAAACCGTAGTAATACCTGATTTTTAGCTACGCAAAATCGGGTTCAATACTAAATGGTCAATTCTGAGGATTAAAAAAGTATTACAGAGTCTAGGTGTCTGTATAAGTTACATGGCTGGGCCCTTCCCTACATACGTGTTGGGAGTTAAGCTGTTTTAACGATACAAAGGCAGTCTCAGAAACCAAATAATCAACGACTTTGGATATTTTGGAGGTAACCGCTCGCCATTTTAATTAAATGAAGACCAGTAGATAAATACCTGATGTATAGCCAATGATTTATTGAAATAGAGACCGCCTCGCTACTTAATCTGCTACTTATTCGGCTGAGGAGTGGTTCTGAGGTATGGTTTAATTACCTTATGACCTTTGGGAAATTTGGCTGGAATATCTTCCGTTGCAATGGCGGGCGAAACCACTACATCATCTCCCTCTTTCCAATCGGCCGGTGTAGCTATGCTATAGTTGGCCGTAAGCTGTAAGGAATCGATTACCCGCAGAATTTCTTGGAAATTGCGTCCGGTAGAGGCCGGGTAAGTGAGTGTGAGCTTCACTTTTTTATCCGGGCCAATCACAAAAACCGACCGAACGGTTAGGGTATCGTTGGCATTCGGATGAATCATATCATACAAGGTTGCTACTTTTCTGTCTTCATCGGCTATTATCGGAAAGTTCACCGTAGTGTTTTGCGTTTCGTTTATGTCTTGCATCCAGCCTTTGTGCGACTCAAGTCCGTCTACCGAAACGGCCAGCACCTTTACATTTCGCTTTTCAAACTCGCTTTTCAATTGAGCCGTGCGTCCTAATTCGGTAGTGCATACCGGAGTATAGTCTGCAGGGTGAGAGAATAATAAACCCCAGCTATCTCCCAACCATTCATGAAAATTAATTGGCCCCTCAGTGGTTTGAGCACTAAAATCAGGGGCAATGTCACCTAGTCTAATTGCCATAATTTTTAGTTTTAAGTTTAGTTGTGAACGTAGTGTTGAATACAAAGTTCAAAAAGTCTATAGAAATTGTAGGGTTATTTAGAAAAAACTTAGATGACTCCTCACTATTGGGCAAAAGTGACCATAATTTTCCACTACAGGCAGTACGCCCTCAGCACCTGAGTGGTCGTTGATGAACGGGGGCAATGAAGACAACGATAAGAAGGCTTCTTGTCTAATACTCATTGAGTAAGCTCATGTATACCTTACATGAAAGTGAAGTTGTAGTTGGCTATGAAATTCCAGACTACCACTACGGCAATGGCAATAAGCTTGGCCCAGTAGAAATTAAGTCCCTTTTTATTGATGAGCAGATAAATGATGAGAGTATTAATACCCAGGCCAATAATGGCAAATCCCAGATACTTGGAGTATTGCAGCCACTCCTCGGGGTTGGAGTCGTGAAATGTCCAGGTTTTGTTAAGAAAAAAATTGAAGGTGGCGGCAAGCAGAAAGCCAAGTCCGTTGGCTACATACTTGTTCACCTTTATTTTTTCTTTTCCCAGATATGTTATTCCATAATCTATGCCCATTCCGGTGAGTCCAACCAGGCAAAATCTGATGAATTTGATGATTACTTCAGTCATTGATTTGTTGTGGGCGAAACCACAAATATGCAGAACATTTAAGTTTCTTGAAAAGGCTTACTTTTGTGCTTTCTAATTTCCTTAGATGACTACTAGCACCTTATCTCGAAGTACGGACACTAAGCCGGTTTTCGCGGTTTTTCTGATTATATGGTTTATTGTTGGGCTTATTCAAAACTACTTTACTGAGGTGAGCGGAGAGGAAGCCTATTACTGGTTGTTCTCTCAATATCTTGACTGGGGCTATCTGGATCATCCTCCAATGGTTGGTGTTTTAAGCTATATGGGCTACACCCTCATTCCAAATGCCCTGGGGTTAAGGCTCTGGTTTTTAATCGCTAACATGCTCACTTTGGTGGTTATTCGTAAAACCTTGGCTAAGAAAGACGATCCGTTGTTTGTTTGGATTGCCCTTTCGGCTGTGGCTGTCCATGCGGGTGCTTTTTTGGTAAAAACAGATGTGCCCTTAATTCTGTTCGAAGCATTATTTCTGTATTTCTACAAACAGTATTTGGAAGACGACAACTGGAAGGTTTCGGTGTTGTTGGCGTTATCTATTGCTCTTATTATGCTGAGCAAACACCATGGTTTCCTGATTGTCATATTCACGGTGCTTTCTAACCTTAAGTTGGTTCTGCGTAAATCTTTCTGGCTGGTGGTATTGGCCACTGTGGTATTTATGATACCCCACACCATTTGGCAGTTTAATCACGATTTTGCCACCATCAAGTTCCATTTGTACAACCGAATAGACATGGGCTTTAGTTGGGAATCGCTGGCTTATTATGTCGGTATTCAACCGGTGGTATTTGGCCCGTTTTGTGGGGTTTTGCTCATTGCAGGGGCTTTCTTGAACAGGCATAGTTCCGATTTTAACCGGGCCCTTCGCTTTTGCCTGGTGGGAGTATTCGTCTTCTTCTTTATTTCCACTCTCAAGGTAGAGTTTCATAAACACTGGACGAGCATAATGATGATGCCGCTGGTGCTTCTGGCTCATGAGTACATAGCCGATCATGAACGCATGAGACGATGGATGAAGCGTATTGCGGTGGCTACTCTAGTGCTGATTGTACCCTTAAGAATATATCTGATGTATGATTTCCTACCCAAATCGTGGACTGAAGGGTGGGACGTGTTGCATAATTGGGATACCTGGGCCGAAGAGGTGAACGAGCTGAGCAACGGCCTGCCTATTATGTTCAACAATCACTACGAGAGAGCCTCTCGTTACGCCTATCTTACTGGAGACATTGTGCACTGTTATAACACCTTTGATTACCGGGAAACCCAGCACGACCTTTTGTCATTGGAGGAGCAACTACAAGGAAAAACAGTGTTTCAGATAAACCGTTATCGCGATACGGTAAACTACAAAGACTATTACACGCAAATTGGGAAGGGCATACATTATCGGGTGGTAGAAAACTTCAGGAGTTTTAGAAAGGTAGCTGTAGAACTGATTGATGAGGAGCAAGTAAATGACCTTAAGAAAGGAAATGTGATGGTAACCTTGCGACTAACCAACCACTATGATTATGCAGTCAATTTTAGCGATGCAGGTGAGCATAGAGTTGTACTCAATGCCCATTATTTAAAGGGCTTGCAGCCCGTAGGAATACAGGAGTTGAAAGAACTGAGTGGAGAAATAGCTCCGGGAGAAAGCAGGGAAGTTTCAGTATTATTACAGCAGCCGCAGTTGGGAGAGGGTAAGCACCACCTTCGCTTTTCAATACAAGTTGAGGGTATAGAGCCTCCCATTAACTCCAAAAAATATGAGCTGGAAATGGACTAAACTCCACTCCATTATGCCGGCTTTAGCTCAAACACTCTTGCCCGAACCAAGGTGGAGTTTTTTTAATGTAAGGCAACACTAGAACCGGTCGGCATCCAGGTCTTTAGGCATTCCGTCTTTGTCGAACCGGTTGTGGAGCTTACTTTCCGTAATGGCAATAACCATAAGAAAGCCTAGGGTCATCACTCCGGAAGTAATGAGTATTTGCGCTTCCAGGCTGCTTATTACAAAGTATAGCACAATTTGAATGGCTACGGTAATAATGCCGGCCCAAAGTATGGCCTTGGCACTGAACTGATTGGCAAACTCCCAGGTATGTTGGGTTTTCATAGAAAATGGTGTACGATAACCTACCCAACGGTTGGGCGACTCCACATTTACGAACTGCATAAGCACTCCCGGCAGCAGGGCCGAGAAGGCTATAATAGCATGGATAAGCAGGGCTTGGGTCATTAGGTTGTAATTAGGTCTAACAAGTTACTTAATGTACCGGCTTTGTTCATTTTATAAAATTCTGTATAGCCGCAGCGAGTACAGTTTATAGCGGCAAACTTTCGGTTTTGAATATCGAAAAAACGGCTCAATCCGCTGCCTGTCATCGCAACAGTATCCGTTTCGAACGATCTGTTCCTACACTTGGGACAGCTCCAGTTTTTGTGTTCCATTAGTCTTTCTTTTTAGGTAGTCTCGAAGCTTCCTTCAAGGCTTTGTTTATAATCCATTCCATTTGTCCGTTTGTACTACGAAATTCATCGGCCGCCCATTTTTCAACAGCGGCCAGAATTTCAGGATCCATCCTGAGCACAAAAGGTTTCTTCTTGGCCATAACTTAGTATTTCTCTTTGCCCAAAACCAGGTAAAAGTCGCCCATAGAAGTAACTACCCGCCAGCCAGACATGGCCAACTCGTTCAACCTCTTTTCGAATTTCTCCAGCTTTTCAAATGGGCCTTTCTGTAAAATTTTATACTGCATAATTCTAATGGTTTAAGGTTCCGGCATTTACCACAGGAGTAGCCGATTTGTCGGAGCAAAGTACAACCATAAGATTACTCACCATAGAGGCCTTTTTCTCCTCGTCTAAATCTACTATCTGTTTTTTATTCAGCTCTTCCAAAGCAGACTCAACCATGCCCACAGCACCTTCTACAATTTTATAACGGGCGGCTACTATGGCCGTAGCCTGTTGTCTTTGTAGCATAGCACTGGCAATTTCTTCGGCATAGGCCAAATAACCAATACGCGCTTCAATTACTCGTATACCGGCAATTGCCAAACGCTCAGCCAGCTCTCCTTCAAGGTCGTGGTTTACTTCTTCCATGCCCGAGCGGAGCGTTATTTCGCCTTCATCTTCAAAGTTGTCATAGGCATAAGTGTTGGCTAGCTTTCGCACGGCCGCATCGGTTTGTACTCTCACAAAGTGAGTGTAATCGTTCACCTCGAAAGCTGCTTTATAGGTTTCTTCAACCTGCCAAACCAAAATAACGCTAATGAGAATGGGGTTACCCAGTTTGTCGTTCACCTTTACCCGTTCGCTATCAAAGTTGTGTGCACGAAGCGAAACCTTCTTTTTGGAGTAAAATGGGTTCACCCAGAAAAAACCGTTCTTCTTAACCGTTCCTCTGTAGTCTCCGAAAAAAACCAATACTCTGGATTGATTGGGTTGCACTACAAAAAAACCGGGCAACAGAAACAAGAAGAGGATAAACAGAAGAGCAAATAGCGGGTTTTGGGTAACAATTAATGCGGCTATTGTTCCGGCCAGGAGAATGAAAGCAAAGGCAAGCATGCCAAAGCCGGATTTAGGCTGATAGGGTTTTTCGTTTTTCATGTCTTCAAATTTAATATGATATTAAAATGATATCAAAAGATAATCATAAAAACGTGACCTTTGGAAAAAAGGTTGAGTTCTGTGGCCAATTTTTTTAATGCCTGTCATTATCCTCGTAATTTTCAGTCATGGAACTGAATATAACCCGACCTACTCTACTGCTCGATGAGGCCAAAATGCTGGCCAATTTGGATCGTATGCTTCAAAAAGCCCAAAGAACCGGAACAGAGCTGGTGCCTCACTTCAAGACCCACCAGTCAAGAGAAATTGCGGGGCTGTTTAGGGCAAGGGGAGTAGATCGGATTAGCGTGTCTTCAGTGAAAATGGCAGAGTACTTCGCCCAGAATGGTTGGAAAGATATTACCGTGGCTTTCCCTTTAAACCCACTGGAGGTTGATGCTTTAAATGTGCTTTTAGAACAAGGGGTGAAGCTGACTGTATTGGTGGCAGACCCTGCGGTTATTCAGCATGTTGCCGGCCGATTCAAGCAAACGGTAAATGTGCTTGTGGAAGTAGATGCCGGTTATGGTAGGTCTGGGCTAAAAGCCACTCGTGTAGATTTATTTGAACGGGTACTCAAAGCACTGACCAATGATGAAAGCCTGAGATTCTATGGCCTGTATTGCCACCCGGGTAATACGTACCAGGCCAATAGTATTGATGATATCAGGCAAATTTGGAAGGAGAGTATCGAAAAGCTTCTGGAGCTAAAAAATACCCTTGGTTTGTCAGAGTGTGTTATTAGAATGGGAGATACCCCCGGTTGCACGGTGGTCGAATATATGCAGGGCGTGGATGAAATGGGTCCCGGTAACTTTATTTTTTATGATCTGGTAATGAATTACCTGAATGTTTGTGATGAGACCGACATTGCCGTGGCAGTGGCTTGTCCTGTGGTGGCCAAGTATGCCGATAGAAATCAGATAGTGGTGCATGGAGGTGCGGTTCATTTTTCTAAAGACCATTTGTTCGATGCCAACGAGCAGAAATTTTTTGGGGAGATGGTTATTCTTCAGGAGCGAGGATGGTCTTCCATTATTCCGGAGGCCCGTTTAACTTCTCTTTCTCAGGAGCACGGAGTATTGTCGGTAGATGACGAAACTTTTGAGGCCATAGAAATTGGTGATGTGCTTGGCTTTCTGCCTATACACTCATGCCTCACTGCCAATTTGCTTAAGTCTTACCTGACCTTAGATGGCAAAAGGTATGAGCATATGGAAACTGTAATGAGCTAATGCAACTTCTGTGTGGTTTGAGTCGTCTTACGCGCAAGTGGCGCAAGCCACTGGTCAAAACTCAAACCAACAATAATGTTATACAACTACATCAAAACTGCCTTCCGGAGTATTTGGAAGGATAAATTCTTTTCTGTTCTCAATATTTCGGGGCTGGCTATAGGCATAGCGTGTTGCATGCTCATTGTTACTTATGTTCAGTACGAATTGAGCTATGACAGGCACTTCCCTAATCACGAAAACATTTACCGGGTAGTTATTGAGGGCTCTTTCAATGGCAGAGACTTTACGGGCTCGCAAAGTCCGGCTCCCACCGGTGCTACTTTCAGAGACCAGATACCCGGAGTAGAAGAAAGGCTACGGCTTAGAAACACCGGCAATTGGATTGTGAAATACAACGACAAGGTTTTTAATGAAAACCGCTTTGTGTTTGCCGATGAAACGTTTTTTGAGGTATTCCGGGTGCCATTGCTCAAAGGTGTTCCGGGGGAGGTGCTCACCAAGAAAAACCACCTGGCCATGAGTGCTACTACTGCCAGTAAGTATTTTGGCGATGAAGACCCGATTGGTAAAACGGTGCGCCTAGATAACGACTCCGATTGGGTAGTTGCCGGAGTCTATGAAGATATTCCTTCCAATAGCCACTTTCGTTTCAATGTAATTTTGTCATTCATTACCAGAGAAAGTGATTACAACAACCAGCAATGGCTCAATCAAAACTATGATACTTATCTGGTAATGCAACCCAACGCCAATGTAGAGCAAGTGCAAAAGCAGATGAATGAAATTGCTATTGAGAAGATGGGGGCAGAGTTTAAACAGTATCTGGATATGACTTTCGAGCAATTCGAAGCAGCCGGTAACCGATTTCATTATTTTCTTCAGCCCATAGCAGATATTCACCTGTTGTCTGATGGTTACGGAGGTTTTGAACCTGAGTCTGACATAACCTATGTCTATATATTCTCGGCCATAGCCGTTTTTATATTGGTTATTGCCTGCATCAACTTTATGAATTTATCGACCGCCCGAAGTGCCAACAGGGCCAAAGAGGTTGGTGTTCGTAAGGTACTTGGTTCTGTTAAAGGTCAGTTGGTGACACAATTTATCTCCGAGTCGGTGCTTATCACCTTTATCAGCGGACTGATTGGCCTTGGATTGGCTGTTCTCTTGCTTCCATTTTTCAACAACTTTGCCGGGCGCGAAATGAGTCTCGATTTTGTGGCCAATCTGCCGTTGGTTTTTGCCGGTTCAGTGGTGGTGGGCTTTTTGGCCGGATTGTATCCTGCATTTTTTCTTTCAGCATTTAGCCCCGTTAAGGTATTGAAGGGCAACCTGAGTATGGGCATGAAAAGTGGTGGCTTGCGCAAAGCCCTCGTTACCTTTCAATTCTTCATATCCATTCTGCTCATTATAGGTACATTCAGTATTCTCAATCAGCTGCAGTACATTCAAAACAAAAAACTCGGATTTGAGAAAGAAAAGGTGTTGTTGGTACATAACACTTACTTATTGGGCGATGGTGTGGAAGCATACAAAAACGAGCTTTTGGCCAATGCCAATGTGGAGGCAGTGAGTTCTACCTGGTATTTGCCCACTTCGAGCAACAGATCTAGTACGGTGTTTTTTCCTGATGGCATTATCGATCAGGATAGGGGGCAGGTATCGCAAAACTGGTATGTAGACCATAACTATCAAAAAGTGTTTGGTTTAGAGCTAGTGAAGGGCCGTTTCTTCGACCGTGATATTCCCACCGATAGTACAGCCATGGTAATAAATGAGAAAGCAGCCGAAATTTATGGTATTAAAGACCTGGAAAATGCGGTGATTGGCGATTTCAATGATGATGGTTCGGCCCTTGACCGATACAAGGTAATAGGTATTGTAAAAGACTTTCATTTTGAATCGCTCAAAACAGAGATTGGCCCCTTGGTTATGCGACTCAACGGCCAAAATGGCTACTTGGGCGTTCGACTCAATGCTGGCAATTTTCAGCAGGTAATTAGCGATGCCCGATCGGCCTGGGACCAGATGGCTACCGATCAGCCTTTTGAATACAGTTTTCTAGACGATCGCTTTGGAAATATGTATGAGACAGAAAGCCGTTTGGGCGATATATTTACCTCTTTTGCCGTACTGGCTGTGCTTATTGCCTGTCTTGGTCTTTTTGGTTTGGCTGCATTTACCGCACAACAAAAAACCAAAGAAGTGGGCATTAGAAAAGTACTGGGAGCCACTTTGCCCCAACTCATGTATTTAATGTCTAAAGAAGTTACGGTACTCATCCTTATTTCTTTTGTGGTGGCCTCGGCAGTCGGGTGGTATGGGGTAGACTTGTGGATGCAGTCTTTTGCCTACAGACCGCCCATTAGCGTTTCCGTGTTTTTGTTGGCCGGAGCTTGTGCACTGGTAATTGCTCTGCTCACCATGAGTTATCAGTCTATCAAAGTGGCTACCGGCAATCCGGTACGTGCTTTGCGAAATGAATAAATAACGAAAGGAGAAAAGCCTTCCGCCTGAAAATACCTGAAAATCTTTTCTAAGGAATGGTCGTGAATATCAATCGGTTGAGATTGAACTTGCGACCATTCCTGTTTTTTGTGGTTTATGTTACAAGAAAATCGTTTTAAAATTGTTAGAATAGTGATTTGAGTGGTCAATGAAATCTCTCTTTAAGTTACCGCAGGTTCTTTGGATTTTCTTCACACTGGTGGTCTACTCCAGCGTACTCATATCTCCTCTGTTTTTTAAGTACTCAGGTATTGTGTCTTTTGGTGTGCCATTGGTGCTACTGCTCAACTTCTTATTACTCATTGCCTCACTTTTCTTTAAATGGAAGTCGGGTTTCATAGCCCTGGTACTACTCATAGTTGGCTACCCTTTTCTGCAGGTGAGTTTTAGTTTTGGAGGAAGGGAAGAGTCTACGTCAAAGTCTGTTTCAATAATGAACTACAATGTGAAATGGTTTGTAGACGCGAAAAAGGATAACTATGAGGAGGTAATCGACTGGATGGATAAAGTGGATGTAGACATTATGTGTTTTCAGGAGTTCTACCCACTCAAAAATATATCCCCTCGAATTGCCCAAAAAGGATATCGCGCCTCGTTGCACAAAGACCAGTTTCATGTAGCTATCTATTCCAGGTACCCCATTATTAACGAAGGGTTGGTTTTTCCTTTAGACGAGTTGAATAATGCACGGTTTGCCGATATTAAAATTGGAAAAGACACCCTCAGGGTCTATAGTGTTCATCTGGAGTCTATGGGTATTAATCCCGATAAAATTCAGAACCCTGAAGGCATTAAGCTGGAATATGAAAACGTGAAAAACCGATTTATTACGGCTTCGGCCAGACGAACACGTCAGATCAAAGAATTGCTGGCTCATGCAGCTTCAGGACCTCGAAAACATATTTTTGCCGGAGACTTCAATGATGTGCCCTTTAGCTACAATTACTTTCAGTTTAAGAAAAAGTATAAAAATGCTTTTGAAGAAGCCGGTAGGGGCATGGGAGTTACTTACAACGGAAAACTCCCATTTCTTCGAATCGATAATCAATTCTATTCCCAGGGCATAAAAGCGTTGGAGCTCAAAACCGTCAATGATGTTTATTATTCCGATCACTTTCCCTTAATCGGAATTTATGATATAACTCCTTAAATTGTTGGCTAATACTATTTTTATGGCTGGCAACAACAAATTATACCGTTCTCAAGACAAGAAGATTATTGCAGGAGTTTGTGCAGGGTTGGCAGAGTATTTAGGTTGGGAGGTCTCTATGACCCGACTGGCCTATGTTCTGATCTCAATTTTTAGCGCTGCTTTTCCCGGAGTAATTGTCTATCTGGTACTGTGGGTTGTAATGCCTGAGAAATAATCAACCCGTGGTATGAAGAAATTATTGACTGTTTGCTTTGCTGCTCTGGCTGCATTTATGCTCGCCTGCAATGTGCAGTATTTTGAAGATGCCGAATTTGGCGATATCGTGTTCGACCCCTCCATAGCTGTTGTGTTTGGCGAACTAAACTATACGGTAAGCGATTTATTTGAGGAACTGAACGATGCTACAGCAGGAGTAACTACCAATGCTGAAAATGTGGTTACCATAGTCTATTCCGAGCAGTTACAGTCGCAAAGTGCCGAAGAGTTTTTGCAGGTACAAGATCAGACCTTTGGCTCGTCTCTTCCGGCCGGAACAAGCATTAGTAATCCACCGGCCACAACCACCATAACCATTTCTGAAACCTACGAGTTTGATTTGAGTCAGAGAGGCAATGAGGCTTACGACAGTATATTTTTTAAGGGTGGACTTTTTGAGTTTACGGTAGAGTCCGACTTTAACGCTAATATAGATTTTGAGGCTACCTTTCAGTCCTTAGAGAGTAATGGAACTCCGCTGGTTATGAGCGGCAGGCTCACCGCATCCAATAATACTTTTACCGATACCGAAAGTCTGGCCAACTATGCAGGCTACTTTCATCGCGACAAAGATGGCAATACTACTTCCAATAAATTTTTGGTTAACCTGACATACGACATCGAAGTAACCCCTTCCAGTTCCATTGCCGCTGCCGATCGTATTGAGTTTAACGTGGGCATGACTAACACCAGCTTTGAACGGGTATATGGTTTCATCGACTCTCAGGAGCTCGAAGTGAGCTTTGAGATTGTGAGTTTCGATTTCTTCGATCAGTTTGGCGATGGTACCATTCAGTTTGCCGATCCGCGGGTGTCTTTTGTATTCGATAATAGTTTTGGTTTCCCGCTGGGGGTAGATTTTCAACAGATTGCAGCCATTACCAAAACCGGTCAAATCATTAATCTGAGTGGCGATGTAATTAACCAACTGAATGTGGTAGCCAGACCTTCTTTGGCAAATGAAGGAGCCACAAGAACTACACAGATAGATCTGACACCTGAAAACTCAAACATCGATGAGCTGCTAAATGCGCGCCCCAAACGAGTAATTGTAGACGTTCAGGCCGCATCGAACCCCAACGGCATACCCTTCCAATACAACTTTGTAAACGATCAAAGTGTGTTGAATGTAGGGGTAGATATTGAAATTCCGCTTCACTTGAGCCTTGATGAACTTAGAGCGGAAGAGAGCATGCCATTTACCAGCCCTGAAGATATAGATAAGGCCAAACGCTTACTGCTGAGGCTCATTGCAGACAATGAACTGCCCATGGGAGGACTGGTAGAGATCCAGTTTCTGAACGATCAGGGAGGAATAGTCTACACTATTGATGAGCAACCTGTTTTTGAAGCCGCTCCGCTTGGAACAAACGGCAGAACAACCTCATCCGTACGCACCATTGCCGATATCGAAATGGAAAGCGAAGATATTCAGGCCATTAAAGAAGCCACACGGATCAATCTGGTAGTTAAGCTTTCGACTACCGAGGTTGGGCAAGGTGCCAATGTGAAGTTTTTCGATGATTATCAGTTAAAGTTTACCATTGCTGGTCAACTGGATGTAGAACTAAACACTAACGGTAACTAAGATGAAGAAGCTCACTCTAACCCTTATTGCTCTTTTGGTTGCCGTTCAGGTTTCGGCTCAAGGTTTTTTGTCCTTCTATCAATTGCGCGATATAGTGCCACAAAGCAGTAATTTTCAACCTGCCTTTATCCCCAACAATAGTTTCACTTTTGGGCTTCCCGCCAATTTGGGAGTTACCGTTCAGGGCGATCTGCGCCTGGAAGAGCTTTTGTATAAGGCCCCCGGACAAAGTGATTTCACCGTCAACTTCGATGTTATGAATGGTGTAGCACTTACCACCAACCACGTGAATGTGCAGACCGATATTAATTTGATGCACCTTGCGTTTAAAACAAAGCAAGGCGGTTTTTCTGTGTTTGCCAACATAAGGGCCAATGTGGATCTTATTTACAACAAAGATTTAATTGAATTTTTGGCCAATGGTAACTCAACAAGAATAGGAGGTACTTTGGACTTTTCAGGTAGCCGGGCTCGTATTGATGGATACCATGAAGTGGGTATTGGCTATGCCAGACGCTTTCTGGACGATAAACTAACGGTTGGTGGCCGAATAAAAATGGTAACCGGAATGTTTCATGGCTCAATACAAGAGAATGCCACCCTAACCCTTACTACCGATGAAACCGACTATAGCTGGCACGTAGAAGTACAGAATGGAACGGTTAATACAGCAGGGTTCGATATGTTCGGAGATTCTGATGACTACTCTGATAGTGAAAGAATGCAGTATCTCATGTCTAATGGCAACCAAACCGTGGCCTTCGACTTTGGCGTGCGTTACCAGCCGCTGAAATGGCTGGAGGTAGAAGCGGCCGTAAACGACATCGGAAAAATTAAGTGGACAGAACAGGCCAAGAATTATAATACAGAGGATGCCTCATTTACTTTTTCGGGAATTGATTTACGCGATATGGAAGATCCGGAACAGGCCATTCAGGATAGTATAGTAAATAAGTTTACCTCTAACGAAACCAGAGAACCCTTTGAAACAACTATGGCTAAGCGTGTTTATCTGACAGCCTCTGCTTACCTGACTCCCAACGATCGATTCTCCATAACCTATTTCAAGCGCGATGCACTGTCTGGTATGCGGCCCAACTATGCCGTTTCTTTCAATCACAAGTTCGACAAGTTTGTGGTGGGTATTTTAGGAAGCTATAGAGGGGCCAATAATGAATATAATTTTGGAGCCAATTTGGGCACCAACATTGGACCGGTTCAGCTATACCTGGCTATGGATAACGCTCTGGTTACTAACAGGCCGGAACAATACAGTAAGGCCGACATCCGATTTGGTCTCAACCTTATGTTCGGTTACAAAAAATGGATCAAGAAGTCCGATATTGTCGATTTGGACAAGCTATAGTTTTTTGCGGCCAATGCGCCTGAGTATAATTGGCAAAATGGTGAGGTCGAATAGTACGGCCAATAGAGCTGCAAGCACTATGAAAAAGCCCAGATAAAATGCGGCAGAAAAGCCTGAGGCAAGAAAGACGGCAAAACCCAGGGCAATAACTATTGAAGTAACCACAATGCTCTTACCCGTTTTTACGAAGGTGTTTTTAACCGCCTGTGATTGCTCTGAGCCTTGTCTTTCTTGTTGAAAACGTGCTATAAAATGTATGCTGTCGTCTACGGCTATGCCAAGGGCCACGGTAAAAATTATGGCAGTTGAAATATTTAGGTCTATGGCCAGCAGCCCCATACTACCAAACAGCAGGCAAATGGGAAGTACATTAGGTATTAGAGCTATGAATGCCAGCAACCAGCTTCGGAAGGCCAGGAGCACAAATATACCAATACAGAGTAAGGCAAAGCCCAAACCTTTAATCAGCGAGCGTACAACGTAACTATCCGTTTTGTCAATAAGGTAAGAGGCTCCGGTAAGTTTGGCCTCGAGCCCATTCCCGTTTATTTGAGAAGCTAAAAACACATTTAGGCTGTCGTTTAGAGGGTGGTAATGAGCGCTTCCAAGGTCTTTGGTTCTTCCTACCATGCGAATCATTTTCCCGTTAATTGACTGTACGTTATTTCGTAAGGTGCGCAGTCGAGGGGAGTAGTAATAACGCCTTACTTTATCCAGATCATCGGTTTGTGGCAAGGTGGCATACTTACGGGCTCCACCGTAGAGCCCTGCATTTATTTCGCGAATAAGCGAAAGAGGAGATTGCACATGGGCCACTCCATATTTTTGTTGCAGATAGTTTTCAATGCGCCCCATCTTTTCCACTACTTCTGGTGAAAAAAGATCAGCATTGTCGGAGAGCTTTATGCCCAGTTCAAAAGGTTTGTAACCATCATAGTTTTTGTCGAAATAGGCTACTTTTTCAAGTTCCGGCTCGTTGCGTTGCAGCCCCACAATCAGGCTGGTGGAGAGCTCAAGTTTAGAAATGCCCCAAACCGAAGCAAGGCAGAGCAGGAGCGTGCCGGCAACAATAAACCGGGGCCGTTGTAGAATTTGCCTGTGAAGGTTGTAAAGTGTGCGTTCCCACGAAAAACCAAATGCCGATGTGTTTTGAACGGTAGACGGATAAAAATAAAGGAGGGCCGGAAGACTAAGGAATGTAACCACAAAAGCCAGTAGCACACCCGCTGCCGTAAGTAAGCCAAACTCCTTGATGGGAGTTATGGGTAAAAAGAGCAGGCCAAGAAAGCCCGTTGCGGTGGTAGCGGAAGTTAAAAAAGTAGCCTTTCCAATGGTTTTTACAGCCAATCGTATGGCCTCTTGCTTGGGTAGAGCCTGTAACTTTAACTCGTCATATTTATGAACGAAATGAATGACATCCGAAAGAGCCACAACCAATAAAATGGGCGGAATCATCACCACCATCACATCAATAGGTTTGTTTAGCCAGGCCATTAGCCCCATGGTCCAGATCAGTGTGATGAGCAAAACAACGAGTGGAAGTATCAGTCCTTTCCAGCTTCTGAATAACAGAAAGAGAATCAGTACAATAACCAATAGCCCTAAACCCAAAAGACGGGATAGCTCCTTTTCCAACTTTAAGGTAAAATCGTATTGCATTTGAATTTTTCCGGAGATGACGAAGTCTTCCAGTCCGGCAGAAGAAAAATGATCAGACAGTTGAAGGTAAAAGGCATCGGCATCTGGCTTTGCCTCAAAGGTTTCATGTTCCAACCATAAAAGTACCGAACCATCTTCTCTACCAAAGTAGTTGCCCAGCATTCCTAAAGAGTCTAGAACAGACGGTGTAAAACGGTTTATTTTGGGCAGCAATGGATAGGTGTTGATGCCAAAGGGAGTAATTTGTATGCCTTTCAGGTCTAAGGCGCTTTCTATACGTTTTACCTCGGGCCACTGATCAAGGGTTTGTTTATGGAGTTCAACACTATCGAGGAACGGTTGGGTGAGGCCTTCCTTGTTTTTTAGCACCACAAACAGAAAATCGTTGAATTGCCCAAACTCGTCAATGAACTCATTGTAATAGGCAAGGTCATCATCACCCTCGGGGAAAAAACTATTGAAGCTATAGTTGAACCGAAGGTCATTGAGTTTAGTACCAAAAAACAGGGTGATGGCCAACAGAATGAATAAGTGCCAGCGCGCTTTGGAGGTGTTAAGATAAAAGCAGGTGGTTAAAAAAACTTCCCAGCCATTTTCCTTGTGATCTGACTTCGGTTTACCCACATTTTCCGTTAATTTGTTCACTAGTTCAAATCTAAAAATACCCTACAGAAAATGAGGCAATACCACGAATTGTTGAGACATATTTTGGAGAATGGAGTGGACAAGGGCGATAGAACCGGCACTGGTACCCGAAGCGTGTTTGGGTATCAGATGCGATTCGATTTGTCCGAAGGCTTTCCGGTGGTAACGACTAAAAAACTCCATCTGCGGTCTATTATTCATGAATTGCTTTGGTTTCTAAAAGGAGATACGAACATTAAGTACCTGAAAGATCATGGGGTGCGAATATGGGATGAATGGGCAGATGAGAATGGTGACCTAGGGCCTGTTTATGGCTACCAATGGCGGCATTGGCCCGATGGCAAAGGAGGTACAATTGACCAGATTACCAAAGTGGTTGAAAGCATTAAAAATAACCCTAATTCGCGCAGGCATATTGTGAGTGCCTGGAATGTGGCCGATGTAGATCATATGGCTCTGCCTCCCTGTCATACCATGTTTCAATTCTACGTGGCCAATGGTAAGCTCAGCTGTCAGCTTTACCAACGGTCGGCCGATGTCTTTTTAGGGGTTCCTTTCAACATAGCCTCCTATGCCTTACTCGTGTTAATGATAGCGCAGGTTTGTGATCTGGAGCCGGGCGAGTTTGTTCACACTTTTGGCGATGCTCACCTCTATTCCAATCACTTCGATCAGGCCAGGTTACAGTTAACAAGAGACTTTAGGCCTCTGCCAACAATGAAACTGAATCCTGAAGTGAAGGATCTGTTTTCATTTACCTATGAGGATTTTGAACTAATAGGTTACGATCCGCATCCGCATATTAAGGCCGAAGTAGCTGTGTAAGTATTGGCTTTAAAAAAGCCAGAGGGTTCTCTTTCCTTTGAGTACTATTCATAAAGTGAGAATAATACCTGATGCCCGATGCATTGGTAGTGAAAATACATTGTGCTGTTGGGAGTACCTCAGGGTTGGCTTTTACCTCATTCACTACCATGTCGGCCTTTTCGGCTTTTTCAAGCACAGCCCTTCGCATAATACCTTCTATACAGCCGGTGTCTAAAGAAGGAGTAAATAGCTCACCATTGGTTACCCAAAACAAGTTGGCCATGCTGGCTTCTGCCAGGTGTCCTTCGGTACTTAGTAACACAATCTCATCCCATTCATTTTCTGCCCTTTCTTTTCCTGCCAGTACATAGTCTATGGCATTTGTTCTTTTGGCAAAGGAGTAGAGGGTATGCCGGGTGGTAATGGTTTGGCTCAAGCCAATAGTGCCTAGGCCTTCAAAAAAAGGTTTGTGAGAGGGCTTGCACTCCAACAGAAAGCTGCAGCTGTTTTGCTCCGGGGCATACAGTCCGCCTTCATTTCTCCATACTATGAGCTTGGTTCGTGTGGTGCCTTTAACAGCATTCTCTTTGCACAATTGCTCAATACTGTCGCGCACATAGTTGGGGGTCAACACTTCAGGAGCCTTCATGCCGTAGACCGCGGAGGCACGCAACAGCCTTTCCAAATGCCAATCAATTAAATCAATTCTGTCCGGGCCTGTAACAATCGTTTCGAATAGGCCGTCTCCATAACAAAATGCACGATTGCTTGTTAAAATCAGCGGTTTGGAAGTGTCAATAATTCGGGAGTTAAATATTGCTTTCATGGAGGGTATTCACCTTTCAAACATAATCGAAAATCAAGTAGGGCATATTTATCTAATATTGAAAACATAATTTGGATGATCTATGGCAGAGCAAAGTAGTGTGTTTGATATGATTGGTCCTGTAATGATAGGCCCCTCCAGTTCTCACACCGCTGGAGTTGTTAGAATAGGGCGTGTAGCCCGCAAGATTTTAGGTAAGGCTCCTGAAACTGCCGACATAACGTTTTACAATTCTTTTGCCAGAACCTATGAAGGCCATGGCTCTGACCGTGCAATTATTGCCGGACTAATGGATTTTAAAACAGACGATGACCGGATTAAAACCGCCCTCGACCTGGCCAAAGAAGCTGGCTTTCAGTACAAGTTTAAGTCGGTAGGCAATGCATCTGTTATGCATCCAAATACGGTTAAGGTGGTAGCTACCAGTGGAGACCGCACCATTGAGGTGGTGGGTGAGAGCCGTGGTGGCGGGGTGATAAAAATTGGCAGTGTAAACGGTTTTGGAGTAGGGTTCAATGCCAACCTGAGTACAATGATTATAATGGCAGCCGATAAAAAAGGAGCTATTGCCTTTATTGCCACAGTTTTAGCCAATGAAGATTGCAACATTGCCTCCATGGCGGTTAACCGAAAAGGTAAGAACGACCGAGCCTGTCACGTGATAGAAATGGATTCTAAACCCTCGCAGGTAACCATCGATTTTCTGAAACATTTGAGCTGGATAAATGAGGTCATATTTATTCCGGATATAGATTTTTAAATACAAATCATGAAGTTGAAAAAAACAATAATTTTTGGGCTGGGAATGCTCCTGAGCTTTCACCTGGCTCAAAGTCAGGAAGGTCAAACAACTTTCACTCTGGAAGAGTGTATTAATTACGCCTGGGAAAACAACCTGAGCGTAAGAAGCAATCAACTAAACCAATTGGGCAATGAAATAGCCCTGAAGCAATCCAGATTTGCCCTGTTGCCAAGCGTAAGTGCCAACGGAAGCGTGGGTAAATCGTTCGGTAGAAGTATTGATCCGGTATCTAACTCCTTTGTGAGTCAGGATTTCACTACCGGAGGTCTCTCTGCTAGTTCGTCTGTGGTACTCTACAGCGGAGGAGCTCTTAGAAATACCATTAAAAGAAATGAGCTGAATCTGGAAGCCAGCGGATTAGACCTTGAAAAAGCTAAGAACGACATAGGCTTGCAGGTGGCGACTAACTTTCTAAACGTACTGCTCAATCAGGAACAACTGCAAAATGCAAGGTACCAGCGAGAGGCTACAGCCGCACAATTAGATCGTACAACCAAATTGGTGCAGGCGGGCTCTCTGCCCATTACCAATCAGCTCGATTTAGAGTCTCAGTTGGCTTCTAACGAAGTTCAGGTAGTGAATGCCGAAAACGCTTTGAACCTGGCTATGCTTAATTTGAAGCAGGCCATGCAGATGCCAGCAGAGGTAAACCTTCAGTTGGAGGCACCAACCCTGGAGATTGAATCAGTTAGGCTGGCTATGAGCAACCCTTCTAAGATTTATGAAATAGCGCTAGACAATCAACCCGATGTAAAGAGTGCCGAACTGGGAATACAGAGCAGTGATATGGATGTAAAAATTTCTAAAGGAGCTTTCCTGCCCACCTTGTCATTGAGCGGTAGTATTTCTACCAACTATTCCGATCAGGCAAGGCAGCTTACCGGTACACAAGAGGTTGTTGTGCCTGCCCAGGAAATTGGCTTTGTGCAAGGGACCAACGAGACCGTTTTTTCCAATCCAAGAACGCAAACCGTGCCCGTATTTTCTGATTCATACAGGTTTACTGACCAGTTTAATGATAACCTGGGGCAATCTGTTCGGGTAAACCTGAGCATCCCTATCTTCAACCGTTATGGAAATACCGCCAACCTACAGCGTGCAGAGATTAATAAGCAGCGTGCAGAAATTCAGGCCCAAACGGTGAAAAATACACTGAGACAAAACATTGAGTCGGCTTATAACACGGCTTTGGCCGCTTTGAAGTCTTACGAAGCTTCTCAAAAGCGAGTAGCGGCCCTCGAAGAATCATTCCGGGCCACTGAGCAAAGGTACAATGCAGGTAGTGCCAATTTTGTGGACTATCAGGTGGCCAACAACAACTTATTTGCAGCCAGAACTGACCTTGTTCGGGCCAAGTACGAATACATATTCCGTGCAAAAATTTTAGACTTTTATTTGGGTAACCCAATCACTTTAGATTAAGAACAACAACATGGCTAAGAAGAAAAAAGGATCGAATCGAATTGTCTGGATACTACTGATAGCAGTAGCTGCCATTATGATATTTGCTATTGTAGGTAAGCAAGCAGGCTTTATTGGTGGTGCGAAAACCTTGTCTGTAGAAATGGCAAAGGTAAGCCGTAACACCATTATAGAAAAAGTTACTGCTTCGGGCGTGGTTCAGCCAGTAACAGAAATTATCATAAGCCCCGATGTTGCAGGGGAAATTATAGAATTGAATGTAGAAGAAGGAGACTTTGTCAATGAAGGCATGGTGCTGGTTAAAATCAGACCTGATAACTTACAGTCAGCCTTAGATAGAGCTCAGGCCAACCTTAACCAACAATTGGCCAACCTAGCCTCTGCCAAGGCCAACAAGGCCCGCAGCGAGGCACAGCTCACTCAGGCAGAACTTGCTTTCAAAAGGGCAGAGCAATTGAGAAAAGAGAATGTGATTTCAGATGCCGATTTTGAAACGGCTCAGTCTAACTATCTCACGGCCAAGTATAACCTGGAGGCGGCAGAAGAAAGCGTGAAGGCAGCCGAATACATTATCAAATCGAGCCAAGCCACAGTTGATGAAGCTAAGGAAAACGTGAGGCTCACGGTGGTTACGGCTCCTGCCAGTGGTACAATTTCTAAACTCAACGTAGAGAAGGGAGAGCGTGTGGTAGGTACTCAGCAAATGGCCGGTACAGAAATGATGCGTCTGGCAGACCTTAACCAAATGCAGGTTGAAGTAGATGTAAACGAGAATGACATTATTCGAGTGAGTGTGGGTGATACCTCAATTATTGATGTGGATTCTTACTCTCAGATGGATAAAAAGTTTAAGGGTATAGTCACTCAAATTGCAAACACGGCTAATCCAAAAGCTTCGGCCGATGCGGTTACAGAGTTCAAAGTAGAAATAAGAATTCTCAACGAGAGTTTTACCGACCTGCTATCGGAAATTAATGGTCCTTCACCTTTCCGTCCGGGTATGACAGCCAGTGTTGAGATTATCACTACAACCAAGCAGAATGTACTTTCAGTGCCCTTAGCGGCTGTAACTACCCGTAATCCTAACCTCAAAGGAGCCAACGGAGAAAATGATAATGAGACAACAGCTACACCGGCCTCTAACCGACTGGCCAGTGAAGACAACCTCAAAGAAGTTGTTTTTGTAAATGAAGGGGGAGTGGCTAAAATGGTAGAGGTAACAACCGGCATTAGCGACTTCGACAATATTGAGATACTATCCGGTTTAGATGAAGGTCAGGAGGTTATTTCAGGGCCATTCTTTGTAGTGTCTAAGCGATTGAAGGATGGGGATTTGGTAGAAAAAATGCAAGCCAAAAAGCCGGCTGCTGCTCCTGCAACGAACTAATTAATACAGACTCATAATTATCAATTAAGAAGCACTCCTAAAGGGGTGCTTTTTTGTTGAATACGGATGACCAAAAGTTTTGCAGATAAGGTTAGACCTGCGAAGTGAATGACCTTAGCGTTTTGTATAGCCTATGAAGCGGCAGCCCCATCACATTGTAATAGTCGCCCTCAATTTTATGTATACCAATCATGCCAATCCATTCCTGAATGCCATAGGCTCCTGCTTTATCGAAAGGCTTATAAAGGTCTATGTAATGGTCTATTTCAGCGGCTTCGAGAACATCGAAGTAGACCAATGTACTTTCTGAAAATGAGGTGATTTTATTTTGGGTTTTGAGACATACGGCTGTGATTACCTGGTGACTATTGCCGGAAAGAGCCTGCAGCATGGTTTTGGCATCATCTCGGTTGGCCGGTTTAGCCAACGCCCTGCCATCGCATATCACAACCGTATCGGAAGTAATAACCAATTCTGAGTCTAGTAGGTCATCAAAAGCTTCGGCCTTCTTTCTGGCAATGAACTCTGCCATTTGGGTGGCTTCCAGATGAGTAGGGAATGTTTCGTCAACAGGCCTAACCCGAACTTCGAAGTCAAGCCCCAGGTTCTTTAGTAGCTCCTGCCTTCTGGGAGATTTACTCCCAAGGATTAAACGGTAGGGTAAATTCATCATCCTTTATAGATCCGAATAAATAGCCACAAATCACTTTTGGGTAAAAATATGTCGATTTTTGAGGTAATGTATAACCGGAATGACATACCTCCCTTACCGTGTCCATGCTTATTTCTTTGGTTATGATGGCAAACTGGGCTTCGTTGCGAATGGTTTTGCTCAGGCAGGTGGCGAAATTTCTTTCGAAAGAAATGTTTCTGGATTTTCGCTGGTCTTTGCCTTTTATACCAAGTGCTTTCTCTATGATGAAGTAGTGCATCACGGTAAGATCCAGCCGCTTTACAACCTCTGGGAAATTCCACTCCATTGCATCCAGTGCTTCAGGCTTCAGTCGTACTTTAAAGGTTTCATCTTTAAAAAGAAGACCAAAAGCCCATTGCTTACCCAGAATTATCTCCGTAATGTCATACGGGTTTTCTATAGGGCGAATGAAGAAATAAGGCTCCAGCTTCTTCATAAACTCCTCTCGGCTAAAATCGTTAATGCCGTTTATGAGTCGGTGAGTCGGCAGAATGCGAAGATCATCAGCCTCGCCATTGGTGAGGTACATAAGGTGAAAATTAAAGCCTTCATGTCCTCCGGATCCTTGTTTTTCTACCATCTCCTGCCTGTACTGTATGGAGCTCTCCAGGCGGTGATGACCATCGGCAAGAATGATTTTCTCAGGGCCTAGTTTGTCGATGAACTTTTGAATAATGTTTCGATCGTGGATCACTGAAAGTACATCTTTTACTCCTTGGTAGTCTTCCGTTTCATAAATAGGGTTTAGCTGGCTTTCATCCATGTATTGCTCCAGCTCAAAGTCAGGATCGAAGTATAGACCGTGAGTAGGACTAACGTTCAGTTCTGTTGCTTTCAATACTTCCACACGATCGGCTACCGAGTGAGGGATGGTGTTTTCATGCCTTAAAATAACGGAGTCAGGTTTTCCCCAATCAGTGGCTTCTATGAAGCTAACGAACCCCTTTCTTACGTAATTTTTATCGCTTCCCGGTAGGGCAAAATGCTGGTAATACACATAAATTCCGGGAATTGGGTCTTGCTCAATTATTCCTTTCTCTTTCCACTGGGTAATGGTATGCCGTGCTTCTAGCGGACTTTCCGAGTTCAATGGAACGCTCAGGTGTATGCTGTTGTAAGGTATAGCATATAGAGCGTCTCGCTGTTTTTCGGAAATCACATCGAACAGCGGAGAGGTTAGCTCATCTATAGTACGAGATAGCTCCTTGTTGTATCTCCATGCCCTAAAGGGTAGAATTTTCGCCATACTATTGCTTTGCTCTCAACTTCCATTTACTCAACTGTCCGCTCGCATCGGCACGGTTGGTAGCTTTTTTCTTTTCTTCAAGGGCATAGGCAGCCAGAGCAATGGCAATGGTTTCTTCCTCTTCATTATGAGCATCAAGATACTCCGGTTTAAAGTGATTTTGAACAAACTTTGTATCGAAGTCTCCGCTGATAAAGGCATCGTGCTTCAGGGCAAAGGAGCAGAAGTCGAGCGTGGTGCTAATGCCTGTGATTTCGTATTCATTGATGGCTCTGAGCATTCTCATTCTGGCTTGTTCCCGGTTTTCACCCGTGGCCACAAGTTTGGCAATCATAGGGTCGTAATAGATCGGAATATCCATGCCTTCTTCAAAGCCATCATCTACACGGATTCCCGGCCCCTGGGGTATCTTATAGGTTTCAAGACGGCCGGTTTCGGGAAGAAAATTCTCTTTGGGATTTTCAGCATATACCCGTACTTCAATGGAGTGTCCTTTAATCTTCAAGTCTTCCTGGCTGAAGCTTAGCGGGTGTCCTTCGGCAATCCGTATTTGCTCTTTTACCAGATCAATGCCTGTTATTTCTTCGGTCACAGGATGTTCTACTTGTAAACGCGTATTCATTTCCAGAAAGAAGAAGTCGAGATTCTCATCTACGATAAACTCTACCGTTCCTGCACCGTAGTAGTCGCATGCTTTTGCCACACCAATGGCTGCTTCTCCCATAGCTTTTCTTAATTCGGGAGTTAACACGGATGAAGGGGCTTCTTCAATTACTTTTTGGTGTCTGCGTTGTATAGAGCATTCTCTTTCGAAAAGGTATACCAGGTTGCCATGCTGATCGCCCAGCACCTGAATTTCTATGTGCCGAGGTGAACCGATGTACTTTTCAATAAAGACAGATTTATCTCCGAAAGCCGATTCGGCTTCGCTCATGGCACGCTGCATTTGCTCCTGAATATCCTCAGGCCGCTCTACCACACGCATGCCTTTTCCTCCGCCTCCGGCACTGGCCTTAATGAGTACGGGGTATCCAATATCTTCAGCAATTTTTCGGGCTTCGGCCAAGTCTGTAACGGCATGGTTTACCCCAGGAATCATGGGCACGTTGTATGCTTTAACAGCATTTTTTGCGGCAAGTTTATCGCCCATTACTTCTATAGCGTGTGTAGAAGGGCCAATGAAAATAATTCCTTTTTCGGCCACCTTTTTGGCAAATGTGGCATTTTCAGAGAGGAAACCATAGCCGGGGTGAATAGCATCTACGTTTAATTCAAGGCAGATGTCTATGATTCTATCCATCTTAAGGTATGACTGATTGGATGGAGCCGGCCCAACGTTTACGGCTTCATCGGCATAGCGCACGTGTGGTGAATGAACGTCTGCATCGCTGTAAATGGCCACGGTTTTGATGCCCATTTCGCGGGCAGTTCTCATTACACGGATGGCAATCTCGCCTCGGTTGGCCACTAAGATCTTCTTAATTTTACTTTCTGACATAGGCTCAAATTCTCGCTTGCAATGCTAATTAATAATATTGGTTTTGAGAACCAATCAGTCTTTTATATGTGTCTCTATTTTTGATAAATGGTTATTATAGTATTACCTTTGCGTCTTCTTTGAATAAGTGAGAATCGACTATTAAAGCACTAAGGCGTTGGATTTATTTGAAAAATTATTGTCTAATCAAGGCCCACTAGGCAAGCATTCAGACGTATCAGAAGGGTATTTCATGTTCCCAAAACTAGAAGGAGAGATAGCTCCAAGAATGAAGTTCATGGGAAAAGAAGTATTGACCTGGAGTTTAAACAATTACCTGGGTTTAGGTAATCACCCCGAAGTAAGAGAGGTTGATGCTCAGGCAGCTGCTGACTGGGGAATGGCATACCCGATGGGAGCCAGAATGATGTCTGGTAATACCAGTTATCATGAGCAACTCGAGCAGGAATTGGCCGAGTTTGTAATGAAAGAGTCGGCTTACTTGCTTAACTATGGCTACCAAGGAGTTTTGTCTATTATAGATGCTCTGGTAGACCGTAAAGATGTAATAGTGTATGATGCAGAGTCTCATGCCTGTATCATCGATGGAGTGAGGCTTCATATGGGCAAACGTTTTGTTTTCCCTCATAACGATATTCAGAACCTTGCCAAGCAGTTGGAAAGGGCTACAAAAATTACCAAAGAAACCGGTGGAGGTATTTTGGTAATAACCGAAGGGGTTTTCGGAATGACCGGTAACCTGGGTAAGGTAAAGGAAATTGCCGAGCTGAAGAGCCAGTTTAATTTTAGGCTTTTGGTAGATGATGCACATGGTTTTGGAACTATGGGGGCTACCGGAGCCGGCTCAGGCGAACACTTGGGTTGTCAGGATGAAATAGACCTTTACTTCTCTACTTTTGCCAAGTCTATGGCGGCTATTGGTGCCTTTGTGGCTGGAGACAAGGAGATCATTAAGTTCCTTAAGTATAACATGAGATCTCAGATTTTTGCCAAGTCTTTACCAATGCCCTTTGTCATTGGCGGTCTTAAAAGGCTCTCTATGTTGCGCGATAATCCGGAGCATAAGAACAAGCTTTGGACGATTGTTGATGCTCTCCAAAGTGGCTTGAAAGAGAAAGGCTTTAGTATTGGTACAACAGAATCTCCGGTTACTCCTGTGGTATTGAACGGTACAGTAGGAGAGGCTGCAGCACTGAGCAAAGACCTGAGAGAGAACTTCAATATTTTCTGTTCGGTGGTTATTTATCCGGTGGTACCTAAGGGTATGATCATACTTCGTCTTATACCTACGGCATCGCACTCTTTGGAGGATGTTGAGGAGACCATCGCAGCCTTTGAAGCAATTAAAGGAAAACTTACATCAGGGGAGTATAGAAAAGAAGAGTTGGCCCTCGCCTTTGGTGAGTAAAACTCAAAAAAAAGTGCCTCTATTGTTGTGAATAGAGTATTTTGCTTTATATTGCTCTGAATTAAACAATATTATCAACAACCTTAAAACACGATAAATATGAGTCAATTTGCCAAAGTAAAAGCATTAGTAGATTCACTTGAGGATGATTTCGCAAAATTCTATGACAAAGGTAACCAGGCTGCTGGTACTAGAGTTAGAAAAGGAATGCAAGAGCTTAAGAACCTAGCTCAGGAAATCAGAATCGATGTTCAAAACATCAAGAATAGCTAATACGGAAACCGTATTTATATAAAGAGGCCAATCAATTGCTTGATTGGCTTTTTTATTGTCTCAATTTTTGGTTTAGAGCAACGCGGCTATCCTCTGCTTAAGTTCTTCAGTAGCAGGGAGTAAGGGTAGTCTTACCTGATTGTTACATACCCCTTTTTGTCTCAATACCTCTTTTATCCCAACCGGATTACTCTCTACATACATTAGCGGGTTTATGGCTTCAAAGCTGTTAGAAATCTCCTTAGACTTTTTAAAATCGCCACTCAGTGCCAATCGGGCTATCTGACTGAATTCTATGGGAAACCCATTGGCCAAAACTGAGATAACTCCACAGCCGCCCATCTCCATAATTTCGGTGGTAATGAGGTCGTCTCCGGAAATAAGTAGAAAGTTTTCTGGCTTTTGGGTGGCTATACTTTGGCACTGATCGAGCTTGCCTGAGGCCTCCTTTATACCCAATATGTTAGGATGTTGGGCCAGAGCAAGCGTAGTTTCGGCCAGCATGTTTGACATTGTTCTGCCCGGAACATTATAAAGTATTACCGGAACCGGGCTTGCATCGGCCACTTTTTGGAAGTGAGCAATAATACCTGCCTGACTAGGCTTGTTGTAGTATGGACTCACTGAGAGTAGAGCGTCCACTCCATCGAAGTTTGTATCGTTTATTTCATCGAGTACGGCCGCGGTATTGTTGCCGCCAATGCCGTATACTATGGGTAATTTCTTCGTGTTATTTTCGCGCACAAAGGCTAGAATTGCTTTTTTCTCGCTTTTAGTGAGTGTAGCTACTTCACCGGTTGTTCCCATAACAACGTAATAGTCAACTCCCTCGCTGGTGAAGTCGAGTACTCGCTTAAGACTATCATAATCTACCAGCCCTTCTTGAGTGAATGGCGTTATAAGCGCCACTCCTGTTCCATGTAATTTTTCCATTTACCTGATTGCCTTAATGTATTTAACCATTTGCTCTGCAAAATTAGCAGTCCCGGCACTTTTGTTGATACCAATCATCAATTCATAATAATTGGTGGCCGTTTCAGAGTGAAAACCAACCCTGCACTTGGCTTTTGTACGATTTAACAGCGTTTGAACAATTTCGTTCAATTCAAGATCGAGATGTAGCAGATAGTCGAAAGAAGTGTCTAAAAAGCTTTCGGTTTCCGGAGAATTAAGTTTGCCCCAACTGCTAATCTGGTCGATTTTCAGAGTGGCACGGTTGAGAGATGGTACTTCCTTTTGGTTCACAAAACAAAGCACTTGAATGTGCTTATGCTCACCCAGTTCTTCAACCAGCTGGTTTATGCTTTCTTCTTTCTTTTCTCCTTCATAGGTATAGAGAACGCCAATGTTAGTGGCCTTTTCGTATGGCGGTATAGGCTCTTTGTACTCGCGTTTTCTGGGCTTATTGACAAGCCCCAGAATCTTCCTTCCTAGTATTGACATTTAGCTGTTGATGAGTTGAATGAATTCATCTTCTGAGATGATTTTTATGCCCAATTGAGTGGCCTTTTCCAATTTGGCAGGTCCCATGTTTTCTCCGGCCACAAGGTAGTCTAGCTTAGCGCTGATGGATGAGACTACTTTGCCGCCATTCCGTTTAATCTTTTCCTTCAATTCGTCTCGCGAAAACTGATGGAATACTCCACTGATTACGAAAGAAAGATCTGTCAGTTTTTGGCTTTCACTTACCTCTTCCGTTTCTTCTATCTGGAAGTGGAGTCCGGCTTGCTGAAGATCGGCAATTAGTTTCTGATTTTTTTCATGGCTGAAGAAATCTGTCACACTCTCGGCAATGCGTTCTCCAATTTCGGGCACGGCAACCAATTCTTCCAAGGAGGCATTCATCAGGTTGTCAATAGTTTTGAAGTGGCGGGCTAGTTTCTCTGCCACGGTTTGGCCAACGTAGCGAATACCCAGGGCAAACAGAACTCGTTCAAAGGGTACTTTCTTCGATTCTTCAATGGCTTTTATGATATTGGAAGCTGATTTTTCCCTTAGGCTTCGGGCACTGTATTCACCTTTTTTCTCTGAGAAAATACGAAACTCCAGGCCGTTCAGGTCATCGAAAGTGAGCTGGTATAGGCCGGCATAGTCATGAATTAACCCTTTGTCCAGAAGGCCTCTGAGTGTTTCTGAGCCAAGACTGTCTATATCCATGGCTTTCCGTTGAATAAAATGCTCAATTCTTCCCAGTATTTGAGGAGGGCATCCTTCTGCATTGGGGCAGTAATGGTTTGCTTCTCCTTCTTTCCGTATAAGTTCGGTCTGGCATTCCGGGCAATGGCTTATGTAGCTTACCGGTTGACTGTTTACCGGCCGGACCAGCGGGTCTACACCGGTAATTTTAGGGATGATTTCTCCACCTTTTTCTACGAATACTGTGTCGCCCAGGCGGAGATCCAGGCGTTCGATCTCGTTGGCATTGTGCAGCGATGCTCTTTTAACGGTAGTTCCGGCCAAGAGCACGGGTTTTAAATTGGCTACGGGAGTAACGGCTCCTGTGCGGCCCACCTGGTAAGATATACTTTCTAAAACGGTTGAGGCACTTTCGGCTTTGTACTTGTAGGCAATGGCCCACCGGGGGCTTTTGGCTGTGAACCCAAGTTCGTTTTGATGGTGGAGACTATCTACTTTTATTACTACTCCATCGGTTTCTGATGGGAGTTCGTGTCTTTTGATTTCCCAATAGGCTATATAGTCGAGTACTTCTTCTATAGATTGGCAACGTTTGTAGGTCTGTGAAACATTAAAGCCCCATTTTTCCAGCAGGGCAATAGACTCAGAATGAGTATTTACCTCAACGGATTCGCCAAGAAGGGAGTAGAGGTAACAGTCGAGTTTTCGGTAAGCAACTACCGAAGAGTCTTGCATTTTTAGCGTACCCGAAGCTGCGTTTCTGGGGTTGGCCAGAGGCTCTTCTCCGGCATCAATCCGTTCAGCGTTGATCCGGGCGAACTGCTCTTTTGGAAAATAGACTTCTCCTCTAACCTCAAAACTATCAGGAGTTTGTGTGCCAATACGCAAGGGTATACTTCGTATGGTTTTAGCATTGGCGGTAATGTCGTCTCCTTGTGTGCCATCGCCACGGGTTACTGCGCGCTTCAATATTCCTTTTTCGTAGGTTAGGCTCAGAGCCACTCCATCGAACTTTAGTTCGCAGAAGTATGCATACTCATTAGTTCCCAGTCCTTTTTTTACCCGATTATCCCAGTCTATGAGTTCTTCTTTAGAATACGTGTTGCCCAAAGAAAGCATGGGATATTTATGAACAACCGTTTCAAAGTTTTTGGTTATGGTTCCTCCTACACGTTGGCTGGGGGAGTCTTCGAACTTGAACTGAGGAAACTTGTTTTCAAGGGCAATAAGTTGCTCCAATAATTGATCGAACTCAAAGTCTGAAATTTCAGGTTGGTCTTTCTGATAATAGAGTTCGTTATGGTAATTGATTTGCTCTGTGAGCTTTTTAATTTCGGAGAGGGCTTGTTGCTCGGTCATGGGAGTTAATTGAGTTTTTCAAGCGATGATTGTATTTCTGCTTCTGTGTTTTCCAACTTGGCTTTGCAGTCGTTGATTAGCTTTGTAGCCTCTTTAACCAGACTCGAAAGTTCGTCAATGTCGGGGTTTTGGTTTTCAATTCTCTCCACAATTTCATTGATTCGCTGGAGAGCTTCTTTATAGGTTGTTTTACTGCTCATTTTCTATGTTTGTCACCTTGCTTTCAATTTGTGTGTGTTGATTTTTGGTGATCAGCACGTCTCCCACTGCAATCGGCTGTTGGTTGATTGACCTTCCATTTTTCAGGGTAATGGAGTATCCGCGCTTAAAGATTGTTTCCGGGTCTATGAGCTTAATTTTATCCTCCAGACCCGTCAACAGAGAACGGCTTTTTTCTACCTGCGCTCTGCTGGCGAATTTAAGCATATGTTGTTTATCTGACAGAAGCTGTTGGGCTTGTTTTAGATAATTGAGGCCTGATCTTTCAAGCCGATGCCCCATTTGAACCAACTGTTGCCGAGCCATATTAAACTTATCTCTCACCCCTCTTTCTACACGTGTATTGAGATCGTAGAGTTGGTTATAGAACCGGTCCATACCTGAAATAATAAATTCGGCTACGGCTGTTGGCGTTTTCAATGCTGTGTTGGCCACAAGGTCGGCTACTGTCTGGTCACGTTCATGACCAATGCCCGTAAGAACCGGCAGTGGAGCTGAGGCAATGAGTTTGGCCAGGTTGTAGCCATCAAAACTGTCCAGATCGGTTTGGGCACCACCCCCTCTGATTATGGCGATGAGGTCGTACTTTTCTTGGCGCTGCCGTATGTTTTCCAACGCTTTGGCAATTGAGTTTTCGGTTTCTGTTCCTTGCATGGTGGCGTTAAAGCTTTCAATTAGAAAATCGTAACCTTGCGAGTTGTTTTCTAGCTGATCGATGAAATCGCCATATCCTGCTGCGGTGAGTGAGCTAATGACGGCTATCCGCTGAGGTACCAGAGGTAGGGGCAGCGACTTATTGAGGTTTAAAAAACCTTCTTCTTTGAGCTTGCGAATGGTTTCCTCTCTCTGCCGCGACCTTTCTCCAATAGTGAAGTTGGGGTCTATATCGTTAACGGTCAGGCTGAGCCCATATACTTCATGAAAATTGATACTCACATTGAATAGTACTTTGATGCCCGGCTTGAGGGTAGAACCTGTGGCTTGCTCGAATTGCTGGCTGAGTGTGCGGTAGGTATAGGCCCAGATGTTAGCTCTTATTTTGGCCTGAATAAAGTTATTCTCCTTTTCTACCAACTCCATATAGCAGTGGCCCTTCTGGTTGTTCCGAAGCTCACTTATTTCTGCAATGACCCAATAGGAACCAGCCAGGTTGTTTTCCAGCTGGCTTTTGATCAGGTGATTGAGTTGAAAAAGGGAGAGATGCGCCATGTTGCAAATTACGGCAAAGCCGGCAGGCTACAAACGAAAAAGAAAACATATACCTGAACTGTTTGGCGCGTTAGAGGCAGGTGGCTATGTGTTTAAAAAAGAACCGACTCTGCTGCTTTATGGGCAACAGAGCCGGTCGGGTTTTGTTATTACGAAGTTTTGCCTTCTAGTGATTTTGCTGGGGAAAATGTCTGTTTCCTCCATTATCCCTATTAGGCCTGTCTTTATCGTCACTAATGCGCTTCATTAAAGACCGTCTGAAATCAGAATCTATTCGAATAACCATCCATATCTGATTTTTATCGAGTACTTCGTTAAAACGGGTAAGGTATTTCTTTTCCAGATCGAGTTCTGCCTGTTTTTGCTCCAGATATACCTCAAGCATTTTATCGGCATTTTCATCGGTCATGTTTTTCCATCCGTTAGCCCCCACAAGGTTTCTTTTTTGCTCGTTGTATTTTTTACTCAAAGCGTCTTTTTCCTTTTCATATTCGTTGAAAATGGGCCAGAATTTTTGTGCGGTTTCACTGGTAAGTTGCAGCCTGTTCGACAAAAAGGCTATGCGGGCTGCTTTTAATTTTTCCCAGTCGTCAGAGCTTCTGCCATTGCGGTCTTGTGCTACGACAACGTTGCAGGCAATTGCCAACAAAAGTATATATGCGAATCTCATGATCTTAGTAGTCAAAATATTCAAAATGGTAATCCAGTTCTGCATTGGTAGTTAGCAGGTCAGCAAAACTATTAAGTTCTTCGGCAATTATTTCGTCCAGTATCAGATCGAACGAGTCTACATCGCTAAAAATATCGTTTTGAAAGGCCTGTTGTGCATTGAGGTAATCAATTATTGTATCGTCAGAGACCAGCTCCAGGCCTGATTCATTGTTTTCGGGCAGTGCTTTAGGCGAAAGAAAGTAAAAGCTTGCGATAAGCACTAAGCTTGCCGCTACGGCCAGCCAGCGCATTGGACTTTGCTTATAAAGCGGAACTACTTTACGTTCCCGACCCACAGTTTTGGCCATTATTTCTTCCGTTAACTCTTCGAAGTAGTTTTGAGGAACCTCGAATGGAAGCGTCTTCAGCTTTTCATTTTTGTAAAGCGTGCTGTCTTCTCTTTCTGCGGCTTCAAGTATGTCTTTATTTAGCCGATCGAAATAACCCTCCGGTACCTCGAAAATATTCTTGGCCAGTTCGGGTTGGTCTTCAAGCTTAATATGTCGGCCTTTTTTGTTCATGGTACTTTGATTTTCAAATGGTTAGAAGGTTTAATCTGCGTTCAGTTCTTCCTCTACTTTTTTAACAGCCAGGTGAAAGCTGGCTTTTAAGGCACCCACGCTGGTGCCGGTTATTTCTGCTATTTCTTCGTACTTCAGGTCATCGAAATATTTCATGTTAAACACCAGTCGCTGCTTTTCGGGCAGTTTTAATACGGCTTTTTGGAGTTTCATCTGAATCTCATCTCCGTTAATCAATTGACCGTGTGTCAGGTGGTTAGAAAGTTCTTTGTGTACATCGTCTATAGAGAGTGCAGTTCTTCGTTTAATTCGTTTGAGCTGATTCAGTGCTTCGTTGGTAGCTATTCGGTATATCCAGGTAAATAGCTGAGAGTTTTCCTTGAACTCATCGAGGTGTTTGTACACTTTAATGAAAACCTCCTGAGTCACATCGTCTGCATCGTCATGTGTAATGACAATTTTACGAACATGCCAGTACACCCGCTCCTGATAAGCCGAAACTAACTTCCGAAAGGCCCTTTCTCTTGTGGAGGGTTGCTTAAATTCGGTGAGTATTTCCTGTTCGTGCAAGTGGTGAAGTTTTGGAGTTAGATGCTACTGCGAATGAATGGTTTAATATAGCTGTACTAATTTACATTATGCTGCTGAATTTGAGGGGTTTTCTTACATTTGATAATGTGTACCTGCAGGTTTAGGACGTAAATTTTTTAATGTGTGTAATATTACGTTCAATGTACAAAACAAACCTGTGGTATAATGTGTATTTACTGACGTGGAAGAATTAGTACAATGTGTTAATTTTAGGCGTCATCCAACCAAAGACCCATGGGAATCGCGGAAGATATAAAACAGGGCAAGGACTTTAAGAGTTCTTACGAAAAATTGATAGTTAACATTCTTTACACCAACGGCTGGTTGTTAGACAAGCAGAACAAGCTGTTAAAGACCTTTGGTATCACCTCTCCGCAATACAATGTAATGCGCATACTAAGAGGCCAGTATCCTAAACCATGTACGGTAAACACTATTATAGAGCGTATGCTGGATCGTATGTCGAATGCTTCCAGAATTGTAGACAGGCTGGAAACAAAACGGTTGGTTGAGCGCACTATTTGTGAGTCGGATCGAAGGGCAAAAGATGTGCTCATTACAGCTAAGGGGCTCAAAGTGCTGGAACAGGTCGATGAGGCGCTCGCATGCTGGATGAAAGGCTTCGAAGGTATTGATATTCAGTCGGTAGAGGGGGCCAGCGAGGTGTTGGATGCTATGCGGGCCTCTATCGAGTAACTCCATATTTTTTCAGCAAGGGCAGTACTTTATCCATCGGTAGTGCTTCAATGGTTCGGCCGTTGCCTTCCATGCGTTTAGCCGCTATTAGCGAATTAATTATGGCTTCTTCGGTGGCTTCAATGGCGGCCATAAATAATGGCGATATGTTGTCATTTCTCAATACATTGCCTGTGTCGGTTGTATGAGCGGTTTGGTATGCAATTCTCATGTTTTCGGCTGTAGAGGCAGCTACTACATAGTCTCCACTACCGTTGGAGGCGATTCCCCCGGTTTTGGCCAATCCCAACATGGCTCTTTTGGCCAGCCTTTCCAGTTGTCTGGCATCCAGGGGAGCGTCAGTCAAAACTACAATCATGCATGAACCATCACTTTTCTCAATAGCACTCCTGAACGGGTACCGGTTAAGTTCTTGTCCTATGGGAGCTCCGGCAATGGTTAGGTTGCCGCCAAAGTTCGATTGTACCAGAACGCCCACCGTATAACCTCCCAATGTTTCCGGAATCCTTCTGGATGAGGTGCCAATACCTCCCTTAAACCCAAAGGCTATGGTGCCTGTTCCGGCACCAACATTACCTTCGGTTACCGGGCCGGATTGTGCTCCCTGAATGGCTTTTATTACATGGTTTTCAGTAATGTGCATACCTCGAATATCGTTAAGGCCGCCATCGTTAGTTTCACCCACTACCGCGTTTACCGATCGTACATTTTCGTTGCCGGGTAGGTCAAGCGTATATTTGACAGTACCCTGTATGCCCATAGGTACGCTCAAGGTGTTGGTAAGAATAATAGGCGTTTCCAGGTTGCCTAACTCCTGCACCTGGCTGATTCCCGCGAGTTTGCCAAAGCCATTGCCAATATAAATGGCGGCCGGTACTTTTTCTTGAAAGATGTTTCCCGCATGGGGAAGAATGGCGGTTACTCCGGTTCTTACAGTTTCGCCTTCAATGAGAGTGGTGTGACCAACTTTTACTCCAGGTACATCCGTAATGGCATTCCATTTTCCGGTGGGTAGGACACCAATAGTAATGTTGTAATCTCTAGCTCGTTGGCCTATGGCCAGGTGAGTAGAGAGGAACAGAAGTATCAGAAATATCCCTTGCCTTTTCATCTTATCAAAATAGAGATTATCTGTCAAATTCGGAGCTACAGATGGTATAAGTGGGCTCTTTTAGGAAGTTTCACTATCTTCCGAGTGCTACTTTAATTAAAAGCTATGAATCACAAGGCCATCAAGCTTTCGTTGTACATCAACTATTTTGTTTTTGCCATTCTGCTCAATTCTGTGGGGATCGTTATTCTTAAGTCGCAAAAAGTTTTTGGGGTAGATGAGGTAGAAGCAAGCACTTTGGAGGGGTTTAAAGACATTTCCATAATGGTAACTTCTTTTCTTATCGCTTCTTTTCTACCAAGAATAGGATATAAAAAAGGAATGTTGACTGCCCTTGGGGTGGTGACCATAGCTTGCCTTGTAATGTATTTCGGTAATTCTTTTTTAACTACTAAGCTCCACTTCCTGATGGTGGGTATAAGCTTCGGTGTTATTAAAGTGGCTGTATACTCGGTAATTGGCCTGGTAACCAATAGCCAGAAGGAGCATAATAGTTTTATGAGCAATATAGAGGGGGTGTTTATGTTTGGAATTGCTCTGGCCTATTTTCTTTTCCCCGCATTTAATGTGCCTGACCAACCCAATGCATGGCTCAATGTATATTGGGTTTTGGCTGGACTTACTTCTGTGGCTTTTGTGCTGCTCTGGAGGGCACGGTTTGAGCACTCGTATGAAGCTCCCGGCAATAGCCTTTCGGCCGATTTTATGGAAATGATTTCGCTGATAGCCAAGGGTTTGGTACTGGTGTTTGTTGGAGCCGCATTTTTATTTGTGATGGTGGAGCAGGGAATAATGACCTGGCTGCCGACTTTTAACGAGAAGGTTATGCAGTTGCCTGAAAACGTGGCGATAATGATGGCGAGCATTTTGGCCATTTCGCTGGGTATTGGACGCTTGTTAGCGGGGCAGTTGTCGCGATTATTTTCATGGCATGTAGTTTTGGTAGTGAGCATATTAGGGGCAATGGCTATGGTGCTATTTGTGTTGCCTGAAGCTGTAAATGCCAATATGGATGGAGTGGAAACATTGGCGGATGTGCCCCTGATTGGCTACGCATTTCCCTTGGTTGGCTTGTTTATAGCTCCCATATATCCATTGCTCAATTCGGCAGTACTTAGTGCATTACCTAAAAAGCTGCATAGTCCCATGTCAGGGCTCATTATTATTTTTTCAGCCTTGGGAGGCACCATAGGCTCTCGAATTGTAGGCTATCTTTTTAAAACACTGGGGGCCGAAAAAGCCTTTACCTATACGCTAATCCCTATGGTTGTTTTGCTTACCGCTCTGTTTATGCTTAAACGACTTACGGCAAGGGAGTTGGCTAACAAGAAATCTTAAACCTTTTGAAGAACCAATTGTCGAACCATTAATTTTTTAAACCTATAACAAACTATGAAAAACCAACTCAAAGCTATTTTTGGTCTCTCTGCATTGTTTTTTTTGACAAGTGCTTTTGTGGTAGCACCAAGCCCCAATGAAAGCAGGGATGCACAGGAGCAGGATGCTAAAATTGAACTTCCCGAAAATGTAAAAGCCATTGTAGAGAAAAAGTGTATGAACTGCCATAAACCCGATGCTCGTAATGAAAAGGCAAAAGAGAAGCTGCAATGGGTTAAGGTGCCTCAAATGAATAAAGAGGAGCAAGAGCATTTTGTAGCTGAAATGTTCGAGGTTTTGGAAGATGGTAAAATGCCTCCTCAAAGAATGGTAGAGCGTTTTCCTGAAATGAAATTGACCGAAGAAGAAACCAAAACCTTGTTGGCCTGGGTAGAGAAAGAAGAAAAGCGTCTGAAGGGCAAATAGCCTATCAGTTTTTGGCCTTTGGCAAAGCCGAGCTAGAGAAGGAGCCTCTCAAAATTCCGGATTTTGCTTACTCTTGAAGAGGAAAGCAGGAGTTTTGAGAGGCTCTTTTTTTATGGTTAACAAACCCGATCCGTGTGGTTATGAAAAACCTATTAGATTTCTTTAATCAGGTCGATAAAGCCTGAGTTTTGCCCCTTAGGCCTTACCACCATCATGGGAATATCATTGTTGTACTGAATTAGTTGTTCAGCGCGACTTCCAATAAAGAGGGCAGTAGTAGATGTTCTTCCTTTTACGCCAATAAAAATAGCGCTCGGATTGTTTTCATGGGCAAAGTCTATGATATCCGTCACCGGATTGTCGTTGGTGTCTAATGAATAAACCACCTCAAGGTCTACCCCCTCATGGTCTATTTCTGACATGAATTTTTTGTAATCCTTTTCCGCATTGGCACGCATCACTTCGGCAAATTCCTCGTAGGTTTTGCCTGAGTAATGATAGCCCCCCGGCACTGTATATACGTTCTGACATACAATCTTTACTCCCGGATACTTACGGGCAACTTTAATGGCTTCTTCCATGGCAATTTTAGAGTGCTTGGAGAAGTCGCACGGAACATGCAACATGTTCACTGTAGGTTTTGCCTCTTCCGGAATGATGAATAGGTTACAGGCTGCTCTTCTGGCCAGACGGTTGGAAAGAACACCTCCTCCAATGAAGTTCTTGTGTCTCCCCATCATAATGAGATCTATGTTGTGTTTGTCTACAAACTTAAGAATGGCCTTAGACGGAGCTCCTTCTTTAATGTGATAGCTTGAGATATCTTGCAGATTTTTAGGGAGCGTATTTTTTACCAGTGTACTGATTTTACTTTTACGCTCTTCAATGGCCTTATCCTTAATTTCAGGGAAGTCTCGTAGTACCTCTTCCGGTATTTTTATCTCACTAATGCTGTTAAAGAAGTGAATCTCTTTGGTTTCATTGGTGGTGGCAATTACTTCCAAAAACCTCAGTAGTGTGCGGTCTGCATCTGAGGTATCCATCAAAACCATTATTTTTTCTCGTGAAGGCATAGACTAAGAATTCGGTGCAAAATTAATATTTGGTGAATATGCAAGGCGAATAAATATAGAAATAATATTCTTGGTTTTCTTCACTGACCCTTGCCTCATAATTGATTGATAAGGTCTGCCAAAAGCTCTATTTGCTCTTTAGAATGTGTTGGAAATGATGCAATGCGGATTTGTTTTCCTTTGTATTGGCCATAGCCATTGCCGATGACCAAACCTTTGGCTTTTAGGGCATCAATAATCACGCTAGAGCTTCCTGAAGTATTGGCTACAGCCACCGTTTGAGACCTCAGGTGTTTTTCACTGACAAACGGAGTAAGCTCAGGGTGTTGCTCCAGGGTATGGTACAATAAGGCCGACTTGTAGCGCGCTTCGTGCCTGATGGTATCAATGCCTTTTTCTAACATATCTCCGGCAACTCGGCCTAAAAGGTATATACCCAATACATTGGCTGTATAAGTGGTTTGTCCTTTTTCCGCATTCTTCACCAGATTTGGGAGTGCCATGTAACTGCCTATGCTCTGACCACTTTGTAGCTTACTTTTGGCAGCCTCTATTGCCCTGGGGCTCACAATCCATACGCCCAGACCTGCAGGCAACCCAAAGCATTTTTGTACAGAAAAATAGACGCTGTCCACCATGGAGAAATTCAGATCCGTTACGGGGAGGGCCGAAACACCATCGACAGCTATAAGGGCTTCTTTATGCTTTTGACGAATGGTATAAATACTTTCCGTAGGAAAGGCCACCCCGGTGGAGGTCTCATTGAGGGCCATAGTAATCAGTTCAGTATCTGAAGGAATAAGGTCCGGATTGGTATCCGGCAATTGGCCAAACGGGGCTTCGGCCTTTTCCGGACTCAGTTTCCAGTCGGTAGCAAAATCATAAAAGCGATTGGAAAAGGCACCATAGCAATAGTGAAAAGACTTTTGGGTGACGAAGTTTTGGAGCTGACGCTCCCAAATTTCTGTAGCCGAACTGAGGAAAAGCACACGGTAGTCGGCCGGAATATTCATGAGGGCTTTAAGGTTTTCTTCGGTTTGCCGGTAGTAGGCTTCGGCCTGAGCGCTACGGTGATTGATTTCCATAACCTGCTCTTTAAGAGCGGCTTTTAGGTGTTCTTCTACCGTGAAATATAGAGCAGACGGGCCGGGGGTAAAGAATATTTTTTTAGGCATTGTTTTCTGCGGCTTTTAGTTCCTCAACATGTTGATGATAGTGTTTTCTTACAAAGAGAAAATAGAACACCAACGGGAACAAAAGTATCACTCCACAGATAAAAAACATCATGCCTATTCCACAATATTCGGCTACATAGCCAAGAGCAATTGAGCCGGCTCCAATGCCCAGGTCTACGGCTGAAAAGAAGGTAGCATTGGCGGCTCCTCTGCGCTCCATAGGAACCATATTGAGCGCCATGGTTTGTACCGTAGGCATTATGATGCCATTGCCAAAGCCAACTAATACACCCACAGCCATCAGTGGCCAAAAGCTATCGATATAACGCAACCAAATGAGCCCTGCTACAGTCACTAGCAGGCCTGTAGCTACCAAAGCAGAAGGGCCTCTTCGGTCCATAATTTTGCCAACAATAAGCCTTACAATCGCCACGCCTATGGCCATAAAAATAAAGAACAGAGCCCCTTGATTAATTTGCAGTTCATCGCTGTATATGCGTATAAATGAAATAATAGCCGCAAAAGGGAAAGCCCCTGTAAACATGACTACTGCAATGCGATTTACTCGCTTGTCGAACATTTTGGAGAGCTGAATTTTTGTTTCTCCGGTTTTGATTTTTGGCACTTTTACTACCAGAGCCAATACCAAAGCGGCCAGGGCTACAATGGCAGAAATGCTAAAAAGGTTTACGAAGTTATTTTGGCCCATAATCTGGTCGCCTCCGTAGGGAGCTAAGGCAATAGCGAAGGTCATAGCCAGGCCAAAGTATCCAATGCCTTCTCCGCGCCTCGACTCAGGTATAAGGTCGGCCGCAATGGTGCTCCCTCCTGTGGTAATAGTTCCCCAGGCGATACCATGAAACACCCGAATGATGAGTAGAATGAAAAAGGTCGAAGCCAGATGATAGGCGGCCGTAAGAATAGTAAAAAACAACAAAGCCCAAAGGTAAACCGATCTGCGGCCGTAGGCATCGAGTACATAGCCACAAAATGGCCTTACCAACAAGGCGGCCAGTGCATAAACGCCAATTATATAGCCCACCTGATTTTTGTTAGCATCGAGTGCGTTTACGGCATAAATGGGTAGGGTAGGGAGTAAAAAGTAAAAGGCCGAGGCCATTAAGAAATACGAAACAAAATGCAGGATGAAGTCCCGCGAGAGAATGTTGTCTTTATTTGGTGCCAATAGTCGAGTCGTGTCTAAACCTGCAAGCTACTAAAAAGTGGCTGGAAAACGTAAGATGGTGTACTTTATGAATGTCTGGCTGAAATAAGGTGCTTTTCTTTTTTCTTGAAACCAAAGGCTTCATAAGTTTGTATTATTAACGGGGAAAAAAGAAATACCCATTTGAGCTTAGACCAGTTTTCGAACTTTACAATTCTAACTCAAATACCGGGTGAATCCCTCTCAAAACAAGGCCTCATCCCGATTTTTCGGGACCTCGTACTTAGTGCAGGATAACAGTGGACTGTTGCGAGTTTAAAGGATAGCCCAAATCTTGTCTTTAATAGAGGTTCGAAAAGACCTCTGAGTTCTTATGGGTAAAATAAAAAGCCGCTTTTGAAGCGGCTTTTTATTTTAGGTGTTTCTGGTTAGAATTTCGTGCATAGCCGACACAAGCTCTTCTGCATTGGTCTTGTTAAAGCACATAGGAGGTTTCGATTTAATGACATTGTCGTGAGGACCATCTGTACTTACCAGAATGTGCCTGTTTCTCAATTCGTTCTTAATAACTGAGGCCAGTTGAGTGTGAGGTGTCAGGTCATCATCGGCAATAATCTCTAAGCCCAGAAACAGTCCTGAACCCCTAATGTCACCAATTTGAGGAAACTGTTTTGCCAGGGTAGTAAATAGATCCTTTTTATAATTGCCAACCTCTAAGGCATTTTTCTGTAAGCCTTCCTCTTCGATGGTTTCGAGTACGGCCAATCCTATTTCGCATGAAACGGGGTTTCCTCCGAAGGATGAGAAAAATTCCATGCCGTTATCGAAAGCATCGGCTATGGGCTGAGTACAAACCACGGCTGCCATGGGGTGGCCGTTGCCAATAGGCTTGCCCAGTACCACAATGTCCGGAGAAACCTCATGCATTTGGAAGCCCCAATAGTGGCTGCCCATGCGGCCAAAACCGGTTTGAACCTCATCGCTTATGTATAGGCTTCCACTGTTTCGTAGATGAGGGACGAGTTTTCTCAGAAAGCCATTGGCCAAAGGCACCTGGCCTCCGCAACCCACAATAGGTTCGGCAATGAAAGCCGCCAGAGGTTCACCCTGGCTCAAAAGGTTAATATAGTCTTGTGCATAATCTTCTCCAGCGCTTGCTCCTCTGTAACGTCCCCTGTAGGAGTCGGGGAGTTCGGCTTCGACAATATTTTCTGCACGCCCGGTTCCTCCTTTTCCCATGTATTTGTAGGGGCTTATTTGAATGCCTGTGCGAGTGTTGCCATGATAGCCGTGTTGCACTACCCCAATGTTCGTTCGGGAGGTGAAGTTTTGGGCCAGCCGAATAGCAAGGTCACTGGCTGCGCTTCCGGAGTTTACAAAAAATACACGGTTGAGGTGGTCCGGAAATTTGCTTAAGAGCTTTTCTGCATATTGGGGGAGTGCATCGTACAAGTACCGGGTGTTTGTATTGAGTTTTGCGATTTGACGTTGCGCAGCTTCTACAACTTTTGGGTGTTGGTGGCCTACATGCGGTATATTGTTATAGGCATCTAAAAACCGGTTTCCATGCCTATCGAACATGTATTGAAATATGGCCGACTCCATATGAATAGGTGTATTGTAACTAATGGAGAGTCCCTTGCTAATGAATTTATGACGATTGTTTATCTGGTTTTCAAGGGGAGGGGGGCCTTTCGGAGAATACGAACAGGCCTCGCGAAAAGTGTTTTCGGCAAGGACAGGTCCAATGGTTATCCATTTCTCTAAAAGCTTCCAGGCTCCTTCTTCACTAATTTGAATGTAAGTATTATGCGGCTGTGCTTTGGCCTGTTCGGCCGACTTGCACACACTGGTAACCAATCGACCGGCTATTAGATAATATAGTAGGTTTAATTCTTCTTCTTGCAGTGGCATCACACTGTGGTAGCCCTTAACCAGATATGAAGCCCACTTTAGGGGCTCTTCCTTATTCATGAGAGCATAGGTGCAGGCAATGGCTACTTCGTTGATAAGGGCTGAGTAGGAGGCATCACCAAAATCGATGATTCCAAATGCCGAATCGTGGACCAATACATTCCAGTCGTTGGCGTCATTGTAAATAATACTGTGCCTGAGATGGGGGAGTTTGTGGGCAACGTGTTGGCGCCACTCAATAATGTAATGGTCAACCAACTTCTTTTTAGAGGGAGGGGCGATGTATTGTGCGAGAGGGGTTGCCAACTCAAAATTATCAAGGTTCCAAACGAGTCTACGACTAGCTATGGCACTATTTTCAAAATTAATGAGTCGTTGGTCCATATGGCCCAGGAACTGCCCAAAGCTTTCAAACAGCTGAGGAGTATGTGTGGTTTCCGCCAAAAATGTTCCCTCAATATAACTCATGAGTTGAAGGAGGCATTCTTTTCCGTTGAGCGAAACGGTGCTTAAAAGCTCATGGTTTGTGTTGGGGATGGTGGTTGAAATTTGTCGGCTATTCAAATGGTCTAGCTGACGAACGAGCGCAATTTCACCCAGCACCTCTTCCTTAACTCTCGGGGTGTTGGGATATACTTTTAACACGTAGTTGGCCTCGTGGCCAATAACTCTATAATTGTGGCTTATGTAGCCTTCCAGTTCTTCAATGGTTTTGACCTGAATCTGGTAATGAGTGAGGAGTAGCTCTTCCATATGTGTGCACTAAAGCTCGGAAACAAGGCCTAAATACCCAAGCCAAAGTGCGCATCAAAAGCCAGAGGGGCATAAAAAACCCGCTACTCACAGTTTTCCATGAATAGCGGGAATTTTTTTACGTTTTTGGAGGCCGATTAGTCTGCCTTGTAAACTATTTCTCCTCCCACCACAGTCATGCTTACTTTGGTTTTGAGAATCTCTTGCTCAGGAATAGTCATAATGTTTTTGTTGAAGATGGTAAAGTCTGCTGCTTTTCCAACTTCAATAGAGCCTTTGAAGTCTTCTTCGAACTCTGCATAGGCACCATCTAAAGTGTATGATTTAAGAGCCTGCGCCCGGGTCATAGCCTGGTCGGCTTCAAAGCCTTCTTCAGGAAAACCTTCGAGAGTTTTTCTTGAAATGGAAGCATAAAATGACGGTAGCGGATCCAGAGGCTCTACGGGAGCATCAGTACCATTACAAACTACAGCACCGCTTTGCATTAGTTTTTGCCATACATAGGCGCCTTCAACAATGCGTTCTTCACCGAGCCTGTCAATGGCCCAAGGCCTGTCTGAACTCATATGAATGGCCTGCATGGCGGCTACAATATTCATTTCTCCAAAGCGGGCAATGTCTTCTTCACTAAGGTGCTGGGCATGCTCTATTCTAAAGCGCTGAGCTCTTCGGTCAATGTTGGGGTATTTATTGAATGCTGCCTCGTAGCGATCGAGTATTTCTCTATTGGCACGGTCGCCAATGGCGTGAGAGCATACTTGAAAGCCGGAAGCAAGAGCTTTTTCAGACACTTCGGTTACGGTTTCCATGGGGAGGGTTTCATGGCCGTAGTGGCCGGGTCTGTCGGTATACTCTTCGAGCAACCATGCTCCTCTAGGGCCAAGGGCACCATCGCAATTCAGTTTAATGGACCTCACGGTGTGCAAATGATCGGGGTCTATCATCGGGCCTTTTTTGTACCACTCTTCCAGGAGTTGTGGCGATCGGCCTGTGAGCATGGTATACATTCTTACCTTGAGCTTGCCCTGATCTTTGAATCGCTGCAATCGGTCTATGAAATCCTGGCCGGAGCCGGCATCGTGAAAACTGGTAATTCCAAGTCTCAGGCATTCATCGATAGCCATTTGGAGCGCTTGTTCGGCTCTTTCTTCTGTTTCTGCCGGAACGAGTTTGCCTACTATAGACGCAGCCCGTTCGGTAAATACTCCGGTAGGGTTGCCTAGTTCATCTTTAATAATTTCTCCTCCTTCTACTTCTCCCTGCAGGCTCTCAATGCTCAGGTTATTCACGCCCGCCAGTTCCATGGCTTTGGCATTGGCAAAGGCAGCATGGCCGCTGGCATGTCTCAGCCACACCGGATTGTTAGGGCTTACTTCTGAAAGTTTGTCATGAGTCTGGAAGCCTTTAACCATGTGGTCGGGCTTCTCTATCCACTTATCCTGGTGCCAACCCCTTCCGGTAATCCAATCACCGGGTTGAGCTTTTTCAACCGCCTCAGCTACTTTTTCAACCAATTCGTCATAGGTTTTTACATACATCAGGTCCAGTTCCAGCTTGTTGTAGCCTACGCCCATCATGTGGGCATGCGACTCTATAAAACCGGGTGTCATGGTTTGTCCCTGCAGGTCTACCATTTCCGTGTCATCACCCTGTAGTTTTATTATTTCAGCTTTGGAGCCGGTGGCCATTATCATGCCGTTCTTTACGGCCACAGCTTCTACTTGTGGGTTGCTGTCATCTACCGTATAGATTGTTCCATTGTAGAAAATTGAATCGGCCTTTTCGCCACTGTTACAGGCTTGTAATACGAGTATTGTCAGTAGTAGGAGGGCTCCTGCTACTCTTCTCATTAATGTCTTCATAGGTTTAAGATTGAAGATGAAAAAGTAAGGCTATTTCCTGACTCGTGCAATGCGAAATGTAGGCAGCGGGGCTGGGTGAATTATTATAATGTGGGAGGGTTTGTGGATGAGGTGGTAAAAATAAAAGAGGCCATCAACGAAGCCGGATTAAATAACATCAGGGTTATGAAGGTGTTATTTAACTCAAAGCCTCTCGATTGGCCTCCTTTGTGTTGATTATTTACAGACTATGAAATCAAATAATTAGTACAGGTATTCCAAAGCAGCAATGTCATACTGCCCGAATTCACCATCTTCATTAGAGCTAAAGCATGATAGCATAATGGAGTTGGGGTCGAATCCGGTAGGAGTACCAGGGATGTGGATGGCACCTACACCTCCAGAACCTTCATTTCCTCCGGTGCCACAAGAGAGCGACCGGTTGAAGTAGTCGGTGTGTCTAAGGCCAAGGCAGTGTCCGATTTCATGGGTAATTACGTGCTCAGTTACATTTGTACCAAAGCTACTTGTACCCGACTGAATTTGAACATACTTGTAGGGGTTGCCACCACTAGGGAACCCGGCAGACCCGCCACCGCCACCGCTTACACGGTACACTACTATATCGTATGGCTGATAGTTGGTGCCAAAAGTTAGTGTAAATGTAAGACCGGTATTCAGGGCGTTATAATTGTTAATGGCCCACTGCAAGGCAGTTCTCATGGTATTGTCCAGGGCGTTGCTGCCACCGGTGTAGCCAATAACATTAATAGTGCGGGGGGCATTTACCAGGTTGGTGGTTCGGTACTGCTCACCAACCGCTCCTACGTGCTCAATTTTACTTTTCAGCATTTTCTCCAGGTTTTCCGGAGTAATGATGATGTCATTTTCAAGCACATAATTGCCGGCTTCATAAGCAGGATCCAGAACCTCAGAACTCTTTGACATTCTGATGTCGCTTACGTCAAAACCCAACTCGGTAAATTGGTTTTTAACGGTTTCGCTTATTTCCTCCTGTTGGAGCTCTGTTGGATCTTGATCTTCGGTACAAGAGACAGCAAAGATCATGATCAAAAGTGCGCTAAAGGCACTAAGCAATGATAGTTTTACTTTTTGCATTGTAAGTGATGTTTAGTTAATAATAAATGTTAAGGTTGAGTTGTAAATAATCAACAATTAATGTTAATAAAATATATTAAAAAATAAAACTAATTAATGTATTATGCTTGTACTTTAGTGTGAATTGCTGAAAAATGTATTTAAACTATTTAATTTGTGTATTAACATATCAAGAGGTTATTTAGCAATATCATTAATAAATTAAATTAGCTTGAAGACTGTAGCTAATCGATTACTCTGTGCATTAATTGCCGTATTCTTTTGGGGGAATTCAGAGTTGGTTTTAGCTCAGGTTAACACTGCATATTCCTTTTTTGAAAGAGAAACAGTGCTAAAGGAAGTGAAGGCTCGACCTGATGATTTTTATGCTATTCAGACTAATTCACATGCTTCCTTACATGGGCTTAAGATACTTCGCCCACTTGCCAACGGATGGTTTATTATCGATGGCTTAGCGGCTAAGGCTATCGACCCATCAACCGTTCAATCGGTGTGGAAGGTTGGCAATTCCTGGAAACTCTCGGCCAATGTTGCTCTGGAAAATACTATGGGCACATATGTGGTAAAGGGGCTTAGAACCGAAGTATTAAGAGAACGACTTGATGCAGAAGAGATAGATTACCGGTTGACTAACCACTCTGCATTTATTGTAAGGCTGACATCGGAGCAGCTGCAACATATTCTCCAATGGCCCGAAGTACATTATGTGGGCAATGAGCAGCTCTTTCCGATATGGGAGAGCAAGGTGTTAGATTTGAACCTTGTGCCCAACAGAGTAAGGCAATTGTTTCATCACTACCCCAATCTGAAAGGACAAAATGAGTTAGTCTCTATTAAAGAAAATGGGTTCGACCCGAACGATTTAGACCTTTGGGGCCGAAGTGTGACGACACCACGTACGGCCGAAGATACAGATAACCATGCCACAGAAATGGCCACTATTATTGCCGGAACCGGAAATACTTCGGTGTTAGGTTTAGGTGTGGCCTCCAAGGCTTCGCTTACTTCTTCTTTTCCACAAGACCTCTTTCCCGATGATCCAGAGTATTTTAATGATTGGGGTATCCAAATTCAGAATCATAGTTACGGTACGCGCATTGAGAATTTTTACGGTGCTTTGGCTTCGGCCTATGACGAGCATGCCTGGCAAACACCACCTGTTTTGCATGTGTTTTCATCGGGCAACTTAGGTTTGGAAACAAGCAGCGAGGGGCCTTATGCCGGGTTGACCGGGTATGCCAATTTATCGGGTAATTTTAAAATGGCTAAGAACACCCTGCTGGTGGGAGCTGTAGATACCCTTGATCGTCCGGTGTTGTTTTCGAGCAATGGCCCCACCTATGATGGAAGAGTTAAACCCGATTTAGTTGCTTACAGTATGTTTGGTTCGTCCAATTCTGCCGCGCTGACTTCTGGTGTAGCGGTGCTATTGCAGCAAAAATATAAGCAGATAAATAACGAACCAGCTCCGGCCGCTTTGCTGAGGGCTTTGCTAATAAATGGTGCTGATGATGTGTTTACGCCAGGACCCGATTTTAAAACAGGATTTGGCAGCCTCAATGCTTTTACAACCATGAGAGCACTTGAAGAAGAACGGTATATATCAGGAGTGTTGTCAAATGGAGTTGTGAATAATCATACGGTCCAAATTCCGCCAAACATTAGTGAATTTAAGGCAACACTGGTTTGGACCGATCCTGCCGCTGTGGTGAATAGTGACAAGGCTATTGTTCATGATTTGGATTTCAAAGTTTTGGATGTGCAGAGTAACGTTTGGCAACCTTTTGTTTTAAATCCTAATCCATCCAATCTTTCCGATGAGGCCGTAACAGGTCGGGATAGCCTCAATACCGTGGAACAAATACGAATTTTGAACCCTTCGCCCGGTTTCTATACCTTGAGGGTGGAGGCTTTTAATCACTTGGGCGAAGATCAACCCTATGTTATTGCCTACGATTGGAAGGCGGCCAACCAGTTCAATTGGGTGTATCCTACGGGTTCTGATCATGTGCCTTACAACGGTGAGACCACGGGTTATCTACGATGGAATAGTACGCTGGCTGCTCACAGTGGTGAGCTCTGGCTTACACTTAATGAAGGAGACACCTGGCAACAGATTGCTTCCGGCATAGACCTTCGGGCGGGTTTGTTCCGATGGCGTGCACCGGATACTACGGCTACTGCTCAACTCAAAATGGTTGTGGAGGGTAATGAATACCTTTCGGATGAGTTCGTGGTCCATCGTACCACTGTTCCTCGTATCGGGTATTTCTGTGGGGACTCTACTCGCATAGCCTGGAAGCAATTGCCAGCAGCGATGAGCTATGAGGTACTTAACTGGAACAATGGTTCCATGGAAACTGTGCTAAGCACTACCGACACGGCTGCGGTTTTTCAATCGGGTGGTTTGAACTCCCGGTTCCTCTCGATTCGTGCGGTACTAAAAAACGGTAAGAAAACTTTGGCCAGCCTGTCTGTAAACTATGAATTTGGAACGGGATGCTACTTGAATTCTTTTTTCATTACGGAGCAGCAAGAAGGAGGAGGAGTGGAGCTGGAGTTGGCCTTGGGAACTGTGGCGGGCATTGAGCAAATACGTTTTTTACACAGAGAAGGGGTGGAACCAATGAAAGAAATAGGAGTGGTTGCAGCCGGGAATTTTGGAACTACCATAACTTTTGTTCATGATAGTCCGGCTGATGGATATAATGGTTACAGGGTTGAGCTTCATTTCGAAAACGGAGAGCAAATTCGATCGGAAGAGTTAAGCACGTATTGGTTGAATAAAGTTTCGGCTGCGGTGTTTCCTAATCCTGTTGAAGCAGGGGGAGACCTGAATGTCTATCTTCGTGATAACCCGGTGACCCATCGAGCCTTTTTTACGCTCTACAATAGTTCCGGTCATGTGCTTCTTACCGAACCAATTGTGGCCAGAGGCTATAGTTTTAGAATACCAAGCCTTTCAAGAGGAATGTATTTTTATACCGTAACCAACGGTTTGAATAGTCAAAGAGGGAGACTGGTGGTGAAGTAATGAGCATCTAAATAGCGCATTGTCGCTTTGGCAAGTCAATGCTGAAATGAAACTACCTCACCTGGGTTTAAACGGTTTTGAGTTTTAGACCCAAACCGGAAACAGCCCTTCCATCGCTTTGAGACTTGTTTCTGATCTCTCCCTTACGGAGCTTGACTAGTATAGTACCCTGAACTTAATGGTGTGCTCAATCTTCTTCAGCGCAGTGATTAAGTCCTTGTCATAAGCCTTGTTGATGTCGGTGATCACATACCCAACAGTTTCATTGGTTTTGAGATATTGCCCATCAATGTTGGCATCGTGTTCGGCCAGAACTTTGTTGATTTTGGCCAGCACTCCCGGTTTGTTAGAGTGAATGTGAATCAATCGGTGTGCATTATTCAGTTTCGGTAGGGTGATATTCGGGAAATTCACACTCAACGCGGTATTACCGGTGTTGATATAATCCATGATTTTGTTTGGAACAAAATCCGCTATGTTTTCCTGGGCTTCCAGGGTGCTTCCGCCAATGTGTGGAGTTAAAATCGTGTTAGGTAGGCCAATTAACTCCGACTCAAACGGATCATTATTGCTTTTGGGTTCTTCCGGGAACACATCTACACCGGTTCCCCTAATTTTGCCCGATTGTATGGCAGCTTTTAAGGCGGGCACATCCACTACCGGCCCCCTGGCCAGGTTGAGGAAAATAACCCCGTTCTTCATGAGGTCGAAGTGCTCTTTGGTAAAGAAGCCGGTGTTTTCCGGCCTTCCATCAATGTGCAGTGTTACTACATCGGCCAGCTGCAATAGTTCTTCAAGGCTTTCGCATTTGGTAGCATTGCCCAGGGCCAACCGTTCTTCTATATCGTAGTAGTGTACTTGCATTCCCAGGTTTTCGGCTAAAACCGAAAGTTGTGAGCCAATGTTGCCATAACCGATGATTCCCAGCTTTTTACCCCTTATTTCAAAGCTGTTGCTGGCTGTTTTAGACCATTTTCCCCGATGCATATCAGCTGACTTATCGGGAATGCCCCGCATGAGCATAATGATTTCTGCTATGGCCAGCTCAACTACCGACCGCGTATTGCTAAAAGGAGCATTGAATACGGCCACACCTTTGGCAAGGGCGGCTTCTAAATCGATTTGATTAGTGCCAATGCAAAAGGCACCAATGGCCATCAGCTTGTCTGCCGCTTGTAACACCTTGGCTGTAACCTGTGTTTTGGAGCGTATACCAAGTACATGGATTCCCTTAATTTTTTCAACTAGTTCATCTTCATCGAGGCCTGCCGGATAGCTTTCTACAGAGAAACCATCGGCTTTTAGTTTGGCCAATGCATTGGGATGAACATTTTCCAGCAGGAGCATTTTGATCCTGTTTTTGGGGTATGAAAGGGCTCCACTCATTTTATTATCAAAAAGAATTTCGTCAAAACTAGGGGCTATATGATCGGCATAGGCTTTTACCTGGTCGCGTTCTATATTCTCGGTAAAGGCATAGAACTTTTTGGCCACACCGGCTTTCTTAACTTCATAGTCAGTATAGCCATCGCCAATCATATGAATTTCGCCTTCGAGGCGCAACTGCTCAATTTGCTTTACCTTACCACCATTGGAGGAAAGGACATTTTGCCTGTTGAAATCAGTAATGTTTCCTGATGCATCGAATACAAAGTCATTGGCAAAAACGTGCTCGGCTTTTATTCCTAAACCGGTTACCACCGGCACTATGAACTCTTTAAAACCATTGGAGACAATGTAGGTTCTGTCGGCATATTGTTCAAAAAAGTGCTTGTTTCTGCTTACCGACCTGGAAACGAGTTTTTTTAACCGGGTCACCAGCTCGTCCAGGTGTTCTCTTCTGGCATCGAGCAGACGGATTCTGGCTTCTAAAGACTCACGTAACGATAACTCTCCGGCCATGCCCAAATCAGTGACTTCTTTTATTTTTTGAAGTCTTTCTACTTTTTGAGGGTGTCCTGTCAGGGCAATTTCTCCCAGAATATCGAGCGCTTCTACCTGAGTAAAGGTGCTATCAAAGTCTATTACAAAGTGTACATTGGTAGTTATTGTATTCATCGGTTTTCCTTGCCCATCATTAGTCGGCATTGGTTGCCAAAAACTGCAGCCACTCCTGCTGCTATACCACCCAACAGGCCTGTTATCAGAAGCAAGAGCACCACATTTCCATTCAGGAAGAATAGTGTCGCAATTTTTCTTGCCAGAATAAAGTCGTTCGGGTTAGATAGCAACCAGGCGTTGACTATCCAAAATAAGGCGATTGCCAGAAAGGGAACAAAGAAGACGGCTGCTTTTCGTAGGCGAACGATTGCACCACTAATGAAGCCTGCAAGCATAACGGCCCACCAGGGTAGAAACATGGAAAATGTGATGCCTAATACTAAGGTGAGTATAAAGTTGGTGAGCTTTTTCATTGTTTTGGGTTTAGCGTTTGGGTGAATAAAACACCGGTAGGGTTTTCGGTAGATTGCATAAATTGGAGCTCCAGATATTCGCCAGCAGCCCAAATATCAACCAGGTCATCATAGTATTTGCTGCCCGGGTTGCCCGATTGCCCCCCCGGGTACACTCCTAATGCTTTGGGAGGGTCAGACATTTCTACTATCATTCGCCAGGAAGGGCCATGATTTCTTGATGTAGCATTTACAATTCCGCTGTTACCCCCAATGGGAAGGTTGAAGCGTGAGAAAGCCGGTAAGGCCTGAAGCAGGTGACCTACGTAGGTAGCTTTGACATCACCCCAATTGTAATTACCCAGTCGTTCTTTCCAGGTGTTTAGCTCCTTTACTCCTTCTTTGAATGAAGCCACAAACAGATCGGTGGCAGTTTCTATTTCGGGGGTGTTTACTCTGTCCATAAATGGATCGTCAGGAAAGTTTTTCAAAAGGTTAATGGTTTGATAGGTGAAGGGAGGAACCATTGCCAGGGTATCTGCCCTCAACTCGTCCCAGACCATTCGGTTGAGTTTGCTCCACCAGGCTTCCCAAACACTGGCACCTTTAGAGTCAGTGTTGTTGTAGAAGTTCCATGCTTTGGCATCGTTCAGATAAGCCAATTCTTCTTCAGACAAACCGTCAGTTGGCATTACTTTTAGCATATGAGGAAGCAATTCTGCGGCTTTCAGATTGTAGTTGTTGTTGTGCAGGTCTTTAAAGTCCTGAATGGTAAATTTCTTTTTAGACCTGAAGAAATCGTTTATTACCCGGTTTCTGTACATTTCGTACCCATCGTTGAATACGTAGTAAGGATAACTTTTGTCTACCGGGTGTTGGTTGGCCGAGCTCACAAAGCCTCTTTCCGGATTCTTTACATGTGCATTATGCGCCTGTGGAATCCATCCCTGCCAATCATGCTCAGGATTGGTTCCGTCCATTAAGAATTTACCCTGCCCCTTCCATTTATTAGGGAACCTTCCCTGAATCCATAAGGCTATATCTCCATCTCTAGAAGAAAAGACGAAATTTTGGGCCGGAGCTACAAAATGAACGAGAGCAGCTTCATACTCATGGTAGTTTCTGGCTCCGTTCAACTCAATTAAAGTTCTTTGATTATTTCCGCCCAAATGCCCTGTCCATTGCATGGCATATCCCATTTTCTGTCCATTGCCTTTAAAGGAGGTGTCATAACTCACGGGGCCATGGTGAGTGTATACAACCGTATCGTAAAAGGTCTCTCTTCCTCGTATAACAATCTCTTCTACTCTTTTGGTCGTTGGTTTCCATTGATTGTCGTGCCAGTATTCCTCTCTTTTTTCGTCTTTGAATTTTATTTTATACCAATCTCTTACATCACGTGTGGCGTTGGTAACTCCCCAGGAAATGTGGTTGTTAAAACCAATGACAATGCCCAGGGCTCCGGGCAAGGTAGCTCCAAAAGTGTTTTTCTCAGGGGTAGCGAGTTGCATTACATACCAAATGGAAGGAAGATTAAGCTGCAGGTGAGGGTCGTTGGCCAAAATGGCATTACCTGAATAAGATTTATCAGGCCCTACCGCCCAGTTGTTACTACCATTATCCGGGTTTGGTTTATGCAAAACATCAGTAATATAATCCATTGGAAAATCTCCTTCAGGAGTGTCTGGCACAGTAACTTCCCAATCACTCCAATCTGTTTCGGCTGGTATTACAGGGTCATTTGCATCAAAAAAATCAGGGAAAAGAAAGTCGAAACGCTCTCTTCCATAGTTGTTGATAAAGTTGGTAAACTCAAGGTCAGTCTCATATCCGGCCAGCATGTCTGTCATATACATTAGCAGTAGAGCTGTTTTTTTGAGTGTCCAGGGCTCTGGAGCATAATCCAAAAGCTTATACTCAACCGGGTATTTACTGGGTGACAAAGACTCTATATAGCTATTGATTCCATCGCGATAAGCCTTCAGGTACCCCAAAATTTCCGGATCTTTCTGCATGTTTTCCAAGGCTTTTTCGGCTCCAAAGAGCATTCCCTTTCTTCGCTGACTTCGGTCATAATCCAGGGCCGCACTACCCACAATTTCAGAGAGTCTTCCGGCCGATGCATGCGTTTGAAACTCCATTTGCCAAAGCCTGTGCTTCGCGGTTATATACCCTTGCGATCGGTATAAGTCTAAATTGTTTTGAGCAAAGACATGAGGGATGAGGTGTTTGTCGTAATGTACTTTCACCGGTGCTGAAAGGCCTTTAATACTGAGCTCCTCTGTGTTATCTTCAGAAACATCGTTTAACCAGATGCCTTGGTTGGGCGAAAGGAACTTACCGAGAGGGGGTAAAGGGTCAATTTTAGTGTTTAGTGCTAGGAATACACTCAAAGCCAAAAGAAAGGATAGTAAGAATTTTAGAAGCTTCATTGTCGATGAATTTGCTATGAATATAAGGTGATTTTAATGCAAATAGCTACATAGAAAGAGAACAAGTTCCAACATGATGTCTTCCGGGTTTGGTGGAAGTGAAGGTTTCTGTTGTGAGCTTTCTGCTAATCGTTCTACCTTTGTCAGATACACATGAAAGACTTTTCAAAAGAATTGACCGAGAGGGCCAAAAAAATCAGAGCTATTTTCTTTGATGTTGACGGAGTGCTAACCAATGGTAGTATTATTTACGACAACAATGGCTTGGAATCCAAGCACTTCAATGTGAAAGATGGTCAGATTATCAAGTACCTGAAGCAGTACCAAATCGCAACGGTAGTAATTACCGGGCGCGATTCCAGAGTAGTCAGAAACCGATGTAACGAGTTATCGATAGACAGGCATTACCACGGGGTTAAGGATAAAGGGGCGGTGTATGAAGATTTGAAAAAGGAGCTTCATTTACACGATAGTGAGATAGCCTATATTGGAGACGATATTAACGATTTACCCATTTTGAGTAGGTGTGGATTGAGCTGTACTCCGGCCGATGGTCATTGGCAGGTAAAGGAGCATGTTCATTGGGTACTGTCTAAAAAAGGTGGTGAAGGGGCTCTTCGTGAACTGGCCGATATGGTATTGTTGAGTCAGGGTAAGTATGAAGAAATTATTAACAAACTCTTGAAAGCATAAGATGAAAAAATTTGAGGAAGGGTTTCAACTGTCTGACAGTATTACGGTTGGCTCAGGTAAGATGGTTTTGTTTGCCGGACCATGCGCTGTGGAGTCTTATGAGGTGTGCGCGCGCGTGGCAGAAACCCTTAAGGAAATTTGCTTGAGGCTCGATATTCAGTATATCTTTAAGGCATCGTTTGATAAAGCTAATCGTACTTCGGCAAAATCCTTTCGAGGAGTAGGGTTAGACGATGGTCTACGAGTATTAGACCAAATCAAGCGTGATTTCCAGTTGCCGATAGTCACTGACATTCATGAGTCTTACCAGGCTAAACCTGTGAGTGACGTGGCGCAAGCATTGCAAATTCCCGCTTACTTATGTCGCCAAACAGACCTGCTTTTAGCGGCTGGTGAAACCGGTAAAACGGTGAAAATCAAACGCGGACAGTTTATGGCACCGGAAGATATGCAGTACGCAGTAAACAAGGTGAAATCTACAGGAAACGAAAAGGTTATTTTGACTGAAAGAGGAGTATCTTTTGGCTATCATAATTTGGTGGTAGACATGAGGGCACTTCCTGTAATGAGACAATACGCTCCCGTAGTTTTTGACGTTACCCATAGTGTGCAGCAACCCGGAGGCATGGGAGGGAGTTCAGGAGGGCAAAAGCAGTTTGCTCCCTATTTAGCCAGAGCGGCCGGAGCAGTGGGGGTCGATGGGTTCTTTATTGAGACTCATCCCAACCCGGAGAAAGCTTTAAGTGACGGGCCAAACATGATCCCTCTGCATAAAATGAATGATTTTCTGACCATGGCCAAAGCGGCCTTTGAAATGGGTCAGCAAGCAAATAATGACGTTGAATGAAAACAAGAAATAGAAAAAGCCCTTTAGCCCTAAAGCTAATGGGCTTTCTTTTTGTGGTGCTTCTGGTAAGTAGCTGTATTCCCAATGAAAAAATTGTGTACTTACAGAACAAGGAAGACGACCCTGCTTTGGCCAATGATACATTGATTGAACTAAAGAGAATTGACTACCGTCTTCAACCCAACGACATTCTTCTGATTAACTTTTTTTCCAAAGAGACCCAAGCTGTTGAGGATTATTATCCGATTTTTCAGAGAAGAGCCATGATGGGGCTAGGTGGGGGAAATAACAATAATGGAAATAATATCCTCAATGACCCTTACATGACTGGTTATCATATCGATAAAAACGGAGAAATAGAAATTAACGGTATAGGTAGAATAAAGGCGGCAGGATTAACTACCGATGAACTAAAGTACAGCATTGAAGATATAATTAGAACGAAAGATGGTGTAATGGATATTCTGGTTGGGGTTAAGCTGCAAGGAATTCCCTTTACAATTTATGGAGAGGTGGGGTCTCCTGGTAGTAGAGTAGAAAGAGTTTATGAGCTCACCTTACTGGAGGCCATTGCTACTTCTGGCGATTTGACCTTGAATGCCAATAGGGAACACGTGATTTTATTGAGAGATTATCCGGATGGTGTTAGAATTCATGAGATTGATGTAACAGGAAGAGCTATCATTCCCACCGAGTACTGGTTTATTCAACCGGATGATGTGATTTATGTTCCCCCTTTAAAAATTCGTGAGTTAGGTGTTGGTACCAGTGCCTTACAAAACCTCTCAGTAATTGTTTCTGTTATATCCAGTACAACATTGATTATTAGTTTATTGACCAGATTCTAATGGCAGGATCCGAATTCGATTTTTTTGATGAAAGCAATACAGGTTCGGGCGGGAGTTCAGGGAATATAGATCCTGTACTTATTCTTATAAAGGTAATAAGGAACTGGCCGGTAATTGTACTATCCTGTTTGCTAGGTCTGCTGGTGGTATTTATATATCACCGATATACGACCGAGCGGTATGCGCTGAAAGGATCGATTATGATTCCTGAGGAGAACCCAAACATAGCCTCCCAATTCTTTACCGACTTTATAGGTGGGGGCTTCAGTCCTAACTTTCTCAATGAGCTGGAGGTACTGCGGAGTGTAGATATTACTGCTGCGGCTATAGATTCTCTCGATTTTGGTATCGAATATTATTCAAAGGGAAGAATAAAAACCATTGAAGAATATAATACGCTTCCGTTTACCATATTTCCTACAGAAGGTCATAAACAGGTCTATAACAAAGAGTTTCTTATCAGCTTTACTGACAACAATAGTTTCAGACTTACATTTGCTGATAACGACAATCATGAGAAAAGTGAATTGTATCGTCCTAATAGCCTTATAAGTACGGATGAATACAGTTTCACGGTATTCTTCAACCGGACGGTCGATTTAAAAGATAAGAGCTATACTTTTAAATTTCGCGACAAGCAAAGCCTTGTTAATGAGTGGAATAGCCGATTGAAAGTAGACTATTTACGAGCCTTTACTACTATAGCCGAGTTAAAACTTACCCACAGTGAACCAAAGAAGGCAGCAGCTTTTATTAATACTGTGATGGACGTCTACAGAGGCTTGGAGCTTAAGCGAAAGGACGATTTAGCTGACAAAACACTATCCTATATAGATCGTGAGTTAAGGATTCTTGATGACACACTTTCTATCTATGAAACTAAGTTGGATAGAGTGAAAGTGGAAGAAAAAACCCTTAGTTTAGATAATGTCGGAAGTAAGGTAGAGTCGCAGTTGCTTTCACTGGAACGAAGAAAAGGAGAGGTGTTAGCCTCAATTCGGCAACTTCAACAGAACCTCGATTTTTTGGCAGATAGTACGAAATTTGAAGAAGCTTTTGTGCCGATCACTGTAACTGGCGATGATATGTTTGGCACTTACATTGAGCGTTTGCAGAAGCTATTGGTGGACAGGAGCAAACTTTTGATTACTCTGGCTCCGAAACATAAAATGGTAAAGGACATTTCTAATGAAATAGACGGCTTAGTCTCTCTGATTAGAAATAGTGCTCAAGTGCAAATATCAGGCTTCAATGAGGAACTAAAACAGATAGATAAAGATATTAAAGTAGCTGAGAGGGAGTTTGAGAATTATCCGGAGAAGCAGCGAAAACTAACAGATCTCCAAAGAATATATAATGTTTATGTGAGCATGTTTCAGTTCTTGAGACAAAGAAGAGCTGAGGCTGGAATTGCCAAGGCTGGAAATGAATCCAATGCTCAAATTGTTGACAAGGCGGTTTCTAATGTAAAGGCTATTTACCCCAATAAACCATTTAACTATGCTATTGGAGCGGGAGTTGGCTTAGGGCTTCCACTGCTTTTCTTTTTCCTAAGGGAAGTATTGAACGATAAGGTAGAGTTCAGAAAGCAGATCGAAAAGCTAACCTCAATACCGGTAATTGGTATGATTGGCCATAATAAGTATGAGGGCAACCTTGCAGTGCTTAAGCATCCTAAATCGATTATGTCTGAGTCCTTTCGGGCCATTCGATCGAATATGGCGTTTTTTGGAAGAGATCGAAAAATACAGACTGTCTTAGTAACCTCCAATGCCTCCGGTGAAGGCAAGTCTTTTTGTTCGCTCAACCTAGCTTCCATGTTGGCAGTTTCAGGCAAAAAAACCGTACTGATTGGTTTGGACTTGAGAAAGCCGAAACTCTATGACGATTTTGGATTGACCAACGACTTTGGAGTTTCCAACTATTTGGCCGGTTTTGTAGATAGGGATAAGATTATTCAAAAGACAGCTTACGAAAACCTAGACTTAATAGCTGCCGGGCCTGTGCCTCCTAACCCCGCTGAGTTGCTCATTTCAGATGAAATGAAGGAACTGATCCAGTACCTAAAGGATCATTATGAACAGGTGATTATAGATACACCACCGGTGGGTATCGTAGCCGACACATTCAACCTTACTCATCTGGCCGACCTCAATATTTTTGTGGTTCGCCAGAACTATACAGTAAAACAGGTATTTCCATTTTTGAATGATATTACCAAAAAAGGTATTGTGAAAAATGCCACTTTACTACTCAATGACTTTAAGGTAAACAGAGGCTATGGCTATGGTTACGGTTATGGCTACGGCTATGGTTACGGTTATGGCTATGGCTATGGCTATGGTTATGGCTACGGTAATTATGGTGGAGGCTACTATTCGGATGAGGAAACCCAAAGTAGTAAAGGGAATTTTTTAAAGAGATTTAAACGTTGAGACAGGAAAGAGTAAAAACTGTAATTGAACCAAGATCTGCCTGGTTCGATCTAAAGTTTCGTGAAATAGCTCAATACAAAGACTTACTCTTCTTATTTGTCAGGAGAGATCTTGTAGCCCAATACAAGCAGACAATACTAGGCCCATTATGGTATTTTATTCAGCCCATTTTAACCACACTTACCTACACGCTGATTTTTGGGAATGTAGCAGGACTCTCAACTGATGGATTGCCAAAAATGTTATTCTACATGGCTGGTGTTACATGTTGGCGTTACTTTTCTGACTCTCTGAACAAAACCTCTAATACATTCACCCAGAACGCTCAGATTTTTGGGAAGGTGTACTTTCCAAGGGCTATTATGCCCATTTCTATTACGATTACCAATTTGGCCATGTTTGGTATTCAGTTGCTCCTTTTCTTTGGCTTTTATGCATTTTATGTCATTACCGGGCAGTTTAGTTTGAATCTACAGCCAGAGTTGTTTTTGTTTCCACTACTTATTGTAATAATGATGTTGTTGGGTCTTGGCTTTGGTTTTATTCTTTCTGCCCTTACAACTAAATATAGAGACCTGAAATTTTTGATTACTTTCGGAGTACAGCTACTTATGTATGCTACTCCGGTCATCTATCCTCTATCTAGCTTACCTGCTAAGTACAAGCCTTTTATTTTGGCCAACCCAATGACTCCTATTATTGAGACGTTTAGGTTCATGTTTCTGGGTTCAGGTAGCATGAATTATATGCATTTGGGTTACTCAATTGTGTTTGCAATAGTACTGTTTCTTATTGGCCTCATTATTTTCAATAGAACAGAGAAGAATTTTATGGATACTGTATGATCCATAATTTGAGTGATTATTCTTTTCAGGCAATCAAGAAATGTAAGCTGAATGAAAAATTACTAATCGATTACTAAGAGAGTGAGTGACATAGCGATTAAAGTAGAGAACCTTTCCAAGCAATACCGACTAGGTGTTGTTGGTACCGGCACCATAAGTCACGATTTGAATCGTTGGTGGGCCAGAATTCGAGGCAAGGAGGATCCCTTCCTTAAAATTGGCGAAACTAACGACAGAAGTAAGGCAGGAAACTCGGACTATGTATGGTCTTTAAAGGATATAAACTTTGAAGTAAGGCAAGGCGAGGTACTAGGAATTATTGGTAAGAATGGAGCCGGTAAAAGCACGCTGCTTAAGATTTTATCTAAAGTTACCGGTCCTACTACCGGGAAAATAACCGCTTTTGGCAGAATAGGAGCTTTGCTGGAAGTGGGTACGGGCTTTCATCCTGAACTTACCGGAAGAGAAAACATTTTTTTAAATGGGGCCATTCTGGGTATGACCAAGGCCGAGATTAAATCCAAACTTGATGAAATAGTAGATTTCTCTGGCTGTGCACGCTATGTAGATACGCCCGTAAAACGATATTCTTCTGGAATGAAGGTGCGCCTGGCATTTGCTGTTGCAGCTTTCTTGGAGCCTGAGATTCTGATTGTTGATGAAGTGTTAGCTGTGGGAGATGCAGAGTTTCAAAAAAAGGCCATTGGTAAAATGCAAGACGTGAGCAAAGGGGAAGGTCGAACCGTTTTGTTTGTGAGTCATAATATGGAGAGTGTAAAAAAACTCTGCACTCGCGCAATTGTATTAGAGAATGGACAAGTGAAGTTTGATAGTGATGCTAATTCAGCAGTTAATTTTTATGCAAATGCACAGAAGCTAAAACTCAATTTACATAGTAATTCAGTTTGGAATTTTGAAGATGCTCCAGGGAATGAGAATATAAAAATTCTTAATATTAATGTTTCTCCTATAAATGGTGATGTTCTATCGATCAGTTCAGGGATAAAAATTGAGTATAGTTTCTATAATAGAAAAGAAGATATTAATCTAGCTACTACAGTACAGGTTACAAACCTCAAAGATGAAATCGTGATCCATCAAGGACACAAACTAGCCTATAATCCGAAGTCAAGAAGAGGGGTTTATACAATATCGTTCCATATACAGCCCTATATACTTAATGCTGGACACTACAAACTAGGTCTTATCTTTGGAGAAAATGCTAGGTACGTACTGTGGAAGGTAGAAGAGTTTATTGCGTTTGAACTATCTTCAGAGTTCGAAAAAGATTTGCCTAAGGTATTACCAGGGACACTCTATTTAGATATGAGTCCTGAAGTGAATTTCGAACCAGTAGGATAGAATATGTTTGTATGAAAAGAATACTGAATTTTTTAAAAAAGGTCCCTGTTATAAATAGAATTATTGATTCAATTCTTGAAAAAAGAAGAAGTTATTTAATTCTTAAAAAAGGTGAGAACCTTAAAAGCTACGATTATTTAGCTGTGTACTTGACCAAGTTAGATAAAGCGCATGCCAAGAAAGATCGTGATCTTAAAAAACTCCATAAAGACCTCAATAAACTAAGGAAGCAACAAGTTGAATCATGGAATTCTTTTGTCTATTGTAAAGGGTATTTTTATCAAGGGTATAAGAGAGTGGGTATCCATGGGATTAAACCGACTGAGGCAAGAATGAAGAGCTATGATGTATATGATTTCTTTAACGCTAATGGTAGGGTATTAGATATCGGCTCAAATAGTGGCTTCCTTTCGATTTACTTATCTGATTATTACAAAGAAGTTGTAGGGATTGAACTAAACCCTTATCTGATAAGGATGGGTGAATGTGTTAAAAATCATCTTGGAGTTCGAAATGTTAATTTTATTAAGGCAGACTTCATGAGCTACAGTTTCAATAATCAGTTTGACGCGGTTTTCTCACTTTCGAATCACTTTACGATAGATGGTAATTTGAACATGAGTTTTGAGGATTATATATATAAGATATACAATTTACTCAATAATGGAGGAGTACTTTTTTTTGAGAGTCATAATATTAATGGAGATGATAGTGATCTTGATCAAAAGTTCCTTATCGCAAGCCAATATTTTGATTTAAAGAAGTACAAAATGGTGAAGGCTTTTTATCCAGCGGATATCGATAAGCTATTTGCAGTGTTCATTAAGAAACCTTCTATATCTGAAAAATACTCATCTTTTAGTTTGGATAAGGCGAGGCACGAATATGAGTATTGAGCTCCTATTCTTTATTGTTTATCTACTTACAAACAATTGAATCAGTTTAAGGATACGGTAAAAAGCTTTTTGAAGTCTTTAGGTATTTGGAGCTTCTACATATCCTTCAATGAGTATCAACGCAATCGAAGTTTAAGTAAGACTCAAAGGGCTCAGCTTAGGAGAATAAAGTCTGCTGGACAGGTTAAAGTGTTTTTCCTAGTAATTCATGACACGATTTGGAAGTATGATTCTCTCTTCCGCCTCTTGCAAGAAGATAGTAGGTTTTTACCTTATATTGTTGTAATTCCTTTCGTTAGAAACGGTCAACCAGATATGGAGCTTTACAAGAAAGTTGTAAAGTTTTTTGGAGATAAAAACTATCCTAGGTTGTCTGTATACAATAGGGATAATAATGAATGGTTGGATTTACAAGCTACTTATCAACCAGACATCGTTTTTTTCACCAATCCACATCGACTTACTTTTGAGAAGTATTACTCACAAATATATAATAGCGATGTGCTTACTTGTTACGTACCATATGCATTCGTAGTAATCCATTCATTACGAATTCACTATGCACAGGAAATTCATAGGCGACTATGGAAGTACTTCGTTGAAACAAAAACCCATGGGAAGTATGCCACAAGTTTCTTAGGTAAGTTTAATAACCGTGTGGTTGTTACAGGTTACCCAGCGTTAGATACTATTTTTGATTCCAGCTATTCGCCAAAAGATGTTTGGAAGGTGAAGGATAGGAAAAGCGTCAAGAGAATTATTTGGGCACCTCACCATAGTATTGAAGGTCAAGGGAGTAAATTGGATTACTCTTGTTTTACTCTCTATGCCGATTGGTTTATAAAACAACTTAGAAATAGAAGTGATATTCAAATTGCCTTCAAACCGCACCCGCTATTAAAGGAAAAGCTATATAAGCACCCCGATTGGGGTAAGATGAGAACCGATAGCTATTATAGGAGTTGGCAAAATCTACCCAATGGTCAACTGGAGGAAAGCGAGTATTTAGATCTTTTCTATTATTCGGATGCAATGGTCATGGATAGCGCTTCATTTATGGTAGAGTATCTATATTTCCATAAGCCCATAATGTTTCTAGTACATGACGAATTGGTATCAGAAAGGTTCAATTCGTTTGGTAGAGAGGTTTTCTCACATCTATATCATGGTAGAAATAGTAATGATATCAGTGATTTTATAGATGATATTGTAATATCTGGCAATGATAGTCTAAAGAATCAAAGGGAGCATTTCTTTTTTAACGAGGTACTTCCCAAGGGCGAGAAAACGGCCAGTGAAAGAATATATCATGAATTGAAAAACGTTTTATGTCCTTGAAATCAGAGATCAACTATAAACTTACCGGAACAAAAGCCGAGACTCTTCATATTTTGTCTGAGGCCGGCTATAATGTGCCGAAGATTTACTTTTTTACTACCAAAGATTGGCATACTAATAAGCAGAAGGTCATTCTTGAAATTATAAGACAATTTAAAGACAGTGGCAAATTGGCTGTCAGAAGCAGCTCAATCGCAGAAGATACTATTAACTCTTCAATGGCTGGGGCCTTTACCAGTCTACTAAATGTTTCCTGTAAGGAGTCTGATTTAACTGCCGCCATAAATCGGGTAATAGGTTCATATAATGAAGAAGAGTCAAATCAGGTTTTGGTTCAACCAATGGTGACAAATGTGGTAATGAGTGGAGTGGTAATGACTCAGGTTCTAGACGATGGGTCTCCTTACTACGTGATTAACTATGATGATAAGTCTGGTTTGACAGATACTGTAACGAGTGGTAGCTCAATTAACAAAACTGTATATATATATAATGGAGTAAAGGAAGAAGATTTTGACTCTGAACTACTGCTTAAAGTACTTAAATTGATTAGAGAGCTTCAGTCAACATTCCCCGATATTCCACTTGATATAGAGTTTGCAATTGACTCTGAAGGTTTAGTACACCTTTTACAGGTACGTAGGATAGTTACGGTTGATAAATGGGATAAGGCCATAATAAGTCAGGTATCGTCCAGAATGATATACTTGAGGCAATTTATTCATGAGGCCTTCAAGCCCCGTCCAGATCTATATGGCAGCACCACATTGCTGGGATTTATGCCAGACTGGAATCCTGCAGAGATGATTGGAGTATTACCTCACCCTCTTGCTAGGTCGCTTTACCGAAAGTTAATTACCCAATCAACTTGGCAACTGGCTCGCGAGCAAATGGGGTATCGCAAAATGCCCAAAATGGACTTAATGGTTTCACTTTTCGGAAGGGTTTATATAGACGTAAGAAAGAGTATCAACTCTTTTCTACCGGACGGATTACCGGGAGGTATAAGTGAGAAATTAGTAAATGCATTTGTGGATAGACTCAATCGTAACCCTCACCTTCATGACAAGATAGAATTTGAAATAGTTCATACTGCCTTTGATTTCTGTTTCGAGGAAGACTTTGAATCGAGATATAGCGGTACTCTTAACAGGGAGGAGTTTTTGGTGTACAAAAGTTTACTGAGAAAACTTACCGAAGATGCAGTCATAGATAAATTTAATAGTTCTCTTAATCGTTCACTAAGAACCATAGACCTTCTGAAAGAAGCCCAGTTATTTCAGATAGGTTCTTCAGAAGAAAAGAACTCTTTTTTACTCGCAAGTTGTATAAGTAAATTAATTGATGAATGTATTGAGTTGGGGACATTACCATTCTCAATTTTAGCAAGACATGGTTTCATAGCAGAGTCACTCTTGAGGTCTGCAGTGAGAAAAAATGCTATTTCGAAAGAACGACTATTAGAATTCAGAAGAAGTATAATTACTATTTCTGGTAAGATGAGTGAGGATTATTCGTCAGTTATTGAGGGTAGATTAAATAAAGATACTTTTCTTCAAACCTATGGTCACTTAAGACCTAGTAGCTACGACATACTCTCTCCTAATTATTGTAATAGACCCGATTTGTTTTCTGAAGCTCGCGTTATGAGTGGAAAGGAATGCAAGTCTGAATTCAAACTAACAAACAAAGAAGAGTCTCAATTGAATGTACTGATTTATGAAAGTGGGTTTAATGGGATTGATGCTAAAAGACTTATGCATTATGCAGAACAGTCTATAAAAGGCAGAGAGTATGCCAAGTTTATTTTTACCAAGCATTTGTCAGATATTCTTGAGTTAGCAGCTAAATGGGGTGAGTTAAAGGGATTTTCTAGGTATGAGGTTTCAATGCTGGAGATTGAGGACATCCTGAATATGTTATTTGAACCTCTCACAAATGACATTAGACCCTATTATCAAGATAAAATTTCAAAAGCGATCGAAAACTACGATATAGCTTCTTCTTTTAAGTTGAGTTACCTCATTCGATCTGTTCGTGATGTCCATATTGTTCCTATGCAACGAAGTGCAGCTAACTTTATAGGAAATACCAGAATAGAGGCTGAGGTTGTACTAATTGAAGCAAGTAGCAGAAGTGCTCCAGACATGGAGGGAAAAATAGTATGCATTGAAGGAGCAGACCCTGGTTACGATTGGATATTTACTCGTAAAATAGGCGGGCTTGTAACCAAATATGGAGGTGCCAACTCTCATATGGCCATTAGAAGTGCTGAGTACGGTATTCCGGCAGCAATAGGGTGTGGAGAGCAACCTTTTGAACGAGTATTGAGAGCCAGGAAGTGCTTATTGGATTGTAAAAGCAATCGACTTGAGCCCATAACTATTCAAAGCTAAATGAGGATTGGGATTACAATGAGAATTACAAGGGCAGATTCCTACGAGGAATATAGGGACTCCATTGCCCAAGATTGGAATAAGTTCATGGCTTCTAAGTTCTCAAAGGATCAGTATATGTTCATTCCTAATATAGAAGATTCGGTTACAACCTTTGTCCGAGACTGGGGAATAGACATGATTTTTTTGTCTGGTGGAGAAGATATTGGTACCGACAAATCAAGAGATAATACTGAAACAATGCTGATTAAGTATGCTTTAGATTCCAAGATACCTTTAATAGGCGTTTGCAGAGGTATGCAAATGATTAATGCTTTTTTTGGGGGTAATACTGTAGATGGAGGAGAGACATTCAGAAAAAGACACGTTGCGCATGACCATGAGATTTTCTTCTTAAAGAAAAGAAGAGTGGTCAATTCGTATCACTCTCGAAAAATCACGGAGAATAGTCTTGGCAAAGGGTTGTCTGCTTTGGGCTTTGACTCAGTGGATGGAACGGTTGAGGCCTTGGGATATAAGCATGTATTGGGACTAATGTGGCATCCCGAAAGAGAGAGGGATATAGATAAAGATACAGCAGATATTATTATAAATCACATTCGTGAATATGGAAAATAAAGCAATTATCCTTGCCGCAGGAAGAGGTTCAAGAATGAAGGAACATACTGAGACGAAACCCAAGTGTCTTACTGAACTAGCTGGAAAAACCTTATTAGATTGGCAAATTGAGGCGCTGAGAAAGGCTGGGATAGAAGATGTCTATGTGGTAAGAGGTTACAGGAGTGAATTGATAAATCGGCCAGGATTACAGTATATAAAAAATGAAAGATGGGCAGAGACTAACATGGTCGCTTCGCTTTTTTGTTTTGACTCTTCAATAAGAGAACCTACCATTATATCATACTCAGATATTGTCTATCATAAATCTCATATCGAAGAGCTTAAGAAAGTTGAGTCAGATATAACGATTACTGCCGATAAGGAATGGTTCGCACTTTGGAAGCTTAGATTTGAGAATCCTTTTGAAGACGCTGAGACATTCATTACCAAAGATGGAAGATTAAATGCTATAGGAGGTAAAACTCATCACTTCAATGATATTGAAGCTCAATATATGGGCTTGATTAAGTTATCTCCCAAAGGGTGGGGAATTGTACGGTCTGTTTATGATGAGTTGCCTCAAGAGAGGAAGGATAATATTGATATGACTTCACTACTAAATTTACTTCTTGAAAAAGGAGTGCCAATTAATGTGGTTTATGTTAAGGGTCAGTGGTGTGAGGTAGACTCTTATGATGATGTATTATGTTATGAAAGAGAGTTGAATAAAAACCCGGAATGGGCACATGATTGGCGATGAAATATAAATATCTATCAACACAAGTGCCTCGAGTCAAAATTGACTATTCATATTCGGTTTTTGAGGGGGAGAGGTTTTTGGATGCTTGGTTTACAAGTAGGCAAGTAGTACAAGGTAATAATGATTCTGTTTGTTACAAACTAAATCGAATAACTGGCTCTAGCACCGAAGGTTTGTTTTTAGAGTGGATAGGTATTAAAAACAACAAAGGTGAACTCAACAAAGAAAAATTAAACCTACTAGTCAAGAGGTTCGAGGTTACAAAGAAGATATACTCATCCTATGACGAAAATTTTAGGCCTAAGGATAAGAGCTTGTACAACGAGTATAGGTTGTATCAGCTCTTTAGCTTAGTCTTATGTAAGGAGTATGCTGATTCAAACCGACTTCCACTGCTAAATGCTCTTCTTAAACTAAATGATATTGTTTTGAGTGTGTATGAGATAGGTGAGGAATTGGATGTGGAATTGCTAAGAGAAACGTTAGCTCAAGAAGTAAGATTTGTCTTAGAACTTAGAAGGGATTAAATGTCGAATAATAAAAGAATAGTGCTTTTGGCTGGAGAGACGAAAAGAGCACGAACCTATGCCCAGCAATTGGAGAGAGTTTGGCAACTCGATCGGAATGTTGAAATTCTAGGTGTGTTCTATGGTCAAACGCTGAGAACTTGCCCTGAGTCTCTTTTAAACGATGAGACTGGTGAGTATTTTGATAAAGAGAATATCTTTATTCCAGATTTAAACGAACCCATTGAAAAGACATTTGATCGGAATGGGTGGATTTACCATAAAATTATTAGCGATGATGTAAATTCGGAGGAGTTATTGACGCTTTTAGAATACTTATCGGTGGATGTGGTGGTTTATGCAGGCTATGGTGGGCAGATTTTAAAAGGCAAACACTTTAATGGCAAAAGAAAGTACCTCCATATGCATCCAGGAAGTTTGCCCGATGAACGCGGCAGTACAACTCTATTTTACAGCATCCTGAAAGGGCATAATTGCACAGTAACATCATTCTGGATGACTGAAAAGATAGATGATGGTGAAATTCTATACCAGGAAGAATATGTAGTTCCTAATAAAGGAGTTGATTTGGACGGTTGGTTTGATCATGTAATTCGTGGGGATTGCTTTTTCAAGACCATGAAGCGGTACTTATCAGGAGAGTTGAGCTCTTTTAAAGTAGATACATCTAAGTCTGAGGAATATTACATCATACATCCGGTTTTGAAGCACGTGGCATTAATGGGTTTAACCTGATTTGGAATTTGTATTTGATCTGATTTGAGTTTTTGTAGAGAGTTGTTGTTGCCTAAAATAGAAGATATTCGTGGCAACCTTACTTTTTTTGAGGTGGGTAGTAACTTTCCTTTCGAAATTAAAAGGGTGCATTGGATTTATGATGTACCTGGAGATGAGGAAAGGGGAGGTCACGCACTCAGACATAGCCATGAGGTGATTATAGCCTTGTCCGGAAGTTTTGATGTAGAGGTATTCAACGGCAAAGACTTTGATATATTTCCTCTTAGAAGATCATACAAAGCTCTATATGTTCCTAACCTCTGTTGGAGAAAATTGACGAACTTCTCCACTAATTCACTGGCACTAATAGCCTCTTCAAACTTTTTTGATAAGACAGAATATATCTATTCAATAAAAGAACTTGCAAATGACTCGGAGTTTAAGAAAAAGTACGGTCTTTGATTGTTCTATTCTAGATTTAGATAAGGCTCATACCTTGAAAGGTAATCTTACGGTTGTTGAGAACCTGAAGAATATACCGTTCGAAATAAAACGAGTTTACTATCTCTATGATGTTCCTGGTGGGAGTGAGAGAGGTGGACACGCTCATATAGAGTTACAACAATATCTAATTGCTGCTAGCGGAAGCTTTGATGTTAAATTAAGTGATGGTACTAATACAAGAACAGTTTGTCTGAATAGACCATATTATGCCCTTCACATTGTTCCTGGAATTTGGAGAGAATTACAGAACTTTAGTTCGGGTTCAATCTGTCTTGTGCTGGCTTCTCACCCCTATGACGAAACCGATTATGTTCGAAGTTTTGATGAGTTTATCGTAGCAAAAGAGAGAAATAATGATCATATGCGTTGCAGGTAAACATGCTCTAGCTGTAGAAAGCCTAAAGTATCTTGTTAAAGAATTTCCAGAGTTTAATTACTGTGTAGTTCCATCTGATACTGATGATGGTTGTACTTCTTGGCAACCATCACTTAAATATGAGTCTCATAAGTTGGGTATTCCTAGTATAAAATTAGAAGAGGTCTATCCATTGGATAAACTAATATTTTTCTCCTTTCAATTTGATAGAATATTAAAGCCGGGATTGTTTAGTTCAAATATGCTCTTTAATATTCATTATTCACTTCTGCCATTTTACAAAGGGATGTATCCAGCCGTACATCCAATTTTAAATGGTGAAGAACAAACAGGAGTGACTCTTCATAAGATAGATCATGGTATTGATACCGGGGATATAATTGATCAAAAGATTGTGAAGATTGATCACTGTGATACCAGCCAAGATTTATATCTGAAGCTTACCGAGGCTGGTGTTCAATTATTTAAAGAAAATGCTAGAAAACTATTGTTGAATAAGTTTGTAGCTTCTTCACAGCCGAATCGTTTAGGTTCCTATTATTCTGTTAACTCGTTGAATTTTAGTAACCTGTGTATAGACTTTAATAAAACGGCAATAGAGGTCCATAATCAGTTTAGAGCCTTTTCATTTAGGCAGTACCAGTTACCAACTTTTAATGGAAGGAGAATATATAAGACATCTGTAACCAATGAAAGAAGCGTACAAAAACCTGGCTCAATAATAACTGATGATTCAGTTAAAACTGTGATATCATCAGTCGATTATAACCTTGAGTTGTATAAAGATTATTACGATGAACTTTGGTTGGCTTGTATCAATGGTAGTCTTTCTCAGGTAAAGACTTATGCTTCAAGAGTATATGATATTAACTTAAGGAATAATCGGGGTTGGAGTGCGATTATACTGGCAGTCTTCCATGGACATAAGGAAATAGTTCAACATCTGATTTCATTGGGGGCTGATGTCAATTGTACTAACTATAGGGGAACAACCCTCCCAATGTATGCTCTCACTTATTTCAAAAATAGTGGAGATCCCAGCATGTTACATTTGTTAGGAGCATATGAACTAGATATCAAGTTAGAAGATGAATCTGGTAAAAGTATATTTGACTACTGTGATGAAACACAAGCGGTTCTTCTCCAAAAAGCGTTCAAGTCTTAATCCTCCAAAATGGACATAAAATTTTTGTCGTTCGATAAGATTAATAACCAGATTGATCAAGAGTGTTTAGAGGCATATAAAAGAGTGTTTGATTCCAGATGGTACATTTTAGGGGAAGAAGTAAATACCTTTGAGTCAGAGTATGCTTTATTCTCTGAAACTAAATATGCGGTTGGTGTATCAAATGGTTTAGAGGCTTTGCACCTCTCTTTGCGAGCTTTAGGCGTTGGAGAGGGTGATGAAGTTATCGTTCCTTCCAATACCTTCATCGCCACCGTTTTAGCGGTAAGCTATACAGGGGCTACTCCTGTATTTGTCGAACCTCGAGAAGACACATTCAACATTGACCCTGAGAAAATAGAAGGAGCAATCACGAGTAGAACGAAAGCCATTATTCCGGTTCATCTTTATGGGCAAGCCTGTGAAATGAAGCAGATCATGGAAATAGCAGATAACTATAAGATATATGTTGTTGAAGATAATGCTCAAGCTCAGGGCGCAACTTTCAATAATAGAAAAACGGGGAGTTTTGGCCATGTCAATGCAACCAGTTTCTATCCTGGTAAAAATCTTGGTGCATTAGGGGATGCTGGTGCTATAACAACAAATTGTTCAGAATTATATCAATCGCTTAAGACAATAAGAAACTATGGCTCAGAAAAGAAATATCATAATCAAGTAATCGGATATAACGCTAGGCTAGATGAGATTCAGGCAGCATTCCTTTCTGTAAAACTTAAGTATTTGAACGACTGGAATAAGGAACGAAAAAAGATTGCTAAATGGTACAATGAAGGTATTATTTCAGACAAGGTTATTAAAAATGAAATTGCTCAAGGAGCTACTTCAGTCCATCATCTATACGTGATTCGAACAGATCGAAGACCAGAACTACAACAATTTTTATCTCAAAAAGGAGTTGAAACACTCATTCACTATCCTATTCCTCCGCATCTTCAAGGGGCTTATAAATACTTAGGCTTTGCAGAAGGAGCTTTTCCAATTGCTGAGAAACTTGCGCGTGAGGTTTTAAGCTTACCACTTTATATTGGAATGAAGAAGGATGAAGTGGATTATGTATGTGATTTAATTAATCGGTTTTGATATAATGAACAGAGTTGAAGGACCATTGGTGAGTATAGTAGCTGTTTGTTTCAATCATGAGCAATTTCTTATTGAAACCTTGAATAGCATAAGAAGCCAATCATATTCAAATGTTCAATTAATTATTGCTGATGATTGTTCAAAAGATAACTCAGTAGATGTTATTAATCGCTGGATTAGGAAACACTCTGTTAATTGTGAACTTTTGGTTCATGATGTCAATCAGGGGGTATGTGCGACACTAAACGAAGCTTTTAATCTAGTACGAGGACAATACTATCAAATGATTGCTTGTGACGATGTTATGCTCCCTGATAAGATTGAGAAGCAGGTGTCTATTCTAGAAAAACATAAGGAACTATCTGTCATTCACTCTTCAGCACATCGAATAAATGAAGATGGTGAGGTTCTTGATTATAATTTCATTTTAGGAGAGAATTTGGAGGGTATGCAAAATTCCCAACTTCTACTTGAAGGTATGATAAACTCCAGTAAAATTATTGCTCCTACAATATTGTATAGAACCAAGCATTTACCATCAAAGCCTCTGTACGATGAGTCCTACTTGTATGAAGACCTCTACTTAAATCTTAGACTTCTTATTGAAGGTAGAAAGTTTTATTTTATAGATGAACCTTTAGCAAAATATCGTGTCTCAAGTACCTCCTTGATTAGGAATACTGAATTGAAATCTCGATTAATGAGTGACAGAATGAATATTCTGAGAGAGCTATTACTGGGGATTGATAGTAGGATTGATTATGAGCTTTTTACGTATTTCAATAGTCATATTGGTTTGAAGCAGGCTTGTTTAGATTTCATTTCAGGGAGAATTGGTTTGCAACAATTTGGTATGAAGCTAAGATCACGGCTCCTTAAGAAGAAATAGTTAATTTGAAAGTTGTATTCATAGTCCCTAATCTGACTCCCGGAGGGATTCAGAAACAGGCTTATTTACTCGGTAAGTACTTTTCGAAGAGTCTTGGGTTTCAGGTAACTTTTGTTGGAATGATGGCCTATGATGAAATCTATGTTTCTCAATTAAAAGAAGAAGGAATATCAGTTATTTTCAGACCCGACCTGGGGGATGTGATTTGGAATTACAATAACCATGGCTTTTTTAGAAGAGCTTTTGGTTGGTTCCGGCTTTGGGTTTTTCAGCTTAGCTTTGGAAGAAGCCTTCTTTTTACTTTTACACGCAATGCCGATTTATTCATGAATGTTTTGGTGAATTTTAGTCTGATTAAAAGGTCTTTTAGTTTTGAAAGGGGAGGGCATGACTCAATTAAACCTGAAAGTCCAAGCATGATAACATACTTAAGAAGAAAGGCCAATCCTATTTATGTTGCCAACTCGAATCACGGCAGAGATTCAATGGCTAAAATCAAAAATATTAATCCTTCAATAATTTATGTAGTTCCGAATGGTATTGAGCTTAACTCATACATGCCTAGAAAAAATGAAGGCTCTAAATTAAGAATAGTGATGGTGGCGAATTTTTTCAACGAAAAGGAGCATTGCTTTGTCATCGAAAGCCTATTTAAAATTCCGCTAGTAGAATTAAAAAGAATAGAATTGAAATTTGTTGGGTTAGGGGGTGGAAGAGATTGCCAAGACAATTTTAATAAAGCCCAAAAGTTAGTTAATGAACTTGGTATGTCTGAATATATCCATTTTGAAGGCCAAACAAACAATGTCGAGAATTTGTTGTCTCAAATGGATATTGGTTTGCTGGCTACCAAGTCTGAAGGTTGTCCAAATGCTATTTTAGAGTATATGAGAGCATCTTTGCCAGTTTTGGCCAGTAAAATACCGGGGGTTCAAGAAGTAATAAGCAAAGCAAATGAGCAGTTTCTGTTTGAAAACGGTAATGTTAAGGAATTTCAGTCTAAGCTTTTGTTTCTACTTTCCAGTAAACATATGAGGGAAAAAGTTGGTAAACAGAATCGCTTGCATGTTGAAATGAACTTTAGTGTGCAAAAGATGTGTGGTTTATATTCAGATATTTTGAGGAAAGAGAATTTGTTGAACTAAGAATGAATCACTACTTAATCACTCGCTTTAATTTAAAGGTTGCAGGTTGGAACTCAACACGGGATGGGGACCCCATTACCAATACGGAATGGCTATCACATAGATTTGAGTTATTCGAAAAATATTGTTTTCCGTCCATTCGAAATCAAAGTGACCAAGACTTTACTTGGTTAGTGTTCTTTGACTCGAATACTCCGGAAGTTTTTAAGAATAGAATTGAAAATTTCGCAAAATCCTTCCCTAATTTTCAACCGCTTTTTATATCGAGCCTTCAACAACTTATTCCAACCACCAAACAGGTTATTGCTAAATCTTCAAGTACGAGCTTTATAATTACTTCAAGGGTTGATAATGATGATCTTTTACATCGCGACTATATTAAGGTTGTGAAGTTTTTGGCAAAAGAGGAGGATGGGTTGGTTATTGACCTTAGAAAGGGATATCAATTGATTAATAATCAGGAAAAAAACGAGATAAGACTATATAGATATAAATTCAATCCTTTCATAAGTCTTGTGGAACACAGAAGTTGTTTCAAGTCAGTTATGCAAGTTAATCATAGCGACTGGAAAAGGTCTAAAAGTATTGTTGTAGAAAAGCATAAACGACTCTGGATTGAGCATGTGCATAGTAAAAATAAACTTAATGATCAAAAGCCGTATCTCTTTCTAAGTATGAAGCGAGATTGGACAGATTTTGGAATGTTAGACAGCATGAATTGCGATTCATTTTTTTCCATACTTATGCAAAATGCTGGATTAGGGTTTAAAAAGATTGCCAGAAGGGTTGGTGTTTAAAGCAATTGACTCGTGCAATGAAGTATTTACCGAGCATTTGCTTGGTATGAATTAAAGTATGGGTAAGATCAGCACTAACTTAGTTTCAATAATTACTCCGGTATTTAATAGGGAGGCAGATTTGCCCTTAACGATTCATAGCGTTTTAAACCAAACGCATAGTAATTGGGAGCTACTGTTAGTAGATGACGGGTCAACAGATAATTCCTTGAATATTGCCCGATTATTTTCGAGTCAAGACCATCGAATTCACTCTATACGAAGAGATGACTCTTTACCCAAAGGAGCTTCTGCTTGCAGAAATATTGGGATAGATAGGGCAAAAGGTGATTTTATTATGTTTTTGGATTCAGATGATCTTTTGGCCCAAAGCTGCTTGGAGCACCGTGTTCAAACAATAATTGACAAACCATATGATTTCATTGTTACTCAAACAGGAATCATAAGAAAGAGTAATCCACAAATCAAAAAAATATGGAGTTCTTTACTGCATAAAGATGATGTTGAGGCATTTGTCAAAATGGAAGGTTGGTGTGTATCCTCAACTTTCTTCAGAAGTGATTTCGTGAAAAAGTATAAGTTCGACCCTTACGCTCCTTCTTTACAAGATTGGTCGTTTCATTTATCAGTTCTGTTAGACCGACCCAATTATAGAAAATACCCTGATTCAAATCCGGATGTTTTTGTGCGCTCTGGCCATGGCGGACGAATATCCGTCACCAATAATTCTCCTGACAGACTGGTAAAAAGATTAGAAGTATTTTTACGAATGGAGCAGCAATTGATTGCGAAAGGATATCTAGAATATGCCAATAGGCTTGATAGGCAGTACCTGAAGCATTTAAACCATGCAGCCATATTCTTCGAGGGTAAAGATTACACAGAACTAAAAAATGTGTGGAGGAAATCCTGCTCCTATACAATGCCAATTGCGAGAAGTATTAACTTTTACCTAACCTTGCAGCGATGTGTTAGATTCTTAAAACTAAGGATTTTTCACGGTGTTGTTTATAAGGCGGCTAGAGCTGTTTTTCCTAAACATCTTTTTTTGCCAAATCGAAGAGAAGTATTACTACAGAATCCAATACCATTAGAAAAAGGAGTTGAACAGCTAATTCCGCAAACTCAAAAAGTCACCAAAAAATGAGCGAAATTAAGAAAGGGGTACAAATCTTGGATTGTACCCTTAGAGACGGAGGCTATTATACTAATTGGGATTTTGATAAACAGTTAGTACAGGCCTATTTGAATGCGTGTAATAAGCTACCTATAGATTGGATAGAAATTGGTTATAGAAGCCCTGCCAAGGAATCTTACCTAGGGCAATATTTCTACTTACCTGAATACTTGATTCGAGACACAAAATCTAGAACTACAAAAAAAATTGCTCTAATTCTGAATGAAAAGGACATCGATCCTCAAACTGTGAGAGCTTTACTGGGTGATTGTATCGGTCATGTAGATATGATCCGAATGGCTGTTAATCCGATCCGAATGGATCAAGCCATTGAGTTAGCAAAGAGAGTGAAAGAAATGGGATTTCTCGTTGCTTTCAATGTAATGTACATGTCTACGTGGGATCAAATTGAGGGGTTCTACGAGAAGTTGTCTCAGTTGAATGGTTTGATCGATTATTTTTATTTGGTTGATTCCTACGGTGGAGTATATCCTGCAGAAGTAACCAAGGCTGTTGAGAAGGTTAGATCAAAACTTGATGTAAGCATAGGTTTTCATGGACACAATAACCTCGAGTTAGGCCTAATCAATACCTTAACAGCAATAGAGGCTGGAGCAGATGTGGTAGATGCAACATTTACCGGAATGGGGAGAGGAGCAGGAAACTTGAAAACAGAGTTGTTATTAACAAGCCTCAGTTCTCGTCATGGTTTATCAGTAGATTTTAATGCCCTCGGTAATGTAGTGGGAGCCTTTGAACGTTTGCAAAAGGAATATGGCTGGGGTACCAATCTTCCATACATGGTTTCTGGAGCTAATTCTTTGCCCCAGAAGGAGGTTATGGAATGGGTAACGAAAAGATTCTACTCAGTGAATAGTATAATTCAGGCCCTAAACAATCAAAGCGAGGGTATTGAAGACAACCTTAAACTCTCTCTTTTTAATTCAAAAAAGCACTATAAGACCGCACTAATTGTAGGTGGTGGCGACTCTGTGAAGCAACATGAAGAAGCTATTCTTCATTGGGTTAAGAAGCAAGATGAACTTTGTATCATACATGCGAGTTCCAAAAATGCCAATACATTCATAGAACTCTCAAAAGATCAGTTTTTTTGCCTGGTTGGCAATGAAGGACACAGACTAGAAAACCAGGTGCATGGTAGTTTTGGCTTTGTAACTCAATGTGTTTTACCACCATATCCTCGAAAAATGGGTACCTATATTCCGGCCACTCTCGAGAAAAAAAGTGCGGAACTGAAAGAAATCACCTTCACCAATAGAGTTAAAGATTCTCACACGGTCTTGGCACTTCAAACGGCTTTGGAACTGCAGGCACAAAGTATTTATGTTATAGGCTATGATGGTTATTCGGGAGATGCTGTTAGTCAGAATGAGATTGAACTTTCTACAGAAAACGAAGCCTTGTTCTTTGAATTTGTAAAAGTTGGCACTCAACTTAGCTCGCTCACTCCAACACGATACAAAGGCCTTAAGCCTGACTCGGTTTACTCACGCATATAAGATATATGAAGGATATCACTTTTTTCTTACCTACCCGGAAAGGAAGTAGCAGGGTAGTAAATAAAAACACAAGAAACTTTGCCAAGGTAGAGGGAGGGCTCCTTGCTGTTAAGCTTCGGCAGCTTATGGAGAGTAAGGAGATTGCTGAGATTGTTCTTTCAACAAATGATGAAGAGTGCATAAGGGTAGCTTCTCAGTTTGGCGACAAACGTCTGAAGATTATAGAACGCCCCGAACATCTTTGTTTAGATACTACACCTTTGACTGATTTAATTAATTATGTTCCTGAGGTTGTAAGCTCTACCCATGTTTTGTGGGGGCACGTTACCACTCCCATGGTGGACGGTAAAGAGTATGACAGAATCGTTTTGAAGTATTTTGAAGGACTAACAAACGGTTTTGATTCTCTCGTTACAGTTAAAAGACTTCAAAATTTTCTAATTGACCCGGATTTGGGAAAAGTAATGAATGCCCAAACTCATATTGAGAATAGATGGCCGAGGACACAGGACTTGAAACTTCTGTATGAAGTAAATCACGCTGCCTTTATTACTGCCATTGATAACTACCGGGATATTAATGACCGTGTGGGTGTTAATATAATGTTTTTGGAGCAAGACAGCATTCAGTCTATTGATGTAGACTGGGAAGACGACTTTAGAATAGCTGAAGCCGTGTATTCAAATTTAATGAATGGTTAAAACAATATTTTGGGACTTTGATGGGGTTATAATGAACTCTATGCCAATCCGAAACAAAGGGTTTGAGTTAGTGCTAAAGGATTACCCATCAACTGAAGTTGCTCAACTCATGGCTTACCACTTATCAAATGGAGGTCTTTCCAGGTATGTGAAATTCAGATACTTTTTTGAAAAAATAAGAAAGGAGATTAATGTTACGGACGACAAAATCCTGAGATATGCATCTATGTTTTCTAAAGTTATGCTGAAGGAACTTAAAAATCCTGATTTATTGATTGATGATAGCCTAGCTTTTATAAAGAGCAACTACGGCAGGTTTGATATGCATATTGTTTCGGGGTCTGACCAAACTGAATTGAGGCAAATTTGTTCTTCAATAGGTATAGATCAATATTTCTCCACTATCAATGGTTCTCCTGCCAGTAAGACGGAAATTTTAAAAGAGTTATTAAATCGCTTTGAATATCAGACTCAGAACTGCGTCCTCGTGGGTGATTCCATAAACGACTTGTCTGCAGCAAAATCATTTGGTATACACTTTATTGGGTATAATAACCCAGCACTAATGAGTCTGTCAGATTCCTATCTGGAAAGTTTTAGAGAATTTTAACCCACGGTGTGAAGCGTAAAAGAATAGTACTCGGAATAATTCATACATCCTTAGGTGAACTTCAGTGGATTGTTCCGTACTTTTATTGCCTCTCTAAGCAGGATAAAAATTTAGAGTTCGTCTTACTTTTTTTTTCAAAATCTGTATTCAGCAAAGCGCAATCTGAGGAAGCCCACCTTAAAGAATTCAGTCAGATAGGCCGAGTAATCCACAAGAAAGATATACTGCCTTTTTTGCTTTCTTATAGAAAAAACATTGTAGCAGTTTATAAAGACTTTTGGCCCATACATAGACACAGCCTGGCTTCGGCAATTCGATTTTGTTGTCCCAAGGCCACTATGTATTTATATCCACATGCCAATGCCATTTATAGCCTTGATGGTACGGTTGAGAAAAAGGATGATCCAGTTTTAATATCTAAACATGATCATGAATGTTTTGACTACCTATTGTTGAATACCCAATGTGATATTGGATACTGGCGCTTGAGGGTTCCCCAAAATGTGTTAAAAATAGTAGGAAGTCCTGCATACCAGTCAACATGGACAGACAAGGTTAGAGAAACAGCATCAGTTAAAATATCTTCTATTAAGCGACAGTCGGAGGGCAAAAAAATAGTAGCAGTCTTTACCCGACCTGCAGATTCAGAGTTCTTAGATCCTAATGATTATCAATACTTAATTCGATCGATCATTGAGGTTTTTGTATCAAAGAGGGAGTATTTCTTAGTTTTTAAGCAACACCCCAGAGAAGACTCTACCTACTTATTGAATGAATTGAAGGAAGTTAATAATAGTAGCTATTGCCTGTCTGATATTAGTCCAATGCATTTGTGCTCTGAAGCCTACTGTTCAATTAGTTTTTGGTCATCGACCATAACTGATTCGCTGGCTATGAAATGCCCGGCTGTTGAATTTTTCAGGTACCATCAACGGGGTAATGATAAGTGGTACCCCATAAAAGGCAGTGTGAAAGAGTATAAGTCATTTTATTCTGTACTTGGTTTATGCCTTGCGGCATCTAATAAGCAACAGCTTGAGATGGCGATTCGAAATCTTGAAAAGAATAGGGATAAATTGCTAAGTCAACAAATGTTAGCTATGTCTCAGGTGTTTGGCAATGAATTGAGGTTAGAATCCTTACCAGAAAGACATGAAAAACTGGCTACTCCTACTTTTTCCGATTGGTTGAGAGTTGCCATCTCTACGGTTAAATCTTACTTTTAGCTAGTCTGAATTGAAAGAAATCAACGGAGACCTCATAATTATACAAGCCAGAATGTCCTCTACCAGGCTTCCCGGTAAGGTGTTACAGCCAATATGGAAAGGAAAGAATCTGCTAGATTTGCAGCTCGAGAAATTTCAGAGATTAGGTACTCCTTTAGTTGTGGCTACCACTGTAAATCCATCGGATGATGCCATTGTCGATTGGGCCAAAAAGAACAACGTAGAGGCTTATAAGGGAGATGAGCAGAATGTGCTAAAGCGTTTTATCGATTGTGCCAGGCAATACCAGGCTAAGAACCTGATCCGTGTTTGTTCTGATAATCCCTTTATTCAGTCCGATCAGGTTCCGTATTTTCTAAATTCCTTAGCGCAGGGGGTAGACTATATTAGTTTTTGTAACCATTCCGGTATTCCGGCTATAAAAACCCATTGGGGACTTTTTGTAGAGGGAGTAAGGTTAGGTGCATTGGAAAGAGCTTCGGAAATTCTTGAAACCCATGCTGAGGAAAAATTCTATTCAGAGCATGTGACTAACTTTATTTACGGAAATTCTGAACAATTCAAGATAAAGCTCGATCAAGCTCCTGAGGCTGTTGATTCGCGAAGCGACCTTAGGTTTACTATCGACACGCCAGACGATTTCCAAAATATGCATAGCTTGCTCCAATTAGCTGGTTCAGAGGCTAATCTCGAGCAATTAATTGAATTAGTTGACGCTAACCCCAATATTAAATCGGTCATGCGTCAAGGAATTGATCAGTTCAATAAGTGAGTGTTTAATAATATGCTCATTGAACGTTAAACATTGAACATTTTAGAATATGCCTCATACTTACTTAATCGGTGAAATAGGACAGAACCATAATGGCTCTGTAGATTTAGCCAAACTCTTAATAGATAAAGCCGCTCAACCTGTTAAGGATGAACTCTTTGGCTTGGAATTAAAACCTTGGGATGCCGTAAAACTGACCAAGAGAGATTTGGCAGAAGAGCTATCCGCTTCGGCCATGGCAAAACCCTATAATAGCCCACATAGCTTTGGAAAGACCTATGGAGAGCACAGAGCCAAGCTTGAGCTCAATGATGAGCAGCACTTTGAATTGTATCAGTATGCTAAAGAAAAGGGGCTGGATTTTGTAGAGACGCTCTGCGCTATTGGCTGTTTAAGCATGCTTAAGCTATTTACCCCTGACAGGCTGAAAGTAGCAAGTCGTGACCTTACCAATCTGCCTTTACTCAATGCTATGGCCGAAACCAAAATTCCAATGGTTATTTCTACAGGCATGGGTGGAGTAGAAGAGATAGACGATGCATTGGAGGTAATTACTAAGCATCATAATAAGATAACCATCTTACATTGTTTGTCGCAGTATCCGAGTGAATACAAAAACATCAACCTCAATAGCATTCATTATTTAAAGGAACGCTATGCAGGCTTTGAAGTCGGTTATTCCGATCATAGCATAGGAATAGCCATACCTTTAGCCGCGGTGGCCATGGGAGCCACTACCATAGAAAAGCACATTACCTTGGACCGAACCATGAAAGGGACAGATCAGGCCGGCTCGTTGGCTCCGGATGGAATGCGTAGAATGGTTAGAGATATTCGAAACCTTGAAATGGCTTTTGGTGAAATGAAGAAGGAGAGAAGTGAAGCCGTAGAATTGGCCAAGGTGAAGTTGGAGAGAAGCATTGCTACCAAAAGAAATATGAAAAAAGGAGAAGTGGTGACAGAGAATGATGTACACCTGCTTAGTCCTGGAGATGGATTTCAATGGGCCCAGAAGAACGAGGTACTCGGAAAAGTACTCACTCAAGATGTGCCAGCCGATGAAGTGATTTATGAGAAAATGTTAGGTTAACCGCAGAGACGCGAAGCCGCAAAAAAGTAACTTCCGCTTCTTTTCTTAAAGAGCCTCATAAGTCAAAAAATAAAAACAATAACTGAAAAAATGCTCGAGAATGAGATTTCAAAAGTAATTGTTAATGCTGCATTTCAAGTCCATTCAAACTTGGGGCCAGGTTTGCTGGAAAGTGCCTATGAGCATGCTTTACTTTATGAGCTGCAGCAAACAGGTTTGAATGTTGAAAGACAAGTTGAACTGCCCTTGATATATAAGAAAGTTGAACTAAACTGTGGTTATAGAATTGATTTGTGGGTTGAAAGACTCGTTATAGTGGAGTTGAAAACTGTTGAAAAGTTTGATCCACTGCATGTAGCACAGCTATTGACATATTTGAAACTCACTGACAACCATTTAGGCCTGTTATAAACTTTAACTCGACCTTAATTAAAAACGGAATTAAACGAGTGGTAAATAACCTTTAAACAAAACCGCCAAAATACAGAAGAGTACAATTGATTCTTAGCGACTCTGTGTCTTTGCGGTTCCAACTTATGCTACCCAAACTAATATTAACCGATATCGATGGCGTCTGGACAGACGGAGGCATGTACTACGACCAGACAGGTAATGAATGGAAAAAGTTCAACACCTCTGACAGTGCCGGAGTACTTTTTGCCCGAAAGTTGAACATCCCCGTGGGGATTATAACCGGTGAGGACACTCAAATAGTAGCTAAAAGAGCCTCTAAGCTAAAAATTGATTTGCTCTTTCAGGGAATTCAAGATAAGGTGAAGGTGGCTCAGGAATTGGTAGATGATATGGGTATAGACCTTACAGATGTTGCCTACATTGGCGATGATCTGGGAGACCTGCAGCTTCTTAAAAAAGTAGGTACTTCGGCTGCTCCAGCCAATTCACCAGATTACATAAAAAAACATGTACATTATGTGACCAATAAGGCAGGCGGTGAAGGCGCTTTTCGAGAGTTTGTGGAGTGGATAATTCAGCAAAGTGGAATAAATATCGAAGACCTACTTTAATCGATTATCGTCACCATAAGCCCGTCTGCAGGTAGTCAAGTGCTTGCAATCGTCTTTTGCTCGGTAAGCAAAACCCTCCCTTAGCGTGACGAAAAAATGAACTTGATTACTATTTCTAAATGCCAAATAAGTTGGTGAAGGAGAAAAAACATTTCTTAGTCATTTGGCCCACCATTAGGAGAGACTGGGTAAGTACATTTTATAAACTTGAAGACCAGTTTCGGTTTACATTCATTCCTTCAACTTTTCCTCAAGAACCAAATTTTGCCGATTGCTTTGAATGTCGGTATTGGTCAGAGTTTAGTTCTGTTCAGCAGCTCTTAGATGAGGTTAAACCTGATGGAGTGATATTTATGTCCATAGAGTCTGGCTTGAGCATGGCTACTAACTATCTGGCTCAAAAAAGAGGAATTCGAACTTTCATTCTTCAACATGGTATATTTACTAACTATAAAGATTACAGGAATAGAGAAAAACTTTGGAGAAAGAATAGCCTCGCCAGGGAAACCAAAGACTCCCAGGTTCAAAAGGGATTTAGTACTTTGAGATTTCTAAAGAAATCGCTTATAGGCACCGATCGTTTCAAACTTTTATCAATAGCAATTTATACTAAGTTACAACAAAATGTTGGGCCCTATTGGGCAGCAAAACATTTGCCTCTTTCTATTAAAAAAGCCAACCAATACATCTGCTATAGCCCATTTAATGCCACAATACATAGAGAAACAGATAGGGTTTCTGAACATGAAATAAGCTATGTAGGTAGTCATGAGCTAATGAATTATTTGAAAAAAGAAGAGCCTTTGACGGACAAGCCCTTTTACCTTCATATTGATCAGGCCCTGGCCCAGAATTCGTTTGGAGAAGAGACTGTTAGCAGAGAAGCCATGATAGGATTCTACCAAAAACTCAATGATTATTGCCTGAGCCAACAAGCATCCTTGTACATCAAACTTCACCCGGAATCATATAAGTCTGATTGGCTACCGAAGCATGATAATATCCATTACATTCGGCATGTAGATAACTTCAATCAGATTATTCAAAGCGCGTTGGGCTGTTTTGGGTTTTATTCGACCATGGTGATACCGGCTGTTTATTGGAAGCCAACTATTTTATTTAAAATTACCTATTCCGGTTTGCAAGAAGAGCTCGGAAAAATGGGAGCGGCCCAGATTCTTGATTTCCATGACTTTCAATTTTCACAGTTCAGCTTTCAGAAGTTTGAAAATCCACAACTCATTAAGACTTATTTTATTCAACCGGAAGGAGTCTGTGAGGATAGCCTTGCCAATCGCTTAAATGAGCCAACTTAAAGTCTACCTATATCCTAGCCTGGGTGGAAGTTTCAGTATGAATCGCTATTTAAATGGCGTAGTTCAGGGTTTGAAATCTAACGGGCTGGATTATGAAATCGTGAGGCCAAAAGGATCGGGTTTAATAGCAAAATACCTGCACTATATTTTACTTGTTTGGAGAAGAAAGAGAGAAAAGGGCAAACACTTAATAATTAGTGAGAGGTATGCCTACCTTTTGCCATTTATGGGTAAGGAAAGAATTGTGGTTTGCCACGATCTTCACACGCTGTATCCGGAGTCTAATACAGCTTGGATACACAGGCGTATTTACAGACTTTTTCTCAAATTGATGAGCCGTGCTGAGCGTGTGGTTTGTGTTTCCAATCATACGAAAGGCGATTTGCTAGAATTTATGCCCTCTTTTAAAAAACATGAGGGAATTAGAGTAGTTCATAATGGGATAGAACCTTTTTGGGAGGAGAGTGGAGAGGTAAAAACGAATCATGAGGTTTTAAAGACTCTTTTTAAAAGTAAAAGAGTAGTGCTTTCGGTAGGAACGGACGCATGGTATAAGAATAATTCCTGGTCGCTTAAGCTCATGTACGAGTTGCCTGAAGATTTTCATTTATTACGCATAGGCTCGTTCAACTCTTCCAATGAGGAACTCATTAAAGCACTTGATATAAAGAATAGAGTTACCAGACTACAAAACCTGAGTGACTCTGACCTAAAGCATTGTTATCAGAATGCTGAGGCTCTCCTTTTTCCATCATTGACAGAAGGCTTTGGATGGCCGGCTTTAGAAGCAGCACTGTGTGGTTGCCATGTAATTTCGAATGGCACGGGAGCGTTGAAAGAAATTTTTGAAAATACACAAGGTCTGGTGAAACTTGATGAGGCCAAAAGATTCTTGACGAATAACGATAAAGAGAGTGCCTCTTTGAACTATAAGTTTTGGAATGCTCAGGTTATAGAGCTAATCGCATGAAAATATTATTCGTACATCACAGATACCATACCAATCTTTTCAATTGGTTCAGAGGGTTTCGTCAGAATGGTCATGAGGTGAAACTGTTGGTGTATAAGCCAGATACTGTTAATCTTCCCGATCTTCCCGAGTCTGACTATTTGCCTCCTTCCAGATGGTCAATGCGTAAAATGGAAAGGAATCCTCGTAAGCGTGGTGACGGTGTAGATAGTTTTTCACCTTATTATTATCCGTCATTCAAGAGTCTCTATAGGTACTTTAAAGAGCAAAAACCAAAGCTGGTTGTGATCAGACCTGTTTTTTCTCGTTTCGGATATATGGTTCTTTTTTTATCCGTGCTATTTAGGTGCAGGATAGTGTTCCATAGTCGCATTAGAATTCACAGACACTACACTAAGCCGAAGTTGCTGGTATTTAAGTTTGTTTTGGGCATACTCAATGCCTATTGGATGTCTCCCTGCAAGGGAAACCCTGAAAAATATCCCCTTGCATCAAAGCGATTGGTCTATTTTCCTTTTCTAATACAACCCCAGGTTGAAAACAGAACTTACTTCAAAGGTGGGAAAGTCAACATCCTCTGCGTGGCTAAATACTATACCTCAAAAAACCCTGGACTCATGTTAGAAGCCTTCATAAAACTAAGGCAAGAGTTTGAGGATATTCGGTTAACCATTTGCGGAACAGGCGATGAAAACGGGGAATATTATGAAAACATGGTGAAACGGAAGGAGGAGCTTCCATTTGCAGAAGATATCCGGTTATTAATCAACCAGCCACTAACTGGAATGTCCGGGCTTTACGCCTCCCATGACATTTTTGTGTTGCCTACCCGTCACGATCCGGCTTCATTCACTGTGTTAGAGGCTATGGCTCATGGATTGGCTGTTTTAACCACAGATGTTGATGGCTCTTCCGGCTATATCGAAGAGGGTAAGAATGGCTATATTACAAGGTCAGGAGATTTAATGCATTTAATAGAACGGGTAAAGGAAATAATTCAAGATAGACAAAGCCTGGAGAGTTTTGGGGAAAGATCATTGGATATGGTAAAACTGTTGCATGAACCCGGGCGTGTATCTGCAGATTTTATAAAAACAGTAGCGGGATGAACGTTTATATTTTTATATGGAATTTTGAAGTAGGCGGAGCACAAAAGTTTGTAATAAAGCTTGCGAATGCTCTTCATCGGAGAGGTGTTGGTGTGACGATGTTGGTAGCGAACCCCTCCGGGGCATTTCGTTCTCTTCTAAATCAGGAAGTGAAAATTGTTAAGTTTCAAATTCCCAAAACTAATAACCCTATAAAGATATGGAAGTGCTATAAACGACTGACTCAAATTTGTGAGCCCAATTCTATGTTTGTTGTCAATGGGCCAAATAACTTTAGACAACTAAGTAGGTTGAACCTCATATTTCGGCAATGGAATATTGTTGTGAGACTTCATAATGATATCGTAATTAAACCGTCATTTCTTTCTGTATTAAAAAGAATAGAGATGCGGCTTTTGTTTAATCAAAAGAAAGTGCGAGTTCTGGCAATGTCAGATAAGCAGTGTGAAAGTCACAGGGATATTTACAGGCTAAAAAGAATTCAGCATATACCAAATTTTTTTCCCGAGATCCAGTCTGACGAGGAAAATAGGCCTGACCCTCGTGAAGGGATAAAGGCTGTGTGTTTGGCTAGGTTTTCACCGGAGAAAGGATATCAGTATCTGATCCCTGCATTGGCGGAAATTAAAAGCGGGCTTCATGTAGATATTTATGGGGATGGCCCTATGAAAGAGGAATTGGTTGCTCTTGCCAGATCACTTAATTTATCTAATGTGTCCTTTTTGTCACCAGTTATAGAAGTAAATGATATACTGCCTAAATATCATTTTCTGATAATGCCCTCTACCTATGAAACTTTCGGCAATGTTATAATTGAAGCTTTTCGTCATGGGCTACCAGTAGTATCTACGGATTGTGATGGGCCATTGAATTTTGTTGTCAAAAACAAAAATGGTCTTTTGGCGGAAAAGGGAAACATAATAAGCCTAGCCAATAAGATAGATGAAATGTACTTGGCTATTCACAATAATGATTTCGATTCAGATACCATAAAGAATTCTGTTTCTGAGAAGTATAGTGAGGAATTTGTTATAAACTCTTATCTGAAGCTATTCAAATAGCAACCACATATGCTATTCAATTCCTTTGATTTTGCCATATTTCTCCCGGTAGTTTTTCTGCTGTACTGGTTTGTATTTAAGCACAGCTTAAGACTTCAGAACGCCCTGATTGTGGTGGCCAGTTATGTTTTCTATGGCTGGTGGGACTGGCGTTTTCTTTCTTTAATACTGTTCAGCACACTGGTCGATTTTCTGGTGGGCAAACAGCTTGAAAAAGAAGCAAAAGATAACAAGCGAAGGCTCTGGTTGTGGCTTAGTGTTGTGGTTAACCTGGGCTTTCTGGGCTTCTTCAAATACTTTAATTTCTTTCTGGAGAACTTCCAGGCTGCCTTTTCATTCTTCGGTTTTGAAATAGGAGGGCGAGCTCTTTCCATTGTGTTGCCGGTGGGAATCAGTTTTTATACTTTTCAGACGCTCAGCTACACCATCGATGTATACAAAAGGAAGCTGAAACCTACCCAGGACTTCATAGCTTTTGCTGCTTTTGTTAGCTTCTTTCCTCAGTTGGTAGCTGGTCCAATTGAGCGAGCAACTCACTTGCTCCCACAGTTTTATAGGAAGCGGCAATTTAGCTATCCGCTGGCTGCTAACGGTTGTCGTCAGATTCTTTGGGGCTTCTTTAAGAAACTGGTAATTGCCGATAATTGTGCGGAGTATGCCAACCTGATTTTCAACAACAGTGAATCCTATTCAGGAAGTACACTGTTCTTAGGAGCCTTGTTTTTTGCATTTCAGATTTATGGGGACTTTTCCGGTTATTCGGATATTGCCATTGGTACTTCCAGACTATTTGGTTTTGACCTGATGAAGAATTTTGCGTTTCCGTATTTCTCGAGAGACATAGCCGAATTCTGGCGAAGATGGCATATTTCACTTTCCACCTGGTTCAGAGACTATGTCTATATTCCTTTAGGTGGCAGCAGGGGTTCAAAGTGGGGGCAAATTAGAAATGTCTTTATCATATTTCTGGTGAGTGGCTTTTGGCATGGGGCCAACTGGACCTTTATGGTCTGGGGTGGACTAAACGCTTTATACTTTCTTCCTCTGCTTTTACTCAAGCTCAATAGGTCTAATATGGAGGTGGTGGCCGAGAGAAGCTCTTTTCCATCTGCCAAAGAATTACTACAGATGGGGATAACCTTCATTTTAACAGTTCTGGCTTGGGTATCCTTTAGAGCTGAGGACATCGCTCACGCCTGGCAGATTTATGTAGGTATTTTCGACTCTACACTGTTTACAGTTCCAAGGGAGGTGCTTTCCAGCAAACTTTTGATGTGTATTGTTTTAGTCCTTTTCTTTGTTTTTGTAGAGTGGTTGGGGAGAAGAAGAGAGTTTGCGATTGAATATCTGTTGGAGGCACACCCTCGTTGGTTGAGGTGGTCTTGGTATATATTTCTAATCTTCCTGATGGGTATGTTTATGCAAACCGAAGAGACACCGTTTATCTATTTTCAATTCTGATGAAGGTATTTCTTAAGCGCATATTGATTTTCTTTTTGGTGGCTATTCCGGGGTATTGTGTAATTCTGGTTGCCTGGTCCAACTTAATTCCTTTCGAGGCATTTAAGAAAAACATGAACTACAAGATGGGAAGCTATGGGCACATGTATACAAGAACCAATGAAGCGAACAATATACAGAAGACAGACGTTTTGGTGTTGGGTTCTTCACATGCCTACAGGGGCTTTGACCCGAGAATATTTAAGAATGAAGGAATCGAACTATTCAACCTTGGATCGAGCAACCAGACTCCCCGACAAGGGTTGGTTCTTTTAAAAGAGTATTTAAACCAAGTGAAGCCTGAGCTAGTGATTTATGAGGTTTATCCCGGTATTTTTCAGCAAGATGGTTTAGAATCTACCTTAGATATTTTGGCCAATGGCCCATTTTCCTGGCCTGTTGCTACATTGGCTTTTAAAGCCAATCATATTAAAGCATACAATGCTCTTATTAATCGTGCATTTCTGCAGTTTTGTGGAACTTATGAGTCTTACAATGAGCCTTTAGTAAAACCAAAAGACGGGGATACATATGTAAGGGGAGGGTATGTTCAAAAAGATGATAGTTATGTTCGAGCACAGAGAATTAAGAATGCGTATTCATGGAATATTCGTCAAGACCAGTGGAGTTATTTTCTAGAAATTGTCGAATTACTGAAAAAGGAGAAAGTAGAGCTTTTAATGGTACAATCCCCAATAGACTCCACCTATTTTGAGAATATACTTAATAATGATGAAGTGGATAGTCGTTTTAGTGGTCTGGGGAACTACATTAACTTTAGTCGGCTAATGAAACTGCACTATAAAGAAGACCTTTATGACCTGCATCATTTAAAACAAAGCGGTGTGGAGAAGTTCAACAAGGTTTTGATTGAAACTTTAATGGAGGAAGGGTATTTGAAGTGAAAATTCTATTTGTTCAAAAGGAGGGAGGCATATTTGGCGCAGAGAACTACCAGCTCAAAGTAATTCCCGGGCTAATGGCTAAAGGAGTTGAAGTGGAGTTCCTTAGACTATATACAGATTATCAAGGCGGTAAAGGAGGAGCATTTATCGAAAGGCTAAACGCTTTAGGTGTCAAGACTTTTGAAGTAAACATTGGGAAATACCCAACCCCACGGGTACTTAAGAAGATAAAGAAAATTGCCAACGGTGGTAACTACGATATAGTACATACCCATCTGATTCACGCAGATTTACACTTAGCGCTGATAAAGACCTTTATGAAGTTAGAACCCGCGTTGGTTTCAACCAAACATGGGTATGATAACACCTTCACGTCTAAGTTTGGTTTTGATGCTTCTAAACAATCGAGCACCCCGTATTTTCTTATAAGCAAATGGGCTGAGAAGCGAATGTGTGCTTCTTTTACAATTTCGAATGGTTTACGAAATTTCTTTATTGCCACGGGATTAACCAAACCCGAGAAAATGAGGCTAATTCACTATGGCTTTGATATGCCTGATAACTATCTGTCTAAAGGTAAAAAAGAGTTTAAAAAAGCCTCCAAGCAGGTGATTATTGCCGGTAGGCTAGTAGCCTTTAAAGGGCATAGGTTTCTTATAGAGGCCATGAAGATGGTAGTTAGGGTTTTTGGATCTGAGGTTAAGTTATTGATTGCAGGTACGGGAGCTCTGGAAGCTACTCTTAAAGAGCAAGTAGAAATACTTGGGCTATCTGAACATATCGATTTTCTGGGGTATAGTACAGAAGTTGGGGCATTGATGGCTAACTCCGATGCAGTAGTAGTACCTTCTATTTCAGAAGGATTCGGTGTGGTGTTTCTTGAAGCCTTCTCGGCCAAAACGCCTGTGATCGCGTGGGATGTTCCTGCAGGTAATGAGTTGATGGAGCATGGTAAAACAGGATATCTCGTTCAACCTTATGATGTGACCAGTCTGGGTCAGCAGATTATAAGCGTTTTGAACGACCCTGAAGGACAAACCTCCGTTACAGAAGCTGCTTATGAAAAGCTAAAGTCTTATTTTAACCTGGAACGAATGGTGGATGAAACTATTTCCTTCTATAAAGATGCTCTTAGTTGAGTAACTGGGTATTGATAGCTGTGCTGCAATTACCTGTAATCACATAATGATGCTATTGATTCGAAAGGAAAATCATAAGTTTAACCAGTTACTAACCCTCTAATTAACTAGTCTTTGGCTCCATTTGAGATACCGGGTTTAATTATTTCGATAGTCTTTTTTTCATTGATTATCTATTTGGTTGGTCAGCGTAATGTGCCTGCCCAGTTTCGGAACATAGTATCCGGTACAATTCTGATTAGAATATTTGCGGTTTTAGCTTACGCATTGGTCGTTTTTGGGTTGTACGGAGGAGCTGGAGATCCTGTGGTTTACTTTAGATGGGGGCAGCGCTTTGCTGAGTATTTCAGGCAATTTGATTTATCGCCCTTTTTCGATAGAGATGTTTGGAGAGGGCCTGCCTTCACGGGAACCAACTTTGTGGGGTACCCCGCAGCATTGGCCATATTGCTTGTTGGGGAAAGCTTTCGGGGTACGTGGTTGCTATACTCGGCTCTTTGCGTAGTTGGGTTGCTCTATTTTGCCAAAGTGTTCTACAGGGCCTATGGTGGAGCAGAATACAAAACATACCTCTATATTCTTTTATTGTACCCTTCACTTTGGTTTTGGACAGCTAATGTGAGTAAAGATACGTGGATGGTTTTTGGCGTGGCAGTCTTCCTCACCGGCATGGTAGATAAAGGCAGAAAGCAGAACATTTATGTAATGGCTTTCGGCCTTTTGTGGTGCTATCTTGTTAGACCACAGTTGGCAGCTATGCTTGCTTTTGCTCTAGCCGGAGCATACTTCTTAGGAACCTTGAAGAAGCTAACCTTTAAAAATGTTTTCATTCTTGTTCTCTCTGTAGTGGGAGCGTTTTATTTTCTTTCTGTGGTAGGAGTTGAAGACGTTACCGAGGTGACTGATTTTGCTGAGCAAACACAAAGAAAATCGTCCTACGGAGGGAGTGAAATTTCTCTGTCACAGGGGCCATTAAAGTTTATTCAGGCTCCTGTCAATATTTTGCTCAGACCCTTCCCTTGGGAAGTCGGAGGGTTTCTTCAGATAATAAGCTTTTTCGATGTCTACTTCATATGGTATCTGGCTTTTAGGAATTGGCGGGCAGTAAGAAGATCCTTTTCTATGATCCGAAAGGATAGACTGATTGCGTTCTGTTTTATTTTCATAGGTCTTTTTGCTGTGGGTGCGGGTTTAGCACTGGTGAACTTGGGGCTAATTGCACGGCAACGTATTATTCTATACCCGTTTATGTTCATGATTATATATGCTTACAGTGATAAACGGATTGCCTTTTTGAGAAAGAAAAGAAGAGAAGAGCAAGAAAAACGATATCAGGAAATTGCAGAACTTCAGAAAGCCTAAATTTTTACTTATTGGAGGCTTTGCTTCCTCCTTAATCAATTTTAGAGGGCCATTGCTCAAAAGGCTGGTACAAGACTTTGAAGTGTATGCAGCAGCCCCTTTTATAGATGAAGATACCCGAAGTAAGGTAGAAGCCATTGGAGCAAAATGCGTATCTAACTCTTTTGAAAGAACAGGCCTAAACCCCATAAAAGACCTGAAGGCATTAATGGCCTTTAGAAAACAGGTTAAAGCAATAAAACCTGATTATGTGCTGGCCTACACTATCAAGCCCGTTGTTTTTGGGTTAAAAGCCGCTAAGTTCAGAAACGTGAAACGATTTGCCCTAATAACTGGTAAAGGGTCTGGTTTTGATGAGAGTAGTTTCAAGTCCAGAACGATTGCCAGGTTGGTCAAAAAATTGTACCGAGATACCTTGAAATCGGTTGATGGAGTGATATTTCAAAACAAGGACGATAAAGATTTTTTTGTTCAGCATAAACTGGTCGGTCATGTAAACAGGGTGGAGGTAATTGAAGGAACAGGAGTAGACCTAGAATACTATCGTCTAAAAAGCAAGCCCTCCATACCTGAAAAGGTTAAGTTTCTTTTTATTGCTCGTTTGATCAAAGAGAAAGGAATACCGGAGCTTGTTGAGGCAAGTGAGATTTTGCGTAAAAAAGGACATGCTTTTGAGGTACAGCTCTTAGGCTGGATTGATCCTAATCCCGGAGGAATATCCAAAGCAGAGATCGATAGCTTACACAATTCTGGAGTTATAAATTACCTGGGCACTACCAGTGACGTAAGGCCATATATTGAAGCGGCTGACGTTTTTGTGCTACCCAGCTATTATAATGAGGGGCTTCCAAGAACCATTCAAGAAGCCATGGCCATGAAAAAACCGATTATTACTACAGATCATCCCGGTTGTAGAGAAACAGTCGAAGAACACAGAAATGGATTTCTTGTCCCCGTAAAGGACGCAAAGGCTCTAGCAAATGCTATGGCTTATTTTATGGAACAACCCGATCAGGTTCTGAAAATGGGAGCGGAAAGCTATGAAATAGCGAAAGAAAGGTTCGATGTAAATAAGATTAATGAGCGTTTGCTTAACTTCATGGAGTTAAATGATGTATAGGCATTTTTTTAAAAGAGCTTTTGATTTTGTGGCTGCCCTGGCAGCCTTTTTATTGTTGAGTCCTGTTTTTATACTCACCACCGCGCTGCTAACTCTAGCCAATGCCGGAAAACCCTTCTTTTTTCAACTTAGGCCGGGTAAAAATGGCGAAGTATTTCGCATCTATAAGTTCAAAACCATGAACGATAAGAAAGACTCATTCGGGAATTTATTACCCGATGCGCAACGGCTTACCAAAATTGGCCAGTTGGTGAGAAAACTGTCTCTTGATGAAATCCCACAGTTGCTTAATGTAATAAAAGGCGATATGTCGCTGGTTGGACCAAGACCTTTGCTGGTAGAGTATCTGCCATTGTACAATGAACAGCAGGCAAAAAGGCACAATGTAAAACCGGGTATTACAGGGTGGGCACAAGTGAATGGTAGAAATAGCCTCGATTGGCCGGCAAAGTTTGAATTAGATGTTTGGTACGTTGAACATCTATCCTTTTGGTTAGATATTAAAATCCTATTTTTGACTGTCAAGAAGGTTTTTGTGAGGGAGGGAATAAGCTCCAACAGCTCAGTGACAATGGAAAAGTTTAAAGGAAACGAATCATGATTCTTATAGGTGCCTCAGGCCATGCAAAAGTAATCATCGATATTCTTGAGAAGAATGACGAGGCAGTTGAGTATTTGCTTGATGCCAATCCGAATATAAAGGAGTTGGCGGGCTACGAAGTTATAACAGATACTGGCCACAACTATGCTTTAGATAAACAGTACATCATTTCTATAGGTGCGAATAGTATCCGGCAAAAGATTGCCGGCCTTCATAACTTGACCTATGGGTGGGCCATTCACCCTTCGGCAATTCTAGGCGATGATGTTTCTATTGGACAAGGTACGGTTATAATGGCCGGGGCCGTGATCAATTCCTCAACACAGATCGGGAATCATGCCATTATTAATACTTCTGCTTCGGTAGATCATGATTGTAAGATTGGAGATTATGTTCACATCAGTCCAAATGCCACCCTTTGTGGAACGGTGGAGGTGGGAGAGGGCACACAGGTGGGCGCAGGTGCAACTATAATCCCTAACCTTAAAATAGGTAAATGGGCTACTATTGGAGCAGGAGCGGTAATCATCAGTAATGTGCCAGACCATGCTGTGGTAGTAGGTAATCCGGGACGAGTGATTAGATTGAATAATGGAGAAGAGTAAGATTTGGCTGTCATCTCCCCACATGGCCGGGAATGAACAGAAGTATGTGGCATCGGCTTTCGAGTCTAACTGGATTGCTCCGTTAGGGCCTTTGGTCGATAAGTTCGAAGAAGTCTTGTCTGGTTATGTTGGGGTGGCTCATTGCGCAGCCCTTAGCAGTGGTACAGCGGCTATTCACCTAGCCTTAGAGATATTGGGCGTTGGCCCTGGCGATGATGTAATTGTGCAGTCCTTTACCTTTTGCGGATCCATAAACCCTGTGTTGTACCAAAAGGCCAATCCCGTTTTGGTAGATAGTGATCCCGAAACCTGGAATATGGACCCTGAATTACTGCGTGAGGTAATACTGCACCGGATTAAGACGACCGGAAAGCGACCTAAAGCCGTAATTCCAGTGCACTTGTATGGCATGCCGGCCAGAATAGATGAAATCGTAGAGGTTTGTCGTGAATTTGAGATTGCCGTAATAGAAGATGCAGCCGAGGCACTCGGGTCAAGCTATAAAGGACAAAAACTCGGCAGCTTTGGCGACTTTGGTATACTGTCGTTTAATGGGAATAAAATTATTACTACCTCAGGAGGAGGCGCTTTGCTGTCACCTAACAAAGATCGGATTATTAAGGCCCGTTTTTTATCAACCCAGGCGCGCGATCAGGCAGTACACTATCAACACAGTGAGTTGGGATATAATTACCGTCTCTCCAATGTACTGGCCGGAATAGGCGTAGGGCAAATGGAGTTATTGGAACAATTTGTAGCGCTCAGGCGCAAGAATTTCGACTTCTATTGCCAGCTTTTTGATGGCAGCCCGGTCACGGTTCATAAAGAGAGTTCAGACCAGTCATTTTCAAATCACTGGCTAACCACTGTGGTTTTTCCCAAGGACCATGAAAAATTGAACAAAGAAGTTTTCATGCAAGCATTTTTGGAAGAAAATATTGAATCGAGGCCTTTGTGGAAACCAATGCATATGCAACCTCTCTATAAAGGAGCCGAAATGCATGGTGGTGCTGTATGCCACGATTTATTTCAACGCGGATTATGCTTACCTTCAGGTTCTAATTTAACCAATGCCGATCGCGATAGAATAGCATCAGTAGTTCGAAAAGTGTTGAGAAATGCTCAATAAGTTTAAAACCCTTAATGTTCTGCCAAGATGGATTATTGTGATGATCGATCTTACCATATTCTCTTTGGCAGCACTTATTGGGTACTTGCTTCGACTCAATTTTCAAATTGATGAACTTTATGAGTTCGACTTTTTGCGTGGTATAGCCATTTACACCATTTCCGGCCTTATTGCCTCGCTGCTTACCCGTAGTTTTGCCGGAATTATCAGATATACCGGTATTCAGGATACTTTAAGAGTTCTATATGCCAACCTGGTTTCTTTGCTCATTGTATTTGCCATTAATTACCTTTCTGAAAATGCCCTACCATATTCAGTTGCACTCATAGCTTTTCTTGTTTCACTGGTTATATCCATTAGTTATCGTTTACTGGTTAAAGAACTGTTCGCCTTTTATAGAACAGTGCCCAAGAGCCAGCGTAAAATACTTATTATGGGAGCCGGCCGATCCGGTATGATTACCAAGCAACTACTGGATAATGACACTCGGTCTAATGTTAAAGTAGTGGGCTTTCTGGAAGACAACCCCAGAAAAATTGGTAATGTAATTGGCGGGGTAAGGATTTTTTCAGCCAAAGATGAGTTCGAAAAAGTAGTGATTAAACACAATCCCACAGAACTAATATTGGCAGCTACCAAGCTTTCGCTGGAGCGTAAAAACGATTTGGTAGACCGTTGTCTGGAGTTTGGAATTAAGGTTACCAGTGTTCCTTCTGCCGACCAATGGATTGGTGGAGAGTTCGATATCAACCAGATCAAAGAGGTGAAAATTGAGGACTTGCTGGGCAGAAACGCCATTGTGCTCAAGAATAAGTTCATTAGCAAGCAGCTCAACGATAAGTGTATCCTCATTACCGGGGCTGCAGGCTCCATAGGGAGCGAAATTGTTCGTCAGGTTGTACGTTATTCGCCTGCCAAGGTAATTTTGCTCGACCAGTCTGAAACGGGTTTGTTTGAAATTGAGAATGAGATTAGAGGGCTCAAGAAGATGGGTGAAGATCTTATCTCGTTTGTGGCGGACATCACCAATACTAACCGACTTAAGGAATGCTTTTCGCGCTTCAGACCTCAGGTAATCTTTCATGCTGCTGCCTACAAACATGTGCCCATGATGGAGCTAAATGTTCCGGAGGCTGTATGTTGCAATGTGCTGGGTACCAGAAATCTGGCAGACCTTTCGGTAGAGTTCGATGTGGAAAAGTTTGTGATGATTTCAACCGATAAGGCTGTTAACCCCACCAGTGTAATGGGAGCCACCAAACGAGCGGCAGAGGTATATGTACAAAGCCTTAATGAATTTTTGGTAAGTATAGATTCCGGTTCAACAAAGTTTATTACAACGCGATTTGGTAATGTGCTGGGGTCAAATGGATCGGTAATTCCCATATTCAAAAAACAGATTCAGGCTGGCGGACCAATTACGGTTACCCATCCTGAAATTACCAGGTATTTTATGACCATCCCGGAAGCTTGTAGCCTTGTGTTGGAGGCTGCTACCATGGGAGATGGAGGAGAAATTTTTGTCTTTGATATGGGTAAGTCCGTTAAGATTGTTGATCTGGCCAGGCGTATGATCCAGCTTTCCGGGCTAGTAGAAGGCAAAGACATCGATATAGTTTTTACCGGCCTAAGGCCCGGAGAAAAGCTCTACGAAGAGCTACTCGATGATAACGAGAACAACCTGGCCACTCATAATCCCAAAATAATGATCGCCCAAACCCGTAAACTGGACTTTAAGATGGTTAAGGAGTGTCTTGATCGTTTGGACGAATTGGCAACATTTAGCGAAGGTTATGCCTTCAGTGATGTGGAAATAGTCCGTGTTCTTAAGTCTATGCTCACCGAATATAAGAGTAAGGCCTCTAAGTTTGAATCACTGGACTAAGACACTATTTCCGACACCACTCAACCTCGCAAGGGTATCTGTCATAGCTAAAGCCCTCTATTCAACAAAGCACAAACAATCTGGCTCGAAGAATAATTGATCTGATGTCCGGACTAATTTCCAGGGCTGGCAGCGCGAAAAGGTTATCTAAACTTAGGTTTCTTTCTGGAGGGGGAGAAGAGTTCTCCAAGGAAGTTATCAGGTAAGTACATCTCCAATCTTAATGAGAAGATATAATAAGCATCGTTGTTTTCTCTACCTCTTATAGCCCCTTTCTGCCGGGCGGTATAACCACCTTCAACCGATCTGTCATATACCTGAACAGCAATATCTGCCATTGGTGAGCCCGGACCACCATTCCATTCTATGATTTCATCTCGGCTCGGATAAAAGGTTGCCACATCGTCAAGGTAATCAGTAAAGGTAAACCTTCTGGCACCTTCAATAAGAATATCGATGTACTGGTTGGCTTTTAACCTAACTCCAATACCAAATGGAATTACGGTTACATTTTTAGGATAAGAACTAACTGGTGCAGCTTCTTCTGTTTGAATTTCCCAAAGCCTTACGGTGTAATTGCCTTCTTCTCCGGGAAGAAATGTCTTAGGACGGTTAGTAGAACGCCCAATACCAAACATCAGGTAAGGGTTAATAATTGGTCTTCTGGTATAACTTCCGTCAACAGGAATTAGGTTGAAAATGGCAAGGGCAGAAACTTCTAAGTTTTGCGATCTGAAATTCAGGTTTCTGATGTAGCGGTCGTCCTCATCTCCAACATCGGTACGATTACTGATTCGCTTTGAAATGAACCCAGACTTGCCTTCAGCATCACTTCCGCCTATCTGATACCAGTTTACGTCTACACGCAGTGAGAGCTGCGAACCGAACTTCTTTCTCAGGCCAACACCTAAACTTGGGCCCAGGGCAGACTGAAGACCATCATAAAAAACATCGTGCATGTCGCCATGATAGGTAGAAAAGCCTACGCCATAGGAGAACATCCATGTGCGATCTCTACGTCTGGAATAGAAGGATTGGGCGTTTGCAAGTTCAGTAAACGCTAAGATAATAAGTAAAGTGAAAGTGACCTTTTTCATCTTAAAGCTTATAGTAAAGCTAATTAACTTCTTATTGGGTTACAAACTATCTTAGCTGAGGCTCTACAAATTTATGATTATTTACTGTAAACGAAAAATCTCCAGCCAAATGACTGGAGATTTGTACACCCGGAAGGAGTCGAACCCTCAACCTCTGGAGCCGAAATCCAGCGCTCTATCCAGTTGAGCTACGGGTGCCTGCGCTTAAAAGAGTGCTTCTATTAAGCCAATGCCTGTTGCACTTTGGCAGCAGCATCTTTCAGTAATATAGCCGATTCTACCGCCAAACCACTTTCATTGATGATTTGTGCAGCTTCTTCTGCATTAGTTCCTTGTAGTCTTACAATGATTGGAATGTTGATGTTGCCGATTTTCTTGTAGGCCTCAACCACTCCGTTGGCTACACGATCACAACGAACAATTCCTCCAAATATATTGATCAGAATGGCTTTTACGTTAGGATCTTGCATAATTATTCTAAAGCCTGCTTCCACAGTTTCTGCGTTTGCGGTTCCCCCAACATCCAGAAAGTTAGCCGGTTCACCACCGGAAAGCTTAATAATGTCCATAGTTGCCATGGCAAGTCCTGCTCCGTTCACCATACAGCCTACGTTACCATCTAACTTCACATAGCTCAGTCCGTACTTGCCTGCTTCTACTTCTGCCGGATCTTCCTCCGTTATGTCTCTCAGTTCGGCAAGATCTTTATGTCTGAAAAGCCCGTTATCGTCCAGGTTAACTTTGGCATCAACCGCCAAAATCTGGTTGTCAGATGTTTTTAGTACCGGGTTAATTTCAAACTGAGAGGCGTCAGAATCTTCATAGGCTTTGTAAAGGGCGTGAATGAATTTCACCATTTCTTTAAAGGCTTGTCCTTCCAGGCCTAGTTGAAAGGCTACTTTTCTCGATTGAAAGCCTTGCAAGCCCACTCTTGGATCTATCCACTCTTTAATAATTTTCTCTGGAGTTTCTTCGGCTACAGCCTCAATGTCCATTCCACCTTCAGTAGAAGCCATAATTACATTGCAGCCTTTGGCCCTGTCTAACAATATAGACAAGTAGTATTCTTTGGGCTCAGAATCGCCAGGATAGTAAACGTCCTGAGCGATCAATACTTTGTTTACTTTTTTACCCTCTGCTCCGGTCTGGTGAGTTACCAAAGTTCCTCCCAAAATGGCTTCAGCCTTAGGGCCAACCTCATCGAGGCTTTTGGCCAGTACCACACCATTAGAGCCAGTTTCTTGTATCTTACCTTTCCCACGGCCTCCCGCATGAATCTGAGCTTTCACCACGTACCAAGAGGTTCCGGTTTGTTCGTTGAGCTTTTTAGCAGCCTGAGTGGCTTCTTCTGGCGTGTTTGCAACTATGCCTTCCTGAATTTTTACCCCGTATCCTTTAAGTAATTCTTTTGCTTGGTACTCGTGAATATTCATGATGCTTTTAAATTTGGTGCGAAGCTAAATCTTTGGGCCTATAATAACAAGTGAATTTCGTTTATTAGAAGTTTGTTGCTGCTCTGTTTAGATTCGATTCATTATGTTTGGGATGTATGGCAGAAATTATCCTTAAGGCACAGAATATTTCCAAGGCCTATAACAACCTTCAGGTTCTCAAGAAGATCGATCTGGAGATTGCCGATCGAGAAGTGGTTTCCATTGTTGGTGCCTCGGGAGCGGGCAAAAGTACCTTATTGCATATTTTGGGCACCTTAGATAGGCCCGATCAGGGCACCTTGAATATAGTAGGGCAAAATGTACTTGCTCTTTCTGCCGCCAAACTGGCCAGGTTTAGAAACAGTGAGATTGGGTTTGTATTTCAGTTTCATAATCTGCTGCCTGAATTTTCGGCTTTGGAGAATGTATGTCTTCCCGGTTTTATTTCCGGTCTTTCTGAAAAAGAAGTGAGGCAGCGAGCGTTGAACTTGTTAGAAATACTGGGCTTGGCCGATAGGGCTACGCACCGACCTTCCGAACTTTCGGGGGGTGAACAGCAGCGAGTATCTGTGGCTCGTTCGCTCATCAACGACCCCAAAGTGATTTTTGCCGATGAGCCAAGTGGAAACCTTGATTCTAAAAATGCGGAATCATTGCATAAACTGTTTTTCGACCTTCGCGACAGGTTCAAAAAAACGTTTGTGATTGTTACACACAACCAAGCTTTGGCTGAGTTATCTGATCGGCAGATCGAGATTAAAGACGGACTTATCGCGTCATCTTAATTACCTTACAACGGATTGATGATTTACCGTATAGCGATTTAGGTAAATAGAATCCCAAACGAAACCCAATCCTAAGGTATGAGTCGTTGCTGCCATCACCTCGGGGAGTGCCTGCCGCAACGGGAGCCACCGGAGGGTTAAGCGCGGCCCTTGGGTCAGACAGTAATCCGAGGGTATTGGCATCTACACCATTGGTTTCTGAGAAAGAAGAAGGGTCTCGGTATACCGTACTCACATCGTCTAAATAGCCCGTCATGGTAAGTGTATATTGGGCTTCTATTTGTAGATCTACATTTCTCGACATAAAAAAGTTGAATCCAAAACCAAGCGGAATAGCCAAGGCCAAACCTCCATACTGAACGCCTTCCAGCGAAAGGGGGCGAAGATCATAGGTGGTTCCCGCAAGTTCTGTTTTGGGGTTGTTGCTGGTAATGCCTATGCCCAAATGCAAGTAAGGGTTGGCAAAGGCCCTGTCTTTATACCCGGAGGCAGGGTGCCTGAAGGCGTAGTACAAGGCCTGGACGGTAAATTCTACGTTGGTAGCTTTGAAACTAAGGTTTCTCGTTTTGTTGGCCGGAAGTGGAGATAGAGAATCGTCAGCTTGAATTTTATATATGCTCAGGTTAGTTCTTATGGCAATTTGGTCGGTAAACAAATGTTCGTAACCTATCGTAGCGCTCAGGCCCGTCTGAAGCTTTGGGTCTTGTGCCCTTCGTAATTCTCCGAAATAGGTATTTAAACCAAAGCCAACAGAGGCTTTTGACAGTCGGTCAAAATCGCCTGTGGTTACATATTGTTGAGCGTGAATGCTAGTGTGAAGGCAAATGACCAACAGCAGCGGAACGAAAAATCTCATATTCTTCCGAAATGACAGGTTAGGACACAAATTTATCATTCGAACGTAGAAAATCGAGTTTTATTCGGTTTTTAATTGTGCAATCATATGCTCTATATGTTTTCGAGCCCCGAACAGGTCGGAATAGATGGCTGCAACTTGTTGTTTTGAGTCAATCAGGTAGGTTATTCGTTTGGGTATATTCACAATAGGCATGAGCGCACCATAGACTTTACAAACATTTCCTGAAGGGTCGGAGAGAAGCTCAAAGGGTAGGTCGTGCTTTGCCCTGAATCTTTTATGAGTAGCTGGCGAATCTTTACTTATGCCAAATACATGAATGTTGAGGCCTTTGAAAATGTGATGTTGATCTCTGAAGCTACAGGCTTCTTCGGTACATCCGGGGGTAAAATCTTTCGGATAGAAGTATACAATGCAGGGTAGGTTTTCCGGTAGGCTAACCAAAACGTTCTCGCTATTCTTCAATTGGAAGGAAGGTGCTTTTTGACCAACTTTTAATGCCATATTTTATCGTTCAAAATTGAATAAGTGCATCTTTGTGCATGTTTTCAAAAGGGGTAATTTACATGATGTTGGCCACATTCGTTTTTGCTGTCATGAATGTGTTGGTAAAATATCTACCTAATATCCCCGCAATAGAAATCATTCTTTTCAGGTCAATTGTTTCGTTTTTTATGTCGGGGGTAACCTTGCGAATCAAGAAAGTGCCTTTGTTGGGGAATAACAGAAAAGTTTTGCTCATCCGTGGTTTGGCCGGAGCCTTAGCTCTGATGATGTTCTTTACTACTTTGCAGGAAATACCACTGGCGAGCGCGGTAACTCTTATGTTTCTGGGGCCAATTTTTACCACGCTTATTGGTATATGGGTGGTCGGTGAGAAGGTGAGCCCCATTCAGTGGTTATTCTTTGCCTTGTCGTTTGCCGGAATAGTTATGATTAAAGGGTTTGACCCAAGGGTGTCTCCATTTATGGCCTTGCTTGGGGTTGGCGCTGCATTTTTCTCAGGTGTGGCTTACAATATGATTCGAAAGCTCAAAACATCTGAACATCCGTTGGTAATCATCTTTTATTTTCCACTGGTTACTTTGCCTATAGTGGGGGTATACTCTGCTTTGCATTGGGTTCAACCGGAGGGTATCGAGTGGCTTCTTTTGCTTGGGGTAGGGGTATTGACTCAAATTGCCCAGTATTTCTTAACAGTCGCCTATCAGTCAGAAGAGCTGTCTAAAGTTTCGAATATTAATTTTATTGGTATTATCTATGCCCTCGGTTTTGGGTTTTTTCTGTTCGATGAAACCTTCAATGTATTGACTTACCTTGGCATGACGGCCGTAATGGCCGGGGTGGTATTAAATGTAATTTTCAAAAGCAAAAAGAAAAACCATGAAGCTGTACCAAATTGATTCTTTCACCCAGACTGTTTTTAGTGGAAATCCTGCCGGTGTATGTGTTTTAACCGAACCCTTAAGGGAGGATGAAATGCAGGCTATTGCCTCAGAAATGAATTTGTCGGAGACGGCATTTGTGGTGAAAAAAGAAGGTAGGTATGACTTGCGATGGTTTACTCCGGCTCGCGAGGTACCACTTTGTGGACATGCTACTCTGGCCTCGGCCTTCGTACTGTTTTCAGAAGGTTTTCATACGGCCGATGCTCCCATTGTGTTCGACACGCTGAGTGGTGAATTGGTAGTTAAACAGATGAGCGATGGTGCTCTGGAAATGAACTTTCCTTTAACAATGCCTTCGAGCTACAGCGGAGACCAACAGCATATCATTCAGTCTACATTTGGTCCTTCGGTGATTGATGTACTTGAGGTGCCCAACGAATTGATCGTGATTGTTGATTCTGTTCAAATCTTGGTGGGGTTAAACCCTTCAATGGATAATGTGGCTAGACTGGCGGTAAATGGAGTAATGGTTTCAGCATGGGATGAAACAGGTACTTACGATTTTGCTTCACGATACTTTGCTCCCAATCTGGGTATAAACGAAGACCCGGTTACCGGATTTATCCATACCATATTATCGCCTTACTGGGCTGTGAAAAAGGGACAAACGCAGTTCAAATGTTTGCAAGCCTCAAAAAGAAGGGGAGAACTTTTTGTTGAAACACTTAGTAACCGAACACTCATAAGAGGCTTTGCGGTCAAAGTTTTTGAAACGGAGCTTGCTATGTAAAAATGGCAGCTTCTTTATAGGTCAATTTCCAACACGAATAGAAATTCAATCCTTCTTAAGAATAAAGGCTGTGCTGGCCGGGATGGTCATTACCCGACTGCTGCTTTTAAGGCCTTGTTCATTCACTTGGTTGCCATCGGCCACGAGTGTCCATTCACCGTCTGGCAGCTCAATGGTTTTGTTAAGTCCACTTCCGTTGAGTAACACCAATATCGTATGCCAGTTATCTCCATTAGCATTATTTTTTAACTGATAGGCCAGAAAGTTCTCTCCCTCGTAAGGCAAAAACTCAAGGTGTGCTTGAATTTGCGCGGTAGAGGTCATGCGAAAAGCCGGATGATTTTTTCTCAAGGCTATGAGTTGCTTGTAGTATTTAAAAACCTCTTTATACTTTTCTTTTCGCCTCCAGTCGAGCTGGTTGATGGAGTCAGGAGAGTTGTATGAGTTTTCTACTCCTTGTTTAGTTCGGAGAAATTCCATGCCGGCATGGAGAAACGGTACACCCTGAGAGGTGAGCACAATAGTTTCGGCCAGTTTGTGCATTTTAATACGCTCTTCTTCGCTGGCTGTAGGGTTAGAAATTTCTAGCTTGTCCCAAAGGGTATGGTTGTCATGGCAAGAAACATAACTAATGGTTTGACCGGGTTCTGCGGCCCATGGTGCCTTAGAGTAATTCACTTGAGAATAATCTATCTGGGGATGTTGGGTAGATGCTACTATACCAAATTTAATGCTCTCCTTTAGTCCGGTCCGCTGACTTACAAAGCCACCTTCTTCATGTTCAAAGACGCTTCCTTTTAGGCCATCGCGCAAGTCATCGCTAAATGCGGCCACATGATTTAGCTTGTATGTGTTTGCTTTAATTGCCTGTTGATCCTGAGGCAATGGTGATGCTCCGGCCGTCCACCCTTCGCCATAAACAAACAAGCTGGGGTCTATGGCCCTTACGGCTTCACTTACAGCATTCATGGTTTCAATATCATGAATGCCCATAAGATCGAAACGGAAGCCATCGAGGTGATATTCTTTGACCCAATACTGAACGGATTCAACAATGTATTTTCGCATCATGGCCCGTTCTGAGGCTGTTTCATTGCCGCAGGCAGAGGCATCGGAGAAGCCTCCTTCCTCATTTTGTCTGTAGTAATAGCGCGGAACAAGTTGGTTGAAGTTAGAATCTTCTGTTTCACCGGTGTGGTTATAAACAACGTCCAGAATAACCCGAATGCCATTTTGGTGGAAGGCCTGCACCATTTCTTTAAATTCTTTGATACGAACAGCTCCGTCATAAGGATCGGAAGAAAAGCTACCTTCGGGCACGTTGTAATTGAGCGGATCGTAACCCCAGTTGTATTGAGGTTCGTTTAGCCGTGTTTCGTCTATGGATCGGTGATCGAAGGTGGGTAGCAGATGTACATGTGTAACCCCCAGTTCTTTTATATGGTCTAAACCGGTGGTCAGCCCCTGAGGGCTACGGGTTCCGGTCTCTACGAGCCCGGCATATTTACCCGGCCGACCGGATCCCGAAGAGGGGTGTATGGTCATATCGCGGATGTGCAACTCATAGATAATAATATCGGTGTAATTATTGAGAGCAGGTCTTTTGTCTAAGTTCCAGCCTTCCGGATCAGTTTCGTCCAGATCAACAATCATGCTGCGCCTTCCGTTTACCCCTACCGCAACGGCATATAGGTCGGGCTTTTCTTGCATCCATTGGCCTTCCTGATTCACCTGATAGGTATAGTATTTCCCTTTGAGGTTTCCCGAAACACTAAAGGTCCATGTTCCTTTTTCAGCCCGTTTCATGGCATAAGTGGCTTCAAGATTATCGCCATTACCCGAACTATATATCTTTAGACGCACCTCTTTTGCCGCAGGCGACCACAGCCTAAAGTGAGTAGCCGATTCGGTATAAGTGAATCCAAGGTCGCTACCTTCGTATACCGGATAGTCGGTTAAGTGTTCATAATGAGGTTGTTTTTCGCAAGAGAACATAATTAGAAAAATGCCGATGAGGAGGAAAGTCTTTGAATACATGGATGAATAAATTTAATGGGCGGTTTCTACCTCATTTTGCAATGAGGCTTCAGTGGTTTGGTCTTTTACTAAAAGCCACAGCGCGGCCGAAATGCCCAGGCAAATGGCACTAATAATGAAGATTACGTTTTTATTTTCGGACTGATCTATAAAGCCACCTAAGTAGGAAGCCACCAGCTGAGGTAACACTACCGAAAGATTAAAAAGCCCCATATAGAGCCCCATTTTGTTTTGATCTACGGTTTCGGACATTATGGCAAAGGGCAAACTAACTACCGCTGCCCAGCCAATGCCCAATACAACCATAAACCCAAAGAGTGCGGCTTGTGTATGACCAAACATAACAATAAGGAAGTAGCCCATAGCCATAATGGCTATACATAGCATATGTGTTTTTACACGCCCAATACGTTTGCTTAATGGTTCTAATACCAGTGATGGCAATAAAAAACCAACAGTATTCAGTACGGCAAAAGATACCCCGGTAATAAAGCCAATTTCATTGTTCTGAGCATCGGTTAGTTGATCGAGGGTAGCAAAGCCCATTATATTCTCTTTTATGTAAGAAAAGGTGTAAATAAACATGGTTTGCACACCAACCCAGGTAAAGGCATGGGCTATACAAATTTTAAGAAAGGCGAGTGAATTAGTCTTTTTTCCGGTATTGTTCGTTTCTATTACCTCATCTTCCGGAATGAGCTTTTGAGGCTCTTCGATAAAAAATGTGGGTATAATAGAGAATAGGAAAACCAAGCCGGCTCCCAGATATATGAGTATATAGTTGCTCACAAATGCTCCTATGAGATAGGCTACAACTCCAAAAAAACCGGATATGGTTTGCATCCAGGTATAGCCTTTGGTACGCACATCTCCACGAGGTGTAACATCGGCAATAACCGAACGCGTTGGGTTAAAACTAATGTTGATGGCCAGATCGAGCGAAAGAGCTACGGCAATGGCAACCCCAATCATTTCTTCTATGCCCAGGGCTTTGCCTATGATATCGATATTCGGTAAGGCCAGAAGCATTAGTGCTGCTATAGTGCCACCTACAAGGATAAAGGGTCTTCTGCGACCTCCCCAAAACCAGACCTTATCGCTTATTAGTCCAACAATTACCTGTCCTAAAATGCCGGCAGCCGGACCGGCAATCCACACGTAGCCAATCTCTTCAAGATTGAAGCCGAATTTGGTATTCAGTATCCAGCTGAGAGCAGCAATTTGAACGGAGAGGGCAAAGCCCATTGCCGTGGCAGGTAAACTGAGTACTATGAAGAATGGTTTGGTGAGTTTTTTCTGAAAGCTAAGCATGGCCAAAAGCGGTTATTAACGAGTAATATACCGGTTTCCTTCCGTTTGGCTTATGCCAACGTTTGCATGCTGTTTTTTCCCAAAAAAGAGGGGCCAAAAGGTGGCCGGATGAACCGGCTCGCTTATCTCACATTGAATGTAGTACGGCCTATTTCGTAGTTATCGGCCCAGATTACTACTTTATGGTCGCCTTTCTCAAAGTCAGTGCCCTTGTCATAAACAAAACTTAAGGCCTGCTGCGAGTTGTCGAAAATTATTTCTTGAGCGGCAGTGAAGTAAATCTCTCGTCCGTCTACGGTAAACGACCCGGAACCTCTGGCTACATCGAATATTACATTGCCGGCAGGGTCTATTACCTGAATCAAAATACGGTGAGCTCCAGCCGGAGCCACTTCATTCTCGGCCAGATTAAAAGTAACTTTTACCTTTTGAGCCTGTCGCTGCCGGAAGTCTCCTTCGCGTTCGCGCCCACGGTCGTTTACGTTATAAACCTGAATGTTTTCGGCTTTCAATTTGGCGGCCAGGCCAATGCGTTGTTGAAGTTGCTGTTGCTTTTGCTGCGCTTCGTTGATGGTTTTGGTAAGCTCGTTTTGCTCTTCTTTTAACTCATTATTTTCTACCAGCAACTGAGAGTTAATGGCTTGAAGATGAGCTATTTCTTCATCTTTGGCTAAAAGGAGTTCTTCGTAGCCGGTTACCTTTCGGTCTAATCGTTGTATGAGTGCTTTGTTGGCTACACGCGTACGTTGAAGCTGATCTCTTTCTGCTGTAATGGAGTCTTTTACAGCCACCAGCGAGTCGATATCTCCTCCCAATTTGGCAATCTCAGAAATCTTATCGCTCAGCTCAGTAGATATGCTGTCCAGTTTAGAGGTGAGGAGCGTTCGGGTAGCATCGTATTCTGCTTGCAAGGCCTTTTTCGCCTGTTGGTCGGTATAAATCTTATAGCCAGACCCTAATACAACCACGGCAATAGCAACGATTAGAATAATCCGGATTTTGTCTTTTTTACCTTTTTCTGAAGGTGCCTCACTCATTTTTTGTCTCTTTAAATCAACTTTTTAACGACCTTTCGGCCAAAATATGGGCGAATTACCTAAACTTTTTTTAATAATTCAAAGCAGCACGTATGGAGCTTGGGGCCGACTATTGGGATAAAAGGTATGAGACTGGTGCAACCGGATGGGATATTGGTCATGTTTCTACACCTCTAAAGGCTTATTTCGATCAGTTACAGGATAAAAGCTTGCAGATACTTATACCGGGGGCGGGGAATGCCTATGAAGCAGAGTATCTCTGGCAAATGGGTTTTAAAAACGTATTCGTAGTAGATATTTCCGAAAAGCCATTGCGGAGTTTTGCCGAACGGGTAGGGGATTTTCCGAAAGATCAGCTCATTCATGCCGATTTTTTTGCGCTGAAAGGAGATTACGATGTGATCGTTGAGCAGACTTTCTTCTGCGCTCTTAGCCCCGACTTAAGGCCTGCCTATGTAACGCAATGTGGTCGGTTGCTGAAAAACGGAGGTAAACTGGTAGGGCTTTTATTTCGCACAGCCATGAATTCGGACAGGCCTCCTTTTGGAGGTTCTAAAGAGGAGTATGTGAAGCTTTTTTCGGAGAGTTTTATACTCGAAACTATGGAGTTGGCGGTTAATAGTATTGAGCCAAGAGCTGGCAATGAGCTGTTTATCAAACTGTTGAAAAAATGACCGGCAGCTAGAAGTGGAGTATGTAGTGCCCGCGGGTGAGGCCGGGATCTAAAAATAAAAGACCTGCTTCGAAAAGGTCGATAGAGACAAAAATTTCGTCTTTCTTTCGAATGGTATCCCAGGCATGGCTCATTTCTTTAGACCAGTGAATATCGTCAATTACAATAATGCTTTTGTGATGGCATGCGGCCAATACGGATTCATAGTAGTGGAGGGTGGGGGCATATCTATGGTTAGCATCCAGATAGGCCATGTCTATTTTGGGCAATCTATGAAGAACGAGTGGAAGGGTCTCATCAATTGGGCCTTCAATAAGCTCAATGTTCGGCCGGTTGAATTGGTCGAAATGGCTCCTGGCCATGTGGCAAAGGATGGGGTCGCCTTCGAAAGTGGTGAGATGAACCTCCGGTGTAGTACTCATGTAAAGGCTGTTTAGCCCCAATGAGGTGCCCAACTCCAGCACCTGTGTCATATTAAATTGCCCGATAAGGGTATGTAAGAGTGCTGAGAATTTTGGTGGGGTGCTGGCATGTTTGGCCAAGGAAGAAACTGTGCGCTGTTTGGAGGAACTAACTCTGGAGCCTGCTCCAAAATCGGTGAGCTGTATGTATTGATGGTTATTGAGCAATTGTTGTCTTAGCTGTTCAACAGAGTTTATGCGGAACGACCGGCAGGGCTTGATTAATTCGCGGTATAGCTTGTATACGAAAGGAGAATGCAGCGAGTGCTCATCGGCTTGTTGTAGCCAGTAGTTTATAAATGCTAAAACCTGAAACAAGACTAGTTGAGTAAGAAGGGCACAATCATGTTGAACTCCGGAATCCTAACTTCAAATTCCTTGCCGTCCACAATTCGTTCCATTAGATAAGTACCGTACATTTTTCCGTAGCCGGATCTTAGGTTACAGCCGGAAACATACTCGTGTTTTTGTCCGGGCTCCAGAATGGGTTGTTGCCCTACTACTCCTTCGCCCTCAACTTCTCTTACCGTATTGTTAGCATCATGGATAAACCAATGGCGTCTATGCAACTTAATGGTATAATCTGCATTGTTCTCTATGGTAATGCGGTAAGTAAACACAAAGTGCAACTGGGCCGGGCTGGAATACTCGGGTTGATAACTGGTTTCAACACAAACCTTAATGCCTTTTGTGGTTGCTGTAACAATCATTTAATTCTCTCTTGTTGTTCTGATTTTCAGTGGCTGGCAGCCGAAGAAGCCTAATTACAAGGAAACTTCAGGTACTTAAGTTCCTTGCTAAACCTCTGGATTAGTAAATCAAACAACTTAATATTGAGTTTTAAAGTTAGAGATTACTTTCAAAATTGCTAATTCAGTAATTGAAAATTCAATGACAGTAAAAATTGAAGAGAGTTGGGGTAGGGTGCTGAGCCCTGAGTTTGAAAAAGACTACTTCCGTGAGCTAACCGATTTTGTGAAATCTGAATACGCAACTCATACGATTTACCCCAAAGGAAAAGACATTTTTAGAGCTTTTGATGCCTGCCCTTTCAACGATGTAAAGGTGGTTATTCTTGGGCAAGATCCTTACCATGGTCCGGGGCAGGCCAATGGCTTGTGTTTTTCTGTACATGAAGGGGTGACCTTTCCGCCCTCTTTGGTCAATATTTTCAAAGAAATTAGAAACGACTTGGGTAAAGAAATTCCTCCGAATGGTTCACTGGAGCGTTGGGCCAGGCAGGGAGTATTACTACTCAATGCAACCTTAACAGTGCGAGCGCACCAGGCAGGCTCTCATCAAAATAAGGGGTGGGAAACTTTTACCGATGCTGTTGTAAAGGCATTGGCATCTCAGAAAAAAGGCTTGGTATATATGCTCTGGGGTAGCTACGCCCAAAAGAAGGCTGCAATAGTCAGTGCTAATGAAAATCTGGTACTCAAATCTCCTCACCCCAGCCCACTTTCTGCTCATAGAGGCTTCTTTGGCTGCGGCCACTTTAGCAAGGCGAACCGGTATTTAGAGGAAAAGGGTTTAGGCCAGATTGAGTGGTAGATAGGAGATTTAGAACTTACTCTCCAAAAACTCATTCATGGTTTTTATACCTTTCTGATCTTTGAGCCATTCGGCCACGGCAATGGCTCCTCTGGCAAAGCCCTCTCGGGAATGAGCCGTATGTTTTATTTCAATGGTATCAACCGGAGAGGTGTAGGTAATTTCGTGTGTTCCCGGAGCGGGGTCTATACGCTCAGAAACTATGGCCAGTTCATCGGGCTGGTTAGTGGAATGATTCACCCATTTCTTCTTTTGGGTAAGGTGTTTCAGTATGCCTTCTGCCAGTGTAATGGAGGTGCCGCTCGGAGCATCTTTTTTAGAGGTATGATGAATTTCTTTGGTACTTACTTCATAAGCCTGCGAGGCCATTAACTGGGCCAGGTATTCATTGAGTCTGAAAAATATATTTACTCCAATGCTGTAGTTAGAGGCAAATAGGTAAGTGCCCTTGTGTTGCGAGCAATAGGCATCAATCTCCGGTTTTTGATCAAGCCAGCCGGTAGTGCCCACGGCTACCGGAATTTGTCTTTGAAGACACCATTTAATGTTCTCAACGGCTGCTTCAGGCTGGCTAAACTCAATGGCTACATCAACGGTTTTGGGATCCAGTGTTTCGAGTAATTCACGGTTGTCTACATGAATTCGTTCAACCACATGGTGGCCTTGGGCGGTGGCCAGTTCATCTATGAGTTGGCCCATTTTGCCATAACCTAAAAGTAAAATATTCATTTGCCTATGGGTAAAGTAAGCTTCATTCCAATAAAAGGAGTTCCGTCATTGATCACTCCAAACTTGGGTTTCAAATTGAGCGAAAGGTTATCGTCTACATTGAATCCTTTTAGGTGAGCATCTACGGTGGCATCTATAATCTGAAGCCCGTATATGCCAACCATAGTGAGTACCACCAAATCACGGTTTCTGCGCCATGCATCAGCATTTCGGCTAAAAACTCGTATGCGATTGGCATTCTGATCTTGCGGGTCTTTAGCCCGCTCAATGGCTAGTTCTGTTTTAAAAAAATGATATCGGTCATCATTAAAATAGATGAAGTATATGGCGGTGCCGAAACCTCCGTATAGTATGGGCACCTTCCACCAGCTGTCATTATAAATTTGCCCCCAGCCGGGAATCATGGCCGATCTTCTGGCTGCCACTTTTGGATTGTAGTACTTGCCTTCTGTTTTCTTGATTTTTACCGTATCGCCATACGTTACGCCATTCTTAATAGCTCCACTTCGTTGCTGAGCTTGAGCACTCAGCGCCACGATAAGCAAAGCGATAGCGTAAACAGATTTTAGGTGCATTATAAACTAATGATTTCCAAAATGCGGTTCAGGTCTTCGGTAGAAACAAATGGAATTTTTATTTCTCCTCTAAACTGACCGTCTGCTTTGAGACTTACCCGTGTGCCGAAGTGTGAAGACAGCTTGGTTTGAATTTGCTGCACCTCATAGTTTTTATGATGGTTACTGCCTTTCTTTTCCGGTTTGGGGTCGTCAACGCTTTTGGACATCAAATCACGTACCAGCTGCTCTACTTTTCTAACAGAAAGTCCTTCATCTACGGTCTTGTTGTAAATATAGAGCTGCTTGGCCACGTCTTCAACATTAATGATAGCTCTGGCATGACCCATCGATATTTTCTGGTCTCTGATACCGGCTTGAATGTCGGGAGGCAGCCTGAGTAATCGCAAATAGTTGTTAACAGTTGTTCTGTTTTTGCCTACCCGGTCTCCCAGCTCTTCTTGTTTGAGGTTGCATTCATCGAGCAGTCGCTGGTAGCTCAGGGCTATTTCAATAGCGTTTAGATTTTCTCGCTGAATGTTCTCAATAAGGGCCATTTCCAACATTTGTTGGTCATCGGCCGTACGAATGTAGGCAGGAATATTTTCCAGTCCGGCTATTTTAGAAGCCTGAAACCTGCGTTCTCCTGAGATCAGCTGATATTCCTTATCGCTTAGCTTGCGAACAGTAATTGGCTGTATAATCCCCTGTACCTTTATACTTTCTGCCAGCTCTTCCAGAGCGGTTCTGTCAAAGTGGGTACGAGGCTGATATGGGTTTACCTGTATTTGGTCTAACGGAATTTCATTGAGACTACCACCTGCAGAAGAGGCAATGTCTGATGAAACGGTGTTGTTCGTAGAATCCTCCAAAAGTGCCCCCAGGCCTCTTCCTAATGCATTCTTACGTTTTGGAGATTTAGCTGCCATGCTCAAAAATTAAACTTTATTCTTTTCTGCAATTTCTTTAGCCAAACTTAAGTAGGCCAGTGAGCCTTTACTTTCGGCATCGTGCACAATGGCCGGAATACCGAAACTAGGCGATTCGCTCAACTTCACATTTCTTGGAATAATGGTTTCAAAAACCATGTTCTTGAAATGCGTTTGTACTTCTTCGACCACCTGATTGCTCAGGCGCAGGCGTACGTCATACATGGTGAGCAGAATGCCTTCAATTTCGAGGCTTGAATTTAAACGTTTCTGTATAATAGTAATTGTGTTGAGCAATTTACCGAGTCCTTCTAAGGCAAAATACTCGCACTGAACGGGGATTATTACGGAATTTGAAGCTGTAAGTGCGTTGACGGTAATGAGCCCCAGAGAAGGGGCACAGTCTATGAGTATAAAGTCGTACTCATCGCGTACTTCGCTTAGCACTTCGCGCATTTTTTCTTCGCGATTGCTAATGTTAACCATTTCTACTTCTGCTCCCACCAGATTGATGTGTGAAGGAACAAGGTGTAGAAAGGAAACTTCGCTTTCTATAATGCAATCACGGATGTCGGCTTTGCCCACCATGCATTCGTAAATGCTCTTTTCAATTTCTCTGGGGTTGTGCCCCAAGCCAGATGTTGTGTTGGCCTGTGGATCGGCATCAATCACCAGTGTTTTATATTCCAGCACGGCAAGACTTGCGGCCAGGTTCATGGCAGAAGTGGTTTTTCCGACCCCGCCTTTTTGGTTTGCTATGGCTATAATTTTGCCCATGTATATTTAGAGTGAAAGGGTTTCTCCAATTGTTGGTAGTGTTAGGGTTACACCATTGGCCTCGGCTATTTGCATAGCTTGTTCATGGTCAATGGCCACATAGGGGAAGGTGTCGAAATGAACACCAATAAGCTTATTGCATTTCACCATTTCGCAGGCTTTCATTGCATCTTTTACCCCCATGGTAAAATTGTCGCCAACCGGCATTATAGAAAAATCAAGGCTAAACTCTTCTCCAATGAGTTCCATGTCTTTGGTCAATGCGGTGTCTCCGGCATAGTAGAAGCAGCCTTCACTGTTGTGGATAACTACTCCGGCCGGGTGCCCTCCATAGCTGCCGTCTGGCATAGAACTGGAATGCACAGCATTTACCAGTTTTAGGGTGCCAAAGTCAAACGTTTTGGCTCCGCCATGGTTCATAGGATGGTTACGTTCCAGCCCTTTATTGCCAAACCAGGTCACTACTTCGAAGGTAGAAATAATGGTAGCATTGCTTTGCTTGTAAATAGCTTCCACGTCCGCTACATGGTCTCCATGACCATGGCTTAGTATAATGTAATCGGGCTTTATGGAGTTAATATCTACTCCCTTGGCCAACTCATTAGGTGTTATAAATGGGTCGAACAGTAATTGCTTACCCATGGTCTCAATTAGAAAAGACGAATGTCCGTAGTAAGTGAATTTCATGTTTCGGCCTGAATTTTCTCCTGTTAAGTAGAGGGTACAAAGATATAAGAATAGGCGAAAGATTAATCCAGAGTTTATGCACACAATCAAGGGGTAGATCGTTGATAACTTTTTAAGGTGTTGATAGCCTTGGACTTATTATGTGTGAAAGGAGTTGACCTTTTATAAGGCCTTTAAAATGAGGGGTATGAAAGAAGCTTTTGAAATATGAGGCCAAGAAACCTTGGGGAGTACAAGGCAACGTTTTTCAGGTACTTTAAAGTAAGAGAGAAATTAAATGCTGCTGTTAGGCTGGGGTTTAGAGGGTTTCGAAATGGTCAATCGTAGTGTTTTGGCAAGGGCAATGGGTACAATAAACGAGCGTCTCAAAATCATTCCATCGTTATTCTTTAGCTATTTGTCTGTATAAGAACTTAGATTAGAGCGAATACTGCTAGTTTACGAGTAGAGCATTACGTTCTAAAATAAGCCATTTAAATGGCTAAAGGAGAATAACGAGTTTTACGTTTTTGAGACGCTTCGTCTTATACTTTTATTTCTTCTTTCGGCCTTTCTGTTGTTGTTTCTTAGCTTCCTGGCTTGCCTTCATGGCATTCTCCAGTCTTTGCTGAAACTTAGATTTGCCTTTTGTCGCATTCTTCTTCTTATTTTCCTCCAGTTGCTCTCTGATTTTATCTTCATCGATAAACCTTCTAATCATGGTTTGCTGACCGAAAGTAACCAGGTTGGAAATAAAGTAGTAGAAGCTAAGACCTGCCGAATAGCTGTTTAACACAAACATGAATACTACCGGCATTATATAACCAATGTTTTTCATAGGCCCCTGCACAGTACTTACCTGATTGTTGGACCAGGTAATGGCCAGAGTAGAAAGGGTCATGAGCAAGGTGAACCCACTAACATGCGACCCATAGAAAGGTATGGTAAAACCAAGGTTAAAGAGCACATCGTAGGTAGAAAGGTCTGTGGCCCACAGAAATGATTCTTGCCTAAGTTCTATGGAATTCGGGAAGAAGAAGAACATAGCGAACAAGAAAGGCATTTGCAAAAGCAGTGGTACACAACCACTAATTGGGTTCACGCCCATTTCTCGATAAAGCTTCATCTGCTCCTGCTGCATCTTTTGCATGTCGCCACCGGTTTTTTCCTTTAGCGCATCCAACTCAGGTTTTAGCACTTTCATTTTCGCCATCGAGAGGTACGACTTTCTGGAAAGCGGGAAAAGAGCCAGTTTAATAATGAGTACTATGATGATAATGATGACACCATAGTTGGAGATGTGTTGTTCCAGAAAGCTGAAAAGCTGAACAATGATATATTTATTTACCCAGCTAACCAGCTTATAGCCCATGTATACATTGTCATCATAAGCTTCTGTTACTCTTTTGAGTACTTTGTAACTGTTCGGGCCATAGTAATAGGTAAAGTCAGCTCCATTGTAAAGATTGTCTACGGGCATTTTGAGTTCCATACGCCCGAGCTCCACATAAGAAGTGTCATTTACAGGAGCGTTAAACAAGGTGCCACTGGTAAATCCATTTTGAGATATAATACCTGCATTAAAGAACTTCTGCGAAAAACTAGCCCACTTTATTCCCTCACCAATGTTTTCTTGCTGAGCTTCGTTAGACATCTCTTTCAGATTGTCTGAATCTTCCGTAAGGGTATAGTAGCGTACGGTGGTTTTGTTTCGTGCATCGTCCAAATTGGTTTCGAAACGCTTCATTTTGTCTTCCCAAACCCAGGTTACTTCGTTGGAAAGTACCTTGTTCTGAAGCCCGTTCAGTTTGAGGTTATAATGGAGGTCATAACGATCTCCAAACAGCGTATAGGTTTGTTGTACAGTAGAGCCATCGGCCAAGGTGGCTGTAAATACAATTCGGGTAGAATCGCCCGCCTGAACTAGTTCGGGTTGGCTGTCCGGAACAAAGTACAGATCGGTCAGGTCAATAATACCATGGGTTGTTCCTATTTGCAGATCGAGGCTAGAACTCTCACTATCGAAAAGAATGAGCGGCTCTTTTTTATGGTTGAGGTACTCTTTCAGTTCTACTGATTCAATGATTCCACCTTTGGTGCTAAAATTGTATCTGGCCTTTTCTGTTTCAACCTGAAACTTATTGTTTTCTCCGTTCATGGCAGAGGCAAACACACCATACTGAGAGCTAAGCACAGAGTCTTGCTCTGCGGCATCAGGTGCTTCAGTCTGGGGTTTTTCTACCGCAATATCTGCCGGAGTGTTTACCGTTGTAGAATCGGTTGTTACAAGCGGTTGCTCTTGCACCGGTGGCTTAAACACCAGGGAGTAACCAATCAATAAGACCGCAATTAAGACAAGGCCAACGGCCTGATTTCTGTCCATATGTATACTAATTAATTTTTCTTCGATTTAACTATCGCATCAATAAAACTCACAAAAAGTGGATGCGGATTCATGACAGTACTTTTTAATTCTGGGTGGAATTGAGTACCCACAAAATAGGGGTGGCCGGCAATTTCCATAATTTCAACAAGCCCAGAGTCAGGGTTTATACCCGTTGCTTTCATTCCGCCATCTTCAAAAGCTTGCAGGTATGTGTTGTTAAACTCATATCTGTGTCTGTGCCTTTCTTCAATGGTTGTACTTTGATAGGCCGCATAAGACTTGCTTCCTTTTTTGAGTTTACAAGGATAAGCCCCTAAACGCATGGTGCCACCATAATCCTGAATATTTTTTTGATCTTCCATAAGATCTATTACCGGATGAGGTGTCTCTTTGTCCATTTCGGAAGAAGCGGCTCCCTCAAGCCCCAATACATTGCGGGCAAACTCTACCACCGCGCACTGCATGCCCAGGCAAATGCCAAAGAACGGTATATCATTTTCTCTTACATAGCGAATGGCTTCAATTTTTCCTTCAATACCACGTTCTCCAAAACCCGGAGCTACCAATACCCCATCCATGTCGCGTAAAGTTCTATGTACGGATTTGGAAGAAATACCCTCCGAAGAAATCCAGTGAATGTTCACTTTACACTCTAAGTGGGCGCCAGCATGAATGAACGCTTCTGCTATAGACTTATAGGCATCGGGGAGCTCTACATATTTTCCTACCAAACCAATGTTTACCTCATTGGTAGGGTTTTTAAGCTTACTAAGGAATCTGCGCCATTCCTCAACTTCCGGTTGCTCTTTGTGAGGAAGTCTAAACTTGGTAAGCACTCGCTCATCCAGTTTTTCTTTTCTCATGAGCAAAGGCACATCATAAATAGTGTCCGCATCGAGTGCTTCGATAACCGAGTTGAGCTGAACGTTGCAGAAAAGAGCCAGTTTTTTGCGAATGTCGTTTGGAAGGGGTTTTTCTGATCGGCAAACCAGTATATCCGGTTGAATTCCTGCCTCAAGCAATTGTTTTACAGAGTGCTGAGTGGGTTTAGTTTTAAGTTCTTTTGCCGCGCTCAAATAAGGAATAAGCGTTAGGTGGATGACCAGGCAGTTCGACTCGCCAACGTCCCACCGAGCCTGGCGTACAGCTTCAATAAACGGGAGTGATTCAATATCGCCCACGCAACCTCCAATTTCCGTAATCACGATATCGTAGTTGCCCGTTTCGCCCAGTTTAAAAAAGTTGCGTTTAATTTCATCGGTAATGTGCGGTATTACCTGCACAGTTTTACCCAGATAGTCGCCCCTTCGTTCCTTGGTTATAACATCGTAGTAGATGCGTCCGGTTGTAACATTATTGTCTTGTGAGGTTCTAATATTTAAGAAACGCTCGTAGTGCCCCAAGTCAAGATCCGTTTCGGCCCCATCGTCTGTCACAAAGCACTCTCCATGTTCATAGGGGTTAAGTGTGCCCGGATCTACATTAATATATGGGTCGAATTTTTGGATGGTGACGCGGTAACCTCTGGCTTGCAATAGGTTGCCAAGAGATGCCGCAATAATACCTTTTCCAAGGGAAGATGTTACCCCACCGGTAACGAATATGTATTTAGCTGATGCCATAAGTTTGGATAAACAGAAATTAACTTATGGGACACAAAGGTAAGACTTTTCATTTGAAACCGCCCCGACAAATTTATTCTTTGTGTGAACTGCCCGGACCATTTTTTGAATAGCCCTGAATAAAGCCCTAACTTTGCAGCCTTTTAGCTTAAACCTCATGAATCTTTCTTCGAAACTACAAGAGCCAATCTTTAAAACCGTTGGCAAGGTGGCAGATAAACTAGGGTTGGAAACCTATGTAGTAGGAGGTTATGTAAGAGACCTTCTGTTAAAAAGAGAAAGTAAAGACATAGACTTTGTGTGTGTGGGCAGTGGTGTGCAACTGGCAGAAGAGGTGCATAGAGCTCTTGGAGGGAAGCTTCCTTTTAATGTTTTCAAGAACTTTGGTACGGCCAGTATTAAACAGTCTGACTGGGAATTGGAGTTTGTGGGTGCCAGAAAAGAATCTTACCAGAGAAGCTCACGTAAACCAGTAGTTGAAAACGGTACCTTGCAAGACGATCAGAACCGCAGAGATTTCACCATCAATGCCATGGCCATTTGTCTTAATGAATCTAGATATGGTGAGCTGGTCGATCCGTTTGACGGGCAAAACGACTTAAAGGAAAAGCTTATTAAAACCCCGTTGGCTCCTGAAACAACCTTTTCAGACGATCCGCTAAGAATGATGCGTGCCATAAGGTTTGCCTCTCAGCTGAAATTCGATATTGATGCCGATACTTTCGAAGGTATTTTACAGATGAACGAACGGATTGGTATTGTGTCTAAAGAAAGAATTATTGTTGAGCTCAATAAGATTATTCTTTCCGAAGAGCCTTCTTATGGGTTTAAGCTACTGTTTCATAGTGGTTTGCTAAAAGAGATATTTCCGGAAATGGTTGCACTACAAGGTGTACAAACCATTGAAGATAAATCGCACAAAGACAATTTTTATCATACCCTGCAGGTGCTAGACAATATAAGTCAAAACACCGATAACTTGTGGTTGCGTTGGGCGGCCATATTGCACGACATTGCCAAGCCGGCTACGAAGCGGTTCAACAAAAAGGTGGGGTGGACCTTCCATGGCCACGAAGATAAAGGAGCCAGAATGGTGCCGGGCATTTTTAGGAGGATGAAGCTACCCATGGGGGAGCCCATGCGCTACGTGCAAAAACTTGTGAGGCTACATCTTAGGCCTATTCCACTGGTGAAAGAGGAAATTACCGATTCGGCCGTAAGGCGATTGCTCTATGAGGCCGGAGACGATATTGAAGACCTCATGACTCTCTGCAGGGCCGATATTACTTCTAAAAATAACCTGAAGGTGAAGCGTTTTTTGAGCAATTTCGATAAGGTTGAACAAAAAATGCGCGAGGTGGAGGAGAAGGATAAAATTCGTAACTTTCAACCCGTTATCACCGGAGAAATCATTATGCGTACTTTTGGCCTTCAACCGGGCCGCGTAGTTGGTGAACTCAAAGAGGCGTTGAAAGAAGCAGTGTTGGAAGGTGAAATCCAGAATGAATTTGACGAAGCCTACAGGTTCCTACTTAAACTAGGTGAGGAAAAAGGCTTAGTTGTTGTAAACGATAAGAATTAATAACCATAAAATGATGAAGTTCAGACTTTTGCTGATGGCCCTGGTACTCACGTTGAGCAGCCAAATCAGTTTTGCACAAGACAGCACCTACATTTCTAATGAATACGCTAAGGCTGTTGCGCTATATAATAGAGCGCAGCGCTACAACGATGGGGTACTTACCCGTCAGGCTCTAATGGAAATGGCTATTCTTAGCCCCAGAGATACGTCCGTGCTTCGGTCGTTGGCAGAGCTATATTTCAATAATGGGCAGTATGTTTCAAGTGCAATGGTTTCTATGGACATGGTGAAACTGCACCCAAATAATATGGTGGCCCTTGAAATTGCAGCATTGAGCTACGAAAGTCTCCGCCTGTACGACAAAGCCATTGAACAATACGAGGCCATGTGGCTGAATACAGAAAATACAACTATTCTGTATCAGATAACTTATTTACAGTACATGATTGATAGGTATGAAGAGGCCAAGGCAAACCTCAATATTTTGCAGAGCAAAATTAAAGATGGTGATAAAATTAGTCTCTCTAAACAAGATGGCTCTGTACAGGAAGTTGCCTTTGCTGCAGCTCTTCAAAATTTGAGAGGATTAATTGCCAAAGATCAAGGCAATGTAGAAGCTGCCAGAACCCACTTTACCAAAGCATTGGAGATTACACCTGAGTTTGAGGCCGCCAAAAATAGTCTGGCCGAACTGAACAAAGGATAAAAACCAACAGCACTTTATTAAAACCAGGCTTTTCAAACAACCGGCATTCATGGCAATGAGGTGGTTTGAGAAGCCTTCTTTTTTTGTCGGGCACCTAATTTTTTGAGTCGGCTCCGAATATCCTTATCTTTCTTATGCAACCCCGGGCAGACTTTGGTGTCTTTAGCCCGATCTTAAAGAATTGAGTACCGGTTATCACAATATTCATCAGGGAATTATCGATCGCTGTTTGCAGGGCGACCGATTGGCTCATTATGAACTATACAAGCTGTACTCCAGAGCAATGTACAATACCAGTTTGCGCATAACTGGTAATGAAATGGATGCAGAAGATGTGTTGCAAGAGTCCTTCGTAAGTGCTTTTAAGAACCTGGCAAACTATAGAGGGACTGCCTCTTTTGGTAGTTGGCTTAAAAGAATAGTAATTAATAATGCGATTAACCTGGTAAAGAAGAGGAGGTTCGATTTAGAGTCTGTGGAGGGTAAGGAAGATGCCGAAGCATTGTTAGAAACCAAAGAAGATGAAGCCGATGTGACCTATGATTTTCAACTCGTAAAAGAAGGGATCAACCGGTTGCCGGAGGGGTATCGATTAGTGCTCACTTTATACCTTATTGAGGGCTACGACCACAAAGAAATTGCCCAAATTTTGGGAATTACAGAGTCAACCTCCAAATCGCAATTCAACAGGTCGAAGAAAAAATTAAAAGAGATAGTTAAGGAGGAATTGAAATATGCAGGATAATGACAAATTGGAAGCGTTGATTCGCAATAACCGCGAGTCGTTCGATTCTCACGAACCAAGGCCTGAAAACTGGCAGAAGATTGAAGCCGAACTTGGCTTTGACCAAAGAAGAGATAATAAAACTCAGAGCCTTTGGCTGTGGAAAGCCGCTGTTATTCTCCTGTTGGGAGTGGTAGCCTTTCTTTTGGCCGACAAATACAATCAATCCGAACCTCTGGAAGAGCAACTGGCCAGTGTGCAGCATTTTGAGGAGTTAGAAACCTTCTACACTTCATTGATTAACAACAAGAGAGAGCGACTTTCTGAAGTGAAAGGAGAGTCTAGTTTCGATTTACAGGTTGAGATGAAGGAGCTGGATGAGATTTATTCTGACCTGAGAGAACTGTTTCTGGAGAGTCAGCCCTCTGAACAGGTGTTGGAGCGGCTGGTTCATTTATTAAGGCAAAAGCTCCATGTAATAGATAGTCAGTTAGAAATTATTGAACAGGAGCAACTGCCTGAAGAAATGAAGAAAGAGATGGAGGTAAACTCCCTTTGAGCTAGGCTTTTTCTACCGGATTGGCAGAGTCAATTACAAAGCCTTTTTCACACTTCAGCGTGCGTTTCGGGTAGTTTTCTATGAGCTTAAAGTCGTGGGTTGCCATTAAAATGGCGGTTCCGCTTTTGTTAATTTCCAAAAACGTCTTAAAAATCCCTTCAGATACTTCCGGGTCAAGGTTACCCGTAGGCTCATCGGCAATAAGCAGTGATGGTTCGTTTACAAGTGCGCGTGCAATAACCACTCGTTGTTGTTCGCCTCCGGAGAGCTGGTGAGGCATTTTGCTCGATACAGAGCCAAGGCCTACACGCATTAATACTTCGGCCAGGCGGCTTTTCATTTTTGCCTTGTCTGTCCAGCCGGTGGCACGCATTACAAAATATATGTTTTCGGCCACGTTACGGTCGGGCAGGAGTTGAAAGTCTTGAAAGATGATACCCAGCTTTCTTCTTAGTAATGGAATTTGGTTTCGTTTGATGTTCTCAATGTCGAATCCGGCAATCCGAATGCTGCCCATGTGTAAGGGGAGGTCGCAATACAAAGTTTTGAGGAGAGAGCTTTTTCCGCTTCCTGTGCGGCCAACCAGATAAACGAATTCACCTTTGTCTATTTTAAGGTTTATGTTGTTTAAAACAGTAGTGTCTTCCTGAAAAATGCTCGCATCTACTATGCGCACTATTGGCTCTCCCGAAAATGTCATTTAGATTTCTAGTTTTTGAAGTTTGCCAAAAGGCAATTCAGTAATCAATTTTCTTAACGCCACCTCTTTGCCTTCTAGTCCATACTTGTCCAGATTTTTCAGCGGACGATCGGCTCTAAAGTAGGCTATCAATACAAAGTTTTCGTCTCTCAACTGAATGTAGTCAGGAATTTTGGCCTTGCCTTTTACTTTGATGATGTACATTTCTGATGTTAGCTCCGGAGTATTTGAATAACCCGGAGCTTTAACTATTGTTTTACCCATTGGCCTTGGCATGATCTGCTAAAAACTGAGCCAGTCCCTTATCAGTAAGCGGATGGTTCAACAAGCTGGTAATAACCTTCAGTGGGCAGGTGGCTACATCGGCACCAATCTCGGCACATTGAATAAGGTGCATGGTGTGTCTGATAGAGGCGGCCAAAACTTCGGTCATGTAACCGTAATTGTCATAAATGCCTACAATTTGTTCAATCAACTGAAGTCCGTCATAGCTGATATCGTCAAGCCTTCCAATAAATGGAGATACGTATGATGCCCCTGCTTTGGCTGCCAGCAAAGCCTGACCGGCCGAAAACACCAGGGTGCAATTGGTTCGTATACCCTCTGCTGTAAAATATTTAATGGCCTTAACTCCATCCTTAATCATCGGAATTTTAACCACAATCTTGTCGTCAATCTTGGCAAGTTCTTTACCTTCTTTAATCATTCCGTCAAAGTCAGTAGCAATTACCTCGGCACTTACGTTATCATCTACAATGTCGCAAATGGCTTTATAGTGGGCCTTTACATTGGCTTCTCCGGCAATGCCTTCCTTGGCCATAAGTGAAGGATTGGTGGTTACGCCATCCAAAACACCAAGGTCATAGGCTTCTTGAATTTCATTCAAATTAGCGGTGTCAATAAAGAACTTCATGTTTGTTTTTTTAGCTTGAAAGATGTACAAAGCTAGTGTTTTTTTTATACCGACAGACAGTGTAAAAGCATGCATTTTAGGCATTCACAAATTGTTTTTTAGGAAGGTATAGTTTTGGCTTTCTTTATGATGAATTATTTATTTTCTGTTAATTTTGTGAATAACACACGTTAGTTTTTATGATTGTATGGCTAAAAAGGTCAATAAAAGGGTTCCTGGAACCTCATCCAAATTCGGTAGCCATAGGTTACTTAGACAAAGGACATTATGCCATAAAAGAAATTAAGAACAACTTTCCTTCGCCAGAGACGGACTATTTGAAAGTTCAGACCCTCGATTTTGGAGAGGTATGGGTTTGTTCGCGCTGGCAAGATGAGCACTATGCCATTGTTAACCCGGACAGGGAGGAGCAACCGTTGGTTAGTTCAGAGAACTTGGGAATAACAGAGCGAATTACCCGTACACTTACATCCATCACTCAACATCGATCTGCTACGGAGTGGGAAGGGGCTGTAGAAGAATCGGTGCTGCTAGAAGAACTTGAAAAATTCACTGACGAGGGATATTCCGCTTATAGTTCAAAGAAAGAGAAAAAAGAAATAGGCAAGGCCTATGCCGGGCAGCCGCCCCACAGTGCTGGTTTTATAGAGGCTCTTTTGGTACAGGCCTGGCGCAAGAGCTTTCCCGACTTTTGCTGGAGCGAAAGGAACCATCGTCAAATGACTCAACCATCGGCAGAAGACTATTTTTCACCGGTCACGGCCTGTGTGGAGTCCGGAATGGCCGTAAGGCAATCTAACGAAGATCGTCCTTTGCCCTGGTCTGTGGTGCACGGATGGAAAAGCCAATGGAAGCACGGACATACTTTTATATCGGTAGCACATCATAAAGCAACCGATGCCGTGTTGATGCTCGAAGCCGGTAATGGTAATGGTTTAAGCGGTGTGGGTTTGAGAAAGTTAGGCGCGCTTGCAGAGTTGAACTACAGGGTGCCCGAACAATGGTGGCTTACCCCCGGTATCTGGAGTTGGAATAGGGTGAAGAAGGTGTATCCTTACAGATCCATGGCTTCTCTCAAGGTGAAAAACTTACAGTGGGTTAAGCTATAGGAGGTTATGGTTTATGCAGAGCCTGGGTCAGGGCATTCTTTAGTTTATGTACTCCTTTTTCTTTACAAGGGCCAATTGGTCGCCCTCCAGAGGTAAGTAGCCATACTCGTAGCAGAAATAGTAGGTGGCTCCTGCGCGGGTGGTGTAAGTGCTTGTATGATAGTCAAAATCAAACCCCTTTTCTATCAGTCTTGAGCGGGCTATTTTTGAGGTTCCCTCAGGATTTAGTTCTTCCAGAATTCTTCTGTTTCTTCTTAGCAAGTAGTGAACGTTTCGCATGTAATTGTTGGCATCCGAGTTCAGCTTATTGTTATAAGCGTTTCTACAGGCATCATCGCAAAACTTTTTGTCCGCCCTACCACGGAGCACTTCACCGCATTCCAGACATTTTCTTTCGTTCATGGTGTGTTTGTTGAATAGTCTAAAATAGCGAAAAACAGCAATTATCCGTTTGCAAACGACTACAAACACTTACAGCCATTTAATTACCGAATGTTCGGAGTGAACAGCTCTTACTTTGCCAGTGTCAAATCGGAAAACCCGATACGACACCAACAGATGTTAAAATGTTAAAACTAAATTTTATAATCATGCAAAATTTAAGAAACCGCGTACAGTTAATTGGAAGATTGGGACAGGATCCTGAAGTAAGAGTGTTGGCCAGTGGCAAAAAGCTGGCTACTTTTTCAGTGGCAACTATCGACTCCTACAGGAACGCTAGTGGCGATAAAGTAGAAGAAACGCAATGGCACAATGTGGTGGCCTGGGGTAAGGTGGCAGAGATAGCAGGAGAATATCTTTCGAAAGGACAGGAGGTGGCGCTTGAGGGCAAGCTTACTCACAGAAGTTATGAGACGAGTTCTGGCGAAAAGCGGTATGTTACGGAGGTTAATTTAAACGAACTCCTTATGATTGGTGCTAAGAAATAGCATTCGGTTATTATAGATAAAGCTAATCTGATGTTGGTGAAGTTGCTCTGCATCAGATTAGCTAATTACGATGTCCATAATGGTTTGATAGCTAATGAACACACCAATTATTGTAACCATAATCATGAAGGCTTTGTTGGCTGCACTTGTCTTTTTCTGAGTATTTGTTTGCATAGTCTTTTCCATGCTAAACAAGGTTGCAAATCAGAGGCCATTGCGTTTAGAGCGTGTATGGGCTGTTTTTCGATAATATATAGGCTCATAAAGAGAATAATTCCCATAATGGGATAACATGATGGAAGGGGTATCCGGTTGTCGTTATCGCCATCTCTCCATAACGGTTACCCAAAACCCATCACCGTAGGTAACACTTTGAAGTTTCAAACCCTCGTTGTCATTTTTCAAGAGTTTATCCATTGGGAACTCGGTCGTTTTATTCCAGCGCTGCATGTAGTTGGAGGCATTTCGGTCAGCATATTCGGTCATTACCAATAACCACTTACCGTCTAAATACTTCAGTGTAGTAATGAACCAGTTCTTATCCCAATACTCCTTAATTTTTTCTTTGGGAAACTCATCATACCGACCATAGTACTGATTGGTGAACTTTTCGTAATTGTTGGTTTTGTTAAAAACTATGGCCCACAGCCCGTTCCCATAAGCCGCCTCAGTAATGTAGTAACCCTCTTTCCAGGATTCTTTTATTTTCTCTTCTGGAAACTGCCCGTTAGTGGACCAGCGTTGTTTGATGAATTTATTGTCGAAGGAAGTCATTACCAGACTCCATTCGTCATTGTAGTAGTCGAGACTGGTGATTATCGAATTATTTTTATTCCACAACTCTTTGATTTCGTCTTTAGGAAAATTGTCTCTTCGCCTATATGCCTGCCATGCACCAAAATCTTTTTGCATGAATACATACCAGTGATTGTAATCGTATACAGCAGCTTTGTAATTATAGCCGGCATTCCACGAATCTCCGAGCATCGGAAAATTGTCTGACTGGATTACATCATGAAAGTTGAGCGAAGTGGCATCAGATATTTCCACATCAAGTTTAGAAACTTCGATTTTAGTCGTTGTTTCCGGAGTGGTAGTGGTGGGAGTATTTGTTATTCCGGCTGCGTCATTCCATCCTTCTTTAATGGCATTGAGTCGTTTGAATTTGGCCGGATGACTTGAGTAAGAGTCGTCTTCAGGGTGGCCAATGGCGTTCATGGCTGCCTGGGCATCTGTAAGTTTTGCACCTAGTTTCTGCAAAACAAACCCACTGAAACGATCGGCTTCTAACTCCATTTTGCGAGATTCCTCATTGCCGGTTCTTCTTAGGGTGTGTCCCTGTAAGTGATGCCCAATCTCATGTGCCAGAATGCTAATTGATGTCCAGTCATTACTGGCGGCATTCGATATTTTTTGCATAAACTCCCTGTCATAAACAATGTAGCGAAATCCGTCATTGAGGGTAACTGCGGCACAATTGGCAATATTAGGGCAGGGTACCATAATGAAGTTCGGAGCCAGGCCAAGTACCCTGAGAATTTTTTTGGTTGCTTCGTTAGCATCCTCTCCGCTGGAGAACGACCGTTGCATTTGCATGCATAGCAAATCGGGTGTTCCGCCTTCACCGTATGTGCATACAAACTTGGTTTCCAGGTTCTGAGCAGGTAAAGACAACGAGATAAAGAGTAGAAGGAAGAGTAATACTTTTTTCATGGTTCAGAATGGTTTGCGGTTAGGAAGATTATTCTGAATCGGTTAGAGGCAGTCTCCTCTAAATATAGGAAAAAGTCTTTACTCTACCGTAAGCGATTCGCACTCCTTTAAAAAGTCGGCCGATACCTCCAGACCCAATCCCGGTTGGTCGGGTATTCGTATATCCCAGTTTTTCTGATACTCCATTCCGCCTACAATTGGGTCGAATTGATGAAAAAGAGGGCTGTCTAAGTCATAGAAACGGACCAGGTCGGAGAGATGAGCCAGGTGAGTATTGGCAGTAAAGAGCAGGCGACTTTCTACAAAACCACCAATCTGACAAAGAATGCCGTAGCGTTCAGCTACCTTAAGTATTTTTCGTGCCTTATACAATCCACTCGATTTGCCGAGCTTAATATTGAAGTAATCGCAATAACCACCTTTTACCAGCTTCCTGGCGTCTACATGGTCCATGAGAGACTCATCGGCCATTATTTTAACAGGACTGTTATTAATTACTTTCTTAAGTTGGTAATAACGCCTCTTATTTATTGGTTCTTCGCAGTACTGAATATTCAGGCTGGCCATTTCATTCAGACACCTTATCGCCTCTTTTTGAGTCCAGCCTTGGTTAGCGTCCACCCTTAGGTCTATAGAATTGCCAACCGCTTGACGAATGGATTTAATACGTTTGATGTCTTTGGAAGCATCATCTCCCAACTTGATTTTTAGAGTTTTAAAACCCTCTTGTACCTTTTCAAGGGCATCGTTGGTCATGGTCTCTACAGAATCCAGGCTTATGGTAAAGTCTGTTCTGATAGTTTTTTCGATCCGTCCGCCCATTGTGAGATAGAGTGGCTCGTCACAACTTTTAGCCCATAAATCGTGGCAGGCAATGTCGATAGCCGATTTTATGCCCGTGTGTCCAAAAATTATTCGATCCATGAGTTTTGATACATGGCCCACTTCTCTCGGGTCCTCATTGAGGAGTTTTTCGGCCAACATTTTTCCGACTATAAAACAGGTTTCGGGTGTTTCGCCAACAATCGGAGGAAATGGACTACACTCTCCCCAACCACAAAGACCCTTTTGGTTGGTGACTCTAACGAATATGCTGGTGGTAGTATCTCTTTTGCCCAGCGAGGTGGCAAATGTTTTTTTTAAGGGGATGTGAGCCTTAAAGAATTCTATCTTTTTTATTTTCATGAGCTTTTTTACTTCCTCGATTCCTCAATAATGGCAACGATAATGGCCGTGATCATAAGCCCAATGGCAGCCCAGCCCAAGCTGCTGGTTACTCCTTTAAAGATGAGATAGTAAAGAGCTGCACCGGCACCACCTCCTATAAACGGTCCTAAAACGGGAATCCAGGCGTAGGACCAGTTAGAGGATCCCTTGCCTTTAATGGGTAGAATGAAATGAGCCAGCCGGGGGCCAAAGTCTCTGGCCGGGTTAATGGCATAGCCTGTACTTCCGCCTTGGGCCATTCCAATGAGAGCAATGAGTCCGCCCACCACCAAGGGGTTTAGGCCTTCGGTAAATTTATTGGCGCCAATCATCATAAGTCCGACAATTAGAATCATGGTGCCTAGCATTTCACTGATGAGGTTGGCACTTTTTTGGTCTATGGCTCCGGCAGTACAAAAAACTCCCAGTTTGGTGGCTTGGTCTTCCGTTTTTCTCCAGTGTGGTAAATACTGTAGCCAGGCTAGCGTAGCTCCAAAAATTCCACCTAGTAATTGAGATATGATATAACCCGGCACAATTTGCCACTCAATTTCACCGGCCATGGCCAGTGAAGTTGTGACTGCCGGATTAATGTGGGCCCCACTAATATTGCCCACAGCATAAATGCCAAAAGTTACGGCTAGCCCCCATCCTAAGGTGGTAATTACCCAACCGGAGCCCTGGGCATATGATTTATTCAGAGAAGTGGCGGCATTCACACTATTCCCAAAATAGAGAAGTATAGTAGTGCCGATAAATTCAGCCAGATAAACAGACATGTGAAGTTGAAAAGTTTATCGTGATAATACGATAATGAAGGGAATAAAAAAAGGCATCAGGATGTCGCACCGCTACAACCGCCTACCCTTGCTCTGTTCCCAGCCTGGGGGAGTTCAGCAGGAGCTGGTCGCATCCCTCTGCCATTGGGGGGCAAAGGTATTAAGAATTTACGAAAGGGAAAACGGTGAAGTAAAAATTGATAGAAATACCTAAATTCAGGTATTTCTTTCGTGCCTAAAGAAAGCTTTGTTTGTGTTCTGACCATGCACGATACGTCAATACAGATACAATTACCTGATGATTGTTTATCTCCGGGTTTATTTTTTTCTAATTAAACAGCGTGCATATGAAACACCAACTCAACATTTCAGATGAAAGATTTTATAGAAGTCTTGGTAAAATTTATTTAAATAGAACTCCCGATCCGGAGGATCCACCGACTGATCCGCAGCCGGATGACAACTCGGAGGAATCTGGGTCTACACCTCCACCAGGAAGCGGCACCTAATTAATAGCGAATGATAAAATCGGTTTCGAGAGTTTTAAAGTGTTTAGTAGGTCTAGCCTTTTTGCCGGCTGTTCTATTAGGCCAAACAGAACAGGAACAAGAATGGACCAGGTTAATCAAAGAGGCGGACGACTACAGTATAGGGGCAAAATATGATTCAGCTCTTTTACTTTCTAATCAAGTTGCCCTGGCGGCAGAAATGGAGGAGAACTATGAATTTATGACCAGAGCATATTTTGTTATGGCCTCTGTTTATTATCGGATTAGAAAGCTGGATTTGGCTATTGATGAGTATGTAAAGGCGAAAGAGACAGCCCGCAAATGGGGAAACGAGAGTTTTGTTGTACGAGCCGATTTAGGTTTAGGTGTGGTTTACCATCAGTTTGGGTTTAATGCTTTAGATGAATCACATCCAACCTACGATACTGTTCAAGCGGTTCTGTATTTAGACTCTGCATTTAAAATGTTTACCATGGCTCAAGAGTATTACATGAGAAATGCCCCGGATAACTATCTAATGCTTGCTTATACAGCCACTAATTTGGCCGGAAATTATTATGCACGTAAAGAATTTATCAAATCATCTGTGTATAGAAAAGAGGCCATTGAATTGTATGAAAGGGTAGGAGAAAAGTCAAATGCCATTAGTCATACTTACTTTTTAGGAAGTACTTATCTCCAGCATTTTAAACTGGACCAGAAGAATCATAGGCCTTATTTAGATAGTGCCAAACACTTCCTATTGTTTTCTCATGTTAAAAGCTTAGATATTCCCTTAACGGAAGTGGCTAGAAACGCGAGTAAAGATTTAGCATTTGTTCATCAATATCTTAATAACACAGATAGTGCACTCTATTATTGGAATCTGTCAGATTCGCTTTTAATAGAAATTTATTCCAGCAATTATGAAGATAGAGTATTGGAGTACAGGGCTCAGTATGAAACAGCTTCGGCAGAACTTGAAGCTGAGCAACAACGTTTTAGAGCACTTCAACAAGAAAGGAATAAAAGAATAGTACTTATTATATCCATTGCGGTGGTTATCATTTTTTCCATTTGGCTATACATCATTGACCAGAAGCGTAAGAATATAAAGGCAATTGCTGCTAAAAATGAGGAACTGAATAAGCAGCGAATCGATGAACTTTTGCAGCAGCAGGAGATAGCTTCACTTCAAGGGATCTTAGAAGGGCAAGAGCAGGAGAGAAAGCGCGTAGCCATAGACTTGCACGATCGATTGGGAGGTATATTGTCCATGGTGAAGCTTCATTTTAGTGCTGTGGAAGAAAAGCTGCCACAAGATAATCCGGAGAAGAAAAAGTTTCTGACCGCCAGTGAGTTATTAGACTTGGCAGCCGGTGAAGTGAGAAATATATCTCACAACCTACTTTCTGGCGTGTTGGCCAAGTTTGGGCTGGTGCCGGCTTTGAAAGATCTGGCCGATCGAATTAACGAATCTGGTGAAATTAAGCTTCATCTTATTCAGCACAATCTGGATAACGCTTTAAATGGTGAGCAAGAATTGCAGCTCTACCGCATTGTACAGGAACTAATCAGCAACATACTGAAACACTCTGAGGCCAAAGAGGCCACCATTCAGCTCATTCGTAATGAAGACAGCGTAAACCTTATAGTTGAGGACGATGGAAAAGGCTTTAATCCAAACGAAGGCATTAAGGGAGGAGGAATAGGGTTAAGCAACCTTAAGGCCAGAGTGAATAAGTTAAACGGCAATTTTCATATAGACTCAGGCAAAGGAGCGGGTACAAGTATTTCAATAGACATTCCAATTATAAATGATTAAGATTTTTGTAGTAGACGATCATCAGGTAGTCATTGATGGGATTTCATCTATTTTTTCAGAAGTTGATGAAATAGCCATCATTGGCAGTGCTCTCAATGGCAAAGAAGCCTTGCGCAAGCTGGAAACCTTGTGGCCCGATGTACTGCTATTAGATATCAACATGCCGGAAATGGATGGTATTGAACTGGTTAGAGCTTTAAAACAACAGGGGCGCGAGATTAAAACGTTAATTCTAACCATGCACAACAATCCCCAGTTTACCAAGCAACTTATTGAAGAAGGAGTACAAGGATGTGTGCTTAAAAATGCAGGCAAGAAAGATTTGATTTTTGCTATTAGCGAGATTCATGAAGGCAGGCGATATTACACGCAAGCTGTAACCGACTCGTTGGTGGAGAGTCTTGAAAAAACGCAGGCAGCTATAGACGAAGTGCAGCTTACCCGAAGAGAGGTTGAGATAGTGAAGCTTATAGCCCTTGAACATACTACCAATGAAATAGCCGAAAAACTATCCATTAGTGCCTACACGGTAGATACACACCGAAAAAATATTATCAATAAACTAGGTGTAAAAAACTTAGCCGGCTTGGTAAGATTTGCCTTCGAGAAAAATCTCCTTTAGTCTCCCGTTAATATTAGTTTTTTAACCTGAGTTCGATGTACGAAAAGAACGTCATGCCGGAAAAACAGGTCTTAAGCTCTCAAAAAGGGCTGTTTTATCCGGTATCTCAACAGAGCCTAAATGAGATTGCGGATATTTTCCTTTGCGCATGTGAAGTTTTCAGAGGAAAATTCCGCAATGACGTCCTAAGAGGGGATATTTTACTACTTACTTACATCGAATTCAGTTTTTTTTAAACAGAGAGTGGAGGTGTATTCATTGGACGGGGAAAACTCAATGCGCAAAACTCAAAGGGCGTTAATCCTCTTCACGAGTAAAGAAATCCCGTTTCATATAAAGTTGAAACTCCAGCGGGCTGCTTTCTTTGAACTCATCTACTTCCAGGTCTTCATAGATATCCTCATCAAACTGCATGTCCGTTTTTTCAATCTTTCCGTCCGGATGAACAATCAGCTCAGTGCCTGAATAATCTATAGGATTGACAGAAACCAATACCTGATAATCGTCAAACACCCGTTTGAAGTACTTGTAAACTATAGCGTCTTTTTTCCCCATCGGGTCATTGTTAATTGTTTCAATATAAAATTAATTACTACACCACTGCCAATACCTATGAGTGCACCGGCCAGAATATCGCCAGGAAAATGAACCCCTAAATACACACGGGAGTAAGCCACCAAAGCGGCCCAGGGAAATAGCCAGCCAATGTAACGCACCGAATCTTTAAGTAGAAGCCAGCAGAACATAGCTACTGCAAAGGAGTTGCTTGCATGGCTGGAAGCAAAGCCGTATCGGCCTCCACAACCTTTTAATAAATGAACCTGCCCTTCCAGCTCCGGGTCGTAGCAAGGTCTTAAACGTTCCACCCAAGGTTTAAGTAGGCCGGAGGCAGTCTGGTCGCTCAGAAGAATGAGCAAGCCAATGCCGAGCAATACTGCCCAGGCCGGTACCTTACTATATCTTATGAGTGAATACAACAGAAAAGCATAGAGGGGAATCCATACGTATTTATTGCTAATCCATGGCATTAACCAATCAAATAGTGCATTATGGGTTCCGTTTAAAACACGAAACAAGTCTTTGTCCAGTGCCTCGAGGTATGAAATTAAGCCAGCCAATCGATTCCTTTTTTAAGCATGGTCAATGTTTGGGCTTCGGCCGATCCTTCTTTGGGTTGATGATCATATTCCCAGCCCGCCATGGGAGGTAAGCTCATTAGTATAGATTCTGTTCTTCCGTCTGTTTCTAAGCCAAACTTTGTACCTCTGTCCAGCACTAGATTAAACTCAACATAACGGCCTCTGCGAAGCATTTGCCAACTCTTTTCTTTTGGGCCAAAGGGCTTCACGCTGTTCTTAGCCATAAAATGAGTGTAAATCGATGGGAAAGCAAGACCCACATCCTTCACAAAGTTGAAAATATCCTGCTTGTTTTTGCCGTTATCGGCCGACAGATGATCGAAGAATATTCCGCCAATTCCCCGGGTTTCCTTCCTGTGTTTTATATAGAAGTAATCATCAGCCCACTGCTTAAACTCTTGGTAGTAATGCGGATCATGTTTGTCGCAAACGGCCTTTAACTTAGAGTGAAACCATCGGGCATCTTCCATGTCTACATAATGAGGGGTAAGGTCTATGCCTCCTCCAAACCAATAGGTTCCATTAGACATTTCAAAGTACCTGATGTTCATATGAATAATAGGTACCCAAGGGTTTTCAGGGTGAAGAACAATAGAAACACCAGTGGCAAAGAAATGACCTTCTGAGAGACCAAATGAGTTCAATATTTTTTCCGGAGTTGGCCCAAAAACCTCAGAAAAATTAACACCACCTTTTTCTATGATATTTCCTTTACGCACTATCCGACTGCGTCCGCCACCGCCACCCGGACGCTGCCATTTGTCCTCTTCAAAAATGGCCTTTCCATCAGCATTTTCCAGCGACTTGCAAATATGGTCCTGTATATTTCTAAAAACGGCTGCAATGTCTTCTTTAGTCAACTCCGGCATGGCGCAAAATTAGCTTTTTAGTGCGAAGATTAAATACTGACCAAACAATTAGACGGATACAACCTTTTATTTTATTCTATACAGAGTGCAATCAAAAAGCTAATGATCGTTAGGTTTTTCGGCAATCGATTGAATTATTGACTAACTTTGACGAGTAGATCAGGATAAAACCTCATGGATTTGACCAAAGAGATTAAGAAGACAGCGAAGACAACGACAGCGAATCAAATTCCTAAAAATATTCTAGAAAAGGCCTATCGGCTTATGCAAACAGCCTATAATATGGCTGTTCTGTACGATGAGAATCGGGCAGTTTGTAGTAAGTATGTGCATAGCACTTCTCGGGGTCATGAAGCCATTCAATTGGCAGCAGCCTTTCAATTGAAAGCATACGATTTTGCTGCCCCTTACTATAGAGACGAGTCCATTTTGTTGGGAATAGGCATGCAACCACACGAGTTGATGCTCCAGCTTTTGGGAAAGAAAGACGATCCCTTTTCCGGTGGAAGAACATATTACGGACACCCTTCCCTTAAGCGAGAAGGCTTCCCTACCATACCGCATCAGAGTTCAGCTACGGGCATGCAGGCCATACCAGCCACAGGCATGGCTCACGGTTTGCATTATCTGGAAGAGCAAGGCCTTCTGAAGGGTAACAACAAGCCTGTGGTGTTGTGCTCACTTGGCGATGGTTCTGTAACCGAAGGGGAGGTTTCCGAAGCCATGCAAATGGCGGTACTGCACAAATTACCTATTGTATACCTTATTCAAGACAATGATTGGGGGATAAGCGCTACGGGCAGCGAAATGCGGGCCATGGATGCTTTTGAGTTTGCTGCCGGATTTAAAGGTATGGAGCGCATGCGTATAGACGGATCTGATTTTGTGAACTCCTACGAAGGCATGAAGCAGGCTTTTCAATATGTAAGAGAAAAAAGAGCCCCAATATTGGTTCATGCTAAAACCCCGTTGCTAGGACACCATACATCAGGTGTGCGAAAAGAGTGGTACAGAGGAGACCATGACCTGGATATACACCAGAAGAGTGATCCAATTCCTAAGTTGAGAAAAAGCCTCAAGGCTGCGGGTTACAAAGAAACTGATCTGGTGAAGTTGGAAGACGAGGCAAGAGCCTTTGTTCAGTCAGAATACGCCAGAGCACTTAATGCCGATGATCCTGATCCGGCTACTGTTTTAGACCATGAATTTGCACCCACTCCAATTACCGAAGAAAAAGGCCAAAGAAAACCGAGAGGAGCTGAGAAGGTGGTGATGGTTGATGCGGCTTTGCATGCAGTTGATGATATTTTGAAAAACCATCCCGAGGCACTTTTCTATGGTCAGGATGTGGGCGGAACTCTGGGAGGTGTTTTTCGCGAAGCGGCTACGCTTGCCCAGAAATATGGAGACTCAAGGGTGTTTAATACCCCTATTCAGGAAGCATACATTGTAGGCTCCACAGCCGGAATGTCGGCAGTGGGCGCCAAGCCCATAGTGGAGATTCAATTTGCCGATTATATATGGCCGGGGATTAACCAGTTAGTAGAAGAACTATCTAAAAGCTGCTATCTCAGTAAGGGGCAGTTTCCCATACAGTCGCTCATAAGAGTGCCAATTGGGGCCTATGGTGGAGGTGGGCCGTACCACTCTGGAAGTGTTGAGTCTACTTTGCTCAACATAAGAGGAATAAAGGTAGTTTATCCGTCCAATGCAGCCGACATGAAAGGTCTGATAAAAGCGGCTTTCCACGATCCTAACCCGGTGGTTATGCTCGAGCACAAAGGCTTGTATTGGTCTAAAGTTCCTGGTACTGAATTGGCAAAGACTTTCGAACCGGATTCGGAGTATATTATTCCTTTGGGTAAGGCCCGTATAGATCAGGAAGCTTCTGAAGAAGCTGTTGAAAATGGAGAGTCTTGTGTGGTAATAACCTATGGCATGGGCGTATATTGGGCCAAGGCGGCCAGCAAGCGCTTTGAGGGACGCGTGGAAATACTGGATCTAAGAACCCTAAATCCAATTGACTGGGAAGCGATAAAGGTTGCGGTTAAACGACACAACAAGGCTATGGTACTTACCGAAGAGCCTTTGTTGAATTCATTTGCCGAGTCTTTGGCCGGTCGAATATCCCAACACTGCTTCCAGGAACTTGACGCTCCGGTTATGGCCTATGGTGCCGAAAATCTGCCGGCTATTGCACTCAATGTAGACCTGGAGAAGGCCATGCTGCCAACTCCGGAAAAGGTAGAGGCACAGCTGGAAAAGTTGTTGAACTATTAATCTAAAAGGTTGTAGGAAGTTGCTAAGGCAGGGTTTTTAGCCTGCCAAGAGCTTTTTTATTGCTGAGCCTGACTGAGGCATTGTGCTTAGAACGGATAACCCACCGCAATATTCCAAACTGTTTGTCCCTGTCTGGAACGAGAGAATGGCATTTGCCAACGCAGACCCTCCGGAAAACGAGGGTCTTTTATTTTGTGGCCGGCATCGAACCTGAAAACCAGGAAATTAAAGTCGAACCGCAAACCCAGCCCTGCTCCAATAGCAATCTCCTTGTAAAAATCGGAAAAGCTGAAGGCACCACCGGTCGAAAGACGCTGTACCTGCGAAGGGTCGTCACTGGCAAACTCCTGAAAACGCCATACGTTGCCCGCATCGATAAAGAAAGCCCAATCGATAAAACTGGTGATATTGCCCCTGTATTCCAGGCTAAGCTCTAGCAAAATCTCACCCGGCTGCTCAAACCGATAGCTTTCTCTGCCCGTTCGTAACGGAACCAATTGGCCATCAATTATTTCGTTATTGCCATCTTCATCCAGTTTATAAGGGTGAGCCGAACCCGGTCCCAGTCGTCTTGGAAACCAGGCCCTGTTGCTGTTGCTACCTCCGGTAAAGAAGTAGCGTTCGTAAGGTAAGGCCTTCTCATCGCCATAAGGCAGGGCGTAGCCCACGTTTACACGCCAATGCAGCGATTTGTCTTCTCCCAGCGGAATATACTTTCGGTAGTCCAATTGAGCTTTGCCAAACTTAAAGTAGGTCAAAGAGTCGCTTTCCAATAGGCCGGTACCGATCAGGTTGTAAATGGTGCCTCCCGCTTCCAAAAACACACGTAAATAGTCCGATGGTTTTTCTGTATTGCCATAGTTGTTATTAAAAATGGCGTTGAAGTTTGTGGCAGAAACAAATGATTTATTAAAGGCCTGAGCCAGTGTATTTCCTTGTAGTTCAAGATCGTCCAGTTGCTTTTGAAATGCCGAATCAATTCTGGATGTGTTTACAAGGTTAATTTCCGATACGTTTAAACGATAGGAAATATTACCTTTCTCGTTTTGCCATGAATAACCGTATGAGCCATTAAGGTTTTGCCTGGAATATTCCGGTCTGTTAATAAATGAATATCCCAAAACGAGAGAACTTTTGGCATTGAACGATCTGCGGCTAAGCTCACGCGAATTGAAAGGGGTTACGAACCGGGGGAATGTAAGGCTCACATTGGCTCCGTATTGAAGGTTAGAAATACTGAATGTTCCTTCCTGTTCGGTAGCAGAAGAAACACCATCAGAGCCAATAAAACCATTGAACTGAAGGATTTCTGCACCTCCAAAAGTATTTCTGTTTCTCAAAGAGAGGTTGTAGAAGGGGCCAAAAGTTCCTTCCGTTACATTCACACCAAGTTCTTGGGTAAGCTGATAGCGTTGCAGTGGTGCGGTGTATATGTTGGCTACAAACTTATCTTGAACCAGTGTAGTGTCAAAGTTCACATTGGCGAATCGGAAAATGTCCATGTTCAAAAGTTGGCGTTGGGTGTTCACCACATCAGAATATCGGTAGAGTTGGTTAGGTTCTAGCTTAAGACGGGTGTCCAATACCTTTGGAGAAAAGTATATGTCTGAGAAGTTGTATTTAATACCCAGATAGTTCATTGCATCTAAGATTTCCTCATTTCCACTGGTGTTGAACACTATGGAGTCAATCTTAAATTGTTTGTGAAAATCTCTGTTGGCAGGCTTGTTTATGATGGTGGTTATCCATAGGTCTTCAGACTTGGGTGCGTATTCGACCACAAACTCTATAAATCGCTTATTAAACTCAAAATACCCATTGTTTCGGAGCAACAGGTCCAATCGGTCTTGTTCTTTTTCCATGTTGGCCCGGTCATAATACTCGCCCACCTTTAAGTGCGAATTGGCCTTTGCCTCGGTGATAATTCGGGTAATGGTTGTGTCGCCAGTACGAAGCATTAGGCTATCTATGAAGCTGCGTTTTCCTTCTTTTATGCGAAAGGTTTGGGTTATTTTGCGGCCTTTTTCTTTGGTTTCTATGGTCACTGCAGACTTCCTGAAACCCTTGCTCATGAGGTAGTTTCTAATACGAACAGCCGACTGTTCAATCAATGCGCTGTCGTATACGGCCAAAGGAGATCCGGTGCGCATGCGCCCATTGCCAAGCCGCAACTCCTTGTTGTAGCGGTCTACCTTTCTGCTTTTCTTGGCTTCAAGCTTTTTGGTAGATTTGCCATTGGCTTGCCGTTCTTCGATTCGGGCATCAATTTCTTCTATGAACTCTTCTTTTTCGCGAGCCACTTTGGCGGAGTCGAAGGCCCTTTCACCGGTTTCATAAATATAGGCACCAATAGGGCCAATAATGGGGAAACGAGTATTAGGCTCAAGCAAAATCTGATCGGCTATATCATTTTTATTTGCTTTTTTTACACCGGCAATCTCCTGTTTATAGAGTAATTTTTCACCTTGTTCAAGGTATTTTACTCCCGTACAAGAGGCCAGTAAAACCGAAATGATTAATACGTAGAATAGTCTTTTTCCTCGCTTCACGAACAACATCAATATGCTCTCTAAACGCCAATCAAAGTACTTTAAATCTCTGCAATTAAAAAAATATAGACAGGCCGAAGGTAAGTTTTTGGTAGAAGGGGCAAAAGGAGTGGAGGAAGTACTCAAATCCGATTGGGAAGTGGAAGCGCTTTTGGCTACTTCGGAGTACCTGAAAACGTTAGATAAGGGGTTATTTCGGAAAAAATTTGATTTGTTTGAAGTAAAGGAGAACGACTTGTTGCAGGTGGGTACCTTTAAGTCGAATAGTACCGGGCTGGCTGTGGTTAAAATGCCGGAACAATCGCTCAATGCCAATTGGGAAGAGGAAATGGTGCTGGCTCTGGATCAGGTTAACGACCCGGGTAACCTGGGGACAATTGTTCGCATTGCAGATTGGTATGGAATAAAGCAAATTGTTTGCAGTCGGGATACTACCGATGTATTTAGCCCCAAAGTAATTAATGCTACCATGGGATCTTTTACTCGCGTAAAGGTGCATTATACCGATTTGAGGAGCTTTTTATCTGAGTGTGAAAGACATGTTTACGGAGCTCTGTTAGACGGTCAATCCATTTACCAAACGAAACTTCAACACGGAGTTATCCTAATGGGGAGCGAGTCGCATGGTATATCGGAAGAATTGAGGCCACTGGTAACTCACTCCATAAAAATACCGGGTCGGGGAGGAGCTGAGTCGCTCAATGTGGCAGTAGCCACTGCCGTGGTGTTGGATAATTTTGCCCGAAATATTTAAGCTTCGCTACTCGCTTCGGCCATCATTTGCTCAGCTGTTTCTTTGCCCAAATATTTATCGATGATGTAATGGGCAATATAGAGGATGGGGGTAAGGCCTACGGCAATTATAAATTTATAGATGTAGTTGGTTACTCCCACGGCCAAAACCTGAGTGATACTCCACGGACCTAAGAAATAAAAGGCTACAAAGAGTACCACAAAACTATCGATGAGCTGCGAAACAAGAGTAGAGCCTGTTGCTCTGAGCCATATTTTTTTCTTTCCTGTAATTTTCCGCAGCTTATGAAAAACAAACACATCTACAAACTGACCCACTACAAAGGCTACCAACGAAGCAAAAATAATGTTTAAGCCTTGTGAGAGAACTTTTTCAAATGCGTAGTTAATATCAAAAGGCTCTCCTTTTTCATTTACAGCATTTACTTCGAGCCAAAAATCGGCCGGAACAAGCTTCATGGCCAGAAAAATAACGAGAAAAGCGTAGGCAATAAGCCCTACTGTAATGAATGTGATTCTTCTAACACCTTTCTTTCCAAAGTATTCATTAATGATATCGGTAGTTATAAATACCACTGGCCAAAGCACAACACCGGCCGTTAGGTTAAACTGCAGCAGGAAGTCTCCGAAGAGGGGAGTATTGAGAGGTTCAAATCCAAGGGTCTTTTCAAACGAAAAAATTTTACCTCCAATCAATTCTGCAATCAGCGCATTGGTAATGAAAATACCACTGAGAATAATGAAAAGGCTATTTTTCTTATCGGAGAGAATTGATTTGGCCATACTAGCTGTCTAATATAAACTCTTCTCCTTCAATAGCCAGGTACGATTCTGCAAAAAACTCCCGTGCTTCTGCCTCAAGTGGTTCCAGTTCTTTGTATCGGGCCGAAAAATGGCCTAACAGTAATTTCCCTACATTAGCTTTTTGGGCAATAGTGGCAGCTTCTTTGGCCGTGCTATGGTAGGTAGAAGTGGCTCTGTCTAAATGCTCTTCTAAAAAAGTAGCTTCATGATAGAGCATATCTACCCCTTCAATTATGGGTATAATGGACTCATCATATTTGGTGTCACTACAGTAGGCATATCGAAACGACTGACGAGGCGGGAGCGTCATGTCTTTATTTTTATACAGAAGCGTACCGTCTTCAGCATAAATGTCTTCTCCTTTTTTAAGGCGAATGATGTTTCTTACGCTCATGTCATCGGGGAGCATTTCTCTACGGATTCTCCTGTTCTTTGTTTTTTCTTCGAACAGAAAGCCGCTGCACGGAATGCGGTGATTGAGCGGAATGGAGTGTACGCAAATGAGTTCATCTTCATGGATTACCTGACTGCGGCTGGCATCTACTTCAATAAACTTGAGATCATAATTGAAGATGGTTTCAGAGTAGCGGAGTTGCAGAGTAATTATTTCGGCCAAGCCCCTGGGGCCATAGAGGTTCAATGGTTTGTTTCTTCCCATAAGGTGCATGGTTGAAAGCAAGCCCATAAGCCCCAGGTAATGGTCGCCATGTAAGTGCGATATAAAGATATTGTTGATGCGCTGAGCCCTGAGCTTGTAACGTTTGAGTTGTAGCTGAGTGCCTTCACCGCAATCCACCAGGTAATACTTGCCTTCTACATTAACCAACTGCGAGGTGTGGTTTCGCCTGTGCGCAGGCGTGGCAGAACTAGAGCCTAATATTTTTACCCTGATGCTCAAACCTAAGCTTTATTCTTCTTCCTCGCTTGGGCTATTTGCCAAAATAAGGTCTTTGGCAGCTTCGTCAGTGGCCAAAACTGTCAAAACATTTTTTAGCTGAGAGATGGTTAAAAGTTTATCTACAAAAGAAGTGACTTCGCTAAGAATAAATGCTCCGCCATTTTCGGTATAGGCTCTGTTGCCGGTGAGCAGGGCGCTTAGTCCGGAAGAATCGGCATACTTGGTTTCAGAAAGGTTAAGTATTAGGTTTTTAACTCCTTGAGCCTGAAGGGATACTAGTTCCGATTTTAGTTCAGGAGAAAGAGTAGAGTCTAGTTTCTCTTCCTGAAGTTTGAATACGGTAAACAGCTCTTTTTTGTCTATTGAAAACTTCATAGGTTATGCTTTGCTAAATAATTTTTAATGTTTTTTTCAATGCGTTCTACAACGTTTGTTCCAGTTTGCTTTTGGAAGGTTTCACCTGTCACTTTTTCATACAATTCAATGTATCTGTCAGAGATAGACTGTACCACCTCGTTGGTCATGGTAGGAATTTCCTGCCCTTCCTTACCCTGAAATCCATTTTCTATGAGCCACTGTCTCACAAACTCTTTCGACAGCTGCTTTTGTTTTTCTCCTGATGCCTGCCGGCTCTCATAGCCCTCTTTGTAGAAGTATCTGGATGAGTCAGGTGTATGAATCTCATCGATCAGGTAAATTTCATTGTTGAATTTACCAAATTCGTACTTGGTGTCAACCAATATGAGCCCTTGTTTGGCGGCTATTTCAGTGCCTCTTTCAAACAGTGCTCGGGTATATTTTTCCAGTTGAACATATTCTGCTTCGGCCACTATGCCCTGTCTGAGAATCTCTTCCCTTGAAATATCTTCGTCATGGCCTTCTTTGGCCTTGGTGGTAGGGGTAATGATAGGGGTGGGCAGTTTATCATTTTCTTTGAGCCCTTCGGGCAGACTTACTCCGCAAAGAGTTCTTTTTCCTTCACGGTACTCCCGCCAGGCATGGCCTGCCAGATAGCCTCTAATGACCATTTCTACCGCATAGGGTTGGCATTTTAGACCTATGCTCACATTGGGGTCGGGCGAATCGGTAATCCAATTGGGAACCACATCTTTAGTAGCTTCCAGAAATTTCTGGGCTATTTGGTTCAGTACTTGCCCCTTGTAAGGAATGGGTCTTGGTAGTATTACGTCAAAAGCAGAAATGCGGTCGGTGGCCACCATGGCCAACTTGTCTTTGAAAAAGTAGATGTCTCTTACTTTACCGCTGTAAAATCCTGTTTGATTGGGGAACTGGAAATTAGTCTCCTTAACACCTTCGATCATCGGGTAAAAATAGTCAAAATTCGTTTGCTGATAGCTGGCGAATTAATTTTCTGTTGTGCTCATTAACTGGCCTCGGGAATAGGTTTCTGTTTTGAGTAGTTTTTGCTCTTTGTTGTAATAGGTCCAGGTGCCTTGTTTCACATCGTAGAGGTGGTTTCCCTTTACTTTTACTTCGCCCGATTCAAAATATTCGTAGTATCTGCCCGATTTCTGACCATTGAGATAGTTGGTTTCCGTATGCTTCTTGCCACTGGCGTAATAGGAAGTTTCTACTCCTGTGTTGCGTCCATATATGTATGGGACAGATTTTACGAGCTGTCCTTGTTCATTGTAGAACTTAACCAGTCCGTTTATATGGCCTGACTCGTGTGGGGTTTCAGTTTCTACCTGACCATTTTCATAGTAGGTCTTCCAGGTTTTGGCCTTTTTTCCATTTACATATACTTGTTCGGTTTTTAATTGGCCAGACTTATAGTATTCTCGTAGCACCCCATCTTTGGTAATGCGGGTGTAGTTTTCTACCCACATTTTCTCACCGGTTTCGTAGTAGGTTGTGTTAATTCCTGTTTTTGCTCCTTTCTGAAAGTGCTGTACTTCTTTGGGAGCACCACTTTCATAGTAGGTTTTTCTCACCCCATCATTTATTCCGTCTATGTAGGAGCCTTCTTCCAGCAGCTGCCCGTTGGGGCTGTACTTCTTATAGGCTCCGTTTTTGTAACCGTTTACATAGCTGTAAACGCCTTCTTTCTCTCCGTTGGAGTAAAAGGTTTCGTAGGTGCCGTTAATTACGCCATTGCTGTAGGTGAAAACAGAAGAGGGTTTCCCATTGGCGTAGTAGGTTTTGGCCGGTCCGTTTTGCTTCCCGTTCAGGTAGGTGAATTCTTGCTTTATGTTGCCATTGTGAAAATACTCAATAGCAGGCCCATTGGGAATTCCGTTGGTAAAGGTGGTTTCTCCTTTAAGTTTACCATCATCGTAGAAGGTTTTAACCTTTCCATTCAAAACGCCATCTATGTAACTGCCCTTTTGAATAGGTGCTCCGTTTTTTGCGTAGACCTCAAAAGGGCCTGTTTTCTTACCATTCTTATAGGTGGTTTTAGAGAGTGTCTTGCCGTCTTCATAATATTCTATGAAGAGCCCCTGAGGTTTTCCTTCAACAAACTCACCCTTCATGGCAATTTCTCCCTCTTCATAGTATCGGGTGTATGAACCGTGAATTTTGGTGGTGTCTCCATCAAGAATAGTGTAAACCTCTTTTACATTTTTAAACTCGGGAGGGTAGAATTTCTTTATAGTATCTTGACCATAGACGTACTGAACCGCGAGAAAAGCAATGATGTTGAAGATTGATCTTTTCATAAAAAAAGCCTTACGTAAAATTACGTAAGGCTCAGGTATTTAGTATAGTAATCCTACATTTTCTCGATAACAATGGCCGAAGCTCCGCCACCACCATTGCAAATACCGGCTACCCCAATTTTGCCATCGTTTTGTTCCAATACATGGCAAAGAGTGGTTACAATACGGTTTCCTGAGGCTCCCAGCGGGTGGCCGAGTGCCACGGCTCCACCATTTACGTTCACCTTGGCACTGTCTAGCTCCAGGGTTTTGTTGTTGGCAATAGCTACTACTGAAAACGCCTCATTAATTTCATAGAAATCTACCTCTTCTTTAGATACTCCGGCTAGTTTCATGGCCTTAGGTATGGCCAACGCAGGGGCTGTGGTAAACCAAAGCGGATCTTGCGCTGCATCGGCAAAACCACGGATTTTGGCCAGTGGTTTTACTCCCAATTCTTCGGCTTTTTCTTTGCTCATGAGCACCATGGCCGAGGCTCCATCGTTTATCGTAGAGGCATTGGCGGCAGTAACTGTGCCTTCTTTGGAGAATACCGGGCGGAGAGCCGGTATTTTATCGAAGAATACATTTCTGAATTCTTCATCTTCGTCCATAATTACAGGATCGCCTTTTCTTTGCGGAATTTCTACGGGGATAATCTCACTTTTGAATTTGCCTTGCTCTGTAGCCGCGGCAGCTCTTTTGTACGAATTAATGGCATATTCATCTTGTTCTTCGCGAGAAATGTTCATTTCTCTGGCGGTGTTGTCAGCACAGTTGCCCATGGGGAATCCGTTGTATACTTCCCATAAACCATCTTTTAAGAGTCCGTCTACTAACTCACCATTACCATATTTGTATCCGTAGCGAGCCTTGGGTATGTAATAGGGTATGTTAGACATGCTTTCCATACCACCGGCTACTATTACCTCTTGTTGGCCGAGCATAATGGACTGTGCCGCGAGCATAACCGACTTCATTCCCGAAGCACACACTTTATTGATGGTAGTGCAGGGTACTTCGTGGCCGATGCCGGCACCAAGGGCTGCCTGACGAGCCGGAGCCTGTCCTAAGCCGGCCGAAACTACGTTGCCCATAAAGACTTCCTGAACTTGCGATGCAGCCACACCTGCTTTTTCCAAAGCACCTTTAATAGCTATAGAGCCTAGCTGAGTAGCCGAAAAACCGGCTAGTTTGCCTCCAAAACTACCAATTGGTGTACGTGCTGCAGAAACAATATATACTTCCTTCATATCTAAATTATAGTTTTCCTAACGAGTGTTAGCAAAGATAAGAAATAGGCTCAAGATTGAAAGGAGAATGAAAAGGAGATGTCGGGTATAGGATTTAGTTAAGAAGTACTCATTTCCCACAAACCTTTAAAATTGAGAAGCTTTGTGGTTGAACTACCGGCCGGTCGTCAATCAACTTACCAGTCTGGTTTGTCAGAGTCTTTCTTCTGGGTGGCCTTTCTCTTCTTTTGTTGCACATACTGGATCTCATTGTTTTTCATGGCCTCCAGTATCATTTGAGCCTTTTCTAGCGGAATGTTCATTTCCTTCAGCTTCTCCATGAGCTTTTGCATAGGGTCATCTTTTTGCTCACCCTCTTTTTGCTCTTGTTGTTCTTGCTGTTGTTTATCGTTTTTTTGCTGCTCCTGCTCTTGCTGCTCTTTGTTCTGATCGTTCTTTTGCTCCTGATCTTGTTTTTTTTGCTGATCTTTTTGGTCTTTCTGATCCTTGTTCTGTTGATCTTGCTTTTGCTCTTGTTGCTGATCTTTCTTTTGGTCTTGCTGTTGCTGCTCTTGTTGTTGTCTTAGCAGTTTTTTCAGCAGCTCATAATTGTATCGGGCTTGTTCGTTAGAAGGGTTTTTGAGCAAGGCATTCTTAAAATTGCTGAGGGCAGAGTTCATAAAAGACTCTTTTTCATCGGGCGATTGCTCACTCATTTTGTAGGCAATTATACCCAGCTGATTGTGGGCCGAAGAAGCAAGAACTGGCTCTGCTGCACCGGCAACGGTTTTGTAATTTTTATCGGCAATATCAAAATAGCGAAGGTCTCCGCTAATGGCGCTTAACTGAGCACTGTCTTGCACCTGGGTTTTGCCGCTGCTTATGTCGCTCAATAAGCCCATGTTGTCTCCCCCATATGACAGTAAATAGGCTGCATGGGCTAGGTTTAAACGGGCCTTATAGTCTTCTACTTCTAAACTATCGAGCAGAGATACATAGGCCGTAACAGCTTCGGCATACTGGCCTGTTTCGTAGGCTTCTTTGGCCGTACGCTTAAGCTTGTTCGATCGGGCAATTTTATTTACCGGATCTGTAACCCCTCCCAGTATAATCAATAAGCTGATAATGTATTTCATATCCTTAATGTCTTTCTTCTAATGAGCGCATCCAGAGCCAAAAGCACCAGCGCACCCAGCACGAAATAATAAAACTTATTGGCCGAGGCATCGATCATTCGGGCATCGCGCAATTCGCCCTCTACTTCATTTATAGCCCTAATGAGTCGAGCTACATCGTTTTGATTTTCATTGATTTCGAAGTATTTGCCACCGGTATCAACGGCCAGTTTTCTTAACGATTTGGAGTTGAGCTTTGTTACTACCTCCTGCCCATTTCTGTCTCGTTTAAAACCATTGGCCTGCCTTATTTTAGAACCTGTTTCTGTTCCCACACCAAGAGCAAACAACTGAATGCCACTTTTTACAATCTCTTTGGCAGCCTCATCAGTTTCATCGCCAAAATCTTCTCCATCGCTAATCAATAAAACAATCTTTGCCTTTTGTTGGGTAATGGGCGATTCAGAATCTTCGAGCTTGTCTAAAGCCATTCGTAGGGGAGCACCAAAATCGGTTCCTGCGTTGGGCACCAGGCTGGTGTTGAGAGTGCTGATGAATAAACTAAGCGCACTCTGGTCGTAGGTAAGAGGACATTGTACAAAGGCTTCGGAGCTAAAAATAATCAGGCCAATGCGGTCAGAACTAAAGGCGTCTACAATGTTTTTAAGTTCAAATTTAATTTTCTCCAGTCGGGTAGGTTGAATGTCGAAGGCGTTCATAGATTGCGATAGGTCTACCGCTATATATATATCCTTACCCTCCGACTTCACCTCTTTAGTGGTTTCTCCAAAAGAAGGGCCCAGCAAGGCTATAATAAGCAAGGCCATGGCCATGCTACGGAGCAAAATCTTGAAAACGAGCGGTCGAAAGGAGGTTTGTAGCCTCCTGGCCACCATGAACATTCGAATAATATATGCGGAGTAGGCAATTATGAATATGCCTATAAATACCCACTCTGTTGTTCCAATACTTTTAAACCAGGTCATATTTCAGAAAGCCAAATATATAGAAGTATACCTTTATATATAAGCCACTCATCAAGTGTGGCCATTTAGTGGGTGTTAAAGATTGTTAAGGCTTGCTAAATCGACAACTAGGTGTTACACCTATTTTTTAAATCTAAGGAAATATACCTACTAAAAGGCTTTGGGGAGGCTCTACATTTGAAACATAAGTAAAGCATTATGAAAACGCTCAAAACCTTTTTCGCCTTCTTTGTTTCGCTACCCTTATTGTATTTGCCGGTAGAGCTGGCACTGGGTGAAAAATCGGCTGATGCGAATGCGCTAACTAGTGAGCAGGTGGCCTTCGACTCCCATAGCTTCTCGGCAGGAGAGTGGATGACCAGCAATTTGGCACTGGTTAATGAGCAGGCGAAAGTTTCTAAAGAGCACTTTACTTATGAAGAACTTGAAACCGTAAAGCCCGAAGGTTGGGAACTTCCCACAATGGAGCAGGCTGTTAGTTTACTAAAAAGCATGGGATTCAACCAGAGTTCAGGATATATTCCTTCTGACTATTATAAGGTCAACTGGCAGTATTCAGGCTATGTAGACCCAATTTTGGGCAAAGTAAATGAAGGCGAGAAGCTTCTGTTGTGGGTTAAAGACAATGGTCAGCACAACTACATTTCCATTAGCAAAGACAATTTAGAATTCACCCCTGGAAAAACACTGGCACATGCCAGACTTTCGGCCAGGCTGGTAAGAAATTAGCATATACATTTAGTGTTTTGGTTAAAAGGGGCTTCTCAGATGGAGAAGCCTTCTTTGTTTATATAGCTTAATCTTTACTCGATTTAGCACCGATTATTCTTGGAATTGCATAAATTTAATCCTATTCCTACCGAGTGATCTCATGGCTCAATCCAAGATTGACGATTTTATTTTAGGCGTAGTGAATGCAACCAATTCGCTTATAGCTTCCAAACTGGAAGAAGGGATTCAGATTGCCCTGGATACCCTGTGCGATCATCTCGACATTAGTTCATCTTTTATTTACAAAAACCATAGAAACGAGAACGGAGAGCTCCTAAGCTCCATTAAGTATTTTTCGAGCAAAACCGTGATTCCTGAGCGAGTTGCTCGCAATCAGGATGTTCCTCTTTATCGCATGGAGAAACTAAGCAAGGAATTGGCAGCCGGCAGACCTTACATGTTGGTTTACTCTGACAGCGACAGCGAACTAAGGGCGCATATGGGGTTAGACCATACGAAACTCGTGGCTTTCTTTCCCATAATAGTAGATGACGATTTTTGGGGAGCCATAGGCTTTGCTGACTTTAGCAAAGAAAGAAAACTGTCAGAGCCGGAAAAGCAATTACTCATGACTTTGGCCAATGCAATAGCCGGTTCTATCAGGCGAGAAAGGCTCGAGTCCAATCTGGAACAGTTGGTGCAGCAACGTACAGCAGAGCTTCAGGACCACAAACTGCGGTTTCAGTTGGCGCTGGAAAGTACACAAAATGGTTTTTGGGACTGGCTGCCACAAGAAAACAAGATTTTCTGGTCTAAAAACATGTACGACAACCTGGGCTACGAACCGGGCGATCTTCCCGATTTGATTGAAGGCTTCTATGACCTCGTTCATCCGCACGACAGGGCAGAGGCCAGGCGAAGATTCAATAACTATCTCCAAAATAAAGTGCCCTACGAAATGGAATTCAGGTTGAAGAAAAAGGATGGTAGTTACCGATGGTTTCTTTCAACTTGCAAAGCTGTTTGGGACGAAGAAGGCAAACCCATTCGTGTGGTGGGAAGCCATGCCGATATTCATACCCGCAAGGTAAGTACCGAGCTGTTGGCTCGACAGGAAGAAAAGTTCAGAACAGTTATTCGCACCGACCCCAACCCTTTATTTCTCGTTAACAAGCGAGGTAAAATAGTGCTGCACAGTAAAAGGTCGTGCGAGGTGTTTGGCTATTCGGATGAGGAACTCAACGGGCTTAATGTACTGCGATTGTTGCCTCCCGACAAACGAAGCAAGTACAAGCAACTACTCAACGACTTTTTAACCAAACCCCGAACTCAGGTACTTGATTCTACTGCTGAGATAAAGGCCAGAAAGAAAAACGGCCGACTATTTTGGATAGAAATGGGCTTGAGCCCGGTGAGTATTGACGGTGAAACCATGGTGTTGGCTGTGTTGACCGATGTAACCCGAAAACGAGAGGCTGAGCTAAAGCTCAAAGAAAGTTACCGGCAAATGAATAACCTCATAAATAACTTGCCGGGGGTGGTATATCGCTGCCGAAACGATGAGTCATGGACCATGGACTATATCAGCCCGGCTTGTGAACAAATTACAGGATACAGACAGGAGGAGTTTTATGGCGATCCGGCCATTACAACTTTTGGTAACTTGATTATACCAGATGACAGGGATGAGGTTTGGGAGCATGTGCAGCGTTCGGTGAACGATCAAAAGCCTTTTCGGATGACATACCGAATAAAGGATAAGCAGGGCAGAATAAAGTGGATATGGGAACAGGGGGTAGGTGTGTTTGAAAACGATATGCTGGTGTGGCTGGAAGGCTGCCTTTTCGATGTGACCCCTATTATTAGAAATCAGGAGAAAGTTCAGCAGGCTATATACAGTACTGAAGACAAAGAACGCAGAAGGATTGCTTCAGATTTGCACGATGGTGTACAACAAACCCTGGGGGTTAGCTATATGAATCTTAAGCATCTGGATGAGGAGGTCGCAAAGTTTTCGGAGGCACTACAAAAGAGATACTACAAAAGCCTTAAGTATTTAGAGCAGGGTATTAAAGAAAGTCGCAATATTGCCCATCAGCTATTGCCTAAAGATGTAGAGGAACTGGGGCTTGTAAAAGCCCTGGAACAATTAATTTCCGATACCATTAATGGCAACGGCACCGAGGTTGAATATTATACCAATATTACAGCAAGACTACCGGCCGAGGTAGAGCTAGGGTTGTATCGGGTAGCCCAGGAAACCCTAAATAATATAATGAAGCATGCCAAAGCCAGTAAGATTAGTGTGCAGCTCATTAAAACGGCCGATGAAAACGTGCAAATGATGATAGAGGACAACGGTGTGGGTTTTGATAAAAACAAACTAGATATTTATAAAGAAGGATATGGCCTGACAAGCATGAAAAACCGGGTATGGTCAATGTCTGGTAGGCTATCAGTAGATAGCAACCCGGGAAAGGGTACTTGTTTGGTGGCCATTATTCCAGCAAAGCTTAAAGTATATGAATAAGTCAATTCGCCTTTTTGTGGCCGATGATCACCCTATGATTTTAGAAGGATTGGTCTCCTTTTTAAGCCAAATACCAGAGTTTAAAATTTGTGGCACAGCCTCCAATGGTCTGTTGGCCTACGAACAACTTAAAAGTCTGGAGGTAGACATACTGCTCACCGATATTCAAATGCCCCAGCTCAATGGTATTGAACTGGTTGAACGGTTGATTGCCGAAAATAGGGATGTGAAGGTAATAGTACTCACCATGTTCAATGATGTGATCTTCGTAAAACGCCTCTTGCAATTGGGGGTTATGGGCTATGTATTAAAAGATGTTGGGAAAAATGAGTTAAGGCAGGCCATTGAAACCGTATATAAGGGAGGGCAGTTTTACTCCTATGAAATTACTGAGATAATGATGAGCAAGCTCAGGGGAAATGGAGTAGGTTTTAGCCTAAAAACTGACCTTACCGATAGAGAGAAAGAAATTTTGCAGCTCATTTTAGAACAAAAGAGCAATAGAGAAATTGCCGATCAGCTATTTATTAGTGCCCGAACGGTGGAGGCTCATAAACGAAACATGTTAGAGAAAACCGGTAGTAAAAATCTGGCCGGGCTCATCATTTACGCAATCGAAAACGAGATTTTCAAGAAAAACAATTCTTAGTAAAAGCAAATCTAGGTGTTTCACCTATAGAAGAGTTAGGTGTTTCTCAGATGTTTGTGAAAAGTAAGTCCCCTTACTTTGTAAATGTGATCAAGGGAGGGCGCAAAGAGGCCAATAACCAAAGATATGATCAGACTGAATTTTACTCTGCGCTCCCTGAGATTACATTTTAGAAATCTCCTTTTCACCTAGATTGACTGTAGCTAAGGCGGACTCTATGTCTTAAAAAAAGAGCATTGTCAAATGCGGTTTTCCAAAGACAAACAATAACAAACATAAAGACATCAGTTGGGTACTTTGTGTGAAGTTGGTTCATCGATCCGACACGAAAGATGATTATTTAAGTAGAGTTGATAGTTAAAGTGCCGCAGAGGTTGTCTTAAGAGTGTTATCTCTTTCTTCCGGAAATGAGCTGCACGCTTAAGGCAGCCTCTGTTTTTTTTGGACAAATTTCTGCTATCGAGTAGAAGAACAATTTTTAAATAAACGCTGGTAATCGGGTAAAACTTTGCTCCATACAAGTTCTTTATCGTAATACTCTAGATGTGCGGCCTGGCCGTGGTTAAGATAATAACTTGTTCTTTTTCGGGGTTTCTGTTGCTTAATTTGAGTAATTAAAGCATATCGCTACATCTTCGGTAATTGGTATTGTACAATCCAATCAGATGCATTTAGGGCTATCGCTTTTCAGGGAAAATATCGCTATTATTGAGATTGTCTCACACCACTTTCACGCAATAGATTATTAGCACCGTTCGAGGTTTGTCTATTATGGAACACCCGGGTAGGGTTCCATCAATCCATTATGTATGAACAAAAATGAGTTGATGAATAAAAGAGAAGTGGATAATAATGTAAATGAGTCATTACAGGTATACAAAGACCTTTTCGATAAAATCGATTTGGGTATTGCCAATTTTTACGTTCGAAGAACTGGCAAATCCATAAAATCAGTGTGCTTTCATGTGATCAACCCCAGCTTTGAAGAACTTCTGCAGGTGGAGTCAGCAACAATACTTGGTAAGTGGTTTCCTGAGAAAAAAAGAAATGCCTACGACTCTCCTTTTCATTGGCTCATTAGTCGGCTTGGTGAACCACGAGCAGAGAAGTCAAAGTTTACCCATTTCTTTAATTCAGTAAACCGCTGGTGTACCGTAGAAATAATTCCCCTGCAAACAGACTACTACGGACTCATACTAACCGATGAAACGGAAAAAGTAAATATGGATACCTCCATTCAGCATCAGTTGGAGGTACTGAAGAGAGTTGGAGAACACCTGCATGTGGGTGGTTTTGAATATGACCTTTTAAGCCATACCATGTACTGGTCTGACGAAATGTTTACGATCCATGAGTTAGACATAGGCGAGGCACCAGACCTGGAGCAGACACTAAGCTTCTATACCTCTGCCGATCGCCCCAAACTTAGAGAAGCTCTTAAAGCCGGTCTGGTAGATGGTACTCCTTTCGATTTGGAACTGGAGATAATAACTGCCAATGGCAACAAAAAACAAGTGCGTATTTTTGCACAGCCCATATTCAGGCACAATCGGTTGGTGAAACTTGGTGGAGGAATATTAGACATTACTGTGTTGTACAAAAATCAGCACGAGCTCAATCAGCTCAACCGTGAGCTGGAGAGATCCAACAAAGAACTGGAGGAGTTCGCTTACGTGGCATCGCACGATTTACAGGAACCCATCAGAACCATTTCGGCCTTCACCGAACTTTTAGTAACCCGCCTGGGAACCAATCTGGACGATAAATCTCAAATGTTTGTGGAGTATATTTTGGGAGGAACCAGCAAGATAAAACGCATGATCAATGACTTGTTGGCTTACTCCAGAGTAAATACTTCCAAGAATCCTTCGGTTGTATTTAGCACTCAAACGGCTCTGGAAAATGTGTTGGAGCTATTGCGCAAAAAAATATATGAACACAATGCTACCGTAACGTACTCGTCCATGCCGGAAATATCCTTTCAGCAGAGCCTTTTTGAGAGGTTGCTCATGAACCTGATAGACAATGGGTTGAAGTACAATAAAAGTAGTAAACCCAAAATTCATATTGAAGCTTTAGAATCGTCTGGGTTTGTCACTTTTTCCGTAAAAGATAATGGTATTGGTATCCCGGAAATTTACAAAAACGATGTGTTTGTAATCTTTAAGCGATTCGCGGGCGAAGAAGTGCAGGGTTCAGGCATGGGGCTGGCTATAGCTCATCGCATAATTTCTAAGGGAGGTGGAGATATATGGTATGAATCTACTGAAGGAGAAGGCACCACATTCTTCTTTAAGCTACCCAAAAAATAGTTCTGAATGTTTTTTTGACCATTTTATAGATTTTTCAGTGGGCTGGCTTGTCTTTAGGAGTGTTTTAAAAACTACGTGAATCACCTACATCCATTACACAGAGAATCACATACAGGAATTCGAATTTAATCTAAGTAATTGCACACTTTCCATAACTAGGCAGATCTGGTAATTCAGATGGCCGGTTAGCGATGAGACTCAACCTCGGAATCGATTTGGCGTAAGCAATTGCATTTTATAGAGAAAATATCGCTGGTAGTTATTTTTTATCGGGCATTAAACCCTTAAATTATACCTATCTGAGCTAAGGGTTGAGTTTTTAGAGCTTAGGATTAAACGTTTCGAGGGAAAATACAGATTCCTGCTATGACCAAAATACTCCACATAGAAGATAATCATACCGATGCCATTCTTTTACAAGAATATGTATCGATGTTCGATCATGACAAGGAGTTTAGAATAGAACATGTGGTTGACTTTTGGGTGGGTATGGAGTGGCTCGAAGAGGAAACCTTTCATGTGGTGTTTCTAGACCTGGGTTTGCCGGGTATCAAAGGGTTAGAAGGGGTAGAGCGAATTGTTAATAATTTTCCTGACATATGCCTTATTGTTTTAAGTGGTAATCAGAGCCTCGATTTGGCCAAAGAAGCCATACAATTGGGTGCGCAAGATTACCTTTCAAAGCACGAGATGTCGCCTACCCAGATCGAGAAGTCCCTCATATTCTCTCTGGAACGCATAGAACTCAGAAGAAAGGTAACCACACAAAGCGCTAAGCTCGAAAAACTTTCCGCAGCTGTAGAACAGTCTGCCAATATTATCCTCATTACCAATATTGACGGAAACATAGAATATGTTAACGACAGGTTTGTGGAGGTAACCGGCTACACCAAAAGAGAGGTAATAGGGAAAAAACCAAGCCTTTTAAAGTCGGGTCGTCAAGACGAGGAGGTATTTAAACAACTTTGGGATACTATTATAGAAGGAGATACCTGGTCCGGTAATTTCATAAACAAACGCAAAAATGGTACCCTACTCTACGAAAAGGCCATCATAAGCCCAATAAAAGACGAAAACGGCCGAATAGTTAATTTTCTGGCAGTTAAGGAAGACATTACAGAATTGAAGGCCATGGAAGAGCGTCTCGACTTCACGCTTGAGGCCGCCAATCTGGGTACATGGGAGTGGAACCTGAAAACCAACGAAATGCTCTACAACTTTGAGTACGCCAAAATGCTTGGCTTCGAAGTGTCTGAGTTAGACAAATCGCTGGGCTTTTCAAGAAGCAGAATTCACCCGGAAGACTTTCCTGAATCTTTGGCCAAACTAGAGCAGCATGTAAAAGGAGAGACAGATAAGTACGAGGCCGTATACCGTATTCAGCACAAAGAAGGGCACTACATCTGGATTTATGATACGGGTAAAATAATGGAGTACGATAGCCAGCGCAACCCTATTAAAGTGCTGGGCGTGCATGTTGATATTACGGCCCTCAAAGAGCAAGAAGAAAAAATAAGATTTGAGAAAATACAGCTTCAGAAAACCCAGAAGTTGGGTCGTATTGGTAGCTGGTATTTCGATTTAGAGCAGGAAGAATTTACTTACGTTTCTCCTAAGTGCCGAGCCATACTGGGCTTTCCGGCAGAGCAGAAAATTGATCGGGAAACTATTCTGGATGCTATATATGGAGAAGATAGAGAGCTTTTTATTACTGACTTCAAAAAAATGTGCGATGGTCAGCACATTGAGTTTTTACACAGGGTAGAAAAGAATAAACAAGTACGATGGGTAAAAGTGACTGGCGACCCCGAGTTTAACGCCAAGGGTAGGTTGCTAGGCGTATTGGGTTTAGTTCAAGACATTACGGAGGAAAAAGAGCGACAAATTGCCCTGGAGCAAAGCGAACTCAAATTCAGAACCATATTTGACAATGCCACTGTGGGTATTGTATACCAGGATTCGGAAGGGCAAATTCTAGACTCCAATAAAAAGGCTGCGGAAATTTTAGGCTTAGACCGCGAGGTGCTCGACACCAAGGGAGCGAAAGATCCTGATTGGTATTTTATCGATGAAGACCACAATCAGCTGGATTGGACAGCCATGCCTTCGGCCAAGGTGGTCGAATCTAAAAAGCCGGTATTGGGCGATATTGTGGGGATTTTCAATCCTAGAAAGTCAGCTATTGTCTGGATCCTCATAGATTCATTTCCGCTTATAGATCAGGCTACCAACGAGCTTAAAACCTGTACCATATTTACCGATATTACCGAGCGCAGAAGGCATCAGCTGGAAATTAAAGATCGGCAGGCCAAGCTTCAGGCTGCTCAAAAAATTGCCAACTTTGGCCACTGGACTTACAGCTATAAAACCGATAACTACACCTGGTCTGACTCGGCCTATGAGTTATTCCATTTAGACAAAAAGATTCAACCCTCCAGAGAGGTGTTTTTTAAGTTGGTTCACCCAGACGACCGAAAGCGCCTTAGGGACCTCATTAAACAATCGAGAAAAAGCCATAAAAACACTCATGTAGAGTTTAAGGCTTTACTGCCGAACGGAGAGGTGCGCTATTTTGAAGATTCCTGGGAAACTACTTACGACCCAGAAGGTAACCCTGATTCTGTTTTGGGGGTGTATCACGACATTACCGAGCGAAAAATTGCCGAGAATGAGCTCCACGAAGTGAAAGAAAAGCTATTGTCCATTCTCGACTCGTTCGATGATATAGTCATTATAATAGACAGAAATCTTCGCTACAAAGAGGTTTTTCCTGGTGGAGACCCCGGTGATTTGCTGGCCGTACCAGCCAAAATGATTGGCAAAAAAATAGCAGACTTTATGCCCGATGATGTGAGTCAGCTGGTAAAAGAAGCCTTTGTAAGAATTAAGGAGTCTTCCCAAACCGAATCCATTACCTATAGCATACAGTTTGGAACAAAAACCAAATGGTTCGATGCCAAACTTTCCGCTCTGCACGACCAAAAAGGCATGTTCAACGGAGTAACCATGTTGGTGAGAAACGTAACAGAGCAGAAGTTGAATGAACTTGCCCTGCAGGAGAGTGAGAGCAAATTTAGAATGCAGTCTGAATTTTTACCACACATTCTATGGACAGCCGATTCGCAAGGAAAAACGAATTACATTAATGAAGCCGGCCGACACTTCTATGGAGATAACATAAAGTACTACCATCAGGGAAGAAGAAACGGGCTTCATAAAGACGATCGGGAGCAGGCCCGCCTTAAATGGGAAGAAGCACTGGCCAACAAGTCTTCCTATTTTAACCTGGAACGCCACAAAGACGCTTCTGGCAAGTACAAGTGGTTGAGTGTTAAGGCCAATCCAATATTAGATGAGAATCAGAACATTATCTCATGGATTGGTGTATCTACCAACGTGAATGCAGAAATGGAGGCCAAACGGCAGAATGAGAAACTGGTGTTCGATTTGAAGGAGCGCGTAAAGGAGGCTAAGTGCCTCTATGGTATTTCTCATCTGGCCGAGTCGGGGCTGTCTTCCAAAGAAGACTTGTTGCGCCAGGCCGTTCAGCTTATTCCACCAGCTTTTCAGTATCCGGAGTGTACGCAGGCACAAATTATTTTTGATGATAATAAATTCAATAGCGGAAAATTCACCTACAAAAACAGGTATAGCTCTCCGTTGCGAATGGATGGTGTTGTAGTAGGAGAGGTAGCCGTGGCCATTGCTAAAAGAAATTCAGAAGGAGAAGAAATTAACTTTTTGCCTGAGGAGGTTTCTCTTATGGATGCCATTTCCGAAAACCTGGGGCTTATTTTAAAACACAAACGAGCCGTTCGCTTGGTGGCCGAAAGCGAGCAAAGATTCCGGGTATTGTTGGAAAACGCCACAATAGGTATAGCACTGCTCAAGGACTATCGCTTTGTAGACTGCAATAAGCGAATGAGTCAAATATTCAATATGCCCATTTCTGAGCTCAACAATAAAGCCATGTGGGAACTGTCTCCTTCGCACCAGCCGGGAGGGAGAACCTCTGAAGAAGCCACCAAATATCATGTGGGCCAACTAGAGGTAAGGAAGGATGAGAACTTTATTTGGTATTACAAAGACGGCCAGGGCAATACCATAATTGCCAATATTCATCTCAATAAAATTGAACTGAAAGATGGAGAGTATGTAATGGCCTTCTTACGCGATATTACCCAGGAGTATCAGGCAGTGAAAGCTCTGGAAGAGTCGGAAAACAAGTATCGAAGTATCTTCGAAAACATTCAGGAGGGCTATATTCTTGTCGATACCAACGGAGAAATTCTTGAGCTAAACCCGGAGGGTGCCCGTATTTTGGGTAGACCATCGCAAAAGCAATTGCTCGGTAAAAACATTAATAATTTTATACCCCATTCCAGCAATCTTTTTGAGGTCTCCGACCTAAACAAAACCCGGCATAATATTGAGGTGCTTTTCAACACCGAGAGCGGTGAGAAACGCTGGCTCAATTTTAACGTGCAAACAGTTTTTAAGAATGGTGCTCCGTATTTGTTTGAGTCTACCTTTAGCGATGTAACTGAGCAGCACAAGTTCAATGAATTTTTGAGCTTTACCGTAAAACTGTACGAAGCCTACCAGAAAAGCCTTGAAGAACTCATTCAGCGTGGAGTGGAATATGCAGTAGAACTACTCGACTCTAACTGCGGATTCTATCATTTTGTAGATGAAGACGAGGGTAAAATTAAGTTTGTGCAGTGGAGTCAGGAGGGTGTTTCTGCTTCCAACACAAAGAAGAGAATCCCCGATTATGAGATAGAAGAAGCGGGCATTTGGAAAGACTGTATAGACAAACGCAAGCCTGTAATTCATAGTCAGGAAGAACAAATTGGCGATAAGGGAATACCGGAAGGTCACCCTCAACTAAATCGCGACCTTGAGATACCTATAATAGATGGCAACAAAGTGGTGGCTATTTTAGGTGTTGGTAACAAAGTAGCTGAGTACAGTACCAGAGACATTGAACTGCTCACCAACTATGCCAACTTGCTACATTCGCTGGTTAAAAAGAAAGAACTGGAAATAGAATACCTCAACACACTCGAAACCTTTGAAGAGTCGCAAAATGTAGGCCGAATTGGTACCTGGCGATACGACATGCAGTTTGAAGAAACCTGGTGGTCCGATGTCATGTTCGAACTGTACGGCCTTAAAAGAAAAGACGGAGTACCTGTGCAGGAGTGGCTGGAATATACCCACCCGGATGACCGCGAAATGCAGGTGGCTAAGTTTGCAGAGTCGCTCAAGACGGGCAAATACGAATGTGAATACCGCATTGTACTCAAGTCGGGCGAAGTACGATATCTCTTTGCCAAGAGCCGGGTAGAGTACGATGCCAATGGAGAACCTAAAAGACACATTGGTATTGCGCAAGATGTTACGGCCATTAAAAAGGCGCTATTGCTTATTCAGGAACAGTCCCAGCAGTTTCAAAACATAGTTTCTTCATTGCCGGGCATCGTTTATCGCCTCAAGTTTCCTTCAAGCCAAATAGAGTTTATCTCCGAATATCTACATAAGCTGCTGGGCTACTCGGTAAATGAAATTGAAGAAATTGGTCATGAGAAGTTCTTAAAGCAGGTCATTTATAAAGAAGATTTTGAGAGCAGCATTCAGTTTCTCAAAAACGTGCTCAAAGAAGAAAATGAGTATTCATATACTTTCCGCATGATGACCAAAGACGGAAAGATAATTTGGGTGAGTAACACCGGCAAATTGGTGTATAAAGAAGGCAGCGAGTATGTTTTGGAAGGCTTTATTCACGATATTACGGATAGGGTTCGTTCGGAAGAGCGAATTCTCAATGCCGTAATGGAAGCTTCGGACCAAGAACGATCAAGAATTTCTAAAGAAATTCACGATAGCCTTCAGCAAACCCTTACCATTGCCTCTCTAAATTTGGAGTTTGTGCGTATGGAAAAGGCCAAGTTGAGCGATAAAGTGAAGAACAAGTTCGATATAGGGTACAACTACCTGAAAAAGTCGCTCAACGATTCGCGGGCTATTGCTCACAGTCTGATGCCAAAGGCCATAGAAGATTTTGGCTTTGTTTCGGTAGTAAAAGATACCATCAGCGATTTGAACCAATCCAGCCAGGTAGAGTTTGAGTTTCTGACCAACATGGAAGGTATCAGGCTTAAAGTACCTATAGATACCAGCTTGTATAAGATAGTACAAGAAGCCACCAATAACATACTCAAGCACTCAGAGGCCAGGTATGTAACCATACAATACATGAAGCTGGGCGATGTAGTGCAATTGACTATTGAAGATGACGGTAAAGGATTCGATGCCAGTAAGTTGAGTCAAAGTAAAGGTGGTTTTGGGCTAGCCAATATGAAAAATAGAGTATCGTCCTTTGGGGCCGAAATTTATATAGATTCCCATGTAGGACACGGTACAACCATTATGATAGAATTTCCATTCACTAAAGACATACTGTATTATGAGTAAGATTAGACTTTTCTTGGTAGATGATCATAAAATGATCAGAGATGCACTGGAAGCCTACATTTCTGAAGACGATAGGTTTGAGGTGGTAAACCATGCCAATCATGGAGAAGAAGCGCTCCAGAGAATCAAGGAAAATCCTGACTTTGATATTCTGCTAACCGATATTGTAATGCCACAGGTGGATGGTATTCAGTTGGTGAAGCGGCTCAAAGAAATGACTTATCAGTTCAAGATTATAGCTCTCACTATGTTGAGTGAAACTCAGCACATTAAGAAAATGCTTAACTATGGAGTGAATGGATATGTACTGAAAACCGCCAACCAATCGGAAATTATTCAGGCCATTCTCGATGTTCACGAAGGCAAGAGCTACTATAGTCCGCAGGTAACCAATACCATTATGGACTATCTGCGAGGAGAAAAAACATCATCGCAAAAAGTAGTGGTAGATGTGCCCCTTACCCGAAGAGAAAAAGAGGTCTTGCATCTTATAGTAAAAGAATACTCCAATCAGGAAATTGCCGATGAGCTTTTTATTTCCATAAGAACAGTAGAAGCCCATAAACGAAACCTATTGGAAAAGACTGGGCATAAGAATATGGCCGGATTGGCCATTTGGGCAGTGGAAAAGCGTCTTTTCTCGGATATTTAGGTTCTAAGGGAATTGCCTAGATTTTGTAGGTGATCTTACAAAGCCCTACTAAGTGAAATTTTTACAACAATCCATTACAGAAAACACCACCCCATAGTGGTGTTTTTCTGGTTTTTTACAAGCCTTGTTTCACTCACATATTAGCCATGGCAGATGGTGACCTTAGTGTTGAAAGAATAACACAATTGAAATCCAAAAGCCATGAAAAAGTTAATGTGTATTGCAGTCTTGCTACTCGGTTGTAGCACTGCATTTTCCCAAACGTACTATTATAAGCACCAGGGGAAAAAAGACTTCAGTTTTCAAGTAGCCCCCACAGTTGCCACTTATGGCGACAATCCTCTTTACGGATTTTCACTCGGAGTGAACTTCAAAGAGGTATTCAACTTCAGCTATTTCCACACCAGAGATTACAAGTCTAAAGAAGGTTCTTACATGGACACCCGATGGGCAGGACTTTACACGGCCATTATGTTGCCGGTAAACGACTGTTTTCAGGTGGGCCCCACCTTTAGAATGGCCGCGCTCGATGCCCAGTTCGAGAAACCTTACTTCGGAGTTGAGGGCAGGGTAAACCTGGCCTGGAACACCAAGCTCGGGTTCGAATACGGCAAGAGCAATGAACGCGCAATGAGTGTAAAATTAATCTGGAACATTTACTAAAAGGAGGGAGTCATGAACGCTGTACAAAAAAATCAATCAGAAGAAACTAAGCATATAGAATTTGGTAACAATACCTCTAAGGTGCTTACCAACATGTCGGCCGAGTTTAAGTCTCCGCTCAATGCTATAGAAATGACGGCTCAGATGATGGAAGAAATCATGGAGCACAAAAGCGAAGACCTGCTCAAGCTGTTTTCAAAATACATTAACCGAATTGTTAATGAGTCTAAAAAAGCGGCTGGACTGGTAGAAGATACCTTGCTTTTAATGGAGCTCAGCAATGCGGAGCCTAAAGTAGACATTACCTCCTATGGTTCAGACGATATTTTCAAAGAGCTTACTATTTCGTTCGAAAACTACTATCCGTTTAAGAAATTCGATTTTGTAGGCATTCAGCAGCATGTTGAGGTGCGTATAGACAACGAGTCTTTCATGAAAGGTCTGAAAAGACTGGTGAGTCTGGCTCTGGAATTTAAGGGAAGCGAAATGCCCAAGCTGGGTATTAACCCCAATGAGCATGAGGTAGAGCTTACTTTTGAGGTGCCCGGACTTAAAATTGCCGAGCAAGACCTGGAAAACATATTTGAGCCTTTTTCAAAGCTCTCTGAAGAATACCTCATCGAAGGTTTGCCTTTGAGATTGGGCTTAGTGAAGCGTTTGCTGGCCAATAGCCAGGCACAACTCACAGCTTCGATTCATGAAGATGGACATGCCGTGTTTCATGTAACCATGACTCGTGCTAACACAAGCCTAAAAGTAGTTTCATGAAAAAGCTAGTGTTTGCACTGCTTTTGGGCCTGCTGGTACAAGATTGCTCCGAGCTTTATGAAAATCCGGAGCAGGTGTACCTTATAGAAGAAGGCCGACACGATAGTAAGGTGGTCGCAGGGTTTGTTGGCGATAAGCTCAGAACCTTAAAGTCTTCAACCTTGCGTTTTACGGCAAGATTTGACGAATCGGCCCGTTATAACCTGGGCAACAAAAACCAGGAAGATATTAACAAGCTGTTTGGGTTTGCCGATGCTAATAGTATGCACCATGACAACAGCATACGGTTTGGTTGGCGATACAGTGCCCAGAAAGATCAGGTTGAAATATTTGCGTATGCCTATCAAAATGGTCAGATGAATTTTGAATATATAACAGATCTGCAGATAGGAGCCAACGCATTGTTTCAGATTAACCTAACCGATGAATCGTATGAGTTGGCAGTAAATGGAGACCATACAGTTACTATGGAACGAAAAGTGAAAGATAAGTTGGGCGTTTACTACCTGTTGTTTCCATACTTTGGAGGCAATGAAACGGCCCCACATGACATACGGATTTACATTAACGAAAGAGTTTAAAGATACAATACCAATTTGGCTTTTGGGTGTTGTTCAATTGGAGGTGCCGAGCAGAAAATGGCACCTCTTTTTTTGTCTTTAAAAGAGTGAGTCTAAGGAAGTACCGACTTGTTGTACCAAAACTCTTTAATAGAACCCACCATATCCATAAACATGCTAAAATCGCTGGGCTTTACCAGATAAGAGTTTGCATAGAGCTTGTAACAGAGCTCCACATCTTCTCTAAAGTCGGAGGTAGACATTACTATAATGGGTACTCCTCTTAACTTTTCGTCTTTTTTTACCAGTCTGAGTACCTCTTTTCCGCTCTTTTTGGGGAGGTTTAGATCGAGAAAAATAAGGCTCGGAAACTCACTTTCCGGCTGGTTTTCGGCTAACTCAAATAAGTAATCTATCGCTTCTTGTCCATCTGTTTTTACAATGATATCCGTGTCGATCTGCGTTTGTTCGAAAGCAATTTTCAGCAATTCTACATCGGCCGGATTATCTTCTATTAACAGCGTTTTCAATAGCTTAATGTTAGTTTTTTTGAAATAGCCACCCGGAAGGTCGTTCCCTCATCCACTACCGACTCCACATCAATGACTCCGTTGTGCTGATCTGCAATTTTCTTGCACATGGCAAGGCCTATTCCGGTGCCTTCATATTCTTCCCTACTACTCAGGCGCTTGAAGATCTCAAATACATATTGGTGATATTCTTTGTCAATTCCAATTCCGTTATCAGAAAAAGACAGGTAGTGAAAGTCATTATTCTGGGTGTATTCTACTCTTATTTGGGGCCTAATACCTTGCCTTCTAAACTTTATGGCATTGTTAATTAGATTTTGGAAAAGTACGTTGATGCGCGTTTCGTTGGCAATTATTTGAGGTAGCTCCGAACATTCTACAGACGCATTGGTGGTTTTTATGAGGTTGTGCAAATCGGCCTTCACCTGATGAAATACCTTTTGAAGGTTCACCCTTTCGAACGTGAGTTTTTGATTTTCTAACTGACTAAAATGCAGGAGGTCTTTGATAAGATTTTTTAGTCGGTTGGCACTTTTTTCTATGTATTCGGTATACAGTTCGGTATCGTCATGAATATTGGCATCTTTGAGTGTAGCCTTGAGCAACTGAATAAAGCTGATAATAGTGCGTAGTGGTTCTTGAAGGTCGTGGGCTGTTACGTAGGCAAACTGACGCAATTCCTGCACTTTGTTGTTAAGCTCATCATTGATTTTTTGCAGTTTCTGCTCAGACTCCATTTCTGCAGTAATGTCCATAATGGCTCCATTGAGTGATATGGCCTTTCCTTTCTTATTGAAGCGAGGTTCTCCATAGCTCTTTATGTGTCTCCAGCCTGTTTCTGTTTTCACTCTATACTGGTGCTGGCAAGACTGCTTGTCTTCCAAAGCCTTCTGAACAATCATGTTAAAATGATCGAGGTCTTCCGGATGAACTCGTTCCTGAACATCCTTTAGGGTTGGTTTTTTGTTTCTTGGTAAACCCAGAAGTTCGTAAGCGTTGTTTGAGAGCTTTAAATCCAGGTCTTTGATTTGCAAAATCCAGCCGCCTGTTTTCGAGAGTTTTTCTGTTTTTTCAAGCAGCAGGTTTTTAGCCAATAACTCTTTTTCGATTTCCTTTTCCTGAGGGATTGGGCGCCCCTCCGGAATAAGCAGCACAACCTTACCGCCCTGCTTTATGGGGCGCAAGGAAAAATCGATGGTTTCAACACCCTTGTTGCCCAAAATATCTGTATAAAAACGAACAAATTCGCCTTGAGAAGCTCTGTCAATAGCATCAATGATTTGTGAGCGTATTTCGTCATTCCAGGCCCACCAGGGTGCATCATAGAACTTCTTGCCTACAATTTCATCTCTTTTGTAGCCCACAAAGTCCAGAGCACTTTGGTTTGCTTCTATAAGTGTACCGTCAAGCTCCATTAGCCCCATAAGCTGAAACATATTGTGAAATACCTCGTGGAAAACCAGCTCCTGCTTGGCCATGGCTTCCTCTTTCTTCTTTTTTTCGGTAATGTCCAGTATGTAAGTTCTTATGTAGCCCGAATCTACCCGGTTTTCCAGTAGCTCTACGGTTAGCTCTGCCCAAATAACTTCTCCTGTTTTGCGAATGTATCTTTTCTCCAGTCTGTAGCTTTCTATTTCACCGGCTTTTAGCTTCTCAAAAACCTCCAGGTTTTTATTCACATCGTCCGGGTGTGTAAACTCCGAAAAGGTCATGCTTGTCAGTTCTTCTGCCGAATAACCCATCATTTGGCAGAACTTGGAATTTACAAATACAGGTATGCCCTCGTAGGATGTGACCGCAATGGCAAAAACAGATTTGGAGAAGAGTTCTTCGTAAAGCTTGAAGATGGATTTAGGCATAAAGATTTAAGAAAGACTAATCTGCAAAATTAAGCTTAATATTTAATTTTAAGGTCATTTCAAGGGGCTAACCTCTTGCGTAAAACACCTAAATGTTAAGCATCGGGCATTGCGTAGAAAATGGGGTAGGCATTTGGCGAATTTAGAGGTAAGAATTGAACCACATCAGCCATGAAAGCCAAATTCATTGTTCTAGCAAGCCTGCTCATGTTGAGCTTTGGGGCACAAGCCCAGAGCTTTTACCGGCAAAACAAACCTCAGAAAGATCGGTTTTCAGTTTCACTCAAGAATATAACCACCAGATCTGTAAATGGTTGGAATACCGGCCCCTCCGTATCGCTTAATTTGGGACAGCGCTTTTCCATGGGCTATGTATATCTTACAGCTATAGGGAGTGCCGAGCGAGAGGCGAATACATTTTCCGGTTTGCAGTTTAACTATTCAGTGTTCGATGGCTCGCGATTCGATGTAGGTGTGGGGCTTAGAACAGGAGTACACAACCAATATTTTATTTCTGTTTTACCCTCCATTCAAATGACCTATGATGTCTCCACCAAGGTGGCCGCTGAACTTGGTTATGCCCACTCCGATGGTTTTCCCTTCTTTCAAATGGGTATAGGCTATAAAATCTTTAGAAAGTAAATTATAGCTGCTGAATCAAGTATGTTTTAGCATCGTAAGCTTTTACAGCAAAGCTCCATAGTACTTCTTTAGTAAGTGCTTTAACTATCGTTTTAATATAGAGAAACACTCCCCCATAGATATAATTATTCAATGGATATGGGTGTTAAAAACTCGATAATTTCCCAGGCGGTAGGTGTATTTATGCCTGATAAGTACAAAGGTAAATGAGTACTTCCTAGTTTAGGCGTATGGAAATGGATTATCGCAAGCGACTTATTGAAGTACATCAGGAGTATCAGGAGAGGGAGTATGGTCTGATTAGAAAATCATTGAATCAAAGCTTGTTCCAAGAGAGTGTAAGGGCAGAATTTTTCTTTATTAATGAACAGGAAGCCTTATATCAATATAGCGTGGAAGGCAATATAGCGGCTGCTAAGCAACACTTTTATACCTGTGGCCGATGCGATGAATATATGATTAAGGCCTATGATTATCAGCTATTAAGTGCAGGCATTAGGCATATTGGCTACGCCCTACTGAGCGATTGCAAGCCAATGATAGAGCGGTATGCATTGCTTAGTGATGGTGCTTTTGAGGTACAAAAAAGAAAAGGCCACCCGGTGTATTGTGTGCAACTGGCTTTGCTCAATAAGCTCGATGAATTGGAGAAGCAAGTGGCTCTTTTAAAAGAAAAAGCCTCCAAAAAGACCAATAAATGGCTACTTCCGGATGTAGGCTTTTTTGAAGGCCTGTTGGCTGCTGATGAAGAGCAGATGGTAGAAAGCCTTGTGCAGCTTCTCAAACCCAGGCTGCACAATAAGTACAATGCTTTCTTTGTGTGGCAAAAAGACATACTCTCTTTCCCAGCGGTTACTTATACTAAGCTGGCGGCCTTAAAAGGGTTCGACCTGGCCATTGAGCATGATTTGGTGCCTAAAGACTTAATCAAGGTTAATCCTAACCCGGTGTACACAGATCCCTATCATTTTCTCAAAGAAAACGGATGAAAGTTGTTTCCGAAGTGGATAAACATAAAAATGAATTGGTGCTTCTTAATTTAGGGGGATAAAAATGGATTATCGTAAACGACTTATTGAAGTGCATCAAAAGTTCTATGAAGAGGAGAAAACTCTGATTGAAAGGTCTTTAGACCAAAGCTTATTACAAAACCATGTCAGGGTTGAATTCTTTTATTTAAATGAAGATGAAGCATTGTATCAATATAGCGTGGAAGGCAATATAGAAGTTGCCAAGCAGCACTTTTATACCTGTGGCCGGTGCGATGAATATATGATTAAGACCTATGGTTATCAACGACTAAGTGCAGGGATTAGGCACATTGGCTATGCCCTACTGAGCGATTGCAAGCCAATGATAGAGCGGTATGCATTGCTTAGTGATAGTGCCTTTGAGGTAAAAAAAAGAAAAGGCCACCCGGTGTATTGTGTGCAACTGGCTTTGCTCAATAAGCTCGATGAGTTGGAGAAGCAAGTGGCTCTTTTAAAAGAAAAAGCCTCCAAAAAGACCAATAAATGGCTGCTTCCGGATGTAGGCTTTTTTGAAGGCCTGCTGGCTGCTGATGAAGAGCAGATGGTAGAAAGCCTTGTGCAGCTTCTCAAACCCAGGCTGCACAATAAGTACAATGCCTTTTTCATTTTACAAAAAGACATACTCTCTTTCCCAGCGGTTACCTATACTAAGCTGGCGGCCTTAAAAGGGTATGACCTGGCCATTGAGCATGATCTGGTGCCTAAAGACTTAATCAAGGTTAATCCTAACCCGGTGTATACCGATCCCTATCATTTTCTCAAAGAAAACGGATGAAAGTTGTTTCTAGTTAAATAACTGGTAGAAGAGGTTGTGAGGATTCTTTTGTGGTAGAAACATTAGGATTACATCCATGAAACCGTACATGAGTAACCCCCAAAAAAAAACCCCTCTGAACTGGAGGGGTTTTGTTTGGTCTGTGATCCGCCCAGGACTCGAACCTGGAACCTACTGCTTAGAAGGCAGTTGCTCTATCCAGTTGAGCTAGCAGACCAACGGGCTTTTGCAAAAGCGAGTGCAAATATATGGAAAAGCATTTTTTTAAGGCAATCAAAACCTTAAAAAATGTCCGTAAAAAATGTGTCTATCATGCCGGGTTAGGGTCATTGGCAGTATTCGGGTAACTTAAATGATTCAACCAAAATAAGTTATGAGAAACACAGTCGCTTTTGCTCTGTCTATTTTTTTATTTATTCCTGCCATTCTATCTGCTCAAACACTCAATCGGGTAGATTCAGTCAAGGTCGACCAGGCCAACATTTGGGGAGTACTGGCCGAGGCCAACGAACACATGGGTTTGACTGTTTCACGCGGCAACATTATCTATTTCCAATACATCAATGAGGCCATGCAGCGAGTGGGAGACCCGGTAGCGGTGATTTCAGAGAACGATGGTTTACCCAAAATAGTCGATCATAAAACCGTGTTTTGGAAAGGAGCCTACTATGTAAGTTTTTCATCGGCCGGAGACAAACAGCTCTATCTTGTGAAGCTCAATGCCCAGGGACAACGGGTTGGCGATATTGTTACGGTGTGGGATCAGGATACGCGCCCATCGAATGAGCCGGGCAAACCAACTAACGACATGATTCTTATTACCACTCCTGATGTGCTTTATGTGGGACATTTTCAACCAGCCAATCAGCATTATATTCATGGCTTTGATGCCGACATCAACCGGGTTTCTGATCCGTTTTTAACCGATGGTTCGTTGCCCCACAATAATGTAGGAGGTGGACTGTATGTAAATGAGAAAATACACTTGTTTACCGGGAGTATGTTTGGAGGAGAGTCTGACCTGATAGTAACGGAGTGGGACAAAGATTTTCAACCGGCTGCACAGGAGCCCCGAACGCTCATTGATAGTGAAAATGGAAACGCCAACTGGTTTGCGACAGGGGTTGCTCATGACGAACAAACCGGATATTGGTATGTTGGATACCAGCATCTGTATGAGGGAGAAGTGCTAGATGAAGAGCATGTGGATTTGGCTGTTTTCGATCGCTGTTTCAATCTAATTTATCGCGAACATGTAACGGCTCAGAGGAATTTCAGACCTCACTTACTCATTAAGGGGAACTATCTGTATATGACTTACGATCAGGCTGGTGGTGGTGTATTTATGCATAAGTATGATTTGCTGGAAGAAGGATTTGGCTCTACTGAATGTGGCGATGATGGAAAAGGAGGAGGTCAGAATGACGTTCCCATTCAACTAGACAATAACAGTTTTGCCGAAAGTGCCGAAGAAGGAACCGCAGTAGGGAAATTCTTTATTGAGGGGGCTACTGAAGATATCACCTACACTCTGGTTGCCGGAGAAGGTGATACTCACAACAGTATGTTTTCTATTTCGGCCGATGAACTGTTAACGGCTGCTGTGTTCAACTATGAAGACCTGCATGAACTCAGCATTCGAGTAAAGGCCACAGCAGGAGATCAGTCAGCCGAGAAGCAGTTTGATATCATTGTAGAAAACGTGATAGAGCATTCTCTTTCCATAACCGGCACGCTGGCCTTTGCCTCCACAGAGGTAGGAGAGAGTTCTTCGCTAAGTATAACGCTCACACACACCGGAGAAGATGATGGCCTTGAAATTAGTAATATCACTGTTCCCGATGGATTTTCTGTAAACAAAACCTCTGCTACGCTAAATGTAGAAGAAGAAGTGACAATTGAGGTTACATTCTCGCCAACGGAAGCTAAAACGTATAGCGGCAATCTTGAAATCACCTCATCGGCCGGTAGTCAACAGCTGGCAGTGTCGGGTACCGGAGAAATGGTGCTGGGGCTAGAGACTGAGCCTGAATGGGCCCGTACCCTTGAATTGTATCCTCAACCGGCAACAGAGATGGTAAATTTAAAATTAGGAGCCAACAATGGAGCATACATTCAAGAGGTGCGTTTGCTTAATGCGCTGGGTGAGCCCCTAGTTCAACAAGCGATCAATAATCAAAAGGCAACAAGCCTTAATATGGCTGAGCAGCCTTCAGGGGTTTATGTGGTTTGGATAAGTACTAATCTGGGACTCATCAAAAAGCGATTGTTGAAGCAATAAAAATCGTCATTTCCTGTATCTTCAAGCTTATATTCTTAGCATGAAGACAGACGTATCTACAGAAAACCTAAAGAAGGGAGCTTATTGGACCATTATTCTAGTTGGGGCAGTTTTCTCGCTAATTTACTTTAGGTCTTTTCTGGAGCCAATTGTGCTGGCTTTGCTGGTGTGGTATCTCATACGCACCACCCGCAAGTACATTGCCAAGCTAACCATTGGTGGTCGGTCGCTTCCGCAGTGGTTGCAGCGGGTTGTGGCCTTTTTGCTTACCGTATCGTTTATCTACGGAGTTTATCAGATCATATCGGTCAATATTTCGCTCATCACGGCCAATTCCGATAGCTACGATAAGAACCTTAGGCTATTTCTGGCGCAAATGAGAGAGTTTACCGGGCGATACGATTTCATTCCCAATATAGAAGACGCTATTCAGAGTATTGATTATCAGTCCATCCTAAGTAAAATATTTAACTCATTGAGTGTTGCTCTGGGTAATTTTGCTTTGGTTATAGTGTATGTTGTCTTCTTCCTTATTGAAGAAAATTATCTCGATCAGAAGCTGAAAAATATGTTTCGAAAGGAGGGGAGCCGAGAAAATGTGGCTGTCATTTTCGATCGAATCAGTAATTCTATCAACAAATACTTTACCGTTAAAACCGAGGTAAGCTTACTCACAGGTACCATTAGCTATTTGTTGCTATTGGCACTTGGGGTAGACTTTCCGGTGCTTTGGGCCTTTATTATTTTTGTGTTGAATTTTATACCCTACCTGGGGTCTCTGGTAGCTACCTTGCTGCCGGCCATCTTCTCTATTTTTCAGTTTGCTTCGTTTTGGCCCTTCCTTTATGTCTTTCTCATAATTGAGGCAGTCCAGATTTTTGTAGGCAACTATGTGGAGCCGAAACTCATGGGGCGCACGCTCAACCTGAGTCCGTTGGTGGTGCTTATTGCTCTTTCCTTTTGGGGCAGCATCTGGGGTATATTAGGTATGATTTTGTCCGTACCCGTAATCTCCGTAATCGTCATTGTTTCGGCTCAGTTCAAATCCACCAGAGGCCTGGCTGTGCTCCTCAGTGAGAACGGGAATCTCAGTAACATAGAGCAACCTGACGATGAGGTGTAGGCCATTGCCCCGGGCTGGATTTTCGATCTCTGAAATTGGCTTTGGCTGCATGTCGCTTGGTCGCGATAACCACGAAAACTACCGGCTCATTCAGTCAGCTTTCGAAGCAGGAATCAATTATTTCGATACGGCCGATGTATATCAAAACGGTTGGAGCGAGGAGTCTCTTGGAGTGGCTGTTAAGACCTTTAGAAAAGAGATAAGAATTGCCACCAAGGTTGGTAACGTGGCTGATCCCGGTGGTAAGAGCTTTAATTGGTGTCCTTCGAAAAGTCATATTCTAAGTTCGGTAGATAAGAGTTTAAAAAGGTTGAAGACCGACTACATTGATCTCTATCAGCTTCATGGGGGAACGCTTAACGACAACTGGGATGAGATAGTAGAAACCTTTGACTTGCTAAAGCAGAAGGGTAAGATACTCCACTATGGTATTTCATCCATTCGTCCCAACGTGGTGCGTAAAATTGCAGGACAACCCGGTTGGGTTTCAAACATGCTTCAGTATAGTTTACTCGATCGAAGACCTGAGGAAGAACTGCTGAATTTGCTGCATGAAAAGGAAGTAGGAGTGTTGGTAAGGGGAGCTTTGGCAAAGGGTTTTCTGCTTAATAATAAATCAAGTGGTTATTTAAATTATAGTTCACAAGATGTTGATTTACTGAAAAATAAATTGGAGTTATTCTCAATTGAGAAAAGCCTGAGGCTGCGATTGGTTTTAGGCTGGGTTTTAAATCACAAAGCAGTTACCAGTGTGGTAGTTGGTATACGCAATTCGCTTCAGTTAACACAATTGCTGGAGGCAATGAGTCTACCAATGCCGGAAGAAAAGGTATATCAAAAATTGAGCGAAGTATTGCCTGCAAACTGTTACACAGACCACCGTTAATCGAGTCGAAGGTTTTTAGCTATCTATGATAAAGAGTGATTGACATCGTGTGGTTTTCATAGATTTTTCCATCACCGATTATTAGGGAAATGGCTGTTGCTCCATATCCAAATTATTCAATATTCTTATGTTGGTTTATGCAGGGCTTAAGTCCAATAGTATGGAGGTAAGCCAAGCCTGCATGTTAACTTTTAAACAGGTGTTCTCGAAGTGCAAATGGGTGCAAAGCGACCGAGCTTAAGACCGTTGATTTAGACAAGTGATTCAGTAAAATCACCAACACTATTCTACCGTTTTCAAATGGCAGATGGAATAGGCCGCGATTGAGTTCTGGCAAAAAATGTCTCGGAATTTTTCACTAATTCGTCTGGTTCTTGTCATACTAGTTTTAACTTCAATGTTCATGAGTATTACATCTATTCCTCCATCCGTTTTTGCTTTTCTTCAAAAGTTAGACGCCAACAATAATCGCGATTGGTTCAATGCGCATAAGGCCCAGTACCAGCAGGCGCAACTACATGTTGTAAGCTTTGTGGATGAGTTATTGAACCGACTAAAAGAGACCGACCAGATTACTACTGTATCTGGCAAGAAGAGTCTGATGCGCATTTATAGAGACGTTCGATTCTCTAATGACAAGAGACCCTATGACCCCAGGTTTGCAGGGAGTTTCTCTCGCATTAAGCCGCAGCTTAGGGGAGGTTACTTTTTCCGCTTTAAACCCAACGAAACGGTAGTGGGGGGAGGCTTTTATCAGCCCAATTCGGAAGATCTGAAGTTAATTAGAGCTCAGATTGCTCAAGACGATACGCCACTCAGGGAGGTTATTGAGGGGGAGGTATTTAAGGAAACCTTTGGTGAGTTAATGGGAGAGAAGGTGAAAACGGCTCCTAAAGGTTATGCCAAAGACCATCCATCGATAGACTTACTCAGGCACAAGTCTATGTATGCTTTTCGGTCTTTCTCTGACGAAGAAGTTCATGCTGACGATTTTCTCGAAAAGGCCCTGGCAGTTTTTCTGGCTATTCGTCCTTTCTTCGATGTGATGACAGAGTATTTAACGACTGATTTGAACGGCATTTCATTAATTGATTAAAGGGGACTAAACCAAAGTTTGCTGCTAACTGTTGGATGCACATGTCGAAGCAATTGATTTTTGAATTTCTGGAAGACCTCTCGGTCAATAATTCTAAGGAGTGGATGGATAAGCACAGGAACCGCTACGAAGAAGCTAAGAATGTGCTTGTCGAACTATTTGACCCCATACTTGAGCGCATTCGTTTGTTCGATCCCAGAGTTGTACAGCCCAACGCCCGTAGGGCACTAAACAGAATCAACAACAACCTGATGTTTCATCCGGACAGGCCTACCTACAAAGACCATTTCGGAGTGGGCTTTGGCTACGGTAAGGGGTTGGCCGACTTTTATGTACACTTGGGAGTAGACGAACTGCTTATAGCCGGAGGGCTTTGGCATCCGCCTTCATATAAGCTTAAGCTTTTGAGGCAGGAAATTGACTATGAAGGCGAAAAACTGGCCATCACACTTAAGGAGCAGCTGTATCCGAAGGGTTTTAGGCTGTACCACGAAGACAAACTCAAATCCAGCCCAAAAGGCTATTCCAACGATCATCCACATATAGAGCTGCTGAAAATGAAGAGTCTGGCAGTTTTTAAACCATTGAGTAGGGGAGATTTTTATTCTGAGGATTTTTCGGAATTGGTTTTTGACAGCTACAAGGCTATTGTGCCTTTTCTTGATTTTATAAACACGGCAATTGCCGAACCGTAAGTGTTTTGAATCCGTACATTAAAGCCTATTTTTAACAGTAAATTCACAGGTATGAAAAAGATTATAGTTTCCCTATTAATGCTAGTAGCAGTTATTGGCTTGAAGGCTCAGGAAGCGGCTGTTACTACCGGTCCAATGATTGAGTTTGAGGAGAAGGTATACAACTTTGGAAGCGTGGTTGAGGGCGATTCCGTCACGCACACATTTAAGTTTAAAAACATTGGAACAGAACCCTTAAAAATTCTCTCGGCCAGAGGTTCTTGCGGCTGCACAGTGCCTAAGTATACCAAAGAGGCCATTGCCCCCGGAGCCAGTGGAGAAGTGTATGTGAAATTCGACACCAGGGCTAAAATGGGGTCGCAAAACAAAACCGTTACTCTTGTAACCAATGCTGCGAATCATAAGCAGGTTATTTTGAGTATTCGAGGAACCGTAACGGCTCGCACGTCTGACGGAAAAGATTGAAAATGAGAAAGATGTAAGAAAGACCAGCCGGAGGCTGGTTTTTTTATGGTCAAAAGGTTCAAATTTTCATGATTCTAAATATTGCAAAACAAAAAAAGCATCTATATTTGCACTCCCATTAGGGAAACGGGGTGTAGCGTAGCCCGGTTATCGCGCCTGCTTTGGGAGCAGGAGGTCGCAGGTTCGAATCCTGCCACCCCGACAAAAAGCCAACCAAACCGGTTGGTTTTTTTATTGAAATATGGTCTGAATAATTGTTTGCAACCTATTGAATTATCAGTTGATCGTTTATATTTGCAAACCTTTAGCAAGACAACGACTACGGAGAGGTGGGTGAGTGGCTGAAACCAGCAGTTTGCTAAACTGTCGTACTGGGAAACTGGTACCGGGGGTTCGAATCCCCCTCTCTCCGCCACAAAAAAAGGCTTCCAATCGGAAGCCTTTTTTTGTTTCTGCAGTGAGACGCCAGGCGCCCTATATGCATGGCATTACTCATACCTTAGCGCCTTCACCGGATTTTGCTGTGCAGCTTTTAAAGAGTGAAACGCCACGGTGAGGAAAGCAATAAGCAGGGCTAAAGTGCCGGCTATGGCAGCGGCTCCAACAATCACTGTCTGCAAATCCATGGTATATTGAAACACCTGTAGCCAGTTTTCAATAAGCCAGTAGGCGGCAGGGGTGGCAATTATAAAACCTACTATTACCAAAAGCATTATATCTTTGAAAATAAGATATACCAATTGAGGTATAGATGCCCCAAGCACTTTTCTAACCCCAATTTCCTTTATTCGGGTGGCCGTGGTATAGCTGGAAAGCCCCAAAAGTCCCAGGCAGCTAATGAGTATGCAAATGTATGAAAGCGAAGCAGTGAGCTGGCTTTGACGTTTGTCCGATCGGTATAGATTCTCTGCCTGCGTGTCGAGCAGACCATATTCAAACGGATGACTAGGATCTAGTTCGGCATATTTGTCTTCCAGATAGTCCAGGGTTTGTTGCAAACTGCCATCTTTGGCATGTACCACTACCGAAGGGCTAAATTGTGCAATAGCACCGGCTCCGAAACGCTCATAGCGAAGAATAATGGTTGGTTCTACCTTCATGTGAAGGGAGAAAGCATTAAAGTCTTTGACAACACCAATAATTCGGCTTGGATTGGCCTGTTGCCCGGCATTCTGAACACGCTTTCCAATGGCCTCTTCTGCATTGGCCCAACCCTGATACTGCACCATGGATTCGTTGACCAATACGCCTTGCGTTAAATCGGTAGGAATGTTTTCGTCATAATCGCGGCCGGCTACCAGTTCCATTTCCATGGCGTTTATAAAGTTTTCACCCACAAACATCACGTTATAGGTGTCAGTTTTTAGTGTGGTATCGGCTTCTTCAACCATCATCACCTGCCGGCCACCACCAATTAGCCTATTACCTACAGAGTTGGCATTGCTGGCGCTTAAACCGGTAGTGGTGGTTACATCAATAATGTTCGGGTTTTCCTTCAGTTCATTCTGAATCACATCCAGTCTGCGTACCAGGGAGGTGTCGCGTGTAGGAATAATAATCACGTTGTCTTTGTTGAATCCCAGGTCCTTATTTCTCATATAACTGATTTGGTTGCTCATGAGTAAAGTGGCAATCACCACACCGATGGAAACAAAAAACTGGAAGGCTACTAGTACTTTTCTTAAGAACACACTTCCTGGGCCCGATTTTACAGAGCCTTTCATGGCTGTAATAACAGAAATTGACGATAGATAGAAGGCCGGGTAGAGGCCGGAAAGTACCCCGAGCAAAATGGTAATGCCCAACGAGCCAAACAACAGAAGAGGGTTTTCTCCCCAGTTGAGGCTAAGGTTTTTGTCGAGTACAGAGTTGAGATTTGTACCCATTAACAACAGATACACAAGACCTATGGCCAGAATCAGTGCACAAAATGTAATGAGTATAGACTCACTCAAAAATTGCGAAACCAGTTTGCCTTTTGAAGAACCCATTACTTTTTTAATACCCACCTCTTTCGATCGTTTGGTGGCTCTGGCCGTTGCCAAATTCATATAATTGATACTTGCCAGCAGGAGCACAAACAAACCTATAGCTATAAAAGCCTGTGTGTAAGCTTTGTTGCCTGTGGCAAGATCATACTGCACCTTTGAGTTGAAGTGTACTTCGTTGAGTGGTACTAGCCTGGGTTCAAAGCTGGCTTCTCTAAGCGATGGTGCAAACTGGCGAATGGGTGCCATGTACTTATCGAAGAGCTGTGGAAACCGGTTGTAAATATTGCTTACCTCATAATTCTTGGGCAGAAGCACATACGAGTAGGTGCTCACATTCCACAATTGCCCTGTGCGCTGTTGTGCATTTAGTGGAGGTTGGCCAGAGGTAATGGTAGTATAAGAAATGAGTCCATTAAAACGCAAGTGCACATTGTCAGGCAAATCCTTGATAATGCCCTTTACAGTAAAGGTGTTTAAATCAGTTTTAACCAGTTCATTGAGCGGGTTTTTATCGCCAAAAAGCCGCTTGGCAGTGCTCTCTGTCAATACAAGGCTACGAGGCTCTACAAGAGCTGTTTCGGGGTCGCCTTGTATGAATTCGTGAGTGAACAAACGGAACATGGCCGAGTCGGCAAAGTACATGTCGTCTACATAAAAGCTGTTGTCATTGATTCTGAAGAGAATTTGCCCTGCACTTTGAACCCGGGTAAAAGCCTGGATTTCAGGAAACTCCATCTTCATGGTTTCGGCCAAAGCCTGAGAGGTTAAGGCAAATTCATCGTTTTTTGGCGGAATGTAGAATTTGGATTCTATTCGGTAAACCTGATCCCATTTTTCATGATGCTTATCAAAAGTCAGGTCGCTCTGCACATATAGCAGAATAATAATACTTACGGCCAGCCCCAGGGCTAGCCCAAAAATGTTTAGGAATGCATAGAACTTGTTGTTCAGCAATACCCGAAAAGCGTAGGCAAGATTTTTCATAGTTGTTGAATTGAGTATGACCAAATGAATCTTTGCAGAAGACGATAAGGACTCCCGCTTTGTTCGTAGCAAAGGAGACCTCACAAACCTCTTACGTATTCAATATTCTACAAAAAGGGTTTTCGAAGCGCTTAAAAATGAGGAGTGATTCAATATTCCGGCTGTACGGCAAATGAATCTATTGATAGTTGATGCTCAGCCAGGTATGGTCGGCATTCGGGTGGAGTGTGAATTTGGAATTTGTACCCACTAAGGGAAGATAAACTACTGCCATGCAGGTCGCTGAGATGAATTATATTAACCAGATTAATAATTGAATAATAAGGTTGAGAGTTCATCTCGAACACCCATGGTTATGTGAGTCAAAACGTTTATCGGAGAGCCCTCTATATGGGGTTAATGGAAAGGAGGGGGCTACCTCCTTTTTCCTTTTCTAAATGGCTTTCTGCCCCCCCTTTGATTGCCTCTCGACTTGGGGTTGTATTCAGGGCCGGGTCCCACATGCTCAGGCGGTTGTATTTTTCTTACCTCCATTTCCATCATTTGCTCTATTCGGGCAAACTTATACATGTCGTCTTCATTGATAAACGTAACGGCTTCACCTTCTGAGGCTGCCCGTGCGGTTCTTCCAATACGGTGAATGTAATCTTCCGGGTCGTTGGGGGCATCGTAGTTAATCACCATATCGATGTTGTCTATATCGATGCCTCTTGAAATTACATCGGTGGCCACCAGCATTTGCAGTTTGCGATTCTTAAACTGCCGGAGAATGTCTTCACGCTCCTTTTGCTCCAAATCACTCGAAATCTCTTTGGCGTCCAGCCCTTCTTTTCGCAGGGCTTTGGTGATCTCGCGCACTTTCAGTTTTGTAGACGCAAATATGATAAGGCTAGGTACATCGTTGTATCTGAGCAAATGCTTTATGGTCTCTATTTTTTGACTGTCGTGAGCCAATACAGCAACTTGTGTAACTCGCTCTGCCGGTTTAGAAATAGAAATATTTACCTCCTTAGGGTCGGTAAGAATCTCTTTGGCCAGGCTTCTTATTTTGGGTGGCATGGTGGCCGAAAAGAGCAGGTTCTGGCGTTTTTTGGGGAGAAAGGAAATTATTTTCTTGATGTCATCAAGAAAACCCATGTCCAACATTCTGTCAGCTTCATCCAATACCAGGTTTTGTACCTGCTTCACATTTGCATAGCCAAGGTTGAGGTGCGATATAAGCTTGCCCGGGGTGCCCACAACTATGTGAGCCCCTTGCGATAAGGCACGTTTTTCTTGTGTAAAAGAGTCTCCATCGCCTCCGCCATAAATGGCTATGGAGCTCACCCCAGTAAAGTAGCTAAGCCCCTGTAACTGCTGATCGATCTGGATGGCCAGTTCGCGGGTTGGACAGATGATTATAGAGTTGATATGATCATCTTCAATTTTTTGAGCACATATTTTGTGCATAAGAGGTAACAAAAAAGCGGCAGTTTTGCCCGTTCCGGTTTGTGCACAGCCAATAAGGTCTTTTCCTTCGATTATAGAAGGAATGGCTATTTCCTGAATGGGGGTAGCTTTTTCAAAGCCTATGGCATCTAAGCCGGCTAGTACATCTTCATGTAAGTTGAGTTCTGCAAAGGTCAAAGCGTGAACTATATTCGTGAAAGATTCGTATCGCTTGGTGTAAAGCGACTATACTTATTATATGCTGTAAATCTACACAAATGAATTATATAAAATGAAGAAGTCTGTTTTTAAAACGAATATCAACTGTGGAGGCTGTGTGGCAACCGTTGGTCCCTACCTGGAAAAGGCCAGGAGTATTAGCCATTGGGAGGTAGACACCAATGCCAGAGATAAATGGCTAACCGTAAAGGGAGAGGCTATAGACAAGCTAGAGATTATTCGCCTGGTAAAGGAAGCAGGCTTTGAAATAAAGGAAAAGAAGGGGTTGTTTGGATTCTAATGGTCGGAGAGCAATGATTAGCGCTTCTTCCAGAAGTGTGGAGAAAGCAGCATAAGTACGGTAAACAGCTCCAGACGACCGAGAAGCATCAGGGCAGCAAGTAACCACTTACCAGCCATGGGCATGCCTGAAAAATTATCGACAGGCCCTACATCGCCAATTCCCGGACCCACATTGCCTAACGAAGTAGCCACAGCTCCAAAAGCCGTATCGAAGTCTACATTCATAGAGGAAAGGAGGGTTACACCAACAAGAAACACGAGGATATATATCATAATGAAGGCCAGTACATTATACACTATGTTTTGTTCTATGGCTTTACCGCTAATGCGTACGGGCATCACGGCCGAAGGGTGTAGTTGTCTTTTGAGTTCCAGGAATGAGTTTTTGAAAAGAACTACATGTCTGATTACCTTCACACCACCGGCTGTAGAGCCTGCGGAACCTCCTACAAAAAGGAGTATAAAGAACAAAACAGACAGGAAAGGAGCCCATTGTGTGTAGTCGGCCGAAACAAAGCCGGTCGTTGTGATGAGTGAAACAACCTGGAACAAAGCGTCTCTAAACGATCTTTCTATGCCATGGTCGGTAACTACAAGTAGTGTCAGTGTCACAATCACGGTGATGGCCAAGGTAAAGAGCAGATACACTACAAACTCCTCGTTTTTAATGATCTTGGTGAAGTTTCTTTTCAAACCAAAATAGGTGAGGGTAAAACTGGTACCGGCCAGAAACATAAAAACTATGATAATGTACTGAATGGCAGCAGGCTGCCCCTGAAGACTGGCATTCATGGTTGAAAAACCACCGGTTGCCATAGTGGTGAGGCTGTGGTTTATGGCATCGTAGGCTCCCATGCCGGCCAGGTATAGCAATATGGCTTCGGTAAGGGTAAGGCCCACATAGATGTACCACAAACGTTTGGCTGTTTCTTGAATACGAGGCTGTAGTTTGTCTGGTGTAATGCCCGGTGCTTCGGCAACAAAAAGCTGCATGCCTCCAATACCAAGGAAGGGTAGTATGGCAAGAGCCAACACAATGATTCCCATACCTCCAATCCATTGAGTAAGACTCCGCCAAAAGAGTATGCCTCTCGGCACTGCTTCTATATCATTTAAAATGGACGCCCCGGTGGTGGTAAAACCCGAAATGGTTTCGAAAAAGGCATCGGTGAGCGATGGAATGGCTCCGCTAATCAGATAGGGTAGTGCACCAAAAAAAGACATAACTATCCAGCCGGAGGTCACAATAAGGTATCCGTCTTTTTTCTTTAGGTCTTTGTTTTTATTGTTTCGGGCCAGGTGCTTAAGTAAAAAACCACAGGCAAGCGTAATGGCACTCGATATAGCCAGAGATACGGAGTCCGTTTCCCAGTAATAAATACTAACCGGCAAACACAGGGCCATGAAACCTCCATTAATAATGAGGAGTATACCCAATATTCTGCTGATGACCTTGTAGTTAAACATGGTGGCTACAAGTTATCAAATAAAGTAAGATTCCACTTTCTTGATACATTCCGGTTTAGAGAGTACTACCACACGATCTTTGGCCTGAAACCTGAAATTACCAGGAGTAGTAAGGCCTTTGCCATCTCTGATTACCCCACCAATAATGGCCGATTTAGGGAACTGCAAGTTGCGAAGCTGGTGCTCGGTTATTTTGGAGTTCTCCTGCACTTCGAACTCAAGAATTTCGGCATCTACTCCATGAATACTGGTGATAGACACAATTTCACCCTGCCGAACATGGCGGAAAATAAAGTTGGCTGCAATGAGTTTCTTGTTGATCATGGTGTCTACTCCAATGCTCTGCGAAAGGTGTATGTAGTCCATGTTTTCAACCATAGCTATGGTTTTCTTTACACCCATTTTCTTGGCCACCAAGCAGGAAATAATATTGGTTTCAGAGTCACCGGTTACGGCAATAAAAGCATCCATTTCATTAATGCTCTCTTCTTCCAAAAGCTCCACATTTCTACCGTCACCGTTTATTACCATGGCATCGGGTAGTTGATCGGCCAGTTCAAAGCATTTCTGGGCATCGCGTTCAATGAGCTTTACGTTGTATCGGGAGCTCAGAATTTTAGCCGCATGAAACCCAACACGCGAACCTCCAAGAATCATCATGCTTTTTACCCCTTCTTTTTTCTTGCCGGCCAGGAATAAGAGTTTCTCAACACATTCGGGTTGTGTTACAAAGTAAGCATGGTCATTTTCTAAAAACTTGGTGTCGCCATAAGGTATTATGGTTTCATTGTTGCGCAATATGGCCACGGTCATAAAAGCCTGGTCGGGGTTAATCTTAGCTACCTCTACCATGCTTTTGCCAATGAGTGGGCTTTTCGATTCAATGTTCACCCCAATAAGCTGCAACAGCCCTTTTTCAAAATCGAAGCTATCGGTAATAGCCACTTCTTTCAATAGGCGCTTGATCTCTTTGGCGGCTAGTGATTCTGGCGAAATGATATCGTCAATACCTAAATGCTTAAGGTTGAGCTTATCTTTCTTGTAGAGAAATTCGGTGTTGGAAATTCTGGCAATGGTACGTTTGGCGCCCAGGTGTTTGGCTATAATGGCCGTGGTAATGTTAATTTCTTCTGAAGAGGTTACGGCAATGAGCAAATCGGCCTCGCTCACTCCGGCTTCTTCTAATACGCTGTACGATGTGGCCGTCCCCTTAATGGTAGCCGAGTCGACCTGATTGGCAGCCATTTTCAGTTTGTCGGCAGCCTGGTCGATCAACACAATGTCTTGACCTTCCTGGCTAAGTAACTTCGCCAAATGAAACCCCACATTTCCAACTCCCGCTATAATTACCCTCATCTTCTCAACGTTTGGATGTCGCCAATTTAGTTAAAATCATGAACCAGCTATACACAAAATTGTTGTTTACTCTGAAAACGATTACCTGTCTTTAGCATCTGAAGGCCAGCCCGACCTTATATGTAAGTCGCGTTGCGGGAATGGAATTTCAACCCCGTGTTCCTTGAACTTCTCAAAAATTTCGAAGTAAAGTTGGCTAATGAGCACCTTTGGTCGGTTAATATATGTGCTTGTCCAGATCATCAGATCAAAGTTTAACGAACTATCGGCATACTCCAAAAAGAGCACATCGGGCGCGGGTTTTTTTAACACATCAGGGTGGCCGGCAGCTACATCGAGCAATATTTTTTTAATCTTGGCAGGGTCTTCGTTGTAGGAGACACCCACCGGAACATGAAACCGAATGCTCCTGTCGTTGTGACTCCAATTAATGACCCGCTGATTGATAAACTCTGAGTTGGGTACAATTACCGAAATGTTGTCGTTGGTGTTTACTGTGGTGGCTCTCGAAGAAACTTTTACCACATCGCCTGCTACATTGCCAACCTCAATTCGGTCGCCTACTTTTATGGGTCGCTCAAACAGAATGATGAGTCCGGAAATAAAGTTGTTGGCAATATTCTGTAATCCGAAACCAATACCCACACCCAAGGCTCCCGCCAGCACGTTGAGCGAGCCAAGCGAAATTCCACTGGTTTGAATTATAATGAATCCGCCTACAATTATGGCCAGGTATTGGGCAATGGTACCAATACTTTGACTCACACCAATATCATTACTGTATTTGGACATTATTTGGTGAACGAATACAATCTTGAGCTTTTTGGTGACGAAAATGAGCAGGAAGAAAAGAAACGATATGCGCAGTATATCAAAGAGCTTTACCTTTTTTTCCTCTTCACCAAACAGTGGCACGTTCAGGTCAGAATTGCTGCTTATACCAATGCTTGACAGCAGCACCGTAACCCCAATGATTAGGATGGTGTATTTGGTGGTATTGCCAATAGAAAGAATGGTTTTTCGGTCATCTATATATCGGTTGAGTACCCGGTTGATGAGTAGGGCGCGGCATATATTGCCAAAAAGGTTGAGAATGATGAGAAAGAGAATGGGGACAATTACGTGTGTAATTGTAAGCTCTTCTCCAACAAACGAAAACGACTGATCTAGAAAAGGAACGTGTTTATTGATGAACTGAACCAGTCGGTTAAGTGCCGAAACCGACTCTTCGGTAGCGCTAGCTTGCATCATGCCTGAATATAGATAAAATTCATTGGTTATTGGGGAAGTAAAAGAGAAGAATCACCATAGCTTAAGAAACGGTAGTTGGAAGAAAGAGCATGGTCATATACTGCTTTCCAGTCTTCACCAATAAATGCCCAAACCAGTAGCATAAGTGTACTTCCGGGTTGATGAAAGTTGGTAATTAGTCCATCGCAAACGCGAAACTCATAGCCGGGAATAATGAATATCTCTGTCTTACCGCTTATAATTTCTACAGAGTTGGAGGTCATCCAATCAAGCATATATTCGAATACTATTTTTCGGTCGGGAAGGCTTTCTTCATGCTCATAGGGCTCCAGTTTACCAATGGAGAATTCAGTGACTCCCTTCATTAGGCGCACGCCATACCAGTAGAGACTTTCCAGGGTTCTCATGGAGGTTGTACCAACGGCAATTACTTTTTTAGCCGTTACCAACGCTTTTATGGCTTCTTTGCTTACCTCTACCTGCTCCGAATGCATGGGGTGCTCTCGGGCATCGGAGGTTTTAATGGGCTGAAAGGTGCCGGCACTCACGTGTAGGGTCAGGTAGTTGAGTGTGGTGCCCTGTTTTTCAAGTTTCTGTAAAACCTCATCGGTAAAATGTAATCCGGCAGTGGGGGCGGCTACTGCTCCCTCATGCTTGGAATATACCGTCTGATAACGGTCTTTATCTTCCGGTTCATCTTCTCTGTTGAGATAAGGAGGCAACGGTACTTTGCCGCAAAGCTCTACTACTTCAGCAAAGGAGAGGTTTGGGTCTGACCAGCTAAAAGCGATTTGTTTCGACTCCCTGTTTACAATGCTTGCTTCTATTGTAAAAGGCTGACCATGATGTACCAATTGGCGCCTGAGCGTGGTTCCCTCTTTCCACTTTTTAAAGTTACCCACCATGCACTCCCATACTACAGTTTCTGTGGTTTCCATCATCAGACTGATGATGTGGGTTGGGCTAATGGGGTTGAGAAGAAAAATCTCAATCTGTGCACCAGTATCTTTAGAAAAGAAGAGTCTGGCCGGAATTACCTTGGTATTGTTGAAAAATAGAGAGGTGCTGGGGTCTAACAGTTCAGGAAGTTCCTTGAATTGCCGGTCTTCGATGGTTCCGCCATTGTAAACGAGTAGCTTAGACTCATCCCTTTTGGCCAGCGGGTATTTGGCAATCTTTTCAGGGGCTAAGTCGTAGTTGATTTTTTTTAGGTCTGGTGCTTCCGGTATTCTCATTGCGCACGCAAGATAATTCATGAAAATTTATTGTTTACTGTAACCTTTTAAAATGCCCCTGAGAGGCTCAAAACGCACAAAAGTGTTCACTTGGTTGACCGATTTCGAACATAGAAAATGGCATTGTAAAACTCGAGCTTATGTAACTGCCTGATTTACAGTGTTTAATAAAAATTGGCATACCAATTGGAAACGAATGGGCAGGTCAAAAACAAGGTCAATTTAATAGGTCAAATTATCCGCCTTCGGGCGGAACTCAAAATATCAAACAACAATGAAAAAGGTCAATAAAAGTAGAATTTCAGCCATTATGGCACTCTTGCTGGCGGTTACCATTATAGCTTCGGCCGGCACACCAATTTCCAACAATTTTCCTAACGAATCGGAGGCCGACTCACTGGCTTATGATGAGCATTACTTAGAGCAGATTGATGCCTATGTAGATCAGTACCTTATTGAACACATTGTGGAGTTCGAGGAGGTAAACTACGTGAAGGTTTATGATGCCAATCAACAATTGATTGTGGAGGGCATTAAAACAGAGTTGGGAGAAGAACAATTAAAGCTTTTGAGACAGGCCGATTTGCTTTCAGAACTGCAAGGCACGGCTTACTATCAAATAAATAATTAGTTAGTAGTTTTAGTTTAAGGTTGATTAAGGCGATTTCGGACGGAGATCGCCTTTTCGCATTTACAGATCTGGTAAACCTACCAACATAAATTTCACCTCATCTCCTGCCTTCATCTGTCCCACAATAGACAAGTCTTCTTCTATAACATTGGCAAGTCTAGGGTACCCTCCGGTTGTTTGGGCATCGGCAGTGAGTATTATAGGCTGGCCCGACTTGGTGATTTGTACCGTGCCGGGCACTATTCCTGACGATATTTCCTCTCTCAGGGTTGAATAGTTTTCCAGCGTTCCGTTTAGCCGATAGCCCATTCGGTTGGAGTCGGGACTAACCGTAAAAACAGACTCGAAAAATGACTGAATCTGTTCAATGCCAAATTGTTCGAATTCGGGGCCTGTAACCACGCGTAATACATAGCATGAAGAGAAGACCGGCCTGAGGTGTTCAGGATATATGCGCTGAGGAATAAAGTTGGGGGTGGATACTTCGATACACTGCAGAGCTTTCAGTGGCTTTGGAATACCCTCTACTGAGCTCAGATTAGAAACGGCACTATGGCTGTTCAGCCAAAGCTCTGTTTGCCATTGACCTCTCACGGCCAGATAGGTTCTACATCCTAATCTTGACTGGTGAAGTATGAGGTGGTCGTTGTTTTTTATGTCTATAGTTTCGTAGCGTCTTATACTTTTGCCATTCAATTCAGCTGCCATATCGGCTCCGGTCAAAGCAATTTGCCCAGTTCCTTCAAATCGTATTTCAGGGCCGATTTGTGTGATTTCAAGTGTGGGGTAGTGGTGTGGGTTACCTACCAGTTCGTTGGCTATCTTATGAGATTCTTTGTCCATGGCCCCGCTAAATGGGATGCCGGCATCTTGAAAGCCTATGCGGCCCAGATCCTGAATGGAGGTATAAAGCCCGGGTTTTTCCATATGTATTTTCAAGCACTCAGGCATACTCAATTTCGGTCTCATAAATTCCCGTATCAACTTTAATGGCAATCAGTTTAAACTCATCCGGGCTAATGGGCCTGAATTGAACCTCGTCACCTGCAAATACCAAATTAGGTTGTGGTCTTGCCGGGTCGAACATGTTGAGTGGAGTTCTTCCGATAATTTGCCAGCCTCCGGGAGCAGTTACCGGGTAAATACCGGTTTGTAAGCCGGCCAGCCCGACAGATCCTTTGGCCACTGATTTTCTGGGTGTTTTTTTTCGGGGGCAGTGGAGTGCATCGGGCAATGTGCCCAAATAGCTGAACCCGGCTACAAAGCCAAGCATAAATACCCGGAAAGTAGTTTGGGAGTGCAGCTCAATGATTTTCTCCGAACTGAGGCCTGTGTGCTTAGCAACCTCCTCCATATCGGGTGCGAAGCTGGGCGAGTAGCACACCGGAATGGTAATTTTCCTTGACTCGGTTTCCGCTAAATCATCGGTATGCTCGCAGAGTGTCTTTACGTGTTCAGTGGCTTGGGCAATGGTGAATTTGGTTCGGTCGAACCCGACAGTCAGGCTGCAATAGGCTGGTGTCAGGAAGGTAAACTCACCACTACTTTTTAATTTTCTGTAAAAACGAACTATTCGTTCATTCACCACCGGGTCTATGGTGTTTTCAAGGCTAACCAAAAGGGCACTTTCTCCGAAGGGTCTGATTTTCATCTAAAAGTGCATTTTGTTAATACCGTTTTCCTTTAAAATGTGTGTGATGTGTTTGAGTATATCAACAGCCTTAGGGTTGTCTCCATGAATACAGAAACTCTGGGCTTCAATGCTAACTTCCTGACCGTTTAAGGTGCGTGCTTTTCGATACAGGGCAATGGATAGTATCTGGTCTGCGGCTTTGTAGGTATCGGTCAATACAGCATTTTCAAGGTTTCGAGATCTTAATTCACCGTTGAGCTCGTACTGTCTGTCGGCAAAGGCTTCGGCAACAAAAACCAGATCTTCCTCCTGAGCAATATCTTTTATATGACTACCGGCCAATCCCATTATTTTAAGGTTTCTGTCTATGCTCTTAATGGCTTGTATAACCCACCGGGCAGTTTCTTTGTTTCTGGCCATCTGGTTGTAGAGGGCTCCGTGCGGTTTTACATAGGCCAAAGAGTGTCCTTTGCTCTCTACAAGGCCTTTGAGGGCAGCCACCTGAAATTTGATTGAAGCGGATAGCTCTTCTTTAGGCATGGGAATCACTCTTCTGCCAAAACCCTGAAGGTCCGGGTAGCCCGGATGTGCCCCTATTTGCACACCGTGGGCAATGGCCAGATCTATGGTTTTTTCAATGTGGTAGGGGTCTCCTGCATGAGCTCCGCAGGCAATATTGCACGAGGTAATGTATGGGAAAATGGCTGCATCGTTTCCAACGATGTAGTTGCCAAAACTTTCTCCCATATCACAGTTGATATCGACCGATGTCATAGCCCAAATTTATATCAAGATAAAGGGAGTTAGGCATAAAGTCTAACCCGAGCAGGGAAAAGAGGGTAATGCCGTCTCAATGAGGAGCTTTAAAAACGGTGCCTAGCAGGGACGGTCAGTAGTAAGATTCTGTTTGTGTGGCCTGTTTAGGGTTGATCGAAAGGTCCGCTTAGGGGAGTTACATGGCAGCAGTCGTGACCTACCAGAAAGTCGGTTTCCAAAATGATTGTGTTATTCTTCACTCCAAAAAATCGTACTACGGTTCCCTTGCGCTTTATTTCGGAAATGGCAGCATCCGTAATTACCAGGTATTGGCCTTCATGCAATGGCAGTTGATTACTGCCATGCAGGTAAATGTTTCCGTTGTCTAAGTTCTTTACATAATAATCGTCCAATAGTATTGGCTGGTTATTGGTTTTTGGGCTATAGGTATAGTGCCGAAACTCTTCGGTGCAAAGCAAGTTGACCGGGCAATCGTCAAAACTTGCAGGGTTGTCAACTTCGCAAGCTACCAGCGTTGCAAAGGCAATTATATATATACTGTAAAAGAGCTTTTTCATAGAAATGCCATTTAACCTACTAGACAAGGTTTGGCACTTCAAAGTTGGAATCACTTGCGGATGTACCCGTGTTTTTCGAACCAAATAAAGGCTCTGTCTATGGCATCTCTCATGCTCAGTTCCGGACTATAATCTAACTCCACTTTGGCTTTGGAACCATCGAGAGGCTGGCCTCCTGCCAATACGGCAATTGCTGTGGAGCTTAGTTTTGGTGCTTCTCCGCGAAACAGGGCGTAGCGCGTTTCTTGTAGTCTGGCAATTAACCTGGCCATGGAGAGGGGTATGGTTTTTTTCAAAGGAGGCACATTGGCTCTTTCGCAGATGGCTTCTACCAGGCTATCCATATCGGTATTTTCTCCGGTGATTAGATAGCGTTCACCCACTCTTCCTTTCTCTAAGGCATAAAGCAATCCTCTTCCGGCATCGCGAGCGGCTACTACGTTCCGTTTGCCCCTGATGTAGGCTTTCAGGTTTTGGTTAGCGATTTCTACAATTAGCCGTCCGGTAGTGGGTGCAAAGTCATATTCTCCAAAGGTCATGGATGGAATACCAATAACCAGAGGTAGGCCATCTTTGGCCGCATCGCGAGCCATATCGTCCATTAGCCATCTTACCTGCACATAGGGTGCTGCTGCTTCGGGAATTTTATCGAAAGATTCTTCTTCATTGGCCAGGCCATCTATTACTTTGGGTAGAACGGCCGCCCCTCCTACATACAAAGCCCTTTTCACTTTGGCCATTTCAATGGCATCGAGAAAGAACTTCATTTGCAACCGTGCCGTTTTAAGCTCCTGTGCCAATGGTTTTGGAGTGGTAGGGTAGTAGGCCGCGCAGTTCACAACCGCATCGAGCCCCTCAAAGGCTTTTATTAAACTACCTCTGTCGTTAAGATCGGCCACCCTCGATTCGAACCTCAGATCGATTACCTTGTTCAGGTCGGTGTTTTGCCGGTGGATAAGCACTAATTCATATTGCCTGATTTGTGCTTCAATGGCCACGTGGTGACCTAACATGCCGGTGCCTCCGAGAATACCTATTTTCATAAGGAAGATGGTTACTAATTGCTCAACAAGCCAAACAGGCTTTGGTTCAATTAGTCTTCGTCATCCTCCTCCTCATCTGCATCGTCATAAGGGTCATCGTCTTCGTCATCCATATCGTCCAGGTCTTCGTTATGCTTTTCGGCATATTCTACACGGATGTCGTCTTTGAGGTTGCCATCTTCATCGTAGTCGTCATCATCTTCAATGATTTGCTGAGCTTCCTCAATGGTCATTCGAACGAGGTAATACTTTTCTTCGGTTTCAAAAGGCAGGGCAGAAACTCTTTTGCCTTCTTTGTTGGTGAAGTAAATCAGATTGTCTTCAAAACCTTCAGGATATTCGAGCTTGATTTGCTCTTGAATATCTTTATCCAACTTCTCAAAATCTTTAATTACGCGGGGTTTTGATGGACTGGGTGAACTCATAGTTTAATGCAAATTTTGAGGCAATTTCAATCTTCTTCTGAAAAAGTCAATAACTGGGTAATAAATTAATGTGATTTTTTTCAGTATCCTGCTCCCAATAAGTCTATATCTGTCTGTAAACCATTGAATTGACTTGGGTAAATCATGATGTAAGGATCCCAAAAGGGGTTTTGTTCAGGGGTTTCGGAGGTGGAGTTGTAAATTCGATTTTCTATGGTTCGGCAATTGAGCTGATGGTAGAAGCCTGGTACTCCTGTTTGAAACAGGCAGAGTGGAAACTCTCCCTGGTCAATTCGTTCGAAGGCTGCTCTCACCAGTAGGGCGCCAAGACCTTGTCCTCTATATTCAGTATTTACACACACAGCACCAAGGCCGAGAACAACAAGCTGTGAGTTGTTCACCCCAATTTTTCGGGGAAAGGACTCGGCATAACCAATAAGCTGTTGATTGTGCCAGATAAAATGACAGGTTTTGTCCGGGTTGCGAGCCATAAAGTCTTGAATTCGGCTTTCGGAGGTGTATGTGCCGGGTTTTGTTGTTGGCCAGGTAGCATCGGTAAGCTCATTGGCTTTTGCCATGTGCTCTTTAATAACCTGTGTGATGTGTTGAGAAACTACCTGAAACATTATTTTACCTCTCTTGCCATTACATTTAAAGCCGCGTCTTTTTCGTGTTTGTTCAAGGCTAGTTCAATAAGCAGATCCAGCAATTCGGCATAACCTATACCCGTAGCCTCCCACATTTTCGGGTACATACTAATATTGGTAAAGCCGGGTAGCGTGTTAATTTCATTGATAAGTATTTCGCCCGCACTGGTCACAAAAAAGTCTACCCGGGCCAGACCATGACAGCCCATTACCTGATAAGCTTTTACGGCTGTTTCCCTGACAATTTCTATTTGTTCATCGGTTATAGACGCAGGTATTTGTGTACTTGAGGCATTGGAGTCTACATATTTCGATTCAAAATCATAAAACTCCGTGTTGGTAATGATTTCTCCGGGCAGGGAGGCTTTGGGTTCTTCGTTGCCCAAAACAGAGCATTCCACCTCTTTGCCCACAATTTGTTGCTCTATTAATACTTTGTGGTCGTAGGAGAGCGCAACCTTCAATTTTTCCTTGTATTCTGTGGCTGAATTAATTTTGAATACGCCCACAGAAGAACCCAGATTAGCGGGCTTTATAAAAACAGGAAGACCCAACTCGGCCTCTACGGTCTCAAAAGTTGGGATATGTTGGGGGCTAGCCATAAGATATGGGGCCACGTGTATGCCGGCATCTCTGAGCAACCGTTTGGTTACATCCTTGTCCATACATGCAGCTGCATCGAGTACATCGCACCCCACAAAGGCAAGGTCTACCATTTTAAAAAGCCCCTGTATTGTTCCGTCTTCACCAAACAAGCCGTGGAGTACCGGAAAGGCCACGTCAAGAGTAGTAATAAGCTCTCCATTTTCTACAGCTATGAGTCGGGCTTTGGGAGACCCGGGCACCAGAACCACCTCTCTGCCCGCTTGCTTATCGTCTATTTCTGTTTCTTGAATTAAATACCAATGCCCTGAAGTATCGATTTTTATAATGAAAAGAGAGTATTGGCTTCTATCTAAATGTTTAAGAATGCTTTTGGCTGAGAGTATTGATATTTCGTGTTCGGTAGATTTACCGCCAAAAACGATAGCTAAGTTATGTGTAGGCATGGATTTAAAATAAAAATTTGATTAAGCGAATCCGAATGACCTTTGATATCACAAGTTGCTACTACAGAAGGCCTTGATCAATTATTTTAAGGTCTATTACCCCTTAATAACCGTCTGCTTGCTTTCTCGCACCTTATGCTCAGTGGTCTGTTTCCGAATCGGCATTCAAGTAAGGTAAGAACGCACAAATTTCACATGCTTATAAAGGATTAATTAAAAAGTTCTTTTCAAATTTGTTTTGATTTTCTGGCTTGCTCAACAGGTTGCAAAACGTACAAGATGATCAGTGGGTTGACTGGGTTGATTCACTGGCAGACAACGACTATGTTGTTATAGATGATTTTCTGGATGACTCCCTGTATAGGGCGGTGCGTTCGTTCTTTCTTAAAAAGCTGGGGCACGATGAGTTTGACCCGGCCGGAATTGGAGCTTTGGCCGATCACCACCTGGATAAAAGCCGGAGGGGAGACCATGTATACTGGCTCGATTCGAGTGTGGATTTGGAGCTGACTGATGTGTTCGTAGTGATCAGAGAGTTGATCGATAAGCTTAACCGGTACTGCTACCTTGGTATTGCTGATTTTGAATCCCATCTGGCCTATTACCCGAAAGGCACTTTTTATGAGAAGCATGTAGACCAGTTTAAGGGTCGGAATAATCGGCTCATCTCAATGATTATTTACCTGAATGAAGGCTGGAAGCCCGGTGATGGAGGAGAACTGAAGTTGTATCTGGGGAATGAAGAAAAGCTGATTGAGCCATTGGCCAAACGTATAGTATTGTTCAAAAGTGATGTGCTTCCGCATGAAGTAATGACCACGCATGTTGGCCGATACAGTCTTACCGGTTGGCTTCTTAAGAATCCGGCAGATTTGGGTTTCCTCTTAGGTTAATCTCCTTTTTCACTCTGAGTTTAGCAAAGGGCCTTATCGGTACAAGACCGGCAGAGAGGTTCCGGCCTCGTTTACTAAGATAGGTGGGGGAGACTATATTTAGTGGCGATGGTGCCTTCAGCATGGTTCTCTGAAAGTATCGGTGGGGTGCTAGTTTCAGGAAAACGGATTTATTCAGAATTACTATCTTCCGAAATGAAGTCTAGATTCTGGAACTACATTTTTTGGCTCATTATTGCTGCTGCTTTTATAGGCCCAGGAACGGTAACAACTGCAGCTTCTGCCGGAGCAGGCCATGGATTACAGTTGCTCTGGGCTCTTCTTTTTTCTACCCTTGCCTGCATGGTGGTACAAGAGGCTGCGGCTCGCGTAGCCATTGTGTCCGGTAGGAGCCTCGGGCAAGCTATATTGGCCAGATATTCCAATGTTACTTTCGTATGGTTTATTGGTATCTCCATTTTTTTGGGGTGTTTGGCCTATGAGGCCGGCAATATGCTGGGAGCCATATCAGGGTTGGCATTGCTCAATCTGGCCATACCGCAGTGGGTATTTACTTCCATCATAGCGGTGAGCTCTTTTCTGCTTCTTTATTTTGAAAAAACCCGTTTAGTGCCTCAGCTGCTGGGCGCTATGGTAGCCATTATGGGTATTGGGCTTTTTTATGCAGCTCTTAGCGTACCTGCCGATTGGTCCGGGCTGGCCTTCGGTCTTTTTGCGCCACAACTTCCGGAGGGTTCTACTTTGCTTGTGTTGGGGTTAATTGGCACTACCATAGTACCATATAATATTTTTCTGGGCTCCGGTTTGGCCGAAGGTAAAGAGTTACGTTCGGTAAGGTCAGGACTTGTTTTTTCCATTGCCTTGGGAGGTTTGGTCTCTATGGCTGTGTTGGTGGTAGGGACGAGTATTTCCGGAGATTTTAGCTTTGAAAGGCTGTATGAACAGCTGGTGGCTCAGCACGGCCAAATTATGGGTTATGTTTTTGCCTTCGGTCTTTTTGGTGCTGGTTTTACCTCTACCATTACTGCTGCACTAGCCGGGGCTCTAACCATAAAGAGTGTGCACAAGGCCGGAGCAGGTTGGACAGAAAAGACAGGGAAGTTTAAAGCCTTGTGGGCTACTATCATTGTGGTTGGTTTTGCTTTTGGAGTTTCCGGGGTTAAACCTATACCGGTGATTATTGCCGCTCAGGCGGCTAACGGTCTCATTTTACCGGTACTAACGTTTGCCTTATGCGTGCTTTGCAATGGTAAAACTATGGGGAGCTATACGAACAGTTTCTGGCTCAACACGGCTATGTTTATAACCCTATTTGTCACTTCAATAATTGGGCTGATCAATGTATTCAAGGCCTTTCATACCATGTTCCAGGAGAGTTTTAGCTTTTCTGGAATTAACCAATGGATCATTATTGGTCTGTCTGCCGCGGTATTGCTGTTCACCTACTTTCAGGTAAGGAAGGAAAGAAAGCTTAACATTTAGTTGACGTTAAAATTAAAGACAAAACTGGCGCGGCTGGGAAGGAGCCAGTAAATTTGGCGTATGCAAAATAAATTCTGGCTTTTTGGCCTTTTGGTATTCATTCTATCTGCTTGTGGAGGAGATAGCTCAGACCCGACTCCAACCCCCGATCCGGAACCGGAAGTCATCGATTTTAGCAGTTGCCTGACCAATGTTTCTGATCAAACTCTGGAGGTGGTAACATGGAACGTAGAAAATTTCCCTACACTGGCCACTACGGTAGATATGGTGGAAATGATTATTGAGCAGTTTGATGCCGATATTATTGCCCTGCAGGAAATCAGATCGGTTGCAGATTTCAATAATCTGGTAGCGGAAATGACTGGTTGGTCAGGTCATGTAGAACATGTAAGCGGAAGCTCACAACGGTTGGCCTTTTTGTATAAAGACAGCGAAATAACCGTGATTGACCAACCAAGAAATCTCTACCCTGAAGACACAGAAGATTATGATAATGCCTTTACTTCCGTAAGAAGACCTCTTTATGTAAAGGTTGAACATAGCAGTGGCATGCAGGTAGACCTAATCAATGTCCACTTGAAGTGCTGCAGTGGTTCGGAAGATCGTAGAAGAAGAGCCTCGGTACTCATTAAGGAATACATTGATGAAAACCTGCCCAATAATAATGTAATCTTTTTGGGTGATTTTAACGATGAAATTGTGGATCAGCAAGACAATGTTTTTCAGAACTTTATAGATGATGCAGACAACTATTTGTTTGCTACCATGTCCATAGCCAATGGGCCTTCCAGCCACTGGTCTTATCCGTCCTGGCCCAGTCAAATCGATCAGATTTTAATTTCCAATGAGCTTTTTGATAATGAAATACTTACTCAAACCATTCGGCTAGACGAGTGTTATGCCGATTATGAGAACAAGGTGTCTGACCATAGACCAGTGTTGATTAAGCTGTCGACCAATTAAACTTTTTATAGATAATAGTGTAGCAGGCCTGGAGTAGTTTCTCCAGGCCTGTTTTGTTTATGCCTGTTTGTATTTGTTTTATCCACCTCTTGGTGAAGTATTTCAAATCTGGCACAGGAATTGGTAAATGAGTTTTCGTCAAAAACTCAAAATATCAATCATGAAAAAAAGTTTTCTATTTCTAATGCTCCTGTTGCTTGCAACAGGCCTTGCAAAAGCCCAACAATTTGTAGAACCTTTTGCCGATTTTTGGAGCGAAAAAGAGTGTTATCTGGTGACCACCAATGGAGATACTCTGCTGGGTACCATGAGAAGCATGACTAATGAACGGGGTTATATAACCCGGTTGAGCATGCAAGATAGCCAGGGGGTTATCCACAAATTCAGAGCAGCACAAGTACAACGTTTTGCTGTAAAGCCCGGAGCACTTGCTAAGCTTTCTACCATCAATGAGAAAGGAACTTCCGTTCGGCACATTGCTAAAACAGATTATAACGATATCCTGGATCGGGATTGGATTATCTTCGATCAGCAGTCTATGCCCAGAACTAAACAGCGTGTGGCTTTGCTCCAATTGCTTAACCCCGAAACGGATGAACACATCAAGGTATATGATCACATGAACGGATCTAAGTCTATGCCAATAAGGATTTTGGGTATTCCTATTGTGGGAGGAGAGGAGAGAACTTATTGGGTAGTTAAAGACGATGCCGACCCGGTGATAGTGAGGAAAGCGCGATTTAAGAAAGCCTTTAAAGAGTTGTTTGCCGATGAACCGATGTTGGTCGCTTCAGCTAAACGCAAACCTAAGTTCAAAGACTTCGCTCAGTATATAAGCTTCTACAACCAGTTAAAATCTGGTGAGCTCAGTGCTAAAAAATAGAGGATACGTTGTCTCAAAAGCTACGGTTCTCGTCATTCCCAGCTTGACTGGGAATCCCTATCAGTCTTTGGAGTCATTATAAGGAGATTTCCTCCCGGTTTATCGGGTACGGAGTCGGGAATGACGGTTAGCTTTTGAGACAGCCTCTTTTTTATCTCATTATATCCTCAAAAACCTTCTTTACATATTCGGTAATGAAGGAGAGGTATTCGAAATTGACCGTTTCATAGGTGTCGGTAGAGCGATGATAGTGCGGGGTGGTGTCTCCATTTTTGTACTCTTCTGTAATACCGGTTGCCGCAAAACCTAGCTGTCTGAATGACCTGTGGTCTGTGGAGGTGACATCCGAAATTTGAATAGGAAAGGTATAGTTAAATTCTCCAGCCACCTTTGTATACTGATCCAAAATGTGTTCAGCCGGAACCTCAAGCTCAATACCTCTGTCTCCATCTTCGTCCCAGCCCAGTTGGTCGATGGTATGGACAGAAATTACATTCAGTTTTTCTTCGAGTAACTTTTTTGCATACGCCTTGCTGCCTATAAGTCCTCGCTCTTCTTCATCGAAGAAAACGATCTTAAGGTTGTAGTTTCTAGTTTCCAATGAAGCCACATGTTTGGCTACGGAATAGGCTAATGCTACTCCGGTAGCATTGTCATTAGCACCCGGTCAGTCCTTTACACTATCGTAATGAGCACCTATAACAATCCACCGATCGGTTTGGGATGTGGCGAAAATAGTACCAACCACATTGTTTCCTGTAGGGCTGTAGTTATCAATTTCCGATTCATCACAGAATTCGCCAATCAGACCTTTCAAGTACTCGGCCGTAATTTTTCGCGATTCTTGTGTATACCTGTCTTTGAGCTGTACATTGGCCCTAATGGGTTTGTGGCCCGTAAGTCTGGCCAGCAATTCTTTCTGTTCGTTGAGTGCACTTTGTTGACCAAAAGAGGCCAGAGGAATAAGAACCAATAGTAATAAGCTGAGCGATGTTCTAATCATGGTATAGGTTGTTTGTCTAAAGATATGGCTTCACAGGCAAGCCGTGAGTACAGACTGAAGATTTTTTGAGAATTCTATGGTGAACTGGTTTTGAAAAGTTCTTTGAGAGCATCTGTGTGTTTTTTGTCAGGTGAATACTCCATTCGTATCAAATTCTTAAAATTCTATTTGCATTCAAAAATTCCTTTTCTAGTTTTGGCACCATAATGAAAAGAACAAACAGAAATAACGCTTGGTGGTGGCACGTAACGGAACTCCGGTAACGTGAACTAAGTGCTATTTCTAAAAAATAAAGAAAGCCCGCAGTTCATGCGGGCTTTTTTCGTTTACAGGCCTCAGAGTCCCTTGCCTGAGACTTTGAGGTTGAAACAGAATACCCCATCAGAGTTTCCCGAAGAGGACTCTGATGAGAAGCCCCTAAATCGCCTAAAGGGGACTTTTGGAGATGAGATTAAATGGCCGCACTCTCCCGATGCTCGGGAAGGGCTGAGGGTTAAATGACATAAGAGAATGAACAAAATTAAACTCAATACTACCTACAAAAAGCTACTGGCCGATACGGTAACGCCAGTAAGCATTTACCTGAAGCTACGCGATAAATACCAGAATGCCATTCTGCTGGAAAGCTCTGACTATCATGGAGATGATAACAGTTTCTCTTACATTTGCTGTGAACCTATTGCCAGGTTAATGGTAAAGGACTCTAAGTTCGAAATGAGCTTGCCCGGTCATTCAGAGCACGGTAAGGTTGAAGGCAATCAGGTGGCAGCTAAGCTCTCGGAATTTGCCGCTTCATTCGAGCCAGACTCCAGCGAATTTAAGTTTATTAACAACGGACTCTTTGGTTATATCGGATACGATGCGGTTCAGTATTTCGAACAGATTCCGGTGACCGAAGGAAAGACCGATGAATACGAAATTCCCGACTTGCTCTATCATGTCTATCGCTATGTCATTGCCATAGACCATTTTAAAAATGAGCTTTACCTTTTCGAACATTCACCGGAAGGCACGGAGCCAAAAGGTATTCAGTCTATCGAGACTTTGGTGAACAATAAGAACTATCCGTCTTATGAGTTTGCTCCACAGTCAGAAGAAGTTTCTAATTATACTGATGAAGAATTCCTCTCGATTATAGACGAAGGCATGAAGCATTGTTTCCGTGGCGATGTGTTTCAAATTGTGCTTTCCAGAAGATTTCAGAGTCGGTTTAAGGGAGATGAGTTCAACGTGTATCGTGCGTTGAGGTCAGTGAATCCTTCACCATACTTATTCTATTTCGACTTTGGAAGCTTCAAAATCTTTGGTTCATCGCCAGAAGCTCAGTTGGTGATTAAAGACCGTAAGGCAACAATCCACCCAATTGCAGGGACTTTTAAACGTACTGGAAATGATGAGGCAGATGCTGAACTGGCCAAGAAGCTTCATGCCGATCCGAAAGAAAATTCTGAGCACGTGATGCTAGTCGACTTGGCCAGAAATGACCTGAGCAGAGCTGGTTCAAATGTTCAGGTAGATACTTACAAAGAGATTCAATACTACTCGCACGTAATTCATCTGGTTTCCAAAGTAACGGGAACTTTGTCAGACGATATGCAATCGACCCAGATGGTGGCGGGTACTTTCCCTGCCGGAACCTTGAGTGGAGCGCCAAAAGTTCGGGCCATGCAGCTCATCAATACCAATGAAAAAACGAGGCGAGGCTATTATGGTGGGGCCATCGGTTTTATGGGCTTTAACGGAGATTTCAATCACGCCATTATGATCCGTTCATTCCTGACCAAGAACAACACTTTGTTTTATCAGGCTGGTGCCGGAGTAGTAGCCAAATCGAATAGAGAATCAGAATTACAAGAAGTAAATAATAAACTGGCTGCCTTGAGAAAGGCCATTGAGCTGGCGAAAGAAATTCGCTAGTTATCAGTATATCAGAAATAAGTAAAAAGTAGACATGCGCACATTTAAAGAATTGGAAGCTTGGAGACAGGCAAAACCTTAAGCCCCTGATAACTGATATACTGATCCACTGATCACTTATAAAGACAATGAAAATACTCATACTAGATAACTACGATTCATTCACCTATAACCTGGTGCATTACCTGAGAGAGCTTGGGTATGGAGCGGAGATGGATGTTTTTCGCAACGATCAGATTGCTCTGGAAGCAGTCGATGAATACGATAAAATACTCTTGTCGCCTGGCCCGGGTATTCCGGAGGAAGCAGGCATTCTTCTGCCATTGATCAAACAATATGGTAGTAAGAAAAGCATACTAGGCGTTTGTTTGGGGCATCAGGCAATTGCTGAGTCTTATGGTGCTAAGCTTTACAATATGCCACAAGTATTGCATGGGGTGTCCAGCCAAGTGCGGGTGCTAGATAAACAAGACAGACTGTTCAAGGAGATTCCGGAGAGCTACACCATTTGCCATTACCATAGCTGGAATGTAGACAAAGCCAATTTAGGCCAGGAAATTAAGGTGACTGCCGAAGATGAATTCGGGGAAATCATGGCCATCAGTCATAAAGAATATGATGTGAAAGGCGTGCAGTTTCATCCGGAGTCTATTATGACGGAGTATGGGCATCAGTTGCTGCGCAACTGGATGGAGTAAGCAGTTATCAGTAAACAGTAGGCACATGAGAACATTTAAAGAGTTGGAGGTTTGGAAGCAAACTAGAGAATTAAGAAAGGAAATTGCTCAATTGGTGAAGAGGTTTCCAACGGATGAAAAATATAAACTAACCGATCAAATGATTAGGGCAGCTAGGTCAGTCACAGCAAACATTGCAGAAGGTTATGGACGGTTTCATTATCAGGAGAACATTCAATTCTGTAGAATTTCCAGAGGTTCCTTAACGGAGCTTCAAGATCATCTTACGGTTGCTGTCGATGAGGGGTATATTGATGAGAGTGAGGAGAAATTGTTTGACATCAGGATAGAGGAGTGCATTCGAATTCTCAATGGTTACATCAACTACCTGTTGAAATCCAAACTGACTAAACTCTAATTACTGATTAACTGATCTACTGATAACCGATCACTGTTCAACTAATAACAATGAAAGAAATACTAAATCAACTCATAGAATACAAGTCGCTGGATAAGCAAACCGCTAAGGAGATACTCATCAATCTGGCGCAGGGTAAATACAACCAAAGTCAGGTAGCGGCATTCCTCACGGTTTACCTCATGCGAAGCATTACTGTAGAGGAACTTGAGGGTTTCCGCGATGCAATGCTCGATTTATGTGTTCCAATAGAAATTCCTGAATATGATGCCATAGACCTTTGCGGAACAGGTGGAGACGGAAAGAATACCTTCAATATTTCCACCTTGTCTTCCTTTATTGTAGCGGGAGCAGGGCAAAATGTGGCTAAGCATGGTAACAATGGAGTTTCATCGGTTTCGGGTTCGTCTAATCTAATGGCGTACTTTGGTTATGAGTTCACTAACGACCTTGGCAAGTTGAGAAAGAGTCTGGATGAATGCGGGTTGTGTTTCTTACACGCGCCTTTGTTTCACCCAGCTATGAAGAATGTAGCACCCATCAGAAGAGATTTAGGGGTGAAAACCTTCTTCAATATGTTGGGGCCGATGGTAAATCCATCCTTCCCTAAAAAGCAGTTGGTAGGGGTGTTCAGCCTAGAGCTGGCCAGACTTTACGGTTACTTATATCAGAAAACCGACAAACACTTTGTGATTCTTCATGCAATGGATGGTTATGATGAAATCTCACTGACCGGAGCATTCAAGAAGATCACCAACGACAAGGAAGAAATCGTAAATCCTGAAGAAATGGGGCTTCAAACCATACAACCCGAGGCTATTTTTGGTGGGGAAACCGTTGAAGAGTCGGCTAAAATATTTGAAAACATATTAAAAGGAGAGGGTACAAAACCACAGAATGAAGTGGTCATTGCCAACGCAGCTATGGCTATTCAGTGTGGAAAAGGAGTTACTACTGATGATGCACTAGGCATGGCTCGTGAATCGCTCGAAAGCGGAAAAGCATTGAAAACATTCAAGAAAATTTTAGAAATCAGTTAATCAGAAAATAGAAAACGGGAGCTTGAAAACTGATTTCTGTTTTCTGGTCACCCGATAACCAAATATGGATATACTACAAAAAATCATCGCGCATAAGCACAAGGAAGTAGAGGAGAGAAGGTCGCTTTACACAGAGAAACTGTTGGAACAAAGCATCTACTTTGAGGGCAAACCAATATCACTGAAGAAGTATTTGTTGCGAGAAGACAAGTCGGGCATTATTGCCGAGTTCAAGCGTCAGTCGCCCTCTAAAGGGGTGATTAACGCTCATGCTCCTGTAGAAAGAACAACCATCGGCTATATGCAGGCTGGTGCTTCGGCATTATCGGTGTTGACCGACTCTGAGTTCTTTGGAGGAAGCAGCGAAGACCTGAGCACAGCCAGAAAATTCAACTTTTGTCCGGTACTTAGGAAAGACTTTATCATTGATGAGTATCAGATTGTGGAGGCAAAATCTATCGGTGCCGATGCCATTTTGCTTATCGCATCGGCTTTAGAACCTAGAAGATTGAAGGAGTTGGCGGCATTCGCCAAGAGTTTTGGTTTAGAAGTGCTGATGGAAGTTCACAATCAGGAAGAATTGGAAAACAACCTGAATGAACATCTGGATGTAGTGGGTGTGAATAACAGGAACCTGAAAACCTTCGAAGTATCCATTGATATTAGTAAGCAATTGGCCCCAATGATCCCGAATGATTTCGTGAAAATCTCAGAAAGTGGCATTAGCGATCCTGCTACTATCATGGACTTAAGAACTCACGGTTTCCAAGGCTTCTTGATTGGGGAAACATTTATGAAAGCGGGAAGGCCGGAAAGAGCCGCAGCGGAATTCATCGATTCTCTAAATCGTAAATTGGTTAATGGTTAATACGTTAATCGTTGAATAGGGGAAATAGTAAATACACACAAAATGGATGTAAGAAGCTTTATGGATTTAGATTGCTGGAAGGTGGCTAGAGAGTTTAGAAATAGAATATCAATGTTAGCAAAGTCTTTTCCAGTGGAAGAAAAGTACGGTTTAACCAGCCAGATAAAACGGTCTTCACGCTCTGTGACGGCTAATATTGCAGAAGGGTATGGTAGATTTCATCATCAAGAGAACATACAGTTCTGTAGAATGTCAAGAGGGTCATTGACTGAAACCCTTGATCATTTAACTGTGGCTTTAGATGAGAAATATATTTCTGAGGATCAATTCTTTGACTTTAAAACAGAACTAGAGAGGTGTCTAAAGGTTCTAAACGGTTACATCAATTACCTCCGAAAGCTTAAGTCTAGCACAAAATGATGCCTAGTATTAAACGATTAACCAATAACTAATAACGATTAACCAAAATGAAACTCAAAGTGTGCGGCATGAGAGAACCTCACAACATCCAACAGCTGTTGGAGTTGGAGCCTGATTTCATGGGTTTTATTTTCTTCGAGCGTTCCAAGCGATTTGCACCTGATCTGGATAAAGAACTGTTGCTAGGGTTTCCTGAAACCACAAAAAAAGTGGGTGTTTTCGTCAATGCACCAATTCAACAGGTAAAGGAAAAAGTTAGGCAGTACAAACTCGATTATGTTCAGTTGCATGGTGACGAGTCGGTTGAGTATGTGGGAGAGCTTTTCGCCATTGGTATCAAGGTAATTAAAGTGCTTTCAGTGGGTGAGGAGTTTGATTTCGACCAACTGAAACCATATAAGGGATTGGTAGACTTCTTCCTTTTCGATACGAAAGGGAAAGAACGAGGAGGTAATGGTGTGGTATTCAATTGGGAGGTTTTAAATAACTATCCCTATGATGTGCCTTACTTGTTAAGTGGAGGAATCGATCTGGAAAATGTGAAAGATATAGCCGGCTTGAAAGTTCAACCTTATGCGATAGATGTGAACTCCAAGTTTGAGCTAAAGCCAGGTTTGAAGGATATAGAGCAAGTGAAAATGCTCAAGGAGATTTTAAAATAGAACGTCACTGCGAGGCACGAAGCAGTGTCCTCAAATGGATAAGGAAATTGCCACGGTCGTACCTCCCTCGCAGTGACGTAATAAAATAGATTATGAAAATAAAAGTAGACGAGCGAGGGTATTACGGCAATTTCGGAGGGGCATACATCCCCGAAATGCTATACCCGAATGTGGAAGAGTTAAGAGATAACTACGAAGCCATCACTTCAGATCCGGACTTTAAGAAACAGTTCGATCAGTTATTGAAAGACTATGTGGGCAGGCCAACTCCGCTTTATCTGGCGGAAAGGCTTTCTGAGCATTATGGTGCCAAAATATATCTCAAACGAGAGGACCTTTGCCATACCGGTGCTCATAAAGTGAACAATACCATCGGGCAAATTCTACTCGCTCAGCGATTGGGCAAGAAGAAGATCATTGCCGAAACAGGAGCAGGACAACATGGCGTGGCCACAGCCACGGTTTGTGCCCTGATGGGAGTTGAGTGCATCGTATATATGGGTGAGGTAGATATGGCGCGTCAAAAGCCAAATGTGGAGCGCATGCGTATTCTGGGAGCGGAGGTTCGTCCTGCAACCAGCGGAAGCAAAACACTCAAAGATGCCACTAATGAAGCCATGCGTCATTGGATCAACAACCCAACCGATACGCACTACATCATCGGTTCTGTAGTTGGGCCACACCCTTATCCAGAAATGGTTGCCAGATTTCAGTCGGTTATTAGTGCAGAAATCAGAACCCAGTTGAAGGAGAAAGAGGGCACTGAATTACCAAACTACGTAGTCGCTTGTGTAGGCGGTGGTAGCAATGCTGCAGGCGCTTTCTACAACTATTATGACGAAGAAGAGGTGGCCTTAGTAGCCGTTGAAGCAGCGGGTTTGGGTAATACCACTGGTAAAAGTGCTGCTACGACTACGCTGGGTAAGCCGGGCATTTTGCACGGAAGTAAAACGCTTCTCATGCAGACAGAAGATGGTCAGGTTGTTGAGCCTTATTCAATCTCTGCCGGTCTGGATTATCCGGGAATTGGTCCCGTGCATGCGCATCTTTTCGAAACGGGTAGAGGAACTTTCTACAGTGTAACCGATGAAGAAGCCATGAAAGCAGGTATTCAACTCAGCCGACTGGAGGGAATTATTCCAGCTATTGAATCGGCCCATGCCTTTGCAGCGTTGAATCAGATGTCATTGAAGCCTGATGATCTGGTAGTTATCAACCTGTCAGGAAGAGGAGACAAGGACCTGGAGACATATATTAAATGGGGGAAGTATTAAACGAGTACTAAGTATTGAGTACAGAGTACTGAGACAGCCTAGTGAATTTATTTGGTTTTGTGAACACCATTGGCTCCTTCTCTATTTGGAGAAGGCGGGGAATGAGGCCAAATAAAAAATATTCACAAAACAAATGAATGAACTGAGTTAGAGAATAGACTAAATAAAGAACGTCACCCTGAACTTGTTTCAGGGTCTGCAAATTAGAAGATGCTGAAACAAGTTCAGCATGACGAATCAAAAAGAGATAGTGAGCAAAGCAGAAATGAATCGAATAGAAAAACTTTTTCAGACCAAGCCTAACCGCGTGCTGAATGTGTACTTCACGGCTGGTTACCCTAAGCTGGATGATACGGTGAGCATACTCAAGGCTCTGGAGGCATCTGGTGCTGACCTGATCGAAATAGGCATTCCGTTTTCCGATCCTGTAGCCGATGGACCAACCATTCAGGCCAGTAATGATGTAGCGCTGAACAATGGAATGACCCTAAAACTCCTGATGGAGCAACTGAAAGACGTTCGCCAGAAAGTGAGTGTACCGATTGTGCTGATGGGTTATATCAACCCGATAGTGCAATATGGAATCGAGCGCTTTTGTGAAGACTGTGCCGCACGTGGAATAGATGGACTCATTTTACCTGACTTGCCCATGTTTGAGTATCTGGAAGTGTACAAACCTATCTTTGAAAAGAATGGCCTGCTGAACACCTTCCTCATCACTCCACAGACTTCAGAAGCCCGGATCAGAGAGATTGATAACAACACCAGCGGATTCATTTACATGGTTTCATCTGCCAGTACAACTGGGGCCAAAACAGGCATTTCAGAAGAACAGGAAGCTTATTTCAAACGAGTAAATAGCATGGGATTGAAAAACCCGCGATTGATAGGCTTCGGCATTTCCAATAAAGAAACCTTCGACAAAGCCTGTAAAAATGCCAATGGAGCCATTATCGGTAGTGCGTTTATTAAGGTGCTGGGGCAGGAAGGAGATATGGAAGCCAACATTAATGAATTCGTCAATGGAGTTATTCGTTAATCGTTATTGGTTAATATCACTTCTAGTATTGCCAGTTTTAGGTGCTTGTTCAGACTCTCAAATCATTGATTATGGTGAGTTCGAGATTGAGGTGCCTCTCGATTGGAAGACTGTATCAATACAAGGTATTGATAGTGACGTAGGAGGGCTGATTACTTCTGAAGGTGATACTTTAATATATGACTTAGGTTGGTATACTTTTGATCCTGAAGAAGAAGACGTTGAATTTCAATATAACCTTGTGTATTTGGAGGGTCTGAAGGCTAATGAAGAAGTCGATATTGATTCCTTATACGAAAGAAGGATCGATATAAAGCATTCTTATGAAACGGCAGAAATTGATTGCTTTAAAGCCAAATTAGTTATGCCATTAGATAGTCTTGGGCTTTTCACTGGAGTGTTCATTGATAGCTTGAGTGTTTCTGATGGAGGTGTAACCAAGTTTGGTTTTTATGGAACTGACTTGGATAAGAGGATTCAACAAGAGTTTATTTCAGCTATAAGAAGCATTTCTTTTAAAAATTTCTGTAAAAAGTAGACGATCAACGATCAGCCAATAACGAATAACCAAAATCATGATTATACAATTCGAACAAGACATAAACGAGAGCCAGAAAGAAGCGATCATTAACCGCATCAAAGGCCTTAAATACAAGCCAACGGAAGTGAAAACCCAAAAGGGAACGTACCTGATTGGTATTGGCAAGAAGAATTTCGATATCCGATCCATTGGTTCAATGGATGGAATTAAGGACATCCACATTGTTTCGGATGATTATAAACTCGTTTCGAAAAAATGGAAGGTCAATCATACGACCATTGATTTAGGTGGAGGAGTAAAGATTGAAGAAGGTGGTTTTCAGATTATGGCCGGACCTTGCTCCATTGAGGGCGAAGACCAGATCAGAAAAACCATTGCTCACCTCAAGGAAAATGGTATTTCCATCATGCGTGGAGGAGTCTACAAGCCAAGAAGTTCGCCCTACTCGTTCCGTGGTATGGGCATTGACGGCCTGAAACTATGGTATGAACTAGCCAAAGAAGCCGGAATCAAGATTGTGACTGAGGTAATGCAGGTTTCACAAATCGAGGAAATGGATCCTTATGTCGATATCTACCAGGTTGGAGCAAGGAATACCCAGAACTTCAACTTGTTGGATGAATTAGGCAAGAACACCGACAAGCCTGTGATGATCAAGCGAGGTATTTCAGGAACCATCGATGAGCTTTTGTATTCTGCCGAATATGTGTTCTCAGCAGGCAATGAGCGCCTTTTACTTTGCGAAAGAGGTATCAGGACCTACGAGAAAGCTACGCGAAATACAATGGATTTGAATGCGATTGCTGTACTCAAGGAAAAAACCCATTTGCCTGTAATTGCCGATCCATCGCACGGAATCGGTATTCGTGATTTTGTGGAGCCAATCGCTTTAGCCAGCATTATGGCCGGAGCCGATGGAGTAATCTACGAAACCCATGAAAAACCAGAAGAAGCCTATTCAGACGGTCAACAGACCTTGAACTTCCCAGAGTCAGCCAAGCTGATTGATAGGATGAAAAAGACTTTTGCTTTGAGGGAGAGTTTTTGAAAACTGGTATTGAGCCTGCCTGCCGGTAGGCAGGTATTGCGTAGAGCGTATTGAGACTATTTCGGAACGTCACCCTGAACCAGTTTGCCGACAGGCAGGCTTGTTTCAGGGTCTTTTTAATGGTAGATGCTGAAATAAATTCAGCATGACGAAGTAATACTTTTATAGCTCAATTCGAGCATTATGCTCTTTAATCAGCTCTAAATATTCGTCTGCCACAAACTCTTCAGGGGTGAAGCTCTGAACTCTTTTCTTGGACTGTTCTTGTCGGGTTATGCTTCGGGCAAAGCGCCTGATTCCATCAAGATCATTAAGAATTAGTCCTGGAACTTCAACGTTTTTACCGTCCCCTCCTTTAGCTACCATGGTAAAGTAAGAAGAGTTGCAATGCTTAGTCACTCCAGTTTGGATGTTTTCCGATTCAACCCGAACACCCACTACCATAGAGGTGCGACCCGTGTAATTGATCGATGCCTTTAAGGTAACCAGTTCACCTACTTCAATGGGGTTTAGGAAATCTACCCGGTTCACAGAGGCAGTTACACAATAATGCTCTGAATGCTTAGAAGCACAGGCAAAAGCCACCTGGTCCATTAGATTGAGAATGTAGCCTCCGTGAATTTTACCACTGAAATTGGAGTGGGAGGGAAGCATTAATTGAGAAAGTGTGATTTGCGATTCGGAGATGGTTTTAAAAGACATAGAATGGTTCAAAGTTTAATGTTTAACCTGAGTTTGATGTAAGTAAGTAGTAAAATATCCCCTCTTAGGACGTCATTGCGGAATTTTTCTATGAAAACTTCACATACGCAAAGGAAAATATCCGCAATCTCATTTAGGCTCTGTTGAGATGCCGGATAAAACAGCCCTTTTTGAGAGTTTAAGGCCTGTTTTTCCGGCATGACGTTCTTTTCGTACATCGAACTCAGGTTAATGTTTAAAGATAATGAGTTTGTTCGTCTGACTACTAAGAATGGTCTGGCGACCGGATAATCTGCCTCACTTTCACTGCGGGGCGCAAAATAAACATAGTGGATTTTGCAACGCGGCAATCCGCAAGTTATTCGCTCCAGCCTTGTAAACAGGCAAATGGCCATATGACAAATTTGACGGTGTTAAAGTTTTCCCTTGCACCGGCTGTGCTGTAGACATAAGGTTTAAACCTCATAAAGTTCCAGAGGTAAATCATCTGGGTCGGTAAAGAAAGTGAATCTTTTGCCTGTGTATTGATCGGTACGGATTGGCTCGGTAATTACTGCTTTCAATTTTAAGCTATCAACAGCTTCTTCAATGTTCTCAACTTCAAATGCCAGGTGTCTGAGTCCTTGAGCCTCCGGTCTGGATGGTCTTGCCGGAGGGTTGGGAAAGGAGAATAATTCAATGATGTATTCACCGTTTAGGGCAAGGTCGAGTTTGTAAGATTGTCTTTCTTCACGATAGACTTCTCTTATAATTTCCAGGCCTAGTATCTCGGTATAGAATTGCTTCGACTTTGAGTAGTTGCTGCAGATGATGGCTATATGATGGACTTTCTTAAGTTTCAAAACACGTAATATTTACACATTCAAAAGTAGTGAATCGAAAACATGTTGGTTGGGCTGTCTGGCTTTTTTATCCCGAGCTTAACCCATTGGCAGGAAGGCTAAACTTACCTGCCTGATTGTTCGAGGCTACAGAAAGAAAAGGATTGGTAGAACTCCAACATTGAACCAAAACCTAGTTCGGTCTAAACCGAATTCTTAGAGTCACCTTAGAGCTTTCAGGAACTTCATTAACCCCAACTAATTTAGGCTGCCATTGAGGGCCTTCTTTGATGAGTCTTATGGCTTCCTCATCGCAACCGTGGCCAAGACCTTTAAGGGTCTTAAAGTTACTCAGACTTCCATCGGCTTCTACGGTAAACTCCACTGTTACCACTCCCTTTATGTTTTGATTCCTGGCAGCTTGAGGGTATCGGATGTTTTCTTTAAGGTAGCGATTGAATTTAGGGTACCCTATTTCTGGTTGAGGGGCCTTAAACCTGATAGTAACCGGGGCCACTTCATCACCTTCGCTCACGCCCGTGACGATAATCTCCCCTAATGCATTCACATCGGGCTGTAGTTTCACATTGAGAGAGTCTCTGTTTCCGGGCACAAGGCTGGTTGTAAGGTATCCTAAAAAGCGAAATTCTAACTCTGAAAGTCTGGGAATATTATTCAATTGAAACAGTCCATCGGTATTGGTTGTAGTGCCTCTCGTTGTTCCTTTAATCACCACTAGTACACCGGGTAGAGGAAGTTGATCTTCGGCATCCACGACTCTGCCTTTGAGGGTGGTTATATTGGCTGGATTATCTTCTGCAGGAGCTATAAACCCTTGTTTGGACCGGGCATCTTGGATAACAACACCAGTCACCCGACCCGATAGTTGTTGGGTGATTTGCTCCATTTCCTGAGTGGTTTCCAAACGACCAATTACTTTGTCCATAGGAATAATAAGCTGAGAGTCTACCGCACTAAATACCATTGACTCCAGAGCAAGTTGTTTAGAGGAAGCATCGATGCGAGCAATTTCTGTTTGAGTTCTCTCCTGTTTAGGCTCGATATTCAGTTCCAGTTGGCCCTCTAATTTTTCATCGACCTCCGCTTTTGGGGAGTCAATAGTCTTCTTTTGTTGTATGGAGTTTGTCTCGGCTTTCGTATCCTGCTCAAGAACCGGCTCCCGAGCCTGGGGCTTGAGCAGTGTGTCTTCTTTTTCAGGAGACTGCAGTTCACTTAGGTCGCGTTTGGGCAGTGGCCTGTTTTCTCGCAGAATAAAAAGGCTGCCAACAATAACTACTAAAATGAGTGCCGCTGCAAGCCCTTTCCAGACAGTCCAGAAACCAGCAGGCCTATCTTCTTCAGCCAGGAGTTCATCCAATCTATTGTCCAACTCATTGAGATCGGCATCCAGCATTTCATCGGTGAATTCATCTAGCCCTTCAAGCGCCTCATTATAAAGTGGATTTTCGACCATAAGCCGTTCCACTTCGTGTTGTTCTTCACGGGTTAGTTCACCATTTCTGTAAGCTTTGATTAGCTCAGGCGTCAAATGTTCAATATGTCTGTTCTTCTTGCTCACGCAGCTTTTCTATACATATTTTCAAATTCCTTCTTCCATTCTGAAGATAGCTCTTCACTTTCTTCAACTCAAAACCTGTGGCTTCACAGACTTCCTGATAGGTTTTCTTCTCCAGGTAGAAAAGCCTGATGCAGATATTTTGTTCCTCATTTAGTCCTTCAATACAGGTTTCCATCTTGCCTAAATCTTCTTCGACCTCAGTTTCATCAGTATGATGCACAGGAAGTTGATATTCCATAAGCTCGACTCCATTAATTTCCGGACTCTTCTTTCTTAGAAGCATTAGGCACTCATTGCGCGTAAGCACATATAGCCAGCTTTTAAAATTCTGAACTTCCTTCTCCTTCAGCTCCCTCATCAACTTTTCAAAAACCTGCATGGCCATGTCTTTGGCAGCCTCTCTATCCTTCAGGTAATTCATGCAAGTACCATAAACCAGTGGCATATATCGCTTGAAGAGAATCCCTAATACAGATTTTTCTCCAGTCGATTGATAAGATTCAATCAATTGAATGTCAGTTAGTTGTTCTGTATTTGAATTCCCTCGGATCAAGCGTTGTAAAAGTTTTTTCAGGTCTGTTTATGGAATCGATCGAGTTCTGGCATCCTGTCTTTAAAGATTATAAAACTAAAATCGATATACCATGAAACAGGTCTTAATAATCATGATGACTTTATTGGTTGGATTCCATAAACCAGTAGAAGAAAAATTTTCAATCACCATTAGTGGTCAAGTAACAGGAGCTGATGATGGGTTACCATTACCTCAGGTGACAGTGCTATTAAAGGGCACAAGGAACGGTGTTGCTACAGACTTAAATGGCAAGTACGAACTAGAAGTTCCTAATGAAAAGTCAGTCTTGGTTTTTTGCTATTTAGGTTATGTTTCTCAGGAAGTTCAGGTGGGTAAAAGGAAGGTTGTAAATATTCAAATGCAACCAGATGCAACTGCCTTGGAACAAGTTGTGGTTACTGGTGTCGGGAGAAGACGCTTGTTTAATAGAAGAGCTAAGACTGAGGCTTCGCCAGCCAATGTTCAATATGATATGATTGAAGATGAGTTAGATCTGAAGGTGCTTGAACAAGATCATATTCAGTCTATATACATGCCAAATTACAAATCAAATACTGAGTCCTATGCAGAAATAGAAGAAAACGGATTTAATTCACCTTTCAAGAATCCTTTCAGTACGTTCTCCATCGATGTAGATGCGGCTTCATATAGTAACGTGAGACGGTTCATCACTCAAGGACAATTGCCGCCAAAGGATGCTGTAAAAATTGAAGAAATGATCAATTACTTCGATTATACCTACAATCAGCCTACGGGTCAACATCCTTTTCATGTGCAGCACGAGGTGGGTAGAGCTCCGTGGAACCGAGATCACTATTTGGTTCATATCGGTATTCAGGGGCAAAAGATAGAAATGGACCAATTACCGCCTTCTAATATTGTGTTCTTGCTCGATGTATCGGGCTCTATGGAAAGCAAAAACAAGCTGCCGTTGCTCAAAAAGTCGCTTAAGTTGTTGGTCCATGAATTGAGACCAGAAGACCGGGTTTCCATTGTGGTGTATGCCGGAGCCGCTGGAGAGGTGCTGCCCTCTACTTCTGGAGCAAATAAGCGAGAGATTTTAAAAGCACTGGAAAACCTTCGGGCCGGTGGTTCGACAGCTGGTGGAGCCGGTATTCACCTGGCTTATACGATTGCCCAAGAGAATTTCATTAAAGGCGGTAATAATAGAATCATCCTGGCCACAGATGGAGATTTTAATGTCGGGGCTTCAAGCGATAAAGCCATGGAAGACCTAATCGAAGAGAAGAGAAAGAGTGGTGTATTTCTTACTGTTCTAGGTTTTGGAATGGGCAATTATCAGGATTCTAAAATGGAGATTTTGGCCGATAAGGGGAACGGCAACCATGCCTACATCGATAATATTCTAGAAGCCAAGAAGGTATTGGTCAATGAGTTTGGTGGAACATTGTTCACCATTGCTAAGGATGTGAAACTACAGGTTGAATTCAATCCTGGAACTGTGCAGGCCTATCGACTAATTGGCTATGAAAACAGACTTTTGGCCGATGAAGACTTCAATAACGATAAAAAGGATGCAGGCGAATTAGGTGCTGGTCATACTGTTACAGCTCTTTATGAAGTAATTCCGGTTGGGGTTAAAAGCAGTTTTAAACCTATTGATGATCTGAAGTATCAGCCCAATCACAAGCCGGAAGTAGCAATTAACACCACAGACTTAATGACAGTAAAGTTACGCTATAAACAACCCGATGAAGATCGCTCTGTTTATTTAGATACGGTTATTCCAAACGAGGTGAAACCTATTCGAGGTATGAGCCATAATTTCAATTGGTCTGCCGCAGTGGCATCATTCGGAATGCTGCTTCGCGAATCCGATTATCTCAATGGCTACACCTATCATGAGGCTTTGGAGTTGGCCAGACTTAGTAAAGGCTACGATGAAAATGGCTATAGAGCAGAAATGATTCGGTTAATGGAAGCGGCCGAACTCATGAAGCGTTCGGAAGAAGAGTAGCATATTCATAAAAAAGAGGCTATCTCAAAAGCTTTAAAACCCGTCATCTGGGCTTGTCTACCGGCAGGTAGGCAAGCTCAGGGTGACGTTCACCTGGCTCTTGAGGTAGCCTCTTTTATCATCAGGCTTGCTTGGTGCCTAGTAAATCTTTTCTCGTTGTGCCATCCACTCCTCGTTTTCAATGTAGTCATCGTAAGTGCTCAGCTTGTCGAGGTAGCCTTTTGGTCCTATTTCCAAAATTCTATTGGCCACAGTTTGGGTAAACTCATGATCGTGAGAAGTGAAGAGCACCGTGCCAGGAAAGTCTTTCAGTGCATTGTTAAATGCCTGAATAGACTCCAGGTCCAGGTGATTGGTAGGTTCATCTATAATGAGCAGGTTGCCTTGGGCCAGCATCATCCGAGAAATCATACAACGAACCTTTTCACCTCCAGAAAGCACATTAGCTTTTTTGAAAACTTCTTCGCCCGAGAAGAGCATTTTGCCCAGGAAACCACGTATGAATACCTCGTCTTTTTCGCCCTCAGAAAACTGCCTTAACCAGTCTATGAGGTTTTCGTTGGTATTAAAATATTTTGAATTGTCGTTGGGTAAGTAGGCCGTAGTAATCGTTTGACCGAATTTGAACTCGCCCGAATCGGCCTTTTCTTCACCCATTAATATTTTAAAGAAGGTAGTTGTTGCTACACTGTCTTTGCTCAGCACGGCTATTTTATCGCCACGGTTCACAAACAGATCGAGCCCTGAGAAGAGAGGTTTTTCTTCGTTGGCTTTCGAAAGGTTTTTGATTTCCAAAATCTGATCACCGGCAGGGCGGCTTTGCTGAAATATAATGGCCGGATACCTGCGGGTAGAAGGCTGAATGTCTTCCACATTAATTTTGTCCAGGAGCTTTCTTCTGCTGGTGGCTTGTTTAGACTTAGAGGCATTGGCCGAGAAGCGAGCAATAAACTCCTGAAGCTCTTTCTTTTTCTCTTCAGCTTTTTTGTTGGCCGCTGAACGCTGCTGAAGGGCCAACTGGCTAGACTGGTACCAGAAAGAGTAGTTTCCGGTGTAGAGCTTCACCTGGCTGTAATCGATATCTACAATATTGGTACAGATGGTATCTAAAAAGTGACGGTCGTGCGATACCACAATCACCGTGTTTTTAAAGTCGAGTAAGAAATCTTCCAGCCAGCTAATGGTTTGGAGATCCAGGTCGTTGGTTGGCTCATCCAGAATAAGAATGTCGGGGTTGCCAAATAGGGCTTGAGCCAATAGTACTCTCACTTTTTGACTACCGTTCAGATCTTTCATCAGGCTATAGTGCAAGTCCTCCGTAATGCCCAGTCCGCTCAAAAGGGCAGCCGCATCAGACTCCGCATTCCACCCGTCCATCTCAGCAAACTGTGCTTCCAGTTCAGAAGCTTTAATGCCGTCTTCCTCGCTGAAGTCGGGTTTCATGTATATAGCGTCTTTCTCTTTCATAATGCCCCATAGCACGGAGTGGCCCATCATTACGGTATCGAGCACAGTGTTTTCGTCAAACTCAAAGTGGTTCTGTTTCAATACGGCCATTCGTTTGCCAGGTTCAATGGTCACAGACCCGGAGTTGGGGTCTATATCGCCCGATAAAATCTTTAGAAAGGTAGATTTTCCGGCTCCGTTGGCACCAATAACACCGTAGCAGTTGTTGCCACTGAATTTTATGTTTACTTCATCAAAAAGGACTCTTTTACCAAAAGCAAGGGATACGTTTTGTACAGAGATCATAGTAGGCTATCAATTTCAGGCCGCAAAGGTAGGGCTTTTAAAGCCGCGCAAAAAGGAAAGCACAAATAGTTTGAACTATGTGGCTGATAATTAATAAGAAAGATGTGTTGGTTAGATTATAGGTTAAAAAACCAATTGAGGCTTAACCAATAGCTATGCCGGGTTGGGGCTATGAGAATGGACTGGTTGCGGTAGTCCAGGCCTACTTCTACCTTATGAGTATTGCTCATAAAATACCCTAAAAAGGGCCCAAAGCGATATTCGGTGAGTGGTGCGTTGCCTCGTTGCCAGGTTTGAATGAGTTCATTGTTCACTTTAACATAAAACTCACCGGGATCCGCTTTCTCTCCGTCTAGCGGAAACTCCATGCTCATGCGGTAGCGAAGCCTAAACACAGCGGGCTCTTCCGGGGCAAAGGTTTGATCGCTTACCAACCGATGGCCCAGATTAAAGTTGCGCAGCCGGCTAATAAACGAGAACTGTTGAATGATTCGGTGGATGCGTTCTCCCTGACGAAGACGAAGCAGGTAGCCGAGATTGATTTTTTCAGATAAACCTACTTTTCGTGAACCAATCAGAGTGAAATCGGTAAGCAAATGTTCATGCATTCGTATGGGATCGGTATGAACAAACCCGGCCCGAAACTGCTCGCGGGTTTCTACCTTCAGGTTAAGAGCATACAGCTCGTTGATACTTCTATTGAGATTAATGGCCGGCAAAATACCGCTCTGAAAGCTATTTTGTGCGCAAAGTGTGGTGCCAAATAAAAGGCCGGCCAGCAAACCAATGTACTGCCTAATACTCAAGGTGCTCGCTGTTTCGGGTGATAATCTGGTTTAGCGACAATAGCTCTCCCTGAGCTGAAAAAGTGAACTTCCATAGCTTAGGAAGCTTACCTTTCTTTCCTTTAACTACAATTTCAAAGGCATGTGGGACACTTAGCAAAGGCATTTTTTTCTGAATCAGAGTGGCAAGGGAGGTGCTTTGATATTGTACCTGTACTTTTCTGATTTTATAGCGACCAAACTGACGTTCGAATTCCTCCAGAATACGATTTCGGGTGGCCTTGTTCAATTCTTCCATGCGTATAGTTACTTCAATGTCTTGCAGGCTTCCATCTTCAGAAAACTCAACACTAAACCAACGTTTGTCATGTTTGAACTTAGCCTCTAGAGAAGTGCTGCTTAGTCCTTCCTCAAAATACCATTGTGCTTTTTCAACCCCTCCGGTTGTCAGGTATGTAAGGGCTTGCGGTGGAACTTCTTCCGGTTTAATACGCGATTCTATTTCCAGTTTTTGAGCATAGAGCAGAGTAGGTAGGGCTAGTCCTACAATCGCCAGATTGAGTCTTAATAAGTTCTTACAAAGCATATGCAAAAGTATCGGGCTCCGCTAGCATATACACTCAAGGAAGTCATTTTGTTTATTCGCCCTTGGCTCACAGGCTAGCTACCCTTAATCAACGATTGTACCCAATCGTTAGGGATCATGTCTATGGTAAGATTAATACGGTCTTCGGTACTGTTGTTTATCACGCGGTGTGGGTCGGTTAGTCTCATATACCAACATTCACCCGGTTTCATAGGTACAATTTCGTTATTGAGATAAAATTCTACACCTGGCGCGTTAATAATAGGGATGGTGAGCCGAATGACCGATTTCGGGATTTCCAGACCCAGAGTGGGGTCGGTATGTTCCTTAACAATGTTACCGGCTGCCAAACGAAGCACACGCACTAAGGTAACTTTGGTGTGTTGCTTAAACATATCGACCACTTCGGTCAGGTAAGGCGAAGATTTCAACTCTTGGGTGTCTAGCCAATCGGTCCACGAACCATCGGCATAATCTTCGGTAGATGGAGGTGTAGGTAAACTGGGGTCCACAAAATGGGCTGGCGAGCGAAGCGGTATCACATTGTAGTAAATGAAGTTATTCATTGGCATTTGATACACCTCATCGATAATACGCTGCACATCAAATTGAAAGGGAAGTTTTACTCTGTCGCCAATAGACTGTGTGTGGTTGCTCATTTTAAGACTCCTTATTGTTACATGCTAAGTTAAGGGCATTGCATCTAATATGCCATAGCCAATTGCCGATTACCCTCAAATTAAAATAGGCTAGTAACTAGAGCGGTTGGGTGCCTTTTTGCAAAGCAAAGAAGGAGACCATCCCAGGGGCAGCCATTACGCGGTTTTAGCGCACTGTGCTCTTGCGGATGGTCTCTTTAATTGGGAATTATTTATCGAGCTTTTTTAATCCGAACAACGGCCGAATAAAACTTACACGCTTAATGGGCCACTCATAAAGAGCATAGCAAGCCACAAAAGTAAGTACTACCACAGCTACAAACTCCAACCATACCGGCCAAGCCAAAGGAAAAATGAGGTAGGAGAAAAAGTATAGAGCTGCCATATGAATGATATAGATTGGATAGGCAGCGGCACTGAGATAACTGAGTAATCGGCTCGGGCGGTTGAGGTATTTGTGGGCAAAACCAAATGCTGTAAGTATCCAGGCCACAGACTCGATAGCCATGAGTTCATTTGGACCCACCAACTCGTAATGGAGCAACCGAACAGCGTAGAGTATTAAAGCCACGGTGAACAGTACCCAGCGCCATTTTAGAGTGTTTTGCCAGAACCTGCAGCCGCTGTATACACAGAGAAAGCCCAGTATGAAAGCCACCATACCCAGAAAGAAACCGTGCCAGGTAAGGGCATACATTTCGAAAGGCGAAGGTTGAACAAGCAGAGCTTCTGCTTCAAAAAGCAAGGCTATTATTAAAAATCCTGCCGGGCTGCTAAAGAGTTTCCTTATAGTGTTGGCAAATGAGGTTTCAGGCCTGTTTTTGAGCCAATAAAAGAGCGGAATAAAAAGCAGAACATAAGCAAAAATATTACCCAGAAACCACAAGTGGGCCGGAGAGGGTCTGTATGAAAAAGGCAGGCCGTAATGCTTAAATAGAATGGCCACGTGTATAGGTACAATGACCAGAGCACCAAACCCGTAAGGCATAAGAATTCGTGTAGCCCTTTCACCCAGTAGCTGTTTCCAGTTGCGTTTTTGCAGGGCAAAAAATACGCCCATTCCGGAAACAAAAAAGAGAAGCGGAATACGCCAAACGTTCAACATGCCCATAGGAATCCAAAGGTTTGGAATGGGTTCGTCATTAGCTATAAAGCCGATTAGCGAACCCCAGGGCTGAAAACCAATGGCAATATGATATATCAGCAGCATGGCAATGGCAATTACCCTAAGCCAATCTATGTCGTACCTTCTTTCCATCTATCGAGCCGATTTTATTGTAAAAGTTTGGCAATTTCTGGACGGGCAGCTTCTATTCGCTTTAGGTCTAATGTAAGCCCCATGGGTTTTAACTGACCCCCAATTAGTTCATACATTGGCTTTAACTCCGAGAATGGTGCTTGTACAGACTCCAGGGCAGTAGCCCCAAATGCATTTTTTATGGTCTTATCTGCTCCGGCTTCCAGGAGTAGCTTTACCTGTTCTATACGACCAAAAAAAGCGGCTGTAAGCAATGCGGTAGATCCTTCCTTGTTTTTAATGTTCAGGTCGGCTTTGGCTTCAATAAGGAGTTTTGCAATATCGTCATGTCCAAATACTGCGGCTAGAATAAGAGGAGTAGACCCGCCAAAAGGGTCTTTAGCATTCAGGTTGGTACCGGCCGCAATATGCTGTTTTACCACATCGGCTTGTCCTGAGATTACGGTATCGTGTATGCTTTGAGTAGGAGCTTTTGTTGAGGCGGCATCACCTTCCTGAGTTTGATTGTTTGCCTGGCCGGAACAACCCATGCCTAGTAGAAGCAGGGCTAGAAAAAAGGCTGTGGGTTGTAGAATTAAGAGTGTTCTTTTCATACGTTTTAGATTCGTTTGTTTCTTCATTGTTTTTGATGACACAAAGTTGAAAAGAACAATTGCCGGGCAGTTAGCAGTAATCAGGCCAATACTATTAAGTTTCAATCATAGACTAAAACTATGATGCAACCCTATAAATTATGACGCATAACTTTCGATTTGGGCTTGTGAAGCTGGTTTTTTCGGGTTTGTTACTCTGCCATTTATTTTCCTCCTTTGTACAATATTAGGCCTTACTTTTTCATGCAAGAATTGCCCCCTTTCGAACGAAATTTTCTGGACAAACTCAGGGAGGTTATACAACAGCAAATGGCCCACGAGCAATTTGGTGTTTCAGAACTGGCCGAAGAGGTAGGTATGAGCCGTTCTAACCTGCTGAGAAGGGTAAAGAAAATTACCGGGCAGTCGGTGAGCCAGTTTATTCGCGAGGTTAGGCTGGAGAAAGCCATGGAACTACTTAAAACCGGGGCACTGAATGTTTCGGAAGTTTCTGAACAGGTAGGGTTTGCCAGTGCTTCTTATTTCGTGAAGTGCTTTAGAGAACAGTATGGATACCCCCCGGGAGAGGTGAGCAAACGTATGGAAACTGTCGCTCATGAGGTTCCACCCGCGCCAGCTTCCGGCATAAGGGCCCCACTTTTAATTGTAGCCGGTATTTTCATACTACTGCTTGTCGTGTTTTTGCTAAGTAGGCCCGACCGCGAAAATGAGATTTTAGAGGAAAAGTCTATTGCTGTGTTGCCATTCATTAACGATAGCAGCGATTCTTCCAATGTTTACCTCATCAACGGTCTCATGGAGTCTACGCTCATTAATTTGCAGAAAATTGCCGATCTGAGGGTAATTAGCCGAACCTCTACTGAGAAGTACAGAAATTCGACTAAAACCATTCCTGAAATGGCTAAGGAGCTCAATGTGAAATATTTTGTGGAGGGCAGCGGACAAAAAATTGGCGACCGGATACTGCTGAATATTCAGCTAATTGAAGCTGCCACCGACAAGCACCTTTGGGCGCGGCAGTATGAACGCAACACTAGCGATATTTTTAAACTACAGCAAGAGATTGCACAAAACATTGCCGGAGAGGTGCAGGCCATTATTACCCCCAAAGAACAGGCACAAATTGAGAAAATACCTACCGATAACCTGGAGGCTTATGACCAGTTTTTAAAAGGAAGGGACTTGTTGGTGATAGGCGATGATGAGAAGACCATGAGGTCATTGCCATACTTTAAAAAAGCGACCGAGCTAGACCCCGGATTTGCTCATGCCTATGCTGCTTTGACAGTGGCCTATTACTACCTCGATATTTTTCAGGCCGATAAGAAGTTTGCAAAAGAAATACACCAAAGTGCTGACAAAGCTATGCTGAATGACCCTAAGCTGCCGGAAAGCCTGATAGCCAAAGCGCTTACTTTTATGTATGACGAAGATTATAGCTCTGTGGCTCCTTACCTGGAAAAGGCACTTGAATATAACCCCAATTCTACCGATGTAATTAACTTGCTTTCAGATCTTTATGCTAACTATACTCCCAATACCGCCAAGTATCTGGAATATGCCCTAAGAGGAGAACAGTTGGCTGCAACGTCTACCGATTCCATGACCCGAAGTTTCTTGTATTTGCATCTTTCCAATGCGCTAATTCAAACAGGCTTTGTGGAAGAAGCTTTGTACTATGTGAATAAATCCATTGACTATGAGAAGGATAATGGGTTTTCTAACTTATTGAAAGCCTTTGTGTTATATGCCAAGGAAAAGGATATGAATCGGTTGAAAGATCGGCTGATAGTGGAGTGGAAGAAGGACTCTAGCCGGCTGGATATTTTGCAGGAGGTAGGGAAGGTATGCTACTTTATGCGCGACTACGAAGAGGCTTACTACTATTATTCTATTTTTCTGGATATGCGTGAGCAAATGAAACTTGACATTTACCGATATGAGCATGGAAAGATAGCTGTAGTACTGGAGGCCATGGGTAAGAATAAGGAGGCTGAAGCCCTGAATAAAGATTTTCTGGACTATATGCAGCAAGATCAGTCCATTTATAAGGAATTAAGTTTGGCGGTTTATTACGCTCACCAGGGAGACATACAAAAGGCATTAAAACAGTTAAGGTTATTCTCGGAGAAAGAGAATTTCCAATATTGGCTTATACTCTTTGATGACGATCCTCAAATGGATGCTTTGAACGATGTGCCTGAGGCCCGAAAGCTGTGGTCAATTATTGAAGATAGGTTCTGGAAGCAACACCAAAACATACGGTCGCGGCTTAGCGACCAGGGTTTGCTCATTACCGACTAACTTATTCGATGCGTTTAAAAACTACCAGATAATACAGCGGCTGCCCTTCTGTAGAAAAGGCTTTGGGATAACTGTCGCCCTGTAGGTTGTAGCACACCGTTAGGCTGTCGCTGGTTTGTTTATAGATGGCCTTGAAATGCTTTCCTTTATTAGGGCCTTCCTGACCATATATATCCATTTTATGCTCATTAAAGTGAATTATGCCTTTGTCTATACTTTCTGCATGCATGGTATACAAGCTATCGGTTACCACCAGTTTTTGATTGCTATTGGCTGCCAGAGGTAGCGGAGTGCCACCAAGGTTCTGACTGACGGGTTTCCATGTGCCATTGATTGGAGAATTCTCAGGAGCAGGCCTACAAGAAATAATAAACAGGGTAATGACTAAGTAGCTTAAAAAGTAACGCATAGTTCACAGTATCAACACTGTGAATGTAAGCATTATGGGCGAGAGCTCTCAGGTTATTAACGCCTCTGCCCATTTTATACCACTAAATCGGAGGCTTAGCTTTCCGCCTTAGATCCGGGCAACCACCCCAAATGCGTATGCTTAAAGTGATCGGGGTATTTCAGCCCATAACCAAAAATACGATCAAGGCTTGCATGCCCAAATAGAATAATACCACTCAATTCTAGCCATGAGTTACTGAACAACCAGCCCAAGCAAAGCACCATAATAGCAAGTCCTTTATGGTGGAATAGGTTATATGTTAGCGCACCTGTTTTGGTGTTTAGGGCATATCCGATCATGCCAATATCGGGAGTGAGAATGAGCACTAAATACCACCACCAGTCAAAATTGGTCAGGCTGAATAAATAGATGGAGAAGCCAAACATAGCTGCCTCTTCCAGTTTAATAATGTGCTTCATAGTCAGTGGTTTAAGAGTTTCACAGCCCTGTCTGGGTAGTTAGAAATTATTCCATCAATTCCCAGGTCAATCAAAGCCCTCATCGTTTCTTCATCGTCCACCGTATATCGCCATACTTGGATACCCATGGCGTGTGCCTCTTTAATAAATGCTTCCGTTAGGTGAGTGCCACCGCCAACTCCAATATAGCCCGCTTTGATTACCTTGGCGTAGTCCAGGGTAAACTGATCTGCCGTCCCTATGAGGTAGAGAATTGGAATATCAGCATTCAGCTTTCTTATTTTAGCCAGTACCTGATAGTGAAAAGAGAATATAATCACCTGATCTGTCATTTTTAGCTCAGCAATGGTGCGCAATACTTCTTCTTCGGCACCATAGGCCTTAATTTCTACACAGACTTTTATTCTGTCTTTGGCTAGTTTAAGAGCCTCCCGCAAGCTGGGAATTGGCTCTTCAGTGAACCTGTCGCCAAACTTTTCGGAGTAACCTACCTTTACCTTTTGCAGCTCGGCAAAGGTCATATCAGCCACCTTTCCCTTCTTGTCATTAGAAGAAGTTCTGTCTACTGAACTGTCGTGAATGACCACCACGGAATCGTCTTTGGTAATGTGTACATCCAGCTCAAAGAATTCAATTCCTTGGTCAATAGCTTGTTGAAAGGCCGATAAGGTGTTTTCTGGGGCTATACCGGAAGAGCCGCGATGAGCAATTACTTTAGTTTGAGCTGTAGAGAGGCTGCATAAGCAGCTCACAAAAAGCATGGTAAGTACATAGGAACGCATAAGTAAAAAGTCATTAGGGTTAAAAATAGTCAGACCTTACGGTTTATGGAGCCTGGCTTTTTCAAGGAATTGTTAAGAAAGTGAAAAATAAGGCAGTTTTCGACCTGATGAAAATACAGAATAACGCGGCCGGAAATAGAATAATATGTGTCTCAAACTATAAATTTTTTCTTCATAGAAGCTTACAACCGGGCCCCTGAATGGAGGGTCAAGGGGCTATCAATATGTAAAAACAAATTTTTAGCAAAATGAGAATGTTAGAAAAAAGTAGTGGACTTATGAGAATGCTGGTAGTGGCATTTTTGTTCACCGGTTTGGTTATGTCTTGCGATAAAGACGATGATCCAAAACCATCGCTGAGCGCACCTGCTGTTAACGCAGCAACTGATATCACAGCCAACTCTTTTAAGATTAGCTGGGCTCAGGTAACCGGTGCTGATAAATACCTGGTGGATGTTTCTACGAATGCCAACTTCAGCAGCACGCTCAATAATTACTCTAAGAAGGAGGTTACTACTACCAATCTTGTGGTTACTGGGTTGAACGCCAAAACCAAATACTACTTCCGTGTGTATGCCAAGAAGGGAACGACTACCTCTGCGGCTTCTGGAGTAAAAGATGCTACCACCGCGGAATAGAATACTTTATCGGCTTAGCCGGTGCTACTGGTCTGATCGCTATGAGCGGTCAGACTGGTTTAATCTCAAAAAACTTGCGAACCAAAACCACGATAGACTATACGCTTCTCAATATCTTTTCCATTTTTCTACCCTTGGCCAACTCATCTACCAGTTTATCCAGATACCTTACCTTTTGGGTCAATGGGTTTTCGATTTCTTCTACCCGATAGCCACAGATGACTCCGGTAATGAGCTTTGCATTGGGGTTAAGGCTGGCTTGGTCAAAAAATGATTGGAAGGTGGCTTTTTCATCGATCAGACTTTGGAGTTTTTTGGAATCAAAACCAGTGAGCCACTCAATGACCTGATGAAGTTCTTCGGTTGTCCGGCCTTTCTTTTCTACTTTGGTTACATAGTGCGGGTATACTGAAGCAAAACTCATGGCGGCTATTCTTTCATCTTGTTTGCTGTTCATAGTATTGGGGTTTAGTGGCGATTGCGAATTGCCGATTCAAGTTCGTTTAATTCTTTTCTTAACTGGTTCTTCCTACGCTGATGGTCATTGGCTACATCCGCATAAGACTGCATTTCCTTATTGAGTCTTTTTATTGTAGCTCTATTTAGCAATATGCCGAGAAAAGATTTTGAAAGCCTGTCTACTTCTTGCACCAAAGGTCTGAATTTTTCTACATACCTATATTCTTCCTGATGCTCGTATTCAATCTGCTTTTTTAGCTCTTCAATTCTGGCTGCTTCAAATGCGTTCATGGGGCTGGATTGGATGGGTTCTGTATTCAAGTTCCTAAAAAAGTGCAGAACATGCAAAGGGAGTGTCATGGAACATGTAGAGTGTTGTGGTTTCTTAAATCCTGACTAGGCGCTTGTGCATAATTTCTGAAAAACTCCAGGCTTTGCCTCCGCTGGTGTTCGTGAACTGAATGATAACAACATCTATATCTGCATAATAGCGAGCCAAACTCTGGTAGCCCGGCAAAAGTCCGGTATGCTCAAAACTATACAGCCCGGCATAGATTGATTGCTCCTTCTTATTGAGTAAACTACCATTGTGCAGTGCCGTCAAAAACAGACCAACCTCTTTAGCTGTAGCGACCATAGAAGCACCCGGTTCAATAAAATCATTGCCTTTTACATCATGAAGCCAGCCTACGACATATCCGCTCATTACCCGTTCGGGATTGGCTTGGCTAAGCAGGCTAGAAGTGCTTTTGAGTTGAAGTGGATGCAATATGGCTTCTTCGATATACTGGTGATGACTGTAGCCCAACGTATTGCCTAAAATATGGCCAAGAAGCAGGTAGTTAGTATTGGAGTATTCATAGCGCAGGCCGTGTTCAAAACGTGCCGGTTTGTTCAGTACAAGCTCTAGTGTTTTCTCATTGTTCTTAAAAGGCTTGTCCCACCGAAAATCCGGAGAGTCTGTAAAAGTAGGTATGCCACTGCGGTGCTGTACGAGTTGTTCAAGCGTAATTCGATCGGCATTTTCTACTGTTTCCGCGGAGCTCAGGCAGGTATTGAACCAAAGATTTCGTGGGGTCTAACTGCCCTTTACCAATGAGCTTGGTAGCCGCTGCGGCAATATATAGTTTACTAATGCTGACTCTTTTAAAAAGAGCACCGGATTAAGCAGGTACTTTTGTTTCTCTGTTGTGCTAACCGGTAGTGTGGAGTTTAGGGGGCTTTCCTGCTTCATCAATGTACACTATAATACCGCTAAGAGCATATTCTTCAACCCGATTTACCTGCTCTTGCACGCTATCAGGCAGGGGCGAATTGAAACCCAGAGCAGCCGCCAGGGTACAAAGAATAGTGAAATGGCGGTGGCTCCGAGCACTAGTATGGTCAGCAGTCGTTTTTTAGACAACATCAGTCAGGCTGTGATATCAGGGAGCCTTAGTGGGGGAGGAAATGTCTACCAGAGTGCCATTCGGGTCCTTTAGTAAAAAGCGCCTTTGTCCGTAAAAAGTATTTTCCGGCTCACTGAGTACTTCAAAGCCTTGTGACTTAGCTTTTTCAAAAACTATGTCGGCATTTTCGACCACAAAGGTGAGGTAAAAGCCTTGTGGTTTTTGCTGAAATGCTTCCGGAACCAAATCATAGGTTCGGTCAATAATACCGAGTTCCAGTTGGCGGTCTTTGGAGATCAAATGAACAAACCAGTCACTGTCATAATCGACTACGAAATCGAGCAGGCTGGTATAAAAATCTCTGCTTGCAGAAAGGTTATCGGAGCAGATGTTGGTGATCATTCGTTGAATGGTATGCATAAGATAGGTATGGTTTATTGTTACAAGTAAATAGAAAGAATGTATTCAGGTAGCTAATCAAAAGAATATAATTGAAATGTGCTTAAAGTTTTTGAGTCATTGAGTCTATTCAACCGGACTTGGCTGAGCAAATCGCCACTCAGATACCGGCTGTCTCAATGGCCGATGATAGCTTCTTCTTTCATGACTGCTTCTACTGATTATTTGTCTCGAACAATTGTATGGTATAATCTAAAAGAGCTGTATTACCGGTTTTTCCATGGCCCGGAACAACCAGGTTAGCTTCGGGAAATTTGCGTTTTACGTTGGCCACAGTCGCTGGCCATTGTTGAACGTTGGCATCTTCTAAATTACCCTTACCGGCTCCAACTGATTTAATTAAACAGCCACCAAAAAGAACGTGATCTAAAGGGAAGTAGCCTACTAGATTGTCTTGGGTGTGGCCTTCGCCCAAAAAGTGCACGACAACTGCTTGGTTTCCTAATTTCAAGTTCAGACTATCATTAAAAGCATTGACGGGCGTTTTGAAATTATAGTTGTTGTCAGTCAATAGTTTTATAGTTCGAGTGCCGACAAATGCAGGAATGCCTTGGGTGTCAAATTCATTAATTCCACCGATGCAGTCTTCATGGAAGTGTGTGGGGATTAACGCAGTGATCTTACTTTTTAATTCTGAACGGATAAAAATGATAAGTTCTTTAGCGTTTTCTGAGTGGGTTGGCGTGTCGAATACAATACTTTCACCCTCATTTATAACAAACATGCCATTGCAGGGTACCTTACCGAAAGTATCGGTGTCTAAGTAGGAAATATGCTGATATGTATGGTCAGTTAACTTAATAATGGTAAGTGCTTGGCTTTGATAAACAACGGAGTCGGTTTTTGCTGCTTCTGTTTTTTGTTCTTCCGCTTGTTGGTGGTTTTTAGTCTTTGTTTGGTTGCAGGAAAATAGAGCCGGGCAAAGAAGGGTTAAAAATAGGAGAGCGTTCTTCATTTGGTGAGTTAGGACTTTGTTAAGATAAGCTTACTCCAATATAGTGTGCTTCTGTGGGTTGTAGGGCTTTTTTCTTGCTTAACTATTGAAAGAAAGTAGGGGTGGATTCCATTGCGTTGTGAAGAAGTTCGGATAGCACTACCCGTAAAAAAGTGAAGGCCTCACTTTTAGCGAAGCCTTAAGAAGCGGTTAGTCTTGATATGCCCCCGAAGAATAGGTGAGCTCATAACTGTGAGAATATATTTCGAATACCACACCAAAAGGGTCTTCTACATAAACCATTTTATACGGTTTTTCATTGGGGTAATATTCACGAATTGGCATTCTCTGCTTACCACCACGTTCTATAATTTTTTGAGTTAGGCCTTCAATGTCCGGATCTTGTACACAGAAGTGAAAAAGACCGGTGTTGAACGGATTGAATTCTGGCTTCTCTTTAACTCCATGAGGGAATGAGAATAGCTCTATACCAATTCCATCTGATGTGGACATGTGGGCGATTTCAAACTCTTCCCAATCTTCGCCAAACACATCGATGCACATTTGACCGATGGCTGTTTCTTTCTCTTTTTTGATTTTAGAGGGAGGCATAATCACATACCAGCCCATCACCTCTTCATAAAATTCAACGGCTTTTTTTAGGTCAGGCACGGTGATACCTATGTGCGAAAATGATCTTGGATAACTTTTATTCATGTTTTTGCTTTGTCTAATTATCAGGTGCCATTAACACGTGAGTGTGTGGACTTAGTTCCTGTTTTTAACGCCAGTTGTTGACTTAAAAAGTGCTTGTTTTGAGGATGAAATTCAAGTGATGTTGGTTGTGGTGAACCAATTACCTGAACTGTTTTGGTTTCAGGCTTTTATGGGCACTCTCTACGATTTCTACAATTCGTTTTGCTCTCGTTTCCGGCCGTTTAGCAAAGGTTACCCAATGCAGTAGTAGTTTTTTAGTCGAATTGCTGAGCCTGTTAAAAAATGCAAGTGCCTCTTTGCAGCCTGCTAAAGCCTCGGTTAAGTCGTTCGGAACAATTAGTGCCTCTACATCATCCAATGCGTTCCAGGAACCATTTTCTTTAGCTATTGCTATGCTCTTTAAGCCAGCCTCGGTCATAAGGTTGTTTTCAATGAGCCGGGCCACTTTCTCTTTGTTTATTTTAGACCATATGCTGTTGGGCTTTCGCTTACAGAAATATTGCATGTAGCTTTCTTTGTCGATGGCTTTCTTTGTGCTATCAATCCAGCCAAAGCAAAGTGCTTCGTCTACGGCCTCACTCCAACTTAGAGTAGGCTTGTTACTGGAAGTCTTATAATAAACTAACCAGATAGACTGGGTTGAGTCATGGTGTTTACTTAGCCAGTTTCTCCAATCTGTTTTGCTTTTAGGGTAGTATGTTGTCAGCACTTTTTCGGGCATGGCTGTTCCGTTTACCATAAAATTAGAGATGTCAGATGACAACCCTATGTCAGCAGTGAGCAGCATGCCTGCGGTTATTTGGTGTGGATTACAACCCTACAGTAATTACAGGCTCAATGCAATCGATGAGGCTTAGGGACAATGTTTGTTTTCAGGCTTACCCAAATAAGTCACTACTTAAGTATCTGTCTCCCCGGTCGCAGACAATGTGGACGATAACCCCTTCTTCAATTTCTTCGGTAAGCTTTAGCGCTGCATGTAATGCACCGCCAGAGCTCATGCCTGCCAAAATTCCTTCTTCTTTAGCCATTCTTCGCGTCATTATGGTGGCTTCTTGCTGACTTACATCTATTATTCTATCAACCCTGTGTGGATCGAATATTTTAGGAAGAAATTCAGGAGACCATCTGCGGATTCCGGGGATGCTGGAACCATCCGTTGGTTGAGTGCCTACTATCTGCACATGTGGATTTTGTTCCTTTAGATAGCGCGATACTCCCATAATAGTGCCGGTAGTGCCCATGGCAGAAACAAAGTGGGTGATTTTCCCCTGGGTGTCCTTCCATATTTCAGGCCCTGTAGTTTTATAATGTTGTCCGTAGTTATCGGGGTTGGCAAACTGATTGAGCATGTAATAGCCTTCTTTTTCGGCCTTTTGCTGCGCCAGTGTACGGGAATACTCAATGGTTTGAGCGGCAGGCGTAAGTATTACCTCAGCACCATAGGCCTGCATACTTAAAACTCGTTCGCGCGTGGAGTTATCAGGCATCACCAGGGTTATGTGCACACCCATAATGCTGGCAATCATGGCCAAGGCTATGCCTGTATTGCCACTAGTGGCTTCAATTAATCGGTCGCCCTTTTTTATTTCACCGCGGTCTAGCGCCCCTTTTATCATGCCATAAGCAGCTCTGTCTTTTACACTTCCCCCGGGGTTGTTGCCTTCCAGTTTACCGTAGATTTTCACTTTCGGATTGGTATGTAGGCGTTGGTATTCTACCAAGGGTGTATTACCAATTAATTGCTCAATGGTCATGCGCTTTGTCCTTTAAAAATAATTGTGTCTTTCTTTCCGTTGGAGTGGCTCATTTGGGCCTGGTAATAAACCTTGGAGCCGGAAGGCACACTGTGGGTAAGCCACACATTGCCTCCAATTACCGAGCTATGGCCTATATCGGTGTTTCCACCTAAAATAGTAGCTCCTGCATAAATGACTACATGGTCGCCAATGGTAGGATGGCGTTTCGTTTGTACATCGCGCTTCTCTACACTCAAAGCCCCCAGGGTTACTCCCTGATAAATTTTAACATGGTCGCCAATGTGAGTGGTTTCGCCAATCACAACCCCGGTGCCATGGTCTATACAAAAGAAATGGCCTATGGTTGCGCCAGGGTGAATATCGATGCCCGTTCGGCTATGTGCATACTCCGAAATTATACGAGGTATGAGCTCAACCTTTAGCTGATACAGCGAATGGGCAATGCGATGAGCCGCAATGGCCATGAAACCCGGATAAGTTCTTACTACTTCGGTTCGGCTTTTAGCGGCCGGATCGCCTTCAAAAATAGCCGTTATGTCTTCTTCCAGCATGGCGTGAATGGCCGGTAATTCATCAAAAAACCGATCGGTTACATGGTCCGGTTCCATATCCGATTTAATGGGGTTTCGGGAAAGAATTTGATTGAGTTGCAATCGTAATTTTTCCAGATGTAATTCAAATTCTTTCTGAGTGCTAAACTGCTGCCGCGAAAAGTCAGGGAATAGGGTGCCGAGAAGGTCGTTGAACCAGTTGGCGACCATTTCGGGCGATGGGCAGCTGGGGCAGGCTTGTTGCCGCACATAAAGTTTATTGATGAATTCCTGATGCATGTTGAAGTAAGTAATAATTGACTAAAAGAGTTCAAGCTTTGAGGCTGTAGACGTATGCTGGTCTATGAGGTTGTATAAATTCAGGAGAATCGCCTTTTATTTCCTTTCATAAACTTTCTTTTCTCTCTGCGTTGGTTGTTGTTAATCATGAAAAAAAGTAAGGGGCCAATAAGGAAGGCCATGAACAGTGGGAGTTGTAAAATACGGTTTTGATTGTTCTTCCGGTTGCTGCGCTGTTTCATGTAATAGATGAAACTCATGGCATATACAACCATTAGAAACCCAAAAAGAATAAGAAACAACGTTGAGTTCATGGTGTACTAAAATAGCTTTAAGTAACGAATCTCGTTCGATTAATTGAATAGCGCAAGCAGAGAGGCTCGAAGAGTTTTGCCTTCGCGGCCCAACTCTAAGGGGAAGACTAGTCTAAAAAGTGTTGGTCTAGTGAGTAGACTTTTTGGATCCCGCTTTTACCCTTGGCGTTTATTTCGAAACTCTGACAAACCGAACATTTGTGTTGTAGTTTTTTGTAGAGAGCTTCTGATACTAAAAACCGAGTATTGAGTGTTTTATTGGCTTGTTCTATTCGGCTGGCCAAGTTTACGGTATCTCCAATGGCAGCTTCCTTCTGCATGCCTTCAATGCCTATGGTTCCCCAAATGATTTTACCGGTGTGCGCTCCCAGCCGGATTTTAAAGTCACTGTCAATAATATCGTGTACGGCATGGTCGAACTTATCGATGGCTGTTTTCAGTTCGAATCCGGCTTTAATGAGGTTTTCGGAGTGTTTCGGATCATCGTCTAACCCAAAGATGGCCAAAAAGCCATCTCCGTAGTAATCAATTATTCGCCCTCCATATTTTTTTACAACCGTGCCGGCTATATGAAAGTAGCGGTTGAGAATATGCACTACATCGTAAGCCGGAGTTTTTTCCGAAAAAGCAGTGTAGTCGGCAATATCTACAAAGAGTATGGATGCGTCTTTTTCAATTCCCAGGCTTCTGGGCGAAAGGGTGCTACCATGATCCAGGATAATGGTTTCATCGATTTCATCAAGTACGAGTCTTCTCATCTTTACATCCCCATTAATTTTAGTCTGACACGCCAGCCTTACCTCAGGCAGCAGTCCTAATTGTTGAGCAAGAGACGATTCTTCTTCATTTCGGGGACAAAGGTTTTCCAAACCTTCCTCGATATAGACACGGCAGGTAGAACATTGGGCAAAGCCTCCACAAGCGTGGGTGTGCGGTATGCCCGCAGCCAGTGTGTTTTCCAGTATCGTTTTTTCGGTATTTGCTACTAAACTTACCTTGTCGTTGGTCAATTCTATTACTGCCATGCACTACGTCAATTCGGAGAGCTCCAGCCAGCGCAATTCTTTTTGGTCGAGTTCATTAGAAACTGTCTGAAGGCGCTTGGCCAGTTCCGACAACTCTTCATGATCAGTTACCTGATTCATTTCATCGATTAATCGGCTTTTCTCCTGTTCCAGATCGGCTATCTGTTGCTCCAACTGGCTAAACTCTCGTTGCTCCTTAAATGAAAGCTTTTTCCGTTCATTTGGTTCCTTGGTCTTTTCCTTTTTTTGTTCTGTAGGTTTGGCCACCTGGGGGCTTTCTGCTGCCTGCATACGGTAGTCAGTATAGTTGCCGGGAAAGTCTCTTATTTGTCCTTGACCATCGAACACAAACAGGTGGTTAACAAGTTTATCCATAAAGTAGCGATCGTGCGAGATGATAATGAGGCTGCCTTCAAAGTTCTCCAGGTAATTTTCCAAAGTGCCCAGCGTAATCAAGTCCAGATCGTTGGTGGGTTCATCGAGCACCAGAAAGTTTGGGCTTTTTAATAGAACCTGCAGAAGTTGCAGCCTGCGTTTTTCACCACCGCTTAATTTGCCAATGGGTTTGTACTGAACCTCCGGAGGAAACAGAAAACGGGTGAGGAACTGCGAAACAGGTATGCTTCGGCCTTTGCCAACTTCAATCACTTCAGCGATTTCTTTGGCAAAATCTATTACGGTTTGTTGCGGGTCGAACTGATCTTCTACCTGTCGGTAGTAGCCAAATTTGGTGGTTGGGCCAAGTTCAATATAACCCGAATTGGGTGCCAACTCTTGTGTAATCAGCCTTATGAAAGTGGTTTTTCCACTGCCATTAGGACCTACTATTCCTATTCTGTCTTGCCTCTGAAAGGTATAGGAGAAGTCACTGATTAATTGTCGGTCTCCAAAACCATGGCTCAATTTCTCTATTTCCAATACCTTTTTGCCCTGTCGGGCTGTATTGGCCTGAAGGTTTAGCTCATTTGTTTTTTGAGCGCTAAAGGCTTTTTCTTTGGTTTCCTGAAAGGCATCTACCCTGTATTTTGCTTTGGTACCTCTGGCTTGTGGTTGTCTTCTAATCCACTCCAGTTCTTTTCTGTAAAGGTTTCGGGCTTTGTCTATGGAAGCACTTTCATTGGCTTCTCGTTCGGCTTTTTTCTCCAGAAAATAGGCATAGTTACCTTGATATGTAAATGCTTTTCCGGCTTCCAGTTCAATAATGTTATCGGTTACCTGCTCCAGAAAGTAGCGGTCGTGAGTTACTAAAATTAACGCCATGTTGGCTACGGCCAAGTACTTCTCCAACCATTCAATGGTATCGATATCGAGGTGGTTGGTGGGCTCATCGAGAATCAGTAGGTCGGGCTTTTGAATAAGCACCGAGGCAAGGGCTATTCGCTTTTGTTGCCCGCCAGAAAGTAATGCAACCTCTTCTTCTAGATTGTGGATGCCGAGCTTCCCCAGTATTTGTTTGGCCTGGCTCTCCAGATCCCATAGGTTTTGGGCATCTATTTGTTCTATAAGTTGCTGTACTTCACCATGGTTTTCATGTCCGGCAGCCGATCGCACCAGGGCTCGCTCATATTGCTTAAGCAAAGCATGTTCCGGGTTGTTGCTATCAAAAACGGCATCGAGTACTTTTTGTCCGGCATAAAACTGCGGATTCTGCAATAGATGCTTTACCACAATATCGTTTTTAAAGACCACTTCGCCACTATCGGGAGTTTCCATTCCGGTAATCACTTTTAGCAGCGTAGATTTTCCCGAACCATTCACTCCAACCAGAGCCACTTTTTGGCCCTGTGCAATCCCAAAAGTAATGTGGTCGAGTATAAGCCGGTCGCCAAAAGACTTGGTGAGCTTTTCTACAGAAAGGTAATTCATAGTTCACAAAGCTACTACTGTAAGTGGTTTTGTCGAGAGGGCCGTTGAAATAAAAGTTCACCCGGTTGAATTTGTTCTTACGTAGTATAATTAATTGGCCATTACACGGTCTTTATAACACGCAGTCCATAACAAATGACTCTGGGAGTAGAACAAAAATAGGTTGAGATGCATCGGAGAAGAATACCAAGAGGCTCTGGTTCTATGCACTTAAAGTTATTGATAACCAATAAACGATGGCATCCAGCGTATTGATAGGAGAGCATGAGTGGGAGGTCCGGGGCAGATGAGAAGCGGGTCGAATGTTGATGGAGGTGAAAAGTGAGTTTTGGGGAGAAGTGATGAAATAAGGAAGACTATATTTTTTTGATCAGACATCAAAGGTTGAAATATTAAATATAAAATTAATGTTAAAAATTTTAGTTTGAACAAGTTTTAAACTATCATTATAGTTTACTCAAATCATCAACAACAACTCATGAAAAATAGAAAGGTCATGGTGATTACGGGCGTCTTTGTAGCCTTAATCATCTTTTTCATCACAAAGGTTAACAAAGGCTCTTCCATGGAGAGCGAGGTACTTACCCAGGTAAAGGTAGGTTTGTTTAGGTCTGAGGTAACCGCCAGCGGAGAGTTATATGCCAAAAACAGCGTAAATATCTTAGGGCCTGATGGCATGCGTCAAGCCAACATTTGGGAAACCACCATTAGCCACATCATCGATGAGGGCACTGTGGTGACCAAAGGAGACTATGTGGCCAGGCTAGATCAGTCGGAGCTTGGGCAAAAAATTCAGCAAGCCAGCAGCGATTTTACCATCAGTTCTTCACAGTATAAAGAGGCCAAACTAGATACGGCCATGGAACTGAGAAAAGCCAGGGAGGAAATGGACAATATGCTTTTCGAAATGGAAAAGCAGAAGCTAGTGCTGGAAAATTCACAATACGAACCACCGGCCACTATCAAGGAAAAAACAATGGAGTTGGAACGGGCCCAAAAAAGATATGATCAGGCCAAGGAAAACTACAAGTTGCAACTAGAAAAGGCCAAGGCCAAGGTGGCGGCTTCTGAAGCCGAAATGTTAGAAGACAAGAGGCGGCTCGATTTTCTTCAGGAAATATCAAATCAGTTTGTAATTACGGCTCCGGAGGCCGGCATGCTAATTTATAGAAGGGACTGGCGCGGAAACAAAATTGCGCAGGGGGGAAGAGTAGCCTCTTACGACCCTATTGTGGCTACTTTACCTGATCTTACCAGCATGATATCCAAAACTTATATCAATGAAGTAGATATCAATACCGTGAGCGCAGGCCAATTTGTGGAAATTGGCCTCGATGCTTTTCCGGAAAAGAAGCTCACCGGGGTGGTGACCAGTGTGGCCAATATGGGACAGCAAAGACCTAATTCTGACTCCAAGGTTTTTGAAGTAGTAGTAGAAATTAATGAGTCTGACACCACTCTTCGGCCGGGAATGTCTACGAGCAATAAAATAATTGCCAAGGTGGTAGAGCAGGCTATGTTTGTGCCCGTAGAGGCCATTCACAGCCAGGGAGATTCCATTACCTACGTACTATTGAAAGATGGACTGAGTATTGTGAAGCAAGAAGTGGAGTTGGGAATTTCTAATTCCGATCAGGTAATCATAAAGTCAGGATTGACTGAAGGACAGAGCGTGTACCTTTCCGATCCCAGTGGTATTAACGACTTCAGCCTTAAGAGGCTCAACAACTCCCAGTCCATCGCCCAAAACAATAAGTAATGTTGAAGCAATTAGCATCTAACATGGCCATAGCCATGGAAGCGGTTTTTGCCAATAAAATCCGGTCATTGCTTACAGCATTGGGTATTATTTTCGGAGTAGCCGCAGTTATAGCTATGCTGGCAATTGGAGCCGGTGCCCAGCAAGAGATTCTGGAGCAAATAAAGTTGGTTGGTGTAAACAACATTGTCATTACTCCGGTAATTGAACAAACAGAAGGAGAAGTACAAGCCGAAAATGCCGGAGGAGAAGCCCGAAAACAAAAGAACCTTTCCATCGGTCTCAATTTTCTCGATGTGGAAAGCATTAAGAGTATAGTGCCTGGCATAGAGGTGGTAAGTCCGGAGGTAGTGGTAGAAACTTCAGTTTCTCGCAACGCCTTTCATCGTAGTGCCAAGTTGGTGGGGGTTGAAAACTCATATTTTGAAATTGCCGGTTTCCGTCTGCTCGAAGGAAATTTCTTTAATGAGGAACATGCTGAAATGGGTAAGCCAGTATGTATTGTAGGTAAGTCTATAGCCGCCAAGTTCTTTAATGGAGAAGAACCTTTGGGTAAATACCTCAAGGTGGGAAAACATTGGCTCAGGGTAATCGGGGTTTTGGAAGAAAGACTTATTTCTGACAAGAGTATCAGTAATCTGGGCATACGAGACTATAATATGGATGTTTATACTCCGCTGAGTACGGCTCTACTTAGGTATGAGAATCGTGCAATGGTTTCTAATGCGGCCATTCAGGAGGCAATCAGGAATAGTAACATGGGAGTAGACCAGGGCAAAGCTAAAAACTATCATCAACTGGATCGTCTGGTGATAAAGGTGGCCGACTCCGATAAAATGAATGCCACCGCTGAGGTAATTAGTAAACTTCTTAAGCGCAAACACAGCCAGGTGGTGGATTATGAAATCACTATTCCTGAATTATTGCTGAAACAGCAACAGCGTACTAAAAACATCTTTAATTATGTGTTGGGAGGCATTGCGGGCATATCCTTATTGGTAGGGGGAATAGGAATTATGAATATTATGCTGGCTTCGGTTTTGGAGCGTATTAAAGAAATTGGGCTTCGCTTGGCAATAGGGGCTACCAAGCGAGATATTATTTATCAGTTCTTGCTCGAATCGGTTATGATTAGCTTCAGTGGAGGAATGATAGGTATTATTTTGGGGCTGTCCATTGCCTTTGGCATTAGTCAATTGGCCGATATCCCAACACTGGTGCATATATCTTCTATTGCCCTTTCTTTTGGTGTGGCTGTTACGGTAGGAATAATATTTGGGATAACTCCCGCAAAACGTGCCGCCAGCCAGGATCCTATTACCTCGTTGCGTTATGAATGAGTGAATACTCGGATTGGGTTTTTCTTGCGGAAAGTAGGGAATTCGTTAATAATTGTATTTATTTGAAAAGTAACTGGTTTCCGTCTGAAACCAGTTCTAAACAAACTACTAACTAAACTAAAACGAAAGTCAGTTTCTTTCTCCGGTGGCCATTGGTTCCCGGTTGTTAAGATTTTTGATAAGAGCAGGGTAATTCTTGCTGGTTCGTATGGTCATTGTTCTACCATCGGTTCTGTAGAACCTCAGCTTTCCCATTGACATCTCCGCCACATTGCCTTCAAAAGCGTAAGCTCTTTTTCGCTTTCCGTTTTCCAGGCGATAGGCCAGCGACATTCGGGTGAAAAAAGATTCGGCTACGCGACCTTTTGGAATCTTTCGTTCGTTTACTGCTTCATGGTTGGTATAAGACCTAAAGTGCTGGATAGTAGTGGGTAAAGGCTGATCTATTTCCGGAAAAAATGGAGCCAGCATTAAACTGTCCCGCTCAAAATTGGACTGGTGAATTAGACGAATACCATCTATTTCAATCCAGTGCTCTGAACTGAACTCTCCTATGAAGTTGATCTCCAGCAGTTCTGCACTAAGCTTGTTTTGGGAGTGGCAACCCAAAACCATTATCAGGCTGAGAATAAGAATTGACCCTATTGTTTTTGACCTTGACATGTGTTTGGTTAAATGAGGCTGTCTCAAGAATTTCACCGCTTCTTTCCTGACCATCACCACTTAAAAAATGGTGGCTAAAAGAGGATCGATCGATGAGACAGCCATTGTTTTGTTATCTATCAGGCTCCATCAGGATTTCCTATGCCTCCAAAGGTGTAGATTTCGAGGCCAAGTGCCTCCAGCTCTGATGCCGGTACTGGCATACTTAGAGGAGTGCCAGGAGGTAGTTTCAAATCATCGATGGTGGTGATTCGTCTGGTGAAGTAGCCATTGCAGGCCGCTTGCCAACTCAGTTCTACCAGTCGCTCATAAGTGATTTCCCTCAGAAGCTCTTCATTGGTTTCTGCACCGGTTAGGGGAGCCAATTCTCCGCGTCCAACCCGACTTTCGTTAATGAGCTGCGCAGCTTCAATTTTACTTCCACCTGTTCTAACAAGAGCCTCTGCTCTAAGCAGGTTATTCTCAATAACTGTAAAGTGCGGCATAGGGCCCACGGAGTTATCATTTACAAAGTAGATATACCGGCTGTAGCTGTAATTACCAAAAATGTAGAAGCCCCGGTCAGACCTAAAAGGTACACTACTGTTGTAGGTAAAGTCGGTTTCCAGACGTTTGTCTCTGGGGCTGGTAATTTCGGGGTAAGACAACACATTGTCTTGCCAGGGGTAAGGTGCCGTTGGGTGGTCGGGGTCGGTATCACTGGCATTAAGAATGTCTCTGCCACCGGTTCCTCCTTCCATCATGTTGATCATTCGTTGCGAAACCCGCACCCAACCGGCATACTGTCCGTTGGTTAAGGCTCTGGTATACCAATCGTTTCCTCCATCGCCAATGGGGGCAATGTCTTGAGTTATACCGTTGGTAGTAAGTTCAAGCACTTGCTGCCAATTGGTTTCGTTTATGGTTTGCTCTGCATTTCTGGCCGAAAACACTTCAACTTTTGCAGCATATGACCGGGCAAAACGAGCCGCTTCCTGAGAAGAAAGTGTTACACCGTTGAATCCGTTAAAAATGATTTCCGGGTTTTCCTCAAAAATCTGAGCGGCCTCCAGGAACCTTGCTATTGCGGCATCGGCACACTCTCTATAAGACTGTAGCTCTAAGCTACCCAGGTCTGCATCGGTTAGGTCTTCGCTAACAATAAAACCCTGATCGAAAATCATGGCCACCCAGCCCAGGGCCAGGCCTTGCATCATGCGAGCATTGGCCAATACAGAAAGAGTGTGATCTTCACCGGTGTTGGGGTCAATGGCTTTGCCATCGAAGTTATCGCGCATTACCTTTAACACATCGTTCACCGGGCCTATGGAGTTATAGATTCCTCGCCAGGGGTTTCGATTCACCCGAACGGTAGAAGCCGTGTTAGAGTTTACGAACGGTCTGGGAGGAATTCTGCCCCCATCGAACATGGCAAAGTTGGTCCATGAGGAGGACATGATTTGTGACGCTACCGACAGGTACATATTGGGGTAAGAGATTTGGGTTTGTCTCCACCACTCTCCGTAGGCTCCCTGTATTAATGAAGGGAACTCTGCCGGATTGGATAGCACACCGTTAATGTCTAAAGCATTGTTGTTTTCAACCTCCAGATCATCACAGCTTTGGGTAGTGATCATAAGAGCCGCTACCGATAATGAGAATATGTATTTTTTAAGTTTCATATCATTCTGTTTAAGTAGGTATTAGAAAGTGAATGAAATTGAACCTGAGAAAGTCCTGATGAGCGGGAAGGTATATGTATCGTAACGATCATTTATACCTCCAAAAGTTGGATCGAAGCCACGGTATTTAGCAAACAGCAGTACGTTATTGGCAATAGCACTTAGTTGTACACTTCTAAACACGTTGTTCAATCCCAACTTGCTAAGCTGTGCTGTTCTCAGTTCATAGTTTACTGAAAGTTCTCTCAGTCTAATGTGTGAGGCATCTTCTACATACTCAGCGTTCAATCGTCTACCGTTGTAAATGGATTGTCTGAAGCTGGAGTAGTGTCTTTGCCCTTCCGGTCGGTGCGCTTGGTCATAGTCCGGGCCAAGTCCGTCCCTATCGAGCGACTGTAAGCCGGCATTGTACACGTCTCCACCAATCTGGCCTTCCCATAGCATGTACACATTCACATTTTTATATCGGAATCCTGTTCTTAACCCCAGGTTTAGGTCGGGACGGGCGTTTCCAATCAGCAGTTCCTGTGCTTCCTCACCATTATCGTTTACAATGGGCACCACACGCTCCTCATTAGTGTATTGAGTTCCTTTTGGAATTACGTATCCTAGGTCATTGATTTCGTAATCATCAATGGTAGAGGTGTTTCCGAGGCCTGCAAACTGACCGTTCAACACAATGCCGTTTTCGTCAACGGTTAGTTCATTCAGAGACTTAGCGTATCTTCTACCATACATTTGAGTAAGCTCACTGCCTTCTCTCCAAATGCCGGCACCGGAAGAGAGCACCTGTGGTGCATTGAACTCTGTAATGGTCTGCACGGTCCGGTCTGCCACCAAATCAAAGGTCAACCCAACGTTTTCACTACGAATGGCCTGATAACCTAAGGTAAATTCAACGGTATTGGTCGATAATGTGGCGGCATTCTGTATTTGGGTAGATCGGCCACCCGTGGCAGCTACCGATATTGGCACAGAGAGAATCTGGTCTCTGTTTTCCTGAGTAGAGTAGGAGGCCAGGAAGTTGAACTTATTTAGGAATCTACCGCCAAGGGTAAATTCTGCCTCTGTAGTAATGTTGGGCTTAAGCTTAGGGTTGGCCAACTGTTGGGGGAAAGAGATGAGCCCATTGGCTACATTGGCGATCTCGAACCTGTCGTTGAAACCAGGTCTTCCTCCGGCTGTACCCAATGAGGCTGAAACTTTCAACTCCTGAAAACCGGGTATGGTAAAGTCCTGTGTAATACGATAGGCCAATGAGCCTCTGTAGAACCACTGCCACCTTTCATCTTCGCCAAATAATGAAGAGCCGTCTCTTCTCAATACGAAGTCAAAAATGTATCGATCTCTATAGTCCCCACCAACAGCAAGCGCATAACTGTCCGATCTCAGTTTTATGGGTCTGGTGTCTGTGGCTGATAAAAATTGATAGCCTCTGCCGGAAATATCTGCCAATACAGCATCTAAATGATCATAGTCCCGAAGTCCCAGAAAATCACCATCAATGGTGAAGCCTTCATCCACACGGTCTTCGTATTGATATTTTAGAGTAGACCGGAGGTTAACATCACCAAACTTCTTTATGTAAGTAAACTGGCCGCTGGCATTTATGGCTACTGTTTGGGCATAGCCGCGGTCGATATCGCCCTGACCGGGGTCTCCAACCACTGCCAGATAACCCGGATTTTGATGACCACTGGAGTTATCAGCCCTGGTGTCGAAACCCATTATACCGGTAAACTTCAGGTCGTTGGTAATGTGTAAATCACCTTGAGCACTGGCAATAAAACGTTTTCTAACGCGCTCTGATCGGTTGTTGGTGAGTACGTAGAAGGGGTTAAAGAAGGAATCGAGAATAAACGAGTTCGCATCGTAGTTATAAGGACTTCCGTCTTCTTCGTTTGGAGCAAACCAGTCGGCATCTGGTGAAGCAAAAATCAAAGTGCCAATATTTCTTGGGCGAGTATCGTCTCTATCCCAAATGTATCGGGAACGAACTTTCAGGTCGAACCGGTCAGAGAAACTCTGATCGAGGCCTATCGCAAAATTGTATCTGCGATTACCTTCATGCATCTCAATACCTCCTGAAGCATTTTGTTGCTCGAACGAAACGCTGAGGTTGGAATTGGCGGTTCGGTTGCTTAACCGAATGTAGTTCTTGAATGAAGTGGTTCCTCTAAAAAAGTCTTCGAGGTGATCTCTGTACCTTGAAAATGGCACTTCATTGATGGAAGGTACTTTGTCTAAGGCCAGGCCGTCATCGTCAGTAATAATATCTCCGTTGGCATCGGTTTGCTTGTTATGGAATCTGGCTTTTTCGGGGTGTCTTCCTTTATAGGTGTTTTCAGAAACTACTTCGCTTCTTACAAATACAGAGGTTTGGCCTACCTCGAGCCCTTTGCCCGACTTGGTGTAAATGGCAATTACACCATTGGCTGCCCGCGATCCGTAAAGGGTGGCTGCAGAGGCTCCTTTCAGTATCTCGTACCGCTCAATGTCCTGAACACTGATATCGGAGAGGCTTCCTTCAAGTATGGCTCCATCGAGCAAAATGAGTGGTGAGTTGCTGGTTCTGAGGTTGGTAGCACCTCTCAATAAGATGGAGGGTCCTTGACCCGGAACATTGCTCGGAGCCACTCTTAAACCGGCTACTTTACCTACTAGGGCATTTCCTGCATTGGCAGCCGGTGCCTTTGTAAGTACCTGCTCATCGACACTGGCAATGGTAAAAGATAGTTTTTCTTTAGGTGTTTCTGCTGCAACACCGGTTACTACCAGTTCGCCCAGATTGGTTACATCGGGCTCCAGAATTACGTTGATAATGCTTCTGGAACCTACAGTGACTTCTTGAGTGATGTATCCTAAGTATCTGAAAACCAGAATAGTGTTGTCGTCAGGTACTTCAATCGAATAGTTTCCTTCCATGTCTGTGAGCGTACCATTGCTGGTGCCTTTAATGAAGACACTCACCTGTGGCATTCCAAACCCTTCTTCTCCTTCAGTAACCTTACCGGTAATGGTGCGGACTTCAGCTATACTTACGGCTGGTTCTGCACCGGGAGGGTTTTCCGAAGCGGAAGAAACGGAAATGTTGTTGTTGAACTGTTTAAAATTGAGCTGTGCCAGCTTAGATACTGTTTCCAATAACTCGGCTACGGTATAGCTCTTATATGACAAGTTGATGTTTACATTCTTGTTGAGATCTTCTTGTTGATAGAAGAATTTGAAAGGCGACTGGGCTTCTATTTTTCGGAAAGTTTCCTTTAGTGAAGCTTCGTTTAACTCCAGAGTTACTTTGTATTCTCTAATGCTTTGAGCTCTGGATTTGGTGGCCATCAGGGTAGATAAGACCATGCATTGAATGATTGTCCCATACAGACAAAGACGTGCTGCTCCCCACAGCACCGCCTTAAGATTATTTTTCATATCTTAGAGGTGTTTTAATATTAAACATACAGTTATGTCCAAGGCACTTCTGCTGCAACAGGGTGCCTTGGTAGTTTTAGCGGTTGTTTATTTCATAGGCGTATCTGTTTTTAGTTTTTCCATAGGCAATTGATCATTAAGTTTAATTAGTATCTGGTCTTCATTTATCTGACTTTCGAAGCCCATGCTATAACCAATGGTGCTTAACACCATTTCCAGGCTCTGTCTTTCGAATATGCCTGTTCCTTTGTAATACAATTCTTTGGCACTCGAATCGCCTTCAATGTCAATGTCCACATCGTACCAGCGTTCAAGCATTTTAACTATTTCTTTAAGGGGTTGATTTTCAATGTATAGCTTCTCTTCTCTCCAGGCAGCTGTCTTTTCTCTGTCCATTGTGTTTTTGGTGAGGTTGTTAGACCTTTTGTTGAATTCGGCCTGCTCATTGGGGTAGAGTACCAATGAAGAGTCTTTGGAATGCTTAGTGCTATCTAAGGTGCTTACCTCCACCGATCCGGTAAACAGAGAGATGGAGGCTAGCTTTTCACATTTATAGTCGCGCACATTGAAAGAGGTACCCAGGGCAACGGTAGAAAGATTTCTGGAAGTAACCACAAAAGGGAGATCCTTGTTTTTGGCTACTTCAAAGAAGGCTTCTCCATCGAGGCTTATGTTTCTATTAGTTATTCCGTAGCCGGGGTCATAGGTGATTTTGGTTTCGGCATTAAGGGTTACTTTAGAACCATCGCGTAAAATGATGGTGCTTCTAAATCCCTTGGCTGTGGCTTTTACTATATCGGCCTGTGCCGGCAGCTGATTACTTTGATGAGAGCCAGGGGCTATAAAGAAATAAGCCACCATAATTGAAAGAACAAGGCTAGCTCCAACTACAACTTTTCGGATGTTGTTTTTTGAGCGAAAAGACGAAGTGGGAGTATAAGGTTGTGTGTGTGTTCTTTTTGGGGGTACTATAGCTTTCAGAATGTTTTGCTTCACAGTGACTTCATCATACTCATGAAGCTTTTCATTGGAGGTTTCTTCCCAAAGGTCGCTCAGCAAATTGTGCAACTGATCGGTGTCTTCCGTGTTGCGAATGAGTTGCCGTAGTTCTGATGACTTATGATTTGGATATTTCTTTTCCAATAGTCTGTTTAGTATTTGTCATTTCGTGCTCCTTCAAAAAAAGGGAGGCTTAACTAATAGTACACAAGGATTGGCTGTAGCCATTACTCGTTAGAAAAAAAATAATAGGGTTACTCATTTAGATCACATTTGTTAGCCCCAGTATACTAGCCATAAGCTGTGTCCTCACAGCGTCTTTTAACAACCATTTGTGAAGACACAAATGGAGCCAAGGTTCAGAAATGCTCTTCTTGCGGTATAAGTAAGTAACCCTAAGAATTAAACAGAAACCGTATTTGCATAGGCATGTATGGTTTTTATGGCTTTACTCATCTGGCTTTCTACTGTATTTACAGAAATGTTCAGTTTTGCAGCAATCTCTTTATTGGAAAGCCCCTCATATCTGCTCAGCATAAACACGGTACGCCTTTTGGGCGGAAGGGTGTTTATAGCTTTTCTTATGATGTCTTCCATGTCTTTTAAGATTATGGTTTCCATGGTGGTGTTGAGGCTAACCATCGACTCATTGATTTCCAGGCTTCCCATATGTTTTTGATTATCTCTTATTCGGTTGAGCGCTAGATTTTTGGCGATTCGGAAGAGCAAAGCATAGGGCGATGAGTCAAGATTGATTTGCTTGCGTATTGCCCAGAACTTGAGGAAAACGTCTTGACACACTTCTTCACTGTCTTCTACCGATTCCAACAGTGAATAGCAAAAATTGAAAACCTTGTTCAGGTTTAGGTCAACGAAAGATTCGAAGGCCCTTTCGTCACCTTTTTTAATTCTAAGTATAAGCTTGTCCATGCCCTATTACATCAAGTAGAATGATATAATAGAGACAGAATGACAATGTGTTTTTGAATGGAAAATAGCTGCTGACCTATGCTTTTTCATAGTTGTTGTTTTGTTGAGTTTTTGAATAAAGAAAAACTGAAAAAAAATTCAGCTATAGTCAGAGGTGGCAAAAAAATAGCCGCGTTTAATGGTTGACCTGTAAAGTATACAACGCAATATAATTAAAGCCCTTATGCTATGGGACGGTGTTTTCTATCAAATGGTTAGATTTTTTGCAAATAATTGTATGTGAAGAACAGCAATAGCCCTGCTATATATGGTCTCTGAGGCTGGTATTTTGGCAATTTATGAAGTCTGATTTGACTGTATCCGGCATGAACAAACAAGGCCGGCTCAGTGGAGGAAATATATGTTTTTTAACTAAAAAGCAGTTTTGGCCAATAAAAACAAAAGCCTGCAAGTGTTCACTTACAGGCTTTTGTAGCTTTTATGCCTTGCGGCACTTCAATGTTACTCTACTTCTGTAACAATATCTTCAACATCATCGATGTGAATCTCTACAGGATCAATTTCTACATGGGCATCGGTACTGTGTTCTCCCGTACCATACATTTCACCCAAGATTGGCGCAATAACCAAACCTACCAGACAGGTAAGTTTAATAAGAATGTTCATTGAAGGCCCTGAGGTATCTTTGAATGGATCACCTACGGTATCGCCAGTTACAGCTGCTTTATGAGCATCAGAACCTTTGTAGGTCATTTCACCATCAATTTCAACACCGGCTTCGAACGATTTCTTGGCGTTGTCCCAGGCCCCACCTGCGTTGTTTTGGAATATGGCCCAAAGCACACCAGAAACAGCCACTCCGGCCATGTATGAACCAAGTGCTTCAGGGCCCATAATAAAGCCAATGGCAATTGGGAACAGGATGGTAATAGCTCCTGGCAACATCATTTCTTTAATGGCTGCCTTGGTAGAAATTTCAACACATTTACCATACTCAGGTTTGCCAGTACCTTCCATAATACCAGGAATTTCCTTGAACTGTCTTCTTACCTCTTTCACCATTTCCATGGCGGCTTTACCTACTGACTGCATAGCCAAAGCAGAGAAAATTACTGGAACCATACCACCAATAAACAGGGCAGCCAGTACATCGGCTTTGAAGATGTTAATTCCATCAATTCCTGTGAAGGTTACATAAGCCGCAAATAAGGCAAGTGCTGTCAAAGCAGCCGAAGCAATAGCAAATCCTTTACCAATAGCAGCGGTAGTATTTCCTACAGAATCGAGAATATCTGTTTTAGTTCTTACTTCATCCGGTAGCTCGCTCATTTCGGCAATACCACCTGCATTATCGGCAATAGGACCGAAGGCATCGATAGCCAATTGCATGGCTGTAGTAGCCATCATGGCCGAAGCAGCAATACCTACACCGTAAAAACCTGCCAATTCGTAGGCTCCCCAAATGGCTCCTGCAAACAGGAGAATAGGGGCAAAGGTAGATTTCATTCCGGTAGCCAGACCTGCAATAATGTTTGTAGCCGCTCCGGTAGATGAGTTTTGAATGATTGACATTACGGGCTTTTTACCCAAACCTGTATAAAACTCTGTCATATAAGAGATAAGACCACCTACAATGAGGCCCACTACAACGGCTCCAAATACCCGGGTAGAAGTAATTTCTACAATGCCTTCGCCAAACAAAGACATTTGCATGGTGGCAGGGAGCAACAGGTCTATCAGGAACCAACAGGCAATGGCTGTTAGAACAATAGATCCCCAGTTACCTTTATTAAGAGCAGCCTGAACTTCGGCTTCTTTAGCGTTTTCGTTAGAGATTTTGATTACCAGTGTTCCCAGTATTGAGAAGATGATACCGGCTCCTGCAATCACTAATGGAAGAAGGATTGGACCAATTCCACCAAAAGCATCATCGATTGAACCCCCCATATCTCGAATTACATAGTTACCGAGAACCATAGAGGCTAACACGGTAGCCACATAAGAACCGAAAAGGTCGGCACCCATACCGGCCACATCACCTACGTTATCACCTACGTTGTCAGCAATAGTAGCAGGGTTTCTTGGATCGTCTTCAGGAATACCTGCTTCCACTTTACCTACAAGGTCAGCTCCAACATCGGCTGCTTTGGTGTAAATACCACCACCTACACGGGCAAAAAGGGCAATTGACTCAGCACCTAATGAGAAACCGGCAAGAGCTTCTAGCACCACAGTCATGTCTTGAGTGTTGGTCCACTCACCACCCATGAAATACTGGAAAAGAAGGATGAAAAGAATACTAAGACCAAACACTGCCAGTCCGGCAACGCCAAGTCCCATTACGGTACCACCGGTAAACGATACCTTTAATGCTTTCGATAAGCTTGTTCTGGCTGCTTGTGTGGTTCTAACGTTGGCTGCTGTGGCAATGCGCATACCAATGTTGCCGGCCCATCCTGAGAAAAAGGCACCAATAACAAAGGCCACCACAATGAACCAGTGGGTAGTTTCTACTACCTGCGAAATGACACCCAGAAGTACTCCGGCTATAACAACAAAAATGGCCAATACTCTGTATTCAGCGCTAAGAAATGCAAGAGCTCCCTCTCTAATGTGTTGAGCCAGGTCTTGCATTTTTTGGTCACCGGCATCTTGTTGGTTTACCCATCTCGCTTTGGCGATCATCACCAATAATCCGATCAAGCCCAGAACGGGCACTGCATAAATAAGATAAGACATAATTAGGTCCTTAGTTTTTAAGACGTGCAAAGATAGCAGATGAGGTCAGAAAACGAAAGAAGAATAAAGTGAATTGCCCCGTGTCGCCAGGGTTGAGTTCAACCTATTGATATTGAGTGATTTATTACCGGTTTGGGGAAGTGCTTACAAGTGGGATGAAGGTTTTATGTTGTTTGAGTGTTATGAGTCTCCGCAGCATAGTTTAAGGTTTGAGACTACCAACGCCACCATCTATTCCTATCACTTGCCCGGTGATCCAGCTGCTTTTAGGACTTAGTAGAAACGAAGCCATTTCGGCCAAATCGTGGGTGGTTCCATAACGGCCTATGGGGTGTCTTTTATTGGAAGCTTCTTTTTTGTCATCTGTTGCAAGCAGCCGTTCGGCCAAAGGGGTATCGGTTAAAGAGGGAGCCAATACATTCACTCTAATGTGTTGCGAACTCCACTCCGCAGCCAACGATTTGCCTAAACCTTCTACCGCGGCTTTGGCCGATGCAATAGACGAGTGAAAATTCATGCCCAACTTAGAAGCCACGGTGCTAAAGAGTACTACCGATGCAGATTCTGATTTCTTTAGGCTTTTAAAAGCGGCCTGAAGCGTTTTTACTGCCCCAAGAAAGTTTACTTCCATGTCCTTTTGAAAGTCGGCAATGGTTAGTCTCTGAAATGGCCTGAGGTTAATGGAGCCAGGGCAATAGACCAAGCCGTCCAGAGTTTCTGGCAAGAAGGAAAAGTCAGGTTCAGCTGCGGTTACATCCAGAGTGTAGTGCTTTACATCTTCCAACTCAGGGTTATTTCGGGAAGCTGAAATTACCCTGACTCCTTGTTTTATTAACAGTTGAGCTAAGCTTTTGCCAATGCCCGAACTGGCCCCCACAATGAGAACTGTCTTTCCTGTCATGCCTATTTTTTCTGATGAATGTATCCGAGAAACTCGTTGCGGGTACTTTCTTCTTTGAATCTACCGTGAAACTGAGCCGTAACCGTGCTGCTGTTTACATCTTTAACCCCCCTGGAAGAAACACAAAGGTGCTCGGCATCAATTACAACGGCAACGTCTTCAGTACCCAAGATTTCTTTGAGTTCGTTGGCAATTTGAACGGTAAGTCGCTCCTGAACCTGTGGTCTTTTGGCATAGTAATCTACAATTCGGTTGATTTTGCTCAGGCCGATGACCTGACCGTTGGAAATGTAGGCTACATGGGCCTTACCAATAATAGGCACAAAGTGATGCTCACAGTTGGAGTAAAAGGTAATATCCTTTTCTACCAGCATCTCATCATACTTATATTTATTATCAAACAAGGCGACTTTGGGCTTGTTTGCAGGGTTTAATCCACTAAATATTTCTTTGATGTACATTTTGGCCACCCTGCGCGGTGTGCCGGAAAGGCTGTCGTCCGTAAGGTCGAGCCCCATTATTTCCATAATCTCCCTGAACTTGTCTTCAATGAGATTCATCTTCAGTTCATCATCCATATCAAAGGCATCGGCCTTGAGTGGCGTATCGTAAGAAGTGCCAATGTGCTCATCTCCAATTTCCTCAATGGTGAGTCCGTTAAGCTGGGTATTCAACGAAGTTGCGTTCTGTCTCATATAGGGTTATTTTCAAATCGAGCGAAGGCTCAATTTTGGTTCTAAGAATGTTGTAAATGACTACTGCAATGTTTTCTGCAGTAGGGTTTAGGTGTTTAAATTCCTCTACATCCAGATTAAGATTTTTATGGTCGAAGCGTTCGAGCACATTTTCTTTAATCAGGTCGCTTAGTACTTTCATGTCGTACACATAGCCCGTTTCGGGGTTGGGCTCGCCAGTTACTTTCACAATCAACTCATAGTTGTGACCGTGATAGTACTCATTGTTGCACTTGCCAAAGATTTCCTGATTTTGCTCTTTAGACCATTCGGGGTTGTGCAATCGGTGGGCAGCATTGAAATGCTCCTTTCTAAAAACCGCTACTTTCATTAATGATTAATTATACTGAGTAAGAAGTTTGCTTACTACTTTTCTTTATCGACTACCCAACATTAGGTGCTACATTATTGTTCAAGGATTTGAAAAATAAATTCAACAAAGCTTAAGCTTCTGACATTGAACACAACAGATGTACTGGTAGTCGGTTCGGGCATGGGGGCCTTAACCTCCGCTGCCTTACTTGCAAATAAAGGATTAAAAGTTCGGATTATCGAACAAAATTGGCAACCAGGTGGCTGCACATCTTCATATTGGCGTAAAGGATACGTTTTTGAAACCGGGGCTACCACCCTGGTAGGACTGGGAGAGGGCATGCCTTTGCAATATGTCATAGACAAAACAGGTATTGAGCTACCCCTAAGAAAATTGGGTTTACCCATGCAAGTTTGGCTAAATGGAGGAATACGCGTGAATCGCTATGAGGCTTTAGAGGAGTGGATAGCAGAGGCTGAGCGAGTTTTTGGTGAAAGTGGTCAACGAGCCTTTTGGACAGAATGCTTCAAGGTGAGCCAATTTGTTTGGCAAAATTCGCTCAGGCAGCTTTCTTTTCCACCCACACGCTTTATTGATGTATTGGCTTCCTTAAAACATTTTTCTTTTAGCCAGTTAGCCCATTTGCCCTATGCCTTTCTTTCGGTAGAAGCCGTTCTGAAGAAACATAGTTTACTGGAAAATAAGCCATTTGTAGATTTTGTGAATGAGCAACTACTCATCACAGCTCAAAACCATATGGAGCAGGTAAACTTTCTCTTTGGGGCGGCTGCGCTCTGCTATACCAACTATTCTAACTATTATGTTGATGGTGGCCTGTTGAACCTGGTGCTTCCTTTGGTAAAGTATGTGGAAGACCATGGAGGACAAATTGTCTATCGGGAAAAGGTAGAGAGTGTCAGTCGTACGGCTTCGGGCTACCGGGTGCAAACAAATAAGGGAGCATATGAGACCGAGTATTTAATTTCCGGCATTCCCGTTAACAATACGCAAAAGCTATTCTCGCGTGGTTCAATTGCTTTGAAAACTAAGGCCACCATGATGTCCGAGCAGCTCAACAGTGCTTTCCAAATGGGTATCGGGTTTGTTCCTCACCGGCATTTCGATAGTATTCATCATCAGATTCATTTGTCTGAACCCCTGCCGGAAACCGGGTCTGCCTCTATTTTTGTGAGTCTTAACCATCCGCAAGATACCGACCGAACAGATGTAAGTGGTGAAAGGGTTATGTCGGTCAGTACCCATTTGCCCAATCCTCAACATCGCCTGATTGATAACTCAGTTGTAGAGAAAGCGATAATTAAGGTATTGATAAAGCACGATTTTTTTAAGCCTGAAAACCTAAAGGTTTATCATAGTTCGGGGCCAAAGTCCTGGCAAAAATGGACGGGGCGTCAATGGGGTTTTGTGGGAGGCTATCCTCAATACCTGAACATAAAACCCTGGCAAATGCTCGACTGTCGGATTGATGGATATAAGGCCTATCAGGTGGGAGATACGGTGTACCCCGGCCAGGGTATTCCGGGGGTGACTCTTTCGGGCATTATAGCAATGGAAAAGTTGAGATTGGACTGGAAGGTTTAGTCCTAAAATGCACTTTCTGACAACTCCTTTTCGAATTGTGACAATTCGTGACATTCGTTTACCCCTTCATGACAAACCCACTTTCTGTTCCGCGTTCATTTGAGTAAGAATTCGCTGAATCATGTTTCTGGCGAAGACTTATGAAGAAAAATCAAAACTCAAAAAGCAACAACAATGAAAAATCAATTCACAAAAATCGTGGCCGGCATAGTATTGCTAACCAGCGGATTCATGGCTCAGGCCAGCAAAACTGAAAGAGAAATTTACATTAAGCGAGAAGCTTCAAAATCGGTGGTTCTTCAAATGAAAAATGTTACCGAAGGAACCAAGGTTTCTATATGGAACAGGTCGGGCGATTTGCTTTTTAGCGATCGGGTGACCGGAGAAAGCTATTCCAAAGTGTTCGACCTAAAGCACCTGCAAAAAGGAGAATTGCTTTTGGAAGTAGAAAATGAGTCGTCATTGGAGGTGCTTCCTATTGAAGTAACAGAAGAAAGTGCCACCCTAAAGCGAAATGAGGAAAAAGTGTATGTGAAACCGGTGGTAAGACTTACCCATAATGAATTAAAGGTCTTTCTGGGAGAGAATAAGAATGGGTTTGAGATGAAAATGACCGATCAGTTTAACGACCTGGTATATAAGCATCACCTGGATGGTTCAGAAGGAGGGATGAAACGCTACGATGTTTCGAAACTGTCTTCAGGCAAATATAATATTCAGTTTACTGCAGACGGCAGAAGCTTTTATCATACAATCATCATTAAGTAAAAGTGCAATCTTACTTAATTGGAGAAATGACCCCGGCAGATGGCTGGGGTTTTTTATTTGCGGACGACCTGATTTACAAAATGTTACAGTGTATTGTTCTCGCAACACAAGTGTTCGCAAGTGTACAAACTTTGAGGTTAATGACTGTTAATAAAAATGGTAAGTGATTGATTTACAGGTGTGTGTGTTTTGTGGCACAAGGCTTGGATAAGAACTGGCACGGTGCTTTGGTCGGCACCTTCCGAATAGTCGGAAACTCGAAATAAAAACAACAAAAGGTCATGAACTCAATAGTATTAAACAACTGGAACACCATGAAAAGAAGACTGATCTTAGTGATCGGCATCATGGTTGCGATAGGCGCTACGGTTTTCGCTCATACTAGAGAAGAGGCGAAATTGACAAGGGAAGAAGCCCACGAATTAATAGGTATCATAAAGAAAGAGTTAAATGTGGAGGCCTATGAGCCCAACCTGATTTTTCTTGAAGATGGTACCATGGAAGAGGTAGAACCCATGCGAATAATTAAGATTTATGATGCGCACGATGTATTGCTTTTAGAAGCTCCAATTACCAAGCTTCGACAGTATAAGAACAAGCATTTGAGAAAGCTTCTAAATGCCAGTGATTATCTAACTGAATATGGCAATACGCGCTACTATCGCTTAGATATCTAGTCTAAGGTTAGAAACTCAATAACAGGCTAATACCTGTACAGAACCTGCCCGCTGGGGCAGGTTCTTTTGTTTCTAACCTAAGTAGCGGGACTTTTATGAATATGGACTCAGAGGTACTCGCTGGGAAGTTTGCCAAACCTCTCCTTGAAGAGTTTAGAGAAATATTTAAAAGAGGTGAAGCCAATTTCCTGCGCCACTGAAGCTATACTCTTGCACTTGCCTTCTTCCAGCATTCTTCTGGCCATTTGAAGGCGTATTTCTTTCAGGTATACGTTGGGTGAATACCCTGTGAGTTTCTTAATTCTTCGGAAGAGAGTTCGCTCGCTCATACCCATTTTTTCGGCCAACATACCAATGCTAAAGTTCACGGTGTTAATGTGCTGTTCGGTGAGTTGGCGCAACTGCCTTAACCAGACATCGTTGTCAGATAGGTCTAATTGTAAATCCTGAATTTCTTCTTCTCCTTTTTCCGCCATCTTTTTTTGGTAGGCAGCTTTGAGTTGGTTTTTTATTCTTGCTCTAAGCTCATCGAGCGAGAAGGGTTTGGTCAGGTAATCATCTACACCAATTCTAAAAGCCTCAATTTTATCTCTTTCTGCAGTTCGGGCCGTAAGAAAAATAACCGGTATATTTTTGGTTTTATCTTCTGCTTTTAATGTCTCGAGAAGCTCAAGACCATCCATTTCCGGCATCATCATGTCAGAAATTATGAGGTGTATCTCATGCGTTTCTTTTTGTAAAAGAGAGAGCGCCTCATGGCCATTGTTTGCCGCAATCACCTCAAACTGATCTTGTAAGTTGCTGCTTACAAAAGAACGGATATCCTCGTTATCGTCCACTAAAAGCACGGTGTAGCGAATGTGAGGTAGGTAGGGGTGGTCAGTTGGTTCGCTGACAGGGGTTGTGCTTGTGGGCATAGATGCTGTTATGCTGGCTTTAGGAAGCGTAAGGGTAAAAGTACTGCCTACCCCCGGCTCACTTTCTACCGAAAGGTCACCATTCATGGCCTGAGCCAATTCGTTGCTCAGGGCAAGCCCAATGCCTGTTCCTCCTTCGGCCTTTTTGTTGGGGTCTTTGGTTTGAAAAAAACGGTCGAAAATATAAGGTAGGTCTTCCTGGCTAATACCGGTTCCGGAATCTTTTACTTCCAGTACTAAATCGCCCGACTTGTGGTATGCTATAAGTTCAACTTGTCCTTGTCTAGGTGTATGTCTTAGAGCATTGGAAAGTAAGTTGTTTAGTATTTTCTCCGTCATGTTTCGGTCTACCACCCAGGTTGGTTCATTGTTTATCTGCGACTCAAAACTTAATTCTATTCCATTAGCCTGGGCTTTTGGCTGAAAATTTTCGACCAGTACCTTTAGAAAAGCTTCAATATCTACGCGAGAGTAGCGCGGTTGTGCAACACCATTCTCTAGCCGTGTGAGATCTAATATTTCGTTGACAAGTGTCTTTACCGATTCGGCATTTCTTCTGGCCAGGGCCAAATCTTTTTTCAGGTCCTGCTCCAGTTCATTGTTTTTCAGTGTTTTTTCCAAAGGAGCCAGCACCAGGCTCAAAGGTGTTTTTAATTCGTGCGAAATATTGGCAAAGAAATTAGACTTTAACTGATCGAGGCTTTTTAGTTCTTCGGCCTGTTTTCTTATTTCCTGGGTAGCTTCATTGATTTTGGTTTCAAGCTCTTTTTGCCGTTGTAGCAGCTTTTTTTCGCGAATTCGTTGCAGTATCAACACGCAAACTACGACCAGACCTATGAGAAGAAGGAAAAACCACCATTGAAGGTATATGGGTTTTAGCACCCGTAGCCTAAATGCTTTTTGCGATGTAAAAACTCCATTGGGTGCTTGCCCTCGCAGTAGCAACTGATAGTTTCCATAAGGCAGGCGGTTAATTCTTACCTCGGGTTTATCTACGAAAGTCCAGTCATTATCCAGCCCCTCAATTTTATAAGAGAATGACCTGAATTGATTGCCGAGGTAGTCTAGCAGGCTAAACTGTAACTCCAGCCCCAAATCGGAAGGGTGTAAGACAATTTCATCTAGTGAGGAGAGGTCTCGTTGATAGCTTTCATAGCTTCCGTCACTTGCCTTTTGAATGCGCAGGTTAGTAAGTAAAACACCAGAGTGTGTGCTTTCATGCAGCGGAAAGTCGGAAGGGTTCACTTCGGTAACTCCATTTAGACTGCCAAAAAACAAGCGGCCATCAGGAGCCTGAGCATGCGAAGTTCTGTTGAATTCATTGTGAATGAGCCCATCGCCTGTTTGAAAAATTTGCACTGAACCATCCGGGTTGATCAGGTTAATCCCTTTGTTGGTGGGAGCCCACAACCGATTGAGAGAGTCTTTGTAAACGGCATAACAGATGTTGTCTGAGAGCCCATTACTGGTGTTCCATTTGGCATCCACCGTTTTTTGGGTTGTGTGGTAGCGCATTAGGCCGCTTTGGGTAGCCAGGTACAATAATCCGGTATCATCAAACGAGTTAATGTCTAGCACGGCCAGGTCTCCTGAATGCACACTTTGTAAGCGAGCTTTTTCTACAATGCCCTTTGCCGGGTGGAGACGGTAGAGCCCTTTTTCACTGGCTATCCACAGGGTGGTGTCGTTGGTTTGGTGAATATCGTAAACAGCTGATGTCTTTAGCTCAATAAAGTTGTTATAGTCATTGAAGGGCAAATAGGTGCCGGCTCCTTTTTCTACTTTAGAAAGTCCTGCGTTCTGTCCGATCCAAAGGTCGCCCGAGCTATGCTCGTGCATAACCCAATTCATATAAAGCTTGTCTTGCTGGGCACTGTCAATCTGCGGAAAAATAGTACCGTAGGTATTGGTTCGGGGTTCAAAATAGTTGATTCTGCCCCCTTCATTTGAGAAAAGGATTTTGCCTTCAGAGTTCTTTAAAATGGACAACTGTCGGAGGCCTAGTAAATCGGCAATGTCCAGTTTACCCGGTTTACTCAAAAACCTACGGTAGTTGCCCGTTTTTGGGTTGAGGATAAAAGAACCTCCCAGGCTACTCACAAAAATGGTTGTATCGTTTTCGATATGAATTCCGCGAGCCCCTACGCCCAATTCCCCGTAAGTAATGATGTTGGTTAAGTGATTTTTAAATCGGTACTTCTCAAGAGCAAAGACATGTACCAATTCGTTGAATTGTGTCCATCCGTTGCCCAGGCGATCCCAGTAATATTGTGGCGGAAATTTATAAAAGTGAGGGTCTGGTACAAAACGGGCAATTTCTTTCAAATCGGTATTAAAAACCACCATATCACCGGTCACATGATCGGAGGTGAGTATATGGTCTTTGTAGGGGTTTATGGATAAGAATACATATCGGTTCCACGGCCTATTTCCCCCCAAATTCCACGGTTCGTTATTGCGAAATTTTCTGGATCTATCCAGGTCATCAAAGCTTACTTTTTGTCGGTAATAGATATTGCTTTGGCTATCAACTCCCTCCAGTATAAATAGCTCATTCGGAGGCAGATTGAAATCTCTTTTTACCCGGCCTTTGGCACCTATTAGCTTTAAGTTTTCGCCAGTATAAATCCATAGCCCTTCGATTGCGGGCATCGATTCCCGTATGGGTATTGTGCTAAAATGAACCTCTTCAAGTAGTTTGCTCTGCCCATACCTGAGCACCCGATGAGCGGTAACCAGCCAAATGGCAGGTTCGGCCATATCGCCAATAACCAGTTGCACGGGCTCACCTTTCAGAGCGGTGGTGTCTATCTCTTCCCACCACCAGCTGCTTTTTTTAAGAATGGGGTCGAACAGTTGTATGTTGTAAGTTTCTCCCAGCTCTCCCAGCCATATCTTTCCATCGGGGCCTTCAGAAATAGACACAAAACTATTAGACTGGAGTTGACCAGAGTTGACATCGTAATGTTCAAAGCGATGTCCGTCATATCGATCTAAGCCCAAGCCTCCGGTCATCCACATTATGCCTTGCGAATCCATGAAAAAGGAGTTGGTGTTGCGGCTGCTCAGCCCCTCTTCCACGCCAATGGAGCGTTGGCTAAACCGATAGCCTTGGTTTTGTCCCAAGGAAATCTTGCAAACCAATAGCAACACGGTCAGGCCAATGAGGTGTCTGAAAATATGGATTCTTAAGGTATTCAGGTCTAGTTGAGTTGGTCGGTAAATCTTAGGCTAAGATGCGATACATAATTCACATATAAAACTGGATTCTATGAATTAAAGGAAGGTTTTGGCCGAATTTTGTCCTCTGGTTGGCCGGATTTTACCCCTTGTATATAAAGCGTGCAGGTTGCCCGAAAGTAGCTTTGTGTTACAAAAAAAGGTATCTCTATGAAAGCGGTGTATTGCAAGTTAAGGCTGGCGCTCCTAATTCTGTTTATATGTTCAATCAGTAAAGAGCTGGTTGCCCAAAACCCGATTATCATTAGTAACTCCTATGTTATGGAGGTAGAGGGTGGAATAGAAGTGCAGGCTTTTGGAGTGTTTTTAGCCAATCCTATAAGTGTGACTATTGGTGGCTGCGACTGTGTGCCGGTTCCCGGTAAATTCAATAATCCAAACTTTATTACCTGCTTTGTCAGTCAGTCTTGTGGAGATGTTTCCGGTCAAATGACCGTGGTTACTCCAACCGGTCAAGGAACTAACGGACCTATATTCACTTTAGACTTTCCTGAAGTAATAAGATCTATGCCTTATATGGTGGTAGATGAAGAAACTGTTCCGGATAGTCTCATTCATCAGATAAGAATAAAGGCCCTGGGCGATGAAGAAAACCTGAGAATAGAACGGGGGTATTTTGAGTGGTCTGTTGCCACACCACTTCCCAGTCCTCTGCCCACTACCAGATTTTCGAGTCGGAGTACTAATAACGAATCCAGTCAGGTGCCTTTTGATTATACCGATGAGCAGTTCCAGTCAGCCATGGATGAAATAGAGTATCATGTAAGGGTAGACAGCACACTTTTAGACGATGTCACAGCCGATGGTATTTCCAAAAAACGCAAAAGAACGTACTTTACCCTTGCCGCAGAATTCCCAACGCCTCAATACCCAGGGTACTTTGGTCTTGGCCTAACCTGGGGAGAAAATATAGATAATCTATCTCATTCGCCCACTATGACGGTCGATGCCGATTTTGATGTGGTGGCCTCCGGAGAGGTATATTCCATGAATCTGTATTCGGCTAATTTCTATGAAGTGTTTGGGCTAGAGCACGAGCAATCCTATGAGCAAACAGGGCTGCTTAAATACCTTCCCAATTTTCTCTTTACCATGGATCAGATCAATGGACCTTTTCCTACGGCTCATTTTGCTAATATTTCTTTTCACAACCCGGGAGGAGTTACGGACTATCTCGAAGGAAGGACTCTTGAAATTGCTACCCCGCAGGTATATAAAAAGTATATGGGTACCACTGTGGTAGACGAGACCATTTCGTCCAATTTCTACCTGAAAAACCTTACTGACTCCATTTTGGACTATGAGTCTATAGAAGTTGTCTTTAGCGGAGATGATGCCTCTAGCTTCTCTGTAACACAACAACCGGCAACCGATGTGGCAGTAGGAGCACAGTCCTTGTTTACTGTATCCTTTACACCCACTAGTTCAGAACCGAGACAAGAAGCTACGCTCACCATCAATACGGATGATAAGAGTTATTACTCGTTTCCGATAATTGGCTTTGTGGCACCAGATGTAACAGTAGAAATTACAAGCAGCCTTTCGCCCAGTACCCAAGAGGCAACCATACCCATTCAAATTCGATTTTCGGAAGAAGTAACGGGTTTTGAGGCTTCAGACTTAGTCGTTGTAAATGCGAGTGTTTCCGATTTCGCCACCCAAGACAATGTCACTTTTACAGCTAACCTTACACCCATTGCCGAAGGAGATATTACAGTAAATGTGCCTGAAGCTTCGGCCGTAAACCAGTCGAATTTTTCGAATAAAGCCGCCAGTGAATTTAGCATTAAGTATGATCTCACGGCCCCGGAGGTTACCACTGTAACCCTGGAAGATAGCCCGGCTAAAGATGCCCAGGAGATTACCTACAAGGTAATGTTCTCCGAAGCCGTTCAAAACATTACGCTAGACGATTTTCAGGTAGATCTAATTGAAGGTTTTGCAGAGGGAATTGTTACTCAGGCCGAAAAAGTGAACGAAACTGAGGTTTTGGTAAAAGTTACAGTCATTGGCTCGCTATACAATAAAGCCGATCAGGTAATCCGACTAGGAATTAGCCAGGATCATAACATAGCCGATTTGGCCGGTCACCGACTTCTGGATTTTGACCCAACACAGATACCAACCCATACCACAAACCTTACGGAAGACGAAACCAGCGGAACACTTAACTTAATTCTTGAAGATGACGATGTACCAAGCGTTAGCCCCTTTAGACTGAATACCCTTTCTCTTTCTGTCTTAATTCCCAACTTGGGCCAGTACTACCCGCAGGGAAATCCGGTAAAATTGGTGGCAGAGTTAGACAGTCTTAGTCCGAACATTAGCTACTACACGGGTAACGAAAATCTGGTATATGAAAGCGAACTAAAGCTGAGTGTTTATGTGCTGAATACGGATACCGATGCCTTTGAAAAAGCAGTTGACATTTCAGGTACGGTGAATATTACTGCCGGAGCTGATGATGTAGCACTTGATAGTCTAGGTTATACTATGAGTTCTATAAAATTCAACAACTTAAAAGCTTCGAACTCTACTATTGGCAATATCAACACCATTATACTCGGGTTTAAGCTCAATCTGGCTTCTGCCGGCCTTGTAACTGCTATTAACAAAAGATGGGAAAAACTCCGTTATCCACTGAGTCCTGTAAGGGTCAATGAGGTGAAATACAAGGAAGATGATTCTGAGGAGATAGAATTCATTGAGCTATACGATGGCGGTTTAGGAAATGTGACTTTTAAGAATGTGCTGGTCGATATCTTAGAAAAATCTGGCCCTTTTAACTTTCAAATACCTATGACCACCAACGATGAGGGATATTATGTACTAGGGTCTAGTAATACACCTAATGCTTCAAGTACAGCGCTAGACTCCTTAAATTTTTATGGAGGCACTATTTATTTTTGGACTCAGCAGTTTAAATTTTCTTATGAATTCGATATAGACAGGCTGGAGAATATGTTTCAGGTGGAGTTGGGCGAACAATATAGTTATGGTCGTTTTCCACAAGATGTGGCCACCACAAGAAACAACAACTCAGGGTTTTATTACGGGCTACCCACTCCCGGTAAACCCAATACCATCTTTCTGGTGCCTGACACACTTAAGCTGAGTGAGAATTCTACCACCTTAGATATCGATACTTTTGGAGGCGATGCCAGCGATAGAGAAGCAGGCGTAACCTATACCATTACAGGAGGAGCTGACCAGTCCCTCTTCAATATAGATGAATCGACCGGAGTGTTAAGCTTTTTAGCCGCTCCTGATTTTGAAAATCCAACTGACAGTGATTCAGATAATCAGTATCTGGTAGAAGTAACCGCCAGTAGGGCAGCTCCTATAAATGACAGTGATGTCAGGCTGTTCAAAGTGGAAGTGCTTGATGTAGATGAAATAGCTCCTTCTCTTACTATAACCAGTAGTGTCAATGAATTTACTAATCGTGAATTCACTGCCACTTTCACTTTCAGTGAAGATGTTTCAGGATTTGAGCTGGAAGATATTTCTGTAACCAACGGGACAGCCAGTGACTTCGCCACGGTGAGTGCCGATGTTTATACGGCTACCATTAGCCCTTCGGCAGAAGGCTTGGTTACAGTGGCTGTTTCGGCCAATGTTGTGGCCGATCTGGCCGGTAATCTCAATACAGCTGCCACATCCATCAGCATAACCCACGACCAAACAGCGCCTCAAGTTTTATCAGTGAGGTTAGAAGATTCACCCGGTAAGGAATCACAGGAGATAACCTATAGGGTGAGTTTTTCTGAAGCAATAGATAACCTGACTCTTGACGACTTTCAAATGGATTTGGTAAGCGGTTTTGCCGAAGGAATAATTACGCAGGCCGTTCCCCAAGAAAACAATGAGGTATTGGTGAAAGCAACTATCATTGGCTCTTTGTATAACCAGGCAGATCAGGTCTTACGGTTGGGTATTAGCCCTGATAACAACCTTGTCGACAAGGCCGGCAATGCTTTAATAGAGTATAACAACGAAACCATTCCGACTTATACTACCAATTTGACAAACGATAATACTGCCGGAACGCTTAATCTTGTCTTGAATGATGAAGATATACCGGAGGGCAGTCCATTTAGGTTGAACACCGCTAGTTTGGGGCTATTGATACCTCAGTTGGCAGGGGCATATCCTAATGCCAACCCAGTGCAATTACATTTTACACTTAGAGACTTCAACCCTAACGAGTCGATATATTCTGGGTCTGAAAACCTTGCCAATGAAAGCAGTTTTACAATGGATTTTCTCGTTGAACAAGGGGATGGAAGCTTTACTCAAGTACTTACCGTAGATGGAGAGATTGATTTCGTTTTTAGTATAAGTGAAGTTTCAGACGCTGAACTGGCTTACTCTATGTCTTCATTAAATTTGAAGAATCTGGAAGCTTCTAACAGCTCTATAGGTTTAGTGAATGCTTTCTTATTAACGTTTAAGCTAAATCTTGCAGAGGTTGGTTTGGTCACCGCTATTAATAATAGTGGTTTCCGTGAATTGAGATACCCAAGAACACCTGTTAAAATCAATGAAATAAAGCTTAAAAATGATGGAAGTGGTGAAATAGAGTTTCTGGAACTCTATGATGGAGGAATTGGTAATGTGTCTAATTTAAAGTTGACTACTTTTAGTTCTTACGTTGATATCGTTACTGATGAAAATGGATATTTTGTACTGGGTACTAGTGCTACTCCCAATGTTTCGAATCCATTTTTTGACGATCATAAAGTAGTAATTAAAAATACTTTTAGTTTGATATTTGGCGAAGGGCTAATAGATCATCCACTTGGGCAAGGGGTTGCTTTAGAGATTGAAAGGTTAAGTGGTTTAGACGATCTCGTTTTCAACAGCAATTTTAGCTTGCAGCGGTTTCCACAGAATGAGGCAGTGCGGGATAATGCAACTCAATTTTTTAGCGGTATGCCTACCCCCGGTAAACCCAATACCATCTTTCTGGTGCCTGACACACTTAAGCTGAGTGAGAATTCTACCACCTTAGATATCGATGCTTTTGGGGGCGATGCCAGCGATAGAGAAGCAGGCGTAACCTATACCATTACAGGAGGAGCTGACCAGTCCCTCTTCAATATAGATGAATCGACCGGAGTGTTAAGCTTTTTAGCCGCACCTGATTTTGAAAATCCAACCGACAGTGATTCAGATAATGAGTATCTGGTAGAAGTAACCGCCAGTAGGGCAGCTCCTATAAATGACAGTGATGTCAGGCTGTTCAAAGTGGAAGTGCTTGATGTAGATGAAATAGCTCCTTCTCTTACTATAACCAGTAGTGTCAATGAATTTACTAATCGTGAATTCACTGCCACTTTCACTTTCAGTGAAGATGTTTCAGGATTTGAGCTGGAAGATATTTCTGTAACCAACGGAACAGCCAGTGGCTTCGCCACGGTGAGTGCCAGTGTTTATACGGCTACCATTAGCCCTTCGGCAGAAGGCTTGGTTACAGTGGCTGTTTCGGCCAATGTTGCGGCCGATCTGGCCGGTAATCTCAACACGGCTGCCACATCCATCAGCGTAACCAATGATCAGACTGCCCCAACCTTAGTGAGCGCCACCAAGGGTAGCGGCACACAGATTATTCTGACCTTCAGTGAGAAAGTGAAGATTGATGAGGCCGATGCAAATAACTTTATTGTTGAAAATGTCAATAACAACCAGCTCTGTGTGCTTTCACTGGAAGATGGCACTGCAGAAGATAATCAGCTGATATTGGGCTTTGACGACCTGAGCTCAGCTCATATTAAACTTACTATTACTTACAATCCCTCCATTGGAGATATAAGAGATTTAGCTGGAAATAGCTTGGCTGCGGATGCTACAGGGGTTGAGGTTGCCCTGAACGAGGCACCCACGGTAACTGATGTAGAGATTACCGGTGATCTGATCGTAGGCCAAACCCTGACGGGAACCTACACCTTCAGTGATGGAAATAGTGACCCGGAAAGTGGTTCTACTTACCAATGGTATATGGCCGATGATGCAAATGGCAACAATAAAGCAGCCATTAGCGGAGCCAGCGGAATCACCTATGCGTTGACAAGTGACCATATAGGTAAATACATCAGCTTTGAAGTAACGCCAAGCGATGGGCACGTATTCGGCACAGCTCAGGAAAGCAGCCTGCAAGGCCCTGTGAGCAAAATTGCCCAAAGCATTACATTCAATGCGCTGGAAGCCAAGACCTATGGAGATGAAGACTTTGAGCTGACCGCTACAGCCAGCTCGAACCTTACGGTGACCTACACCAGTTCCAATACCAATGTAGCCACTGTAAGCGGTAGCACAGTAAGCATAATAGGAGTAGGAGAAACCACCATTACCGCCTCACAGGCAGGCAATGATAGCTATTTGGCAGCCACCAATGCTACACAGACCCTGACCATCGAAAAAGCCACTTTAACCGCCACGGCCGATGACAAGTCCAAAACCTATGGCGAGGAAAACCCAGCCCTGAGCATCAGCTATGCAGGCTTTGTGAACGGAGACGATGAAACAGCCATCACCCAGCCCACCGCCAGCACAACAGCCGATGCCGGCAGCGA
>NZ_BNAG01000004.1 GCF_014653175.1 Roseivirga thermotolerans
ACGATGGCAAGCAAGTCACCATTCAAAGCCTGACCACCACCAAGTTTGTGTTTGGCTTTACCAAAGCCACCGGCCCCACCCGCGCAGGACTGGCCGGTGAATACATCATTACTGTAGAGAAATAGACCGTGGCTACGTATGTAGATCAGACAACTATGTGTCTATGAGACTGTTTTTAACAGACTCACTAAAAAGCACTCTCCGATGGGGAGTGCTTTTGCGTGCAATAAAAAAGAGGGCAATCTATAGATTGCCCTCTTTCTGTTCTGAATGATTGAGTTACTTCAGATGTTTAGGTTGATTCAATTTTAAACATCTTTTGGCAACTGTTCAATACCCTAAATGGGGGTGAAGTGTTAATAACAAGGGTTTTTGCCAGTGCTTAACGAAACTTTGTATGCCAACAGCAAAATGATGGCTGCACAAAATTTGAAAATAAATTAGCAGTATTCCTCGAATACATCGGCCAGGTGGTTGCCTATAACTTCGGCCGACCTTCCTTCGATGTGATGTCTTTCTACCATGTGTACCAATTCACCATCTTTGAAAAGCACCACTGAAGGTGAAGAAGGTGGATAAGGTAAGTGGTATTCTCTAACCTTAGCGGTGGCTTCAATATCGCCTCCGGCAAAAACAGTCATTAAATGGTCAGGCTTCTTATCGGCCAGCTTAAGGCCCATTTTTACTCCCGGACGGGCGGTTCCTGCGGCACAACCACAAACTGAGTTAATGACGATGAGCGTGGTGCCTTTGTGGTCTTTGAAATGCTCTTCAACAGCTTCTGCTGTTTTTAGCTCGGTAAAGCCTGCATCGGTTAGCTCTTGTCTAAATGGAACCAATAAATGCTCTGGATACATATCTATAAGTTTTAAAGTTCTATGTTTTAAGTTATTTGTTCATTGTTCAAAGTTCATTGTAAAGCGGCCTGAACCAGAAACTTTGAACTAATCTACATGAAGCCAAGTTCCAGCTTTGCTGCTTCAGACATCATGTCCATAGTGAAAGGAGGGTCAAAGGTGAGTTCCAGTTCAACTTCATTTACTCCTTCAATAGCTTTTACCTTTTCCTTTACCTCATCGGGCAATACTTCTGCAGCAGGGCAGGAAGGAGAGGTTAGCGTCATCAATATGTAGACGTTGTTTACCGGGTATACATTAATCTCATAGATCAACCCCAGTTCGTATACGTCCACAGGGATTTCAGGGTCATAAACAGTCTTTATTGCTGCTACAACCTCATCTCTTAATCCTTCTTTTATTACGTCACTCATTCCTTCGTAATTTTCAATGTGTCAAATTCCAATTCAGAATTTGTTGCTTGTTGCAGAAAGAATTCGCTGAAGTTCTTCTGCTTTTTTGAGAAGATTTAATCTTGTCTTCTCAAGTCTAACCTCGTTATGAGTTGAAACCCAATTCATCTAATAAATAGTTTCTTTGGCTTCATTTCTCGCAATTTTTAACCGAAACTTGAAATTCTTGTCTCCAAGTTTCTCATTAACCTTGATACAGTTCGCACTAATCGAGCCTGATGCTCTCATCAGGTGGTTTTGAATCGTCCTTATAGGCTCAGTCAATTGTCGAGTTTTGAACAAAACCCAAGATGACACAGCCAAAATTCATCACTCTCAATATCTAAATCCTATGGCTTATCCATAGATGCTGCGTGTTTATCTAATCCCTGTTGGAACTTGATGCTTTACTATTGACTTTTTACTTGCGTTGCAAACGCGAGTCCGTAAATCTTCATTTGCTTGATCATTGCCCCAAGACCATTGGAGCGCTGTGTACCAATAAACCTGTTCAGACCCACTTTATCGATAAAAAACAAATCGGCATCCACAATTTCTTTAGGGCTTCGGCCAGAAAGTATTCTTACCAAAATGCTAACTAATCCCTTGGTAATAGCTGTATTGGAATCTGCCTTAAAATGAATTTTATCACCTTGCAGTTGCGCGTCAAGCCACACTTTAGACTGGCAGCCTTTCACAATGTTTTCTTCAGTCTTCTTCTCTTCTTCCAGGGGCTCAAGTGTTTCACCCAGTTCCATTACATAGCCAATGGTCATTTCCATGTCTCCATCCAGCATGGAAAATTCTTCAATTATTTCGTTCTGAACGTCTTGAATACTTTGACTCATGGCTTCAGTTTCTTGATTATGTCCTTTAGGGCACCAATGAATACATCAATTTCTTCGATGGTGTTATAAACGGAGAAAGAGGCTCTAGTAGTTCCTTCTATGCAGAATCTGTCCATCAGAGGCTGTGTACAGTGGTGTCCCGTACGTACGGCAACGCCTTTGGCGTCCATCCACATGCCCAGATCGAAATGGTGTATACCCTCGACCACAAAAGATACCACACTCACTTTATGAAGTGCTTCTCCAATAATTTTTACCCCTTCAATATTTTTGAGTTGTGAGGTAGCGTAGGTGAGCAGTTGTTCTTCGTACTGAGCTATATGCTCTTTACCTACACGATTAATAAAATCGATAGCGGCTTTGAAGGCCACTACATCGGCAATGTTGGGGGTTCCGGCTTCGAACTTGTACGGGATGTCATTAAAGGTGGTCTTTTCGAAAGAAACCTCTTTGATCATTTCACCACCTCCCTGGTATGGAGGCATTTTCTCCAGCAACGACCGTTTACCATAAAGAATACCGACACCTGTGGGACCATACATTTTGTGAGCCGAAAAGGCATAAAAGTCAGCATTGAGTTGCTGAACATCTATGGGGAGGTGAGACGATGCCTGCGCACCATCGATCAGCACCTTTGCTCCCCGGGCATGAGCCATTTCTATAATTTGTTTTACCGGGTTAATGGTACCCAACGAATTGGAGGCGTGGTTCACCGCTACCAGCCTGGTTTTGTCAGACAGTAGTTGACTGAAGGCGGCTATATCTAGGTCGCCATTTTCCATTACAGGGATAGCTCTTACTTTAGCTCCTTTTTCTTGGGCTATTAGCTGCCAGGGTACAATATTGGAGTGATGCTCTAGTCCGGATACTATGATTTCGTCTCCACTCTGGAGAAACTTTCTGCCCCACGATGAGGCCACCAGGTTGATGGATTCTGTTGTGCCTTTGGTGAAAATAATTTCTTCGGCTTCATTGGCATTAATAAAAGTCTGCACCGCTTTGCGTGTGTCTTCAAAGGCCGTTGTAGAGCGTTCGGCCAAAGTATGTATGCCGCGGTGTATGTTGGCATTATCTGCTTCGTAATGATGCTTCAACGCGTTGATAACCTGAAGAGGTTTTTGGTTGGTTGCGGCATTATCGAAGTAAACCAGAGGTTTTCCGTTTACTTGTTGATGAAGTACGGGAAACTCTGCTCTTATGGCTTCTATATCGAGTTGCGTTGATACTACTGAAGTATCTGACATATTATTTCTCTAATCTGCTGGTAATGATTGCCTCTACATAGGCCTGAATGGCCTCAATTTCAAGGTTTTCTATAACATCGCTGGCAAAGGCATGCAAGAGCATGGCCATGGCTCTGTCTTTTTTAATACCGCGGGCCATCAGGTAAAAGAGGGCGTCTTTATCTAATTGACCTGTAGTACATCCATGCGAACACTTTACATCATCAGCCCATATTTCCAGCTGTGGTTTGGTGTTCACCGTAGCATCGTCTGTTAGGAGTATGTTTTTGTTAGACTGAAAGGCGTTTGTTTTTTGTGCATCTTTTCTCACAAAAATCTTTCCGTTGAAAACGCCTTTCGATTGATCGTCCATAATGCCTTTGTACAGCTCGTTGGAGAGCGCATTAGGCATGGTATGATCAACGGTGGTGTGATTGTCTACATGGGTTTTACCGGCTAACAGATACAATCCGTTCATATTGGCTTCACAACCTTCGGCATTAAGCTTAATGTCCAGGTTGTTTCTAACCATGGCACCATTTAGGGCGATGGTGTTGACCGTAAATGTGCTGTCTTTGGCTTGTGTTACATGTATGTTGGATATGTGGTAGGAGGTAGGGCTATCGTTCTCAATTTTGTAGAACTTGGCATTGGCACCTGCAGCCACCTCAATCTCATTCACCACGTTGCTAAAACCGGGCTCTGCTGCAAGGGTATCCACTTTTTCGATAAAGGTTACCTGGGCATTTTCTCCAACGCGAATCAGGTTTTTGGCCTGAACGTCAGACGACCGCGTATTTATGAACTGAATAAAAACGGGCTTCTCTATAACTGCATTGGCCTTTATGTCAATAACAGCTCCCTCGTTGGCCAGCACGGCATTCATGGCTACAAATGCGTCTTCCGTGCATTTAGAAAGTTTGTCGAAGTGTTTTTCTGCCAATGCGCTATTGCTGGCAATAGCATTGGAAAGGGTAGAGAATGAAATACTATTCTCTTCAATTGTATCGGAAAACTGCTCTGAGAACTTTCCGTTTATGAAGGTTATGTAATAAGCCTCAAGGCCTTCGATTCTATACTTTTCAACATCCCCTTGGTTTACCTCTGTACTTTCTTCTTCCATGGAAAAGTTAATGTGCTTTTCCAGGGCCTTGGTAAGGTTGGTAAACTTATACTCTTCTGCCTTGGCATGGGGTAACCCATTCTGAACGAGATGGTTGAGAGCTTTTTCGCGAATCTCGGCTATAGCCGTGTTGCTGGTAAGCTGCGGCCGTGATGCCTCAAACCTTTCAGAGAGTTTATCTATGATGGATTGTCCTGCGAATTTCTTCATATTTAAACTGCGGCTTCAGCTTCTTCTTTAATCCAGTCGTATCCTTTTTCTTCCAGTTCGAGTGCCAACTCTTTGCCACCAGATTTCACGATTCTTCCTTTGTAGAGTACATGCACAAAGTCTGGCACAATGTAGTCCAGAAGTCTTTGGTAGTGAGTAACTACTATGGTGGCATTGTCTTTAGACTTTAGGGCGTTTACTCCATTGGAAACTATGCGCAGCGCATCAATGTCGAGACCTGAATCGGTTTCGTCCAGAATAGAGAGTTTTGGCTCCAACATGGCCATTTGGAAGATTTCGTTGCGTTTCTTTTCTCCTCCTGAAAAGCCTTCGTTGAGCGATCTACTCAATAGCGACTGGTCAATATCTACAAGCTTCATTTTTTCCTTCATCAGCTTAAGGAACGAAACTGCATCCAGTGGCTTTTCACCTCTGTGCTCTCTCACCTGATTGATGGCAGTTTTCATGAAGTTGGTTGTGCTCACTCCCGGAATTTCTACCGGATACTGAAACGCAAGAAAAACACCTTCTCTAGCCCTTTCATCGGCATCCATATCCAGCAGGTCTTTTCCGTCAAACGTTACTTCTCCACCGGTTACTTCATAATCTTCTCTTCCGGCCAATACAGAGGCTAGCGTACTTTTACCCGACCCGTTAGGTCCCATAATGGCATGTACTTCACCTGCTTTTACCTCCAGATTGATGCCTCTCAGGATTTCCTTCTCCTCAATTTTAGCTTGTAGGTTTTTTATGCTAAGCATTTAGTTCACTGTTTATAGTTCAAAGTTTAAGGTCAAAACCGTAATCAGAGGCTTCTTCCTCAACTTTATACTTACTTCCTTTTAAGTCTGTGTTGTTTAAATATTTGATAAACCCATTGATCGTTTTAGTAACCAACTCAAGCTTCTCTAGAAGTTCGTTACTTTGGTCAATGGTAGTATAATTTCTATCAGTAGCCCTTATTACTTTTGACCGGACTTCAGCGCAAAATCCCCTGGCAACGGTCAAAAACTGCCTAAACTCCATGTTTCCACCTCTACCAAAACCTTCTGCAAGATTATCCATTATTGAGCCTGAAGCTGAGTTGACCTGATTTTTTAAGTCATAATCTTTTAAATATGAATTGTTATATAGAAACTCAAAAACAAGCTTATCCAAAACTCTGGCTTCCTGCCAGATCTTCAAATCCCCTATTTTGTTAATTAGAGCCATGCAATTGAGTCTATGAACAATAAACTATGAATTAAAAACCACGAGCCAGGAGTTACCCTACCGATCCTTCGAGGGTTAGTGCCAGCAACTTCTGAGCTTCTACGGCAAACTCCATTGGCAATTTATTCAATACCTCTTTGGCATAGCCGTTCACAATCAGAGCTACGGCAGACTCTTCATCAATACCTCTTTGCTGGCAATAGAAAATCTGATCTTCTCCAATTTTTGAGGTTGTGGCCTCATGTTCAACCTGGGCCGAACTGTTTTCTATATCTATGTAGGGGAAGGTGTGGGCTCCACACTTATCGCCCATGAGCAAAGAGTCGCACTGAGAGAAGTTCCGAGCATTGGTGGCTCGTTTCATTACGTGCACCTGTCCGCGGTAGCTGTTCTGCGAGAACCCGGCCGAAATTCCTTTAGAAACAATTCTAGACTTGGTGTTTTTACCAATATGAATCATTTTGGTGCCGGTGTCTGCCTGCTGATAGTTGTTGGTAACAGCTACAGAGTAGAACTCACCCTGAGAGTTATCTCCTTTTAGTATACAAGAAGGGTATTTCCATGTTACGGCTGAGCCTGTTTCTACCTGTGTCCATGATATTTTGGAGTTATCACCTTCGCAAATCCCTCTTTTGGTCACAAAGTTGTAAATACCACCCTTGCCATTCTTATCGCCAGGGTACCAGTTTTGCACGGTAGAGTATTTTACTTCGGCATCTTTGGCTGCTTTGATTTCTACCACGGCCGCATGCAATTGATTTTCATCGCGCATCGGGGCTGTACAACCTTCCAGATAACTTACATACGAACCTTCTTCGGCAACAATCAGTGTTCTTTCGAACTGACCAGTATTGGCGGCATTAATTCTAAAGTAAGTAGAGAGTTCCATTGGGCAGCGAACGCCTTTCGGAATGTAGCAGAAGGAGCCATCGGAAAAAACAGCCGAGTTAAGCGCTGCAAAATAGTTGTCGGTCTGAGGTACAACAGAACCCAAGTGCTTTTTAATGAGCTCCGGGTGTTCCTGAACGGCTTCTGAAAACGAGCAGAAAATAATGCCCAGCTCAGAAAGCGTTTCTTTAAAGGTAGTGGCAACCGACACGGAGTCAATAACTGCATCTACGGCCACACCGGTGAGTCGCTTTTGCTCGGTTAGTGAAATACCAAGTTTCTCGAAAGTAGCCAGAAGCTCCGGATCTACCTCGTCAAGCGATTTGGGTTTTTTCTTTTGTTTGGGCGCAGAATAGTATTTGATATCCTGATAGTCAACCCTTGGATATTTTACATTGGCCCAATCAGGTTCTTCCATTTTTTGCCAAATCCGGAAAGCCTTGAGTCGCCATTCCAATAGCCATTGAGGCTCTTCTTTCTTGGCAGAGATAAAACGGACTATATCTTCGTTCAACCCTTTTGGAGCTTCATCAGCCTCCAAATCCACGGTCCATCCGAACTCGTATTCTTTGGAGGTAAACTCTTCAAGGATTTGATTATCGTCACTCATACAATCTTATTTAGACTGGTTTTAAACACAAAGTTACAACCTATCCACCGAAGTAATGGTTTCCTGACAGAGAAATTTCCCAATACTTTATAGAGGATGTCAATAGTACATCACACTCAGACGTCTAACTGTATACTTCTGCTCAATGTTTCTTCGAGAATTACAAAGGTTTCGGTTCGCTCTATTCCATCTACTTTCTGAATCTTATCATGCAGTATGTTTTTAAGATGGTCTGTATTCTTGGCATATACTCTAATGAACATACTGTAGTTACCTGTGGTGTAGTGAATAGATGTAATTTCCGGAATTTTCACTAGCTGACTGGCCACACGGTCGTAAAGCGAACTTTTAGAAAGGAATACTCCCAAAAAACTACTGACCGTATAGCCCAGTTTATTCAGGTTAAGATCGAGTGAAGCACCTTTAACTACTCCCATCTTTTCGAGCTTATTCATTCTTACATGTACTGTTCCGCTAGAAACGAAGGCCGATTTGGCAATTTCTGTGTAGGGTTTCTTGGCGTTGTTTTGAAGCAGCGACAGTATTTTGAGGTCTACATTATCGATTTCGTAATTTTCCGGCATATCAGCTTTCTTAAATTATTGAATGTTTAAACAAATATACATTCTATTAATTAATCTGTAATAATTGATTTGTTTTGTTATTGATATTTTATTCAAATGAAGTTTTGACCTACCTTTGAATCACATTCAAACGGAATAGTAACAGAAAAGAATGTTTTACACTGTAGGATGACGAAACAGGCAGCCGTGCCCTCCTTTCTCGAGGGTGGAGACTCTGGGATAAAGCCAATCGGCCTAACCTCTCCGTGAAGGTTCGAATCCTTCTCCTACAGCATGAATAAAGTGATGAATCTCTGGATTCGAACGGTTCGAAATCGCAGCGTAGCGGAGATTCACGAGGGGATGAGGGCGTGCTTGTGGGTACGATTAATCCTTCTCCTACAGCATTTTAATTTGCTGGTTACAAAGGCCATGCTTTTGGAAGTCAGCCAACCGCTTCAAGTTAAAATTTACCAATAGTAATTCTTGTCAGTCTTTCGTAGAAAAGATGCCCGGTTTAAGGTGATATACCTAGAAGTTCTGCAGGTAGCAGACGGGCATCTTTACCCTTTTGAAAGGTGGATTTGCCTTGGGTTAGTCGCAATCCACAATTTCGAAGCAAGGCCCTGCCGTGTACCTTCCGTCATCTAGTGGTATTTTCATCAGCTCCATGGCTTTGTATTTAAGATCATACATGAGTGTCACTCCTTTTATGAGTTGGTCGGGTTGTCCGTTGCAGGCTAAATTGATGTTTTTCAGAAGAGCCGTGTAAGTTTTGCTAAACTCCAATGATTTTTCATAAAGTGCCGAACCTTTGTCATAGTCGGAAAGCTTAGGGTTTGGCCTGAAGTTATACATGGCTCCCCAGTCTACCTTAAAGGGCTGGCCCGTGGGCAGACCTTTATTGGGGCTGTCTCTGTGAGCGGAATCGGTAACGGCATAGAATCTGCCAAACCTTATTTCTTTAAAGCGGAAATAATGGGCATACTCTTCAACATCGGGGCCAAATAGTTTGTAATCATCGTCTTTAGGGTCGTATTCCTGCGAGAAGATAGTGCCTAATGTACCTTCGCCTTGCCCAACTATTTCATCGATTAACTGAATAGCGTCTGTCAGGTTGTTCACAGTAATTATTTTACCTCCGGAACCATAGTACTGTTCATCGCTCACCTGGTTTCTGTTGGGAGTAAATATGCTTTCACCTTTATTTTGAGCTTCTTTTTCCAGTTTAATCAGTGTGTCTTTAATGGCTTTGTAAAATTCGCCAATGCCGGTAAAGCTAGAGTCTGCACTGTTTCTTGCCAGCTCCTTATCTTTCTCTGATAGAAACTGCAAGGCACCTTCGGGGTGCTCAATTTTCTCGAAAGTACGGATAGAGTCTATGGAAAATGGAGCCAGGGGTACGATGAGCTGAGGCATTACATTTCCCGGCAGTTGCGATGGATAATTGGGAGTAAAAGTGCCTATGCTAGGTGTGCCACCAACCGCATTGAGCAGGTTGGCTACCATAACCATATGAAGCATTTCTTCAATCACCACACTTTTAATTATCTCTACCGACTCTAGGTTTGTACCTTCTTTTATAGAGTAAAGAGCCGATAAGTAGGGGGGAATGGTAGAAAGCTCCAGGTCCATGGCTGTTTGCAGATCGGCCTTCAGGTCTTCGATAGATTTTTTTTCCGAAGCATGTTCTGCAGCCTCTAAGAGTATAGACTGTTCGAAACGCTGGTCTTCACCGCGTGACTGATCAGCTTCAGGAATTAACAGGTGACGTTTTGGATTATCTTTTTTTCGAAAGGAGAGTTTCATGATTTAGCTGTTCAAGTGGTTAAGAATTGCTTCAGAGGTTTTAAAGGCCAGAGCCGACATGGTGAGTGTTGGATTGGAGGTTCCCAGAGTAGGCATGTTTCCACATCCTACCAGGTATAAATTATTATGGTCCCAGGTTTGGCCATTTTCATTGACTACGGAATCTTTGCTATTGTTGCCCATGCGGTGAGTACCAACAATATGACCGGCACCCCAAAAATTGTAGACTTTGCCCTGATACTCTACATGGTCGGGATTGTCGGTTGTGTATTCGGTAAAATCTTGAACACCCGCAGCTTTAAAAATCTGATCGGACACTTTCTTGTATTCAGCAAAGGCCTTTTTCATGTAGTCCGAGGCACTGTAATGGATTACCGGACGGTAATTACCCAGATTATCCAGGTAATTGGGGTCGATGGTTACCCTGTTTTCCGGCTCCGGAGTTTGTTCACACTCAAAGTGCAATAACAGTTGTCTTGGCACTATATGGTGTATGTGATTGCGCAGGCTTTCGCCAAACATGCCTTGAGCCACTGCATTTTCTACATCGGAACCAGGAGAAAACTTGGGCCAGCCCCAGCCCCAGTTGTCGATAGGAGAGATGCAGGCTGCATGATCTTTGCGGAACTCGCCATCGCGCATGGTGGGTATGTTGGTGGTAGAACCAGGTCCTCTGAACGGATAGGCCTTTTTGGGAAGCAAGCCCCAAGTGAGCATTACCATGTGATCCATAAGATTTCTACCCACCTGGTCGCTTGAGTTGGCTATGCCGGAAGCGAGCAAGAGTTTAGCGTTTTCAATGGCATTGGCTGCTAATACATAAATTTTGCCTTTGGCTACATGACTTTCGAATACGGATGAAGATGGGTTCTCATATTTTTTATATACAATACCAGTGACTTCACCGGTTTCTTCATTGGTGAGTACTTTGGAGGCCACTGAGCGGGTGCGGATGGCGATATGTTTTGGGTCTGATTTGCGCAGGGTTTTAAGGGCGTTGTACTTGGCTTGTACAGGACAAATGGGAACGCAGCTTGCATTTCCCTCACATCTGTGTCCTTGATGGTCGTCCCATACGGCTCCAACCGGGCTATATGTGGCATGCCGTTGTTCTACATGTTCGTAGGCTTTGGTAAAAGTATTCCAGCGTTTTTCGGCTTGCAGTTGCAGCTTACCACTGCTTTTGTTCCAAACTATATCGGCATAAGGGTAATCGGCATTCGGAATGGAGTTTCTTCCCTGAGGAGTACTCACAAATTGAAGTTCATGCTCTTTGCCATTGAAGAAAACTTTAAAACCGGAAGGAACACTCTCAATCACTTGCTTGTCTAAATAGCTTTGCGGTACTTTTTTCATGGGAAACTGATAGTTTTCACCATAGTCTCTTTCCACATCTACGTCAGGCCCTTTTTGTTCCGAAACACTGCCCGATACACCAATCTCAAATTCAGCCATCTCATAGTAAGGCTTAAGTGTGTTGTAGTCGAAGGGCCAATCGACACCCACTCCGTAGAGTGTTTTCATTCGGAAATCGTTTGGCAACATACGCGGTGTAGAGCCCAGCCAGTGCATGGTGGTTCCTCCGGGACCCCGCCAGGCATCGCTGCCAAAGGGCAATGGGCCGGCCTGAACAAGGTATCCTTTGGTAGAAGGTTGGCAGGCAGTAATTGGCTCTATATCCAGTACATCGGGCGATGGAGCATCTTTTAAATTGGGATAAGGGGAGTTGGGAACTTTTGCAGCCTTTTCGTAAAAAGTATTCAAGTAGCCCATATAATTATCGAAGGCCTCTTTCTTCTGAAAACTCATACCTGCTTCCAGTCCCGCTTCCAGAAGTAAGACTTTTTTACCGGCTTGTGACAAGGTTTTGGCCACAATAGAGCCTCCAATCCCTGACCCTACGATAACTACATCGTATTCAGTGGTGTTATTTTCCATAATAGTGTGTGTTTAGCAGTTAATTTTAATGGGTGGCTCACTCCACGAATTGTAGCCGGGTTGTTTGGCTCCTGGCGGATGTGTTTCGGCAACCTCCCACACCAGACTTTGTGTGTAGCTCTGGGCTGAAATTACATTGCCATCCCAGGTACCCAAATACCACATAAGAATAATCTTCTGGCCTAATCCGGCATAATTGCCATTAGGAATTAGCTCTTTCTCAATAGTCTCGTTTATGGCTTCAGTACTTTTTAGCTTTAGAATGGACTCGCAAGCATCATAGAATTGATCGATTGTTTGCGGGTTTACATGGGCTACAATAGTATTGAAGTAGACCTCGGCCATGCCCGTGCTCTGAAGATCGATTAGGGGGAAGCCAGTGAGATAAGTTGAAATGTCTAGAAATACATCTAACCTGGGGGGTATGTGTTTATCCATAATACTGATGTGTAATGTTTATACTTTCTAAGTTCAACAAAATCTTCCGTATTTAAAACCCTCCCCTGAGCCGATCTTAAATAGAGAACCGGGCCATTTTATGAGCGGCATGACTTTTATATCGCTTTTACTACTTTTGAGGCATGCGAATTTTTAGAAAAACAGTGGTTGCCCAGGCCTTGATGGCCTTAATTTTTTTGGCGATTTCTTGCCAAAACAGCGAAAATATAGACAGTCGGGTGCGCTTATCCGGTAAACTCGTAAACTGGGGCAATGCTTCCAAAATTTTAAATGACCGATCCCTAGCCTCCGATTTTGGCTTGGGCAACGATCAACTTATACATACTAATGAAGAGGGGCAGTTTAGTCTTTCTTTTGAGCTTAATGAGCCGGGCTATTTTTCCTTAGGTAGAAACAAACTTTACCTTAGCCCTGGTGATGAACTTTATCTGGAAGTAGATTATCGAGATCCGGAAGCAGCGGTGTTCAATGGAGCCAGTGCTACTCTGCAGGCCTATTTGAGCGGTGTGCCGTTTCCTAAGAGTGGTTCTTATTTAGAAGGTGGACGAAACCTCCAAAGTGCCAATGTGTCTGAAACTTGGGCATTGGCCAAAGCCAAAACCGAAGAAAGAAGAAAAGCACTGCAAGAACTTGAAGCTACGGAAGAATTTATGGAGCTGGAGAGTATGCGGTTAACGCTGGATCAGCTCAATACCATTCTTTCAATGCCCATATATGGTTCGTTTAAAGATTTTTGGGAGTATTCTGAAAAGAAAAAAGCAGAACTACTGGTTCCCCTCAAAGACGAAATAAACTCATTGGCTGCTGGCCTTATGCAAGACAAGTACATGAAGCACCCCAACTTTAGGGACATGCTGCTGGAGCTCGTTGATCCGGCTTTGCAGCAGGTAGGCATTTTTGCAGAATTGACCTTTACCCCTTACATGATTGAGTATGATAAAATGGGCGCATGGTCTACCCAATTGGAGCTGGCAGGTTTAACCGAGGAAATGGAGCAGGAGACCAATCAGTTGTTAGCTTCCAATATAGCCGAAGACTACAAAGCAATGATTCAAACCAAGTTGCAGTCTTATGAGGCCTTGAACCCTGGTAAGCCGGCCTTCGATGTGGTATTGACAAATGCTCTGGGAGAGCAGGTAAACCTGAGTTCGTTTAAAGGTGAACTGATTTACGTAGACCTGTGGGCTACCTGGTGTGGACCTTGTATTGCAGAGTTTCCGGCCTTTGAAGAACTCAAAAACGACTACACCAACGATCCGATAGCTTTCGTTCCGGTTTCTATAGATACCGATTTGGAGGCATGGCAGCAGTATCTGGAGAAACACCAATTAGAAAAAGACAACGAGTACGCTATCAACCGGTTAGATCTTGCGGACTACAAGGTTATTACCATTCCACGATACCTGTTGTTAGATTCTTCTTTTCAGATTATATCCGTTTTTGCTCCAAAGCCGTCCGATCCGCAAACCAGACTGCTGTTGGATAGTTATTTAAAAGCAAAACCATAAACGCATCCAAATATGTGAGCCTGGCAATCGATTGACTTGCCATTTCTTTTATATTTGGAGATAGCCAAAATCTAGAATTTACATGACTGAACGCATTTGGGTAAAAAGGTACCCTGAAGGAATTCCTGCAGATATTTCTGACAAAAGGCCGGATAACCTAATTCAGCTTTTAGAAACCTCTTTCAAGAACTTTGGGAGCAAAGAAGCCTTTGAAAATATGGGCAAATCGCTGACCTACCATGAGGTAGACCAGCAATCCGACTTCTTTGCAGCTTATTTACAGAATAAGCTGGGGATGAAGAAGGGAGATCGAATAGCCATTCAAATGCCCAACTGCCTGCAATATCCCATAGTGCTCATTGGTGCTCTCAAGGCCGGCTGTGTTGTGGTAAACACGAACCCTCTGTACACCCATCGGGAAATGGAGCATCAGTTTAGCGATGCTCAGGTTAAGGCTGTAGTAATAGTGGCCAACTTTGCCCATAGCCTGGAAGAGGCTTTGAAAAAAATAAAGGTAGAGCACATCATTATTACCGAGCTGGGCGATATGCTGGGCGGCTTTAAAGGTACTCTTGTGAACCTGGTGGTGAAACATGTGAAGAAGATGGTGCCTGCCTACTCAATTCCCCAAGCATTGGCCTTTAAAAAAGTGCTAAAAGAAGGTGCTCGCATGAAATACACCAAAGTAGATATTTCAGGAGCCGATACGGCCTTTTTGCAATATACAGGCGGTACCACAGGTGTTTCTAAGGGAGCTACTTTGAGCCATGATAATGTGGTGGCTCATACTCTCATTATTAATGAGTGGTTCAGGCCATTGCTCAGAAAGGGGCAAACGGAGGTTATGATCACCGCAATCCCGCTCTATCACATTTTTGCCCTCAATGTCAACGGTACGTTTATGATGTACATTGGAGCCAAAAATGTGCTGATTACCAACCCGCGCGATATGCCCGGTTTTATAAAAGAGCTTAAAAAGCATTCATTTACCCTTTTTACAGGAGTAAATACGCTGTTTAATGGTTTGTTAAACCAACCGAATGTAAAGGAGGTAGACTGGAGCCATTTGAAAGGAGCCATTGGCGGAGGCATGGCCGTGCAGGATTTTGTGGCTCGCAAGTGGAAAGAAACCACCGGCTCGGATCTGGTAGAAGGTTATGGACTGAGCGAAACCTCGCCAGTTGCCAGTTGTAATCCACTAGATGGTACACACAAGATGGGAACCATCGGATTGCCATTGCCCTCTACCCAACTGGCTATATTTACAGATGAAGGCCAACAACTGGCGCAGGGAGAAATAGGGGAGATTTGCATTAAGGGACCACAAGTAATGAGTGGCTATTGGAACCAGAGCAATGAAGGTGTTTTCTTTGATGGCGGATGGTTTCGCACGGGTGATATAGGGCTGATGGATGAAGATGGCTTCTTCAAGATTGTAGACCGCAAGAAAGATATGATCAATGTTTCAGGCTTCAACGTATACCCCAATGAAGTGGAGAATGTGATTGTAGACCACCCTAAAGTACTGGAAGTGGCCGTTATTGGGGTGCCCGATGCGCGTTCTACTGAATGTGTAAAGGCCTTTGTGGTGAAATCCGATGCCAGCCTTACGGAAGAAGAGCTAAGAACTTATTGTGAAGAAGAACTTACCGGCTATAAAAAACCGAAATACATTGAGTTTGTAGATGAATTGCCCAAGAGCAATGTGGGTAAAATTCTACGCAGAAAGCTCAAAGAAATGGAAGAGGAGAGGTCAAAGGCAGGATGATTGGGGAATTGGTGAACTAAGGAAATCAATAGCTGAGTAAAAGCTTAGGCAGGTGCTCTATAGGAAGTAAAGGATCAAAATTAATTGGCCTTTGTAATGCCTGCAAAGGCCAAGTTGATTAATTCATAGAATGCAAGCCCATTTTGTTTCCCTCCGTATCGAGGAATAGAGCGAAATACCCGTTTTCTTCGTCAATTAGGGTTTTAGCCAGTAATATTTGTCCACCACTTTTCTCAATCTTTTTTAGTACCGGCTCTAAGTCCTCACCACCATTCAAATAAACAAGCACACCCGTAGCAGATGGCTCATAGCCTTCGCCTTTGGTGATTACAACCGATGCAGACTGCCCGTTAGCCGGGAAAATTCCCATCTCTGTTCCCTGCATCTCTATGCTTTCAATTTGTATGTCTAGTATGGATTGATAAAACTTTACGGCTCTCGATATATCGGTGGCAGGAATTTCAACAATAGAGACAAATTTTTGCATGGCTGGTTTGTTTTGTGGATGGATTATTTGATTAGAGTTTAAACGATTTTCGGCATAGTAAATAATTATGCTCCCCAAAACCAATAGTATGGCAGAGCTAAGGGTACGGTATTTCATTGGTCAACACTATTTAATGTGGGTGCTAGTTAGGTCAGTTTTAAAATACAGAATTGTAAAAATGCGACAGGTCTAGCTTTCGGAGTAAATCAATGAGGAAAGCATCATTTGTTCATCATTCAGGTACTCCTTTGGATTTATGCCTGTAAACTCTTTGAAATCTTTGATAAAGTGCGCCTGATCGTAATACTCACTTTCATAGGCTATTTGGGTCAGTGTTTCGTTTTTTTTATTCAAAAGAGACTGCAGTGCAGCTTGCAGCCGTATAATCTTCCCCAGTTGCTTTGGGCTAATTCCCACTAATCTGGAAAAATTCCTTTCAAGGTTTCTCCTCTTGTGCGGTTCCTCTTTCAGTATGGTGCCAATAGATGCTTTACCCTTTGTTTTATAGAGGGCATCTATGGTTGACTTAACAATCTGATCGACCACGGCAGATTCGTTAAGCCTGTTTTTGAGAAAGCGCTCGACTATTTCTATTCTCTCATTAGTTGAAGTAGCCTCTATTATGTCCTGCTCAAGAGAACCAATAGAGACTTCATCGAAAAGAGCATGAAGAGGGGTGTCTTTGTCAGCCAATTCCTGAATAGGGGTTCGGATAAAATTAGCAAAGCCGTATGGATAGAAGCGAATAGCAAATGAGTTGACATAGCCTGTTGGCTGCACATAATATGGTGTGGTTATCTGGCCAATGACCATAGCCCTGGGTTGAAGAACATAGGCCATTTCGGAAGTAAACCTTTTAATGTCATCGCCAAGAATGAAACACATTTCAATGCACCCATCGGGGACAATACGCTGTTTGGGTGCCTGTGAACCATTGGGGACTTCCAACGTCCAATAACACTTGACTACCGGTTCTAAATCTGGATGGGGGTTAAAAGTCTCGTAGTTCATGAGTTCAATTTGGCGAAAAGTTCTTGGTAAATCTAACCTGGCATGAGCAACGAACGGTGACTAATAGTAGAGTTCCTGTTTGATTGTGAGATCTGGTTATTTCTGAAATAAATGAAAAAAGCAATAGAATCATTGACAGCCTTGCCTCTCTGTGTGGCCGGATTCCATTTACCCGAACTTAGCACTAGTCTCTTGGCTTCTGCATCTAATAAGGGGTGCAAACCCCGAACTACTTTAACATGGCTTACCTCTCCGGAAGAATCAATGGACACGTTCAACAATACTTTTCCTTCTATTCTTAACTGAGTTTTGGGGTATCTGATGTTTTCCTTCAGAAAGTTGTTCCATGCTGTAATTCCTCCAGGGTATGAAGCCGGAATGTGTATGGTGTGGTAAGCCGGTATAAGACTTCCATAGTTAACAGTGACTGCACTTTTTTGACAGTTATAGAGGAATAAAAAAGCAAGCCCTATAATAAGGCTTGCTTTGACAGTGAAAGTTTTTTGACCGTTTGGACTCAATGGGAAGTGACTTCGGAATAATCGATAGGACTAACCTAGTTCTCAACAATTTCTTCTTCCTCTTCAACACTGATTGATGATGGACCTTTGTCTCCTTCCGAGAGCTTGAATGCAATGCGTAATTGCATACGAGCGCTTACTGGCTCGCCTTGTTGCTTGCCAGGTACCCATTTTTCTGATTCCATCAGCACACGCAATGCTTCTTCATCACAGCCCGCTCCAATTCCTCTCATTACCTTAAAATCGCGCAATTCACCGGTTTTATCTACCACAAAGCTCAGGTAGACATTCCCTTCCACTCCTTTTTCTTTGGCCTTTTCGGGGTATGTAAGGTTGGTTAAAAGGTGGTTGTGCCAGGCATCAATACCTCCGGGGTAAATGGGCTGTTCATCAACGACTGTAAAAACCTGGTCGATGCTTACCGGCTTTTCTACTTCTAAATAGGCTACAGAGATATCTTCCTGAGGCTCTATAAATAATTCGCTGTCTGAACAGGAGAAGACAAACGCAGCTAAGGCTAGTAGTAATAACTTTTTCATAGGGCTGATTTATTAACTAATAAAATAATTTTAGAACTAATGTATTAGTTTATTTTGAAATAAAAAAGAAGCCTCGCTGAAAGATAGTTGAGTGTTACGGCAAAAGGTGTTCCGGATTAAAGGGCGTAAAGGGATTTTCGGTATGCTTCCAAAACCATCCTTTGCCGCTGACAGATAGATTCTGAAAAATAGGTCATCGATTGAAATGGCCTGATCGATTTTTACTTTGCGTTATCTATGAACATTTCCATCAATTCAAACTGAAGCCCACCGTAGTTGAGCGGATCCATATTGCCGGTAATAGCCAGCACTGTTTCGCTTGGCTGGTGAATGAGAAAGTAGGTGATGCCGCCTACCGAACCCCCACTGTGTCCGTAAAAGGTTTTTCCGCTCGGGCGTTCAAAAATTCGCCACCCAATTCCGTAGCCGGTTTCTTTACCCGCTATGGTCTTTTGTGAAGTCATCCATTCTTTGAGGGTACCAGCTTTGAGAAAGCCTTCTTTCATGTGCGCCTGCCCAAATTTGCATAGATCTTCTGTGGTGCCGATGAATCCGCCACCGGCCCATTTGTAGCTATTGTCTACTGTTGGGGCTTCTACCACTTTTCCGTCCTGAAACTGATAGAAGCTCACCCGGTTGGGTATGTCCTGATTGGCATAGTCTGGTTGGGTATGGTTCATGCCTAAAGGCCCAAATACCTCCGACTCCATGTAGGAAAGAAAACTTACATCAGACAGAAAGCCGGCTTCGGGAGCCGCTGCATTTTCCATGGCCACCGAGATAAGGTTCCAACCGTAGGAAGAATAGACATATTCCGTACCCGGAGTATTAATTAGTGGATCGTTGATAAATATGCCCAGACCATCTACCACTTCTTCATAATGTACATTGCTTAAAAATTCCAGCCCTTTGTAGTGCCTGATGCCCGCTAAATGTCCGGCCAATTGTCTTAAACTTATGGTGGCTCCTTTATCGGGCCAAATGGGTACGTAGCGCTCAATAGGGGCATCTAAATCTACCTTGCCCTCTTCATAGAGTTTGGCCAAACCAGCAGCAGTCAATGTTTTGGAAACGCTGCCTATTCTGAACATACTTTTGGACGGGTCTACCGGGGTCTTCTTCTCGAGATCGGTATATCCGTAACCCTTTGAAAAGACCAGTTCGCCTTTTTGACTGATGGAAACACTTAGTCCGGGAACCTGCGTCTTCTCCACGAAGGCTTGAAGTTTTGTGTGTGCTTGTTCTGAGACGGACTGTGAGCATAAGAAGGTAGTGGTGAATAACCCGAAAAGGAAAAGGATAAATCTTGCTTTCATGCGGTCTGAATGAGTTGAATAACTCTCTTAAGATAGCTGATAATTTGAATGGAGTGAAATGAGGAATAGAAAATGAATAAAGCTGATCAACTGATTTACAACTCTTTGAAGAGAAGGGGTGTCCTTATGTTTATGAGCTTTGAATCGAAAATGGGTTTGTTGAGGGGGCTTATTTTGCTGATGTCTTTAGGACTGATGACCTTTTCATGCGAGGTGGAAAATCCAGATTTAGTCGGTTGCTGGACCCATGCTTACGAAGAGGGGCAGACTATATACAAAGGTTGCGATTCTCAAACCTTTGGTTTGAGCCGCTTCAGACAAGTCTATGATTTCCGGGCCGATGGAACAGTAAACTACCTGGTGCTGCACCCTGCGGATGCTCATTATATGGATGAGGCCAAATGGGAATATGTTTCTAACCGTAATCAAGTGCTTATTAAGGATATTGAAACCAATAAAATTATCAAGACACTTAGAGTCTCCATACTTGATCAGGCAAAGCTTTCCATTGTTGAGGTTCTATAATTACTTTTTCCTCAATACCCTTCCAGCTCTATTTTCAGTCATTTCACCTTGGTCTACGGTAATTGTGCCATTGACGATTACATAAGGAATGCCCACAGGGTAGTGATGCGGGTCTTCAAAAGTTCCTCCTTCATCTACCGTTTCCGGGTCGAAAATGGTAATGTCTGCCAGCATACCTACTTTGATATAGCCTCGGTCGCTTAATCCCAATCGGTCCGCAGGCAGTGAAGTCATTTTGGCCAGTGCCAGTTCCAGAGAGATTACTTTTTCATCTCTGACATAATGCCCCAGTACCCTGGGGAAAGTGCCGTAACTTCTTGGGTGAGGGTGCCCCTGTCCGGGTTTTGCCAAGCCTCCATCGCTAGCAACCATGGCCAGCGGGTGCCGCATAATTCTCTTCACATCTTCTTCGCCAATGGCATGGAATATACATGAAGCCCCACCGTTCAACTGTCCTTCTATAACCAGTTCGGCTCCGTTGCTAAAGGTGGGTTCTAGGCCTTTTTCAATGGCCCAGTCTTTCAGGGTTTTACCATTTAAATCGGGTTTCCAGCTTACATTGGCAAACTGAACTACTGCTAGGTCAGCACCACCACGATCGTACTCTATGTTAAACATAATCTCTTCTTTGATCTTTTTACGGGTAGCCGGGTCATCGATTCGCTTTTTAAATTCCTCTTGTCCACCGGCCATAGCCCAAGTAGGAATCAGTACCGAAAGCCCCGTAGAACTGGCTGTGTAAGGGTACTGGTCCATCATTACATCAATGCCAAGGTTTCTGGCAGAGTCTACCATAGCCAGTGTTTTAGTGCTGGCTCCCCACATGGGTTTGCCTATGGCTTTGTGGTGAGTAAGCACAATGGGAATTCCCGCTTCTTTACCAATTTGTATGGCTTCCTGAACGCCCTCAATTAGTCCCAGGCCTTCCTCTCGCAGGTGAGAGGTATATATGCCTCCTTGCTGGGCAGCTACTTTGGAAAGTGCTATTACCTCTTCTATGTTGGAGAAGGAACCCGGCACATACTTAAGTCCGGTCGATAGTCCGTATGCCCCACTTTGCATGGCCTCGGCTACGGCACTCTTCATGTCTTCCAGTTCCTCTTCGGTAGGGGCCCGGTTTTCCGTACCCATAATGTTCCTTCGTATGGTATTATGTCCCACAAGCCAGGCCGTATTAAGGCCAAGTTTGTAAGTGCTCAACGAATCAAGAAAGGGCTGCATAGGAGAGGGACCCCGGCCGTCAGGCCCGGCCAGCACTGTGGTAACGCCTTGCCGAACAAAATTTTCTGCATCGGGCATGCGCATTATAGCTTCTATGTGGGAGTGTACATCAATAAATCCCGGGCTTACTACATGGCCTGTAGCATCTATGGTTTGGCGGGCTGCAGCGTCTTTAAGATCTCCAATTTTCGCAATCTTATCGCCCTTAATCCCCAGGTCTGCTTCGTAAAAGCTTTGGTTCTCGGCATCGTATATAGAACCGTTAAGAATAAGAATATCGAACTTTTCGGTGTTGGGAGAGCAGGCAAAAAATAAGGTGCCAATTAGTAAAAATAGCTTCTTCATAATTCTATGATTGAATGGAAGATAGCTAAAAAGAAAGTTCTTCGAAACCTGAATTTTACGACAAGTCTCTGATTTGGAGTATGTAGGCTCCTTTCTATACCCTGGCATTACCGGGGCTTAGAGCCCTGTGCTTAGTTTTCCGTCTTGATGGCTCCAAGGTGTGGGCATTCGATAAGACTGTTCATCCCACTAAATGGAACCGGTTCTTTTTGGTATTTATAGGCCTGTGTAAGTGTTGTAGTATAGTTGTTATCTCCCATGCCCACATCTACATCGTCCATTGTCATTTGGCAAGGGTGTTCATAGCCTGCTGCATGGGTAATTTCTAAAATTTCTTTTCGAAGGGTTTTAAGGTATTGAGCAGATCTGGCCGATTTATCCTTAACATCTATACCACTTTGCAGCCACTTGTTTTGAGTAGCTACTCCTGCAGGACAGGTATTGGTGTGGCAGGATTGCGCCTGAATACAGCCTACCGACATCATGGCCTCTCTGGCCACATTTATAAGGTCGGCCCCCATAGCAAAGGCCATGAGTGCATTGGAGGGAAATCCTAACTTACCGGAAGCAATAAATACCACCCGGTTGGTGAGGCCTTTCTTCTGAAAAATTTTGTAAACGGCCGCAAAGGCAAATACAAAAGGCAGTGCTACATGGTTGGCAAAAGATGGGGGAGCTGCTCCGGTGCCTCCTTCGCCACCATCTATGGCAATAAAATCAGGGCCTATGTTTTTCTCTAGCATCAGGTCGGTAAGCTCTTCCCAAAGTTCTAGCTTACCAACAGCGGCTTTGAAACCCACCGGAAGGCCGGTTTCTGCGGCTAACAATTCTATAAAATCCAAGAGTTGCGCGGGCGTGCTAAAGGCAGAGTGATTGGAGGGAGAAACCACATCTTGTCCCATAGGAATGTGCCGGATTTCCGCTATTTCGCGAGTTATTTTAGAAGCCGGAAGAACACCTCCCTTTCCCGGTTTTGCTCCCTGCGATAGTTTTATTTCAATGGCTCTGATTTGAGGATGTGCCGTGGTCAGTTCAATGAGTTTGTTTAGGTCGAAGTTTCCATTTTCATCGCGAACCCCAAAGTATCCGGTACCAATTTGCAAAACAGTATCGGCTCCCTTCTGATGATAGGGAGAGTAGCCTCCTTCGCCTGTGTTATGAAAAGCTCCGGCAGTGTAGGCACCTCTGTTCAGCGACTCTATGGCCCTGGCCGACAGTGAACCAAAACTCATGGCAGAAATATTGACAATGGAACGGGGTCTGAAAGGTCTTTTGCGCTGATTGTACCCACCCATAAGTTTGGCACAAGGCACAAGATCTTTGTGTATTACGTTGGGGTGGTCTGGCTTAGGAGTGTAAGGAAACAAGGCCGGGTTAATAAATACATAGCCCGCTGCGCTCTGGTCTTGATCGGTTCCAAAACCTTGATAGTTGTTTTGTTTCTTTGAACTGGCGTAAATCCATGAGCGCTGACTTCGGTTAAAGGGAAGCTCTTCCCGGTTATTGGCTACAATATACTGCCGTAGTTCTGGACCAATTCTTTCCAGCAAATACCTCAGGTGCCCTACGATGGGGAAATTGTGACTAATGGTATGCTTCTTCTGAAGAATGTCTCGCACAAACACGATCAACAAAAGCAGCAATATATATACCCACCAAGGGGTAGAAGCCAGTAGTTCCTTCAACTGATCCATAACCTGTGTTTCTTGGTAAGATCAGATTAAATTTTCAAGGCTACAACTCTCTGCGTCAATTGATTTTTAGGAACAAGCCGGCCTAATTACTGAATAGGATCGGCCGACTTTGTGCCGGGTTGAGAGGTAATGTCTTTGAGGCTCATTACCTGAATGGCAGCTATGGAAATTATACAGTAGGCTGTAAAATAGTAAAAGCCGTCTAAAATGCTGGAAGAGATGTTTTCTTCAGAAGAAGTGGCCAGGTACATCAGGAACACGCCCACCACAAACACATCGGCCATAGACCATTTGCCAATTAAAGCCACAAATTGATAGACCCTCAGGCGCAACTTCCATTGCCTGAAAGCCAATACCATAAACAACAGAACAGCCTTGAGAATTGGTACAATTACCGAGAAAAACAGGATGAGTGAAGCAACCAAATGATTGTCGTATTCATAGAGTAGCTTAATGCCGCTAATTACACTTTGCGTGCGGTCGTACAGTTCGAATTTACCCAATAATGGTATGTTGGCCCCAATGTTAATATTAATAATAGGCAAGGTGAGCCCGGGATAAAGGCATATTAGCGATACCACAATCAATACCAGGGCAATTATGTTTCTGCTGTTCATAGGTTATATTCTTGTGCAAGACGATTCAAAGTAAACAAAGGTAACACGGACTTGGAAAGGCTTTAAAAAACAACCTCAAGGGTATTTCACATGAAAGAACCCCTGAGGTTGATGGATATTGTATGCTGTTAATTAATTATCGCTAAAGCTACACCAGCTTTCGGCTTCCATACCAATGGGCGAGCCATCGGGCGGAGAAAGCGCATTTTGAACTTCAAGCTCTTGCGGATTCATAATAAACAGCTCTATCAAATGATTGAGATATCGGTAGTGAGCATTGGAGCTTGCTTCGCTGCCGTTGGCATTGTTGCCTGCAAATTGCTTGATTTTGAGCAAACCATTGAGAGCTTCGGCCCGGGCTTGGGTAGAGGCACTGTTACTTTTGTATAGATCCATCAAAGCAGCCACCATTTGGTTTTGCGTTGCATGGTTAAGATGCAGATAGTATGGGTTGGCGTAAGTAACGTTAAAAAGAGAAGAAAAGATGGTGTTGATAACATCGGTTAAGCCAATTTGCTCAGGATTCATAGCCTTCTGCTGAGCCAGTCGGGTAGCGCGCTGAGCATTGAAAATGTAACTCATCACAGCTCCGGCAACAGTTTCTCCGGGAGCAACCGGGTCAAAGTCTATTCCCGTACGTCCGTTAAAGGTTTCGCGCGAACGGCCAAAACCGGGAGGTCGGGGAGGAATGATTTTCAGAATATGTTCCGGGAAGGCCAACTGGGTCGGGCTCACTACCCGCAAAAGTGCATTGAGTGCAGCCTCTTGCTCTTCTTTCGATACGGTTGAAGGCAGGGGCTGGGAGTCTCCACGGAGTTTGTAGTTATAATACGTGCCTCCCAAAACTTTCACAGCACCCTCCAGTTGGTATCGGTGGAGCATGTACATGGGCACAAGCACCTCTTCTAAAGTGGCCAATGGGGCTCCAACAGGAATGTTTTTTTCAGAGAAGTTTTTAAGTACATGGTTTCTAACCTGTAACAAACGGTTGAGTTCTTCTACAGCGCTTTTGCCATTATCCCACAGGTGAGAACTTGGATGGCTGCTACCAATGGGGCGTGAATCAGAATCAGTAATAAACTGAAGGCCTTTTTTGAATTGATCTTCAATTAGCTGATCCAGCGCCTTGTCTTCATCTACATTGTCTGGAAAGTCCTGATAGCCCCAAGTTACCGCTGCTTTGTCCCATTCGCCAATACCTGCATCATAGGCATTTTTAAGCGAAATCTGCCCGTTCTGCAATTCAATGAGTGGGTGTGGATAGTCCATAACCGAAGCACGGCCATTGGTGCTGGAAATATAGTTGTGCATTAAGCCTATGGTATGGCCTACTTCATGGGCTGAAAGTTGGCGAAGTCTTGCCAAAGCCATTTCCAGTAGTCGTGGGTCAGGAGTAGTGCCGTTTTCGTAGGGGGTTAAAAGTCCCTGTGCAATCAGAAAATCCTGCCTCACTCGTAGCGAACCAAGACTTACATGGCCCTTAATAATTTCGCCTGTTCGGGGATCAGTTACCGAGGAACCATACGACCAACCTCTGGTAGAGCGGTGCACCCATTGAATTACATTGTAGCGTACATCCAGCGGATCGGCTCCTTCAGGCATTTCTTCAACGATAAAGGCATTTTTATAGCCGGCAGCTTCAAAAGCCTGGTTCCACCATCGGGCACCTTCAATTAAAGCCGACTTGATAGGCTCTGGTGCGCCACGGTCTACATAATAGCGAATAGGTTCTACCGGCTCGCTTACTTTGGCCTTTGGATTTTTCTTAGCCAATCGATGCCTTCGGGTAAACTGCTTGACAATGTTTTCCTGAATGGGAGTGGCGTAATCCATGTATCGGATGGTGCCATAGCCCGAACGGGGGTCTGCCTTACGCGGCTCATAGCCATTGTCTGGTAGCTCTATAAAAGAGTGGTGCATGCGCACTGTTACAGCGTCTGAAGACGGAGTTACACTTCTAAGATAGCCTCCTGCGCCACTTCCGGTAAAAGTAATAGTGGCTTCAAACTCAGAGTTTTTTGGGAAATTTTTGAGCATGGGTGGGTATATGGCCGACCGGCTTGCATCGGGTCTGAAGTTGCCTTGTCTGGATCGGCTAAGCGTATTGGCTACCCCATGGGCATCGGAGAGCAACAAGGGAGTAAGGTCTACCAAAACACTACCCTCCGATTCGGCCGCCACCGTGAAACCGTGAAGTACTGATTCGGCAAAGGCCTCTTTTACCGCCCTCACTTCATCGGCATTTTCTGAAATGGCCCGGTATGAATAATTAGGCTGTACCATAAGAATTTTTGGGCCAACCCGCCTAAACTCTACTATTTGTGTACCACCAAGCTGCCCTCTGTCCAGGCCAATGTCGTTAGAGCCTACTCCGGCAGCTAAGGAGTTTACGTAGAGAAATTCAGTGTCCAGTTTGTCTATTTCCAGCCAAACCTTTCCGTTCTTTTCGTCCCAGTAATAGGTAAAAAATCCTTCTTTCTTTTCTGTGCCTTGAGTGGCCTCTTCTATACTTTTCTGGGCCTTTACTGCCTGCCAGCCTATCATAAGGACCAGAATGAGAAAAAATCGTTTATTCATGAAGCTTTAGTTTTATCTGAATGATTCCCATCAATATAAGAAGTCTTTGCTAAGACGACCAGACAATTATATTTGTGGGGCTTCATAATTAAACCATCAGAACATGTCAACCATACGAATCAGATTAACAGTACTTTTTAGTGTACTGGTGTCCATTGCCTGGGCACAGAAAAAACCACTTACCCACGATGTTTATGATGACTGGAAAGGTATACAGTCGGTGAGCATCAGCAACGATGGCAATTGGGCCGGGTGGCGAATTGCTCCACAAGTGGGCGATGCACAACTTGAATTGCGCAACCTGAATAATTCAAATAGCATTGTCATCGACAGGGTTTCCAGGTATGCTTTTTCTAACAATAGCCAGTTTGTGGTGGGAGAAATTAAGCCTGCCTACGAGGAGGAAAGAACACTGAAACTAAAGAAAACTCCTTCGAGCAAAATGCCAAAGGACTCTTTGTTTATTGTTTCCTTGAGCAACGGAGAAATCAAAAAATTTGCAAGGGTAAAGAATTATCAGCTTCCGCGCGAATCGAGCGAGTGGGTGGCCTGGCAATATGAAAAGCCTTTGCCTGAGAAAAAGAAAGTAGAAAAGAAGGAAGAGCCGAATAACGAGGAAGAAGGCGCTAAAAACAAGAGGAAGAAAAAGAACAAAAAGAAGCAGCCGGAACCAAAAGAAACTCCAGAACCCGAAGAAGTTGAAGATCCAAGGGCCAAGTCTAAGGGCACAGAGTTGGTGCTTTTTAATATGCGCACCGGAGAAATGAAGAGCTTTGAAGGGGTGATGGAGTACGATTTCTCTGAAAAGGGCAATCTGCTGGTTTATGAGTTCGATGAAATAGATTCGCTGAATCCATCAGGCCTTTATGCTTACAATACACAGACCGGAGAAACGGTTACGCTAAGTACCGGAATGACCGATTATAAAAAAGTGGCCATTCATGAAGACGGCAATATGCTGGCCTTCTTTGCCACGGCAAGCGATAAAAAGGATGAAGAAAAGTTTTGGAGCATTATGGGCTGGAAGGCCGGAGACTCACAGGCTCAAATATGGATAGATTCTACCAACCGAGGTATACCGGAAGGCTGGATGGTTGGAGACAATAGCAGCATCCGATTCTCCGAGTCGGGCCAGCGCATGTACTTTGGTACGGCTCCCAAGCCCATGAAGTATGCATACGAAAGCGATACCACTATACTCAAAGAGGAGCGTCCTGAGGTGGACGTGTGGTCTTACAACGATCCATACATTCAGCCTATGCAAAAATTGCAGGCCGGCAGGGAACGCAACAGAACCTATGAGGCCGTTTTTCATATAAACAACAGGCGTTTGGTTCAATTGGAAGGAACCGACCTTGAATCTGTTTATGTAGATACAGACAACGACAGAAGTTTTTATCTGGCCATGGACGACCAGCGGTTCAGAACGCAGTATACCTGGGATACTCAATTGCCCAGAGACTACTATAAGGTAGATGCGCTCACCGGTCGGGTAGAGTTGTTGCTGGAAAGCACCGTTGGTTATGCATCACTATCGCCCGGAGGAAAGTACTTGTCATGGTTCAATCAGGAGGATGGTAATTATTATACCATGAATGTGACCTCAGGAAAAATAACCAACCTTACAGCCGATATGGAAGTGTCTTTTGCCGATGAACTTCACGATAGCCCTTCATTGGCCAGTAGCTATGGTAGCCCGGGTTGGTCAGAAGGTGATGAGGCGTTCTATCTGTACGATCGCTATGATATTTGGAAATTCGATCCGGAGAACCGCTCAGCCGCACAGAATATGACTCAGGGGCATGGAAGAGCCAATCAATTGGTGTACCGTTATCAGCGAATGGACCGTGAGGAAGAATATGTGAATACTTCCGGCAAAGCTGTTGTAAGTGTCTTTAATGAGTGGACCAAAGCCTCAGGTTATGCCTATGCTTCAATGGCCAGTGCGGGGGTTCCGGAGGTAATTGTAATGAAAGACATGAGCGTGTTTGGTTTAGAAAAAGCTGAAGATGCCGAGAGAGTATTGGTGCGTATGTCTACCTACGAGGAGTATCCTGAGGTGTATATGGCCAATTCGTTGCAAATGGATGGTTTGACCAAGCTAACGGATATGGACGCTCAAGAAGACCCTTACAAGTGGGGTACCGCAGAGTTAGTAGAGTTTGAGTCGGGCTTTGATGGTGAAGTAATGCAGGCCATTCTTTACAAACCCGAAAACTTCGACCCTAATAAGAAGTATCCTATGATTGTGTACTTCTACGAAAGAAGGTCTAACTCATTGCATAGCCACCCAAGTCCTGCGCCAAGTGCCAGCACGGTGAATATTCCTTACTTTGTCAGTAATGACTACCTGGTATTGGTGCCAGATATTAAATACGAAATCGGACATCCGGGCAAAAGTGCTATGGACCATGTGGTGCCGGCCACCAAGGCGGTAATGGCCAAAGGTTTTGTAGACGAAAAGCGAATGGCCATTCAGGGACAAAGCTGGGGAGGCTATCAGGTGGCCTACATTGTGACCAAGACCGATATGTATGCGGCTGCAGGAGCCGGGGCTCCCGTGTCTAACATGACCTCTGCCTACGGTGGAGTACGTTGGGGGTCGGGTATGAGCCGAATGTTCCAGTATGAGAAAACGCAGTCTCGAATAGGAGGTACACTTTGGGATAAATTCGATCTCTATGTAGAAAACTCACCTTTGTTCGGTGTGCCCAATATTAATACCCCATTGTTTATTATGCACAACGATGCCGATGGTGCAGTGCCATGGTATCAGGGTATTGAGTTCTACATGGCTTTGAGAAGGCTACAAAAACCCAGCTGGATGGTGGTGTACAATGATGAAGCCCATAACCTGAGAGAGCGTAAGAACAGAAAAGACCTTTCTGTGCGCATGGGACAATTCTTCGATCATTACCTGAAAGATGCTCCAATGCCGGAATGGATGGCCTATGGTCTACCGGCTACACTAAAAGGTCGAACTCTCAGATATGAGCTTGTGGACGAACAGACAGAAGAAAAAATAAACGAAGGAGCCAGCCTTAAACTGGAAAAGGGTAAGGGACAAAACTAGATACTCTCACCTGATAGATACAGGGCATTCCCGAAGGCATGGAAAACCAAGGTCTTCGGGAATGTTTGTTTTTGGTCAATTCTTAGTTTCAAGTGTTTTTGAGAGTGAGTTTGAATGGCGTTGGAAAAGAGGGCTAAGTCTTACTGACCCTAAATGACTATAATTTGATGTTGATTGAGAAGCCCCGGGAGTTGCGTAAGTTCAAATTGAGCACCCTTTAGGGTGTTTTTATTGGGGTCTATGTCTAGCCCCGAAGCTTCCTGAAAATTGGCGTTTTGCAGGTTACATCCCACAAATACAGCCCCTTGTAAATTAGCCTTGCTAAAATTGGTGCCCGTTAGGTTTGCCTCGGCAAAATCACAATCAAGACAACTACATTCAACAAAAGAACTTTCTTTGAGCTGAAGGTTGTAAAAGCTGGAAAAATCGAGTTTACAGCGCTGAAAATGCATGGAGAGTAGAAAAGGATTACATTGGCTAAACCGGAGTCCCATGAGTTTGCAGGAGTCGAAACGAACCGATTTTAAACCTGTATCAACTAGTTCTATACCCGAAAGGTCAGAGTCGGTAAATTCACACTCCAAGAAGCTAAAACCGGATAGGTTGCTCTTGGAAAAATCGGCTCCCTTAAATGTGCAGTATTCAAACTGCATACCCTGCTTTAGCCAGTTGTCCAGGTTTTTACCCGTAATGGTTTCGTCCTCTATAACTTTCATTCCTGTTCTTTAGGGCAAGTTAGTTAAAACTTAAAAGGGCAGTGGACTTGTCCGGTGCTTTGTGAGAGAGGCAGATTCTTATTGATGAAATCTATAGAAATACAAAATTTACTTTTGTATTAGGTAAATTATTGAATGGATTGTGTGGTAGGATGTATTAGGTGTAATCAAAGATTCGGAAATATGCAATTTGGTCTTGTGCCTGGCGAAAAGCTACTAAAAATAGCTCAATTAATCTTTTTTATCTCATCTCACATTTAGTGAGCGGATCGGTTCTTAACTGATTAGTGCTCAGTGGCTAATGTATTTTCATCAAAAATAGCTGGTTGCTTCTTATTGATAACGTCAATAAGAAATTCAAAAAACCAATCTGCCGGATAGGCTTTAATTGATTGTTGAAGGTTACCTTCGCAGCATTATTTAACAGAACATACATTTCACTATAAAACTAAAATTCAATATGAGCTACGTAGGTAGAAAATTTCCAAACATTACCGTAGACGCCATGAACGAAATGGGCGATACTTTTAAGTTGAACGTGCTGGAAGAAGCCAGAAAAAACAACAAAAAAGTAGTGCTTTTCTGGTACCCTAAAGACTTCACTTTTGTATGTCCTACTGAGCTTCACGCTTTTCAGGAAGCTTTACCTGAGTTCGAAAAGAGAAACACTATTGTAATTGGTGCTTCTTGCGATACGGCCGAGGTGCACTTTGCCTGGTTGAATACATCGAAAGACAACGGAGGTATAGAAGGCGTAACCTACAGCCTGATTGCCGATAGCAATAGAAACCTCGCCAGAACACTGGATATTCTTGATATCACTGGTGTGAGCTATGACGAAGAAACAGGAGTAGAGTTGTTAGAGGGCGACAATGTGACTTACAGAGCTACTTACCTGATTGATGAAGAAGGTACTGTATTCCACGAAGGGGTTAACCATATGCCCGTAGGTAGAAATGTGAAAGAATACTTGAGACTTATTGATGCTTACGCCCACGTGCAACAGCATGGTGAGGTTTGTCCGGCCAACTGGGAAGAAGGAAAACAGGCTATGACAGCCAACAGAGAAGGGGTTACTTCTTATCTAAGCAACAATTAAAAAAAGATTGAACGATGGTCGTTGAATTGAGTGAAGATAACCTTCAGGAAGTTCTCAACGAGAACTCAAAGGTGTTCGTTCAGTTTTCTGCCTCTTGGTGTGGAAACTGCCGAATTATGAAGCCAAAGTTTAAGAAGCTGGCTTCAGAACGAGAAGATGCCCGATTTGTGATCGTTGATGCGGAGAAATTCCCTGAGTCAAGGAAACTGGCCAACGTGAACAATCTGCCAACTTTTGCCGCCTATGAAGGTGGTAAGCTGGTAAATCAGGTGCAAACCAATAAGTTCGAATCGCTAAAAGCACTTGTCGATGAGGTTGCCGCTAATTAAGCATATTACAGAATTCATTGAGCAAAACGATCAGGACTTTGTTTTGGAGGCTATAGAAACACTCGAAAACCTTACCGAGTGTGAAAACCTTAAAGATGAAGAACTGGACGTGATAGGGGAGCTTATTTCGAACCTCTATGGCGCCATAGAGGTAAATGAGTCCATCCGAAAAGGGAAACCTAAGAAAGAAGCCCTCAATGAATTTATGAAACGTGTTACTGGGTCAATCGATCGGTAGCCCTTAAAAAGTAGAGTGGAACCCCGGCCAATGGTCGGGGTTTTTTATTTCTATTACCTACTATTCTGCCAGCCGGATTGCTGACAAGGCTTTGGCAGGATAAACCATCCAAAACCTAATCAAAAAAAGCTACCGGTTCTTTAAAAACCGGTAACACTTTAGTTTAAAACAGCATTGATCGGAGCAGGTGGCTTTCACTCTATAATAGACTAGATAGCCAATACGTTTCGAAGTACTTTTCTACCAACACTGGTGCTCTGTGGAGTATTATATAGATTGCTTGGTTAATACTGCTTTCTAAGACAAGAGCTTACAATTCAAAAAGATGGACTGAGTCAAGGAAGTTGTTGCTACAACACATTGTGCTCTTGCTGTGTTGAATTCGCTACAGCTTGTTTGTGGTAGATTTAGGGTGTGTTTTTAGCCTCTTCCTCAATCTCACGAAGGTTTAATAAATTAATCCAGTGACCATCCGGTTTCCCTTCATAGTATTTAGTGGTGTACATATTTAGTTGGAAGGTATGAACCCCATAATTTTTGGCATTGGCGAGTAATTTGCTCTTCCGGTAAGAATAAATTTCGCTGGCTGAATAATTCTTGAGTTCCGAGTTTTTAATTCTCCTTCCATCAAGCCAAATTCCATACTCGTTTTCATTAGCAAATATGTTAGCAAAATTTTCTGGTATATCCATTTTGGCTGGTCGCGGTGAATAATAAGCAGGTCTGGCCTCATTTTGTCTGAACCGTTCTAGCTCTGATTGGCTTAGATCTCTAAAGATTTTTTCAACTGTGTTTCCGTCTTTATTGAGAAACCTTACCAATATGTTAGGTTTTAAATGGATTGATCTAACACCCCCTGGTACAGTGTCTTTTTTTTGAGTGACTAACTCAATATTCTCAGCAACTCTTCTATATGTGTTGTAATTCAGCCAAAAACCTCTGTCATTATCTATTTTATATTTCTTGTCTACGTATTCCTTTGTAAGGGCAAAGAATTGATATTCAAAGTTGCCTAAGTTGCTCGTGTATGTTGTCATTTTTCTCATACTGAACCTGTAGATGTCTGAAGGTTCGTAGTTCAGCAGCTCTAGATTGTCTACTCTATCTCCATTAAGCCATATGCCATATTTTTCCTTGTCAAGTAGAAGGTTCCAGTCACTATTACTGAGCTGGTCAGTCTTTGCTATTTCTATAAAGAGTTCCCCTTTTGATAAAGGATCTATAAATCGAATTCTCTCTTCCTCTTCAAGGTCGCCAAGCCGTTTCGAAATAGTTTCTCCATCCGATTGAATAAATCTCACTTTGGTATCAGTTGAAAGCTGATTTATTGGGACTGCTTTCTGGTCAACTAAAGATGAATTTTCGTAAGGTTGATTTTGCGATAGGTCTAAATTTGAGCCTAATTCTTTGGCAGTGACTTTCTGATTTCCGAAAGCAAGTACAGTGGTTGCAATAGCTATCAAACCTAATGACTGCTTTAGCCGCTGAGTGGTTTTGTGTGTTGTTTTGACCATCATGTTTAATCGTTTTTTGGTTTCGCCAAATGTTAGCCTACTAGACAACATCGGCTCATTATGTGAATTAATTTTGGAATAGTTTATTAATGTCTTTTGGTAATCGGCCAATGAGGAAGAGTTTTTGCAAGCCGCTTCATCGGCTAGGAACTCATGGTTCAGCTTAATTGATCTTTTGACCATGTAAACCAAAGGATTGAACCATAGAATGGAGCTGAGAAGCTCTATCACAATTATATCATAGCTATGTTTTTGGGATACATGTGCCATTTCATGTTCTAGGATTGCTGGAGGGAGTAGACCTGCCAGATATCTGGCTTTATTGGTATAAATAGTACTCAGGAAGGTAAATGAGCTTTTTAAGTTTTCTTTTAGACATACCTGATACCCCTCTAGCTTTATAATTTGTCCTTGCCGTTTGAATTGATGCAGCCTGTAAAGGTTTATGATAAACCTGCCTATGAACATAAGGCAAATCAATGAATAGGTGTAAGTGAGTATTTGATTCCACACTATTTCTGTAGTGATGGATTGCTCTTGTCCATCATTCGGTGCCATAGGATGATACAACAACGTGTCCTCCAATGGAATGTCGGCAGAGTTTTGAGGTATTATAGGAATATAAATATAGCTCGTTTGAACAGTGATTAACGGAATGGTGAGAGACAGAGGGAGAATAAGAAGCAGGTAGAACCTATTGAAACGAAAGGTTTTATCGTTTCTTAAAAAAAAGTAGTAGATACTATAAAGCATCAGGCTACTCAGCATAAATTTCTGGAGGTATTCGATCATTTCTTTCGTGCGTTTATTTGTTGTTCTACTATTTGCTGAAGCTCTTTCAATTGTTCATCGCTAAGGTTCTCTTCTGAGGTAAAGAAAGAGGCGAACTGCGAAACTGAGTTGTTGAAGAAGTTCTTTATAACCCCATTCATTTGTTTGGAAAAATAGACCTCTTTGCTGATTAAAGGAAAGTACTCTCTTACACTTCCATATCTTTCGAAATGAACAGCCTTCTTTTTCTGTAGGCGTTTCAGTAAGGTGGCTACTGTGGTTGAGGCAGGCTTGGGCTCGGGGTATCGGTCTATCAGGTCTTTCATAAAGGCCCTTTCCATTTCCCAGAGGTACTGCATGAGTTGCTCTTCTGACTTAGGTAAGTTCATTCTACTTTTGTAAATGTATTTCTACAAATGTAGAATAATAATTCATAAATCAAAACGAAGCATTTAGTTGTGTGTGGCTTTTTTACTCGTAACAAGACGGCTAGGCGTTGAGCTTGAGTAGGGTATTGACAAAAAAGCTACCCACTCTTAAAGAATTGGTAGCTTCAATGCTTTAGACAACAAAGGCTAAGCCAGTAACTAATTGGCCTCTTGACTAATTTTTGCTCTTTCTTGTTCTACCCAGGTTTTGAGCATTTCCAGGCGTTCTTCCGTTATTTTCGCATCGCTGTGCAGCCAAAGGTAGCCGGGGAGAGGCATATGGCCCTCTTCTACCTCTTCTACCATTTCTTCCAGTTTATGATCTCTTCTTCTGGCAGAATAGGTGGCCCATTCAGAAAAATTTAGCTCTTCACGACCGTGCTCTATATGTTCGGCAATAGACCAGCTAAAGGGAGCAATGCTGGCATACCAAGGGTATCGTGGCTGGTTGCTGTGGCAATCGTAGCAGGCCGACTTTAGAAAATCGGTCATTTGAGCATTCACCTGAAGGGTTTCTATAAGGTCGTTGTCAGTAACCGGTTCATTTATTCTCTCCGGTCGGTTTATAAACTGGATGACCACCAGGCCAACGACCAACACGAGCAGAATATATTTGAGTATTTTCTTCATAGGGTTGAATTTTGGCACAAGTTATTAATTATCGTTTGTTTGGTGAAGATGTTTATGACTATGCCAATAAAAAAGCCCGGTGACCAACCGGGCTTTTTGCTAAAGTCGCGAATTTTAGCGGTTTGATTTGCTCGATGTTCCGACCGCTCCTTTTAATGGAGCGGGGGGCGATGGAACCGCTTCTATTACAGTTGGGAAGAAGTCTACATCTTGCACAGACCATAAGTGACTGCTGCCGGATAGGCTGGTTTGCATTTTAGTGACATCGATTTCGTTTTTCACCTGATCCAACGACTTCTGCCCTTTGGCATAGGCATCTATTGTGCTCTTGGGTATAACCATGCGTATGCTTCTGGGAATATTAGCATTTCGGTAAGCTGAGCCAAGGTCTACATTGATAATGACACTTTCGTTGCTGCCAAGGCTTCTTAGGGTTCTGCCATACTGAATTACATTTTCTTTAAGCATGTTTTCGAAATCGGGATAGGCTTCTTCAACAGCCTTCATGGCTTCTTCAATTTCCTTTTGCTTGTCTTCGGAGTTTTTAGATACAACTCGTGTGCCGCTGCCAATTGTCTGGCTAAGAATCGCCACGTTGCCGGAAACACTGGTGCTTAACTGAATGTTGAACATAAGTCCGAAACCATCAAAGTATGTCCAGTTAGTTCGGCCTCTTCTTCTAAACTTTCCGTCCATGCTGCTTTGAAGCAAGTCATCAAGAATACCTGCCAGAATTTTTGCATCGGTCATTTCTTTTTCAACATCTTCATTAACTTTTACTTCAATGGCATTCATGGCCTGTTCCAGGCTCAGTTTGCCTGAAGTGAAATCACTCAGCGTTTTTTGAGATATGCTGCTTTGCATTCTCTTTTTCTGGGTGGTAGGCCTTGCATAGGAGATACGGTTGGCCGAAGTATTTACCTTCTCTTCCGTGATGATGTCTGTATAGTCCAGATTGAGCATTATTTTTTCCCCTGGCTTTAATTCGGTGAGCAAACTCCCATAGTTGGCCAAAAACTCCTTCGATAGTTTCCGGAGTCGGTCTGCATTCTGTTTGTTCATTTCTTCGGCCGAAAGTTCATCAGCTTTTTCGCTACCATCGTCTTCGGTTTTTCCTCTCAGTACATCCAAAAAGACACGGCCATAGAAAGAGTTGCCCATAGAGAAAATAACTCCGCTACCAGGAATGTACATGCCTTTGGCACTGCGCGAAGAATAGAAGGAGTTTTCACTATCGCTAAATAAGTCGCCCAATACGTTTTGAAGAATCACAATGTCTTTTTCCATTTTGGGTAGTTTGGAAAGGTCTTGTGTTTGGTGGCTGTAGCCGCTAACAGTAGCCTGCGCAACGTCTACAAACTGCTGGGCCATTGCCGGACTGGCAATAAAGAGAGCCAGCAGAGCTACTAAGATGTTTCGTGTTGTCTTTTTCATAATTCAGATATTTATTTTTTAGATGTTTTTATTCTGTTTTCGATTTGCTCAACAGAGAGCTTGTTACTTTCAATGTTCAATACATCGGCCTGTGCTATTGAAAAACTGATTTGATAGGTTCTTTCGGGTTGTTTTGGGCTTGTGGCCGGGTCTTCCTCTTGGTTAATTATAGGGTCGTGAATGTTGAAGTGAAAGATTATAGATTCGTTGACCTTTACTCCGGGCAGGTAACTACTAAACTGATGCAGGAAGTGGGCCAGACTGCTCTTGAGCCTTTGCTGTTGTAAAGCCACAATCTCGTTGTCGTAGAACGTATCCATTAAGTCCGTATCTAGTTCTCGGCTCCAATTCATACGGCCATCAAGAAATATGCGTGCATTTGGGGCTTCAATAAAGATAGTTGCTCCCTGACCTTCGGTATAGCTACTTTCCGTTTTTTGAATACGGTTGAGCAGTGGAGCACCTTCCCATTTTTTTAGAAAATTCTCCAGTGTTACCCGGCTAATTTCCAGATCCCTTTCTACCGGACTGAACTTTCCGTTTTTCATTTGTGCCTGGCTGGTGTTTATGGTTAGAAACACCAGTGCAAAGGCAGTGAGTAGATAATTTGAGTTTTTGACCATTTTATTTGTTGTTAGATAAGTTGGCAGCTACCGCATTCACACGTTCTGTTAAGTCAATGATAGCTTCTTCCATATCAATTTGCCGATTAACAGTGGCGTCTTCCAGAGCGCTAAAGGCTGCCTGAATGTTTCTTAAATCTTCGATGCGCTGTGTTTCTAAATTGTTTGAGAAGTTCAGCACTATTTGATGAAGAATTTCGCGATAATCTTCGCCTACCTTTTCCGAAAATACAGTCAGCTCATTGAGCAGTGCTTCTCTTTCTCTGTTAAATGCTTCTTTCAGAAAGGTGTCATCATTCAGGCTGGCTTGTAATGCGCTGAATTTGCGATTGATGCTATCGTTGCGGTTGTGCAAGCTGGTGTTCATGTAGTCCAAAACCATTAGCCTGTCCTGGTAAATGAGGTCGGTTACCTCTTCTTCAGACATACCATACTGGGCAGGCCCAAAGGCCATCCGCCATCCGTCATTCGTTTTCTCTACTCTAAAGTTACTCAACCAGGCAAAGACACAAACCAGGAGCAAAGTGGCCGCAACAGCCACGTACTTGCGCCAATACAGCCATTCTTCGTTTTTCGATGGCGTAATAAAGGCCATTGGCTGAGGCATTTCTTCATCTTCTAACTCACTGAACAACAAGCTGGTTTCTTGCATTTCTTCCAGCTTTGCTCGCTCCTCCGGATGCTCCTTCAGGTAGGCCTCTATGGCCTGTTTTTCTTCTTCGGGAAGCTCATCGTATAAGTAATCGATAAGCATTTCCCTGGTCGGTTTATAATTCATAGTGTACCGTTTCTTTCGTAATGTTCCACTCCTCCAGTAGCTTTCTAAGGCTACCGAGTGCATAATAAAGCCTAGACTTTACGGTGTTTTCAGAGATATCCATCACCTCTGCTATTTCTCTTATTTTCAGCCCCTCGTACTCTTTCATTATCACCACCATACGTTGCTCCTCTGGTAAAGTAGCCAATGCTTTGGTGAGCACATTTTTGAGTTCTTTGTTGCCGAAGGATTTTTCCGGGTTATCCGATTTAGAATCGGAAAAAGTATCGGCAATGGTGCGCTGATCGTCTTTGGTTTGCACTTTTAAAAAGGGGAAAACCCATTTTCTGTTTTGCCTACGAATTTCTTCGTGGCAATAATTAGAAGCAATGCGGTAAATCCATGGCTTAAAACTCGATTCGTCTTTAAGGCTGCCAAGATTTTTACTCATGGAAATAAACGTTTTCTGAGTTACCTCCATGGCTTGGTCATAATCGCCAAAGTATTTGAAGGCGAAGTTGTATATACGCTTTTGCCACTGTTTAACCAGCTGATTAAGTGCTATTACATCGCCTTGTTGGGCTGCCTTTACTAAGAAGTTGGTTTGTGGCATTAGGTTGAATTCCCGCATTGCTTTGTGCTTCCTGTTCTACGATGAACAGCGAGAGAAAATAGTTTGAAGAAAGTTAAACATATTTCTTCGTGCACCGGTAAAGCGTTAGGGTTGCTACTGAAGGGCCAGTTAATGAAACACAAAAAGAGGTATCTCAAAAGCCTTAAAATTCCTCATCTCAACTTGTCTATCGATAGGCAAGTTTAGGGTGACGCTGACCTAGCTTTTGAGAACACCTCCGCTTTTGGGCATGCTGCCAAAGGTAGTCAATAGTCAATTTTATTGAGGGTACCTTTAAGCCGCGTTGCTACAACCACTTGATCTAACTGATGTTTATTGAAGTCTTTTTTTAAGGAAACAGCGCGAATGTCTTGAGCCTCGGTACTTATTTCTGTAAGATGGAAGAGATTGAGTACCGATTTTTCGTAGCTCTTAAATTGAGCCAGAATACTGTTGGGCATGCCTTGCTGGTCTACATAGCGTATTACAAATGTGAGGTCATTCACACGGCTAAAGCTTTCAGTTTGCATTTCCTTGTTATTGAGCAAAAGTTTCCAACCCTCGTCATCTTGGGAAAACTCATAGTACTGAAAACTCTCAATTGGATAGTCTTGTCGAATACCGCTCCATTTACCCTCGATTCCTGTCAATTCAATTTCTGGAGATTTGCCAAAAAGTCCTGGTCTGTTGGTTTGATGGTACAGACCTGAGCATCCGTAAAAATTGAGTGCAAAAAGGAGAATACAGAAAAGTTTGAGGAGCGATGAACACTTCATGGACCAAAATGGTACAATCATCGCGCCTCAGAGAACTTCCGTTGATATTCAGATACTTATAAATGTTGTTCGTCACAAATCCATCCCAATATGGGACAGGAGCTCCCGATTTGGGTAAAAAATAACCTTGCTACATAAAAATGCGTCAATTAAATAGTATCTTGCGTGCTTGCAAAATCAAGACTTAAAAAGAGTGTCTAAGTGCTTGATTTTCACCTTTCGCCCCGAAGCTCAAAATGATTAAACCGGACTTTCCACACAACGAAAGAGAGAGGCAAAAAGCCTTAGAAGAGTATGAGATATTAGATACCCTTCCGGAGAGAGATTTTGACGATATCACACAGATCGCTTCGGTTATATGCAACACACCAATTGCTCTCATTAGCTTAATAGATAAAGACCGTCAGTGGTTCAAATCGAGAGTGGGATTAGAAGCACCGCAAACTTCTCGGGACGTAAGTTTTTGTGCCCATGCCATACACGACCCGGAGCATATTTTTGAGATTACCGATGCCCGAAAAGATGAGCGCTTCCATGATAATCCATTAGTTACTGAAGATCCGAGGATAGTTTTTTATGCCGGATCACCTTTGGTTTCGCCCGAAGGGCATTTGTTGGGAACCCTATGTGTAATTGACAGGGTAAGCAAAAAACTCTCTGAAGAACAAAAAAAATCACTTGCAGCACTTTCGCGTCAGGTAGTAAGTCAATTGGAGCTCAGAAAGAAGAATAAGGTTTTAGAGAAAGCCCGTAGACAGTACCAAACCCTTATTGAAAATGTAGATGACTTTGTGTTTGAGGCTAACGCCAAGGGCATGTTTACCTATTGCAACCCTTTAATGTCTGAAGAAATGGGCTTTAGCAGCGAAGAGTTGCTAACCATGCACTACACTGATCTGGTGCATCCGGATGACAGGCACAGAGTAAAAGAGTTTTATCGGGAGCAGATAGCCAATGGGGCAGACGATTGTTACATAGAGTTTAGGGTACTGATAAAAAGCAATCCGGAGGTTGAGCTAATTGTTGGGCAAAAGTCCAAGCTCATCTATGAGGAAGGTGAACTGGTAAAAGTAACGGCCATTTCGAGAAACATAACCCGCGAGGTGCAGCTTCAGCGAAAGTTCGATGAAAATGCTGAACTCTATAAGCTCATCTCAGAATCGGCCCAGGATTTGGTATGTATGCACAACCTCAAGGGAGAATATACTTACGTTTCTCCTTCGGTAGTCGATAACCTCGGCTATACACCCGAAGAAATACTCGGTACTTCTCCTTACGACCTCATGCATCCGGAAGATATTGAACGGGCCCAAAAAGAAGCGCATCAACCCCTTTTAGAGGGAGAGAAGGAAAACTACTTTGAGTACAGACTGAGGCATAAAGATGGCCGATACCTTTGGTTCGAGTCTATCTCCACGGCCATAGAAGATGAAGAAGGTAAGGTAGTGTCTTTGAGATCTTCTACCCGCAACATACAGATCCGTAAGGAGCAAGAGGCCATTATTAACAATCAACGGTCGCGGTTAGAGTCGTTTGTTTTGGCTACGCCCGCTCCGGTAGCCATGTTCGATACTGAAATGAAGTATCTGGCCTATAGTAGCCAATGGCTTAAAACTTATGGTTTGGAGGGCAGGGATATTATTGGGGTGAGCCATTATGAAATATTCCCTGAAATTGGAGATGACTGGAAAAAAATTCATAGCGAATGCCTTCAGGGTAAAACCCATAGGAAAGATGAAGACCGGTTTGAGCGGGAAGATGGCTCCATACAGTGGATTAAGTGGGAGGTGAGGCCATGGTACAATAGAAAAGGAGATATAGGTGGAGTGATAATGCTCACCGATGACGTTACCAAAATAAAGGAACAGGAAATTGAATTGAGAGAGGCCAAGGAAAAAGCGGAGATAGCTTCGCAGGCCAAAGCCAATTTCCTTTCTGTAATGTCTCATGAAATTCGCACACCGCTCAATGCGGTTATTGGCATGTCTCATTTGCTCATGCAAGAAGATCCAAGAGAAGATCAATTGCACGGCCTGAAGCTCATTCGCTTTTCCGGTGAAAACCTGCTCAGCCTTGTGAACGATATACTTGATTATAATAAAATAGAAGCAGGAAAAATAGATTTGGAAAATATAGAATTCAGCCTCGAAGAGCTGGTAAATAACATTAAACACACGCATGCCTACAAAGCAGATGAAAAGTCTATCATGCTGAAGCTGCTTTACGATAAGGACATCCCGAGTTCTATCATTGGTGACCCTTCGCGTTTATCTCAGGTTTTGAATAACCTTCTAAGTAATGCCATTAAGTTTACGAGAGAAGGAAGTGTTCGGATTAAGGTAGAAGAGTTGAGCCGAACCAAGGATGAAATAGAGCTGCAATTCGAAATTAGAGATACGGGTATTGGCATTTCAGAAGAAAACCTGGCCAAAATCTTCGACAGATTTGTTCAGGCCGAATCATATATAACCAGAAGTTTTGGCGGAACCGGGCTAGGACTTTCAATTACTAAACGGTTGGTAGAAATAATGGGAGGGGAGATAAAAGTGAAGAGTAAAGTAAACGAAGGTTCTACCTTCTCATTTGTATTAAAAGTGCCATACAAAGAACAAAGCGAAAACCAGGTAGACTTGGGAGGTAACTATGAATCTCAAAAAGATATCAATAGCCTCAATATTCATGTGTTGTTGGTAGAAGACAACCAGGCCAATCAATTTGTGGCCACTAAGTTTTTAGAAAAGTGGGGGGTGAAAGTGAGCCTTGCGCAAAATGGAAATGAAGCCATTGATCTTATCAAGTCGAAAGCCTTCGATTTGGTGTTGATGGATTTGCAAATGCCGCAGAAAGATGGTCTGACGGCCAGCAAAGAAATTAGACAAATGGAAGAGGAGTATTTTCAGAAAGTGCCCATCCTGGCTCTCACTGCTTCTTCCGATGCCGGTACCATGAACAGAATCAGGGAGTTTGGTATGAACGATATTGTGGTAAAACCCTTTATGCCTTCTGAGCTCCACAAAAAAATTATAGCCAGTATAAAAGGTAGTGCCAGTGCGGTAGAGCCTGTTGCCAGCGAAAAAGTCGCTCGTCAGGTAAACGTAAGTTTGGACAGTATAAAGGCATCGCTTAAGTCATATTCTGTAAGTGATGAGCGTTTTACCAATAGCCTTTTGGGTAGCTTCATCCTCAATCTGGAAGAATTTGTGCAGCAGTTTCCCGGCTACATTAAGAACAAAGACGAGTCTTCGGCCAACTTTATACTGCACAAAATGAGAACCACCTTTCGCATGTGTGGCCAAAACGATCTTACCGAGCGAATAGAGCAATGCATTCAGTCTATGGCCCATGAAGAAGAGCGTCCAATGGTTCCATCCATAATAGAGGATTGTGAGCGCTTGGCCCAACTTCTGCGCGAATACAGGGGGCAAGACTGATTTTTTCGGAGTCTGTCTTTTTTCTGGAGTGGGTCAATGCACTTTCTTATAGTAGCCCCAAAGGCCGGAATCTGTTGCCCATTTGCTTGCCCATTTCAGTCATTCTTATGAACCAGTTTCTCTTTGACTAATACTGATCTATATCAGCTTTTTTCACCACTATAAGTCATTTTCTGAGTTGACGCACATCAGCCGCTGAGCCATTAGCTCCGGGTACCTTTGAGTTATTCAAAGAGGAGGTCATGATGAGCAGATTTATCTACGTTTTTTGTGCACTACTGGCTGCTTGGCTAATGCAAAGCACTGCCCTGTGGGCCCAGGAAAAACGCTTTGTTTTACAAGCCCGGCCGCAGTTTAAAGTACTCGGTACTTCTACGTTACACGACTGGCACATGGAAACTTCGGTGGCTGAAGGATTTCTGGAGTGCCTTGCCAATGAAGGGGAATATCCTACGATAAAAGAGGCTAGGGTAACGCTTAAGGCCAAAGACCTGAAGAGTGGAAAGAAGGGGATGGATAGAAACGCCTATAAGGCTCTTTATGCCGAAAAGTACCCAATCATAGAGTTTAGGCTCCAAAATCTTTCTATCGATGAAACAGGCAGAGGCAAAGCACTGGGTACACTGTTTCTGGCTGGCACCAGCCGGGAGGTATCATTCACTGTAGAGCTGCAATACACCGAGGGAATAGTAGAAGTTACAGGCCGCACGGCCTTCCGTCTTACGGATTTCAACATAGAACCGCCCACAGCACTCATGGGCACCATAAAAACAGGTGATGATGTCACCATTGAATTCAACACAACTTTCAAAACTCTATAACCATGAAAAATCTGAGGTTTACTTTTCTCATTCTATTTCTGTTCTCCGGTGTAGTGGCGCTGGCCCAAACCGATGAGCGAAAGCTATTGCAATACTATAGAATACCCGGTAAGCAAGGAGTTAACGTCTTTGAAACCTCAAAAAAAGACACCGTGAAATTCCAGGGGTTCCATGTGCGTGTAGGGGGAGACTTTGCCCTTCAGTTTCAGGGGCTTAGTCATGAAAACTCCATAACTGGAGATCCATTGGTAGATCTGGGCTCCAATTTCAATTTGCCCACAGCCAATTTAAACATAGATGCACAGTTGGCCGATGGGCTTCGCATGCATTTGCGTACTTACCTCTCATCGAGACACCACACAGAGGCTTATGTAAAGGGAGGCTATCTGCAATTCGACAGGTTGGATTTTATTCAGGAAGGATTACTCAGTGGTCTAATGGACATAGCTACTATTAGAGTGGGGATGGACCAGATAAACTATGGCGATGCACAGTTTAGACGTTCTGACAACGCTATGGCCATATATAATCCCTTTGTGGGCAATTACATCATGGATGCTTTTACCACCGAGCCTTTTGTGGAGCTTACTCTCATGCCTTCTGACTGGATTTTTGTGGTGGGCCTTACCAATGGACGACTCAACCAAAGCCCACTAAAAGGCGATGACGGATTTGTGTTTTTTAGTAAGGTAGGATGGGACAAGCAAGTGAATGATGACTTACGCCTACGGTTAACCGGCTCTTTGTATAGCAGTTCTGACCAAGGAACCAGAGACTACCTCTATGGCGGAGACCGGGCAGGAGGACGCTACTACGGAACGTTGGCTACCGTAGCCAATGGTGGGTCCGATTTTGATCCCCGATATAACCCACGGTTTGCTTACCAAACAGCCATACAAATCAATCCGTTTATAAAAATTAGTGGCTTTGAATTTTTTGGGTTGATGGAGTTTGTTTCTAATGGCAACGATGCTATAGGAGGAGATTTTACCCAATTGGGTTTGGAGGGCTTGTACCGCTTTGGTAATGCAGAGCAGTGGTATTTTGGTGGTCGGTACAACACTGTGTCTGGCGAAACCACCAGTGCCGGATCAACCCGTGAAATTAGCCGGGTCAATATTGGCGGAGGGTGGTTCATGACCAACAATGTTTTGGTTAAGTTGGAATATATGAATCAGGAGTATAGTGGAGCCGGTTTTGCCAATAGTCGATTCCAGGACGGACAGTTCAATGGTATAGTGTTGGAGGCGGTTATTGGCTTCTAAAACCAAGCGTTCTCAATGACCATGAGACTATTGGTCTTAGCATTAGTGTGGGTTTCCCCGTTGTCCGTCAGTGCTCAAGATAGCCTGTTGATAACCGGGAAATCCATTACCATTCAGGGGCAAACTTCGCTCGGTAAATTTGCCTGCACATACTCCGAAATACACCAGCCTGAAGCCGCTTTTATAAGAAATGGCGCCAACTCAATTCCTGTACTTTTTTTAGAATTGCTGATTGAAGATTTTGACTGCGGAAATAAAATACTCAATAAAGATTTCCGTGAAACCCTTAGAGCAGCAGAACATCCGAGTATTGGAATCAGTGTAGACAATTTTCGAAAAATAGAAAACTATTATCTGAGCACTGTAAGCTTGACTTTGGGCGGAAAAGTGTCTGAGCTTTTAGAATTGCGTTTTATTAAGATCGATAAGCATGGAAATACTTATTTAAAATCTGAGTTTAAGCTTAGTACAAGCAGTTTTGAACTTAGCCCTCCTAAAAAACTTTTCGGACTCATTAAATTGAGAGAGACTCTTGAGGTGAGCATTTGCCTCTACTACTAAAATTTTAATTATTCTGGTAATGATTAGGTGAAACACCTATAAGATTCTCGCATTCTATCGCTCTCTTTGTAATTCACCTCTTCCGCATTCAGCCATTCAGACTTTTTAGGGTTTATTAATTTTCAGGGTTATGTTAAAAAGCGTGGTTTATACTAGCTCGGCTAATACCGCGATAAATGAGGAAGTATTAAAAAGCATTTTAAAAGAAAGTGTTCGATACAACAATTCAAGACAAATCTCCGGATTGCTCATTTATCATGATGGTACTTTTCTTCAGGTAATTGAGGGCGATAAAAAGGAGGTTGAAGGATTGTTCAAAAGGATATGTAAAGACGTTCGTCATCGCAATGTGACTATTCTTTTTGAAGAAGATATTGAAGAGCGTGAGTTTGGCGCTTGGGCCATGGCTTTCAAAGAGGTACATGACGAAGATCTTTGCCAGTTGGAAGATTATGTAAAACTAGACGATCTCCATTTTGGTGAGGTGATAAAAGAAGGCGGAGCCAAAAGTATATTGAAAGCTTTTTACGAGATGAACATTTCCAGTGGAGCTCAACACATGTTTTAGTTACCTTCCACTCTTCGGTTCAACAAATGGTATCGGGCACCTTTTCTGAGCAGGTGAAACCGCTCTTGCCCGTTGGCGTTTTTCACAAATCGGCCTTCCTTCTGATTCCAATGTGTGCCGTCATACACCAATACATAGCTTTGGCCCAGCACTTCAAATGTATTGCCATGAACCCATATAGCCGTATTTTCATCAATAGAAAGCCCCAGTAAATCAGGGTATTGTTTCAGAATTTCAAACATGTCGAACTGTCGGTTTCTCGCCAACGTATGCTGATCGATGGCTACGTTTTCAATAAAGGCAAAGCCTTTTTCATGGTCACCCATCATTATAGTATTGGTTTTGCTATCTCCTCGGGCAAGGTAGGAGCCTTGTATGGTAGCTCCAGCCGATGAACCGGCTATGACGCCTCCGCGGTCGAGCAGTGCATGCAGTTTACCTTCTACCTTAGTGCCAAGGTAAGCATCGGCCAGCCTCCATTGCCGTCCTCCTGGAAAGTATACCCCGGTTGCCTCATCTAACACGGCTGCAAAGTCTTCGGTATCGGCTATTTTTGGGTCGGTGGTGTGGAGTATACTCACCTTGCCTACACCTCTGCGTTGCCATTGGGCCGTAATTCTCTCTTTAGCCGCTTGGTCTACATCATAGCCTCCTGCGGTTGGAATAACCACTATATGAGCTTTTGAGCCACCGGCCAGTGCAATAAACTTATTATATACGGAGGTATCGGCAAGGGCTCCTCCGGCAATAATCAGGTGGCCTTTTTCAGGCCCGGTGGTTTGGCCAACTAAATGCAGGCAAGCACTAAGGGCTAACACATAGAGCAGAGCGCGCCTCATTTCTTCAACAATTTCTTAACGTCCTTTTCAATAAGGTCTACCCATTGGCTATACATTTTTCCGGAAGGGTGGAGGTTATCCGGTGCAACCAGTTCCTTGTCTTTGTCGGCTTTTCTGGAAATAGGAGTAATGTTGAAATACTTTACTCCGTATTTCTTGCATATCTGTTGAGATACTTCGTTGTAGGCATCCAATTCCCGTGCAATTTGCTCAGCTTTGGCAGCCCCAAAAGGTGTTTTGCCATAATCGGGGATAGAAAGAACGAAAACGCGCTTTTTCTTACCTCCAGCCAGCTCAATAGCCATTTGTAGTAGTTCTTCAAACTCAGGAGCAAAGCTTTCTACACTGCGGCCCTGGTATTGATTGTTTACCCCAATTAGCAACGAAACCATATCGTATTGAGGTAAAAGCTCAGCGTCTTTTTCAATAGCCGCTTTCAGTTCATCGGTTCTCCAGCCTGTGGTGGCAATTATTTTTGGTGGGGCAAGGGTAAATCCGTTCTCATTAAGGCGTTTTGCCAATTGTACCGGCCAGCGTTGGTTTTCATCTACACTTTCTCCAATAGTGTAAGAGTCGCCAAGGGCCAAATAGTGGAGTTGAGATTCTTGATTCTTCATGGGGGTAAAAGTTGAGCCAGTGACCATAAATAAGGCTATTATACAGAGTGAAATACTTTTCATAGGCGGTTTGATCCTTTGTTGTTAATCGGCCAGTTCTCTAAGGTCTACAGGAACCACTTTTGAAACACCTTGCTCAATCATGGTAATACCATAGATGATATCGGTAGCAGCCATCGTCCGTTTGTTGTGGGTTACAATAATAAACTGCGATTCGGCTGAAAATTTCTTGATGATATTGTTGAACTTATCAATGTTCGCATCGTCCAGAGGGGCATCTACCTCATCGAAAATACAGAAAGGGGCCGGTTTAAGGAGGTAAATAGAGAAGAGAAGCGAGGTGGCTGTTAGTGTTTTTTCTCCTCCCGACAACTGGTTGATGGTAAGAGGGCGTTTGCCTTTTGGCTTAGCCATAATTTCTATTTCAGACTCCAGCGGGTTGGAAGGGTCTACCAGTTTCAGGTCACAATCGTCTTCTTCAGTAAACAGTGAGCGGAAAACGTTGACAAAGTTTTCTTTGATCTTGCCAAAGGCATCCAAGAAGGTGTCACGGGCAACTGTGTCAATTTCATCAATGGTCTGCAACAACGAATCTTTGGCCTCAATCAGATCATTCTTTTGTTCGGTTATGAAGGTGTGGCGCTCTTTAATTTCATCATAGGCTTCCATGGCCATAGGGTTGATTGGGCCAATGCGTTCAATTTTTTCGCGTAGTTTGAGCACTCCCTGTTCAATTTCTTCAACCGCACGGTCATCAGGTTCGGCCTCTTCTCTCAGCACAGCATCAAGGTCTACTTTAAACTCTACCGACAGTCGTTCCTTTACAGCACTCAGCTCAAGTTTGGTTTCATTGAGCTTGTTTTGCTGTTCCATAATGAGCGTATCGGCCAGCTCTCTTTTATGGCGTAGTTCTCTCAGTGTTTTTTCGGCTACATCAATATCGCCTCGTTGTGCGTAGTAGTCTTTTTCGGCCTCATTTACTCCTTTTTCTATAGCCTCTTTTTCATCATACATGGCAATGAGCTCATCCTCATTGTTTTCTGAAGTATCGATGAGTTTTCTTATCTCCAGTTCGTTTTTCTCCAGCTCTTCCTGGTTTTTGGCAATGCGCTGCTTGCTGCTTTCAAAAGCAGTTTGTTTGTAACTTATTTCCTGCTTTATGGATTCTACCCGGTTTTGCTTTTGATGAAAAACGATGTTCTTATCGTTAAAGGCCTGTGATTTTTCAGACAGTCGTTGAGACTCTGTTTTGGCTCTTGCTTCCAACTCGGCAATACTTGCCTCTATTTCCTCAAAAACAGCTTCTTCATCTTCCACTTGTGGACGCAGGTCTTCTAACTGAGTGGTTAGTCGTTCAATGCCCTTGACTATTTCTTCTTTGCGATTGGCATGGCTGGAGAGCATTTGAGAGAGCTGTTCTTTCCGTGTTTTTACGGAAATATACTCTTCATTGATTAGGTTGAATTCGCGCTGAAGTTCTTCTATTTCTGATTTAAAAGAGTTGGATTTAAGTCTGGCCAGTTCCTGCTGTTTTTGGTCGAGCCGATCTTTGATATCAACGCTTTTGGCTTCGAGTTCTTTAATTGTTTTTTGAAGCTTTTCAAGGTTTTTGGCTCTACCTATTCTTTTTCCTTCAAAGAGGCCTACTGAACCTCCTGAAACGCTGAATCTTCTTTTGGTGTACTTGCCGCTTTCTGTAATAAAAATAGCGTGCTCATCCATAGGAATATCTCCGGGGCCACCTTTTACTATGTATACATTTTCCAGAATGTAGCCTATAAGCCGCCTGTATTTGGGATCATATTCAACGATTTCGGTAGCCGGTATGGCATTATCGTAAAGTCTGGAAGGAGGAGCTTCATATTTATCGAATGCATCGAGCACAAAGAAGTTGGCTTTGCCTTTTGATGCATCGCTAAGAATATTTACTGCTTCGAAAGCCTGACGCTCAGTGTCTACTATGTAGTAGTTCATGTAGCCCTCCAGATAGTTCTCAATGGTTACCCTATACTTATCGTCACAGGCAATGATGTCGGAGAGTAGGGGAGCATTCTTATTCCAGTTTGCTTTCTTTTTGAGAAACTTGATGGCTTCCGGAAAACCTTCCAGATTTTCTACCAACGATTTGGTAAGGTTGTATTCGTTGCGTTTACTATCGAGTTTGCGGCCTACCTGAGTCATTTCATCGCGCACCATGTCTATGGTTTCGCTGGTGTCTTGGATGGCCTTCAGGTGTCTTTCTTCTTCGGCTTTACGCTTTTGCAAGAGGGCTCCTTTTTCATCGCGCTGCTCTTCCAGTAGGGCCAGCTTCTCGTCAAAGCGGTCGAGCGTTTCAGATTGTTCCGAACTATCGGTTTCGGTCTTTTCAAACTCCGATTTCAGTGTTTGGAGCTGAATTTCCTTGATCTCAATGTCTTTCTTAAGATTGAACAGGCGCTCTCTCTTGGAGGTGAAACTCTTGCGTTGTTCTTCGAAAGCGAGTTGAGCATTTTGGGCCACTTCTTTCTGTTCGGCATATACCTTTTCCAGCGAACGTACCTCTTGCTCAATGATGCCCAGTTCTTTACTGGCTACTTCCAGTTCGTTTTGGAGGCTTTCGAGACTAAAAGAGGCCCTGTCGTTGCTTTTCTTGTCGGCTTCGAGTTGCTCTCGGAGGTTATCACTTTTGTCTTCCAGAAAAGTGAGCCTCTCGTTTTTAATCTTGCGCTCGCTCTCAAACTGTCTGATTTTATTGACATGTTCGTTGAGGGTACGCTGCCGTGAAGCAAGTAGTTTTTCTTTGGTTATGAGGTCGGTTTTGCCTTTTTCTATCTGAGCTTCCTGGCTGGCGATCATTTGATTGATTTCCAGCTTTCGGTCTTGCTCTTGCTGAATGGTTTTTTCCAGTTGTTTGAAGCGGTTCGATTTTTCTGCTACCGTTTTTCTGGCCAGCGCAACGCTCTCAATTTTGTATTCATCTTTAAGCCGATAGTACTTCTCGGCCTGCTTGGCCTGCTTTTCCAACGACTTAAGGTTTTTCTCTATTTCAAAAAGCAAGTCTTCAACCCTGTCCAGGTCATCGTCAGTATCCTTCAGTTTTTTGAGGGTTTCTTTCTTTCTGGTTTTGAACTTGGAGATACCGGCTGCTTCTTCGAAAAGAGCTCTGCGAGAGTTGTCTTTGTCGTTCAGAATGTCGTCTACCATTTTCAGTTCAATGATTGCATAGCTATTGGATGCTATACCGGTGTCCATGAACAGATTGGTAATGTCTTTGAGGCGGCAGCTTATACCGTTGAGCAGGTACTCACTTTCTCCTGAGCGGTAGTATCGCCTGGTAATCGTAACTTCGGTATATTCAGTAGGGAGAAGGTTTTTTGTGTTTTTAAATGTGAGAGATACTTCTGCCAGCTGCGTGGGCTTGCGTTTTTTTGTGCCATTGAAAATGATGTTCTCCATCTTTTCTGAACGGAGCATCCGGGTTTTTTGCTCGCCCAAAACCCACCGAATTGAGTCTACCACGTTGGATTTACCGCAGCCATTGGGGCCAACAATGCCGGTAATGCCTTCATCGAAGTTAATGATGACCTTATCGCCAAAACTTTTAAACCCTTTTATTTCTAGCTTGGTAAGTTGCATGAACTGATATGCCTCAAAAAATTAGAGTAGCTAGCAAAATTAAAATTAACACCGACAATTCAGTGGTAATGCGTAAAAAAATGCAGAGAGTTTCGTTGGCCAAGGTGGCATTGTCTGCTGCATGGCTTTTGTAGTTGTCTCTGGCATATTTGCCCCAATTTGCTAGCTTTGCTATTGGCATGGATTTCGACTTCGGTACCTTACTTTACATTGTTTTGGCGGTAATCTATTTTATTGTTCAGTCGGGCAGTAAAAACAAGAAGAAGCGTTCAAACCAAAGAGGTGAGCAAGAGGTCTATGAGCCCAGGGAATCGAATAAGCGAAGACCTACTTTCGAGGAATTATTGGCCGAGTTTACAGGCCAGCAGCCTCAGAAAGATCCTGAACCAATAGTTGAGCCGGTAAAGCCCGTGGTTGTAGAAAACACTTCGCAAAGCAGGCGTTCGGTTTATGAAATTGCCCAGGAAAAGTCTGCTCAAAGGAAGAGGGAAGCTGAATTAGAGGTTCAGCGCATACGATCAAAAACCAGCGATCATCTAAAAGGATATGAGTTAGAGGAAGAAGAGGAACAAACTGAGTCTTCTTATGCTACTATGTTTGAAAACCTGGACGATGTAAAGAAGGCCTTTGTTGCTTCAGAAATATTCCGAAGAAAGTACCACTAAGACTTTTTAAACTCAATTGGCAGTTTGATCACTGAAGTAACGGCATTGCCGTTGGCTTTAGCGGGTTTCCATCGGCTGGAGCGCTGGAGCGCATTAATAATAGCTTTTTCAGTATCGAAGCCCAGGCGGTTGTGGAATTTAAGGTTTTGAATAGCACCCAATTGGTTTACCTCAAACGATACTAAAACTTCTCCTTCAGTGTTGGCTACCTTGGCTGCTTCAGGATACTCAATGCTTTCTTCCAGCATCTGCTTCCAGTTTTCAATGCCAATTTCGGGCATAGGAACTTCCTGCATGCTATTGGCTAATGGTTCTATGGTGTAGTTTTTTACATTTACCTGTTCTACAGGAAGTGCCTCAAAAGAGAAAATAAAGAACAACAAGGCCATCACTGGTACGGGGATGAGCAGTTTCATGTAGTTGGTTCGGGCTACTTTCTTCATCATGTCTAACCGCTTGAGGGTTTTATTTTTACCGAAGTAACTACCGTATTTAAGTCCCATTTTATTGAACACCGTAGAAACCAGCAAGTGCGCGTACTGGCTATGACCGGTTTTGCTTACCACAGCATGGTCTGCCGCATACTCATGAACTTCCTCTAGCAGTTGCTTGTACAGATACACAAGCGGGTTGAACCAAAAAATAATCTTTAATACCTCAATGAATATGATGTCAAAGGAGTGTTTTTGGTCAATATGAGCTCTTTCGTGAGCGATTATTTGCTCTTTTTGCTCCTCGCTATGCTCCTGAGAATTGTCCCAGAAAAGGTAATTGAAGAAAGAGAAGGTGGGCATAGTGCCATCGGTGCTCACCAGAAAATAGTTGTCTTTGAATCGAGTGTTGTGTCGTTTATACCAAATTACCTCTTTGAAAGAACGTATTTGAATAAAGAGTTTCAGCAAGCCGTATACAACGCCTGTAACATAGAGCATAAGCAGTGCTTCCCACCATAGTAAGAAGGGCCTTTCCGATTGGGCCGTAATTGTATAGGAGTAGGCCTTTTCGGCTTCAATGATTGGTTCGCTACCTACTCCGTTGCCAAACTGATGAATGGAATTGAAGAACCCCGGAGTGGTTGCAGGGTCGTAAGAAAATTCCATGAGAGGGAAAGACACTGACAAGAATAGGGCAGCCAACAGATAGAACCGGTTGTATTGAAAGCTTTTATCGTTTCTGAAAAAGAAATGATATAGCAGATAGAGAATAGCCAGACAAGTGGCTGATTCAATCAGGTAGATCACTCCTTCATTGAGCGATTCCAATAGTTCTACTGTTGGGTGCTTTTTCATTTATTGTTCTTGCTCTTCAGTGTCCAAATCACTTTTTACGTGCTTCATCAAAGACTCAAAGTCTTGAATATCCATTTCATTTTCTTTGGCAAAGAAGGACACCAATTTTTGGAACGATCCTCCAAAGTAGCCTCCTAAAAAGTTCTTTAAGTAGAAGTTACTATAAGACTTCTTGTCTACTATAGGAAAGTACTCATGGGTTTTTCCGTAAGCTTTGTATCCTACAAATCCTTTCTTTTCTAATATTCTTATTATGGTAGATACCGTGTTGTATGCGGGCTTGGGTTCAGGCATTTTGGCCAAAACGTCTTTTACAAAGCCTTGTTCTATTTCCCACAGTATCTGCATCACTTGCTCTTCAGCCTTAGTTAATTCCTTCATATCGCAAACATTGTTACATACATAATGATCAATTATACAACTATCCGGGTAGTTTTCAAACTAATAGGTTAGTTTATTTTTTTCAGAGTTGAGTAAAGGCATAAGCTATAAGATTGGCTCCCATTTGCAGGGCTTTTCTTCTTACTTCTTCCGGGTCGTTATGAATCCGTTGGTCTTCCCAGCCATTGCCTAAATCCGACTCATAGGAATAGAAGCACACCAGTTTGCCCTCATAAATCAAGCCAAAGCCCTGGGCGGGTTTGTTATCGTGCTCGTGAATTTTGGGTAGCCCCTGCGGAAACTCATACTTTTGCTTATACACCGGGTGGTCGTGTGGTAGTTCCACAAATTCAAGCTCTGGAAATACCTTTTTCATCTCTAGTCTGATGTAGGCATTAAGACCATAATTATCATCAATATGGAGAAAGCCCCCCGAGGTAAGGTATTTTCGGAGGTTTTCGGCTTCTGAAGCACTAAAAACTACATTGCCATGCCCGGTCATATATACAAATGAATAGTCGAAGAGTTCGGGGCTGCCAACTTGCACCACCGCATCGCGCTCATCGATGTTGGTACCCAGTTGTTCATTACAAAATTTGGCCAAATTGGGCAGAGCCGTTTTATTGGCATACCAGTCGCCACCACCTCCATATTGAAGTTTTGCTATTTTGAGTGGCTCTGATTGCCCATAGGCATTAACACTCAATAGAAGGATAAAAAGAAGACCAATTGTCTTTTGCATGAATTTTTGGAGTTGTCTTTACTTGGAACGATTAATTAGAGGTACAGTTTATTATTTTACAGCATCAAAAACCAGTAATAGTTTAGGAAGTGACCCGTAAAGGTTTTGAAAGTTTTGTGGAGCAATTGAAACTGCGGTTGGCCGAACCTCTGCCGGGCAAAAAGGCGCAAGTAGAAATGGCCCCGCGGCCCATAGACGAAAGACGCTTTAATGAAAATCCGGAAAGGCCACCCAGAAAGGGTGGAGTAATGGTGCTTCTGTACCCTGATGAAGGAAGAATTCATGTTCCTTTAATGAAAAGGCCGGTATATAATGGCACCCATAGCGGCCAGGTAAGTTTTCCGGGTGGAGCCTGGGAACCTATGGACATAGACCTAACGCACACGGCACTCCGAGAAACAGAAGAGGAAATTGGTATTCCGCAATCGGCAATTGAAGTACTGGGGCACTTGTCTGAGTTGTTTATTATTGCCAGTAACTTTAAAGTTTTGCCAACCATTGGGGTTGTATACGAAAAACCAAACTTCATTCCTGATCCCATAGAGGTGGCGCGCGTGTTGCCCATGTCGCTGGATGTACTGTACAACGAGGAACAGCGGAAAGTTAAAACCATGAAATTCCCACCATTCACCATTCATTCTCCCTACTATGATGTGCATGGCGAGGTGGTATGGGGTGCCACGGCTATGATGCTTAGTGAGCTAGCCGCGATAATGGAGCAGCTTATTCGGAAATAATGGCTGTGGCTTCTATTTCAACCAGGTACTTGTCATCAATAAACCGTGAAACCTGAACCATGGTGGTGCAGGGTTTTATATGGCCGAATGCTTCCTGATGTGCCCTTCCGATGGCTTCCCATTGTGTAATATCGGTAACAAACATGCGCGTACGCACCACGTCTTCCATACGGGCACCGGCTTGTTCTAAAACACCTCGTATCTTTTGCAGGGCAAATTTGGCTTGTAAGTAAGGATCGTTTCCGCCAACCAATTCGCCTTTGTCATCGGCTACAGTGCCGGTAACTTCAACTACGTTGCCCACCCGCACAGCTCTGGAGTAGCCTACAACGTCTTCCCAGGGGCTTCCACTGCTGTAGTTTGTTCTTTTACTCATGACTTATTTACAATGTGTTTTAAAATCTTTCGGTACAACTCGTTGGGTTCGAATGGTTTTTGTACAAGAGTAAGAAAGGGCGAATTGGAGAACTCTTCTTCAAACTCTGAAGTAAGGTAGCCACTCATGGCAATGAGTGGGGTGGCGCTGTTCTTAATCTCAATCTTTCGGATAAGCTCGGCCGCAGCAAAACCCGAAAGAGGTTTCATTTCTATGTCCATTAGCACCAGGTCGTACTCGTTTTGCTTACACTTCTCTACGGCTATTTGTCCATCGCTGGCCTCCTCAAACTGGGCGTTCCAGTTAACCAACAGCCTTTTAAGTACCAGCCTGTTCATGTCGTTATCATCCACTACCAAAACCTTCTTTTGTTTCAGGTCTTTGTCGCGGGTTTGATCCTGAAGATTGACCATGTCAAAAGCCTGATTGATTTTAAAAGACACACTAAAGGAGAGCTGGGTGCCTTCTTCTTCGGCCGATTCAATACGTATTTCGCTTTGCATGAGGCGAAGCAATTTTTGAGTAATGGAAAGTCCTAAACCTGTACCGCCATACTGTCTTGTGGTTTCATTACCAGCCTGTTCATATTCTTCGAAGATCGTTTTCAGCTTGTCTTTGGGTATTCCAATACCCGTATCATTAACCTCAAAGTTTACGGTGGCCACATCGTCTTTCAGGCCTTCCAGGCTGGCTTTAATGTGTACGTGCCCCTCATGCGTGAATTTGATGGCATTACCAATAAGGTTGTTAAAGATTTGAGTAAGGCGTGTAGGGTCGCCAATCACCCTGTCCGGCATATGCTCACCAATTTCTACGAGTAAGTCTATTCCCTGGCTTCTCGCTTTGTATTTAAAGCTATCGCGAATGTTGCGTAGTAGGTCTATTATGGAGAACTCAATAGACTCCAACACCAGTTTGTTGGCTTCAATCTTATTATAATCGAGCACATCGTTGATGAGTGAATGCAAGCCTTCGGCAGAAAATTTCAGTGCATCGATGTATTCCTGCATTTCTGCATCTTCATTATCCATTTCCATGATGTGGCTCAGGCTGATAATGGCATTGAGCGGGGTTCTAATTTCATGGCTCATTACAGAAAGAAATTCCGACTTAGCCTTAGTGGCTCTTTCTGCCTCTTCGCGAGCAATTTCCAGTGCCTTGTTTTGTTTTTTGATTACCTGAGTTCGGGCAGCTACCAATTCGGTGAGTTCCTGGTTGATGTTGAGTTGTAGGCGTTCGTTGTTCTTTAATTGTAAAATAAGCGACCGCTGAGTTATTTCATGGTTTTCGTAATCGCGTTTCAGTTTATGACTTATGCCCAGCGAGAAAGCAATGAGTTCTACAATTAGCCCTGCCTGAACATAAACCGGCACATCGTTAGAGATACCGGTTGCTCGAGAAATGGCCGAAATAAGCACTCCTAATAACATAAGAAAAGTGCCAAGAGTAAAGTACCTGATAATGAGTGTAGACTTTCTGTTAATGGCAATGAGGAACACAATGCCAAAAACGGCCAACACTATCATGGCGTAGATCATTATCTCAACGCTGTTGTGAATGTCTCTGGTTATCCAAAAATAGACGCACACCAAAATAAAGGCCAGGGAAGCAGTCCGGCTCACCCATATGAGGGTGTTGTTCCATTGCGGGTGTGTTTTTCGGAGTTCGAGAAACTCTTTAGCAAACATAAAATAGGCTGCTGCGCTCAGTATAGGTAGCACCCACAAAATGGGTAGTGGGTCTGGCGTTTCCGGGTGAAACCAAATTTCTATAATACCATACACCTGCAGAAAATAGATAAAATTGAGCAGGGCATAGAAGGCAAAGTAGATGAAGACGTTTTGCTTGGTGTAGCCAAAAAGAAAGCAGGAGATGAGCATGATTACCAGCAACAATCCGCTAAACATCCCTTCGAAAAGGTTAATGCTTTCTTTCTTCCTGGTCCATTCCAAATAAGGCTCAAGGCTGGCCCTAAGGTCTATGGGCATGTTATCGGCACTCTGCACTTTCACATACACATGAGCAGTTTTTTGCGGGGGAATGTCCAACAGTACCTTGGTGGTATAACCTTGTGGTATACTTCTGCTTTTGGCAGCAAACTTATAGCCCGTTCGCTGCTCAGTCATTACACTGTCTATGAGAATGTAATAGGTTTCGAAAGGGTTGCTTCCCCCTCGCAGTAAGTGACTCAACCGTTCGTTCGATCGGTTTTGCACCTGATAATACAGCCAGTAAGTACCTTCTTTATTAAAGCGTGTAATAAAACTGCTTTCCAGAAAGTCTTCGGGGGCCATGTTTCGGATATCGTCAATATCCAGGCTATTGGTTTCATCGGTGTAGACCAAAATACGCTGTGGATCCAGTGTCTGGCTTTTGTGCTCATTAAAAATGTGGAGGTTATTGAAAAAAGCCGGCTCGCCTATTAAAGGGGTTGAAGCCCCCCATAGTAGCATGAATGTAATTAAGTACAGTAATTTGACTAACCTCATCAATAGATCTAGTAAAGTGCTAGATTCTTTCTGGCCTGCAAATTACAATTATGAATTTTAAGATGAAGCAATTGCACAAATTATGCTTGCGCAAATTTAATTGCATCGTTCGACCAGGGTGCGCTGCTTTGAATAGCTTCCAGCACTTTAGCCGGGTCTGTAAATTCAGTCCAGATTTCTCTATGTCTTTCTCCCATAAAACCTTCCTCAATAGCCTTGTTAAGCATGTTAAGCAAGGGGTCGTAGTACCCGTCCAGGTTGAGAATGACTATTGGTTTTGTAAAAATGCCCAGGCGTTTTAGGGTTATGGCCTCCATGAGTTCCTCAAAGGTTCCACAACCTCCGGGTAAGGTAATGAGTGCATCTACACCAACCATAAACTGTTTTTTGCGCTCGTGCATATCGGCAGTAAAAATAAACTCATTCACATCTTTGTGATGAAACTCTACCTCTTTCATAAAATGAGGCATAATACCAATTACTCTGCCTTTTTCTTCCAGAATAGTATCGGCCAATTGACCCATAAGCCCCCGGGCACCACCGCCATACACCACTGTAGTGTTGTTTTTCACCAAGGCTTTGGCCACCACTTTGGTAGCCTCGAAATACTTCGTGTCAATTTTTTCGCTCGAAGCGCAATACACACAAACCTTCTTGATTTTTTGCATCTTCTACAATTCCAATTTGCGGGGTACAATGTATGGAAAATGTCTAAAAAAATGATACATCCGTTGGAATGATTCGACAATGATTGACAATCTATTTTTCATATTTTAACCAAACATTCAATCCAAGAAACTATGAAAAGATTAGTGCTTACCTTTTGTTTGGTATGGTTGGTTTTTGATCAGGCCCGGGCTCAGGGGACTATGCTGCTCCGAGAACCCACCATATCCGATACGCATATTGCATTTGTTTATGCCAACGACTTATGGATTGTTGGTATGGATGGTGGCCAGGCCAGCAGGCTTACCTCCAATATTGGAGGAGAAACTAACCCTCACTTTTCTCCCGATGGTAAACTAATTGCCTTTTCAGGGCAGTACGATGGCAATCAGGATGTCTACGTAATTCCTGCACAGGGGGGAGAGCCCAAACGCCTGACATGGCACCCTTCGGCTGATAACGTAACAGGGTGGACCCCAGAAGGAGAGGTGCTTTTTACTTCTGGCAGAAAGGGGCATCCGACTAAGGAATCTAAGTTTTTTGCCGTTTCACCGGAGGGTGGCCACCCGCGTGAATTGCCCATACCCAGAGCAGTAGATGGAGAAATATCGGCTGATGGCCGGTGGATTGCTTACCAACAGATTTCTTTTTGGGATCCTGAGTGGAGAAATCACCGCGGAGGGCAGGCCAAGCCTATATGGATTGTTGACCTAAAGAACTATGACCTTAAAATGACTCCGCAACCGGATAGCGAAAGACACACCAGCCCTGTATGGTTAAACGGAGAAGTCTATTACCTATCCGAAAGAGACTTTGCCAACAACATTTGGAAATTCAACCCCAAGACGGGAGAAGAAAAGCAACTGACCTTTCATACCGATTTCGATGTGAAAAACCTGGATGCCGGTGGCAACCGAATTGTTTATGAACAAGGTGGGAGACTTCATTTACTCAATCCGGCTACCGGAACCACGAAGGCACTCGAAATTCATGTGGCCGGAGATATGAATTGGGGACGTCCCCGATGGGTAGAAGCGAGTGCTTTCGACCTTCAAAATGCTCAAATATCACCCACAGGTCAGCGGGCTATCTTTGAGTTCAGGGGCGATATTATTACGGTACCCAAAGAAGAGGGTACCTGGAGAAACCTGACCAATACGAGTTTGTATGCCGATCGGTCTCCGGTATGGTCGCCCAAGGGAGACAAGGTGGCCTGGTTTACCGATCAGTCGGGAGAGTATCAGTTAATGATTTCAGATCAGAAAGGGTTGCAAAGCCCCAAGCTCATAAGCCTGCCAAACCCTACCTTTTATTTTAAGCCTCAATGGTCGCCCAATGGTCAGTACATAGCCTATACCGATACAGATTATAATATGTGGTATGTGGATGTGGAAACCGGTGAGGCGAGAAAAATTGACACCGACTTGTTTGCTCACCCCAATCGCTCCATGAACCCGGAATGGTCGCCAGATAGTCAATGGATTGCTTATGTGCAGCTTCAGCCTAACCAGTTTAAAGCGGTGAAAGTGTATCATGTGCCTACCGGAAAAACACACTTGCTCACCGATGCCATGGCCGATGCCATATCGCCTGTGTGGGATGCAAGTGGTAAATTCCTCTATTTTCTGGCTTCAACAGACTATGGCCTTAATAGCGGTTGGCTCGATATGAGCTCCTACAACGTACCGTTGAGTTATACGCCTTACCTGATGGTACTTCAAAAAGAAGGTAAATCTCCCTTCTTGCCCAAAAGTGACGAAGAGCCGGAGGGTGATAGCGATAAAAAAGAAGCCAAGGAGAAGGTAGAAGTGAAAATTGACCTTGACGGAATTGCCAGTCGCATTGTAGCGGTAGATGTTCCGGCAAGAAACTACACCGAATTGTTGCCCGGTCCGGAAGGCTACTTCTTTTATATAGAGTCTGTTCCCCAGCAGGGAAACAGGTTACAGCGCTACAGCCTTACTGAACAAAAGGCCATTACCTTCTTATCCGGAATTTCCCAGGGGGTGGTTTCGGCCGATAGAGAAAACTTGCTCTATAGAAGTGGAAGCACCTGGGGCATAGTTTCTACCAAAGGAGGGGAAAAGAAAGTGGGTGATGGACGACTTGATATATCGGGTATACGCATAAAGATAGACCCTACGGAAGAAGCCCGGCAAATCCTGAAAGAGGGTTGGAGATTTATGCGCGACTTTCTTTATGTAGACAATACCCACGGTGCTCCCTGGGACGATGTATGGAAGTGGTACGCCCCTTGGGTAGAGCATGTGAGGCATCGTTCTGACCTTAACTACATAGTTGACATTATAAGCGGAGAAATTGCCGTGGGTCACTCTTATGTGTCGGGTGGAGACTATCCTGACCTAACCAGTGACAGGGTTGGACTTTTAGGAGCCGATATAGTGCGCGATCGACATGGCTTTAAAATTGAAAAAATATATACCGGTGAAAGCTGGAACCCTAACCTGACAGCTCCGTTAGCAATGCCCGGTATAGAGATTAAGGAGGGAGACTATATTTTACAGGTCAATGGTCAGGATGTTTCTTTGAAACAGAACTTCTTCAGTTACTTTGAAGGACTTGCCAACCGGCAGTTGACTTTGCTGGTAAATGATAAGCCCACAAAAGATGGAGCTCGCACAGTTTTGGTACAGGCTATAAGCAATGAAAATGGCCTGCGCCAGTTCGACTGGATTGAGGGCAACAGAAGGCTGGTTGATGAACTATCGGGAGGCAAGTTGGCCTATGTATATGTACCCAATACCAGTAATCCTGGTTATACATATTTTAACAGATATTACTTTGCTCAACAACACAAGAAAGGGGCTGTAATTGACGAACGGAACAATGGTGGAGGTTCCGCAGCCGACTATATGGTAGATGTAATGGCTCGTGAGTTGCATGGCTATTTCAATAGCAGGGTAGAGGGTAACACCCCCTTCCCATCGCCCGGAGCTGGTATTTGGGGACCAAAGGTTATGATTATCAATGAGAGGGCTGGATCGGGTGGAGATTTACTGCCCTTTATGTTCCGCCAAATGAAGATAGGCCCGCTGGTGGGTACCCGAACCTGGGGTGGGCTGGTTGGCACCTGGGATACACCACGGTTCATTGACAACGGACGTATGGTAGCTCCCCGCGGAGGTTTCTACAATACTGAGGGAGAGTGGGATGTAGAGGGAGTAGGAGTAGCTCCTGATATTTATGTGGAACAACTGCCTAAATTGGTTATTGACGGAAAAGACCCGCAGCTGGAAGCCGCAGTAAAAGAAGCTCTTAGGCTCTTAGAAACAGAGGGTGTAATCCTGAAGCCCGAGCCACCGGCTCCGGTTCGCTGGAAAAGACCTCTTAAAAAAGGAAACTAAAACCTGATTTCGAAAGAAAGACCTTCATGCGTTGGGAGCCGCTTTAGAGTGGCTTTCAACTGCATGACCATGAGCTTAATAATACGCATTCCCATACTTCCTGTGGCCCCACTTTGGCCACTTCCTTTAATGCCAGGGCCAAAATCGGAGTATTCAATAATGGTTAGGTTGTTTTCCTTTCTACACTGAATAACAATGCCCTTTTCTAAGGACTGTGGAGTAGAGTGTTTTATGGAGTTAGTGATGAGTTCATTAAAAATGAGAGCCAAAGGTATGGCCTTGTCTATGGGTAGAAAAAGTGCCTTGCACCGAATGGTAAACGGCATGTGGCCATTGCCTTTCTTTAAGCTATTAAACACCAGAGGGACCAACTCTTCCAGGTAGTCCTGAAAATTAATATTCTTAGAGCTATTAATGCCATACAGCTTTTCATGGACAATGGCCATGGTTTGAATACGATTTCTTAAAGCCGTGTATAACTCATTGTTTCCGTCAGGGTCTTCTTCTTGCTGCAGGTAAATGAGGCCCGAGAGAACCATCAAGTTGTTTTTTACCCTATGGTTGAGTTCCCTGTAAAGCAACTCTTTCTCTTCCAGCGAATGAGATAGCTGTTCGTTGGTACTTTCAATAGCCGCCTGTTGTAAGTTGAGCTGTTGGTTTTTTCTTCGTACCCGTAAAAAAAGCAGCACCACAGTGAGGGTAGAAGCTCCTAAAAGAACACTACTCACCACGGTGTATGCTAGTGCCCTTTCGTTGGCCTCGGCCTTAATTTGTGCCTCTTTAAGGGCCTTTTCGGCCAGCTCTTTGTCGTGAACGGCCTGTAGCTCTTCTACATCTATGGCATATTGGTCGTTCATTAGTTGAACTTTGGAGAGATACGATTTTCGCGATAAGTCATAAGCCTCTTTGTAACGCCCAAACCCATAGAGAATGGTCATTTTAAGAAGGTATAAATCTTCCAATACACCATGCCAGTTATTGGTTTCGGCCAGTTCAATAATGGGAGCTGCTTCTTCCAATGCTTTGTCAAAATAGCCTCTTCGGGCATAGTAGGTGGTTAGATTGTGAATTACCGTAGCTACATCGCGCATGCGGTTGCTTTCTTCCAGTATTTCCAGTGCCTTCTTATAATAGGAGATAACCTTTTCTTCATTGTCAAATTCCGTATGACCGTAAGTAAATCCTAACTCATTGTAAATCAGTGCTTCGGTGTAGCTTGAGCATTCTGTGTTGCTAATTTCAAGAGCCTTGTTACAGAAGAAAACAATATTGTCTGTATTGGGCTGAAACTGTGTTTCGCAGGCAGCCCTTCGGCTAAACCAATAGGCAATATTGCAAGGGTCTACACCTCCCTGAGCAATAATTTCTTCGGCATAACCGAGGTGTTTAAACGCCAGCTCTTTCAGGTTTCTGGCTCTGTAAAACTCGGCAAGGAGAGTCTCCGTTTTTGCTATGTTGTTCATGTCGTTTTGCTTGGTGTAGTAATCGAGCATGGCCAACAGGTCTTCCAGCGACTTGCTAAATCGCTGCAGCACTTTATTCATAAAAGACCGCGATTCCAACATGACCATTCGCAGTGAATCATTCGATTGAATCACCGCAGAAGTATCTAGTATCTGATAATAATTCGAGGCTTCTTTGTAGTTGCCGTAGTCAGTGAGCTCAATAGCCCTCTCCAGATTTTTTAGAGTTTTTTCAGTTTCAGTATTACTTTCAATTATTTCTTTTCTCAGTGACTCCTCTTGAGTGTTTGAATTGTAATTCGTTGATATAGATGATGTTAGTGTAGTGAGTGTGAAAATAGAGGGAAGTATTAAATAGAACTTTTTAAAGTTTAAGTAGGTGGTAATTTTTCTCTTATTATGGGCTTTCATAGGGCAAATGTGCTGGCAGACTGAAATGTAAAAAAAGAAATTATATTTACTTCTATCAACCAAAACACTGTAATGGCTGCTGGCATGAGCATCACTCTTGTAGAGGATGAGATTATCATAGCTGAATATCTTCGGAGCATTCTGGAAAAGAAAGGGCACGAGGTAAATGTGCTTTTCTCCGGCAATGACGACTTCGCGAAGCATCTGGAAGACTACAAGCCCGATTTGGTATTTCTCGATATCAACCTGGATTCCGAAAAGAGTGGTATAGATTTGGCTGGTATGTGCCAGCAGAGGGGTGTTCCGTTTATATACCTTACCTCATACTCCGATACCAAAACCATTGAAAGCGCCATGCGCTTCGACCCGGTTGCTTACATACTCAAACCTTTTACCGAAGAGGAGGTACATAAAACCCTCAACATTGCCCGCATAAAACTGGCCAAGAGTAAAGGAAACTTCTTGAAGCTAAAAGATGGCTATAACCTTATTAAGATTAGGCATCAGGACATTATGTGGTTAAAGGCCGACAACGTGTATACTGAAATAAAGACTGAGCAAAAAAAGTATGTACACCGTATTGGTCTATCTGAGATTAATGAATTACTTCCGGAAGAGACCTTTTTAAGAGTTCATCGATCGTACATAGTAAATATGGGAATGGTGGACGGAGTAGGGAGTGATCATCTGGAATTGAAGGGAGAAAAGATTCCTATCGGCCGATCGAAAAAGGCCGAAATATTTACACGTTTCAATCAATAGCTCCTTTCTCGACAATGTAGTTCACATACAAACATCGGTAGTTCACAACAACAAATCCTTTCTACACAATAATATAGGCTAGATTTATTCTTGCTTCGCCTGAGCACTCGTAGTGGCCCTTCTGTCTCTACTTCAGATGTAATTCATCGCAACCAAAACATGTAGTATATGAACTCTCCCTTATCACTAAGGAGGGCGAACCGTGCTTGCACACAGGCATCGGATCATCGCTTTACTTATTTTTTACGAGGTGTATTGGGCATTTTTTCTCTTATGCTCATCTCCATTTCCACCCAAGCTCAAGAAGACAACTGGACCCTGCTCAAAGAAAGTGACGGGGTAAAAGTGTTTTATCAGCCAGAGGCTTGTCAGAGCCAGTCGGTTCCTGATCCGCTTCAGGCCGCAACCATCGGGTTTGGCCATCAGACACTGAAGCTGAAGTTTGTCAACTCCAACAGCTCCAACAGATCGGTAACTTTTTCTAAAGTGACTAAAAACAGCAGTAATGAACTGCATTCATTGAGTCTGGCACCGGGCACAACCCTTCTCGATAAATGTGACGAAGCACCCAGGATAATCCTGAATCAGCAAAAGGACGATGACTATCCCGTGGCTTTTTCGGATTACATCAAAGCATTTGAACTGACCATTAACAACTAAGGCCATGAAAAGAATTATACAACTGAATCTAATTCTGCTGATGATTTGCTCATCGGCTTTATACGTTAATGGACAAACTACCTTCCCAATTCTTCCGGGTTCTGTCATGTCTGACTCAGACGATAATGCAGTACTCAGAGGTTGGCTGGACGACCTGGGTATAGCACCCTCCGGTACACTGCTCTACAGAAGATCTCGTGATGGGGCCAACTCGACTGTTTTCCACAACAGGGTAGACGGTCAGGGGCCTACTCTGGTGATTTTTAAACTGAACAATGGAACCGTTTTTGGAGGCTACTCTCCAGAATCATGGTCTAGTTCGTCCGGTGGCTACCGGCACAATCAAGATGCTTTTCTCTTCAACCTGACTACCAACCAACGGGCGAGTACCTATTACCCGCAGTACAGCATCTATACTTCCAGCTCTTATGGTCCGACTTTTGGCGGAGGGCACGATATTTTTATTAACAGCACCATGGATGGTGGTTACTTCAATGTGCATAGCTATAACTCTGTAGACGGAAGTGGCTACAGGTCTTCAACTGCACTAAAAGCACTTACCGGTATTAATACTTCCAGCACATATTATAGCTTTTCAAGTGGGTTAATTACCGAAATTGAAGTGTACAAGGTTGAATTCAATAGCTCCGGCCCCATCATACAAGGGCAGGATATAGTGGTTCAGCTAGACGAGAATGGACAAGCTACCATTAGTGCTGAAGACATTGACAATGGAACAACTGACCCTGATGGACCGGTAACTCTTTCCATCGATGTGAATACATTCAATTGCGATAATCTGGGTGGAAACTCCAGCGCCATTAACATGGAAAGCTTAGGCTTTGTCTCCAGAAATGTATACTCACATGGTGGAGGGTACAACCCTCATACCAATGAGTTTTGGTATCCGGGATGGTCTAATAGTACGGTTTACAGGCTCAATCCAAGCGGTAACTTGTTAGGCACCTTTAATTCTGGCCAGACTCAGATGATGCAACTTTGGATGGATCTGAACAGTGAAGATTACTATACTGCCAACTGGAGTTATAATACCATTACAAGACGATCCGGCACCTCTACGGTATGGACATACAATATGGGTAGAACAGCCTCCTGTGTAACTACAGATGCTGATTATGTCTATGCCTATGGCGTGTGGGAAAACGTGATTCGAGTGCTCAACAAACAGACCGGACAATTTATAAGAAACATTAACCTTCCCGGTACTATCTATACCTGGGGAACAATGGCCGTAGCCAACGGATACATCTATATTGGAGGTAGAGCTAACGGATGGTCAGACTTCCCAAACAACTATCAATACCTGCACCAGTTAGATATGGATGGCAACTATATCACCTCCATTTATACAGGAAGAAATCCGTACAGCATGGCCTTCGATGGAGAGGTAATGTGGATTGATCAGTTGAGCAACAACCCCGTAGGTATTAAAATTGCCAATGGCAATGCGTATGAAGGAGGGGGAGGAAGCAATGCCGTAACCCTTACAGCTACCGACCCGTTGGGTAACTACAGAACACAAACCTTTTCAGTAACTGTAGAAGACAATATTGCGCCAACCATTCAACTCAATGGAGCCTCATCGGTGTTTATAGCGACTGGCGAAACATTCAACGACCCGGGAGCAACAGCTTCCGACAATTGTTCTGCCGAAGTTGAAGTTAGCGGTTCGGTCGATACCAACACCCCCGGTTCTTATACACTCAGTTATAAGGCCATTGATGGCTCAGGCAATGAGTCTGCTGTCGTAACCAGAACTGTGGAAGTGGGAGAGCCCATAACCATTACTCCCTGGAGAATCTCCGATGAGTCTGACGATATAGTTTCAGGAATCTCTCAAGGGTTCAGGGGAGACCCCAATGCCTATCAGTACGCTAATATTCCCCCCACAAGTGACCTCTCATGGCAGGTAGCTCCGCTCGATGGTTCAGGAAATATTCTCTTTGGGAGTGGCAACTCCTCAAAACTTGGGGGGTACCCATGTGGCACAGCACTTGACTTTACCTACTTTGAAACCTTTGTAGATATACCGGCCGATATTCAGGTGAATGAACTCACCGTTACTTTTGGCCAGGTAGATGACGGAGTAAGAGCCTACATCTTTAACTCCGCGTACCCCAATGGCACGTATAGAGGAGAGCTGTATGGAGGAACCAATTTCAGTCAAGATTACAGCGATTTGGCAGTGCCCGGAGAATTGAACAGAATTGTCATTGTTCAGTTCGATGATTGCGCTGTAGGAAACAACCTAAGAGATGCCAATATTACCATAAACGGATCGCCTGTTCCGGTAAACAACAGCGCACCTCCCGTAGCCATAGCTCAGGACATTACGGTGGCACTCGGAGATGACGGTACCTTTAATCTGCAACCATCTCATGTGGATAACGGAAGTTTCTCTACCCTTGCCGGGCCCGTAACCCTGACTTTAGATCAAACCTATACCTTCTCTTGTGCCGATAATGGCACAACCACTGCTGTAATCCTGACCGCTACCGATACAAACGGGGAGCAAGCCAGTACAACAGCAAATGTGACCATCAATGGTGGGCTAGATACAGATTTGGATGGTATTCCAAACAGTTGTGACCTGGATGATGACAATGACGGAATACTCGACACCGTAGAGTGTTCTTCATCAGTATTCCACTGGTCCAATGCCCCTACATGGAGTTCAGGCCATGGACCAACCGTTGGCCGATCGGCCAGGGGTACCATAAACGGTATTGGTTATACCTATACCTCCAATGTAAACTTCAGACTTACAGGCAATTTGTTTGGCCACCAGAAGTTTCCGAGCGAATTAGAAATACCAAACCAAACTTCTATTCGAAACGATTATGCCTCTCAGAATACACTGACCTTCGATGAACCCATGACCAACCCGGTTCTCGTCTTTGCTTCTATTGGAGGAGGCCCTACCGTAACTATACAGTTCGAAGATGACTTTGATATTCTTTGGATTGAAAGCAACACCACCTCTTATAACGCCCAGGCCAGAACGGTTACGGGTAAAGAAGGCAACGTAGTTATCCGTTTTAACGGAACCTTTAATGAACTCAACTTCGACTACCTCAATGACGAGACATATGTGAACTTTGCTTTTGGGGCAGACTTCTTCTCCCTTTGCGACTTCGATCTAGATGGAATTACCAATAACCTGGACCTGGATTCTGACGGTGATGGTTGTGCCGACTCTGTAGAAGGAGGTCTTGGTTTAGGGCTAGATGCCATTAATGCCGATGGAACACTTTCCGGTTCGGTAGACTCTAATGGAGTTCCACTTTCGGCCAATGGTGGGCAAGGAGTAGGAACCAGCGCCAGTGCCTCAGCAACCTGTGAGTGCGAATTGGGTATAGACCAAACTGCTCCCAATGTGGTGGGTAAAAATATTTCAGTGACGTTAACTTCTTCAGGTACCGTTTCCATTTCACCTCAAGATGTACTAGACAGCGGATCTGATAACTGTAACCCGGTTACCTATACCCTGAGTCAGGATACCTTTGGAGCCAATGATGCTTCGAATAGCCCGGTTACTGTGCAGCTTACCGGTACAGACCCGGGTGGAAATGCCACCACAGTCGATGTTCAGGTGACAGTTATAGACCCTGTGCCGGTGGTCATTACTAGAAATATTACCGTATTCCTCGATGCCAGCGGACAAGTGACCATTGCCCCCGAAGATGTAGACAATGGGTCAAGCTCGGTGGTAGGACTATCAGGGCTATCGTTAGATGTTAGCTCATTCGATTGCTCCAATGTGGGGAACAATACAGTGACACTTACAGCTACTTCTACTTTAGGAAGTCAGGCTTCAGGAACAGCCAATGTATTTGTTGCCGATGAAATAGCCCCGACTATTACGGTTCAAAACGCTACCGTACAGCTCGATCAGAATGGCTTCGGAAGTATTCAACTTTCGGATATACTTACTTCGGCTACAGATAATTGTGGCATAGCCAGTCAAACAGCAACCGATTTGTCTTTCGATTGTACAGAAGTTGGAGACAATACAGTTACGGTAACAGTCACTGACGTGAATGGTAGAGTTACCCAACGTGATGTTACGGTAACCGTGCTCGATGTGTTGCCAATAATTGCCGAAGAAGACAACTTTACACTGGATTCATGTCAGCCGATTACGTTTACCGTAGCCGATTTGTTAGGTAATGATTCTGACCCTTATGGAGAAACACTTAAGGTAGACTTTGTGGGGCAGCCCAGCAGCGGAAGTATAGTAGACAATGGCAATGGCACCTTTACATATACTCCCGGTCAGTCTACCAACCACACGGCCACAGCCGAGTATATTGTGAAGAGAGATGATGGTACGGTTGTGTTCTCTGGTAACGGACACTTCTATGAGTTTGTAACAGCTCCGGGCATCACATGGTCCGATGCTAAGGTGGCCGCTGAGGCCAGAACTTACAACGGTCAGCAAGGATACCTGGTAACCATTACCAGTGCAGCCGAAAATGACTTTGCCAAATCTAAACTGCAAGGTCAGGGCTGGATTGGCGCCAACGACTCGCAAGTGGAAGGAGAGTGGCGTTGGGTGACCGGCCCTGAAGCCGGTACCTTGTTCTACCGTAGATCTACCGGGCCGGTAAACGGAGCCTATCATAACTGGGCCGGAGGAGAACCAAACGATTACAGAGCCGGAGGATTCTTTGTGAATGGTGAAGATGTGGCTCACTTCCTTTCAGATGGAAGATGGAACGATTACCCGAACAATGTAGGAACAGCTATTGCCGGATATGTGGTAGAATATGGCGGTAATGCAGGAGACTGCGATATTCAGTCGGCCGCCACTGGCACCATTACCTTCGAACTAAACGATGCGGTTGCTCCGATAGCACTTGCGCAAGACCTTACGGTAGACCTTGCCAATGGAGGAGCTCTTATTACTCCACAACAAGTGAATGCGGGCTCAAGTGATGCCTGTGGTATACAGAGCCTGTCTCTAGACAAAGAATTCTTCACTTGTCAGGATCTTGGACAAAATACGGTAACTCTTACAGTAACCGATGTGAACGGTAATTCCACCTCAACCACAGCGGTGGTTACGGTAAGAGACGTAACTATGCCATACCTGAATGTGATTAATAGAACCTTTGGCCTCGATGAAAACGGAGAGGTAAACATTACACCGCAAACCATGTACAACTCGTCTAATGACGATTGTGGAGGACCGGTAGTGGTGACCATCGACAAGAGTAGTTTCGACTGTTCCAATATTGGCGATAACATCATCACCGTGACCTCAACAGATGAGAGCGGAAACCAAAACATTCAGCAGGCCATACTTACCATAGTAGATGCAGCTGAGCCGGAAGTTGTGGTGAGAGATTACCTCTTGGTAGAACTTGACGAAAACGGAAATGCCAGCATTACACCGGCCGATTTAGACCTGGGAAGTAATGATAATTGTGGTATCGATCGACTGGAAATCAGCCAGTCTACCTTTACGTGTGCCGATGTAGGAACCCTGGTGGTTACTACAAGAGCCTATGATGTGAATGGTAATATGGATGTAAACAGAGGCCAAACGCTGGTTGAGGTGAGAGACGTTACCAACCCGATTGTACAGGTCAATGACATAACCGTTCAGTTAAACAGTCAGGGTGTGGCCACCATTACCCCTCAGCAAATTGATAATGGTTCTGCCGATGCTTGTGGTATTGCTACGTTGGCCCTTGATAAAACCAATTTCGATTGTTCCAATGTTGGGGCCAATACGGTTACCCTTACCGTTACCGATGTAAATGGCAATGCAAGCACCGCTACTGCTACTGTAATAGTAGAAGATAATATTGCTCCGGTGGTAATTACTCAAGACGTCACAGTGGAGCTCGATGCCAACGGTACGGCTTCAATAACTACTGCGCTCATAGATAATGGTTCGAGTGATGCCTGTGGTATTGCTACAATGACGCTCGATAAAACAAGCTTCGACTGCTCCAATGTGGGAAGCAACACGGTTACACTCACCGTTACCGATACTAACGGCAACATGAGTACTGCCACGGCCACCGTTAGCGTGGTAGACGTAATTGCTCCAACAGTGTTTACTCAGAATCTAACAGTTTATCTAGATGAAAATGGAGAAGCCGGTATTACTCCAGAAGGAGTAGACAACGGAAGTTTCGACAACTGCTCATTTACCCTGAGCCTTGATAAGCTAAGCTTTGACTGTAGCAATGTAGGAGAAAACACTGTGAGCCTTACAGCCACCGATGCCTCCGGAAACACCACCACCGCTCAAGCTATCATAACAGTAATAGATAACATTCTGCCTACCGTTGTTCCGCAACACATTGATGTGTTCCTCGATGAGCAGGGAGCAGCCTCTATTGTGGTGGCCGATGTTGATGGAGGTACCTTCGATAACTGTGGAATTGCCTCGCTTACTATCGATACGTCTGGTTTTGGTTGTGAAGACCTGGGGCAAAACAATGTGACCCTCACTGCAACCGATGTAAATGGCAATGTCAATACCGGAATAGCTATTGTCACAGTGATTGACAACATAGCACCAACGGTAAATGCCAATGATATAGCCCTGGAATTGGATGAAAACGGTCAGGCCAGCTTTACTGCCGAAGACGTACTCATCTATTCAGAAGATGATATCGAAAGACCTACCGAGTGTGACGTAACCGATGCCACAGACCACGGTATGTTCCTTAAAAAGTATGTTCCGGGCAATGCCGGCAATGCACCAATTGTGGGTATTAATACCGATAATGTGCTCAATGGACAGGCTTCGCACTCAAGCTCCTGGAACAAATGGAAGAAGAAGTGGAAAGGTAAAAACGGTAGTGATGATGACGATGACGACAAGGGCGATGATGACGATGACAAAGGTGGAGATAGTGATGATGACGATGGAGGGAAACCAAAAGTAAAAGACGCTCGATTCACATTTACTTCGGCAGGAGTGCTTACCAGACAACTCGATGGTACAGCCACTGTAACAGGAGTATTGCAAAACCTGAACGATGCTACCGACCAATGGGAAGTAACTCTAAACCTGAGCCAGGGATATAACTGGCAGGAGTGGAGAGCCATGGGCAAAACATTCAAAGGCGACTGGTGGACTGTGTGGGATAAGTACAAAGATTGGACCTACTTTGAACTTCTTTCTGGCCAGTTGGTAGGGCAAGGAAGAAATACCGGAGAGGTGATGCCTCTTGAAAATGGAAACGATAAATTCGGATTCCAGCTTGGAGATGGGGCCAACGACAAAGATGCTGATTATGGCATGTCGGGATGGATTAACTATACCAATCTCAAAGGCGAAAAGCAACGTGGTGATTTCAACTTCGATATAGCCAACTGTGGTCTGGTGCCGGTTCCTGACGGAACAGTATACACCAGCGACAATTGTAGCATTGCCTCAACGGCAGTAGATGTATCAGACTTTACCTGCCTGCAGTTGGGCACCAACACGGTCAACGTTTCTGTCACAGATCAAAGTGGTAACACTACCACAGTTCCAATAACAGTTACTATAAACGATTATATAGCTCCGGTGGCTGTGTCGCAAAACATAACCGTTGGTTTAGGAGCCGATGGCACCGTGGTGGTAGATCCGGCCTTGCTCGATGGAGGCAGTACCGATAATACAGATTGTCCGCTTACCTTTAGTATAGACAGAGACACCTTTAGCTGTGACGATGTGGGCAAAGGAACCTACTATTACGAAGCTACTGAAGGCGACAGTCATAAGAACAAAAAAGGTAAAGGCCATAACTATGGCGATGATGATGACGACAATGATCCGGGCAACGGATATGCCTGGGGCCATAAGAAAGGCACAAAGAAGAAAGGACATAAGGTAACCCTTACTGTTACTGATGCTGCCGGTAATTCTTCCAGTACCATGGCCTACATCACTATAGTAGATGATCTCGCGCCCGTGTTCTCTTCAGAGCCTGCCACAATTGTAGTGTACAATGAGGAGTACAGAAAAGGACGGAAGGTATATACCAAAGAACACACAGAGTATCTGAAAGAAAAGGACGTGGAGCCTTTGGTGTCTGACAACTGTGGTGTATACAAAATCTACTTCGACAAGAAACGATTTGGTGTGGCCGATGCCGGAATGAATCAGGTGGCTGTAGCCGCCAAAGATAAGGCAGGCAATATAGGATATGGCCAAATCAATGTAGAAGTGATTGATATTTCTAACCTGGGTAAGTACATAGAAATGTGCTACAAAGGCAGAAAGCTAGTGGTTAAGCGCAACAAGGTGCAAGACATGATAAGAAGAGGCGCTACTCTGGGAGCTTGTGACTCCGGAAATATAATGACAGCCAGTGAGTTTACGCTGGGTGAGCCGGCTCAAGAAGAGCTATTTGTGCCGGAACTCAAACTGGAAAGTTATCCTAACCCGACCAGAGGCGTTACAACGTTTAAAATTTCCAGCAACGTAAGTGGTTCGGCCCGTATGGCGCTGCTTTCTACTTCTGGCATAGAACTGGAAGAAGTATTCTCCGGTGAACTCGAAGCCAATACGGAGGTAGAAGTAGGCTACGATGCCGGGCAACTGCCAAGTGGAATGTATATAGTAAGACTGGTGACGGCCGGTCAGGTAAGAAATCTGAAGTTGATGGTTGAGAAGTAACTGTCATACTACAGTGTTTAGGTGAAAAAGAGCCCCGATGGTAACATTGGGGCTACTTTATTTTAATCTTTAATCGATTGTTTATCAGGATATTGGTGGTTAATAATTACTACCTTTACAGAGCCGTATGATTTCTTCAACCTTAACTTTAGTCTGTGCCTTGGCCGGACTTATTTTAGTGCGTTTTGCCCGAAAACCACTAACCAAAATGGTCACAGTAATGCTCGCCTTGTCTAGCATTATCTATCTCGATCCCATAATGGGTATAGGCCCTTTTGGTACCTATGTATTTGCTTTTTGCTCAGTGTTAGCTTCTGTGGAGTCGGCCAATTCGTTAAACCTGAAAAACTACCACAAAGCCTTTCTCATTGGTACAGCTGTTGTAATAGTACTCATTACGGTTTCCGAGGTGCTTGGCTTCGATGAGATGATTCCCAAATATATTTTCGGAATGCTCTACCTGTTAGGATTCGGTGTGCTCTTTCTTAAAAGTTTTAAGAAAATAAAATCGAGGTTGGGAATATTGGTGGTATGGTCAGCCGAGGCTATAAAATGGTGTGCCGAATTGTTAGCCTGAAGTCAGGAGAATCTGTAAATCCTCCTTTAGTCGTTTCATCTCCAGGCTCAGCGTACCGTTATATACCCCTCGAATTCTTCCGCTACCATCTACCAGAATGAAGTTTTCGGTATGCAAAAATTCATTTGAGTTTTTGTTCAGCCCCATTTCTTTTTCAGCAAAGAAAGATTTTCGAGCCAGAGTATAAATGGCGTCTGTGTCTCCGGTGAGTAAATGCCATTGCTTGTCATCAATTGCACGAGCTTCAGCGTAGTCTCGTAGCACCGTCACCGAATCGGCCCAGGGCATTACGCTAAAAGAAACCAGTTGCACTTCGCTGGCTTCAAAGCTATTTTGAATTTCTGCCAGGTTGCTGGTCATTTTAGGACAAATGCTTGGACACAAGGTAAAGAAGAAGTCAGCCACATAAGGAGTTCCTTTCAATTGTTCGCTTCCAAACAGAACCCCATTCTGATCGATAAACTGAAACGGGGCAATAGTATGGATTTGACCAAAGGCTCCGTCATTGCTAGAAATCCATTCAGGGCTAAAGCTGGCCGAATTAAAAAACGGCAAGCCCTCAGTTTTTTTTGGGCTATGGCAGGCAGTGAGACCTACACTAATAATCAATGGCAGTAAAACCTTCAATTTCATTGCTTACAGATTTACAGTTCTTTAGTCCTATTAGGCCATATCTGCGGCCGTTTTTTACCACATAGTTGGCGCGAATGCTTCCGTCTTCATTCCACATTTTTTGTGGGCCATCCTCTTTGCCTTTTTGGTAAGTCATAGCCCTTAACAAAGTGCCTGACTCAGACCATTCTTTGCTAATGCCTTCCGCTATACCATCTCTAAAGGAGTACATGAACTTTTGCTGACCATTGGGCCACCAGCCCAAGTGCAGGCCACTTTTCCGATTTTGCATGTAATAGCGTTTATAAGCCAACTGCCCGCTTTCATAATAGCCCCTTTGTCTGCCCTGGCGCTTGCCATTTGCGTAGTGCCGAACAGCCTTTATTTCGCCTCTTGGGTAATACTCTATGGCCCTGCCTGTGTAAGGTTTATCCTTATGGTAAAAAAGGCCCCCCTGCCTTTTCAGCTCATTGGCATCAATGGTGTGGTGAGGTATTCTTGCTGCAGTCACTATAACCACCAGGACAAGAATAAACAAGATGCTATAAGGACTCAGTCGTTTCATTTAGTTGGTCACCGTTCCTGCAACACCATAAAAACCACTGCCATTAATATAAGGGTCGGCATCGGTGATGTGATAATGATAAATACCCTCCGGATAGTCAGTTGTAGCATGGCTATGCCCATGAAATTCGTCCAATTGCCCATTATTCACCCGACTACCGTTTTCTACCGGGCCATACACCGGATACCCGTCCAGTAACCAACCCAGAAGAGCATCAGACCCATTGTTTGTGGTTAGGTAAAGAGGTTCTTGGTGGTAATGGTAGTTGCCCGAGTTGGCCGGGTGTCCCAGATACTGATCAAAAGAATCGATTTCATTGGTTAAAGGCTGATTATTGGGGCCTGCATACTGATTGAAAAAAACAACCCCATTCAGGCTAATGCCTATAGCACCCAAAGGCGTGGCTTCGTTTTGGGTGGCGGGAGTAGGGTTGAGAGGAATTCGCAGGGTAATGTTTTGCTCGGCTATGGTATTAGGGTTTCTATGGAAATTGCTGTTGCTGCCATTGTATGCTTCGTATCGCGAGTCTGTCTGACTAAAGTATGGGCTGGGGTGGTTGGGGATGTCGTCTGTTTCAATGACTAAAAATTCTCCTTCAACATAAAGCGTTACGTTATCTGTAAAGCGTTGATAAACAGCCGGTACATCCGTAACCTCATCTTGAGGCGCATTACCATCGCCAGAGTCGGAGCAAGACAGTGCAAGTAGAAGAGTTGAAAAAAGTAGTGTCTTTTGTTTCATGGTTAATTATGGTTTTGCTTCTTAGATGCCAGCCCGGTAGATAACTTGCGGATGAACCTTAAATTTCTGTCACTTTTTAAAAACTGAGGGTGAACCTGTTGGTTCAGGGGAGATAGCTTGTGCTTCAGATACTCCTCTTAACTTTGAAATTAACTCTGCGCTAAACCATGAAGAGAATCGCTATACTGCTAATGAGTTTGTTACTTATGAACTCTTGTAATCGACCATTACCCGAAATGAAAGGTGAACTCCGGCACGTGGTGACTTTTAAGTTTATTCCTGAAGCCACAAAAGATCAGATAAACCGTCTTATTGAAGATTTTGCCGGCCTGCAACAGCAAATAGACTTAGTTAAATCTTTTGAGTGGGGGCTCAACGTGAGTCCTGAAGGGTACGATAAAGGTATGACCCATGTTTTTTTGCTCACCCTTAAAAACGAAAAGGACAGAGATTTGTACCTTATTCACCCGGCTCATGTAGCCTTTGGACGTAAACATGGGCAACTTATTGAAGATTCTGTAGTAGTAGATTACAAGGCCGAATAAGCCCAAGCAATATTGAAACGATATTACAATTAATCACTTAACTAACATTATGGCACACGAAATAGACTATGAATTAATAGGAGATGATATGCAATTGGTGGAGGTAACGCTCGACCCACAGGAAACAGTAAGAGCTGAAGCCGGAACAATGATGTATATGGACCAAGGCATCCAAATGGAAACCGGTACAGGAGGCGGACTTATGAAAGGACTTAAGCGGATGTTTACCGGAGAGAGCTTCTTCATTACCTCTTTTACCAACATAGGTGCCGGTCGGCAAAAAGTAGGTTTTGCCTCACCTTACCCCGGAAAAATTGTCCCTATAGATTTACTTAAAATGGGAGGGGAGTTTCTCTGTCAGAAAGATGCCTTCTTATGTGCGGCCTATGGGGTTGAAATAGAAGTTGCCTTTACCAAGCGTCTTGGAGCCGGACTTTTTGGAGGCGAAGGATTTATTCTCCAGCGACTTACGGGTGACGGACTGGCTTTTATTCATGCAGGAGGAACCATTATTGAAAGAGACTTGCAGCCCGGAGAAACACTGCGTGTAGACACCGGTTGTGTAGTGGCTTTTAGCCGCACCGTTAATTACGATATTCAGTTTGTAGGCGGGTTTAAAAATGCTCTTTTTGGAGGAGAAGGACTGTTTTTGGTCAACCTGCAGGGACCCGGTAAGGTGTATTTGCAAAGCCTTCCATTCAGTAAGTTGGTCGATCGGATTCATCATGCCTTACCTCCGGCCAGAAGGGGCAACGACTAGAGGAGTTTATGTTGAAAGCGCGAAGCATGAAGCTAGCAGCGTGAAGCCGGGTTTCCGTATTCCAACATCTGACTTCGAGTATCTGTAATTTCCAGCCTTCTCCTTTTCCATGCTGAGCGCAGCCGAAGCATCTGCCCAATGTTTAAGCTAAGGCAGATTCCTCCCTAAAGTCGGGAAGGGAAAAGAGCTGAGAGTTAAAGGCGGGAAGCAGGAAGCTAGTGGCGTGAAGCCGTGTTTCCATATTTTACCATCTGGCTTTGTGCATCGGTAATCTCTAGCCTTCTCCTTTTCTATGCTGAGCGGAGTCGAAGCATCTGCCCAATGTTTAAGCTTAGGCAGATCCCACCTAAAGTCGGGAAGGGAAAAGGGCTGGGAGTTGAAAGCGAGAAGTCTGAAGCTAGTAGCGTGAAGCCGGGTTTCCGTATTCCAACGTCTGACTTCGAGTATCTATGACCTCGGCCTTCTCCTTTTCCATGCTGAGCGCAGCCGAAGCATCTATCTAATGAGATTCACTTCTCCAGATCCCTCCCTAAAGTCGGGAAGGGAAAAGGGCTGGGGGTTAAAGGCGGGAAGCATGAAGCTAGTGGCATGAAGCCGAGTTTCGGTATTCCAACACCTGACTTCGGGTATCTGTAATCTCCAGCCTTCTCCTTTTCTATGCTGAAGGCAGCCGAAGCATCTGTTATGGTTTTTAATTTTCTGTATTTCAATTAGTTATAAAAGGTTTCGCTTTTTTAAAAATATTTTTGCCTTCCACCTGTGACCTTTTTCTAAGGTTACGTCATATGCTCGAAAAATGAAGAAGCCCACAGGGCATACTAAAACTAAAAACAGAGTAATAACTAATTATGAAAACCAAGTACACATTTATCAGTGCATTGTTTATTGCCATTATTGGCCTTTCATCTTGTGCTGAGCTGCCTCAGGCAGAAGTAGACGCTGCTAATGCTGCTATTGAGCAGGCAAAAGCTGCAGGTGCCGATGTTTATGTAGCCGATCAATTCCAGGCGCTTAACGATTCTATGGCCGTTGCTATGACTAGCCTTGAAGAGCAAAAATCTAAATTCTTCAAGAACTACAGCAAAACCGTAGAGAAGCTAAACGCTGTAACTGAAATGGCCGGACAAGTGACTGCTAACACCAACGAAGCTATTGAGTCGTTGAAAGCAGAAATCGAGTTTGCCATTACAGAGGTTCAAAACCTGGTGGTTGAAGGCAGAAACTTAATTAGCGAAGCCCCAAGAGGTAAAGAAGGCGCAACTGCCCTTGTTGCCATCAAAGCTGAGCTAGATGTAATTGAGTCTGCTGTAAACGAGTCAAACGCCATGTATCAGAACGGTGAGTTGAAACCAACCATGGAAAAACTTAGCGCTGCCAGAGAAAAGGCAAGTGCCATAAATACAGAATTAACAGAAGTGATCAGCAAATACAAAACTGCTTCTAACAGAAAGTAATGTATTTGTAATTGGTTGAAGGTCCCCGGAAAGGCTTCGGCCCCAAGGGGATTTTTATTATAAGACAGTTGGCTAAGTCTCGGAGACTGGCAATTGCTTCATCGGCTACCATTTAGGTGGTTTAAGGTTGACGAAGCATGTGAAGTTGGGGTAGTTTCTGAGGCAACCCACTTTTCGAGATTTAGCCAACTGTTTGCTTTTTAGAGAGGTGCGTTCATGAAGTTGAAAAGGTTGTTTTTGGCCATAATGGCCCTAATTATTCTCACAGTTGTTCTAAGAGTGATTTTCTTGCCGAAGCCCCCCGTACAAGTGTTGGAGGCAGCCCGCGAAAAGATTTCACAGGCCGAAAAACAGAAGGCTGGTGCATATGCCACACGGCAGTTGCAACAAGCTACGGCTCATTACGATTCGGCCATGACCGGCTGGACACAGCAAAACAGGCGTTTTCTGTTGCTAAGAAATTTTAAAACCGTAGAGCAGCATGCCCAAAAAGCAGCTCAAATAGCCGAACAAGCGGCAAATACAGCCTCGCAAGCCGCTAAAAAGGCGCTGAATGCTTATCTCCACAGGCTGGCATCTGTAGAAAATCAGTTAAGACAATTCGATACTCAATTCAAGCATTTGCCACTCGGCAAGGAAGAAGTAAAGCTTTTGGCAAGTAGTAAGCTGGTTCAACAAGAACTTAACAATGCCCTGGCTCAGGATAATCTGGAAGCACTCGAGAAAAGACTTGATAAACTGGAAAAAGATACGCGCCAACTTTCAGAAAGGGCAAAAAAACTGGTGGCTGAACTGGAACAAGAAATTCCGCAGTGGAACAGGCTGGTAAACCAAGCCATAGAAGAGTCCAAAAGAAAGGGTACAGCTCTTTTGGTGGTGGAAAAGTATGAGCGAAAATGCACCATATACAAAGCCGGCAAAGCTGTGGCCAGCTACAAGGTAGAGCTGGGTGCCAACTGGATGGGAGACAAGCTGAAGGCCGGTGATAAAACAACCCCGGAAGGTCATTACAAAGTCGTTCGCAAAAAGAAGAACGGACAAACCCGATACTACAAAGCGTTATTGCTCGATTATCCCAACGAGGAAGACAAAAAGCGATTTAAGCAAAACAAGGCCAATGGCCTAATACCCGCCAATGCCTCTATTGGCAACCTGATTGAAATACATGGCGATGGAGGTAAGGGGATTGACTGGACCGATGGTTGTATTGCCCTGGAAAACAAGGATATGGATAAGATTTTTGATGCTGTTGTAGAAAATACCCCTGTAGTAATTGTAGGGGCTTTAACCGTGCCCGGAAAGGGTAAATAATATGATTACAAAAGTTCATAAATCAGTTTGGATATCGGCTTCTGTGGTGGCTGTATTTGTAGTACTGTTCAACTTGCAGCCTCTTGCCATTGCCTTGGCCACCATCAGTTGGTCGCCCGGTGTAAGTGATTCAACACTGATGGCTTTAGAGCATACGGGCCAAAAAGAACTCAAAGAACTCGATCAGAAACTGAGGGCAAATGTTCCCAAAGGACACTACCTCGTAGTGAATAGTACGGTCAACGAGTTTTACCTATACAAAGGAGAACAAATGGTGAAGAAAGACATTTGCTCTACCGGTAGTTATGTGCTGCTCAAAAAAAGCGAAAAAGAAAAGTGGATGTTCAAAACTCCTAAAGGAGAGTTTAGGATTAGGAATAAAACCAAAGATCCGGTTTGGAAAAAGCCAGACTGGGCCTTTGTGGAAGAAGGGCTGCCGGTACCATCGGCCAATCACCCATCTCGTTTCGAATATGGAGTATTGGGCGACTATTCTCTGAGCCTGGGCGATGGATACCTCATTCATGGCACCTTGTTTCAGCGATTTCTGGGACTTCCTGTCACCCATGGTTGTATTCGTCTCGATGACGAAAACCTTGAGCTGGTTTATAAGTCGCTGCCCATGGGGTCCAAGGTGTTTATATTCTAAAAAAATGAGTCTGTCAATAATCCGGTCAATGAAACACAAACGTACCGCTTTGGTGGTGGGAGTTGGCCTATGCCTGATACTTTTGGTTACATTGGCTCAATGGGTAATGGCACCTATACATAAGCTGAATGATTGGGAAAAGCCCATTGAAGCATCTCGTGCAAAGAATGAGCCTTGGCCGGTTAATACGGCTCCCTTGGACTCCCTTCAACGTGAACTGGCTCTAAGAAAGGCTCTCTTGGAATTGCCGAAAAAGGACTCTATTCATTTGCTAATTAACCTGGCAGACAGCAGTATTAACCTGTTTATGAATGGATTAACCATCTACCAGGCAAAAGCCACCGCCATTGAGGTTGACCCACTGATAAAGCGACTGAACACATCGGTATATTGGGCACAGTGGAGTATTCCTCGAAAAACAGTCTTCTCGCAAGCAAACATTGTAAAGGAGCCTGTGATCGAAAAGGTGGCTCCCAAAACTCAGGAAGAGTTTTTGGCTTCTGTAACTTCTCCCGACTCGTTAATCTACGACCCGGCTTTCGTGCACCTTGCCTTAGACAATGGCACACAGCTTATTTTAAGCGATGAGGCCAACAAGTTTGGAGGGAGAACAGGACGTAAGCTATACTCGGCCTATCGTTGGAGGAGGAGAGGGGTATTTCTAAAATCGGTGATTACATTCAGCCAATATACGTACGAGCCCAAAGTTTATCTGGAAGCTGAAAACAAAGCTTTAACCGCTATATATAGAGCCCTTCCTGAACAGCCCAAAGTAGTGATCTACTATCGTTGATGTCTATTATTTGCGCAGTACCCGCTTCACCAATGGCCCAATGGTGAGGCCTTGGCCGATAATGGAGAAAACCACAATGACATAGGTTACGGTTAAGAATAGCTCCCGCTCCATTTCAGGCTGCAGAGATAGAGCCAATGCTATAGAGATACCTCCGCGTATTCCGCCCCAGGTCATAATAAGATCGGTTTTAGGAATAAACTCCAACTTCTTATTGAAAAGCATAATTGGACCCTTCAGGGCAATGTATCGCGCAATCAGCGTAATAGGAATGGCTAGTATTCCGAGTAAAATGTACTCTCCGTTAATTACCACAATTAATAGCTCGAAGCCAATGAGTACAAAGAGAATGGCATTCAGAAATACATCGACCAATTCCCAAAACTTATCCACGTAGTTTTGGGTAGTATCGGACCAGGCAATTTCTGGCGATTTGTTGCCTATGAAAATTCCGGCCACTACTACGGCAAGAGGCCCTGAAAAGTGTACGTAATGAGCAATGGTATAAATACCCATTACAAGCGCAAGGGTAATCATTACCTCCGTTTCGTAATGGTCAATCGTGCGCATAATTTGAAAACCCAGCCAGCCAAGTACCAAACCCAGAGCAATACCACCAAACACTTCTTCGAAGAATAAAAGACCAACTTCTTCGGCTTCTACTGAGGCAATACCTTTTTGGGCAATGGCGAAAATAACAAGGAAAACCACTACGCCTACGCCATCATTGAAGAGCGATTCGCCCACAATTTTAATCTCGAGTTTCTTGGGTGCTTTAGCGTCTTTTAATATGCCCAATACAGCAATAGGGTCGGTAGGAGATATAAGTGCACCAAACAAAAGGCAATAGATGAATTCAATGGGGTGGCCAACTGCTTGCGTAACAAAATAGAAAATACCCCCAATTATAAAAGTTGAAGTGATTACCCCAAATGTGGCGAATAGCATTATTGGCCAGCGCTGTTTGGAAAGCTCATCCAGTTTGGTGTGCAGTGCTCCGGCAAAGAGCAGGAAACTCAGCATTACTTCGAGCAATACAGTTTTGAAATCTATAGATTGAATTAGCTGTTTAGACTGCTCCAGTATACTATGATTGAACTGCCCCAGGGCCAGAATAACCAGTGTAAAACACATGGCAATAATCATCAGGCCAATGGTAAAGGGTAGTTTTAGGAAGCGGGTGTTTATGAATGCGAAAGCAGCAGAGAGTACCGTAAGAATGGTGATGATTGCAAAAATATCCATAGGTTGTGCAATGGTTTAGACCTATGGCAAAATAAGTTGTTTGCTTCATATTGCCCAACGGCTTTATTGAATTGTGTGCAAATCACGCTTGAGCCTAGATATCGGATTTTCAAAACTTGGCGCTCCCTTCACGTCCCAGTTTTCCCCTTCCCGACTTTAGGGAGGGATCTGCCAAGCCTAAACATTGGGTAGATGCTTCGACTCCGCTCAGCATGGAAAAGGAGAAGGCTAGAGATTACCGATGCACAAAGCCAGATGGTAAAATATGGAAACACGGCTTCACGCCACTAGCTTCATGCTTCCCGCCTTTAACTCGCAGCTCTTTTTCCCATCCCGACTTTACGGAGGGATCTGCCGAAGTGAATCTCATTAGATAGATGCTTCGGCTTCGCTCAGCATGGAAAAGGAGAAGGCTGGAGATTGCAGATAGCCCGAAGTCAGGTGTTGGATTATGGAAACACGGCTTCACGCTACTAGCTTCATGCTTCATGCTTCACGCTTCACGCTTCATACTTCCCGCTTCCCGCCCCCTCAATCCTGCATCACTAATTGATAAATAAGCTTGGGTAGAACGCCCTGGGCAAATCCGTCAATCAGTCCTCCGGCATATAAATCGAGGTGATCCTTGTAGGGCGGTCGCTTATAAGAGTAGCTGATGGTTAAAGGTTCGCCCTGCTTATCGGTTTTGTTGCTGCCACGAACCAATAGGTTACCCAAACCAGACTGCAACCACCGTTTATCATTGGCTCTATTAGTCAACGAAAATTTAAAATCAGAATAGCGGAGAGTCATTTGGCCCTGGTTTAGCAAGGTGCCTCCCGTACCACTAAAAGCTATATGTTCAAGTGTGCCGTTTTCCATCTGCACACGGGTCAAATTGGCAATGAGCGGATTGAGCGCAGTAAATTTCATAGATTCAATTTCCCCATTGTAACTGTGTTTTTCCGGAGTAGAAAGGGGGAGGTTCAGTTGTAACCAAAAGGCCGATGCGTTCATAAAGCGTCCATTAAACTGTGCCTGAATAGTGGTGCGCTGTCGTGTATTTATTGGTGCTATTAGAGCATTCAACCGACTGAGTACCAGGTTGCCGGGTTGTACCTCATTGCTGTATATCCGGTAGTCTATATGCCCGTCTATTATCTGCACGCTATCTAATTCAACCTCAAGGGGCAGAGCGAGCAATGATTCATGAAACAGCCGTTTGTATTGGTTTTCATTGAGCGGAAGACTCTTGTGACGATGAATAGTCACCCGCGGCTTGTAGAGTTTTAGGGAACTACCATCAATGGACTGCCGATTTTTGAGTGTCCTGAAATTATCGGAGTGGTAAACCATAGAATCGGTAGTGATTTGGAAAACCGACCTTCGGTACTTCGAGTGGGCAGCCATTTGAACCGGATTGCCTTGAGGTTCCATGCTAAGCCCGAGGCAACGCAGTACCTCTTTCTGGTAATCGAAGTGCATCTGATCGATGGAATAGCTGTATTGCCCATCACGAGGTTTCATTTTTAGCTTCTTGAGAGCCAGTTTGAACTGGTCTAAAGTAGCCGAATGCAGAAAATTAAGGTTAGATTCAATGTTAAGGTTTAGGTTCTCGATTGTCAGATCCAGTTGTTGCCCTGTCCCTAGGGTATCGCGGTGGTTGCGATCGGCCAAAAAAGAAGCCTTTCCTTCTTTTATGTTTAGTTTGCCTACTACAATATGCCTAATGGGCTGTGATGTTTCCTTTTCAGTATGGTTGGTTTTTGCCTTGGAATCATCGGTCACAAAGAATATCATTTCCGGTCTGTCTATCTCTATTCGTCCGGTCTTAATGGTCGATCCAAAAAGGAGTTCAAACACATTGATTTCTAATACATCGAGCTTTTCTGCCTTAAAGAAAAGGGGAGGATGAAGCGAGCCTACCGAGTGGCTGCTGGTGTCGGATCGAAAGGTGACGCCTTGGTATTGCACATTAAACCCCGAAGTAGAAAGGGAGGTAGCGCTCTTTTGGAAAGTGAGCGTGTAGAATCCGCCAAAGGTGGTTTTAATCTCTTTTTTGAGTTGATTGTTGACTATGCCTTTGAGAAAAAACGTGGCAAATATGACTAAAAGCCCCACAATAATCAGTAGCGAAATACCAATGCGTTTCAGTGTTTTTCTCATGGGGCTGTTCATAGGCGCCAAAACTATGCAGTTTGCTCATGCCACTGGCTTTGTCAACTTAAAGCCGATATTCTGAAAGGTACTGAAAAGCAAAAGTTTGTCAAAGCTCATTATCTTGAGCTATGAACCTGAAAAAAAGACTGCAGCAGGGAGAAACACTATTGGGTACGCTATTGAGCCTGCCTTCTCCTGAAATAGCTGAGATAATGAGCCAGGTGGGCTTCGATTGGTTGTTTATCGACCTTGAGCACGGGCCGCATGGAGTTTTGGAGTTGCAACGGATGCTTCAGGCTATGAAACCGGAATGTAGCGCTCTGGTGCGGGTGGCGGAGCTGAGCGAGGCTAGTATTAAAAAGGTGCTCGATACGGGGGCTGCAGGCATTATTGTACCGAAAGTCAATTCGGTCGAGGAGGCTGGACGAATTGTTTCTTATGCCAAATACCCAACGAAAGGGGTGCGCGGAGTGGGTGCGGCTCGTGCCCATGGCTATGGACTTAGCTTTAAGGAGTATGTAGAAAAGGCCAATGAGCAAACGCTGGTGATTATTCAAATAGAGCACCCCGAAGGGGTGAATCACATCAATGAAATAGTGGAGGTTGAAGGGATTGATGTGGTTTTTATTGGGCCTTATGATCTTTCTGCCAGTTTTGGAGTGGCCGGGCAAGTAGAGCATGCGCTGGTGAAAGTAGCCATCGATAAAGTTGAAAAAGCTTGTGATAAAGCAGGAATTCCCATGGGCTACTTTGGTACTACTCCGGAGGCGGTTAAACCTTTCAGGCAGAAGGAACGCTACCAACTTATTGCCTGCGGAACAGATATCGGATTTTTGATTGAAAAAGGGAAAAGTGTTTTAAAAGAGTTAGGCTAAGTCAAGATTCATTTTTAGAAAGTCAACAGCAGAGTTGTGGCGGTTAGTAAGTATAAAAACCTCTACTGCGGAATATGTCTTTTAGGCCATAAAACTCTGGCTTTCTTCTTGAATATCTCTTAGAAGTGAATTTGCCCCAAGGAACATTCCAAAGGGAATACATATACCAAATAGTTCGTGGAGTTTACTGGAGTCTATTGCATCAAAAATGGTTAGAATCCCAAAAGAAGCAGAACCAAGTATGCCGAAAATTGCGAAAAGTTTAAGCATAATTAACAAGGCTACTTTATTGAATTTGTTTAGTAATCTAACCTTGGTTGTGAGCTTGTAAATTAGAGCGAAGTAGTAGTAGAGCATGTGATATCCGAGGTTAATGAGAATAGCCTCAAAGAGCCTGCCTGAAATATCGCTATTCCTCGAGAAGATTAAATGCATGACACTCAACGATAGGTTTACGTATCCAATAACTCTATGATAATTTTTAATCTCTGATTTAGTCATGAAGTGATTTACGAGTTGTGTGTTGTTAATTTAACCTGAGTTCGATGTACGAAAAGAACGTCATGCCGGAAAAACAGGTCTTAAACTCTCAAAAAGGACTGGTTTATCCGGTATCTCAACAGAGTCTAAATGAGATTGCGGATATTTTCCTTTGCGTATGTAAAGTTTTCAGAGGAAAATTCCGCAATGACGTCCTAAGAAGGGAGATTTTACTACTTACTTACATCGAACTCAGGTTAATTTAAGTGGTTGTTCTAACCAAATCGGGAGAATAATGTAGCCGGGTGGTATTGCATAGGCATACATGGGGTCTAAAACAACCGGTGTTTTGTTTTTCTAGAAATGGTGAAGCTCTCGCCTTTTATTGCAGTTCTTCAAGTAATGATGCATTAGCTTCAATGATTTTTTCTTCCAGGCTTTTTAAATCTTCCAAAACCGATATGAGACCTTTCTGTTTTCCATTGTAGACCATTTCTACGGCACTTTCGCTGGTTTTTAAGTAGGTTTCAATCAGTGAGTTGACTACGCCTAGCTTTTCAACCAAAGTAACGTTCATTCTTACTACGGTGCCGGTGGCTTGGGCTAAATCCCACGACCTGTTGTTTATGTTTGGTAGCTTGAGTTGAATGTTTCCAACACCCATTAGCTTTAAGGTGTCTTGTTCTAGTTTTAGATCAAAAACGCTTTCACCAAATATTAGCACCCTCGAATCGTCCTCTTGCATCACCATTATATTTTCGCGATACTCTTTCTGTCCAAATATTAAAGAGCGTTTAAAGAAGTTGGCCAGTTTGGTGTTGTCGTTTACATCAAAATCCAAATCGGCACTTGCAACTGCCAGTAGTAGATTCTGGTTTGAGTATAGTTTTTGCAAAAGCTCTTTGCGATAGTCGAGCGATTTTCTGAGGAGTGCATCATTACTCTTTACCTCTTGAAAAATAGACTCTTTTACCTTTTGCAGATTGGCATTTAAAGCTGACGATTCTCGCCAGCTATTTAATACAAGGGCTAGAATTACAGCAAAAACCACAGATATGAACTCTACAGCTAATTGCTGGGTATTTAGTTTGTTTTTCATATTCAATACATTTAGGTGTATGTGCTACGGGGGCTAGCCATCGTGCGTAAGTAAGGCTTTTCAAATATTTACTAAAGTATTGTATCGCAGCCCCCTTTGCAAATAGCTCAATTAGCTTTAGGTGTGGGGGGCTGTATGGTCTTCTTCCTAAAGAAGGGCGGTTGGTCTGTGGAGCGAACCGAACTTAGGTCAAATGGGTGACAATCTGTTATTTCTGCTGCAAACTGCACACCTTTAGAGTCTCGAAACGGCTATTGGAAAAGGCCTTGGAGTAGGCACAGAAACCTATTAACTCCCTAAAATCTCAAGGATTTTTGAACTGCCATGTTTTTCAGCTACACTGCGAGGCGATTGTCCGTCAAGTTCAAAGTTCGTTGAAATACCGAGCTCTAGAAGCTTTTCCATACACTTATCGCTGTTTTCCTGTGCACTGACTAGTACTGTTTTTTGGATCATTCGGTTTTTGGAAAAATCATCTAAACCTTCTACATAAGCATTTAAGAGTACTTGCATGCCTGCAGGGTTGTTGGTGGCAATGGCATAATGCAATACGTCCAGGGATTCGCTATTTCCGGTGGTCCAGTCTATTTTATTTAACTTTATTGTTTTATGGAAACCGCTTGAAACAAAGCTGGTTAGCGTACTCTTAGCCTCTTCAATTTGTTCTTCTGTAGAACCATAGCCTATAAATTTGAGAACGCTTATATGGCTTCGTATACCGCTTTGTATTTTTTGAGTGAGTCTTAACCGAAAGTCCTCTTCGCTGGTTTGTAGCGAGGAATCTTTTCGGAATGCTTCTAAGAGGTAGTTAAGTGCAATTATTTCGTTCTCATCTTCCAGGTACTTGGCCATGCGCAGGTAATTTTCTGCACTTGGGTTTAAAGTTGCTGCCTTGGATGCAAAATCGATTGCTGACTGTTTAAACACCCGGGGGCCTGTCACATTCCAGATTTCCCTGAAGTTTCTTTTAAGGTAGGAAACCAAAAGTTCGGCCTCGTCCATTGTGGCATATCCTAAGGCGAAAACCTTGGCCGGAAAATCTGATATGTCTTCCGATGATTTTAACTGGTTTACATATCCCTGATATTGATCAATGAGGCTTTGAATTTGCGTAAGATTGCTGATGTTCATTTGCACCAGAGAGCTGTCGCTTGCAATCTGCTTTTCATAAGCGGCTTCATCGGTTCTCTTCAATGTTTTTCTGTACTTGATGCCGTTCTTATCAGGATTCCTAATGGATTCGATAAGATTTAAAACATTGGTTTTCAAGTCTTTTTGTTTTTGAAGCTGGCTCTGGTAGTATTGAATCATTTCCTCGCGACTAAGGTCAATACCCGTTGAACTGGTAATGATTTCTGTCCAGTTTGTGCCGGGTTTAAAGCCTTGTTGATAGGCTAGTCCTCCCGGAGTTACATTGACAATTTTTATGGTTGGGGTTCCCAAAGGCATGCCGGTTCGGGCATCTACGTATTTGGGTGGGTCTATTCTAATTTCCATACCCATGTCTTGCCCGTGGATGGCATTTTCGAAGTAATCGTTTTTACGCTGGGCAATTTGAATAGCCTTCTTTTCTTCGGATATCAGGTTGTTGGGTATTCCCGCTGGTGGCTTTGTGGGCAAGGGGCAGTTGTTGTTTAGCCAGTCGGTCGTATTAGGGTTCCAGTTCGACCGTAAAGACTCCTGATAACAGTTCAGGTTATCTACCATGGCGAGATAATAGGCTTCCATGGCAGGGTCTTCGGCATAGGCGGCCAGCGTGAGAAAATCGTTGGTTTTCGATACTATCTTATGGTAGGCATCCCAATAAATCTGGCTCATTTGTGAGCGCTGTTGCTGTTGCAGCTGAGCTTTTCTGGCCGCGGCTTCTTTCTTTGCTTGTTTCATCTCAAGCAGGTTGGCGAATGCCCCTATGCCTTTATAAAAGCCTGTTTGATTATTATTCTGAATGGCATCGCCAAGGCTCTGCAAACCATCGGTTATCAACTTGGTTTTGGCTGCCGCAATGTCTTGTTGCACGTATTCAAGGTCTTTCATTTTCCGATTGAAATCCATCAGTGATAGGGTCGGGTCGTTGGTGCTTACCAAACCGTTGATACGCTGGAGCCGATTGGAGAATTCTTCTGTGAGTTGGTCAAGTTCGGCTCCATACTGCATTACTTCCAGATAATTGGCTTCAATAAAAGGGGAGCTGTTATCTTCTGCAGATCCATTGGCTGAGCCTACCAGGCAATTGGGTACTGAAGGTAAGCTAAGGCCGGCACAGGGAGAGCCATAACTGTCGTAACTCGATTTAATTTGTTCCAGAGTAGCTTTTAACATTCTTGCCTGCTCGGCCGTTCTCGGCTTGTTTTTACAGGCACAGAGGTAGGCAAAGAATTGTGCTGCATTGGCGCATACAGGGCTGCTACCCGGTTTGCCAATATTGTTTTTGGCCTTTTGCGCATTGGGGTCTTGCGTGCAATCCTGGGCAGGGAGCATTAGACAGAGTGAAAGTAAGAGGGCTGAGGCAATTAGCTTCTTCATGTTGTTTAACTAAAATGAAAAAAGAATTAGAAGCACCTTTGACCCGAATGTGGTCTAAGGGCAGGCGGGTTTGAAGAGTCTTGAATAATAAAGTAAGGGTTTTTGATGGATAATTACAAGGCAACTTAGCTGCCTAACGTAAGCTTTTGTGCCCCTTGAACTATGGGTTGGTTTTCAGGAGCTACCATATTGCCGACCTAGTTTAAAGTGCGGTTACATCTATCTTAAATAGTTCGGCAGCGTTTTTCCAAAGAATCAACTCTTTCTTTTCTTCAGGCAAATCGAGCTGATCCATGAATTTGAGGTAGGAGTTCATGTTGGAAATGGGCCAGTCCGTACCATAAAGTAAATATTTAGGATTGCCGGCATAGGTGATCATTTCCTCTATTTCATTTTTCATATAGCGTTCAAATTTTTCGTTGAAATCGCCCAGCACCAGGCCGGAAATGTCAGCATAAACATTATCGTTTTTGTAAACGACCTCCATACAATCCTTAATCCACGGGTTGCCGACATGGCAGATTACAATTTTTAGTTCCGGGTAATCAACGGCCAGATCATCGTGGTGAATAGGGTGGGAGTACTTCACCTTTCCTCTGGGGGCATAGGTGTCGCCCGAGTGAAACATTACGGGTACATCGAACTCAATGGCCATTTCATACCAAATTTGCAGTCGGCTATCGTTGGGATAAAAGGGTTCGTAGCCGGGGTAGAACTTGAGGCCTTTAATGAGGCCTTTTTCCAGGTAATCACTGATGATTCGTACATCTTTATAGTCGTAGTGCAGAAAACTGATACCCGCTACCACTCCCAGGTTTTTTCTGTCGGCAATGGCTTCTACTACTTGGGTGGTGCTTGGCCTGTGCTCATTGACTTTATAAGAGGAGAGCACCAGCGCATAGTCGACCTTGTTTTCTTCCATGGTTTGAGAGAGGAGATTTAGGCTTTGGTCAATTGAGGTGACGCGGTCTTCGTGGTAATTGTTGATGTGGGTATGTACGTCAATGATCATAGTGTTCTGTTTTGATTCTCTAAAATAACCTTCCCATCGGGTTTGGTTTTGCAGCGTGGCTGGTCAATCAATATAGGTATATGATTCCGTACCGTGGGAAATTTTCTAGAATGTTATGCCTTGGTGCTTTTCGTTTCAGCTCCTAAAAATCAAACTAAAAGTTGCTCCCAGGCCCGGTTGTGATTTAGCTGTTAAGTCGCCTTTGTGTTTTTTCATAATCTGCTTGGAGAGGCTAAGTCCAATGCCGGAACCATTTTCTTTGGTGGAGAAAAACGGAATAAAAATCTGATCCATTTTAGTTTCGTCAATGCCTATGCCGTTGTCTTGTATTTCAATGACGGACTGATTGGCATTGGAGTAGGCACTTATTTGTACCAGACCATTTTTTTTCTTTTCGGTGGCATGGCGCGCATTGGTGAGTAGATTAATCAACACCTGATCGACCAGCTTTCGGTCCATAGATATTTTGAGGTGAGCCTCAGACTTAACTCTCAACTCTACCCCGGCTTTTTCAAACTCTTTACTCAGCAGATTAGCGTTTTCTACCAATAATTCATTTACGTTTACTTCTTCCAGCTGTAGAGCTTTTATGCGCGTAAGCTTGCGGTAATCTTCTACAAAATGAAGTAGCCCTTCACTACGTTTTTGGATGGTTTTGAGCGAAAACCGAAGGTCTTCCAGGGTTTCTTCGCTAAGGTCTTCGAGCGGCTTGGGCTGGCCTTTTTCTTCCAGCATCATCAGCATGGTTTCTGAGAGGGAAGTAACAGGCGTTACGGAATTCATAATTTCATGGGTGAGAATTCGAATGAGTTTGTGCCAGGCCTCAATTTCTTTCTGCTCAATCTCACTTTTAATGTCCTGAAAAGTGACAATGGTATAACGATAGTTCAGAATTTTCAACCGGTTGATTTGAACGGATACTTGTTGTTTCTCTCCTTTTATGGAGAGTTCTATTAGCCTTCGCTCGTTGTCTTCCATAGTGTCGAGCTCTGCGGTAAAGGCAGGTTGGAGTTGCTGGAGTTGCTTCCAGTAATTGGGGGTGGCTATTTTGAGCAGGTCTTGTGCTGCTTTGTTCATAAGCTCTATGCCATGGTCTTCCTTAACCGCCAATACACCCACTTTTATATTATCTACAATTACTTTGAGAAACTTGAATTGGGCCTCTTTCTCTACACTCACCTTTTTGAAGGCGTCAATGATTTCCACGAAGGCGTCTTGCAACTCCTGAAACGACTTACCGTGTTTTTTGCCCTTGAACGATATAGAGAAGTCGGAATAGCGAATAGCCATTAAGAGTTTGGCAATTTCGCGGTTGGTGTAGGTAATAAAGCGAATGAGTTCGGAAACCTGAATAATGATAATGCCCAAAAGGATAAGCTGATTGAAGAATAGCTCGGTGCGCGCAAAAATAAAGGCCAGGGCTGTCATAGTGAGCATAAGCAGCACTATGCGAATAACTACCAGTAGAGCAAATCTTTTCGATACCATAGTTTTGTTGTTAGTGGGTTGGTTATTCGTTATCGGAGACTGCTGATTATTACTTACGGTTGTCTGATAACCACTCCCTAATCTCCGGCCTAAAGGCCGTACTTTTGCATTCTTCTGTATAGAGCCAGCCTGTCTAAGCCCAACTCTTTAGCCGCGCGGGTTACATTGCCATTGTGCTTATCTAAGGCTTTCAATATTAGTCTTTTTTCATTTTCGGTAAGGTTGAGGTTTTCTTCTTCATGACTTTTTTGTGTCGCCTTACTGTTGCCCAGCATAAAGTCATTGGGTCCAAGTTTGTTACCATCGGCCAGAATAATGGCTCTTTCAACTGCATGTTCCAGCTCTCTGATATTACCGGGCCAGTGATGTTTTTTGAGTTTGTTCATGGTGCCGGCATCAATGCGCATATTGGCTTTCTTGTATTTTTTGCCAAAAACATTGAGAAAATGCTCTACGAGCAGGTCTATGTCATCGGGCCGCTCGGCCAGTGGAGGCATCTTTAGTTCTACGGTATTGATGCGGTAGAGTAAGTCTTGTCTGAATTCGCCTTTTTCTACCATTTCATATAGTGGCATGTTGGTGGCGCAAACCAGGCGAATGTCTACCGGTATTTCTTTGCCGGAGCCTACGCGGCTCACTTTGCGTTGTTGTAGTACTGAGAGCAACTTGGCTTGCAAGGGGAGTGAGAGGTTGCCTATTTCATCGAGAAAGAGAGTGCCGCCCTGGGCCAGTTCAAAACGGCCGGGCTTATCTTCTTTGGCATCGGTAAAAGCTCCTTTCACATGCCCGAAAAGTTCCGATTCAAAGAGTGTTTCGCTAATTGAGCCAAGGTCTACCTTTATAAACACCTGATCGGATCGGTCTGACTTTTTGTGCAGGGCGCGGGCGGCCAGCTCTTTGCCGGTTCCGTTTTCCCCCAAAATAAGCACATTGGCGTCAGTTGGTCCCACTTTTTCGATGAGCGAAAACACACGTTGCATGGGGGCAGAGTTGCCCAAAAAGTTGGCGTATTTTTGGTCTACATCGTGGGCAATGCTTTTGGTGGTGTTTTTGAGCCGGTCTACTTCCAGTTTGCTGTGCCTTAGTTGTAAGGCTGAGGTAATGGTGGCGTAGAGTTTTTCGTTTTTCCAGGGTTTGGTAATAAAATCGGTACCACCTGCTTTAATAGCTTTTACGGCCAGGTCGAATTCGCCATAGGCCGTTACCAGTATAACAATGGCGTTAGGATCCAGATCGAGTATTTTGTTGAGCCAGCGCAGACCATCTGAACCATCGTTTTCGCCCTTCTTAAAGTTCATGTCTAACAGAACTACATCGAACGATTCCCTTTCAAAATGCAGAGGAATGAGTTCCGGATTATTCTCAATTTGCACCAGGGTAAATTGCTGTTTTAAATACATACGTGCGGTGTTGAGCACGTCTATATCGTCATCTACCACCAGTATTTTAGCCTCAATTTTCGCCATAAAACTGTATCAAAAACAAACACCTAAATGTATTGAAAACAAACGGAATAGAAGTCCATGTTTATGAAAATTATTTTTAACTTATTGATATTCAGTTGTTAATGAGTTTGGCACTGCTTTTGGCTTGCTAGCGGCATCAAAGGTCTACTATGTTAAAAAACTACTTCATTACTGCACTCAGAAACTTGTCTAGAAACAGGTCGTTCACCATTATTAATGTTTTTGGGCTTGCCCTTGGCATAAGTGCCGCTTTGGTGCTTTTTAAAATAGTTCTGTTCGAAAAGAGTTTTGATACTTATCTGACTCATTATGACAGGTTGTACCGCTTTACTAAAAAGGTGGTGAGTCCCAATTCGGTAGAGCTGGAGGGAGGAATGCAAAACCCTTTTGCCGAAGCCTTTAAGAACGATTATCCTGATCTGGGTATTCCTGTTCGGACCTTCTATATTGGTGAAAATCAGTTGAGTGTGCAGAATGTAACAGGCGATTGGTCGCACTTTGAACAACGCGATGGAATTGCCTTTGTAGATGCTGACTTTTTTAAACTCTTTGATTACGAATGGAGGGTAGGAGATTCGGAAACGGCACTTTCCAAACCTAATTCGGCTGTGATTTCCGAATCGTTGGCCGAAAAGTACTTTGGAGTAACCGATGGTGGCTACGACCGGGTGTTGGGTAAGGAGATGAAGCTGAATAACGAGCTTACCTTCTTTATTTCGGGCGTGGTATCCGACCCTCCCAAAAATGCTTCCTTACCATTTAAGCTAATGATCGAATACGAGTCTGTTGAAGCTATTTTCGACTTCTATCAGCCCGACTCGTGGACTTCCACTTCATCTAATGCTCATGTGTATTTTCTGGCCAATGAGAATGTAACGGGCGATCAGATTCGCTCAGTTTTACCCGAAATGGCCGAAAAGTATATGCCGGAAGGCGAGAATGAAACTATTTTTCAACTTCAAGCTCTGGCCGATATGCACTTTCAGCCCGAGTATAACACCTATGGCAATATTGCCAAGTCCAAAGACTTCTTAACCGGCCCCATTGCTATCGGTATTTTCCTGATTCTTACCGCTTGTATCAACTTTGTAAATCTTTCCACGGCTTTGGCAGTAAAGCGGTCTAAAGAGGTGGGTATTCGCAAGGTTTTGGGAGGTGTAAGAAACCAACTGGTACTTCAGTTTTTAGGGGAGACTTTTCTCATCACCATTCTGGCCATGTTGTTTTCTATGGGAGTTGCAGAATTGGTAATGACCAACATGGAAGATTTGGCCAGGTACAATTTGTCTTTAGACCTGCTTAATGATACTCCGCTTTTAATGGTGTCTGTTGCCATTGTGGTTGGAGTAACTCTAATGGCTGGTTTGTACCCTTCTTTCATCCTCTCAGGCTTAAAGCCGGTGGCTGTGCTTCGCAGCAAGGGGCAGTCGTCTTTGGCAGGTAATGCCAATACCCGCAGAGGGCTGGTAGTTGTTCAATTTCTTATTTCGCAGGTACTTGTTATATGCACGTTGGTAGTCATTTCTCAAATGAAGTTCTTCGAAAAGAAGGATTTGGGTTTTAGAAAGTCTTCTATCGTTACTTTTCCACTACCATCAAACGAGGCTGACAAACTGGACTTGATTGAAAATGAGCTGATGACTTTTCCGGGAGTAGAAAAAGTAAGTTTTTCCTTTGCCAGCCCGCTTTCGGACAACAACATAGGCTCTACTTTTGGCTATGCTCCACTAGAAACTACCGGAGAGTTCGATGCCGCTTTTAAGGTAATAGACGAAAACTATCTGGAACTATACGACATTGAGCTGTTGGCAGGAACCGACATTAGCGAATACGATACGGCTCTTGCTGAAGCCTTGATTTCCGAGCAGGCGCTAAAGCTTATGGGACTGGAGAATCCCCAAGACGCCATTGGCGAAACCATCCGTTCGGGCTTTGGTGGCAGCAAACGGGTAGTAGGAGTGTTCAAAGACTTCCACAATAAGAACCTAAGAAATAAAGTAGACCCCATTATAATGGTGAAATACCCAGGCTATTACTATGAAGGTGCGCTGCGGTTTGAAGGATCTGACAATGAGATGTCTGGCCTGATCGCTAAGCTGGAAAGTGCCTGGACGGCTCAGTTTCCTGATATCATTTTCGATTACTCCCTTCTTTCTGATCAGATTATGCAGAATTATGAAGACGAGGCCAATGTGCTAAGACTCTTCCAGATATTTTCCGGTCTGGCCATATTTATAGGTTGTTTGGGCTTGTATGGCTTGGTTTCGTTCATGGCCAATCAAAAGACCAAAGAAATTGGAATCAGAAAAGTGCTTGGTGCTTCAGTGGGGCAAATTCTGAACATGTTTTCCAAAGAAATGCTCATACTCATTGGTATAGCTTTTATACTGGCTGCGCCTATTGGGTTTTACCTGATGAACGACTGGTTAAGCGGGTTTGAGTATAGGATTGAATTGTCTCTATGGGTGTTTGCTGCAGCCATAGGCTTTACATTACTCATAGGGGCTGTAACCACCGCTTTGCGCTCGTTCAAAGCGGCAACTTCCAACCCTGTAGACTCCCTAAGAAGCGAATAGTATGTTTAAGAACCACCTTCTTTCCATATTCAGAAATTTAAAGCGCAACAAAGGCTATGCTTCTATTAATATAATGGGGCTGGCCATTGGCTTTGCCGCAGCTACACTCATTGCGGTATATGTAAAAAGTGAGTTTACTTACGACAAGCACTATGCAGGCCATGAAAAGATTTACCGACTCAGTGCCGAGCGTTTTGCTCTTTCTTCTATAGCCATTCTCAATCAGTTGAAGAGTAATATTGCTGCGGTAGAGGAGGTGGTAAACATAATGCCAAACCCTTCGGCCAGTTTAACCACAACTTCCGGAAAAAGTCTGGCGGTCAAAGACTACTTCTATACTACGGAAGGCTACAGCCGGGTATTTAGCCATCAGTTTATTTTGGGCAATGCTGAAACAGCGCTTGCCAAGCCCAATGGGCTTATACTTACTGCTTCTATGGCTCAAAAACTCTACGGCCGGGACAACCCGATTGGTGAAAAAGTTCGGGTTAATTCACAAATTTCGGCCGATGACTTTGAAGTGACCGGAGTTATTGCCGATCTGCCCTCCAATACCACACTTACTTTTTCAGCATTGGGCCGGCTACCCCGCGAGTTTGAAGACAGGGTAAAAGATAATTTTTCGTTTACCACCGGGTATAGCTACATGAAACTTGCTACGCCAATAGCCTCCAATGATTTATTGGCGGCTGTTGAGGAAGTAATGTTGCCTTTGGATTATCAGAGACATGGTAGTGGAAAATCTATCGAAGAGTTTACATCCGGTTATTCATCGGGTTTGGTGGTGATGCCCCTGGCCGATGTCCACCTACAGTCCAATGTTCAGTTTGAGGCTTCGGAGCCGGGCAATGCCAAATACCTCTTTGTGTTTATGTGCATTGCTGTTTTTATTATCGTTTTGGCGGCCATTAACTATGTGAACCTGGCTACCGCCCAGGCATCGAAGAGAGCCAAGGAGATTGGTGTTCGCAAGGTACTTGGTTCGGTAAAGAATCAGCTGGTTGCTCGTTTCATAACCGAGTCGGCCGTGGTTGCGCTGGTGGCCGTACTTTTGGGCTTTGGTTTGGCCGAAGGGTCGCTAAAGTTGCTCAGAAATGCGGGTTTCTCTCAGTTCGATACCAACGTATTTGAATACTCCGGGCTGGTATTAGTTATGCTTGCAGTAGCGTTGCTCACCGGTTTGCTTGCCGGTGTTTATCCGGCTTTTTATTTAACTGCTTTTAAGCCCTCTGCGGTGTTAAAAGGAGACTATACGGCAGGTTCGGGGAATAGGGCTTTTAGAAATGGGCTGGTTGTTTTTCAGTTTGTGGTAAGTCTTTCGCTGGCTATTTTCTCTGTTTTTGTTTCTCAACAGCTTCATTTCAGTCTCAAAAAAGATATTGGTTTCGATAAAGCCAATGTGCTTTTAATAGATAACACCAAGTTTCAACTTGGGGAGAATGTAGAAACTTTTCGTTCAGAGTTATTGGCCAAACCGGTTATTAGTGGTGTAGGCTTTAGCCATTACCAACTTACCAATCTGCCTCTTTCAGGTATGATTGAAAATGGAGTTGAAAACGCTGAATACCAGCGAATTCAATACAAGTATACCGATGCGGCTTATGCGCGCCTAATGGGTTTTGAGTTGGTAGAAGGTAGTTTTTTTGATGAGGAGCTAGACGGAGACCGAACTTCTATGCTGGTGAATGAAACACTGGCCAAGAATCTGGGAGGGCACGTACTTGGCCGAAAGTTCGATGCCAATTTTAATGGAAAGGATGTGGAGATTGTGGGAGTGATCAAAGACTTTCATTACGAAGGTTTTCGCAAGGCTATAGGCCCTGTGGCTTTTTTTGGAAGACCGTATCCCTCTTTGGTTTCGGTGAAGTTTGAGGGCACCTTGCAGGAGGCAGCCACTGCGGCTGAGCAGGTATATAGCCAGTTTACTTCCGAACCGTTCGATTATCAGCTGTTTGAACAATCGTTCGATGAGCTTTTCCACAAAGAGAAACAACTAGGGCAGGTCATTAATTTATTCACGGCTTTGGCTGTTTTTGTGGCTGTTCTCGGATTAATAGGGCTTATTAGTTACACTCTCGATCAACGGGTTAAAGAGATTGGTATTCGCAAAGTATTAGGGGCTTCGGTTCGGCAAATTCTAGCTATGCTCAGCAAAGAAATGCTTCGGCTTATTGTGCTGGCTTTTCTTACGGCTATTCCGCTTTCCTATTTTGTGGTAAACAGCTGGATGGCCGAGTTTGCCTATCACATTCCCATAAGTATACTTCCATTTATTTGGGTAGGGGCCATTGCTCTTGTAACCATTCTTGCGGTTGTGGTGGCCCGTTCGCTGGGAGTAGTCATGTCTAATCCTGTAAAAGCACTTAGAACGGAATAAAACTCAAAAACAACATCATGCTTAAAAATTACTTAAAAACGCTTTTTAGAAACTTTGTCAGGAACAAGGTCTTTACGCTCATTAACATTTTTGGGCTCACTCTGGGAATAACCTGCTCCCTCATTATGTTTCTCATTGTTAAGCAGGAAGTAAGTTTTAATCGTTACCATGCCAATCTGGACCATATCTATCGTATTGGGCATATTGATATTGAAAATGGGAGAGAATATACTGGTGGAGGAATTCCGCTGGTTATGCCTGCTTCAGTAAAAGAAGAGATTGTTGGAATAAAGGAAGTCACGCTTATTTCTCACGAACGCTATGGGCTTATATCAGTAAACAGGGCCAACGGAGATGTTTCTCATTATGAGGAAGATCCTGAGTTGGTTTATGTGGAACCTAACTTTTTTGATGTGTTTACCTGGCCTACTTTGGAAGGAACCGTTGGTGGTAACACACTGGAGCAGCCCAATGTGGTAGCGCTTACTAAAAAGCTGGCCGATAAATATTTTCCGGGGCAGTCGGCCGTTGGTCAAACCATTCGGCTCGATAAGTCTACGGACTTAAAGGTTGTAGCCGTTTTGGAAGATGCACCGGCCAATTCAGACTTTCCGTTTGGCATCTTCATTTCCATGGAAACCAAAAAGCGGAGAAACCCCAACGAGTTCAATCGCTGGGGGAGTATTTCGAGCGATAATGTAGCCTTTGTGCTATTGGAAGACCATGTGAGTCCGGAGCAGATCGAAGCTCAGTTTCCGGACTTTACCGAAAAGCACTGGAACAAAGAAACTCGCGAGACCCGCACTTTTGTGCTTTCCTCACTCAAAGATTATCATTTCGATGAGCGCTTTAACACCTTTAGCCAGCGCACGGCACCTAAGTCTATGCTCATTGCCTATGTGATTATTGGTGCCTTTCTTATCGTAACTGCCTGTGTGAACTTCATTAATATGTCTACAGCCATGTCGGTAAAGAGGGGCAAGGAAGTGGGTGTTCGCAAAGTGCTTGGAGGGAGCCGCAAATCTCTGGTGCTTCGGTTTTTAGGAGAAACTTTTGCCATTACGTTACTGGCCCTTTTACTCTCTACGGCTATTACCGAAAGGCTTTTGCCTTTGGTAATTGAAGATTTCATTGGAATAGAAGTGCCTTTCAATCCTATTAAGGAGCCTATTATACTCGGCTATTTGCTGGCTACCTTGCTTACGGTTTCTCTGTTGGCAGGTTTATATCCGGCCTTGGTGCTTTCGGGTACTCGCCCCATTTTGGCCTTAAAAGGTTCTATGATTCATAATAAGGGAGGGCTTTTTTTTAGAAGGTTTCTGGTGTTCTTTCAGTTTCTTATTTGTCAGCTGCTCATCTTCGGTACGGTAGTGGCCTTGATGCAAATCAACTTTTTCATGTCTGTAGACATGGGCTATGACAAGGAGTGGATATTGAACATAGGACTTGCCCGTAAGGATAAACAGGCTTTGGACCTTTGGGATTCGGAAATTCAGAACATTCCGGGGGTTAAATCGCACTCGTTCAACTTCACCCCTCCGTTTTCAGGCTCTGTTTCAGCCACAGATGTTTATGTCTATGCCAACGATAGCGCAGTAGACCGGTTTACTACTCATGTGAAAATGGCCGATGATCGCTACTTAGAAACGTATGGTCTTAAACTGCTGGCCGGAAAGTGGCTGAACGATAGCGACACGGTAAACCAATTTGTGGTTAATGAAACCTTTCTCAAGGAGGTAGGACTGGAGCCGGAAGAGGCCATCTTTAAAACCATAGAGATATGGGATAAACGTGCCCCCATAGTTGGTGTGGTTAAGGACTATCACACGGGTAGGCTCGATAGTGCAATAGAACCCGTGGCTATGTTCAACGACAGGAGAAACTACAGAAACCTGGGGGTGAGGGTTACGGCTGCCAATGCCAGTGATGTGGTGAATTCGCTCAAAAATATTTGGTACCAGATAAATGAAGAGTATGAGTTTAACTACAGGTATGTAGACCAGCATATTGTAGAGTATTATGAGTTTGAGCGCAAAATGTCTCAGATGCTTACGGTATTTGCTTTCATAGCCATTTTCATTGGCTGTCTTGGACTCTATGGCCTGGTCTCATTCATGGCCAATCAAAAGGCCAAAGAGATTGGTATTCGAAAGGTGCTGGGAGCTTCGGTGCAACACATAGTGGGGCGCTTTTCGCTGGAGTTTGTTGTGCTAGTAGGGCTGGCCTTTTTGGTGGCAACACCATTTGCTTATTGGTTCATGAATAACTGGCTTCAGAACTATGAATATAGCATTAGTATTGGCCCTCTCATTTTTGTGGTGAGCCTGGTTACTTCTGTGGTTATAGCTATGGTTACTACGGGCTATCGCTCCTTAAGAGCAGCTACTACCAATCCTGTTCAATCCTTAAGAGACGAATAATGATAGCGCACTACCTGAAAACTTCTTTCCGGGCCTTAAGGAAAAATCCACTGCTTTCCACCTTAAATATTGTGGGCTTAAGTGTTGGCCTGGGGTGCTTTTTAGTCATAGTCACTTACCTCTATCAGGAAAATACCTATGAGAAAGGGTTTACAGATTATGATAGAATTTATAGGCTGGAAGAGGAGTTTTTGGGTATGGGCAGGACGGCCTGGTCTACCAGTAATCTGCAGTATAAACTCAATGAGATTCCTGAAATAGAAAGCTATGTAAGACTGTCTGTCGATCAGGGCAATGAAGGCAAAGCTATAAATGGTGAAAAAATCATAAAAATGCCTAAAGTGCTGAAAGCCACGGATGGGTTGTTTGAGGTATTTGATTTTTCCTTGCAGCAAGGAGATGTAGCCCGGGCTATTGACGGTCCTAATAAAGCGGTGCTGACAAAAGACTTTGCCCGCAGGCTGTTTGCCACGGAAGATGTGATGGGCAAAACATTTGAGTACATGGGTAAAGAGCTTATGGTAACCGGTGTTTTGGCCGATCAGGTGTTCGAAACACACCTGAAGTTCGACTTTATTTCCAGTAACCTGTACAATCCGGAATATACTGACAAGCGTTGGTGGGGCATTGGTGGATACATTTACATAAAAACTACGGAGCCATTGAAGCCGCAACTCCTTAATAAGCAGCTCGATGAGATTTCTAAGACCTATGTTTATCCGGTGGTTAACAATAGCGAGCTGAGTGCAGAGGAATGGCTGTCTTCGGCCAATAAAATTCAATTCTTCGCCAAACCAATACGAGACATCTATTTGGGTAGCAATGAGAAGTTTGAGATAGGGACCAATGGAGACAAACAGACACGGGTAACCCTTTCCATTATTGGAGTTTTTATTCTGGTTATTGCTATCATCAATTTTATGAATTTAACCACGGCTCGTTCATCTCTACGCACCAAAGAGATTGGACTCAGGAAGGTGTTGGGTACCCGAAGAGGCCATTTGGTGTTTCAGTTTCTTACCGAGTCTACGCTTATTACTTTGTTTGCGGCCCTTATAGGGGCAGGCTTATCTGAACTGTTTATCACCCTGCTCAATCAGAAATTAGGAGAGGTGATTGGTCTTTCCATACTGAGTTATCCAATGCTCGGTGTTTACATTTTGCTGGGGGTATTGGTGGTAGGTTTTTTGGCTGGCATTTATCCGGCTTTCTATCTGTCGTCCGTTAAAATGATTCCGTTGCTCAAAGGAATGAAGCTTGGGCAAGTATTGAACCTGGGCAATGCACGAACCTTAAGAAACGGTCTGGTAGTGTTGCAGTTTACTATATCTTCTACACTCATTATTGGTTCATACTTTGTGTATAGCCAGTTGCAACACTTAAAGTCAGTCGATGTTGGTTTCGATAAAGAGCAGGTTCTGGTGATTTCGCATTCGTTTGACGCTACAGTCAATTTAGAGGCTCTTAGAAATGAATTATTGACAGTTCCCGGAGTTGAGCAAGCTAGTTTTAACAGCCGTCTGCCGGCCGATAGGTCTGCCAATATAATGTCTACCATGTTGGGGCCTGAAAAATCCGTGGCATTCAATGCCTTTCAGGTCGACCCGTATTATGCCGAAACGCTGGGGCTACAGCTTTTGCAAGGCAAGTGGTTTTCTCCGGGCCAATCGGTAAGCGATTCTCTGGTAGTGCTTAATAGGGCAGGTTTAGAAGCCGTGGGTCTGGAAGGGGATCCCGTTGGTCAGGTGTTTGGTAACTACTGGCGAGTAATAGGGGTGGTAGAAGATTTTATAGTAGACAATTACCGTGAGCAAATAGGGCCGGCCATTATGACCTATGATCAGTCCAGTCCCGGTCAACTGGCCATTAAGCTGAACTCGCAAAACGTGGCAGCTACTCTAGCTTCTGTGCAGAAAGTGTGGGAAGGGCTTATGGCAGGTCCATTCGAATATAAGTACCTCGATCAGAATTTTACCGAGATTTTAAACAAGGAAAAGCAGAATGCCGATGCAGTGTTGGTGTTTACTATTCTGGCCATTTTCATTAGTTGCCTTGGGCTGTTTGGTTTGGCTGCTTTTATGGCCGATCAGCGGGCTCATGAGTTTGGTATAAGAAAAGTACTCGGAGCGAGTGTTGCGGATATAGTCAGGAACTTTGGTTTTGACTTTACCCGACTCATAGTCCTGGCCTTTGTGGTGGCAATTCCTGTGTCTGTTTATGCAGTTAACCTCTGGCTCAACGGTTACGCCAATCGTATAGAGTTGGGTGTTTGGGGGTTTGTTATTGCCGCTTTGCTTTCCTTTGGTATAGCATTTCTCACCATTGCCTTTCAATCCCTCAAAGCGGGTCGCCTTAACCCGGTAAAAACCTTAAGAAACGAATAAACCACTTTCAACTATGTTTAGAAATTATCTATCTACAACCCTGAGAAAGCTAAGAAAGCAAAGGTTTTTTACCATTATTAATATACTCGGATTGACCATTGCCTTAACGGCCTGCTGTCTGATAGCTCTGTTTGTTCGAGATGAATTGAGTTTCGATCGGTTTCATGAAGATTTTGAGAACATCTATAGGCTCAATAGTCTTAGAGGAGAAGAGCAGTCTATTTCTGGTTATGCATATGCCGACTTTATAGAATATGTTGATGAAAGAGTGCCTGAAGTTTCTTCTTATGCCCGGATTGTAAGAGGAGGTGCTCTTAATCTGTTAGAGAGTGATAACAATGAGTTTTATTCTAAGTCTTTGATTTATGTAGAATCGAACTTTCTAGAGTTTTTCTCTTTCGATTTACTGCAGGGTAATGCTCATACTGCTCTATCGAACCCATATGCAATGGTTGTTACTGAGAGTTTGGCCAATAAACTCTTTGGAGAACAGAGCGCATTAGGAAAGGAGGTTTTAATAAACAAAGAGCAAACCTATGTGGTCTCTGGTGTTGTAAAGGACCCTCCAAAAAATAGCTCCATCCAATTTGAAACACTCTTGCCTATTAAACCCGAGCAAGTAGAAAACACCTTCAGTGAAGGTTATTTATCAGGTAATATCAATTTTGTAAAGTTAAACCCAAATGCTTCTTTGGCTCAGGTAGAGCAGTCGATTAACAAGGTAAAGGAAGTACCAAACTATGGTGTGGTTCTTGAAACTACTAACTTCCGACTGATGCCATTGGCAGATCAGCGTCTTAGAAGTGGGTATGATCAGGATACCTTGCTCTTTTCTGATATCAGGATGGTTTATCTCTTTGGATCTATCGGCTTGGTGATTCTGATATTAGCAATTATCAACTATGTCAATCTGGTAACTGCGCAATCGCTGCAACGAGCCAAGGAAATAGGATTGAGAAAGGTGATAGGTGCAAATAAAGCGCATTTAGCTTGGCTTCAAGTATTTGAATCTATTGTCATTACTACCATCTCATTAGTGTTTGCCTTTGCAGTGACGGAAAGATTAATTCCTCTTTTTAATTCGCTGACTTCCAAGGATGTGTCTGTTAGCTACTTTAGTTCGGAGTTTTTGGTGTTAATTCCTTTGTCAGGAGTTTTTCTAGGGGCATTAGCTGCTCTTTATCCATCAATTAGAACATCCAAAGTTAGCCCATTGGTATTAGTTGGGCGTCCTCAAGGTAAACTATGGAATGACCAGCGGATTAAAAAGGCGCTTATGCTCGTGCAGTTTTCAGCGGCCATTATTCTCTTACTGGTCACCTTTACCATGAGAAGTCAAATGAGGTTTTTGGAGAACTCCAAAGTTGGGTTCGAAAAGGAACTACTTATCAATGTTCCACTTTTCAAAGATCAGAAAGATTACCATGCCATATTGAAGTCGGAGGTGTCCAAGATTAAAGGTATTTACTCAGCCTCTGTGACCGACTGGATGATTGGTGGTTATACCTCTTCAACCAAATATACAGAAGCTCCAGACCAAGACTCTAGGGAGAGGCCTCCGAAATCAAGCGTTACTAGGGTCTCAGCAGATGAGTCAATTCTAAGTACTTTACAGGTTGAGGTTGTAGAGGCATTAGAAGAGTTTAATTATAATAAGCTCGACTCTACACAATTGGTGGTTACGGAGTCAATAGTTAATGAACTAGGTTGGGAAGATGGAATCTTGGGTAAGTCACTCTTTGAGTATACTGGTAAGTCGCATAAAGTAGTGGCTGTAATTAAAGATTTTCACTCTCATAACTTTAAAAAGGCTATAGAGCCGACTACCATTCAGCTTATGGATGAAAGCTATGGCAACGAGGATTTATTGATACGCTTAGAGAGTGAGCAGCACCAGGAAACACTTAAAGAAGTAGCAGAAGTCTATGAAAGAATTGCAGATAGGCCTTTTGAATACTCTTATATAAGTGATGTGCTTAATAGGTATTATAAAACCGAATCTGATCAGATCTTGCTTTTCAATGTTTTCTCCACCCTGGCTATGTGTATTTCATTGCTGGGTCTTTTGGGGATGATCTCTTTTGTAGCTCAGCAGAGAAGGAAAGAAATCAGCATCAGAAAAGTATTGGGAGCCACATTGAGTTACCTCGTCCTTCTTCTGAACAAGGGCTTCATCAAATTGGCACTGATCGCCTTTATAGTTTCTGTTCCGGTTGCGTATTACGCTTCCGAAAAATGGTTAGAAAGCTTCATGTACCGAGTGGAGGTTAGCCCTGGGGTTTATATTGCCACGCTTGTTGGGTTTATTCTAATCAGTAGTTTGGTCACACTGAGTCAATCGCTCAAAGTATCCAGAGAGAATCCAGCAGATGTACTGAGAGATGAGTAATTATGTTCCCATATCGACATAGCTCATTCCGATCATCAAATTAACGAGAACCTACCCTGTAGAAACTTTACGAAACGAATAAACCACTATCAACCATGTTCCAAAACCACCTTAAACTAATACTCAGAAAACTCAAAAGAGAGAAACTATACTCTTTCGTTAATATTCTTGGCCTTACTATTGGCCTAACCGCTGTTCTTTTGATTGCGCTTTATGTCAGGGATGAACTGAGTTTCGATAAGTTTCACAAGGATTATAAGAATATGTATCGAGTTACGCTTGATCATGAAGATTGGGGGGCTCGGCCATTCATAACTTCTGATTTCGTTGAGTTCTTTAGTCCTGAAATACCTGAGGTTGAGGGTTTTGTTAGGGTTTCTGGAGTATCTAGAGCCATAGGTGGAGATGTACTGCTCAGAAACAACAACAATGATATTAGCTCAACCAAAGTATTCTTTACCGATCCCAACTTCTTTAAATTCTTTGACTTTGAGCTGGTTAACTCAGGGAAGGAAGGTGCTCTCAATGGTGATATGTCTGCTGTGATAACTGAAGGTTTAGCAGAACGATTGTTTGGAGATACAGATCCTGTTGGTGAGTCTATCCTCATCAATAAAGAGTTTGAGGTAATAGTGGCTGCTTTGGCAAAAGACCCGCCTTCAAATAGCACAGTTCAATTTGAGTTATTGATTCACAAGAACGACTATTTCAAGAATGATTTCGAGAATACCAATGGATTAAGAAACGTCTTGACATACATTGAATTGAACCTGGAGAGTTCCATTGAAAAGGTTGAGGCTGGAATTAATGATTCTAGAATACTTCCGCCATATAGAGAATGGCTTGAAAAAAGTGATTTTGGCCTTTTAAGGTTAGATCGTCAAAGGCTATATGCTGAATACGAGGTTGACTTTTTTAGTAAAAACCAGATAGATTTAGTTATACTCTTTATAGCTATTGGAGCAACAATCTTAGCCCTGGCAATCATTAACTATGTAAACCTGATTACTGCCCAAGCCACAAGAAAAGTGAAGGAGATTGGCCTAAGGAAAGTAATTGGTGCTTCTAAAGTCCAATTAATTGCTTATCAGTTTGTGGAGGCCATTAGCCTAACTATTATCTCTTTTATTTTGGCTTTTGCAATAGCTGAGCGCAGCTTACCTTACCTCAATACTCAGCTGGGTAAAGCTATACGTCTTGATTATTTCAGTAGTGATTTCTTTATATGGATTTTCGTTTTTGGTGTGCTTCTTGGCTTAATTTCCGGGCTTTACCCAGCCTTCTTCATAGCAAGGTTTAAGGCATTAAGCTTAGTTCAAAGATCAGAGGTCTCATTGGGAAGTAAAGGATATCTCAGAAGGTTTTTGGTCCTTTTTCAGTTTGTCGCTTCTGCTATTCTGTTGGTGGTGCTCTCCATTATCTCTCAACAGATGAACTATATGAAAACAAAGGATTTGGGCTTTGACTCAGACTTTTTGGTGAGTGTTCCGCTTTATAGAGATTCTACTCATCTTTTTCAGACGGTTAAAAATGAAATAAGTACTATTTCAGGAGTTCAGTCGGCCAGCATCAATGGTTTTGTAATGGGGTCTAGAATTCAAACGTCTATCAGCAACCATTGGGACAGAGAATATGAAGGTAGAATAGGCTCAGGTGTGACAGGTGTTTATGCAGATGGTGATTTCTTTGAAACTGCGGGGGTTGAGTTTGTGTGGAAAGCCGATCAATTTGATGGCTCCTCCTTAAAAGAAGGGCAAATAGTGGTCGATTATTCGCTGGCGGAAAAGTTTAAACTCTTAGAAGATCAGGCAATAAAAAAATTATACAGATATAATGATAAGGTGGGAGTGGAAGTTGTTGGAATCGTAAAAGACTTTCATGTAGAGTCGTTGAAAACGGAGATTATTCCCACTATTATACTTCCTTTAAGCGATTGGGGAAGTAGGAATATTCTGCTAAAAATAAACCCTAATGATGCCCAGGGCACTTTAGCTAAAGTTGGAGGTGTTTATGAGACGTTGTTTGATAGACCTTTTGAGTTTTACTACCTCGATGATCAAATAGCCGATTTTTATAGAAAGGAACAGGGACAATTCCGTTTGTTCAAGATCTTCACCAGTCTGGCTATTTTTATTTCACTATTGGGCTTGGTAGCCTTGACCATTTTCTCCCTCGAACAACGCAGAAAAGAAGTAAGTATCAGAAAGGTACTAGGAGCTTCCGTTCAAAGACTCATCCTGATGCTCAATAAGGAATATTCTGTTCTTGTACTAATAGCTTTTATCATAGCCTCTCCAATAGCCTATTACGCCATTCAAGACTGGCTGCAGGAATTTAAATACAGAATAAGCTTGAGCCCTTTGACTTTTATAGGAGCCTTTTTAGGGTTTCTTGCTTTGAGTTGGCTGGTCACTATTGCTCAATCATTGAGAGTATCCAGAGAGAATCCTGCAGATGTACTGAGAGATGAGTAAATGAAAAGAGACGGTTTCTATGGTAAGTAGTACTGACTACCTGACCCATAGAAATCGTCTCATTTTTCAAATTAATAAGGTCTGTTTGTTTTACGCCTCGGTTTTTGCCATTCTGTTCCGAGTATTTTCATCCAGATAAATCTTTCTCATACGAATGTTCTTGGGAGTAATTTCCAGGTATTCGTCTTTTTGAATGTACTCCATAGCTTCTTCTAAGGAGAATCTCTTTGGAGGCGCAATTTTGGAGTTGTCGTCAGAACCGGCAGCACGCATGTTGGTTAGCTTTTTTCCTTTTTGAACGTTCACTACCAGATCGTTCTCACGCGTGTGTTCTCCAATAACCTGTCCTGTATAGAGGTCTTCGCCAGGAGCCACAAAGAAAACGCCTCGGTCTTGTAGTTTGTCGAACGAATAGGCCGTGCCCGGTCCGTTTTCCATAGAGATAAGCGAGCCGTTTATTCTGCCTTTGATTTCGCCTTTGTATGGCTGGTAATCTTTAAAGCGATGGTTCATAACAGCTTCTCCACCCGTGGCGGTCAATACGTTATTTCTTAAGCCAATCAGCCCTCTCGAAGGAATTTCGAACTCAAGGTGTTGCTGGTCGCCTTTGGGCTCCATAATCTTGAGCTCTCCTTTACGTTGTGTCGCCAGTTCTATTACTTTACCGGCTACTTCAGAAGGTACATCTACTACCAGCGTTTCAATAGGTTCGCACTTCTTGCCATCTATTTCTTTGAGAATTACCTGAGGCTGACCCACCATGAGCTCATAACCTTCTCTTCTCATGGTTTCTATAAGCACAGACAGGTGGAGAATTCCACGACCATACACCAAAAACTTGTCCTCAGAGTCGGTAGGTTGAACTTTTAGAGCCAAGTTTTTCTCCGTTTCTTTCATCAGACGGTCTCTTAGGTGTCTGGATGTAACAAACTTACCTTCTGAACCAAAGCCCGGAGAGTTGTTAATGGTGAAGAGCATGTTCATTGTAGGCTCGTCAATAGAAATACGCGGAAGTGGTTCCGGATTGTCAAAGTCGGTGAGCGTATCACCAATTTCAAAGTTTTCCAGCCCAACTATGGCGCAGAGGTCGCCTGCCTTAACCTCCGTAACTTTTACTCGGCCAAGACCTTCAAAAACCTGAAGTTCTTTAATCCGAACTCGCTGAATTGAACCATCAGCCTTGGTTAGTCCCATAGATTTGCCTTCTTCCAGCTTGCCCTGATACACCCTTCCAATGGCTATTCGGCCCACATAAGAGGAGTAATCGAGAGAGGTAACCTGAAACTGAGGAGTACCTTCCGGGCTTGGGGCTTCCGGAATTACCTCGAGAATTTTATCAAGCAGTGGAGTAATGTCTTCAGTAGGTTGCTTCCAGTCGGTGCTCATCCAGCCTTGCTTGGAAGAACCATAAACGGTTTCGAAATTGAGCTGTTCTTCTGTAGCATCAAGATTAAACATTAGGTCGAAAACCTGTTCGTGAACCTCGTCAGGTCGGCAGTTTTCTTTGTCTACCTTGTTTACTACAACTATTGGAGTTAGTCCCAGGCCCAGGGCTTTGCTAAGCACAAAGCGTGTTTGTGGCATTGGGCCTTCGAAGGCATCCACCAACAGCAATACACCATCGGCCATTTTAAGAACACGTTCTACTTCTCCGCCAAAGTCTGCGTGACCAGGAGTGTCTATAATGTTAATCTTAACCCCTTTGTAGGTCACCGATACGTTTTTGGAAAGAATGGTAATCCCTCTTTCACGCTCCAGATCGTTGTTGTCCAGAATCAATTCACCAGATTCCTGATTTTCTCTGAATAGTTTAGAGGCGTGAATAATTTTGTCTACCAGGGTAGTCTTGCCATGGTCTACGTGAGCAATAATGGCAATATTTCTAATGCTTTGCATAACAGCTTTTCAAATCGAGCGGCAAAGGTAGGGTTTTAATATGACTTCAGTGTTATGCGCCTGAAAATAGTACAAGGTGGTGTGTGGAATGAGAATCAGTAATTGGTGAAATGGTCATTAGTTATTGGTGACGGGGTAGTTGGGGGATTGTTGAAATGGAGAATCATAGAACTAGACTCTTTAGGAGTTAATTTCATCGTTAGAGCCTTCTAAGATTTTCCAATCTATTTAATAGACAAGTTCAGAATGACGGCCTTTGAAGCTTTTAAGACAGCTTCATCACCGGCATGGAGAACAACCCTTGAAAAGTTACTCTTGTGGGTGGCTTCTATTAAGTTTTTCGAATTCAGCAATCTGCTCTTTCAGTCGATTAATCTGTTCAGAGGGAAGAATGTTTTGATAGGCTCCCACAATAATTTCTAACTCCACATGCCTGGACTTTGCCATAAGGTTATTGATTTGATTGAGCCGATGAAGGGCTCCATCGCCTTTTTCAACAATTGACTCCAGCTTTCGCTCCAATTCTATTGGGCCAACTTTGGCTTTGACCACATCTTGGTCGGTAAAGCTCTCTATAACTCTCGAAATGGTTTTTCGATAAACAATGAGTACAAAAGCAATTACTACAGGCCAGGATAGGAGCAGGTAGCCAATTCGCTCAATTATTTCTAAGGTATTGATGGTGTTCATATGATTAAGGTTTATGGATGGATTTGTAGTGGCAATGGAGTTCAGCAGATTGTTAGTTCCATCGTCAACTTATAATCACGCACGCCATAGCGTAATTGAATAAACTCAAATTGATGGGGGATTCCAAATATTATTGGCAGAGGCTATGGCTGTTAGTAGCTGATTCACAGGCGTACCGCAAGCCTAATGTGCTTTTATGATTAGGCATGTGTGGAATGTGGTTGATTAGACAGAATGTAAACTACCGGATTAATTATGGCCATTATCGCGTTGACCATCGTAGTAGTTTTTTAGAATAGAGTCCATTTCTGACCGACCCTCTATAATGGACAATACTTTCTCCCAGATATCATTTGGAATGAGTTCGCGAAGTGGTTGCTCAACCCGGGGGATACAATGGAACACCTTTTTTACTTTGCCGTCCCAAACCTTGTAGTATTTAACCAGATCGTCAGGGTAAACCACTTTGCGTTTGGTGCCCTCATCAGAGGCTCTAAAGGGGTAAGGAATGTTCAGATAGCCGTAGTCATCGGTCAGTTGTTCTCCCGGTTGAATGTCTCTAATGGCAATTTCAAAGTCGTAGGCCGTAGAAAGACAGTTGGAGTTGAAGCTGTGGTTTACAAACCTTCCATTGTCCCAGCAGAGCACAAAATTGCCTTTGTTGTTTCTATAGGTATAGGTATCGAGTATTTGCTGATAGATAGGCTCCATTTGCTGAAATTCAGACGGGCTGAATTCACGGTCAAGCTTATCGAGTGCCCAGGTAATGGTGCCTGCCGGGATGAAATCTGTGGCCACAACTCCGTAGCCTATTTCTTTGCTGATAAACTTCAGCTCTGTGTTTGGGTGTATCATGGTTTCTGAAATCAAAAAGTGGCTCTCAGTTGTCCCGGATTTGATTTCCCGACTTGCTGTGGAGTTGGATGAAAATATAGCTTGAATTGAACTACCAAACAATGGGTGCTCAATGATGATTTTCGAAGTATTCGAAAGCGTCTATTATATCCAGATAAGCTCCGTCAAAACCAGCATCAATAATTTTCTTTAAGTAGGAGCTGTCATTTCCATAAATAATCTGCTGCCAGCCTTTATCCCAATAATTCACCTTATAATTGCCCTCCCAATCGGGGTTTTCGGCCTTAATCCATGCCGGACTACCAACCTGCCATTCACTTTGCCAATAATATCTGTAGTCTTCGGCTTCACCTATGCTCATATAAGAGACAACAAGTCGTTTTCCCCCATTGGCCTTGGTCTTTAGCTTCTCAAGGTCACCGGAACTTAGTGGCTTGTCATGGAAAAAGAGATCCAGAATAAGTAAGTCGTAGTTGGTTTTGGCGAGTGCTTCTATGAGGGCTGTTTTTGTCCGAAAATTTGAATAATTGAGTAAGTAGAGGAAGTTTTTAGCTTCTGAAATACGGAGGATATCCTTGCTGTTTTCATTAAAGACACAAGAGGGGTATGACGGTATTTCATCTAAGTTTCTCCTGTGGGCTGCAAAAGAGATAAAGTCATTGCGCTTATTCTGCCTATAAGACTTGTTTACTTTAGACTTGGAGTGGCAATAGTCTGTAGTGAGTACTTCTACACCGTTTTTTTCAAAGAGTAGACACAGATTGAGCATGTACTGTTGGTCGGCAGACGGAGTGGGCTTATTGTCTTTGCTGTAGCCATAAAATAAATCTTCGCGTCCGGTAGCGTCTATGGCATTCAGGTAGTCCAGATAGGGCACCCCACTGGCATCTCCGGAAGATGTGGCCAGTTCCTGTCCGTTTTGAGGAATTATTAGAAAGTCGGCATTTTGTTGCTTGGCATAGACGCTAAGATTCTTTACAAAATTCCGCATTTCCTGCCTGTAGTCGGTGTGGTCAGAGGAAGGCCGGCCAGCACCGGAATTGTTCCATGTTTCGGAGGTATGAAAGACCCCCAGAAGGGAGAAGATTATAGGTAGAATGCTTACTGTCTTTTTCATATCATTAGGTTAGCGTGGTTATTGGGTAAACTCGCCAATGTGCCAGAGTACAGTGCTTGGATCGTGTACGAAAAACTCTCGGCCCCATGCTTCATTTTTAATTTCTGATATACGCACTGTAGGGTACTTATGCTCTAAATCCAAAGTCAACAGTTCAGCTCTAAATGCCTCTATGTTGTCTACTTCCAGAAACAGCATGGTATTTTCTACCCAATCTTTTACAAAATATTTCTGAAGATAGAAGGCCACATTGTTTTTAAGCTTATACACGCACATATCGTGCGAAAGCTCTATTTCCTGAAAACCAAAAGCCCGGTAAAAACTCCTCGATGCTTCATAGTCTTTGGCTCCTATAAACGGGCGGATGCTTTTGGCTTGTTGTTTCATGGTCTAAAAATCATAGATATAAAGGTCGAAAAAGTGATTGAATTATAGGCGTTTGCACTAAATTAAGCTCACAGCAATGCTTTTACGGTACGGTTTAGTAAACAAACAAGTGGCTATCAATTTATAAAATGTCTTACAGCGTCTACGGTGTTGTGATGGGCTTTTCTGCAGAGGTTAAGTCCGTTTTTCTTCAGCTTTAGAAGCTGAGGGTTGCTTTGTGGTGTATCCGTAGGCCAGTCCGCCCAATAACCAAATAGGTGCTGAAATGAGCAATTCCCTGGCCTGAAGCTCTTCGTTTTTCAGTAGAGGCATAATGCATGATGTAATCACAAACATTAATATACCCCAAACCAAACCATTAATGATCCACCGTTTCATGCCGTGTGTTACTTTTAGCCATAGGCTTAAAATAATGACTTGTTCGCAGGTGATCAAACAGATAGTGTGTTTTCCAGACGTATTACCGTTTTAGCACGCCCACCCCGATAGTTTAAGAACAACTAGCTGCTTATTCGCAGCCATTGTCATTGGCTTCAGGTGATTTCACCACTGGCGCAATGCGTTGTTTATCGATATTCCGGATTGTCGAAATTCCATCGTTTACCATTTTCCCAATCCTTTCGGGAATTGCCATAGGAGGGGTAGCCTTCTGCCTTCTTAAGGAGTTGAGCAAGGTGCAAGAGATTGTAGGTCATAAACGTGGTGTTTCGGTTAGTAAACTCGTTCTTAACCGCGCCCGATTCTTCATCCAAATAGCTGGGGCCGGGGCCTATTTCACCCAGCCAACCACAATCGGCTTGGGGGGGTATGGAGTAGCCAATGTGCTGCAAAGCATAAAGAATAGACATGGCGCAATGCTTGGCTCCATCTTCGTTGCCGGTAATTACACAGCCTCCAACCTTGCCGTAGTATATGTATTGGCCTTTGCTGTTTGTTTGGCCACTTAGGCTGTAAAGCCGTTCGATCAGCTTTTGAGCTTCAGAAGATTTCTCTCCCAGCCAAATAGGAGTGCCAATCACCAGAATATCAGCCTTCAGAATTCGTTCGGAAAGTTCCGGCCATTCATCTTTTGGCCAGCCGTGTTCTTCCATGTTCGGAAAAACCCCGCTGGCTACCTCATGGTCTATTAGCCGAAGCTCATCGACCGTTACGCCTTCTTTGCGCATAATTGTCTTAGACAAACGCATGAGGCCTTCCGTATGGCTTTGTTCTGGCGAACGTTTAAGGGTGCAGTTCACATAGATGGCTGAGAGGTTAGAGAAATCCATAAGTATTTAGCTATCAGATTTTTAATGTACGCGTTTTATCGGACGTATACATTAGAGGGAATCGATAAATCGTTTAATCTCGCTCTTAGCTTTTCCAGTCTTTCTCTGAATTCTCCCCAGAAGTTCATCTTCCTGACCCTCCGTATAAGTAAGATCGTCATCAGTAAGATTAGCATATTCTTGTTTCAATTTTCCTTTTACAATGTTCCAGTTGCCTTTCAGTTTGTCTATTGTTGCATTCATAGTTTTATCTTTTGGTTCACCCTAAGAAATCCAAGGATGGTGCCATAGCCATTGGTTGCTGAGGTTTGTGGTTAAATGGTTGATTTTCAGTATTTTGAATTATAGTGTGTTTTGTTTGGGTGGAAAGGTATTCTACACTATCGGGAAAATATTTCTCGAAATGACAGGGAGTAGGGGGCTTATGGAGTCTGAACGGCCACTTTAGCAGTTTTTGGTTGTTGGCCGGAAATAGCCAACTGGCAAAATAGTGCTATCTTCCTAACCAATAAACACCCAATCATGAAAAGACATTTAAAGGTAGCCTCTCTGCTGATAGCACTTTCTCTGTTGCTAAGCAGTAAATGCCAAAACACAGGCGAAGACGAACGCGAACATAAATTCGGATACGTGAATTTTAATCTGGGAGAATCGCCCGTGTCGTCACCCGGTAGGCAAGAACTTTCATTGTACGGTTGCAACACGGAAATAACTACCCGCGGTACGATATGGAACGGGCAGGAAAATCTGGAGTGGAATACCAAGAACCAGGTGCTGGAAAATGTACCCTTTGGGTATAGAGAAGAAGACGGCCGTAAATACTTTATCTCCAAGTATTACATGGCTTCTCCTCCTGTTATGGAACTGATGACCGCCAATGCCGGAGAAAAGGCAGCAAGAGCTAACATTGGTCTAGTTATCCCCGACCAGTTTACTTTTTTTGGTGAAAAGCCTGTGCAAATAGTACACCTGGACTATACCATTTTAGAGCCGGTATATCTGAATTATGTGGAGGTGGACTATTATTTCCGGCCAGGAAAAAATGAAATGTCTTGCGGAGATTTGGGAGTGGATCTGATTCCTCTGAATATTCGATGTAAAGATTTTTTATGGCGCAACAAATCCTCTACAGGTTCTATTCAAGAGGCAAAAGGAGCTTCCGGAATAGGCAGACTAAAAAATGAGAAAGGACAGAATCAGGTATTTTTACCAAGTTATGGTCCCAATGGGGAAGACTGTCTGGATTGCACCATTACCATATTAGACGATATTCTTCTGAACCACGAAGTGTTTTTTGCCACTGAAGACGGGTTTTCCAAAACCATTAGCCTGACGGATTTTTATAAAAAGAATGGCCACGAAATGCCTATTCCTCTGGCATGTCGGCCGCGCTTCGAACTTCCTGCCGGGTGTAAGTCTAACGATTGACGCACCCAGGCTAAACCCTGTTAACGATTACCGCTGATGGTAAGCTGTTGACCTTGACCATTGGAGAAACTTGTGGTCAGTATACGAGGCCGAACATCTTTGTTTTCCTGTTCCACAATGGTTATTGCCCCGGTAGGAGTGGAGAACCTGGCAAGGAAAGATTCTTGCTCCGTCAGGCTGTTCCTAAGCCCCAGTGTATGGAGTAAACCTACCAACAGTTCACCGCCCTCTATAACTACCTCCTTAAGCCCGTTGAAACCATTGCTGTGAATGGTAAACTCTCCGGTGGCCGGGTTTGGGTGGTGGTAGGTAATAAAAAAAATATGACTCAGGGGTGAGTATTCAGGAAAGGCAATGTAAGTCCACAAACTGCCGTTAGTCACCTCATGTTCAATGTTCAACTGGCGTAGAGCTAAAACTATTTTGTGGTGTTCCGGCCCTGTAAGCGCCAGGTAGGCCCCGGTATAATGTTGTTCAATTAAGGTCTTGTATTTTAGGGCTACATCGTCAGTTGGCTGTCCTTTTAAACTCATAAGCTCTACATAGCTGCCGTTTTCAAATTTGACATGAGCATTGAGTAAGCCGTTGGAGTGCAGTTTTCCGGGTTTTAAAGTAAAACCCATGGAAGCGAACCTGTTTTTGGCGCTATCGAGGTTGGAATAGGCATACACCACATGGTCAATCTGTAAATTTTGAGCAACGGCAAGAATTGGGCAAGCAATCCATAGAATGGCAAAGAACAAAAAATAAGTAGAAACGACCGGTCTGGACATGAAGCGCTGTTATGTTCAGTGAATTTGGTCAAAAGCGGCCTGGCAATCAATACCTTCCAAAATAAAAGGAAACTACGTTCCACACTTTAGGCTTGAATAAACCAAAACCAATTAGTGCAGAATGTCAACCCAACCTCTTTCTATCTTTCCAGCGTTTTTCCTTCAGAGTAGTTTCAATCTTGGGTTTTTTTAAAACTTCCGGGCTGATCCTTAGAGCTTAGTTTCGATTTGCCCATTTTTTGCTACTTACTAGCTCGATGACCCGCATTGTTAAGGCTAACCACAAAAAGCGATAATGAACCCTTCAATCATAAAGAGTTTCTATTCAGTGTTCCATCCACGAGTCGCCAGATATTCAAAGGGTTGCTGTCTTTGAGAGCATCGGGTAGTGCCTCTTGCGGAAAATCCTGATAGCAAACGGGGCGCACAAAACGCTTAATAGCCGCAGTGCCTACAGAGGTAGTTTGTGGAGCCGTAGTAGCCGGAAAAGGGCCTCCATGTACCATAGAATGGCATACTTCAACACCAGTTGGGAAGCCATTGAACACAATTCTACCTACCTTTTCTTCCAGAATACTTACCAGTTCCGCATACTCTCGTAAATCTTCTTCCGTACCATGTATAGTGGCCGTCAGGTGGCCTTCCAGACCTCTTGCAAACTGAAGTATTTCTTCTTTGGCCGATGCATTGACCAACAAAGTAGCCGGCCCGAATACTTCTTCTTGCAGGGCTTTGTTTTGTAGCACCGTGGTTATGTGCGCTTCAAATATTTGGTTAACAGCTTTATTGCCTTCAGCCACGCCTGTTGAATGACTAAGTTCTGTTACACCCGGGCTACTTTTAAGTTGTTCTACGCCCAGATTAAAGGCACTTTTAATTCCTTGCGAGAGCATGATGCCTTCGGCCGAAGTTTCATTGCAGGCCGCCAATGTTTTCTTAAACTGGTCTGTATGCTCGCTTGAAGGGAGTACCACCAGACCGGGGTTGGTACAGAACTGACCCACTCCGAGAGTAAACGAGCCTGCTAGTCCCTTGGCAAGGGCTTCCGCTTTACTTGCCAAGGCTCCCGGAAGCATAAATACCGGGTTGGTGCTGCCCATTTCTGCATAAACAGGAATAGGCTCGGGACGTTGATTGGCCGCATCGAAAAGTGCTTTTCCGCCCCTATAAGAGCCTGTAAAACCAACCGCTTTAATGTTTGGGTCATTTACCAGGGCCATACCTACTGCTATGGTTTTACCCTGAACAAGAGAGAATACTCCTTCCGGTAGGTTACACGCCTTGGCTGCTTTGAGAATAGCTTGAGCCACCAATTCGGAGGTGCCCGGATGCAAAGGGTGGCCTTTTACAATAACCGGGCAACCGGCTGCAAAGGCCGAAGCCGTATCGCCACCGGCTACTGAAAAAGCAAGTGGGAAATTACTGGCTCCAAAAACAGCCACAGGGCCAAGTGGCCGTTGCATTTGCCGCACGTCAGGCTTTGGAAGTGGCACCCGGTCGGGGTCAGCGCGGTCAATTCGGGCATCAACCCACGAACCTTCACGTACTACTGAGGCAAACAGCTTAAGCTGGTTCATAGTACGGCCTCGCTCGCCTTCCAGTCTGGGGCGTGGTAGAGCCGTTTCTTCCATGCATCGTTCAATTAGGGCGTCACCCAGAGCCAAAAGTTCATTGGCAATAGTCTCCAGAAAAAGGGCTTTTTGCTCATTATCTATTTGCTTAAAAGATGAATAGGCTTTTTTGGCAAAGGCGGTTGCCTGTTGAATTTCTTCTTCCGTAGCCTCAAAAAAGTCTGTGGGCAGATTTTCAGAGTTGGCGGGATTAATTGCCTTGAAAGTGTCTTTTCCCTTAGCAGAGGTAGAAAATCCGATGAATTGATGTCCGGTAAGCGAAGCCATAGGTTTGTTTTGGGTTTGAAATCAATGTCAGGCCAAAATTATGGGCTTTCTTTTCAGGCGCAACCTTCATCACCAATATCTGCTGATTAAATAATTAAGGTTAGCAATATGAAAGGCTTCTGCTATTTTCAACCAAACCTTAAAATACATGATGAAGAATATACAACTGCTGATTTGTGCTTTGTTGATGGCCCTGCCGGGTATCATGGAGGCACAAATACCACACCCCAGAGAGACATTTGGCCATGAAGTTGGAGCCGATTATAAGTTGGCCGATTATGACCAGATGCTTGAATACTACGACAAGCTTGCCGCTTCTACCGAGCGTGTACAGATGGTAGAAATTGGTAAATCGGTTATGGGACGTCCCATAAAGCTCTTTTTTATTTCCAGCGAGAAAAATATGGCTCAGTTGGAGCGATGGAGAGAGATTAGTGAAAAACTATCGAGGGCTGAGATTTCTGAGGCAGAGGCCCGGCAGCTGGCCAAAGAAGGTAAGGCCATTGTGTGGTTCGATGGTGGAATGCATGCCACGGAGCGGGCTCACGCACAAATGACTTCTGAGCTGGCCTGGAGAGTTGCCGCAGAGGAATCGGAGGAAATGCAAAAGATCAGGGAAAACGTAATTACTCTTATTGTTCCCGTAATGAATCCCGATGGACTTGATATTGTAGTTGATTGGTATCGTAAAAACCTGGGAACACCTTTCGAAAATACCTCTCCACCAATTCTGTATCAGAAATACGTGGGGCACGATAACAACAGGGATTGGTTTATGAACAATATGCCCGAGACAAAGGCAGTTACCCAGGTGCTATACCACGAGTGGTATCCTCAAATCGTACACAACCATCACCAGACCGCACCGCGTTGGGCCATGATATTTATTCCGCCTTTCAGAAGCCCGGTAAACCAAAAAATCCATCCCGGTGTTACCACCGGAGTTAATCTAGTGGGAACGGCCATGGCCAACCGCTTTGCCATGAAGAAAATGCCAGGGGCCATAGCCACCACGGGCTATTCTATGTTCTGGAATGGAGGTATGAGAACGGCTCCTTACTATCATAACCAGATAGGAATACTCACAGAAACGGCTCAACCCAGCCCAACGCCTACTGAGTATGACCCTGAGCGATTCCCCGAAACAGTGGGGGGGAAGGCCTCAAACGGAACAGAGATTTTCTATCCATTTCCATGGAAAGGCGGAATGCTTCATTTTAGAAGTGCTGTGGATTACATGCTGGAGGCATCGATGGCTGTACTTGATTTGGCAGCCGACAAGAAAGACGAGTTTCTTTACAACATCTATAGCATGGGACGCGATGCTATTGAAGATCGGTCTGGCGCTTTTGCCTATGTTATTCCCAAAGACCAGTGGAATCCAAGTGAAGCCATAAACTTAACCAATATACTAATGCAGGGTGGCATAGAGGCTCATAGAGCAACGGCTCCTTTTACAGTAAATGGGAAGACCTATGAGGCCGGATCTATCATATTCTACGGAAGTCAGGCTTTTAGACCCTTCCTTGCCGATTTAATGGAGAAGCAGGTGTATCCTGATCAGTTTCGTTATCCGGGAGGGCCTCCAATGCCGCCATACGATCTGGCAGGATGGACGCTGCCATTGCAAATGGGAGTAACTGTAGACCGCATAACCGATACCTTCAACGCTTCGGCAGAGGAGGTCTCTGAAAAACTTGTGCCTGAAGCAGGGCAAGTTGCCGGCTCGGGTCGCTATGGATACGTATTTTCCAACAAAGACAACCTGAGTGCCAAGGCCATTAACCGATTGCAAAAAGCCGGTTATACGGTGAGTTTATTGAAAGCGGACGATGACAATGCCAAAGCCGGTTCTGTAATAGTAAGAAGCAAGAGAGGGCTGGATGATGAAGTGCAGAAGCTAAGTGCAGAGCTTGGCCTGGACTTTACGCGTCTGGCTAAGGCTCCGGCAGCACCCATGGAAGAACTAAACCGCGTGAAGGTTGGAATTTATAAATCATGGCAGGCCAATATGGACGAAGGGTGGACACGCTGGATGCTAGAGCAGTTTGAGTTTGATTTGGATACCCTGCACAATGAGCAAATTCAGTCGGGCAATCTCTCTCAATACAGTGCACTTATTTTCCCCTCTCAGAGTGGGAGAGGCATCATGCAGGGGCATAGCCAGGGAAGAATGCCTGAAAAATTTGTGGGAGGAATTGGTGAAGAAGGTGTAAAAGCTCTCGATACTTACGCCAAAAGCGGAGGAACCATCATTTTCTTCGATGCTTCCAGCGACTTTGCTATCGAACAGTTCAAACTACCGGTCAAAAATGTACTCAGTGGTTTGAAGGATACGGAGTTCTTTATACCCGGGTCACTCATCAGGACAGATATTGATACTTCCAATCCGTTGGCGTTTGGTATGATGAACCAAGTTGCCGCTTCATTCGATAATAGCGGAGCCTTTGCTGTAGAAAGTGGAGCTCAAGGTATCGAAGAAGTAGCAAGATATGCTTCAGACAATCTACTAATGAGCGGTTGGGCCATGGGAGAAGAAAAGTACCTGGCCAATACTTCGGCCATGCTCAATGTGAACTATGGAGGAGGTAACCTTGTGTTGTTTGGCTTCAAACCACAGTTTAGAGGTCAGCCCAGAGGTACTTACAAGCTTATCTTTAACTCCATTTATCAGGGAGCAAAAAAGAATAAGATAAACACGAAGAGATAAAACCGGCCTCAGAGTCTCCTAAAAGGGCCTCGGAGATTAATGGTTCTTCAGAGTTCTCTGTGAGAGCCTCTTATGGAGAGAAATAGTTGTCATTCCCGCGAAGGCGGGAATCTCCAAATCAGTACAACCAATAATTAGCCCACGGTTTAAACCGTGGGCTAATTTATTTATGTTCCTGCCAAATTTGATTCTCTAAAATCTGACTTCAGGAATCTAAAAACTATCTTTGCAGCCATGACGAAAACGGATTTCAAAAGACATACTGTTACAGCTGCTTTGCCCTATGCCAATGGTCCTGTTCATATTGGCCACCTGGCAGGGGTATATATTCCGGCAGATATTTATGTGCGCTATTTGCGTTCCAGGGGAGAAGATGTGGCCTTTATTTGTGGTTCCGATGAACACGGAATGGCCATTACCATGCGTGCCCGAAAAGAAGGTATAGACCCTCAGCAAATCGTAGATAAATACCACGGCATGATCAAAAAAAGCTTTGATCAACTAGGTGTTTCTTTTGATATCTATTCGCGCACTTCCAACTCGGTGCATCATGAGACAGCACAAGAATTCTTCAAAAAGCTTTACAAGGAAGGGAAGTTTGAGGAGCGCGTAAGTGAGCAATACTTTGATGAGGAGGCCAAGCAATTTTTGGCAGACCGCTATATTACAGGTACCTGCCCTAAGTGCAACCATCCATCAGCCTATGGCGATCAGTGTGAGAATTGTGGTACTTCACTCAACCCAACCGATCTGATCAACCCTAAATCTACACTCACAGGAAATCCACCCGTACTTAAAGAAACTAAACATTGGTATCTGCCCCTGCAGAACTATGAAAAGTGGCTCAATCAATGGATAGTAGAAGGACATAAAAATGATTGGAAACCCAACGTGTGGGGCCAATGTAAGTCCTGGATTGATGGTGGTTTGCAGCCTCGAGCCATGACACGGGATTTAGATTGGGGGATTCAAGTGCCAGTTCAGGGAGCCGATGGTAAAGTACTCTACGTTTGGTTCGATGCCCCAATCGGTTATATCTCGGCTACCCGCGAGTGGGCTGCAGAGAAGGGAATAGATTGGGAGCCTTACTGGAAAGACAAAGACACCAAGCTGGTGCACTTTATTGGCAAAGATAACATTGTGTTTCATTGCATTATTTTCCCTGCCATTCTCAAGGCACATGGCGATTATATTTTACCGGAAAATGTTCCGGCCAATGAATTTTTAAACCTGGAAAACGATAAGATATCGACCTCAAGAAACTGGGCCGTTTGGTTACACGAATACCTTCAGGAGCTTCCCGGTAAGCAAGATGTGCTACGCTATGCCCTTTGTGCCAATGCTCCCGAAACCAAAGACAACGATTTTACCTGGAAAGACTTTCAGGCTAGAAACAATAGCGAACTTGTAGCCATATTGGGCAACTTTGTTAACCGGGCAGTGGTTCTTACCCACAAGTATTTTGAAGGAAAAGTGCCTGAGCGGGGAGAGCTATTCGATATCGATAGAGAAGTACTTCATGCCCTGGGTCAGGTACCCAAGAAAGTAGGCGATTCTATAGAACGTTATAGGTTTAGAGAGGCTCTTGCGGAGATGATGGACCTGGCAAGAATAGGCAATAAATACCTTGCTGACACCGAGCCATGGAAACTGATAAAAACCGATGAAGAACGAGTAAAGTCCATTCTAAACATTGCTTTGCAATTGGTAGCTAATCTGGCTATCGTAGCTGAGCCGTTTATACCCTTCAGTACGGCAAAACTAAGCGATTTCATTAACCTCGGACAATTAGATTGGTCAGTTGCCGGCTCTGACGATCTGCTCAAGGCAGGCCATGAATTGAAGCAACCGCAATTACTTTTCGAGAAAATAGAAGATAAAACCATAGAAGAACAAATTCAGAAACTGGAGAATACTAAGAAACAAAACCAAATGGAGAACAAAGAAGTAGAAGTAGCCCCACTCAAAGAAACCATTGTATTTGACGATTTTATGAAATTGGACCTTAGGGTAGGAACCATTTTGGAAGCCAAACGAGTGGAGAAGTCCAATAAGCTACTTCAGTTTTTGGTAGATACTGGTGTGGATAAACGCACCATTTTGAGTGGAATTGCCAAGCATTATTCTCCTGAAGAAATGATTGGTAAACAAGTAACCATTGTGGCCAATTTAGCTCCAAGGCCAATGATGGGCACGGTTTCAGAAGGCATGATTCTGATGGCTGAAGACGCAGAAGGTAACCTAAGGCTTATTCAACCCAATGAAAACGTAAACCCGGGTTCTACCGTAAGTTAGTTTAAGGTTAATGGTTTAAAGGGGGTAAACCGGTGCTAAAACCGGCCTGCTGAGAGCTATGGTAAAGGTAGGGCGTTTATGGTGAAGCTATTCCCTTCCAGAGGATTTAAGGGTGTCCATAACCATGTACTCCAAACTATAAACTCTGAACAATGAACCAGAAACCAAGAACCTTGAACATAAAACAGTTTCATGAAAATAAATGCGCAACGCTTGTTGGAAAACCTCGATCGCTATGCTCAAATAGGGAAGAAGGGCAGAATTGGTGTGGAGCGCATAGCCCTGTCTAAAGAAGACAAAGAGGCGAGAGATTTACTCAAAACTCAAATGACTGATGCCGGACTGGAAGTTCATATCGATCAGTTGGGTAATATGATTGGGCTTAGAAAAGGCAAGTCTGAAGGTAAGCCGGTGGCTTTTGGGTCACACCTCGATACTGTCTATTCGGGAGGCAGATACGATGGCGCACTGGGAGTACTTGCGGGTTTAGAATTGATTCATACGCTCAATGACAATCATATCGAAACAGACAAACCTTTGGCGCTCGTCAACTTTACCAATGAAGAAGGAGTAAGATTTGCTCCAGATATGATGGGCAGCCATGTGTATGCCGGCAAGGCCGACCTCTCCGAAATTTTAAAATCTTCAGCTTATGACGACCCCAACGAAACAGTCGGAAGCTGCTTAAAGTCTATAGGTTATGCCGGTAAAATGAAGCCGGGAGCTATAGAATTCGATTCATTTTATGAGCTACACATTGAGCAAGGTCCGGTATTGGAACTGGAGCAAATAAATATTGGGGTTGTGGAATTGGTGCAGGGTATTTATTGGACGCGTTATGTGATAAAAGGCGAAGCAAACCATGCAGGAACCACTCCATTGTATTACCGCAAAGATGCCGGTTTTGCCTCTGCCAAAGTTCAACAGTTTGTGGGAGAATATGCTCGAAAGCGAGATAGTCGGGTATTGACTACCGTGGGGTCGGTCAAGTTTAGTCCGGGGGCAATCAATATAGTCCCTGAAAGTGCAGCCTTTACCCTGGATGTTCGTAGCACTGACGAAACGCTTCTCAAAGAGGCACAGAAAGATATCGATGCTTATATAAATGATGTGGTAGCGAGCGATAAGCTGTTATTGGAAAGAGAGGAAATGGTACGATTTGGCCCGGTTCGTTTCCCATTAGCCATGACTGACAGTGTGCAGCATGCCACTAAATCTTTGGGATTGACCTATAAAAGAATGCCTAGTGGAGCCGGACATGATGCTCAAATGATGGCCTCTTTTTGTCCTTCGACCATGATTTTTATTCCTAGCGTAAAAGGCATCAGCCACAATGTAGAAGAGTATTCTCACGATCATGATGTGGAGAATGGAGCGAATGTGCTACTGGCAGCGGTTCTTGGAAAATCGGGAATTGGGTAATTAGTCAATTGGTCATTTGCCAGATTCAGATAGTTCCTTGAGTTTATTCAATGCCCTAGGCCAGGTCTCATCAAAATAATTAAGGTATTCTTCTGCGAGTTCGATTTCTGCAGTTACGGTGGTTATCCCATTGTGCTCATGGAATGAATAGTTCTCCAGACTACCTGCCCAACTTTCAACATCAGGGCCTTCGGTAATTTCGTTTTCTCCGTCTAAAATTCCGTAATGACGAATAGAGACAAACTCAAATGGAATGTTCTCTGCAATTTCAGATACCATGCCGCCCTTCTTACCATTTTCATCCGTTCCGACAAAATATATCTTGGTGCCTTTCTCCCAGCTTCCTTCATAAGTTGAGGTTGGATTGAATTCGGCTGTCCATTGATTGTAGGTCTCAATATTGTCAAGCCCCAGCATGGTCTTGTAAACCTTCTCAGCAGATGCCTTAATATCCATTGTGTATTGTATCTTTTTCATGCTTGAATCCATTTCCTTACTCAAGATTATAAGCTTTTTTGTCTTTCCAGAATTTTGACAATTCTATTATTTATGATCTCCGACAGATTCCAGTTATAAAGTTTGGGATCAGTCGTGCTGTAAAAGGCTATGACAACAGCATCAAGGTCCTTATCATAATTTGCAAAACTTTGGTACCCCGGAACCCAACCTCCGTGCTCAAACTCATATATGGAAGCGTAGATTTCCTGTTCTCCCGGTTCGAATAACGACCCATCATTCAATGCCCTTAAGAAGATGCCCACATCCTCTGCGGTGGCATGCATGCCGTGATCGTTTTCTTTTAAGTCAAATTCGTAACCTTCATGATAGCCACTCATTACATCGTCTATGTTCACTTCATTGAGCGAAGCATGGGTATTGTTAAGACTTAAAGGGGTTAATACTTCTTCTTGAATGAATTGAAAGTTGGGATAACCTAATTCTTCATCCATTATCTTATTGATCAACAGGTAATTCGTATTGCAATATTGATAGTCTTCGCCCGGTTCGAAGTTGGCTGGTTGGTTCTCAATCAGTGCCAGACTTTCTTCGAAGGTTTCTGTTGGAGCAGCCCAGAAACCTGGGCTATCAGTAAAATTCGGAATGCCACTTCTATGCTGAATCATCAACCTCAAAGTGATCTTATCCGCATTTTCAATGCTGCCCACTAGCTCAGGTAAATAGTCGGCTAATGTTTTATCGAGAGATAGCCTTCCATCATTAACCAATTTGGCAACAGCTACAGCATCATATAGCTTGCTGATGCTGGCAATCTTAAATAATGCCTGTGGGTAAGCCGGAATTTTTGTGTCTCTGTTATGCCAGCCGGATGCAAAATACCGGGGTGGTTGGCCAGCTTGATCTACATAAACAATCATTCCATCAAACCCATGGCCAATGGCTTCATCCAATTGCTCCTGAACTGTATCAGGCAGTGGAAGTATCCATGCTTTAACCAATAGCCAGGGCACAAAGTACAGCGTGCCTATTGATGCGGCAATAAAAATGACTTTAAGTATGCGTTTCGTTTTTTTCTTGGTCATGATTCAGGGCTGTATATTAGTGGGCTTTTGAGTGCCCAATCGATTGTCATCAAATGTTAGCGATATATCTTAAATAGCATTGTGGACAGTAATAGTGTGTTATATGATCCTCAATTTCGAAAACTCATAAAGAGAATGGAGGTCTATCTAACGTATTTCAAATACCGCTCGTTGGTCCAGTGAAATACTTCCAGTATACAGTCTTTCGTAAAAAGCGTACTAAGTGATAATATGGTCAGGCAAGCAGTTAGTAATGAAGTTGAACTGAAGTCCATCCCAATAAACTCATGGGCATAGTAAATAGTGTAATAAATCATATAACTACCAAGGCCGATTTTGCCCAGCTGGTGGCTAATGACCATCGATTTCTTTCTCCATTTCCTGAATACTCTCCTAAAGTAGAAGTAGAGTGATAACCATGAAATGGAACTAAGTGCGAGAAGTAAGACGAGGTTAAATGATGCAGGCAGATTTTTCAATATTGTACTCAAGGCGAAAGATGCCATAATGACCAGCAGTGTAACCCAAGCCCTTTCTGACCATAGATATTTCTTCAAAAGACCTTTACGGATGGATTGATAATGCTTTCCGAAACCCTTTCTAAACTCATCTTCCATCACGCTAAAACCCAGTGGGCCAAAACCTGCATGAACTTCATGTATGGCTTTCGTGATTGATTTGTTAGGGTCTGATTCCAGTTTAACTTCAACGGCAGAAGCCACATGATCCAAAATCTCCATTTCTACTTCAATATGAGTGAAACCTCTGGAGTGGATGAATTTCTTGATTTCAGCTAATTGATCTTGTGTGAGTTTCAATTGAAAGAGGTTTTGATGATGAATTCTTCCTTATAAAGCTTGCTCAGCGTAAAGAATGAGATAAGCATAATGATGCTTAATGGAATGCATATTTCAGGGTGAATAAACAGGCTGCCATAAATGTCTTTGTCAGCGAACATGTTCCAACTTTGAATGGTCATGTTGGGTACTTGCAGAGCCAGAGCCATAAAAGGGGTGAAGATCTGGTAGACCTCTGAGGTTCGGTAAACCTTGCCGGCCTTTTTACATTTCCTCCAAAACTGGATCCATTTGCCAAAGAAGAAAGTCAATGGAATGAAAATAAAGCAGATGGAGCTTATCGTAATGAGGGTTTTAATACCAAAAAGCTGCGATAGCGTCCAACATCCAAGAATTACACCAAAAGTGATTAATACATTGGGCCAACCCAGGAAGTAGCTTATAAAAATCTGACCAAATCGTTTTCTTACTAGTCTAATTCTGGCCTTAGTTCTCTGATCTCTTATCTTGATGATGCCATTTACTCCTCCAAAACTTGGCTGCACTACATCTCTGATGTGGGCATCGATGCCCTGACTCTTGTCCTTTCGGTTTTCAAAGGAGGTACAGATATGATCATACATTTCCTCAAAGAACTCCATAGTATTGATGCCTATGGTTTTGAGATACTGTTCAATTGTGTGTTGTTCATCTTTCGTAATCATCCCAATCCAAGTTTAGGGTTTAACACTTTTTGGAGGTTTGCTAAAAATTCTTCCAGCTCAGAGACTTTGGCTTTGGCTTCAGCATTGCCTTCCTTGGTTAGGGAGTAGTATTTGCGGACTCTGCCGTCTACCAATTGAGTTTCTGTGGTCAGGTAACCTTCGGCTTCCAGTTTATGTAGGGTAGGATAGAGAGCTCCTTCGGTGATCTTAAATTCACCTTCGGTGAGTTGCTTTACTTTCTGGGTAATCTCATAGCCATACATCTTTTCTTGCTCTTCCAAGAGCCGAAGAACAATAGTGGCCAGGCTTCCCTTGAGTAGTTTACTTGAAGACATATCCAAGTATACATAATTTTCTTATGTATAAGAAACTTGGGTATTGATTTAGTTTATTGTTTATAGTTCATTGGAGGGCACACTATGAACTATAAACCATGAACCATAAACCAACTAGTCATTGTACTCTGTCATGGTTCGGCTAATGCCGATGGTGCAAAAGCCATAAATCATATCAATGGCCTTGTCCATTATAAATGGTAGTTCATCAAACTCTTGTGGGGTAAATTTGCTAAGTACATAATCTACCTGTCTACCTTTCGGAAAATCATCACCAATGCCAAACTTCAGCCTGGGGTAGTTCTGCCCTCCCGTAAGGTCTTCGATGTTTTTGAGTCCGTTGTGTCCGGCACTGGAGCCTTTGGCGCGCATTCTAAGTTTGCCAAAGGGAATGGCAATGTCATCTACAATCACCAGGCAGTTTTCTTTAGGAATGTTCAGTTCATTCATCCAATGGCGCATGGCTTTGCCGCTCAGGTTCATGTATGTGGTAGGCTTAATGAGGTGGATAGTACGGCCTTTGTGTTTTACTTCGGCATGATAGGCCAGACGAGACATTTCGAAAGTGGCTCCTTTCTGATCTGCCAGCCTATCTAATGTCAAAAAGCCAATATTATGACGGGTAAGTTCATATTCCGGGCCAATGTTGCCAAGTCCGATGATCAAAAACTTCATGAAGTCCGAGTTTCAAGTTTGGTGTTCAAAGTAAGTAGTCAAACTCAAGATTTTAAACTTAAAGCATTAAACTTTGAGCACATAAAATAAAAAATCCTGCCCATTGCTGAGCAGGATTTCCATAAGCTTATAATTCTATTATTCTGCTGATGCTTCTTCCTCAGCCTCGTTTTCAGCGGCCTCAAGTTCTTCGGCAGACTTACCTCTAAGGGCTCTTGGAATAGCGATGTTCACTACTGTTACCAATGAGCTGGTAAGGAATTCGAAATTGTCGGTAGGCAGTTGACCTACTTTTATAGACTTACCAATTCTTAGATTAGTTACATCAATTTCAATTACCTCTGGCATGTTTTTCGGCAGGGCCTTCACTTTCAATCTTGGGTTTTTCAAGATAAGTGTACCACCATTTTTTACACCAATGGCATTACCCGTAGCTCTTACCGGAATATCCATCTTAATTGGCTTGCCGGCAAATAGCTGAAGAAGGTCTACGTGCAACAAGGCTTCGCTTACAGGATGCCACTGAGACTCTTGTACAATTGCTCTATACTCAGTGCCTTCAATGTTTAGCTTAATAAAGCATGCTTCAGGCGTGTACAATACAGGACGAAACTGAATGGCCGGTGCATAGAAGTGCACTTGCTCATCGCCACCATACAAAACACCTGGTACGTTGCCTTCAGCTCTAAGTCTGTTTGCTTCGGCTCTTCCGAGATTTGCTCTTTTAAACCCTATAATCTCTACTTCTCTCATTTTTATATAATTGTTAAATAAATAATTGACTGATTGAACCGTCTGTGGTAATGTTTTTAATGGCCTTGGCAAAAAGCTCGGCAACAGTTAACACACGGATTTTAGATGATTGCTGGGCGAGTGGAATGGTATCGGTTACCACGAGTTCGTCCAACACAGAATTTTCAATATTTTCGTAGGCTTTGCCGGAAAGTACCGGGTGAGTACACACGGCTCTCACCGACTTGGCTCCTTCTTCCATAATTATTTTGGCAGCTTTGCACAAGGTTCCTCCGGTGTCTACCAAGTCATCAACCAGCACCACATTTTTGCCTTCTACGCTACCAATAATTCGCATTTCGGCTACTTCGTTGGGGCGCTTTCGGTGCTTATCAATAACCACCATTTCAGCATTGAAATGTTGTGCATATTCTCGGGTTCTTTTCACACCTCCTACATCGGGAGAAGCGAAGAGAAGCTCGTCCATATTCAGACTTCTGAGGTACGGCACAAAAATAGCCGACCCATCCAGGTGATCTACTGGGATATCGAAAAAGCCCTGAATCTGTCCGGCATGCAAGTCGCAGGTCATTATCCTGTCGGCTCCTGCGGCTGTCAGAATATTGGCAACCATTTTAGCTCCAATGGCAATTCTGGGCTTGTCTTTTCGATCCTGACGAGCATAGCCAAAATAGGGAAGAACAGCAATTACTTTGTATGCACTAGCTCTTTTGGCCGCATCAATCATCAGGCAAAGTTCCACCAGGTTTTCGGCTGGTGCCATGGTCGATTGCACTAAAAAAACATTGGCTCCGCGAATGGACTCGGTAAAATAGGGAGCCATTTCGCCATCAGAGAATTTTTGCAATTGTATACCTCCCAGTCCCTGACCGAAGAATTCTCCGATTTTTTTCCCAAGGTCTGCCGATCCGTTTCCTGCAAAAATTTTATGTTCTCTGGTTGAATTACTCACGGTGCCAAATTTTGAGCTGCAAAGGTAGGAATTTAATAAATAAAATTAAGAGTGAAGTTTGAATATTTGTTGGGGTGGCCGTTTGTGCCTCTCCGGCTCTTATTGGGCAGTAAATCAGTCTTTTATAAAATAGTCTATAGTGGTTACTACGCGCACATTTTTTACAAATGGCGTGTTCTGATCGCGATCGGTTATGCTAAAAACACCCTGCTTGGCCGATTTTATTTTACCCACCCGTGAGTCTGAGTCTTTGGCGAACTTTTCGGCTACCTCTCTGGCATTCTTTGTCGCCTCTTCAATCATATCCGGTTTAATCGTGTTCAGGCTGGTAAAAATATATTCTATAGGTTGCCAGGTGTTCTTTGAGCCTATGAGAATACCCTGTGCTACCAACTCAAGAGAGGCGGTAAGGCTGTTTTGCAGTTTCTGCAAATTGTTGGTGCGTACGGTAAATTCCATTTGGGCTATGTATCGATAGGGTAGGTTAGCATTGTTTCCATACGGGTTGGCCTGAGTGTCTTGTATATTCACAGGGCCGGTAGAGAACTCCTCTGGCGAAAACCCTTGCTGCCTGAAGAACTCAATGACTGTTGCTTTTTGCTGTTCCAAATCGGCTTTGAGCTTGTTGAGGTTGTTGGAGGTGAGTGTAACCTGTACCGGCCACACACCAAGATCGGCCGCTACTTCCCGTTCGGCCAATCCTTTTACCTCAACCGACCGATCGAATGCTCTTGATTTGACTTGTATGTTGCTAATGAATAGGCCGGATACCACAATGGCCACACCTAGTATGGCCATGCCTATGTTTGTGCTGCTTTTCATGTGTATTGAGTTTATTGCTGAACAGGAGTTGAGGCGTTCCTATTGTGAGCAAAGAGGAAATTATTTTAGAGCATAGTTTGCCTGGAGTGACAGGGGCTGGGCTTTACACTGTTCAAAGTTGTTTAAGAGGGGCTGCCTATATTTATAAGTGCAGTTATGGTACTAAAACTAAGGTTCAAATACCGGGATAAACCGTGTTTTTGTAGTAAGTGTGTAACATAGTGCAATAAAAAAAGCCCTTTCAATTAAATGAGAGGGCTTTTTGTTGGTCCACTAGGGCTCGAACCTAGACTCTTCTGAACCAAAATCAGACGTGTTGCCAGTTACACCATGGACCACCGTTGAAATCGGAGTACAAAAGTAGTCGTTGAGTTTAGATTTGAAAATGTTTTGAGCAAAAAATGTTAACTTTTTTTTCAGTCTTCAACCTTCCAAAAAGCAATGCCTCCGGCTTGTTTTCCAAGATATGCGGTGTCTACAACTTTAAGCGTTTGTAAATCAATTACATCCACCATTCCGGGATCATCGGCAATACCTTCCACGCTTACAAAGGCATATCGCGAGTCGGGAGAAACGGCTACACCATGAGTGACCTTCTGGCTGTTGTTTAGCCTGGCCAGTTCTTCTCCGGTTTCCAAATTCCAGATCCCGGTTTTCGCGGCCGATTTATAAGATACTACCATGTACTTGCCATCGGGCGACAGATCGATGTTATATGGCCCTTTATCGGTTTTGAATTTGCGAGTGGCTTTCCAGGTTTTGGTATCAATCTCCAGTACCTCATCGGCTCCATTGCCGGCTACATACACCAGATCTTTAGATGGGTGAGGGCTCACCCAGGTGGGTTTAAATGCTGAGTGCTTCATGGCTCCATGGCCCATTGCCGAATGATCCATTTTGGAGTGATCCATAGCCTTTTCTTTTTGGCCCTTGTCTGCCATGTTGTGTCCCATGGCTGAGTGGTCCATCTTCGAATGATCCATGTCCAGCATTTTACTGGCTTCGTCCAGATCGAATTTTTTGGTAACAACCAGGTCCAGTGCATCAATTTCGAATAGTTCGCCCGACATCATGGCCACCGAATAATGCTTCATTCCATCGCGGCTTAGTCGGCTGCCATGGGGCATGGCACCGGTAGTGATCTGGTCGAGCTCGGTCATAGACTCCACATCGACCACCGATACCGTGCTGGGTACCATATCGCCATGGAGATTGAAATTAACACAGTAGAGCAGGCCTGTTACAGGCGAAACCTGCATAGAGGCAGGAAAGAGGCCCAGCTGAACGGTGCCTACCAGCTCATCGGTTCCGGTTTTAAACTTGTAGAGCATACCGTATGGGTTGCCATGAGCCAGGCTCAAGTACCAATATTCACCATTGGGGCCAACGGTAATACCATGCGGCCCTTCAATCTCGGCAGGCCAAACCCCTACAGGAATTGTTTTGATGGTTTCGGCTTTTTTACCGTCAAACTTCACAACCGACACTTCGTCTTCAGACTCGGCAGTCACATACACGTAATAGCTCTGAGCTTGTACCGACAGGGCTATGGCGAGGCCAAAAAGGGTAAATAGCTTCTTCATTTCTTTTGGTGGTTATCAGTGATCTATTGATCAGCACATCAGTAAATTTCTACCTATTTACTGACATACTGATCACAGAATGCTCTAAATTACTTCGACTGAATTTTTGTTTCTTTTGGTTTTTCTGGCTCCAATTTGGCCGACCACAGTCCACTATTCCAGTCAGAGAAGAAGATGTGTCCTTTGTGTAACTGAGCTCCCCAGGTAAACGGTGCGTTGGGGGTGTAACCATTGCCATCGTTTGGAATAAACCAGGCAATTTCGCGGCCTTGTTTTCTTAGGTCACCCATTAGCTCTCCACTCAAATCGAAAACTCTTACCCCGGCATTGTAGAAAGCTACATAGAGTATATCATCTTCAATCCAGTAGTTGTGAGAGCCGGCATAAGGAATTTCAACTCTGGCTATTTCTTCGGGGTTTTCCAGATCGGTAAAGTCAATAATGTGCAGATAACCTCCGGCCATATTTACTCCACCCTTGGCTGTGTTGAGTCCGTAGGGGAAGATTTCATCACCACCAATTACATAGAATTTTCCGGTTTTGCTTCGGTACGGGAAGGCGGCATGGTTGGCTCCGTTCGGATAGGCATAGCTTGCAAATTGCACCGGGTTTTTGGGCGATCCTCCGGCTATGCCATTGCCTACGTCCACTAGCTGTATACCGTCTGACCAGTTAGAAGAATAGGCGATTCCGTCTTCTACCCATACATCGTGTATGGCGTGGCCTGGCGTATCTAGTTCAAATTTAGAAACCGCATAGGGCTTTTTGGGATCTTCTATGTTAATGATGTAGTACTTTTGACCGGCACTAAGGGCGTATATGTGGTTTTTGTAGATGAAAACATTGTGAACACCACCGGTTAGGTTTTCATCGAAAGTGGAGATGATTTCTACGTTTCGAGGGTCTTTTACATCGATAATGACCAGTCCGTTTTTACGGTTAGAGGCTCCTTCCCGGCTAATAACACAAATGGTACCGTCTTCTGAAATTTTTACATCGTTAACCGTTCGGGCGTCTACCTGCACAGAGTCTATTTTAAAAATGTTGGCAGGATTGGTAACGTCCCAGAAGTAGGCCTTACCATCGGCTCCCCAGGTGCCGGTAACCGCATAGTCTCGGCCATCTACACCTTCCCAAATCCACAGGTCTGACGTATGCTTATCGTTAACAGAACCCTGACCTACCATTTCAATTTTTCGTGTAACATCCCGCGGTACAATGCGGAGGGTTTTTGAAGCAGAAGCTACTCCTGCGGCAGCGGTTATGGTGTATGTTCCCGCTTCATCGGCTACGAACCGGCCATCTTGCTTAATCAGGCCCGATGCGCTTTGGCTTACATCGTCAGAAACGCCATAAAAGGAATACTGAATGGGTGCATCGGCAATTACATTGCCTTTGGCATCGAGTGCTTTGGCATTGAAATGGAACACATCACCGGTTCTTCCCTGGTCTCCATCAGCACTAAGCTCAATACGAGTAATGGGATTTTTAACCACATTTAGGCTTATGGTATTTTCAATGTTTTCTGCTTTGGCAGTGATATTTACTTTTCCTTCTTTGAATGTATTGATAACCCCAAAACCGGAAACACTGGCCACCGAAGAGTTGGCTGAGCTAAAAGTAACTTGAACATCTGCTCTTTCCAGACCGGCCTTATCAATTACTTTGTATTTGAGGGCTACCGGAGTACCGGCATAAATAGTATTGGGTATGCCTTCTATTTTAATTTCTGAAATGGGAGGGTAGTTGACCCTTACCTTGATACTTTTGCGATTTCCTTCAGGATAATCGGCCACTGAACCACCACCAATTACAAGCACTTCAAACTCACCGGGTTTAAATGCCTCAATGGTTTGGGTAGAATCTACATATACACTGCGTCTGGCGCGTGAGAAAGCTCTTACATCTTCTTTAGACTTTTTGCCGTTTTCCTGAACGTAGATGTCTAATTTTTTCTTTTCTCCCACATTGAGAACAATTTCATCCGGAGCTACAATTTTCTTTTGAGCCATAAGACCTGCCGGCAGCAGGAGCAGGGCTAAAAAGGTGAGTTTTAACAAGTGCTTCATTATTAGTGGTTTAAGTTTAAAAATGAAAAGTACCTAATCTGCTCAAATCATACAACCTATGATTGACAGGTGGTATACCAAATTTTTCGGCACACAGAGGCATATTCGATGCCCATAGATTCAGTGCTTAAAAAGTGGGTTTTTCTTTTTATGGCCTTCCATTGGAGCTATTAGAGCATTTCAGTTTCCAACTGCTCTAGTGTTTTGCCTTTGGTTTCGGGCATAACCTTCCAAACAAAAATTAGCTGAAAGGCCATGAGTATGGCAAAAGCAGCAAATACCCAACCGGCACCAATGGTGGTGAACAATACGGGAACCATGGCTGGTATAATGGCTGCTAACCACCAGTGTACTGATGAGCCAAATGACTGACCTTTTGAGCGCATGTGGTTGGGGAAAATTTCAGAGATAAATACCCATATAACAGCGCCCTGGCCTATGGCATGAGCTCCAATGAATAGAAATAAAGCAGGTGGTACAATAGAAGCCCAACCAAAGAAGAAGGCTAGTGAGGTGGTGGTGAGAGTAATAATATAGCCAAAGGAACCTATATACATTAGGCGTTTACGGCCTACTTTGTCGATAATAATTACGCCAATAATGGTGAAAATAAAATTGGCAATACCTACACCTACTGTACTTAAAAATACGGCATCCTCGCCCAGGCCGGCTTCTGAGAATATTCTTTTGGCGTAGTATAGCAGGGCATTGATACCGCTGAACTGATTGAAGAACGCAATGGCAAAGGCGAGCAGGAGGGGACGTTTATACTTAGCCGAAAAAAGCTTTTCGCTAGAGCCGCGTGTTTGTGGCGAGGAGGTTCGAACTTGTTCTAACTGGGCTTGAACCTGGGTGGAATGGTAAATTTTTTCGAAAATTTTACGCGCTTTTTCCACATTACCCTGCTTTAGTAAAAGCCAACGAGGGCTTTCCGGTACGGTCAGCACTATGAGTGTATAGAGCAAGGCAGGCAGGGCTTCAATGCCTATCATCCATCGCCAGGATTCTATTTCTATACTTTTAGCAATCAGGTAGTTCGATATGAAGGCGACAAGGATACCGAATACAATATTTAGCTGATAGAGGGCCACAAGGCGCCCTCTTTGGTTGGCTGGGGCAATTTCTGAAACAAAGGTTGGTGCGGCTATGGTCGATGCTCCAACACCCAAGCCACCAATAAAGCGGAAGGCTGCAAAAAGCCATGGATCGCTTACAAGTGCAGAGCCCAGGGCAGAAACAGTATATAGAACTCCTATGAGAAACAAAGTCTTTTTACGACCGATCTTATCGTTGGGAAAACCACCAAACATGGCTCCAATAACAGTTCCCCACAAGGCTGAACCGACTACCACTATACCATGGAAAAGATCGTTTCGACCATTGAGCGTATACCCGGACCAGAGTTTCTGTAGCTCTTGTTCGGCACCATTGATTACTATGGTATCGAATCCAAATAGAAATCCGGCCAATGCCCCGGCAATCGACCAGTAAAAGACTTTGTTATTGTTCATTATCCGTGTTTAAGTCAGCAGAGTGAAAAATATTCAATCCGGTTAAGCTTCCGTGCCGACTGCCCGGTTTTGTTTCAGTGGTTGGCTTGCGAGCAGCCTTTCGGTAAGTGTACCAGATGGAGCCAAGGCTGCTTGGTAGTGCCCGGGTTAGTTCTAAAAGAGAAGCAAATGTTGCGTTGCTTACTGGCCTTAAGAAAACCCATGACTTTTGAAGCAGCCTTGCTCTTAGGGATTGATTAGAATACGAGTTTCTTTAAGTGTTTAATACTTGTTTCCAGGCTGCTTACTGAATCTTCGGCAAAATTACCATCCTGTTCTACAAAGAAATATTCCATTCCGGCATCATTCTTATGACCAAAAATCTGTCTCCAGTCTATAATTCCATTGCCAACTTCGGTCATAGGTTGCCCATCGTCTAAGGAGAGGTCTTTTACATGCCATAGTGGTACGCGACCCATGTTTTGTCTGAAGAAGGTTAGCGGGTTTTTTTCGGCTTTGCGAGCCCAGTATATGTCGAGCTCAATTTTCACATACTGAGGGTCAGTTTCTTTTAAGATAACCTCCATAGGAACTTCGCCATCCAGCTCCATAAACTCAAAGTCATGGTTGTGGTAGCACAACTGGATATTGGATTTTTTAGCGGCTTCACCCACTTTGTTTAGTTGCTCACAAAGTGCTTTATACTGGTCTATAGACTCTCGTTCAAAAGGCATTAGCCAGGGGCAAACTATAAATTCGGCACCAAGGGTGGCGGCATCGTCTATTGCGCGCTGTGGCTCGTGCCAAAGGGTGCCCGGAATTTTGCGTTCTCCGGCACCTGTTGGTGTGTGAATGCTTTTTACCTGAAGCTTGGATTTTTCGAAAATGGCTTTGGCTTCTGCTATGGGCTTTCCCAGTATTTTTCCATCAGAAAAGTCGAATAGCTCCATATAGTCGTATCCGGCCTTTCTTAGTCTCTTCAGAGTACCGGGCATGTCTTTATAGATCACATCGCGAACGGTAAAGGCCTGAAAGCCGAATGATTTAATGGTCTCGCTTCTCCGTGTTGCCCCCAAAAGCTGAGGGGCCACCAGTGCGGAAGCTGCCGCAAGACCGGCTGTTTGAATAAAGTTTCTGCGTTTCATTTGATCGATATTTCCTTTGAAACTAAGAAAAAGGAAGAAAATTTTCTAGCAGAAACTCACGAGGGGTATAAACGAAAAGACACCCAAACCTACTTTCGGTGTTGGGTGTCTTTTGATGAAGTCCAGACAGTACTGGACTTACATTTTCTCGTACATTGCTCTCAATTTCTTTCGGGTAATGGTGTCGCGCCAGTTTTTACCCAAGGCATTTTCCCAAAGGGGTTCTAAAAACAGGGCCACATCAATCATTTTTTCAAATTGCTCATCGGTGAGGTTGGCACAGATGCCTTTCGGTATATCGATATCATGCTTTTTCACCATGGCTTTGAATTTGGCCACTCCTTCAGGATAAAACTCTTCGAGCTGATCGAACACTATGCAGTTACCAATACCATGTTTGGTGCCCAACAAAAAGCTCAGGCCATAGGAGAGGGCATGGGCTACACCAACCTGCGAGTAGGCAATGGACATGCCTCCGTGGAAAGAAGCCATCATTAGTTTGTCGTCAGAATCATCGTCCCAAACGTCCTTTTCCAAAAACACCTCTTCGCAAAGCTCCAGTGCCTTTTCTCCATACGATTGAGAGAAGGTGTTGAGGTAGGTGCCTGTAAGCGATTCAATACAGTGTATGTAACAGTCCATTCCTGTATAAAACCGCTGGTTTTTTGGAGCATTCTTGATCAATTCGGGGTCGAGAATAATCTGATCGAAAGGAGTATAGTCTGAGTTCATTCCCAGTTTGCGCTGTGGCCCTGTAAGTACCGTAGTTCGAGATACTTCGGCACCTGTGCCGGATAGGGTGGGAATACCTACATGATAGGCTCCGGGAACTTTTACCAGATCCCAACCCTGATAGTCGGCCGAAGAACCCGGGTTGGTCATCATTAGGGCAACAGCCTTGGCAAGGTCTAACATACTACCACCACCAATGCCAATAATACCGGAAACTTCTCCATAAGCCTCTTTTAGCGAGTTGGCTATGGCGTCTACTTGCTTGGTTTTGGGCTCATCGGCTGCACTGGCATAAACTATTTTGTCTGTGCCGCTAAGCGGTATTCTGTTGATCAGGGCATTGTTCCCCTTAAAAATATCGTCTACAATAAAGATAAATGGAAAATCTGCTTTTCTGTGAGGGGTGAGTATGTCTTGGGTTTGGTCGAAACAGCCTCTGCCGTATACGACCATTTTAACCATTGGGAAGTTTTTGAATTTCATCTTAATCTTCAATAAATGTTTTTGCGTTTTCGAGATCTTGGGGCGTATCGATTTCTATGCCCATGTATTCGGTCTCTACCATTTTAATTTTTTTGCCGGTTTCCAGGTATCTCAGGCACTCAATTTTTTCAGTGTCTTCAAGCAGGGTCATTGGGGTATGGTAAAAATCGAGCAAGGCCTGTTTTCTAAAAGCATATACTCCTATGTGCTCGTAGTATTTAGTGTTGGCTTCTTTATTTCTCGGGTAGGGTATGGGCGACCTTGAAAAGAACAAGGCAAAGTTGTTTTGGTCAACGACCACTTTCACGTAGTTGGGGTCTTCAATTTGGTTTACTTTGGTGAGCACTTGCATGAGAGAGGCCAGATCAATATCGGCTGCATCGGGGCCTTCGAAAACGTTGAGCAATTTTACCAAAGGTTCTTTTTTGGTAAAGGGTTCATCGCCCTGAACGTTGACAATAATGTCGGCCTCTATTTGTTCAGCTGCTTCAGCTATTCGGTCGCTACCACATTCGTGATTTTTTATACTCTTTATGGCTTTTCCACCATTGCCAACTATTTCGTTGTAAATAACTTCTGAGTCTGTCACCACAAATACATCGGAGAAAAGACCAGTGTTTAGTGTGGCTTCATAGGTTCTCAGTATCACCGACTTGGAGCCCAACTTGGCCATTAGTTTACCGGGAAACCGGGTGGCATCGTATCGGGCTGGTATAAGGGCAACAACTTTCATTACAAAACTGAGGCTATGGTTTGGGCCATCTTCTCTGCTCGTTCATGAGCTTGCTCTTCTGTCCAGTTTAGGTTGATAAGAGAAGAAATGGTTCGGCCAATAATCTTATCTGATTGTTGGAAGGCATTAAAATCGGTGTTCTTAATGGCGTCTACCAATGCAGGGTTCAACGGGAACAACGAGGTGGCGTTTTTAAGGTGGTCCCACTTTTTAATATAGTGCCAGTTGTTATCGTACCAATAGAAGTTTCCTCCCAGCCCATTACTAAGCAATGCTTTGTGTGCTGCTCGGGCTAAATCTTCGGTAGGGAGGAAGAAAGAAAGGAACGAGGCATTGTCACCTTGTGGATCTGGTATGTGTCTAAAACTAATGCCCTCTACTTTTTGTAAAGCGGCTTTTATAATAGCATTGTGCTTTCTTTGCGTAGCCAATATGCTATCGAGTTTTCTTATTTGGGCAAGCCCAACAGCAGCATGAAGCTCAGATATTCTGAAGTTATAGCCCAGAAAGGGGTGGCTTTCAGCACCCCGGTCAGTACCAATGTGGTCATGCCCATGGTCTGTATAATGATCGGCATGTGTATAAAACTCTTTGTTATTGGTAAGGAATGCTCCTCCTTCACCGCAGGTTATAGTTTTCACAAAGTCGAAAGAGAAAGTTCCTCCATGACCTATGGTACCCAGTTTTTGTCCGTTGAACGAACCGCCAATGGCCTGGCAGGCATCTTCTAACAGCAGAAGGTCATGCTTTTCGCAAATGGCCATTAACTCATCCATTTGTGCCATAGAACCACACATATGAACAGGCATTACCATTTTGGTTTTGGGTGTAATTGCTGCTTCTACAGCTTTGGGGTCCAGGCAGAGAGTTTCATCGACATCGACCAACACAGGTATTGCTCCGGCCGCAATAATGGCCTCAAAGCTGGCCACAAAGGTAAAAGTGGGCATTATAACCTCATCTCCATAACCTACTCCCATTACAGCCATCGCTGTACTCAAAGCGGTGGTTCCGCTTGAGGTAAGCTGCGCATGTTGTACCTGAAAAGTGTCTTGAATGGCTTTTTCCAGTTCTTTGGCTTTCCACTGGTTGTTGCGCATGGCATCGAAGCCATAACGCATCAGAATGCCTGTTTCTAACACATCGTTTACTTCCTTTCGCTCTTCTGCTCCGAAGAATTCAAATCCTGGCATGTATCTAAATTTTGGGTCAAAAATAGATAGAAATAATCAGGTCTCACAAATAGGCCCGATGGATTTAAAGCAATCAGGCTGTCGATAGCTGTTAACCAATCCCAGAATGGGAAATTTTTCTTTCTGTGGTCTGATTTATCATGCCAATGTCGACCTATTTATATTATAAATTACTGATAATCAATAGTTTGATTGTTTTGTAAGCCTTTGGCAGAATGCTTGTCTTAAGTATGATGAAGTTGCTAAGCAGCTTCTTGTTGGTATGTGAAGTTGATGGTTAATAATCTATTTGGTTGAGGTGAACCCTGAAGAATACGTCTTCGGGGTTCTTTTTTTGCCCTTTTCTCAAGGCATAAAAAAACTGTCTTAAAAGATTGCTCTCCATTCTCATTGGTTGTGAATAGGAGAAAGCAAGGACTTTTAAGACAGTCTTTACGTTTCTTTTAGCTATGACCTATAAATCGGTGGCCACAATACCTCTCAGGGCTATCACATTTACATGAGGTATGTTAGCGCCTCGGGTCGTGTTCAGTGCATCGATAATTAGGTTGGCAATTATGGCATTACCTCTTGGGTTCGGGTGTACACCATCAGTAGAGAATACTCCATTGGGTGCAAAGTCAGGTCTTAGGTTATGACCATCCACCTCTAGTCCCAGCTGGCCATCGGCTTGCGCTGCCGCTGCCTCACCCATAGCCTCTAAAGCCTGATTGGTTCCCTGGCTTGGGTCTATTAGGAAGCGAGCTGCGGCCGGGCTAAGACCGAATAAATCGGCAAAAGCCGGCTGCACATCTACAAGCGTAATTGAGCCGTTAGACTGAGCGTTGATACCGGCAACCACGCCTGCTATAATGGCATTGAATTGCGCTCTGGTACCCACTACTGTTTGTACTTCTGAGGCCGAAAGAATCAGATTGTCTGCCGCAGGAACAGTAATACCCACAAGTGCTTGCGCATTGCCTCCCACTGCAGTTCCCAACACACTGGCTGAAGCCAATGTCGGAAGATCGTTAGCCGTGGCCGGGCGAGATTGTCCATAAGGAGCCAGTGCCTGTCTTTCGGCAGGGGTAATAAGTTGTAAGGCCAAAAGGATATCGAATTCACCGCCCGGACGATCGAAGTCTACCAGGGCATCATCTTTAATCAGTATAGGGTTTGCTCCCAGTGCGTAGCTTACCTTTCTTCGGTCGGCTTCCTGCTGTGAAACATTCACAAGAGGAGATTGCTGCGACACTTGTACAAGGCCATCCAAGGCTCTGTTAAGTCCAGAAAAAGCCGCATTGAGCTGAGCCACTACATTCGCATCAGTCATTGGAATGGCGTTGTAAGGAACGGCTCTAAAGTAGGGGAGAAGCACGTATGGAGGTAGGGTAAGCACTACACCTTCAGCACCAGACTGAACCAAAGCACCCAATGACTGTGAGAGGGCATCTTGAAAATCCTGTGCGCTGGTAATGAGCGATTCGTTGCTACCACCACCAATGGCATACTGTAGTATATCGTTGCTACCGAGCCAGTAAGTAAAGAAAGTTGGTGAAGTAGCCAGAGCATCGCCCAATACTGTGCTGGTACCCGGGGCAGAGGCAAACCGGGCATAGTAAGGGTTATTGGCCAGGCTTGGGCTCAATACCTCGGTAATTCTCATGCCCGGCACTCCAAAGTTGTTCAATTCTGCTTTGTTGCCACCGTATGCAGTAGGCAGTTCTCCGGGAGTGGGAACCGGTTTTGCCAGTGCCAGACTAAGCAGGAATCTTCCTTGATCATCACTAGTTCCCGGCTGACCGTCAGGTCCCGGGCCGCTATATCCATTTACAGAGTTAATATCCGGTTGGTTAAAGCTTCCTCCACCAACTCCGGAAATTTGAAACTGTGCGGCCAGGAGGGCAGGGATCGAATGGTTTTGCCCATCGGTATAGAGGGCACCATCCATTACTCCTGCAGCCAGTGAATTACCAATGGCCACATATTGAGAGAAGTCTAAAACTCCTGGATCACCGCTAGGGGCTTCAGGTAGCGGGTTGTCTTTAAGTTGTTGCTCGAGTATGGCATCTTCTTCATCACATGAGAAGGTGACAAAGGCCAGGGGCAACATGGCTAATAAATATATTTTTAGTCGTTTCATTTTCATCATGATTATTTGAAGAATTCGTCAAAAGTAAACTGGATGTAGTAGATGCTACCAATTGTGGGGTTACCAAACGAAGTGGTGTATCGTTCGTTCAGAATGTTGCTGGCCCCCAGCTTAAAGGTAGATTTCCATTCCGGAATTTTGTAAGACACCTGGGCATCTAGAGTGCCAAAATCAGGAATTATACCCACACCAAACGAAGACTCCCACAAGAAGGCTTGCTGCCACCTGTAGTTTATTTGGAAACCAAGCTTGTCGGTCACTTTTCGATTACCCACTTTCAGGTTGTATCTGTATTTGGGTGTATTATAGGCTGCTCTAAAGCCCTGAGCCAACAGGTCGGCTTGCGAAATAAGTTCGTTGAAAGCCACGTTACCACCAATGAAGTAACCACCGTTGAGGGTATAGTCTACCTGCAATGCCCAGCCCTGAGACTCTACATTACCATCGGCATTTATGTCGAAACCGAAACGTTGAGTACGTACACTTCCGTCTATAATCTGCTGTCTCACGGCATCACTATCGTTTACTTTGGCTCCAGTTAACCCATTTGGAATAGCTTGTGTAAAGTCGATTTCAGCTATGAAATCAGAATAACGACTGTAATAGTAATAAGCATCAATGAGCAGGCGCCCGTCCATGAAAAGGCCTTTATAGCCTACTTCGAACGTGTTTACTTTTTCTGTTTTAAATTCATCGTCTACTCTCGACTCGAGTTCGAAGTCGGCTGTATTGCCGGTTGCTCTGGCTCTTTGCACACTTTCTGTAGTGTAGGTATTCTGAGGAGAGAAGTTATAGCGGTTTACAAGCAGGCTGTTGCTACCTACAAGTCTTCTGGTTACCACATCCAGATCAATGAATTGATCTTGAGTGGTAGGAATTCGGAAACCTCTTTGGAAAGAACCTCTAAAGTTGTGGTTACCAGATACTGTACCTACAGCGGAAATTCTTGGAGAAAGCTGGCCTTCGAAGTTTTCGTTCTTATCGTATCTCAAAGAACCCTGAAGTTTCAGGTTGTCATCCATAAAGCTTTTAGATACCTGGGTATATGCTCCCCATTCGTTATAGCTTATTTCTTCTCCGTTGTTGTCCAAAGCAAAGAGAGTACCTTCTGAGTTAAGGCTGTATCTTCTCCAGTTGGCTCCAACCACTACATCGGCCCAGTCGATACGCTCACCTAAATCCCAGCTTCCTTCCACATGCCATAAGCCTGACTTATCGAGGAATTTGGCACCGCCATCGGCTATTGAGCGAGCTCTTAGGGCAGTGGCCAGATTGTCGAACTGAGCCGAACCGGGTTGTGGCTGGGCAGCATCGGCTGCCTGACGACCAGCGGCATGAGCGGTTTCTATATCGGCTCCCTGCAAACGAGCTCCACCAAAAGCAGTAAGGTATGGCTCAAGGTAAGTGGCCTGGTTGATTAGAGAAGCAAGCGTGTTGGCTGCGTAGCTGTCTCCTGAGTTTTCTTGTGTGGTATAAGCCCTGGCATAGAATTCAGAGCCTTTCAGTTCTACTTTGGCTGTAGAAATAGTGAAGTCGTCTAAAACGAAACGGTCGTTGGCAGTGTAAACTGTGCTTCCTGCACCGTAGTTGAATTGTCCGAATAGTTCAAGTTTATCGTTGAGGCGATAGTGTAGGGCACCACCTAGTTTAATGCTTTCGGTGGTGTTGTCTACAAACGAGTTTTCGGTAAAACCGGTAGGCGTAAAATATCCATCAATATTATCAGGAAACAGGGTTCTGATGCCCGGTAGGGTAGTGTTTCCTCCGGCAATGGCAATGTCGGCAATTTGGCCTACGGTAATTCCAAAGTCTCCATATACGTTCACACCATCATAAAAACGGTTATTTCCTCTCTGCTCGGCTCCTCGCTCTACTACTCCGGCAGTGGCAAGTCCCTGGTCTCTGGTGTCGTGTCCTACAAAGTCTCTGGCGGTGAGATAAGAACCGGTTACTTTAAAAGCCAGGCGGTTGTTGAAGGCTTTTGCCCAACGGAAGCCATAATCCTGATAAAGTTCTTGTTGCTGATTGGTGTCGCTGTATTCTACATTGTTTAACCCGGTTTTTACATAGGCACTAAAGCCCTGATAATCAAAAGGGTTTTTAGAGTTGAGCAACAATATACCATTGATGGCATTGGGGCCATATAGCGCAGATGCAGCACCGGGTATCAATTCGGCAGACTCAAGGTCTAAATCGTTGATTCCTACAATGTTACCTACGGCAAAGTTTAGACCAGGAGCCTGGTTGTCAATTCCATCTATCAGTTGAACGAAGCGGGTGTTACCGTTGGCTCCGAATCCTCTGGCGTTGATGGATTTGAAGGTTAAACTTTGCGTACTGAAATCAATACCTTTCAAGTTGGCCAGACCCTCGTAAAAAGATGGGGCGGCCGTTGTCTGAATATCCAGAATGTCGAGTTTTTCGATGGATACGGGAGAGGTAAGTATATTTTCTTCTATCCTGGAGGCCGAAACTACTACTTCCTGCCCGAAGATTACCTGCTCTACCATGCGTATCTCCAAACCTGTGACGTTGGATTGTGTGATTTCTAATTCCTGAGGTGTGTAGCCTACATAGGAAAAGATAAGTGTTATTGGTGCTGCCTGATTGACAGTAAGGTTAAAATCACCTTGTGCATTGGTAATTGTACCAACCACCCGGTCTTTGACCCGTATGTTCACCCCGGGAAGAGTTTGCCCGTTGGCATCGTCTATTACCCGGCCGGAAATTCTGACTTGATCCTGCGCTACTGCCGTAATCGTTTGCATGATAAGCAGGACCGGTATCAGGCCTTTAAAAATTTTCTTCAAATTCTTCATATTCAGGTTTTTGAAACAAATAAAGTTTGGCAAGACCTATGGAGTTGAGATATAAACCATAGGCATCAATCCAAAAATACAATGTTTTTGATCTTTAAAAAGCCAATGCATCAAATTTATTCGTCATGCATAACAATATGAGTATTGGCTGTTTCTGCGAATTTTTGACTTCTAAGAAATTATTGTTGTCCGTTTTGACCCAATTCTTCCTCCAGATGTTTTACCAGTTTGTCGCAGAGCCTGTTCATGGCGGTAGACATGAATTCATCGCCCGTAGAGTTGAGTATGCTTTGCGCCAATCCGCCCAAGCAGTCTACGTAAAACCTTTTCATTTCATCTACCGGCATTTCTTTGTTCCACAGGTCTATGCGCAGGGTGCTCATGGTATTGTGGTCCCAAATGGCGAGATTAAATGCTTTGGTTTCTTCCTCACCGGGTATGTCTTTGTCGGTGGCGTCCCAGGTAATGGTTTCAGGAATTGAGTCTTTGTCTAGTTTTATTCTGAGTTTGATTTCTGATTCTTTCATAGTAGCGTTTCTGTATTAGTTTAGTTTCATTTCAGGAATTTCTCCTTCTATTATTAATCGGCCACTGGTGGCTTCTTTAATTTCTTCTACACTCACACCGGGGGCTCTTTCCAGGAGTTTAAATCCACCTTCAGGAAGTACATCCAGTACCGCTAAATCGGTGACTATCTTTTTTACACAGCGAATACCGGTAATGGGTAGTGTGCATTCTTTCAGAAGCTTGGATTCGCCCGATCGGCTGCGGTGTTGCATAGCCACAATAATGTTTTCGGCAGAAGCCACCAGATCCATGGCTCCCCCCATACCTTTCACCATTTTACCCGGGATTTTCCAGTTGGCTATGTCTCCGTTTTCAGATACTTCCATGGCACCCAGTATGGTAAGATCTACGTGCCCGCCACGAATCATGGCGAAGCTTTCGGCTGAGCTGAACAGGGAGGAGCCGGGTAGGGTGGTTACGGTCTGCTTGCCGGCATTAATAAGGTCGGCATCAACTTCCTCTTCTTCCGGAAAAGGGCCAATGCCTAGTAAACCGTTTTCTGATTGAAGCACTACATTGATGTGTTCGGGAATAAAATTGGCCACTAAGGTGGGAATGCCTATTCCTAAATTAATGTAGGTTCCGTCTTGAACTTCTTGCGCTATGCGTTTTGCTATTCCTATTTTGTCTAGAGGCATGTTTTGAAAATTTGAAGATGTGTCAATTTGATGATTTGCTGAGTATGATGACAGTTGAAAGCACTTCTGAAAAGTGTACTGAACCTTGGTGCCCGTTCCGAAAATTGGAACTACTAACACCGTTGCTTTTTGGGCTTCCAGTTAAGAAAACCTGCCTGCTTTTGTTATTGAGAGGTTCTGCTGACCTCCTGATTTTATAAAGCGTAAGGGGTGCTTTTAGGTTTTCTGTAGCTGTTTGCATCTGTGCTTGTTTAGTGCATCGTATGATTCTCGGGGTATTCAATCATCAAATCATTTGATTTTTGTGGTTCTCTGTTCAATTCGTTTCTCATAATTAACTCCCTGAAAGATTCGCTGAACGAAAATACCCGGGGTATGGATGTGGTTGGGGTCTAGTTCTCCAACCTCAACGAGCTCTTCTACTTCGGCAATGGTAATTTTGCCGGCCGTGGCCATCATGGGGTTAAAGTTTCTGGCTGTTCCTTTAAAGATCAGATTGCCAGCCTTGTCGCCTTTCCATGCTTTCACAATTGCGAAATCGGCTTGCAGCCACGATTCGAGCAGGTACATCTTTCCGTTGAATTCTCTTACCTCTTTGCCTTCGGCCACCTCGGTGCCAAAGCCTGCCGGAGTATAAAAGGCCGGTATGCCCGCTCCACCGGCTCGTATTCGTTCGGCCAATGTACCCTGAGGAATAAGGTCTACCTCCAGCTCACCGGAGAGTAACTGTCGCTCAAACTCTGCGTTTTCTCCCACATAGGAGGAGATCATTTTTTTTACCTGTCGGGTCTTGAGCATGAGCCCGATACCGAAATCATCGACCCCGGCATTGTTAGATATACAGGTGAGTCCTTTTACTCCCTTTTTTACCAATGCAGCAATGCAGTTTTCCGGAATACCACACAGGCCAAAGCCTCCGAGCATGAGTGTGGCATTGTCTGGAATGTCGGCAATGGCTTCATCGGCATTGTTGACAACCTTGTTGATCATAGTGATGAGTTTATAGTTTACTTAGGCGCTGGCTCACTGCCTCTTTATCGGTTTTTAGCTGTGCTTTGAGTGCATCGAGCGAGCTGAACTTAATTTCCTTCCGAATCAAATCTACAAATTCAATGGCAATCTCGCTTTCATAGATGTCCTCATCGAAGTCAAAAATGTTTACTTCAATGGTTTTATGGTCTCCGCCAATGGTGGGGCGTTGCCCGATGTTGAGCATGCCATTGTATTTTTGGTATTCGATGCATACGCGCACGGCATATATTCCATCGGCCGGAACTAGCTTATAGTTTTCTTTTACCTGAATGTTGGCAGTAGGATACCCCAACGAGCGGCCTATTTTGTTGCCGTGCACCACCCGACCAGATAGCGTATAGGTTCGGCCCAAAAGGTTGGTGGCCAGGTGTACATCGCCTACTTCCAGAGCCCTGCGTATTTTGGTGGAGCTTATTCCAATTTCGTCTATGTCTTGTCGGGGTATTTCTTCTACCTCAAAGTCATACTTAGGGGCGAACCGGTGTAGCTCTTCCAGGCCTCCACTGCGGTCTTTCCCAAAGCGATGGTCATAGCCGATTATTATTTTTTTTGTGCCTATTCGTTCATGGAGTATCACCCGAACGTATTCTTCCGGACTCATTTGAGAGAACTCCTGAGTGAAAGGTATTTTTATCAGGTGGTCTACCCCGTGCTGTTCGAGCAGATTGGCTTTTTCTGGAAAAGTAGAAAGCAATTGCAATGAATGATCCCAAGGTTTTAAGACTAACCTTGGGTGTGGCCAATAGGTAATGAGCACGGTTTCTCCGTTGAGCCGGTTGGCCTCCTCTCTTAATCGTGCGAGTATTTTTTGATGACCCAGGTGTACACCATCGAATGTGCCTGCTGTTACTACAGCATTCTTGATTTCCTCAATGGCTTCTGTACCCAGATGAATTTTCATGTGAGTTGTTTTAAATAATCAACCAGTTGGTCGAGTTGATGAGCATTTTCTACGCTAAACTGACCTATTCGCGTTCTTCTTAGGCTACTAAGGTGAGCGCCTACACCCAGGGCCTCTCCAAAGTCGTTGGCAAGGCTTCTTATATAGGTGCCTTTGGAGCATACTACTCTAAACTCTACCGTTGGCAAATCTACTTTGGTGAGCTCAAATTCGGAAATGACAACCTGCCTGGATTTGAGTTGAATATCTTCTCCTTTGCGAGCCAACTCATACACTCTTTTACCATCTACCTTAATGGCCGAATGAATAGGGGGTACCTGATTGATGGTGCCAAGAAACCGGTCTCTTGCACTCTCCAGATCCGTAATAGTGAGGTGTGAGGTTTGAACGGCCGCAGATGGTTCGCTTTCCAGATCGTAAGTAGGAGTGGTTTGTCCGAGCGTAAATGTGCCGGTGTATTCTTTTTCCTGCCCCATGAACTGCTCAATTTGCTTGGTCTTTTTGCCGGTGCAAATAATGAGAAGTCCGGTGGCCAGTGGGTCTAATGTTCCGGCATGCCCCACTTTTTTAATTCGGATGTTGTTTCTCACTTTTTTCACCACATCGAACGAAGTCCATTCCAGTGGTTTATCGATAAGCAGGATCTGTCCGGCCAGAAAGTTTTCCTGTTTGGAGAGTTCCGGATCTAAATTGAGCATTAAATAAGGGAATAAACAATGGCAACTAGCCCTACCAAAACACAGTAGTAGCTGAAATACTTAAGTTGGCTGCGCTTAACCAGGGCAATCATCCACTGGCAGGCAACAAGACCTGACACAAAAGCGGCCACAAAACCTATCATTAGAAGCGAGGTATTTGTTTCGCTGGCACCCAAATCGCCACTTATAATGTCTTTGGCCATTTTGCCTAAAATAAGCGGCACTACCATGAGAAAGGAGAACCGAGCGGCTTTTTGCCTGTCTACTCCCAGAATAACGGAGGTAGAAATGGTGGCTCCGGAGCGCGAAATGCCCGGTAATATGGCAATGGCCTGAGCCATACCAATGATAAATGCATTTTTATACGATACCGGATTGAGCGTATTTCTGGCTTTATCGGCCAAAAAGAGCAGGGCTGCTGTTATCAATAGCATGCAGCCTACGAGAAGAATTTGCCCACCAAAGAATTGCTCAATATGGTCTTCGAACAGCACGCCCACCAAGGCAGCCGGAACCATTGAGAGTACAATCTTTACTGAGAACCGAAATTCTTCATTGTTGCGAAAGCGAAGCAAACCGGTGACTATTTCGGCTATGTCTTTTCTGAAAATAACCATGGTACTAAGGGCAGTGGCGGCATGTAGAACCACGGTCATCATCAGGCTTTCCTCAGGTAGGCTATTGTCTCCAAAAAGGGCTTTTGTAAGCTCCAGATGACCACTACTACTTACCGGCAAAAATTCTGTAAGCCCCTGAACGATGCCCAGAATAACGGCTTCGAACCAAGACATTATTTCGATTTTTTGAAAATGGCGAAGAATTCAATGATGAAACCGGCTACTATAATAATGGGCCCCAGAGTTAGACCAAGGAAGCCCTGACCATGCGGTTCTTTATCGAGCGACATAATGATGAAGCCCAGTAACAGTGTGCCCAGACCTATGAGCATCCATTTATAATTTTCTTTGCTAAATGCGAATTGACTTTTTTTCTTATCAGACATATCAATATAGTTCGTCTAAAGACATTCTTAAATATTTGTTCATGGCCCTTAGTGTGCTGAAATAGGCTATTAGAGCGCCTAAAATAATCAGAATGCCATAAAGAGCTAAAATAAGTTCTTGCTGTTGCAGTTGTTCAAGCCCTTCAATTCTGGCATTGGCGAATTGCTTAAGACCAAATAGTAGACCGGAAGCAATGAGTCCGGCAATGGCTCCATGCATAAGAGCTCTGCTTAGGAATGGCCGCTTAATAAACCCTCCTTTAGCGCCCACCAGCTGCATGCTTCTAATAAGAAAGCGTTGAGAAAACAGGGCTAACTTAATGGAGTTGTTAATTAGTAATACCACAATAATAATTAGCAGAGCGGCTAGCCCGGCCAGTATGAGACTAAGCTTGGCCAGGTTGCTGTTTATAGAGTCTACCAGGTTTTTAACATATGTGACTTCATATACGCCACTTATGCCTTCAATTTGCTGAGCAATACTGTCTAACTGTGCATTGGTTTGATACTCTTGCGCAACCTTTAGTGTGTAGGCATCGCGTAGCGGGTTTTCGCCCAGAAATTCGGAGAAGTCTTCTCCAGTTTCTTCAATGAATTTAGCGGCTGCTTCTTCTTTAGAAATAAAAGTTATGGGGGTAACACCATCTTCTTTCAGAATGTAGCTACTAGAGGTTAATTCGCTCTGAATCCGGTTTCTCTGGCTGTTAGACAGGTCTTTGTTTAAATATACCTGCAGCTCAATGTTTTGCTTTATAATGGAGGTGAGACGGTTGGCTTGTAGCACCATAATGCCAAACAAACCAATCACAAAAAGGGCAAGACTTGCGCTAAATACCACGCTTACGTAGTGATAAGCTCCTAATTTTTTCTTGCGTTTGTGTTTTTTAGGTTCTCTAGCCAAGGACAGTGATTTTCGATCAAAAATAGTAATTAATTCATAAGGGTAACTGAGGGAAGATGTTAATATTGTTGAATAGGGCAAGGGGTGAACTGCTCATTGGTAAATCAGTCATTGATCTATAGTGAGGATTAATCAAGAGCCTTCTTTTTCAATCCTGTATGGAACCGTAGTGGTTTTAATGGCTAATTGCTGCCAATTAGAGGTAGGGGGGTAGACCATATTTAGCAATTAGCCATACTCTGCAATTAGTGAATGCCACTTGCCCGCAAAGGCGGCTCCCTGTATTCTAGATATACCTTGAATGCCGGGAAGTTAATGACTTCAGAACTTTCTTTGCCAAGTATAGCCTTTATTTGATAACAAGGGCCTGCGTGTAAGAGGAAGTCAACTTCATTGGCTCCTTCCAGATTGGTATTAATCAGATTTGTTCGAAGAAACTCCGCACCATCCCAATACAGTACGTCACAATGATTGTAGAAAAGGCCATAACTATCAAACAGTAATCCACAGATATACGGAGCTTCTTCCATGTCTTCTGTTACCTCGGGAAGTTCAAAATGAATATTGAGTTCTTTGAATTTGAAATGCTCATATACGGGTTCCTCATGGTTTTTAAACAGAGGCTGAAAACCGACAACGGTACGGTTGGCCTCTTCTTTGGCCAGGTTGAGTCCGATCATTTCATCAACCACCATATCTTTTTCCCTAACCACATACATGGCTTCATCTCTCGTAGTGGGATCAGGGTGGACAGTGCTTTTATCAACAACGCCTATCCATAAATGGTCATAGCCCTCAATGATTTCTGACTTAGGATTGATGCTGTAGACTGGTGGGTTTTTAATTTTCCCATTGTAGCCCAGTTCGTCAAGAGACAGGTCAATGTCGAAACGGTCGGGGTCGGGTAAATATCTGTTAAGTGAAAAGGTCAAAGCCAGATAGCTGGCTATTTCTGCCTGGCTTGATCTGTATACCCGATGGTATGTGGACCGGCACAAAGACTCCATGTCTACTTGCTTTGGATTCTTTTCTAACTTATAGTCATAAGTTCTTTTTAAAAAGCTGTCCGTTACTTTGCCATTACGGGAGTCCTTCACTTCTACGCTAAGAGTAGATTTCCTCCAGTCTGACCATTCCTTTTCAACCGTAGTAAAATATTCCTTATAGCGCTTGTAACATGCGGTCAGATCGTTGTACCATTCTACGACCGAGCTTTTTTGCTTATTGGCTTCTGGTTCATACAGATCTAATCCGTGGGTGAGCCTTTCTCTTAGTATGGCCAGGTGTATGTGGGAGAGTATAGAGATTATAGGGACTAAATGAATTCTGTTTTTGCTGTCTGTTAGTTTAGATTCGAGGCTTACGGCCTGCCCTAAGGCCACCGTTAACACCTGAGAATTTTCTCTTAACCCTTTGTTTGGAGAGTACTGAGCTACTTGTCTCATGAGAGCATTCAATTCATTTTTGCGTTCAAAGAGCTCTTGGTCAAGTATGGCTTTGTCGATAGCTTCATACACCTGTTCTTTAATCAGGTCCCAGATGTTTATTTTGTTAGGGTCTTTTGGCCATAGCAGGGAGGTTATAGACGCAGCTATTCCGCCAACTTTAGGTATTGCTTTTTCAATACCTATGACAATTCTTCTTGCTCTGTTATTTGGAGTGTCGGTTATAAACGGAGTACCCTGGGTTAATAAATCACCGGCTTCAAGGGAACTGGAACTTTGATTCATTGTGCGTATTTTATGTTTCTTGAACGAGAGGCATAAATAAAATGTCTTACCTCTTTATCCTATCAAATTCTGATGTTTGGTCTTTTCTTTAATGAGGAACGGTATAAGGAAGTGGACCACATAGCTGAAGGATGAGTTGTGGTGGGGTAGTTATTCGAAGACTATGTCGTTGGTAGGTAGTTTCATTTTAGAAAAGAGCTCTTTTGGGGAGTAGCTGGTCATTTTTCGGCACTCTTTAATGAAGTGTGATTGATCATAATAACCGAATTCAAGCGCATCAATAAACTTCATGTTAGGTCGGTTTTTTAGCTTGCGAGAGACGTTTTGGAACCGAATGACTTGCCACAGCTCTTTGGGGGCAAGATTAAATTCCTTCCGAATCCATCTTTCCATCGACTTTTCGGACATATGCATGCTACCCGCAAGTTCGGCCACTTTAAATTTGCCTGTTATGCTGCTTTCTATAAGACTTATAACCCGATCTATTTTTTCGTCAACCGAAAATTTATCCAGCGAATGGCCGATGGTGCTATCAAGTGCATCAACCTGAATGGCAGTATTTCTTTCCGATAGTTCGGAGAGAATATTTTCCCGGGCGGTTGGTGGAATCAGCTTAGAAGTATCAAAACTCTGCCAATTGGTAAGCAGGCCATTGAACAATGAAAGCCCGAGAATGTTCAGATTCAGTTTAATATTCAAACAAACAAGACAGGAGGGTATGTGGTAGAATGAAGCCTGATTGGTAGCTGGCAGAATACCGGAGCTTCCCGCCCAAATAAATGATTCGGAGTCAACATCCCACTGGTGAAACCCTCCCTTTTTGACAAAATAGCATTCGATCTTCGCATTGGGTATGGTTTTAAGAAATGCCGGCTCACTAATGATAAAGAACTGATACCTGTCAACGTATTTGGAGACAGCGGGGAGTTTCGGTCGTTCTTCAATGAGTATCATTTTGTCTGATTCTTACAATTTTTTAGCTGAGCTCTCTTGTACGTTTGTATAAACTTAAAATTCGCGTATGAAAAAACAAGGACTAATATGGCTTATGTTCTCTCTGATGTTCGTAGCACAGGCTCAAACGAAAATCGAATTAGCAGGAGGTGTAACCGGAAAGCGATTTTCATTAAAAATGGATTGGGGTAATCTCAATTATGAAGTATTCGGAGAGGGCGATCCATTGTTAATCCTTCATGGCAATGGAGGTTCGGTAGAAGGGAAATACGCAATGATTCCATCGTTGCTGGAGCACTACCAGGTAATTGCTATTGATAGCAGATGCCATGGTCGTAGTGGCTGTCCGGATGGAGATTTAGACTACTTCCAAATGGCTGAAGATGTACACGCAGTAATGGAAGTTTTGGGACACAAGAAATACAGCATCTGGGGGCATAGTGATGGTGGTATTCTAGGTTTGATTATTGGTTACAGATATACCTCTAAAGTGGATAGAATGTTGATTTCCGGAGCCAACACCCGGTTGTCCGGGCTAAAACCGGAGCTTGTGGCTATGATGAGCAATTACCAACAAATACCTGATGCCACTACTAAAAAGCATCTGGCACTTATGGTAAACCAAAAGGAAATACCGATGGATAGTCTTCGGAAAATCAATGTTCCTGTAATGCTTATGGTAGGCGACCGGGATGCTGTGCGCATGCAGCATACCATGGAGATATTTGAGGCATTGCCAATGTCTAATTTATGTGTTTTGCCTGCAACAACGCACTTTATAGGCAATGATAGGCTCCATCATATTATATACTGGCTCAAAGAATTTAAAAAGCCGTTTTCGGCACCATCAACTATAGAAGTAGCCAATGCCATGGCCGAATCACTAATGGGTAACTAAGGTGCTTCCGGTCCATAAGCTGCAATCTCTTCAATTTTGCAAACGGGCAATTTAAATCGGTACGAAAGGCTTGTATATACGGAGTCTTTTGTGCCGATTGTTGCCTGTTCTACGCGTTTTAATTGACCCGAACCACCTGCTTGTCGGCAATGGCATAAACCGCATCGTCTTTTTTAATATTTATTTTGGCCGTACCAGTAAAGTGGCCAAAGGCAGGCAGCAGGCCGTTGCGTTCGCCAAAGTAAAAGCAGGGGAGACGCAGTGACTGACGCCCTTTGCCGTAGAGCTTTACTGCCGGATGAATGTGTCCGGCCAGATTATAGAGTTCAGTTTCTTCAGGAATATGGCTCAGATGAAAAGGTGGAATGCAAAGTGTTTCACTCACCTGAAGGTTAGGGATTCGGTAGTTACGAGCATCGAGTACATCATGATTGCCCAGTACCAAGCTGAACCGCAAAGGAGCCTTGCTCTTCATCCAACGTCTAAAAACCTCCCAGCCCTGATTGTGGTCTGAATGAAAGAGGTCGCCCAGAAAAATAACCTGCTCCGGAGCAAAGCGCGCAATAAGCTGGTCTAGCAGATGAATATCTCTGGTATGAATAAGGTCAGAGACAGGAATACCCGATTTGCGAAAATGCCCCGCTTTGCCCAGGTGCAGATCGGCTAGAATCAGATACTTTTTATCTGCCCAGAATATTCCTTTTTCGGGAATCAATACCAATCTTTGTCCTAATAACTCATGCACCATTGGTCAACAATTCGCAAGGCTCTGCGTTTTGTGTGAAAAACAAGTCTTAAAGATATGAACACCATTATGAAATACTCCATTCTATTGCTCACACTTTTGACTGTTATGTCCAACTCCGTTCAGGCTCAGTCGGCTGACGATGTTTTGGGCTTTTGGCTTACCGATGACGGAATGGCCAAAATAGAGATATATAAAAAAGAAGGTAAGTACCATGGCAAAATTGTTTGGCTCAAAGAGCCCAATAACCCGGATGGTACACCAAAGCTCGATACTGAAAACCCGAAAGAAGAACTTCGCAAACGCCCTGTTTTGGGCTTGGACCTGGTAAAAGGTTTTGTGTTCGAGGATGGCGTGTGGGAAGATGGCGAAATTTATGACCCCAACAATGGCAAGACCTACGATTGCCGTATGAAACTGAAAGGCAACAAGCTGGAAGTGCGAGGCTATATTGGCCTTTCTATGTTTGGCCGCACTGTGGTGTGGACAAAAGTGAAGTCTTAACTAACTCAAAAATCGATTACGATTCCCAACGAGGGTAGAATACTCGAATTGTCTATACCTTCAATAAGCACCAGTTGCCGGGGTGTGGTTATATTTCCCTGAGCATCTCTGTTCAGACCATACTCCGGTTCATTGGGAATATCTTGGCCAAATGCGTTTTGCAGTTCTAGAAATACATTGAAGGTCCACCGGCTGAAGTTCCATTTTTTGTCAATACGTATATCGGTTTGATTAAAGGCATTGAGTCTTACTGAGCCCAGTTGGTCATTGTCTTTGATTATGGCCGGATAGTTTTCCAGAGTAGCATTCCTGTCTACGGGAGCGTAAGGAGTGCTACCCAGGTAGCGCATTCTGGCGCTTAATTCCCAGTTGTTGCCAAACTTGTAGCCTCCCGTAAAAGTGAGCAGATGGTTGCTGTCCCAGGCACTTGGCCGGTAAACACCATCGAGCCCTGTAAACTCGCTCTTGTACCAGGTATAGGCCAGTATGGCATAATAGTTATTGGTAAACTTTTTCTGATAAAGAAATTCCATTCCATAGGTTCTTCCTTCACCTGTACTGTTCACATTTTCATTTCCTAACACCGAAAAATCGCCACCTAAATTGGCGAGCGACACCCCTTGTTCAAGGGACACGGGGTAGTTGTCGTATTTTTTATAAAAGCCTTCCAGAGTAAATCGTGAAGATGGGTTTAGTAAATACTCGAGCCCCAATACCGCATGGTCGCTTCGGATATACTCCGTATTTTTATTGACGAGTGAACCTGCCTGACTATAACCCAAAATAGTATAAGGTGGAATTTTATAGTATCTGCCCAGCGAGGCATTTACCGACCATTTCTTTAGTGCATCGAAAGTGTAGCTGGCAGATGCCCTGGGGCTTAGGGTTTGCCAAAAGTCATTGCCGGACTCAGTAAAACTGTTGCCATCTACTCTAATTCCGAGCGAGTATTTTAAACGATCGTCAGGTGAAATGGAAGAAGCTTGAAAGGAGACTCCGTACTTAGTGAAGGATATTTGGTTGTCGAAATTGTTATTGTTCACTAAGTCTAAGCTATTATTTTCGTAGCTCACAAATTGCAAGCCGGCAGAGCTTACCAAGGTCCAATTTCCTTTAAAACGGGTGCTGTTATACCTAAATTTAGTTTCGGATTCGGTCGATAAATTTTGCAGGTAAAGTCCCGTTTGGTTCTCATTGTTTTCGAACCTTCTAAAGTCATTATTCAATCTATTGTTACTCAATGAAAACGTGCTAAACCCTTTGCCGTATTTGTTTCTTCGTTTCCAGCTTACACCAATGGTATTGGTTTGTTGTTTAATCACCGGTACCTGGTCTAGCGTGGCCTGTTGTTCTTCATCATATTCATCGGGCACGTTAATACTGAAATCATCAACTGACCCCACTCCGGTAATGATGATTTCATTGTACTCATCTACGGCATGAGTCAGTTTATACTGGTAGTCCCAATAGTCGGGTAAAAAAGGAAGGTCCAGAGCCTGGAAAAGAAATTGCAGGTAAGACCTTCTGGCAGAAGCTATGAAGGAAGTTTTAGAAGTCTCGTTTTCGCCTTTAAATAATGGACCCTCAAAGGTTAAGGCACTTTCGCTGCTGCTAAGCCTAAAGTTTGTTCTGAACTCCCTGTTGTTTCCGTTTCTCTGATCGAACTGAAGAACACCGGACAGAGCATTGTCATATTGCGCAGCAAAGGCCGAAGTAGAAAGTGTCACTCCCTCAAAGAAGCTTACATTGAGCAGACCAACCGGGCCACCGGCACTGCCTTGGGTTGCAAAGTGATTGATGTTCGGAATTTCAATTCCATCTAAATAATAAACATTTTCATTGGGTGCTCCACCGCGAATAATGATGTCGTTTCTAAAACCACCAACCGAACCCGATACTCCGGGCAGAGATTGTACAACCTTTGCTATGTCATTATTTCCGCCCGGATAAGTAGCAATTTCTTCCCGCGAGAGCTTTTGGATAGAAAGGGGAGTCTCTTCAATTTTCTGAAACGGGTTGGCCATTACTACTACCTGGCCCAATTCTGAGATGGTTTCTTTTAGTTCAAAATTCACGTCCGGATTTCCTCCCGAACGAATTACTATGTTGAATTTGGTTTGCGTTTCGTACCCTACGAAAGAAACTTGCAGTGTAAAAGTTCTTGTAGGTAAGTTTTCCAGGGTGTAAAAACCCTCCGCATTGGTAATGGCTCCGGTTTGTAATTCGAGCACCTGCACCGTGGCTCCGGGTATAGATTCTCCGGTTTTGGCATCGGTCACATATCCGGAGAGGTTGCCTTTGTTTTGATAGGCCGACAGAGGCAGGCCCACCCATAGCATCAACAGAAAAAATAGATGTCGCATAGAATAGTTTACATGAGACAAACTAAGGGAGCATAAAAGGGTTTGAGACTTTCTAATTTATTTGCTTTCAGCCTGAGGTGTAAAGAGCTTTTTATCGGCCATAAAGGTTCCAAAAGGTAAAAGCGAGGCAATAAGCGCCAGAAAAGTCTTCCACATGGTCCACGCTTCTTTGCGCCCCACGAACATTACAAAAGAGCAATAAAGCACGAAAAGCACTCCATGAGCCAGGCCAACCGGGTAGGTGGGTTCAGGTATGTTGAACCAGTATTTAAGGGGCATACAAATTCCTAAGAGCAGAAGGTAGGAGACACCTTCCAGTATAGCGAGTAATTTCAGTGTTTTGAGCATCAGTTCTTTTGTGTCCGGCCGTAAATCTCAAACCTCAAATGCCAAATTGCAAGCTCCGGCCTACAAATCATAAATCCCGGGTCTCAAATTGTAGAACTTATGGCCGCTCCTAGATTTCAACTGTTTTTTTAAGGTTGAATGTGTTAGTATTGAAGAAGATTAAAAACGAAAACTATCTATATGAAAAAGGTCTTATTCCTATCGGGTTTGTTAACGCTGATTTTCGCCCACAACGGGCAGGCGCAAGACAAGCTCAAAAATATGCCAGGATACGAGCAGTATCAGAAAATGGCACCACAGCTGCGCGGTTCGGTAGACTACGGAACCATTTCTGCCAATTGGAGTGACGATGGCTCCAGCTTTCAGTATGTGAAGGATGGTAAGCTTTGGAAGTACGATGTAAAGAAGAAAACTACCGAAGATTTAGGGACTCCTCCAAGACCGGAAAGAAGAGCCTGGAACCGTCCGGCCAGAGGTCGTCAGTACGCATCGGCCGATTCGCCCAATGGGCAATTAAAAGCATTCCATAAAAATAGAAACATGTACATCAGTAATGCCGATGGCAGCAATGTGCAGGCCATTACTACCGATGGAAACATGGAAAATAAATTAAAGTACGGTATTGCCACCTGGGTGTATGGTGAAGAACTAGGGCAAAATACCGCTATGTGGTGGTCGCCCGATAGTAAAAAAGTGGCCTTCTACCGATTCAATGAGCAAGGCGCGAAGCAGTATTACGTTTTGCTGGATCAGCTCAAATTGTACGATTCACTGGAAGTAATGTCATACCCTAAAGTAGGTGAGCCTAATCTTCCGGTAGACCTAATGGTATACGACCTTGAGACCGAGAAAACTACTCTTTTGGATACCCGAGGCGGAAAGTCTTTTGAAGACGGGCCTTTAGGAACTTATCTCTATGGTGTGGAGTGGACTCCCGATGGTAAGGAGTTGCTTTTTCACAGCACCAACAGAAAGCAAGATATTATGGAGCTTAGAGCGGCCGATCCGGTAACCGGTAAAAGCCGCACTGTGGTAAGAGAAGAGTGGTTGCCCAGCTTTACCAAGAATACACCGGAAATGCGGTGGTTAAAAGATGGTAAGCGTTTTATCTGGGCTTCGGAAAGAACCGGCTTCAATAACTATTACCTCTATAATATTGATGGTACTTTGGAGGCAACTCTGACCCAACACCCCTTTGAAGTAGCCGGAATAGAAATGGTTGACGAGAAGAAGGGAGAGCTCTACTACATGGCAAGAAGTGGTGAAAACCATATGAAAATGCAACTGCACAGAGTGAGACTGGATGGTACCAAAGATACCCGCCTTACCGATCCGGCATACAATCATTCCGTCACTATTTCGCCTGACGGTAAGTACTTTATCGATATTGCCCAAACACACAATATTCCTCCCTTTACCAATTTGGTAGACAACAAAGGCAAAGTGGTGGCCGAATTGGCTAAGAGCGATATTAGCAAGTTTGAGCAACTTGGATTCAAAAAAGTAGAGGCATTCACCTTTACCGCAGCCGATGGGAAAACTGAACTGCACGGTTTGCTTCATTTTCCGTCAAACTTCGATCCCAATAAGAAGTACCCACTAATCTTGGCCAACTACGGAGGGCCGGCTACCAACGAGTTTAGAGAAACCTTTACCTTGCCAAACCCACTTACTGAATATGGATTTCTGGTGGTAGATGTTGATGGTAGAAACGTGAGAGGGCGTGGCAAGCGAATGCTCGATGAAATATATGGCAAGCTTGGTCAGGTAGAAATGGACGATTTTGCAGAAGGTATAAAATCACTTTATAACCGACCTTATTTCGATAAAAACAGAGTGGGTGTATATGGCACTTCCTATGGTGGAACAACTGCAGCTACCTGTTTGCTGAGACATCCTGATGTGTTCCACGCGGCAGTGGCCAACTCGGCCGTAACCGACTGGAGATATTACGACAATATTTACACCGAGCGTTACATGAACTTGCTGGAAAATAACCTGGAAGGCTATGAAAAATTCAGTTTGATGAATCAGGCCGATAAGCTGCAGGGAGAAATTATGATTTTCTTTGGTACCAGCGATAACAATGTACACCCGCAAAATTCTCTTGCTTTTATTGATGCTTTGCAGAAAGCCAGAAAGAGCTTTGAGGTGCAAATTGGCCCGGATCAGGGACACACAGCCATGGACTCGGAGCGAATGATGGAGTTCTTTATTGAACATCTGGTCATGAAAAACGGAATGGCACTCGAGTTAAAGAGGTAAGCTGTATAAACACTTATTGATCAAAGGGATGTTGTTAATCCGTGAACGGATTGGCGGCATCCCTTTTACTTTTTAACTTAAAGTCTCTGGAAGACCAAATGCATGGCCTTTGTTTCCGAAAGTAGTATACCGGTTGCCATGACCGGGCAGTGTAGTGAGCGGGAAACAGAGGTTTGCCGACTTCTTTTAATGCCCTAAAGCAGAACCATGAGCAAAACAATAAACAACACCATACTACAAGACACCAGTGAGTTGATCAGAGGCCTGGAGGCATTGGCATATCCCTCTCATGAGTGGTCTCGCGACAATGGAACCAATCGTTACTCAGCCCTTCGTCTCTGTTATCATCTAATGACCCGCGATGGAGTGAGTTACGATGGTAAAGTAAGGGCGAAAAACGCCATACTTATGGAAAGTGCCTTTGAAGGTATTGCCAAAAACCTGGATAAGTCGCTGAGCGATAGGTTGCGTGAAAGACTGAATCCCATTACACTGGAAACAGAGCAGGAGTCAAAGCTCACTCACAAGAGTATAAATGATGCAGCCAACTACTTTCAAGACTGTGTCGATGGTTTGCTAAGTGATTTCAGGAAAGGTGGCCCATTTGGGGGTGGTCTCAGCAATATTGAGAAATACCTTTTTAAACCGGTGCAAATTCAACTTCCTCCCCAAGATGCTCTGGCCGATCTTTTAGAAGATAAGCAGGTAACCGGCAGGCGATTCTATGCAGCCATATATCAACATGAAAAGGTGTTGAGCAAAGTGAAACACTGGGTTGAAAACGGAAAGTTCAGTGCCGATGAGTATGGGCTTTTCTTTACGCTTTTTCGCATAAAGTTGAGTGAATACAAGAGCATTTACCTTACCCAGGAAAATATGCTGGAAGACTGTCATTATGAGCCTGATAGTCTTCGCGGTGAGATTTTAAGCCGTATACCTCAAGAGCATGGCCAGGAACCCAATTACCATCGGTTATTGGAAGAAGGTATGTATACCGTGTGGTTAGGTAAGCAAAACCAACACATTTTACAGATGAGCGGTTTTGAGATTCCTTCCATACTCAATGTGGCTTTGCAGCAAAATGATAAAGCCAAGTTTCTGGAAAAGGTGTTGGACTTTAGTCAGTCTGACTTCAAGGAACAATACAATAAGGCTATTGAAATTATTTCAAAAGTGAAAGTGCGTAACATGGATGAGTTCCGAAAGAATCTTCATGCCGGACTTTACAGCGCAAGGGGAAGAGAAATGTTCCTGTCAGATAATAACAACTGGGTGTTTATTTCCGATGGTCAGGAATTGGCCGATTTTTGCATGAATAATGTGAAGATAATGGCTGAAGATATGGTTACTGAAGGGTCTATTACGGGAATTATTGGTGCCCTGGCCAGAATTGGAGTAAAAGCCTTTGGGAAAGGAGTGAGAGGGGCTACTTCGGTATATAAGTCTTTTGGCAATGAGATACTGACCATGACCAAAGACAATAGAAATATAAAAATTGACCAGATTTTTGAATAAGCCTAACCGGTAAAATCCAGTTGCATCCTTGCAATTCGTTCGGAGAGCATTTCTGTCGTGAATTTTTCGCGCAGGCGGTCTACCATAATTGGAAAGCAGAATGGAGTGGGCTTTCGCAGCTTTCTTACAATTATTTTTTGCTGGTTAATAAGGCGTAATGATTCGGTAAGTCTGGAGCGCTCGAACTGCAGGCTCAGCACTTCTTCATTGGCCTGTTTGAGCAACAGGTTGTTGGGGTCGTAGTCTTCAAACACTTTGTAAATCATGGTAGAAGAGGCCTGTAAATATTTAAATGACATGCCTTTGCCTGGAAAACCCTGAAAAATCAGTCCTGCTATAGTGGCAATGTCCCTGAATTTGCGCTTGGCCATTTCTGTGTTGTTAATACTGGCCTTAATGTCTTCCAGCAAATACTCCATAGAAAACAGGTCTAGCTCCAGAAAGTCTTCTATTTCAATATCTTGATCGGTAAGCAATTCGAAACCATAGTCATTAGAAGCAATTGAAAAAGAAATGGGTTGACTTACTGAAATGCGGTATGCCGTAAGGGCAGCCAATACCTCGTGGACATACTTCCCCTCAAACGGATAGATATAGATGTGAGTACCTTCATCAGACTTTATTTGCTCAATGAGTAGCTCATTCTGCCTTGGAATGGCCGAAAGCTTGCCTTGTTTCTCCAACAATGGCTTTATGCAGTTCATCTCGGGGCCTTCGAATTTTCCCACGGAAGCATCATGGATTTTCTTTCGGAGTTGATTGGAGAGTAGCGATGTGAATGAGGCTTTTCCACCTCCCCAACGAGGAATGGGGCCGGTTTTCTTCTTCGATTTACGCACATGGGCAGTGAGGTCTTTGAATCTGACCAACTCCAGATTAATGCCCGCAAACCAAAACGTGTCACCTATTTTGAGTGAGGAAATAAAGCTTTCTTCCACCGTTCCGATATAAGCTCCCGATAGGTATTTAACTTTTACTACCGGGTCTCCCACAATGGTACCCATAGAAAGCCGGTGCCGCATGGCTGTTCTCCTGTCGTTTACCTTATAAAGTCCGTCAGGCATTATTTCCACCTTGGCGAACTCATCGTAGGCACTGAGCGAATGCCCTCCCGTGGTTATAAATTCCAGGCACCATGCCCATTCTTTATCTGTGAGCCCCTTGTAGGCGTGGGTGCTTTTGATCTGACGGTGTATTTCTTCGGGGTAAAAACCCGGCCCCACGGCTAGTGTTACCAGGTATTGAACCAACACATCATAGCAGTTGAGCAATGGCGTGCGGCTTTCAAACTGCTCTTGCTCAATGGCTTCTTTGAGCACTGCGGCTTCTATTAGTTCAAGCGAATGTGTAGGTAGAAAATAGATTTTACTGGTAGCTCCCGGGCGGTGGCCGCTACGGCCGGCCCGCTGGAAAAAACGTGCCACACCTTTGGGGCCTCCAACCTGAATAACCATGTCTACCGGCCTGAAATCTACCCCAAGATCGAGCGAGGAGGTACAAACCACACACTTTAACTTTCCGGCATGCAGTGCCTCTTCTACCCACTGTCTCACAGCCAGATCGAGCGACCCATGATGCATGGCCACCAGTCCGGCTAGCTCCGGTGCCTGATCCATCATTTTCTGGTACCAAATCTCTGTTTGCGACCGTACATTGGTGAAGAGAAGTGTAGAAGTATTGGCCTCCAATATGGGTAGTATTCTTGGGAGCATGTTCAACCCCAGGTGTCCCGTCCACGGAAGGGTGTCTACATGGTCGGGTAGCAACGTTTCTATCTCAATTTTTTTGTCTATATCAGCTTTAATAATGGCGCAATCTTCAAGCTGATCGCCCAAAAGCACCTGTGTGGCTTCTTCAAGATTGCCAATGGTTGCAGAAACTGCCCAGGTTTGGATGGGTTTAGGGTTCAGGTGTCTGAAATAGGCTAGGGCAAGCTCCATTTGTACCCCGCGTTTGCTTCCCACCAATTCGTGCCATTCGTCTACCACAATGGTTTTTAAATTTTTGAAGAGTTTGGGAGCATCTTTTTGAGCCAACAGTACATGAATGCTCTCCGGAGTGGTAACCAAAGCCTGAGGCATAGTTTTCATTTGATTTTGCCGCTCTTTGGTAGAAGTGTCTCCCGTACGCAAACCAACCTGCCAGTGCAGTCCCATTTCATTACTGGCCATTTGCATGGCATTGCGAATATCCTTGGCCAACGCGCGCAAGGGAGTGACCCAAAGCACCTGTAAACCGGTGGTTTTGGAAGAGTTTTGCAAGGCCGCCAATACACAGCCCAGCCAAATGGCATAGGTCTTCCCACTTCCGGTTGGCGCATTTAAGAGACCACTTTTGCCCTGTAGCAAAGCTTGCCAGCAGTCTTGCTGAAAGGCATGGGGTTGCCAACCTTTGGCATTGAACCAGCGCTGAGCGGCTGTAAAATCAAATGTAGTTTTTGAAGTCATTCAGGGAATAAGCTTTTGAAAATACTTAATTCCTGAACCAATGAATATGTTTTGTGGCTGAAGATGTGTTGAGCACCACGAAGAACCGGAAAGCCGTTTAGAAGGTGGCTTTGTAGTCAATCCGCATGTTCATGAGTCTGAGCGTGCCGTTTGTGGCATTTAGTTTTAAGGCACCACCATTATAATAGCCTAACTTCTTGTTTACTTTTATTATTACCAGATACTCTTTGTTGTTAGTGTCAATCTGGTAAAAGCCTGATTTGTTAGGGATTATGATAAACTTTGGTTTTACTTCTTTCTTCTCCAGCAATTTTAGATCATAAAATTTGGTGCCGTCTTTTTCTATCATAGCGGCCTGCAACTGGTCCAGTTTAGAAGTTTCGAAAAAGTAGAGTTCGTTTCTTACCGTATCAGGTGCATTTGTTTTGCCATCAGTAGAGGGCATAAAATCTCCTTCAAACTTTAGTACATGGCCATGATAACCGTTTATAATGGTTGGAGAGGTGATTTTATTGCTCATTTTTACTTTATAGGAGAAGTAGAAATTGTCTTGTTGAGGCACGCTGTCCTTCTTACAAGAAACTGCAAAAACGGCAAGTATGAGTCCGATAAGGGCAACTCTTATTTTCATGTAGTTTTCCTTTTAAGGCCACGAAATAAATAAATTCTGTGGCTAATACAGCAGATATAACAGTTAAAGATTACTAAAAGCCGTTTTCACACAATGTCTGTTGGCTAGACTCGGGTGATGATTTATGTATAGATTTTTAAAAGTGGGTAAAATATTGACTGTTTTAACAAACGATTCCGTAGAAATTGATTAATCAGGTTTATAAATAATGCTATATGTGATAAGTTAATAATCAAAAGTAGTGAATTAGGTTTGTTTCCAATTTGCTAATGATTTCAGAAGCTTAAGAAGTTGCCCCAATGAAGAAGATAGTTTTTACAGACCTTGATGGTACCTTGTTAGACCTTAAAAGTTACTCGTATGCCCGGTCCAGAGAGGCCGTAGAGTTTCTTCAAAACCGTGAGATTCCTTTAGTTTTTTGCAGCTCAAAGGCCAGGGCTGAGCAGTTGGCCTATCAGGAAGCTCTGGGTGTTCATCATCCGTTTATTGTGGAAAACGGATCAGCCATATACATTCCTAAAGGGTATTTTAAGCAGCCTATCCCATTCAATACTTATCACATCAATCAGTTTGAGGTGATTGTGGTTGGTGAACCTGTAGAAACAATTCGAGAAGCAATTGCGAATCTTAGAGAAAACTTACGACTTTCTTTTCTCTGCTATTGCGATTTACCGGCCGAAGAAGTTTCTATGTACTTGGGTATGGATCTTAATTCGGCCAGAAGGGCCATGCAACGCGAGTTTTCAGAGAGCATACTTCAGGGCTCACTCTCCCAGCGCTTTTTCATGGAGCTAGATAAGGTAGGCTTCAGAAGTATTCCCGGTAGCCGCTTTCAAACCATAGTTTCCAAACAGGCCCATAAGGGCAGAGCCATTGAGCTGCTATTAAAACTGTACGAGCAGGAGTGGGGTGAGGTATGGAGTTATGGAATTGGCGACCATGTGAATGACTACGAAATGTTTAAGGCGGTAAATGAGCCTGCGCTTGTACAACGCCCAAACGGAGAATGGGCTGTGTTGGAAGAACCTTGTGCACGCTTGATTAACGCAATAGGGCCGGAGGGATTCTCGCAGGCGGTGTATGCCATGGTTGGGCCACAGCACAGGCAGGCTGTTTAGAGGAATAAGTTAAAAGTAAGAACCCCATTGCCTGCCGGCATACCATTAGCCGGAAAACAATGGGGTTAGTCAGTTAAAACCGACTTTTACTGATTTATTCGTGGTCTATTGTTGAGACCAATGGTCTTTCATTACAATGGCCTCTTTGGTTACGGTTTGACCGTTCATTTCAATTACCACTTTGTATGTACCCGGACCTACTCCTTTGGTTTCATACCTCATGCTTTCCATTCGGTTTTTGATGTCTTCTTCAGACATGCCAAAGTTTCTGAATCGGTTAGCCATTTGCTCAAGATCTCTCTGTGAGCGCTCTCCGGTAATTTCTACAAACCTCCAGATAAAGGTGTTTAGGCCTGCTGAAGCATCGATGGCAGACTTATAAATTTCCTTGGCTCCTCTGTAAATCTTAAGGTTGGCTGTTCCTGCATTTTTCACATGGAAGTGTATGTGGCTTCCGGGGGCTCTGCTTTCTCCATCAAAGTTGGTGTAAGCTGTTACATTGCTAAGTCCGCTAATGTATTGCACGGCAGGCTGAATGTCGAACAGAGTAAGCCCGGCATTGAGGGTCTGAGCATTCATTCCCTGCAATGGAGAAATATCGGCAATAAAAATACCGCGTCCGTGAGTGGCCACAACCAACTCATTTTCTCTTGGGTGAATGACCATGTCGTAGGCCGGATTGGTCGGCATACCGGTCATAAACTTGGTCCAGTTTGCGCCACCATCAATGCTGGCAAAAGTGCCCAGCTCAGTTCCAACAAACAAGAGGTTAGGATTTTTGTGGTCTTCACGAATAACATTTACACCACCATCAGGTATGCCAGCGGCTATAGAAGTCCACGTTTTACCCCAGTCGGTAGTTTTATAGAGGTAAGCTTTAAAGTCGTCTCTTCTCATGCCATTAAAAGAAACATAGGCCGTTCCCGGATAGTGAGCAGAAGCTTCCACTCGTGTTACCCAGTACTCCGGATTGTTTGGAATATTGGCATTTAACTTAGTCCATGTTTTACCTCCATCTCTGGTTACGTGTACATTTCCATCGTCAGTTCCGGCCCATAGTTCATTGGCATCTAGCGGAGATTCTTCCAGCGTGGTAATGGTTCCGTACTGTATGTTGCCTGTACCGTTAGCTTTTACCTCGTCATTATTAGAAAGGTCGGGGCTAATTTCTTCCCAGCTTTCACCTCTGAAAGGTGATCTTACCACCTTATTTCCTGCATGGTAAATGACATCAGAATTATGCTGAGATACTACAATAGGAGCATTCCAGTTCCAGCGCATGTTTCTGTCGCCTCTGTAGCGAATGCCATACGTTTCTCCGGTCACCATGTCCACTCGTTGTAGTGGGCCAAATTGAGACTCGTTGTACAGATATCGGTTGTTGGTACGGTCTACCACGTTGTACATACCATCTCCACCACCGGTTCTTTGCCATGCTTCAAAAGGAATTGGTCGGCCGTCTTTTGAAGTGCTTGGACCACGTACAGAGCCATTGTCTTGCAAACCGCCATATACGTTGTAAGGGTAGGCCATGTCTACATCTACTGCATAGAACTGTGCCAAAGGAATTTCGTCAGGATGATACCACGTGGCACCCGCATCGTAAGTAATGCCCATACCATGATCGTAACCTAAAAGCATGTGTTGCGAATCGGCAGGGTCTATCCACATGGCGTGGTTGTCTCCTCCAAAGCGGAAGGGCTGGCCCCAGGTTTTACCACCATCTTTCGTTTCCCAAACACGAATACCCAGTACGTACACATGGTCTTCATCGTTGGGATCTACTCTTACCTGCTGGTAGTAATAAGAAGGATAACCACCTACATCTTCGCCATCAGGGCTTATTTTTCTCCAGGTTTCTCCACCATCATCTGATCGGTACATTTCTGTACCTTTTACAGATTGCCCTCTTTGCAGTGGAATACCAATTTCAAGCATTCTTCTTCTCTCTTCCGTAGAAATGCCGTCAACGTTTACGTTTTCGATATTGGCATAAACCACTTTAGAGTTTCCGGGGGCATAAGCCACTCCAATTCTACCTATGAAACCACCCGGTAGCCCGTTAGTAAGCTTTTTCCAGGTTTTGCCGCCATTGGTCGACTTGTAAATAGCACTGCCTTCTCCACCTTCATTGAAAGTCCAGGGTCTTCTGATTTTATCGTAAGCAGCAGCGATGAGTGTGTTGGGGTCTGAAGGACTCATAGCCACATCGACCACGCCCACATATTTGCCATCGGCTTTTTTAACTTCCAAAACCTTTTCCCAGCTCTTACCGCCATTAGTGGTTTTGTAGAGGCCTCTTTCGGGGTTATCGGAATATAGATGTCCAAGCGCGGCCACATACACTACGTTGGAGTTCTTAGGGTCTATGATAATACGGCCAATATGGTGAGATTCCGGTAAACCCATGTTTTTCCAGGTTTTACCTCCGTCTGTAGATTTATAAACACCATCGCCCCAATAAGAACTTCGTGAGTTGTTGGCTTCTCCTGAACCTACCCATACCACGCTTGTATCGCGTTGGTCTACGGCCACGGCTCCAATAGAAATGATACTTTCGTTATCGAAAATTGGTTTCCAGGATTGACCGTTGTTAGTGGTTTTCCATAGGCCGCCAGAAGCTGTTGCGGCATAAATTACTTTAGGAGCTTTATCTACAACCGCAAAGTCTACGTAGCGGCCGCCCTGACGGGTAGGTCCTATTTCCCTGAATTCGATGGATTTAACCACCTGATCAGGTATTTTCTGTGCAATTGTCTCCGGTAAGGCCAAAAGACCAACTAAAAATGCCAGAGACAACCTTCTGAATGTTTTAGCAGTAAGGTTTATCATATTTCTTATGGTTATGGCTTTGAAATTAAGGCAAAAAGCAACCAGTACAAAGGTGTGTTTGGGCTATTACATAAATGGTAAAAAACCTGTTGGTTGTAATTGAAAGAGCCTTTAATAAGGGAGCATACCCGGAAAGATGTTAAATTCATGAATTCATCCAAGAAGCCTGTTGGGTAAAAACTCCCGGGTTCAAAAGAACTATGAAACGTCTGTTCTACTTTTTTCTGATTAGTTGTTTAACGGCCCTGCCAGCTTTAGCTCAAGAGAGTCTTCAGGAGGTATACAATGCCGCTGTTGCTGCCTTTGAGGCTAAAGACTACCATACATACCTGGAAAAGATAAGAGAGGCCAACGAAATGAGGCCGAACCATCCGACCATAGTGGCTAAACTTGCGGGAGCCTGGGCACTCACCGGGCGCAAGAGCCGTGCGGTGCAAACCCTACAGCAGATGCTTCTAATGGATGCTACTTTTGATTTTACTTCAGCGCCTGAGTTTGAGAGCCTGAAGAACTACAGGGGCTATGATGATTTGCTGGAACTGCAGGCCAGGTTGAGCAAAGTAGAGGTACACGATGAGGTGTTTCGGGTCATTAATGCAGGAATGCTACACCCGGAGAGCTTTGTTTTACTCGATAGTGGAGAGCTGTTGCTTGGTAGCATTCGCGAAAAACGCATAGTAAAAGTAGATACGAATGGTTTGGTCTCTGACTGGATCGATTTGCCTTACAGCGTGTTGGGCATGAAATACGATGCTTTGCGAGACCATTTATGGGTGGCTACGGCAGCTTTTCCGGAGATGGTGGACTTTAACCCGCAAGACGAAGGCAAAAGCATGATTGTGCAGGTTGATGTTTCGGAAGGTAGAATTCTTCATGGAGTGGAATTTAATGATGGTTCGGTCATTGGCGATGTGCTGCTGGATGACAGGCAACGCATTTGGCATAGTAACAGTGCTAAACCCTTTCTGGTGAGGAATGTAACCGACACGGCTGAGTATTATGGAGCTTTTTCAAGGAAATACATCGACCTGCAAGACTCTCACTTCAATCTACAAGGACTCACTCTCAATGACTCTCAGCGTTATTTATACTTTGCTGATTATATATCGGGTATTCACCGGGTCGATCTGCAAACGGATAAAATAGAAAAGGTTTTTGCCAGTGAGAATATCTTGTTGAAGGGAATTGACGGTTTATATTTCTATAACAATACGTTGCTGGCTATTCACAATGGAGTTAAGCCTTACAAGGTCGTACAGTATTTTCTGGACGAGTCGGGCCTTTTTATCGATATGGAGCGCATCATTAACCGTGGTGGTGAAAGCTTGGGCGAACCCACCCTGGGGCAGGTAAAAGATGGCTATTTTTATTACCTGGCCAATAGCCCATGGGCTGCATATGATGCCAATAAGAACCTGTTGCCAGAGAAGGTAAGCCCTATTGAAATAAGAAGAATTAAACTGGACTAAGCAACTAAATACCCCAACCTGTCAATGAGTAAACCCAGAAAAGATGCGCCCCTTAAAATGCCCAGATACCGTGGCGGAGATGACGCCATGCTTGCTTTTCTGCAGGACAATCTTAACTATCCTAAACAGGCACTTGAACAGAAAATAGAGGGCGTTGTTGAGGTGGCTTTCGATGTGGACGGTAGAGGTAGGGTGTTCAACGCACGTGTTATACAAAGCCTGGGTTTTGGCTGCGATGAGGAGGTGCTCCGTTTGGTTGAGCTTCTTAAGTTTGAAAAAGCCTACAACAAAGGCAGAAATGTGTGCCTGCATAAAAAGGTGAAGGTACGGTTTAAACTGCCACAGGCTAAGCCTGATCCTTTGGTACGTTATAGCCTGGTTCCGAACAAAACCGAGAGCAAAGAAGAAAATCCTCAAAAAATGAGTTACACCATTCGGTTTTAATGATTTCTCCAGAAAATTTGGATAACAAAACTAAGTGACGATCGTTAATTGTGCCTTGTGATTGTCTTCCTTCGAAATAGTAAGATCGTACGGTGGGTTTGGGCCTTTATGGCCCTGTACTTGTTCAATATTAGTGTTGATACCAATCATTCCTATCCTGACGGGTTTCTTCAAGAAGTAGGGTTCAATGAGCAGGATAGTTTTATCGAGCTTATTCTGGAAGAAGTTTTGGGTATAGAAAATGCCCTGGCTGAATATGATAATGAAGACAGTGAGGAGCACCGCAAAAAGGAAAGCAGAATTAAAGAGTTGCTCTTACACAATGAAGGACTTCCCGAAAACCACCCCACCATTTTTAAAGCCAAAAAAGAGCGATTGTCAGCGTACCGGAATTCTTTTTACAGTGTTTTTTTAGATTTGGATACCCCGCCACCCAAGGGTTAATACCCCTTACAAGGCTTGTATACGCTACCCTGATAGGTTTTTTCTGCTAACAGGCAGTACTGCCTACTCATTGGGGTTGCAACAATTGTGGCCTGAGCTGCTGAAGAAACACACCGCTTCCTCAGCAGCCCCTCTATTTATTGAACCACATTTTAAAACCTGAATAACAAACATGAACATCATAAAATATTGGGTGCCGGGCTTGCTATGCCTTTTGAGCATCCGAACAGCGATAGGACAGACCAATGACGCTCAAAAAGACAGCATCTATATTGCTGAAGTGCAGGATTCCAGAAAGCCCTACAAAGTATTGCATGCCGAACCTTTATACATAGACCTGATTCGCGACCTTGGAGCCCGAAAGGGAGAAAAGGAATGGAACATTGGCCTTGGGCTTACCGATAATTTGAACTTCGATTCATACGAAGCTCTTGTGGAATATGAGTGGGCTCCTGTAGACAGGCTGGGGTTGGAGGTAGAATTGCCTTTTACTTTTTATACACCCCTAAATGGAACCTCACGAGAACTGTTGCCCTCTAACCGGCTCAATAGTCTGAAACTGGCCGCTCAATGGACCTTTCTGGTAAGTGAGAAGAGGGCCACTTCTATGGCATTGGGCTATATCAATGAGTTTGAATTGTCTGACTTTAGAAACTTTGGAGAACCCCTGGTAAAAGGAAATATTTACAACCCGTTTTTAGTAGTGGCAAAGCGCTGGGGAAATAACTTTCATTCCCTTATATATACCGGGCCAATGATTGAACAAATGTATGAGAGCAAGGCTGTAACTACTCACTACGATATTAATACCAGCTTTCATTACATGATATCAGGCACAAGAAATTTTATTGGTATAGAGTTTAACAAAACCTTAGGGCATGCCGATTTTGATATGACCATAAGGCCTCAGATGCGGCTGGGATTGGCGGAAGACCTTCTGGTAGGAATTGTGGCTGGTATTCCTGTGCAGCGAGAAAACCAACGGTTTAGCAGCTTTGTAAGGCTCATTTGGGAACCCGGACATCGTACTAAAAATAAAAAGAGACATCATTAACCCAATGCATTAATTGACCGGAAGGAGCTATGTAGGCAGGGTTTCTTCCGGTTTTTTATGTCCCAATTACTTTAATACCTTATCCTGCGTTCTTCCACCTTAAGCACCACACCATTACTGTAGGTGGTTTTCTTTATCCAATTGCCCAGGTGATCGTATTCGTAAAAGGTAGCGTACCTGTCTACAAAGGTGCCCTTTAAGGTTCTGCTTTCGTACTCCACCAAATCGTTGTATACATAAATTTCTCTAAACCGGGCCCTGTAACTAGTCGTGTCTTCCGTGTTGTAGTAGCCTTTAATAACCACTCTGGCTGAGTCGTGCTGTATTTCTACTAGCTTTTCTGATGGCCAGCCGCTGGCTTGGTAAAAAACAGTTTCGTTGACCAAAGAATCAGGAAAATGCCGGGTATGGCTTACGGAATGGAGCAGTTCATTTTTTAAGGTTTTGGCAGTGGTTCTAAGCCCCCGGGTATCGTAGGTATAGAGAATCTCGGTGCGTAAGTTGGGTTTTGGTTCTTCCGGCTTAGTGTTGGCCGAAACACCGGTGTTGCTCACGATGTCGTAGTATTCATCGCTCACCAGATCGTTCTGGCTGTTGTAGGCATAGAGCCAGTATCGGTTGAGCTGTTGGGTGCCACGATACTCTTCTTTGGAAATCAACTGCAATCGATCGTTGAAACGGAGTATGGTTTTGGAGTGAACTGTACCAGTGACACGATACACCACCTCTTCAGATGTTAGATCTTCATCATTGTAAGTGTAGGTAATGCGGGGAATACTCTCGAAAGAGTCTGTGCGAAGTTGCTCAATTATTCGACCGTGGGTATCGTATAGGTATGTTTTGATAGGGCTGCCCGTCTTTTTGAAAACCACCTTGCGGAGCCGGCCCAATTCATAAAAGTATTGTCTGGATATGGGCGATTTATACAGACGTGCAGAGTCTCTGTTGTAGTTATACTCTTCGATGCTAAACTCCTGAGGCTGCCCCTTCAACTGGGTGTCTATCCATATTTCTTGTAAGTGAGAAGACTCAAACGAAGGCAAAAGACGGGGAGACTGAGCCCATACGCAGTGTGCTGTGAGAAGTAGAAAAGTAATAAGGCGCATTAGCTAAATATACTGTGAATTAGCCTTATAGGTAAAGTACACGAGATGAAAATAATGTGCGTTAGCCTTTTGAGCCCGGCAGTACGCTAGGGTTAGTGGGAAGTAAGTGCCTGCACATTGATGGAATGGTGGGAATAAAAAGCTGTCTCAAAGGTCGGCTAAGTTGGTTATTCTTAGTTTGACCGGGAATCTCGATTGGGTATTCATCCTCTAGCTTTACTTACTTAACCTGAGTTCGATGTACGAAAAGAACGTCATGCCGGAAAAACAGGGCTTAAACTCTCAAAAAGGCCTGTTTTATCCGGTATCTCAACAGAGCCTAAATGAGATTGCGGATATTTTCCTTTGCGTATGTAAAGTTTTCAGAGGAAAATTCCGCAATGACGTCCTAAGGGGGACATTTTACTACTTCCTTACATCGAACTCAGGTTACTTAAGTCCCATGGCGTATGTTTTGACATTTTGTCGCCATTTGTGTCTTCACAATTGGCCCATTTCTGGTGCTGTGAAGGCACAACTTATAGCTCAAGTGATCTATTTGCTTTTATGCGATCTAACTAAATAAATAACCCTCTAACCTTACAAGAAGAAGATTCCCGCGCTGTATTGGGAATTTCGTTTAGCCTTTGAGACAGCTTCTTTGCATAGGGGGTAACAGCTGTTTATCTATTACAAGAGCGTATATCTTATCTTGTCATAGTTTTATATTTTTTAATAACCGGCTGCAGCATCATCGCCTCTTGGGTCTGCACCAGCTTCCAGTCGGCCGTCAGGCAAAACCAGTATTGCATCAACCCGGCCCATGGCTCCACCTTCATTCATGGTGTGGCCCATTTTTTTGAGTTGAGCAACCACAGCACTATCCAGGCCATTGCGCTCGTATCTTACCTGGTCGGGTAGCCATTGATGGTGAAAGCGAGGGGCTTCTACTGCCTCCTGCATACCCATTTCAAAATCGACTACATTGAGAATGGTTTGAAAAACAGAGGTGATAATCGTACTTCCACCGGGTGTTCCTACAACCATAAATAGTTTGCCATTACGGGTTACGATTGTGGGCGTCATAGAGCTGAGCATGCGTTTTCCTGGTGCAATGGCATTGGCTTCACCGCCAATCAGTCCGTACATGTTCGGTTCTCCGGGCTTAATACTAAAGTCATCCATTTCATTGTTGAGCAAAAAGCCGGCACCGCCTACAAATACTTTAGAGCCCATACCTCCATTGAGGGTAGTGGTTACGGAAACCGCGTTTCCTTCTTCGTCTACCACCGAAAGGTGGGTGGTTTCTTCACTCTCATAGGCCATGGGTTGGCCAGCCTGAATTTGCGCACTTGGTGTAGCCACGTTAGGGTCGAAGTTTTTCATTCGCTCGAGGGAATAGTCTTTAGACAGCAAGCCTTCTCTGGGCACATCCCAGAAATCCGGATCGCCAAGGTGCTTGGCCCTGTCGGCATAAACTCTGCGTTCGGCCTCTACCATGGCATGTACTGCAGCCACACTATGAAAGCCCGACTTTTGTAAGTCCAGATTTTCTACGCTATTGAGAAGTTGCGCAAGCGCCACACCTCCGCTCGATGGTGGAGGCATGGAAATGAACTCATAGTCTTTGTAACTTCCCGTTATGGGCTTGCGCCACGCGGCCTCATATTGTTCCAGGTCTTCCAGCGAAATCAGGCCATTGCCGCGTTCCATTTCTTCCACAATGAGTTGGGCAGTTTTTCCTTTATAGAATCCATTTCTTCCCTCATCTCTGATGCGGATTAGCGTTTCGGCCATTTCCTCATTCCTCACAGTGTCGCCTTCTTTCCACTCGCTGCCTTCATTGGCCAGAAAGAAATCGGGCAACACGGTATTGTATTCAATAAATGCCTCTCGGTTACTATTTAGCTTTCCTGCTTCACGTGCTGTTAAAGCCCAGCCATTGGCCGCTATGTCTATAGATGGTTGTACCAATTCAGCCCAACTCAGTCGTCCGTATTTCTCATGGGCAGCCGCTAGTCCAGCTACGGTTCCGGGTACTCCGGCCGCCAGGTGGCCACGGGTACTGGCTCGGTCTATTACCTCCCCATTGGCATCCAGATACATATCGCGTCCTCCGGCCAGTGGAGCTTTTTCGCGGTAATCGAGGGTAGCAATTTCGCCATTGGCCATTCGGCTTACCATAAAACCACCGCCTCCAATGTTGCCTGCTCCGGGATACACAACCGCCAGGGCAAGTTGGGTAGCAATAGCAGCATCAACAGCATTGCCTCCTTTTTGGAGAATGGATTTACCAACCTCTGAAGCCAAAGGGTGGGCTGAGACCACCATTGCTTTTTCGGTAATAAGACCTCTCTTTACGGTAGCCTTTTCTGCGGGGCCTGCACAGGCCCACAGACAAAGCACTAATACTAATGATGCTGCTTTTTTAATCATGTGACTATTTTTTACCAATGGTGTTTTCGAAAAGCTTGAAAATTCGCTTGTACTCATCTGTCCAGCTCGATGGTTCCGTAAAACCGTGGTTTTCAATAGGGTATAGGGCCATTTCCCAATTGTCTTTACCCAATTCTATAAGTCGCTGAGCCAAACGTACCACATCCTGGAAGTGTACATTGGTATCTACCATACCATGGGCAATAAGTAGGTCTCCTTGTAGTCCTTCGGCAAAATAAATGGGTGAGCTTCGTTTAAAGGCAATGGGGTCTTCTACGGGAGTGTTCAATATGTTGGAGGTGTACCCGTGGTTGTAGTGTGCCCAGTCTGTTACCGAACGCAATGCTGCTCCTGCGGCTATCACATCGGGGTGTTTGAACATAGCAAAGAGGGTGATAAATCCGCCATAGGAACCACCGTACATGCCTATTCTTCCAGCTTCAACACCGTGTTCGCGCATTAAATAACGAGCTCCATCAATTTGATCGGAAAGATCTTTACCTCCCATATGTCTGTAAATACCCGTTCTCCAATCTCTTCCATACCCGGAACTAGCTCTGTAGTCGATATCCAGCACGGTATAGCCTTTGGCCATGAGCATGTTATTGAACATAAACTCCCTAAAGTAGGTGCTCCACCAGAAGTGTACATTCTGGAGGTAACCGGCTCCGTGTACAAATATTACACCTGCTCCATTGGGGTTTTGGGGCTTGTATAGCCTGGCGTGTACATCGGCTCCATCTTCTGCCTTAAAGGTGATTACCTCCGGTTGATGCCAGTCGTATTGCTTAAAACCATCGCGAAGACTTTCGGTAAGTTTTTTAGGTTTTGCTCCGGGCTTATTGTCCTGAACATAAAGTTCGGTGGGTTGGTCGATGTATGAGTATTCAATAGCCAGGGTTTTTTCATCGGGAGAAAGGGTTACGTCATTTCCACCGTCAACCGAAGTGATTTGGGTTGGGGTTCCTCCACGTACTGGCAATGAGTAGAAGTGTCTTATGCCCGGGTGTTTCATATTGGCATGGAAGTACCACTTGCTGCCGTCAGATGAAAGGAAAGGGTTGTATACCTCAAAATTGCCGTTGGTCAATTGCTTGGTTACTCCATTAGACAAATCGTGAATGTATAGGTGTGAGTATCCTGTTTTCTCTGACTGGAAGTATATGGTTTTGTTATCGGGTAAGAAACCAAATGTGCCTGAGAAAGACTCACTACCTATTCCCGGGCCCGCAATCCATGCCTCATCTCTTTGACGGTCTATAGTAATCAGGTCGCCTGTTTCAGGAATAAGGCGCATAATCCAACGGTCTTTGTTATCGTGTGCTCCAAAGTGAGCCACGGCATATTTGCCATCGCCAGACCAGATGATATCGTTGCCCGATACATTTCGTGGCTCTTCTTTCCATTCTTTATCCGGATAGTCTTTCACATAGTCAGGCAAATCGGTAATACCCGGCAGCTTCATTTTGTCTACCATATAAAAGGTGTCTGCGGCTATGTTGTATATACCTATTTCGGAGTAGCCTTGCTCACCGCCTACCTTGGGCCGAGTGTTAATGTCGGTGGTATAACCGCTAGAGGTTACATAGTTTGGTACAATCGTGTTTTTAGCTCCATTTTCCGGAGAATGATAAACCATAAAGCTCACAAAACGGCCATCAGGCGAGAGTTGAATATTTCTTACATTTCTCAACTCAATGGTGCTGCGTCTGTCTTCCGACTGTCCAAAGTCGCCACCAAAGAAACCGGAAAAGTTTCTGCGAGGTCTTCTTCTCTGTTCGGCCAAATATTCTGATGTGTTCAACTGGTCATCGCGCAGCCAATTGTCTTGCTCTCTGTTGCCTTCCGATCTGCCAATGTTTCTGGAAGAACCATTGTCTTCATCGGGGTTGCGCTCAATAAGGAAGTTAGTCAGTTGCTTCATTAAGCCTGTTTCAGTATCGATGCTGAAAAGGTTGTCATCGGCAATGAAGGTAATGATGTGATCTTTATGAAAACGCGGATTAGATTCACGCGAGTTGGTTGCGGTGAGTCGTGTTTCTTTATCAGACTTTAGTTCCTTAATGTAAATGTCACCGCCCTTTGCATATACAATTTTGGTTTTGTCGCTATTGAACTCGTAGCTGGAGGGCCAACCATCGCTGGTATCTTCAATGGCTTCGGCTTCACCACCGTTCTTACTGATTTTGAAGGCAGAAGAACGTCCGTCAGCATCCGGGTCCCAGTAAAAATAAATGTTCTTGCTGTCTTTAGACCAGCTTACCCGCGAAGGTGAGGTGCCGATAAATTTTTCGGGCGCCTGCATGATCTCCTCTACCGTGAGTTGCGATAGTGGCTTGGTTTGGGCACTTAGCCATACCGCGCAAATAAAAAGCAAACTAAAAAGTCCGAATTTTCTCATGTCTCAAATAATCTTTAACGTGATTGTCAAACATAAATAAAATGCCCGCAAAATAGACCTTAAATTGTGGTGGATGGTTAAATCTTGTTTCGTCCCCATCTGGGACAACTTGTCCAAATATGGTACATCACCGGGCTTTGGTGTAAAACCGTTTGTGCCTTTCGAACCTCGCTCATAACTTTTTGCCTTTTGGCACAGTTAAAGCTGTTATTGAGGAACATTCGTGAGTTATGACAAAGAGAATACTGGTAGTAGAAGATGACCAAAGCACGCTGAAGGCCGTAAAGTTCCTCCTAAGCGATTATTATGAAGTGGTGACGGCCGGAAATGGGGCAGAGGCTATGGAGTGGCTGAGCGACAGCGACTTACCAGATTTGATTATCACTGATATAGAAATGCCGCGTATGTCGGGGCTTGAAATGATTGAGGCATTGGACGATGATCTTCGATTTAGCCAGGTACCGGTTATTGTAATGAGTTCCAATTGCTATAAAGACAGTTGTCTGGAGCGTGAATACGCCAACTATTACGGATGTCTGGATAAGCCTTTGGTGCCTTCAGAATTATTGCTCAAAATAGAAAAGGTCTTTCTGGCCAAAGCTTCTTAGCCTTCTTCCATTTCTTTCAAATAGCGGTATATACTTGATTTGCCAATTCCCAGCTTTTTAGCTACTAGCAGCACGTTGTTATCGTACTTGTCTAAAAAGTGCCTGATAATTTTGAAGGTATAATCGCGAAGAGTCATTTCTTCAAACAAAAACTGTCCTTCTTTTTGCAAGCTGTTAAAGGTGATGTCTTCAGCTTCAATCTCATTCTCTTCACACATAACCGCTGCTAACTCTACCACCGACTTCAACTCGCGCACATTGCCCGGAAAGGGGTATGAGATAAGTTTGTTTTGAGCTTCCTTACTCATTTTTACAGCTCCAAGCTTATTTTCTTTTGCAAATTGCCTGAGCAGGTGCTTGGCAATTAGAATAACGTCCTGACCACGCTCTCTAAGTGGAGGTAGCTCAATAGGAATACCCAACAAACGATAGTAGAGGTCTTCTCTGAAATTGCCCTGTTTTACTTCTTCGGCAAGGTCGCGATGAGTGGCTACGATTACACGTACATCGAACTTCACTACTTCGTTTCCACCAACCCGGGTTAGTTCTCTTTCCTGAAGCACGCGCAATAGTTTGGCCTGCAGGTTGATGTCCATCTCCCCAATTTCATCTAAGAAAAGTGTTCCGCCATCGGCTTCTTCAAATTTCCCTTTCCTTCGAGCCAATGCACCAGTAAAAGCTCCTTTCTCATGACCAAATAGCTCACTTTCAATCAGGTTTTCCGGAATGGCAGCGATATTGACTGCCACAAAGGGTTTCGATTTTCTGTCTGAATTGTGGTGTATGGCTTTGGCTACAACTTCTTTTCCCGTACCTGTTTCTCCTGTAATACTCACGGTAATATTGGTCTTTACCGCCTTGTTCATCATTTTAAACACCCTTTTTATAGCCGGGCTTTCTCCAATGATGGTATTCTCGAACTCGTATTTTTGATTGAGTTCTTCTTTAAGTGTGGTGATTTGTTGGGTAAGAGACGACACGCGCTTGGCATTGTTAATGGCATTGAGCAGCCGGTCTTTGGTCTCATTGTCTTTGGTTATATAATCATAGGCCCCATGCTTTAACAGGGTCACAGCCGTATTGATACTTTCTTGTGAAGACACCACAATGACCTGTATTTCGGGGTCGTATTTTTTTATGGCCTGTAGTACCTCTTTACCCGAAATATCGGGGAGAGAATAGTCTAGTATAACTACTTTGGGGTTTTCATGAAGATTGTCGATGCAAGACTTGCCATCTTCAAAGGCGTGTACTACATGGTCTGGGTTTAGTTCGGCTATGTAACGAACCAATTTCATGTATAAGGGGTCGTCTTCGACCACAAAAATGCGCACCGTTTCGGGTGTATAATTCATGTGTTAACTATCTGGCTGTAGAGAAATGTATAAATAATTTCACGTTTGTTCGGCATCAAGCACTAAGAATTATACCACTCAGCTTTGGTTTAGTTTTCATTATTGCCTGCTTTGCCTTTTTACTAAACGAGGGCTTTTTGCCTTAACTTTTTACAGTTCAGGTAGCGAATATAAGGACTGCCCAAAAGCTTTTTAATTATTTTTGGACGAAATATACACTTAACCCTTCAAAATGATAATTGCGGCAAACCCCGACCAATTGGTGAAGCCTCGTAAAGGAGAAACCCGAGTAGGAGAAACCATGATTTTCTTAAAAGCCAAAGACTGGCAGGCTGCTTTGGGTAAACTCAAAAAAGAGGTTCGGTTCTGTTTAATCGGTATTCCGGAATGTGTGGGAGTAATGGGCAATCATGGCCGACCAGGAACTCAACATGCCTGGGATAGTTTTCTTAGGGCTTTCTGCAATATACAAAGCAACCGGTATCTCCGTGGTAATGAAATATGTGTGCTGGGAGCTGTGAATATTGACGCTATTCAGGAAAAGGCCGATGCGCTCGATTCCGCATCGGACTATTATTTTCAGAAACTGCATTTGCTTTGTGAAGAGGTAGACGAGATGGTTGAAAATGTACTTACCGAGGTGAAAGCTGCAGAGCTTATTCCCATTGTAATTGGCGGAGGGCACAACAACAGTTACCCCATAATAAAGGCTTGTGCGGCCGTGGCTCACAAAAAGAAAGTAAATGCCATTAACCTGGATGCACATGCCGATTTTCGGGCACTGGAGGGGAGGCATAGCGGCAATGGTTTTTCGTATGCACGGCAGAAAAAATGCCTGAATCGTTACTTTGCCTTTGGTCTGCATCAGTCATACAACAGCGAGAATATGCTGAAATCGATGGATGCGGACGAGCAGGTGAAGTATTCTTTTCTCGAAAATATTACCTACCTGGAAAGTATGCTGGCCGATGCTGTTTCTTTTGTTGTTGACGATATGATAGAGTGCGGTATTGAAGTAGACATGGATGCTATTCGTATGATGCCCAGCAGCGCCATGTCACCATCGGGAGTTTCGCTCGAACAGGCCAGGCTTTTTGTTCGACAGTGTGCTAAGAGTCTTAGCCCTGCGTATTTGCATTTGCCCGAAGCAGCTCCTAACGAGGAGTCCGAAAAACTGATGGTGGGTAAGGCGCTGAGCTATCTGGTGGCCGATTTTGTAAAGGCTATCGTTCACCGATAATTGGTCGATGGAATCGGGTTATCGGTCTGGTTTCTGAATCCTTAGTCTGTCCTTTCGGGTATATGTGCACATCGGTTAAACGTAAATGACTATGCGATACATTATTTTCTTTGGACTTCTTATGCTCACAGTTCCATCGCTCAAGGCTCAGAAAATATCCACGCTAGAGATTGTGGAAGTATTGAATAAAAACCAGGCAGAGGCGGAATATTACTACCGTAATAACTGGAAAGTACTGAGGGAGCAAGCATTAAAAAGCAATTACATTGATAGCTTTGAGTTTATGATTGGCGGGCCTGAAGATGGAAAGCCGGGACATATTGTACTCTTGACTACCTATGCCAACAGTGAACAGTATGAAAAGGCCGAAGAGAATTTTGGCAAACTCATTGAATCTCTGGGAGGTATAAAGCTGCTCAATGACAAGAAACCGGCAGACTTTAGAAAGTTTATCTATTCGCAAAGTGAGCTGGTTTCCGAAAGTAAATTATAAGTAAGCCATGGCCTCCGGTACTTCGTCTATGAGCTGAAAGATAGACAATGAATCTTTAACCATAGTTGTACTACGCATTGCAAAGGCCATGGGTTAATGGTTAGTCTTCTATAATTACTATTTTTTCAATTTTATCGCCTTGTCGTATGTCGTCAATCACCTCCAGACCTTCATAGACCTTACCAAAGCAGGTGTGGTTTCTGTCGAGGTGAGAGGTGTTTTGTCGGCTATGACAAATAAAGAACTGTGAACCGCCTGTGTTACGACCGGCATGAGCCATAGAAAGCACGCCACGGTCGTGGTATTGGTTGTCTCCGTCTAACTCACAGTCTATTGAGTAACCAGGTCCGCCATTGCCAATGCCATTGGGACAACCACCTTGTATTACAAAGTTGGGAATTACACGGTGAAAGGTAAGGCCATCGTAAAAGCCTTTTTTAGAAAGGTCTACAAAGTTTTTTACGGTATTGGGAGCGTCTTTCTCATAAAACTCCACTTTCATTAGTCCTTTCTCGGTATGAATTTCTGCTGTCATTGCTTTTTGTTTTATTTAGAACAAAAGTAAACATCAGAGAGAATGTTCAGGCTATCTAACCATACGAAAATCAAATTGATGAATTTTTACCCGCCTTTTCTTGGGGCGGGTATTCGTGTAAACCACATTTCCCCAGACTTTAAAAAGGCGGTTGTGAGCATGAAGCTCAGGTGGTGGAACCGAAACCTGGTAGGGGTGCATTTTGGTGGTTCGCTCATGGCCATGTCAGATGCCTTTTACATGTTGCTCATTTTGCAAAATTTGGGTAAAGAATATATCGTATGGGACAAAGCATCTACCATTCGCTTTAAAAAACCGGGGAGGGGAAAAGTAACCTGTGTTTTTGAGATTAACAATGCCCTTGTGGAGCAGCTTAGATCAGAGGCCGATGCACATGGAAAGACTGAGATTGTGCTTCCTCTGGAAATTACAGACGAAGAAGGCGATGTGGTGTGCGAGTTGGATAAGACTATTTATGTGAGGAAGAAAGAAGTCAGAAATTAATCAGAATAACCTCGGTATCTGCTCTCAGTAAAGATTATCGCCTCAGCGGGAATGACTGGTAGATTAGTTATTAAAATGATATAAGAAGATAAATTCCCCTGTAAAGGCAGGTTTAGGATTGTCTTTAATTTCCAGTGTAACGTTTAGTTGGCACTTGGTAATTCCTCTCAGATCGGCCAGACTGCTTAGCTTTACGCGCAAACGTACCTCAGAATTTACCAATACCGGTTGGTTAAACTTCAGTTTCTCAATGCCATAGTTGATCATCATTTTAATATTGTTGATCTCAGCAATCTGCTCCCATAGGTAGGGAAGTAAAGAAACGGTAAGGTATCCGTGGGCAATGGTGCCTCCAAAAGCACCTTCCGACCTGGCTCTATCTTCATCAATATGAATCCACTGATGGTCTATAGTTGCATCGGCAAATGCATTAACCCTCTCCTGATCTACCTTTAGATAATCAGAAACTCCCAACTCTTTGCCAACGTAGGCTTCAAACTCTTTATGGCTATTGATGACAAGTTTAGACATAGTAGCTGTTTTTCGAGGTCAAGATATAAAATACCTCAAATGTAATCGTATATAAAATTCAAAAATAGCAGGCTCATTTCCTTCATTTTTTTACATGGATTGTACATTACCAGACCTGTGTATAGGTGCGATCCAATCACTCCAAACCAAAGGGAGGTATGCAATGAATGCCTTACTTTTTGAATATGAGTAAATTAGAAGTTTAGTGTAAGCTGTTGACCTGCTTTTGCCAACTCTCCTTGCTCACCTTCAAAATTACTCAGTGTAACACCCAATAAGCGCACCCCAATTTCGAAATCGGCAGGATCTATATTATCCAAAATACTGAAGGTGTGTTGTGCAATGTCTTCCAGCGTTGCCAGAGGCTTTTCATAGGTTTGGCTTCTGGTTATTTGCCGGAAATCGCTGAATTTAACCTTTAGGGTAAGTGTCTTTCCCCATTTGTCAGCTTTTTTCAGGCGGTTATAAACGGTGAGTATAATGGAGTCCAGTGCCATTTTTAAATCGGTGGGTTCTTTCAAGTCATGATCAAAAGTGTTTTCAGCTCCTAGCGATTTTCTGATTCTGTTTGGGTTTACCGGCCGCTCATCGTTGCCCCGAACAATATTGTAGTAAAAGGCACCGCTTTTGCCGAAATTGGCCATGAGCGCTTCCTTGCTCCACGCTTTCAGACTTTTGCCATCAACAATGCCAAGGTTTTTCATTTTCTGTGCAGTTACTTTTCCTACTCCAAAGAACTTTTCAATAGGCAACTGCTCTAAAAATAGTGTCACTTTTTCCGGGCCCACCAAGGTGAGTCCGTCAGGCTTGTGGTAATCGCTGGCAATCTTGGCTATGAATTTATTAATTGATATACCCGCAGAAGCGGTAAGGCCCGTCTTAGCTTTTATTTCCTGTTTAATGGCTTTGGCAATAAGTGTGGCTGATGCCATGGCCTTTTTGTTATGGGTTACGTCCAAAAAAGCCTCGTCAAGAGAGAGGGGTTCTATAAGGTCGGTGTACGATTCAAAAATACTCCGTATTTGCATAGAAACTTCCTTGTATCGCTCAAACCGGGGTTTTACAAAGATAATCTCAGGGCACTTTCGGTAGGCCAGAGCAGAGGGCATGGCCGATCTTACTCCAAATTTTCTGGCTTCATAGCTGGCAGCCGCTACTACTCCGCGTTCCCTGCTTCCGCCCACTGCCACAGGCTTGCCACGCAGCTCCGGATTATCGTTTTGTTCTACCGAAGCAAAGAAGGCATCCATATCTACATGGATAATTTTGCGGAGTGTTTTAGAGGCTTTTTCCACGTTGTTGCCGAATTTAGCACCGAAAAGTTAAACTTTGTTGTATCTCAAAGGTTCTGTTTGCGTAACATGAAAAGGTCCAAAAAGATTTTTGTAGCAGTAGGTTTAGTGTTTATTGTAGCTACCATTATTGTGGGCTACGACATTTCCAGAAAGACTTCTTTTCCGGGGTCGAAGAAATACCTGAAAGAGTCTATAGCTCCATCGGATATTGACACTGCTCAAAACAAAGACATGGCGGACACTCTTAAATTGAACTAGGTGAGTAAAGAATCTAAAAGCGGTAAAAAGGTTAATGTTGACCAAATAGACCTGGAAAGAATGGGAGAGATGACGACCCCAAACCCCGGTACCATTGCTTTTCCGCACACGGTTGGTAGTGCACTGATTAAACCGGAAGATAAGGGTAAAATTAAAGGTAGGGCACTTTCGGCCATGTATGACCATACCGATATGGACATGAAGCAGATCTACGAGCAAATGCAACTGCTCGCAGAACAGGCCAAAACCATACAGAACCGTGTAACGGTATCGGAGCGAATTTATCAGGCCAAAATGAGTTTCGACCCCATTATTGGAAGAACCTATCATTTGTATCAGAAAAAAGATGGTACGGATACGCTTTCGTTGATAGCTCCTGAAGAGTGGGGTAGCCGAAGCCCCTATGAATTTATAGCTACAGTAAAACTATTGGCCGACCACACTTGGGAAGTACTTAAAGAAGGAGAGAGAGGGCTTTAAAAAAAATGTCCCGTTTCAAAGAAACAGGACTTGGAAGTTTTTATTAAAAAGTAGAGTGTCTTAAGTGTTGCTTGAATTTACACATTATTTTGGAAATTCAAGTAAATCTTGTCTTTTATGAGAAAAGACCGTTCACTTCAAGGTCTACTTTTTCCAGCACGTAAGCGTAATCTTCTACATTATTTACAAAATCCAGGTGGTTCACGTCAATAATGAGCAGCTTTCCCAGATCGTAGCTGCCAATCCACTCTTCGTAATGTTTGTTAAGGTTTTTGAGGTATTCAAGGCGAATAAGCTCTTCATAGTCACGTCCTCTTTTCTGAATGTTGGCCACCAGTTTGGGAATGTCAGCCTTTAGATAAATAAGTAAATCAGGTGGCTGCACGTGTTTAATCATAGACTTGAACAAGTCCAGATAATTGTTGTAGTCGCGTTGCGAAATGTAGCCAGACTTATAAAGGTTAGCGGCAAATATATAGCAGTCTTCGTAAATAGTTCTGTCCTGTATGGTGCTACCTTCTGACTCTCTGATTCGTGCTACCTGATTAAACCTGCTATTGAGAAAATAGACCTGCAAATGAAAGCTCCAGCGGGTCATGTCTTCATAAAAATCCTTCAGGTAAGGGTTGTCATCTACCGACTCTAACTGAACGTCCCATCGGTAATTTTTGCCCAGCATTTTAGCCAATGTGGTTTTACCAGACCCAATATTTCCTGCAATAGCTACGTGCATTATTCCATCTTTTTTTTACGGTTACTCATTTAGATCGCATTAGTTAGATCCAGTATACTAGCCACAAGCTGTGTCCTCACAGCGTCTTTTAACAGCCATTTGTGAAGACACAAATGGAGGCAAGGTTCAGAAATATACTTCTTGCGACTTAAGTAAGTAACCCTGTTTTTTTAAAACCGAGTATGTCAAGAAAAATTGAAAGCAAGAATTGGCCGTCATGCTTTTGATGGGGTTTCCTTCAGTATGTTTTTTTCCGTTGGGTTGACCATTCTTCAAGAAACCTTAGTCATTGACCGGCACGATTCGATGCCCTTAATACCCCTTTCAATTTTTCGGCTCGCAAGTTATAGATAGGCCCAGCAAAAACGGAATGTTAGCGCATAAAAAAAGTCTGCAGTACAGACCTTTTTTATGAACACCCAATAAATATGAATAGATATGTATTTGAGTATAAATGTAGTATGCCACTTTTTCTAAAAGGTAAACCTAAGATTAACAAAGTATTACGAACTCAAAAGTTAGCCCGAAAGGCAATTACAGCATTAAAACCCGGAGCACTAAGGCCCGAAGTGTAGCTGCGATAATGTACGTTTAGCAGGTTCTCCAAATTAAAGTTGATACTGTAGTAATTATTGAGTTGGTAACTGTTCTTAATATTGACGATGTACCATGACAGGGCTCCATCGGCTGAGTACAGGTGTTGTCGGTATTTCTCTGAAGGAGGGAGCTCTTGCCACGGAACACCATCACTAAACTCTAGTTCGAACCGGGTGGTTAATTTTTGGTGTGTCATAGCCATGCTCAATTGGCCAAAGAATGGAGCAATGTGTGGCAAACGGACCCCGGTTTCTGAATTCTGGCCATGAGTATAGGTTAGGCTTCCGGTAATATGAATGCCTTGTGAGGTTTTCCAGTAGCCACGCAATGAGGTGCCCCACACCTGTGCTCTTTCCATATTTTGCAGCGCCAATACTTTGGCCACTTCACCTTCATAGTTCAGTTCGTCCTGATTGTTGAAAAGAAATGGTGCCACTGTAAAAGTGTTTTGCAGAAAGGACAGATATTGTATCCACTCAATACTCCAGTTTGAGTTGCTTTTGTTGGCTATAGAGTACTCTATGGTGTAATTAGTTTCCGGTTGCAGGTCTGGGTTGGGTACTAGCACCATGCCGGGCCACTCGGAAAAAAACCGACTATTGTCGCTAATATTCGGAGGCCGAAAACCTGAAGAGAGCAGTAATCCCAGTTTCCAGGAAGAGCCGGGCCTATAAGAAGCACCAATTGTACCGGTTAGCGCATCTGTTTCATTAACCAATACATCATAAGGAAAATCGATATAGGTTTTGTCAGTAAAATCGCTCCTGAGCCGGGTGTAGGTATACCTTACTCCACTGCTTATAACAAGTCTCTCGCTTATCTGGTCTTTAACACTCAAATACAGGTTGGCCAGATTATAATCTGCACCATTGTTTGGATATTCGGTCTGGATATCCATTTCCCTAAGCGTTACAATGTCTCTGCTTAGTGCCTTACTTACTACCTTATTGGAAAAGAGCTCTAAACCATAGTAGAGCTTGCCATTAAAACCCACGGCCTTCTCTAAATCTACATTCACCGATAGCGCATCAACGGTTGCTTGTTGCATGCGTAGTTGATTGCTGCCAAAATTTCTACTATTCACCCGCTCTTCTGTCAATTGGAATGCGGTGGTAATGTCTATCCGATCGAACCAGCGAGAAGGGTAATAAAAGCTGGTTTTAAGGCTGTGCATAAGCCAGAGTTGTGGGCCATTGTACCACTGGGCATAGGCCGGAGTGTTGTTGACGGTATAAGTGAGTTTATCGTATCGTGGCAAATGCGAAGTTCCTGAATAATGAAAAGAATAGGTGAAGTCCATGAAACTTCCCAAACTCCAGCGGAGCTTTTGTAAAAAGTGGTATTGATCATACCTGCTGAAAACCTGTCGGTTTTCGTTCTCATTGTTAACCACTGCATCCGTGTTGTTTTCACGGATTACATAGGATAGTCTTTTGCCAAAATCAGGGTGTGACTTTGGTCGGTTGGCTCCTGTTCTCAGGTCGTCTGCTTTGGTATAACTAAGGCTGGAGTAACTGGACATATTAGGGAGGTTAAACTCGATCTGGTAGTTGCCGGTAATGCTCCCATTGGCCGAAGAATACCGGAGTAGCCCTCCGGAAGAAATGCCCAGATATTCACCTTCTGCAAAGGCTGGAGTTTTGGTGAGGAAGTCTATGGTTGCGCCCAGGGCATCGCTGCTGGATTGTAAGCCACCCGTGCCCGGTAAAACCAAGGTTTGGTAGAGGTTGTTGGGGTCAACCACCATCAGGTGTGTGTTGTCAATTCGGCTATACAGGGCATGGTTTAGCCGCACACCGTCCAGACGGGTAAGCAGGGCATTGCCCGAATAACCTCTAATGAGTGGGCTTCCGGCATTTTGTAAGTTTTTAGCCACTAATATTTGGTGGTTAGCTCCTAGAACTTCGGCCGATGACAAAGGCTCTGTTATGGATAGGGTTTTTCGCTGAAAAGCCAAGATTTCATGAGGAGTATCTTCGGCCCAAAGAGCCCAGTTTCGGTATTGATATGCTGAAGTTTGGGGCAAAGGAGTGAGTTCTACTATAGCCCCTCTGTTTAATAATCGGGAGAGGCGCACTATGTGAGATTTAAAATCGGGGTGCATCAGAATTATGTCCGCATCAGCACCAAAACCCTTAAGCTCAGCCAGCCCTTGAGTGTTGGTTACTGCCCCATGGTCTGTTCCTCTTTCTCTAATAGTTACCAAATCAATGGGTTTGCCATTTTCGCGGTTCACCACCCTAATGGTTTGAGCCTGGCCAATCTGGAGGCCTATACAGCCTATGAGAAGTAAAAGGCAGTACTTTACTTTTTGCATTGAGCCACGAATAAACAAAAAATGGTTTTCAGATTGTTTAATATTCTCTTGTTTGCACCAAAGATAAATGAAACAGAATGCCCTTAATTCAATCGAGGTATCAAGGACCTCCCTTTTACCTGTTTAATAAACACATAGAGACCATTTACCCTAGTATGATGCGTAAAATTAAAGGGGTGAATTACGAGCGGGAGAAGATTGAGACCCCCGATGATGATTTTCTCAATATAGATTGGGTGAAGGGAGGGAATCAGCGGCTGCTGGTTGTTAGCCATGGTCTGGAGGGAGGCTCAAATCGTCATTATGTAAAGGCTCTTGTAAAACTCTTTGTGGGGAATGGTTGGGACGTAGTGGCCTGGAACAACAGAACATGCAATGGAGAAATGAACCGACAGAAAGTACTTTATCATCATGCCGCCAGTTATGATCTGAGAACAGTGGTCAACCATGCTTTGCTATCTGGCGACTATGAGGAAGTGGCTTTGGTGGGAATTAGCATGGGTGGAGGGCAGACCATCAGGTACCTTGGGGAGCTGGACCAATTTCCGCTACCCGCCCAGGTGAGATCGGCCGTGGCTATTTCTGCTCCTTGTTATTTGCCCGAAAGTGTAGAAACACTTTACCAAAAAGAAAACCGCTTGTATGAACAGCGATTCCTGAAGAAACTCATTCTTAAAATTAAGGCCAAAGCACTTCAGTTTCCGGAAATTGACTTATCGGGTATAGACGATATTGCCTCACTTCAGGTGTTCGATGAGCGATATTCAGCTCCATTGAACGGTTTTAGTTCGGCCAAGGATTTTTATGAATACTGCAATCCCTATCCGTTTCTGGAGAAGCTAGATAGGCCTTGTCTGATTATTAATGCACTTAACGACCCACTACTTAAAGGGCGGTGCTATCCTTATGAGATGGCTCAAAAGAATCCCAGTCTCTTTCTGGAAACACCAGAAAGGGGAGGCCATGTTGGCTTTTTGCGCAAGGGAGAAGAGTTTACTTACAGCGAAATACGTGCTTTCGAGTTTATCAACGAAAAGCAATTTTAACTACCACCGGCAGGTGGTCGCTTACCCAAAGTCCATTGTCTCTTTTGGTATCCAGGTGGGCATAGTTCAACACGTTTAGGTTTTTGGTGAAAACGTAGTCAATCCTATTTTTAAGTTCAGCATCCAGCTTAAAACCATTGAAGGTGCCAATTGGTCCTTTGATTCCCGATGGGCTTAGTGCTGAAGCATCGTCCATAAAAGCAGTTATACGTCCATAAGGAGCTTTATCTGGAGTGGTATTAAAATCGCCACTCAATACAATAGGAGCCTTGTCTCCGGCTATTTGTTTTATTTTATCTACAATGAGCTGAGCCGAATTAGCCCTGGCTTCTTCTCCCACATGATCGAAGTGGGTGTTGAAAAACCAAAATTTCTTTCCGCTGGCTTTGTGTTCAAACTCGGCATAGGTACAAACTCTGGGGAGAGCCGCATCCCAGCCTTTCGATACTATTTCGGGAGAAGGTGATAGCCAGAAGGTTCCTGAGGTGAGCAGTTCTACCTGTCGGTTGTCATAGAATACCGCGCTAAACTCTCCTTGCTCTTTCCCATCATCGCGGCCAACGCCTACATAGCTATAATCTGGCATGTGGTCATCGATATATTTCATTTGACCGAGAACGGCCTCCTGAACTCCGAAAACTACCGGGCTATGGGCATTGAGCAAGGCAATGGCGGCCTCTTTCCTATGTCCCCACCAGTTTTCATTGTCAAAGGCATTGTTGAAACGAATATTGTAGGAGATTACGTTGAATTCCTGAGCGGTGAGTAGGGTGCTGGTGAAAAGCAGAAGGCACATTAATGCCGATCTAAAAATATTCATGTTTCTAATTAAGGATAATCGTAATTAAATCAAAAAATGAAGCCATTAGGCTTTTGTAAAATCAAAACCGCTGTATGGCCAGATTACTTACCGTATCGCCAATAGAAAGTGAGGAGGTGGCTGCCGGACTTGGTGCATTACACACGTTAATGGCATTTTTAGCCTCATAAATAGCAAAATCGTCTAGAAGACCTCCCGTTCGGTCGCAGGCCTGAGCACGCACACCTGCACCGCCATCAACCAAATCGTTTTCCTCAATTTCCGGAATAAGTTTTTGAAGGGCCTTGGTAAAAGCGGCCTTTGAAAAAGAACGATACATTTCGCCCATGCCGGTTTTCCAGTATTTCCAGGCCACTTTTTGAAATCCCGGCCAAAACAGCGATTCCATTAGTTCGCCCAAATGAATCTGAGATTTTTTGTAGCCCTCTCTTCTAAAGGCTAAAACCGCATTTGGACCGGCTTCAATACCCCCATTGATCATGCGGGTAAAGTGTACGCCCAAAAAGGGGAAGTTAGGGTCGGGTACAGGATAAATAAGGTGTTTAACGAGGTACTCTTTTTCCGGTTTTAGTTTGAAATATTCACCCCTGAAAGGAATGATTTTGAGGTCAACCTCATCGGAAGTTTTTCGTGCCAGTTTGTCGGAATATAGCCCACCGCAGTTAATTACTAGTGCAGTTTCTAAGGCCTGAGCGGGGGTTTCAACCCAGGTAGAGGACGCTTTTTCCCGAATGGCAGTAACTTTTTCTCCCAGTACAATGGTGCCTCCCCACTGCCGAATTTTTTCCGCATATTTCTCGGCCACGGCAGTATAGTCTATAATGCCGGTATATGGCACTTTAATAGCTGCTATACCATTTACGTGAGGTTCAATCTCTTTAAGTTGTTCAAGGCTGAGTTTAGATATTTCGTGAAGTCCGTTTTCCAGCCCTCTTTTATAAAGGTTTTCAAGTAAGGGCTTTTGAAACTCATCGGTAGCTACAACCACTTTGCCGCATAGTTCATAAGGCACCCCTTCCTCATTGCAGAAGTCCAGAAGCATTTGGTAGCCATTAATGCAGTTTTTCGCTTTGAGGCTCCCCGGTTTGTAATACAACCCGGAGTGAATAACCCCGCTGTTGTTACCCGTCTGATGTCGGCAGAGCTGTTTCTCTTTTTCAACCAAAATCAGCTTTAGCTGTGGTTTCTTTTTTAAGAGCTGGTAGGCAGTGGCAAGTCCCACTATACCACCACCAATAACTACCACATCGTATTTCATCAGTTAAAAGGGTAAGTCGTCAGAATCTTCGCTCAACCAATCGGGTTCATCGGCAGCCGATGGTGGCGGAGCTCCGTTGGCTGCACTGGCTGGTGCACTGTTGCTTTCGGTAGCAATTTTCCAGGCTTGTAGAGAGTTAAAATACTTGTCTTCACCGTTTTTAGGGTCGGTCCATTTTCTTCCTTTAAGGTTAAAGCTAACCATCACTGTTTGCCCCGGAGCAAAATTATCCAACAATTCACACTTGTCTTGAATGCATTCGAACTTAATAAACTCCGGGTACTGAGGGTTTTCGGCATATTCAACCACGAACTCTCGTTTTTTAAAGGTGCCGGTTATTTGTTGGGTAGGAAGTATCTTTTCAATCTTAGCTTTAATCTCCATGCGCTGAATTTTGCCTCAAAGCAATTCAATAATCGTTCAAGATGCAAATGAGCGGAAGAAAGAATGTCGTTTTCGCTAAACTTAGCGTTATGCCTTTAGTCAAATTAGAAGCTAGCAAAAAACAGTGCTGCTTACATTCAAATTTGTGGGCAATTGATCATATTTAGGATTACGACTAACTAGACCGGGTGGAAAGTTGAGGAGACTAATTATAACCATGCTGACCATTGTGCTTTGGACCCATACCTGGGCCCAGGTAACCACAGAAGGTAAAGACTTCTGGTTCGGCTATATGGAGAACAATGATGCTCAGGCGCCATCTTCGCTAGAAATTTTCATTACCTCTAAGGTAGTGGCCAATGTGGAAATATTTCTCTATCACACCAATGAGACAAGAACTGTGGTGGTAACCCCGGGTATTACCCACAAGGAAATAGTGAGCTTTGGCACCAACAACGAGTTTGCCGCTCGAGCATCGGGAGCCATAGAGCGCAAAGCGGTTCATGTCACTTCCAACCAAAACGTAAGTGTATATGCCTTCAACAACCGGCAGGCCAGTGCCGATGCCACGGTAGTTTTGCCCATTAATTCAATTGGTAAAGAGTACTATGTATCGGCCTACTTCGAAAATAGTCCCAACGATGCAATAGGAACCAGTCTTAGTCCTTCAGAGTTGTTGGTGGTGGCCACTGAAGATAATACCACCATTGAAATTACTCCCTCCGTACTTTTGGTAAGTGGTGAGCCGGCCGGAAACCCGTTTACCATTACCTTGAGCCGTGGAGAAATTTATCAGCTGCAGGCCTTTGCCGACCTTACCGGAACCTACATACGCTCAGTTTCAGCGCAAGCTGATGACTGTAAGAATTTTGCGGTTTTTGGAGGAAACAAATGGACCCGAGTGACCGGAGGTTTAGACTGTAGTGCCTCGCAGGGAACCACCGATTACTCCGGTGGTTTTGCGGCCGATCAGCTCTTTGAACAGATGTATCCTGTAAACACCTGGGGAAAAAACTATATAGCAGTGCCCTACGAAGGTCGCATAGCCTATTTGCTGAGGGTAATGGCTTCGGAAGATGATACAAAATTTACCAGAAATGGGGTTGAATATACCCTCAACGCTGGTGAGTATGAGACTTTTGTGGAAGACGAGTTAATATCTATTGTAGCCGATAAACCGGTTCAGGTGGCACAATATAGCTTAACTATGAGCTGCGACAATAATCAGGTAGTGGGTACAGGCGACCCCTTTATGATTATGCTCAGTCCAAACGAGCAACAGCTTCAGGAGATCAATTTCAACGCCCTGGAAGCCACACAACTCGATGACTACTACCTTACCATTGTAACCCGCACCAACAATACATCTAACGTGTTTCTGGATGGAGCGGCCATTTCATCGGGTGTTTTTCAGGCAGTTTCAGGTACCGATTATTCGGCTGCCAACTTAACGATCAACCGTGGTCAAGACTATAACCTGTCTTCCAGTGGAGGCTTTATAGCCTATATCTATGCCTTTGGACAGGTAGAGTCGTTTGGCTATGTGGCCGGTGCATCACTGGAAAATCTAAACCTGAGGGTGGAGGGTGATGATGAAGACATTGGTATTATTGTGAGCCAAGCCTGTGTCAACTCGCTTATCGACTTCAGTGTTGATTTTGAAACGCCTCCTGGTCTCAACCCACTTTATACGGAGTTTGAATGGGATTTTGGTGATGGAACAACGGCCACCGGTAAAGAGGTTCAGCATGTATATACTATTCCGGGAGAGTATACCCTCACCATGATAGCCTCCGATGGTACCGGCTCATGCGGCAATTCAGAAACCATTACAAAAACCTTTCAGGTAGAAGATATTGTCTATGGAGATATAATTGGAGCGGCTTCCGTTTGTCCGGACGTCACTAATATTGCCTATAGCATAGACGGAGTGGTCGGTAATACCTACCAGTGGTTTGTAGATGGCGGAACGATTGCCCAGGACAATGGAGATAATATTCGGGTTGATTGGGGAGTGGCCAAAGCCGATGCTTCAGTGAAAGTATTGGTGACTAATTCCATTGGGTGTATTGGAGATACGGTTACGCTTAATGTGAAAATAGACCAACGACTAGAACCGCTCGCTCCTCAAACCGATGGTTTCAGCCATTCAGAAGTGTGTTATACCGACCGAAGCAGAGTACGCTATTTTACTCCGCGAACCAACGGATCGCAATATCAATGGTTTGTAAGTGGAGGCAGCTTTACGGCCGATTCAGACCCAACCAGCAATGAAGTGTTTGTAAACTGGGGCAATAGTGCCAGCGGGCGCATCTGGTACAGAGAATATAATCCATTGATTACCGACTGCGAAGGTTATTCCGACTTCCTTGAGGTTACCATCTATTCGCCTATAGTGCCCACCCCAACTATATCAGATGTATTGTGTAATGGTGAGGCCAATGGAGCAATTACGCTGGCCATTTCCGGTGGAAAAGGATCGGACTATACCGTAGCCTGGTCCAATGGTGCAACCGGTACTTCCATAAGTGGTTTAGTGGCCGGTAACTATACGGCTACTATAACTGATGAATTGGGCTGCGAGCACACAGAAACTTTTACAGTAGACGAGCCAGAGCCCCTTGAGGTGGTTGGAACCGTAACCACACAGCCCGTAAGGTGCTTTCAGGAGGCCAACGGAGTGGCAGAGGTGAATGTGGAAGGAGGAACCACATTTGGCAATGGAGAATATCGTTACACCTGGGAGAGTAATGGAAACGCCACCACTACCACCAGCAGAGTAAATACCAGTCTGAGGGCAGGGAATTACACCGTCACGATTACCGATGCCAACGGATGCCAGGCCACCACCAGCTTTGTCATAACCGAGCCCCCCTTGCTTGAGGCCGATATTGAATCTATAATCAACGACCCCATCTGCCCGCAAACCAGCAATGGCTCAGTGTTTATCAATGCCAAAGGCGGTGTGCCCGACTATCAGTTTTTCTGGAGCAGCAACCCAACAACAGACAATGCCAATGCTACCGGGTTGAGTCAGGGCAACTATACCGTGCGCATTGTAGATGCCAACGGCTGCGAGACCAGCCATACCCTTACTGTTGAGGAACGTTTTCCCAAGGTAAATTTGCCCAATGCGTTCAGCCCGAATGGCGATGGTGTAAACGATGTCTTTCGTGCAGTGACCGACTGTGAGTTGTCTTTTTCCATGCAAGTCTATAACAAGTGGGGTACAGTTGTTTTTTCCAGCGAAAATATTCAGGAGGGGTGGGATGGTACCTACCAGGGACAGCCGGCTCCGGCCGGAAAATACTCTTACATCATGTTTTATGTAGTTGAAATCAATAATACTACCTATGAACAAACATTTAGAGGGAGTTTTGAGCTTATTCGTTAGTTTTTATCCTTATCTATGTAGATTGAAGTAAACAACTACTACAGGTATTCATGGCCTTTCATCGGTAAATCGTCAGGAAGAATGGTGAATATGCTGCGGATAGTTGTAAAAGAAGAGACTTAGCTGTAATAGAATTGAGGAGACTATTTAGCACCGTATTAGGACTTTTATGTACACTTACCGTTTGGGGTCAGGTAACTACCGAAGGGCGTGAGTTTTGGCTTGGTTTTATGGAGAACCAAGATGGCAACGTGCAGTTAGAAATCTACCTTTCAGCCAAGGAAGAAACCAAGGTGCGCATTAACGCTCCGCTGAATTCATTCGATCTCGAAGTTGATGTGGTTCCCGGTGAATCGTCAATCGTACAAATTCCTACGGGTACATTCATGCCTACCGAAGAAGGTATTTTCCCCATAGGACTTCATGTGACTTCGGACAAACCCATATCGGTCTATGCCCTTAATAAACGAAGTTTTAGTGCCGATGCGGCCGTAATTCTCCCCATCAATGCCTTGGGAAAAGAATACTATGTAACAGCCCATTACGAACCCGATGGTGACCGAATCAATGCCGCCAGGGAATCCAATATGATAATTGTTGGGGTTCAGGATGGCTCTGAAGTGGAGATCATTCCATCGACCAATACCTACAACGGGTTGATTGCCGGTGAGTCAACCGTGGTTACGCTGAATGCGGGGGAGGTATATCACATTAAAGCCGATGGAGACCTGACCGGAACCTACGTCAGGTCAGTGAGCAGCGATTCGGACGATTGTAAGAATATTGCGGTATTTGGTGGAAACGTGTTTACCAATGTGGGTGGTTGTGGAGACGCGCGCGATCACCTGCTCGAACAAATGTTTCCTGTTTCTACCTGGGGTAAAAATTTTATGTTTATTCCTTATGAAAGCCGGTTTGGAGGAGACTATGTTAAAATAATAGCAGCCGAAGACGGCACAGAGGTGAATATTTCGGGCGAATCGGTTATTAATCTGGATGCCGGAGAATACTATATCAATAAGGCTTTGAGCGGGGTAAGAACCGTAACTTCTAACAAGCCCATAAGCTTTGCGCAGTTTAGTCGTTCGCGGTCTTGCGACAATACCCAATCCGACCCGTTTTATATTTTGGTAAGCCCTCTGGAGCAACGCATAAATAAGGTCACCTTCAATGCCTTCGATGTGGAGGTGATTGACAGATACTACTTGACGCTGATTACAGAAGCCGGAGCTACTAATAATATTTTTCTGGACGGCAGCAGCATTTCCAACCGCTTTATTCAAGTAGGAAATGCCGCATATGCCAGTATTCAAATTTCTCGGGGAAACCATACACTGGAGGCTGAAGAAGGGGTAATAGCCTTTGTTTATGGCTATGGAGATGCAGAATCTTTCGGTTACTCGGCCGGGGTGGCCTTAGAAAATCTAAACCTGAAGATAGAAGGAGACGATGAGTTTATCAGCGTCATCCAGGACAAAGCCTGTTTAAATGCTGAGATTGAGTTTTCCGCTTCTTTTATTACTCCTGCAGGAGAACAACCGCGGTTCAATACCTTTCAATGGGACTTTGGAAATGGCGATACGGCCGAAGGTGAAAGTGTAACCTATAGGTATAACCAACCCGGGGAATATGAAGTGGTGCTTTTGGCTTCCGATGGGCAGGGCTCTTGTGGAACAGCCGAAGTAGTGATTAAGCAATTGACCGTGCTGGAGACAGAGTTCGAAAAAATAAATGGCCCGGCTTCCGTTTGCCCCGATGTAACAGGTATTGAGTATACGGCCGTTGGCGATGATTCTAATACCTATGAATGGAGTATTGAGGGAGGAACGATAACCTCTTCGACCACGGGCAAGAGCATAACAGTCAATTGGGGAGCAGCCAATGATCAGGCATCGCTTACCGTAACTTCTCGCAATAGCTTAGGCTGCGTAGGTGACACCATTAAGCTTCCGGTTATTATTAACAAGCGATTGGAACCGGCATTGCCTCAGTCTGATGGCGCTTCCGATACAGAGGTTTGCTATGACGACAGAAATAGAGTGCGCTACTTTACACCTCAAACTAACGGGTCGCAGTACCAGTGGTTTGTTCAGGGAGGAACCATTACCCCGGACTCTAACCCAACGGCCAATGAGGTTTTTATAAATTGGGGCAACGGTAGCGGTGGCAAGGTATGGTACCGAGAATATAACCCTGCAATCTCTGATTGTGAAGGTTTTTCCGATCAACTAGAGGTGGTTGTCTATTCACCCCTACAGGTAACAGCCAATATTGATGATGTTTTATGTTTTGGAGAAAGTACAGGAGACATAGCCTTGAACATAACCGGGGGTAAACCCGGTGCTTACACTGTCAATTGGGATAATGGTCTTACGGGTGCTCAAATCAATAACCTGGTGGCCGGTGACTATATTGCAACCATTACCGATGAACTAGGCTGCGTACTCACAGAAACTTTTACTGTAGCAGAGCCCGATGAACTACGTATTTTAGATCAGCCGGTCACTCTTCCCGTACGCTGTTTTCAAGAAGCCAATGGAGTGGCCGATATTACGGTGACAGGCGGTGTGACTTTTGCCAATGGCGATTATGAGTTTACCTGGATAAAAGGCAACACTCAAACCACTACCAATAGCCATGTGAATACTAACCTGAGAGCAGGAACCTACCAGGTAATAGTTACCGATAAGAACGGATGCCAGGTAAGTACCGGTTTTACCATTACAGAGCCCCCATTGCTGGAACCCGATTTAGAGAGCCTGATTAACGACCCTATTTGTCCGCAAGCCACCAATGGTACGGCATATATCGATGCCAAAGGAGGCACACCCGACTACCAATTTTACTGGAGCAACAACCCGACTACCGATGATGCCAATGCCAGTGGACTAAGCCAAGGGAGCTACAATGTACGCATAGTCGATGCCAACGGCTGTGAAACCTCTTTGACCATTGACGTGACCGAGCGTTTCCCAAAAATATTCTTCCCCAATGCTTTCAGCCCGAATGGCGATGGTGCCAACGATACCTTTAAGCCCGTTGCCGACTGTTCGCTCAAGTACTCCATGCAGATTTACAACAAGTGGGGTACGGTGGTGTTTAGCACCGAAGACCTCTCCGAGGGCTGGGATGGTAACTACAACGGAGCTGAGGCACCTGCTGGCAACTACTCTTATATTGTGTTTTATGCCGGTAGGTTGAATGAAGTTAGTTTTGAAGAAACCTATCGAGGTAGTTTTAAATTGGTGCGATAAACTGTCCAAGTTTATGCCATCATTAATTAATTTCATGTCAAACACAGCAACCCTTGGCATTAACCGTCTACAAATCTTCTGCCGGCTCCGGTAAAACCTTCACTCTGGTGAAGGAATATGTAAAGCTGCTTATCGCCAATCCGCAAGACTTCAAACATATTCTGGCCATTACCTTCACCAATAAGGCCACAGAAGAAATGAAATCCAGGATATTAAAGGCTCTTCAAGACCTGGCTTCCGGAAACTTCAGCGATTTACAGCAAGTGTTACTTAGTGAGTTTGATGGGCGGTTCGATGCTCAACAAGTAGCCTCAAGGGCCGAAGAAGCATACGATCTCATCATTCATCAATACAGTCGGTTTGAAGTATCAACCATAGACAGCTTTTTTTCCCGGGTATTAAAATCCTTTGCCCGTGAACTAAACCTGCCCTTGAGCTATGAGGTAGAAATGAATCAAAAACTGGCGCTCACCGAGACTATCGAAAACCTATTTCGAACCATTGATCAGCAGCCGGAGGTAAAAGAGTGGCTTACTCTGTTTTCGAAAGAGCAAATAGAAAACGACAAAAGTTGGAATGTAGACCGCCAAATAGAGAAGTTGGGAAACAACCTTTTTAGTGAAGCCTTTCAGGAAGGGTTCAGTGGGCAGTCTGTAAACTTCTCGGTTTTAAAGGAGGTAATAGACCGGCTTAAAGCTCAAAAGGCTAAGTTCGAAAATACCGCCAGATCATTTGCCAACAAGGCTTTTGATCTTATGAATCAATACGGTCTGACGGTGAATGATTTTAACTATAGCCGATCAGGGCCGTTAGCAGCCTTTTATGCACTCCAAAAAGAAGAATACGATATTGAGCATAAAAAGCGATTTATTCAGGCTCTCGATGGAGAGATGAAATGGGGAGCAAAAAAAAGCCCGAAATTTGAGTTGGCCTGTCAGGTGGGCGAAGAGCAGTTGGCCATATTAGGCAATGAAGCCCTTCATTTTATTCTAAAAGAAAGGAAAAACTACAACACCAACAGGGCAGTACTCCGAAATATTTATGCCTTTGGGCTACTCGAATCACTCAACCTGCAACTTAAAGATTATCGCGATGAGCACAACGTAATGCTCATCTCAGATACCAACCGTATACTCAAAGAAGTACTCAATGAGGCCGATGCGCCTTTTCTTTTTGAGAAGCTGGGGAGCAGTTATAAACACATTATGATCGATGAGTTTCAGGATACCTCCAATTTTCAGTGGAACAACCTGAGACCATTAATTATTAATGCCCTTTCAGAAGGTCATGAGGTACTTATTGTTGGAGATGTAAAGCAGTCTATCTACCGTTTCAGAGGTGGAAATATGAGGCTTCTGCTCTCCCAAATAAGGCAAGACCTGGGTGCTTTTTATTCGGCCGATGCCGATAAGAGGCTGGTAGATAATTACAGAAGCCTTAGCCAGATTGTATCTTTCAACAACGCTTTGTTTGCCCAATTGCCTGCTGCGCTAAAGACCAATGACTCGTTGGCAAATAGCGAACTTTTCGAATTGGCCTTTCAAGATCATGCGCAGCAAATAAAGAAACAGCAAGGTGGTTTTGTACAGGTCTCTTTTTGGGACGATGACCTTTGGAAAGAGGCCTCTGTGGGCCACCTCATGGCTAAAATAGCTCAAAACATCGAACTGGGTTATAGCTATGGTGATATGCTGGTTTTGGTAAATCGCAATAGCGAAATACCAGACGTGGCCAATGCCTTTCTTCAGGCCAGAGTACCTTTTATTAATGGTGATTCGCTTAAGCTCAGCCAAAGCGATTTAGTGGTTTTTGTTCTTGAGCTATTGGCCTATTTGCAAACCGATAATGACGATGTACGCTTACTCAACCTGATGGTGTTATACTGCAGGCTGAAAGGTAAAGCCTATCAACCCGTAGTGGAAACCCGCCCGGGTGAGCGAATAACTCTGCAGGATGCAGGCTTTCCTCCGGCTTTTTTTGAGCAAATGCACAGGCTTAAGCAGCAGTCGCTTTTCGATCTTATTTGTGAATTGCTCATCATTTTTGACTTCAGCAATCAATCTGATATTTACCTGCAGCAACTGCTCGATCTGGTACTCGAACAGGGACAAAAAGGACGCAGTTCTGTAAGTAGTTTCCTGGAGTGGTGGGAAAAAGAAGGAGATAACCAAACGGTGGCTACCAGCGAGCATGCCAATGCCATACGGATTCTTACCATCCACAAGTCGAAAGGACTTGAGGCTCCCATAGTGTTTATTCCCTTCACCAACTGGCAAATTTTGCCTCCGGCTCAAATGCATCAGTTCTGGACCTCCAACACTCCGGAAGACATGCAAGAGCTTCGGTTTATTCCCCTCGATTTCAGCAAGGGACTGCTTATGGATTCTCATTTTGCCGATGATTACCTCCGTGAGGCAGAAGAGTCGGCTTTAGATATTCTCAATAAAACCTACGTGGCCTTTACGCGCCCGCGGGAGAAGCTGTACCTTTCTGCCCCGGCCACCCGATCGGGGGGGCAAAGCATTCATCAACTGCTGGTTGATCTGGTGGAGGACATTGGTATGAAGACCACCGAAACCGATGGAGGAACGCAATGGGAGTTGGGAGAAGAACATGAAAAAGTAAGTGGCACCGATTCGGCTTCCGATGCGGAGGTGTTAAAGATATATCCGGAAGATTCCTTTCTCGAAAAACTGAGTATCAGAAATGATTCCGAACGTTTTTTTATGCTTCAACAAACTGAACAAGCCAGAAAAATTACTCTGGGCAATCAGGTGCACGATGTGCTCTCCGATGTATTGATGAAAGAAGATTTGCCTGTGGTTTTGAGGCAACGGGTACAGGCAGGAGAGTTTAACCAAGAAATAGCCCGGGAGGTAGAAAAGCGAATCGAAAGACTTTTTGAGGAAGAGAAGCTATGCGATTGGTTTTCTGGTGATTATGAGGTGTACAACGAACGCACTTTATGGTTTGAGGGGCGTGAGCATAAGCCCGACCGTTTGATGCTGAAGGGAGAAAAAGCCATCGTGGTGGATTATAAAAAAGAAGTGGAAAGTGAAGCGCATCAGCAGCAGGTTAAGCGATATATGCATGCCATTCAGGCTATGGGATACTCCAATGTTAGCGGGTTTTTGGTTTATGTAGAACCGGTATTAATCAGGGAGGTTGGTGTATGAAAACGTTCCATCAGTTACTTGTTGAGCAGTTTTCTGTTAGTCAGTTGGGTGAGCTCAAAAATCATTGCTTTGTATTTCCAACCAAGCGTGGAGGAGTGTTTTTTAAGAGGGCCTTATTGGCTGCGCATGGCGAAAGCAACTTTATGCTACCGGCCATACTGAGCATAGAAGAGTTTGTGCAGCGCATGACGGGCCTGACCATTACCGATGAGCTTACCTTACTCTTCCACCTTTTCAAAATCTACCAAAAGAAAGATAGTAGCCTGCAGTTTGATGACTTCTATGCCTGGGGGAAGATTATTCTCAAAGACTACGATGAGATAGACCGGTATATGGCCGATGCCAAAAAGATCTATTCAGCCCTGCAAAACATAAAGGAAATAGACCATGTGTTCGGCTATTCCGATGAATTCAGGGAAATAATAGCTCGCTACCGAACGCTGACAGAAAAACAGGAAAAAACAAAACTGCTCACCGAGTTTCTCAAAATATGGAAAGAGGTAGGAGCTGTCTATGAGCAGTACCAGGAAACGCTGCTTCAAGAAGAAAAGGCCTATGGGGGAATGCTGTACCGAAATCTGGCCAATGTACTGACACAAGAATCTTTCGATCACCGATATGTACATTACCACTTCTGTGGGTTCAATGCACTGAGTAAATCAGAAGAATTGATTTTCGATGCTCTGGTAAAATCGGGTAAGGCGCAGCTCTATTGGGATGCCGACTCGTATTACCTGCAAGAAAAGAAAGAGGAGGCCGGGAATTTTCTGAGAGAGTATACCGCCAAGTGGCCCAAGAGTCTGGTTTTTGACGCTCGCTCATTAGAGGTGCCGAAGCAGGTAACCCTTCACAGTGTTTCGCAAAACATGGCCCAGGCACAACTAGGGGCACGCTTGGTTACCGAGCTCATAGACCGGGGAGCTAAGCCTGAAGAAACAGCCATAGTACTGGCCGATGAAAAACTGCTGGTGCCATTGTTGTATGCCATGCCTGCCCAAAAACATAAGATCAACGTAACCATGGGCTATCCCATGCGATCTACGGTGGTATTTGATTTTGTGCTCAGCTACCTGGAATTAATGCGCAAGGCCCGTCAACAGGAGGGGGAGTGGGTTTTTCATACCTTCGACCTTAGGCCTTTGTTAGCCAATCCATACGCTGCTGTCTTTCATGGAGGAGTATATCAGGAGTTTAGCCAATGGGCGGTGAGAGAAAAGCGCACCAAAGTGAGTCAGTCAGAGTTGACAAGACTCATTCAGAGCTCGCAGCTCTCTACACTCTGGCAGGCCGAGAAAAGCTGGGAAGGCTTGTATAAGGCGCTGAAAGACTATCTCACCGCAGTTTTTTATACGTTCAAAGAACAAAACACCGCACTTACTGATCAGGAGTTTATTTACTTTCTGCTCAAATCGCTTAACCAGCTCAACGATTATCTGGAAGGAAGAACCGACTTCAGCCTTAAGCTTATTAAAAAGATTATTCAGGAGCACTTTAGAGCCGTAAAGATTCCGTTTGAGGGAGAACCGGTGCAGGGAATTCAGATTATGGGCTTTCTGGAAACAAGAACCCTTGACTTTAAACAGGTGGTGGTGCTTTCGGCCAACGAAGGCAAGTTACCCACCGCCAGAAATCTCAACTCATATATTCCTTACGGACTACGAAGGGTGTTTGGGCTACCCACCTTCGAAGAACAAGATGCCATTTATGCCTACCACTTTAAGCGGCTTATGCAGCGGGCTGAACAAATACATTGGGTGTACGATAACACTACCGAGGCAGATTCTTCTGGGGAGAAGAGTCGGTTTATTTTGCAGCAACTGAAACGATATGCTCCTCTAAGCCATTATCGGGTTGAAGAAAAAAACTACGAGGGCTGGATAACCGATGCGGCTGAAACAGAGGTGGTTGAGGTACAGAAGAGTGAAGAAGTAATGCGTTTGCTTGGCCGGTTTACGACAGAGGCCGGGCAATCAAAGTTTTTATCGCCCACTTCATTGACCAACTATGTTACCTGTCCGCTTAAGTTTTACCTGAAAAACGTGGCCGGTTTTAAAGAGCAGGAAGATGTGGAAGAGGATATTGATGCCCGCAATCTGGGCATTGTGGTTCATGAGGTGTTGGAGTACCTCTACCGACCCTGGGTTGGCCGGTCTATTGGCTCCGAGCAAATAAAGCTGCTCAAAGCACAGGTAGAGAAACAGCTTATTGACTCTTTGCACCGAAACAAGATTATTCAAGACCACCAACAGCTTACCGGACGAGATCTGGTAACCAAAGAGGTGATGGAGCAACTGATACAAAAGGTGCTGGACTTAGACATGGCCGATGCACCTTTTGAGGTAATAGGGTTAGAAGAAGATGGCTATGAACAGCTGGTAAAGGTAGAAGGAAAGGGCACTGTTCGGATAAGTGGAACCATAGACAGGATTGACGAGAAAGATGGAGTGTTGCGTATTACCGACTATAAAACCGGTAGGGTAGATTTTGTGCCGAAGGGTCGTTCCCCGAAGCCGGACGAAGAAATACTCGAACTTCATTTCAATGAGCCCAAGTACAAATCGGGTTTTCAGGCCTATTTGTATGCCGTATTGGTGCGCCCCCACGTACAAAAACCCATAAAAGTGGGTATCACTACACTGAAAAGTCTTAGAGAAGGCACCCAGTGGCTCAAAGGCGGTGAAACACTTGATGATGCTGAAATTGAAGCCTTTTCGGAGAGACTGCAAGAGCTTGTTCAGGAGATTTACGATGTTTCCGTACCATTTATCCAAACAGATGATTTGGAGCGTTGCAGCTATTGTGAGTTTACAAGGGTGTGCAAAAGGGGCTAGTGTCGGCCATTAAAGAAGCCCCTTTCCCGATAGAATGCCTATCGGTTGGGGGCTTCATAGAAAATAGGTCAATTGAGTCTCTAAGCCGTATTTTCTGTCCGTATAACTATTGTTTTTCGAAGATAAACTCACCGCCACCTTGCAGTAGGGTAAACTTATCGCGGTTCTCATGGAATTTAATGACTATGCCAGCGGCAGAAAACTTAAACGTATCGTTTTCGAAGGCCGCCAGAGGAAAACCCGACTGTCCTTCTGCCTGAGCCATCAGGGCTCCATCCTGAACCCAAAGCTTAATTTTCATGCCCAAGTTGCTATTGGCAAAGGTGCCTTCGAAAGCCTTTAGTTGTTCTGAACTCAACTCAACCGGTTTGTCTGAAAAGCTCGGTAGTTCAAAAGGTTTGTCGAACCAGTAGCTTAGCACTCCCAAGGCCACATTATTAAACCCATATTCTCCAACGGCATTCGATAAAATTACCAAGGCCGTTTTTTCTTCAGGAAAGTAGGCCAGGCTCGACTCAAATCCATCGATAGACCCATTATGACCATAGGCCACCCGATCGTAAAAGGGAAAGACCATCATGCCGCGCCCTAAGCCCTGGTCAATAGCTTTCATATCATTCAGACTTTTTGTCGATATAAGTTTGCCCTCGAAAAGTGCTTGAATAAAAGTAGCCAGATCCCTGGTGTTCGATACTACGGCCCCTGCACCTTGAGGAATACCCATTTCAGTTTCTTCCATGCGTTTCCAGCTGCCACTGGCGACATCGAAACTATAAGAGTGAGCCTCATTACCGGCTTCATTGATCTTCTTACCATAGCTTGTTGCCGTGAGTTTTAGAGGTTGGCTGATTTTTTTATCCAGCAACCTGGCAAAAGACTCACCAGTAACCTTTTCTAAAATGCGGCTCAAAAGGTAATAGTTAGAATTGGAATATGAAGTTTGTGCATTGGGTTCTAGCTCCACAGGCAGGCTTTCTATAAGGGCTATCACCTCTTTTTCAGTCATGCCCTTATACATTTTTTCGCGATACACCGGTGAACTGGTGAAGTTGGGAATGCCGCTTTTATGGTGAAGCATATGGGAAATTGTGATCCGATCGGCATTTTTTATGCCCGGGTAGAATTTCGATAGCTTAGTATCCAAACTCAATTGCCCGGCTTCAATAGACTGGAAAACCAGCACCGCAGTAAACATCTTGCTAATGGAACCAATTCGGAATCGGGTGTCACCGGCCAACGGCTTCTTATTCTCTGCGTTAATCCATCCGGCAGCCTTGCTATACTCTTCCTTGCCATTGGTATAAATGGCTACCACCCCCATATTTTGTTGGTTTTCGTGGAGCAATTCCAAAAATCGGTCGATCGATTCTTTTTTGTTTGTTTGTCCCAGGCCGGTTGTACAAACCAGTAGGGCCATCATTAAAGTATATAACTGTTTCATTTTCTGAGTTTTGGTCAAAACTAGGTTTGTTGAGCATACCGCAAAAATGAAATCCATCAACGATGCCAAATACTGGTTGTAAGGCCTGAAATAATTGATGAGTCGGTCTTGTCAATCCAAAGTGCGGGTTTATCCATTGTTACCGGGCTTTCATCAATAGTAGCAGGAGATAAGCGTCAAAACTTGTAGTTTAACGACTATGAAAACCGTTTTGCGCATTTTTGAGAGTGGTCTGTGGCTGATAGGGTTATTTGTTCTCACCTGGCCGGCTTTTGGTCTTACCATGGGACATTTTAGTGCAGAAGATGGAGGTCTTTTTTGGTCTTCGCTGGTAGGAACCATCATCAATGTGGTCATTTTTTATGGCAATGCGCTCTATCTGATGCCCAGGCAACTGGCCAAACGAAAGCGTAAGCAATATGTGCTTTCTCTTGTAATAGCTTTTGTGCTTCTCACACTGCTGGAAATTACCTTCGACTACTTGTTACTACAAACACTTGGCCGACCGGTAGCTTGGTACAATGGGGAGTTAATTGGTATGGTGCTGGTGTTCAATTTCTTTTTTCTGTTTCTATCACTTGGCTACGGATTCTTTCTGATCTGGCTTAGGGATACGCAGTACCAGAAAGAACTGGAGCGGGAAAAACTGGCTTCTGAGCTTAATTTCCTGCGTTCACAGATTAACCCGCACTTTCTCTTTAATACGCTCAATAACTTGTTTGCCATGAGCAGAAAGAATGGCGACTATACCACAGCCGAACAACTAGCAAGGCTCGCGGGTATTATGCGCTACATGCTTTATGAAACCAATGCCGACAGGGTTTCACTGCGGAAAGAGATGGAGTATCTTCAGAATTACATTGAATTGCAACAGTTGCGATTTCAGGAGAGTGACCCTATAACCATCAACTGCACCTGGCCGGAAGATGATGAGAGTTTGCGTATTGCTCCGTTTTTACTTATTCCTTTCGTAGAAAATGCCTTTCAGTATGGTATTTCACTGACTAGGCCATCGGCTATAGCGCTTAGCTGTAAGGTAGAAAACGGGCATCTTCTGTTTACCCTGCAGAACACTATTCATAAGGTCAACTCTAAAGAGGTTGGGGGTATAGGTTTGCAAAATGCCACACAACGGCTCAAATTAATTTACCCGGAAAAACACCAGTTGGAGATAAGCACAGAAGAAAATTGGTATCGCGTGCAATTGAAAGTAGATTGTAAGAACTAATGAACAATGTAATGGTGCAACCCTTTAAGACAATTGCTGTTGAAGACGAACCTATGGCTTTGGAAGTAATGGTCGATTATATTGGTAAAGTGCCGGGGCTTGAACTTGTGGCCACTTTCCGGCATGGCATGCATGCACTCGACTATCTCAGAAAGCATCCGGTAGACCTTATGTTCTTGGATATTAACATGCCCGATCTTAGCGGAATGGAACTAGCCCGGCTTCTTCAAAAACCTCCTAAAATAATTTTTACCACGGCCTATTCGGAATATGCCGTAGAGGGGTTTGAAGTAGAGGCCGTAGATTACCTGTTGAAACCGGTAGACTTTGCGCGTTTTGTAAAGGCTTGCGAGCGAGCTATGGCCCAGACAAAGCCTTTGACTACTTCAGTAGAGCCTGTGGGTAATGAAGAAACCTATCTGTTAATTAAAAGCGGTACCGAAACCCATAAAGTATCTGTGGATGAGGTGTACTTTTTAGAAGGCAGTGGCAATTATGTCACTTACCATACGGCTAAAGGCAAAATTATGAGCCTTCAAACCATGAAAGAATTGGAAGCCAGCCTGCCGGCCCCCTTTGTAAGAATCCATAAGTCATACATCATCAACCTGAAGCACCTCAATTCTTTTGAGGCGCATCAGGTGAGTATTGGTAAATCCAAAATTCCGTTGAGCCAGGCTTATCGCGATTCCTTTTTTAGTAGACTCAGGCAAGGCAAATAAACGCCTTCTGCTTCCCCATTTTTGGAATTTATCTCTTTCTCTCCAGATCTACCGTTTCAGTACGGTATTTGTCAAACCATGTGAGTATGGCCGACACTTTGGCAATGAGGTTGCTGGGGCGGGCTGCAATGCCATGAAATGCTCCCGGAATGCGGACCATAGCCGTTTCTATGCCTCTTAGCTTAAGAGCCGTATAAAACTGCTCCGACTCATGAATAGGTGTTCTCAGGTCGGCTTCTCCTGTTAAAAGCATGGTAGGAGTAGTTACATTCCCTACCAGCGAAATAGGAGAGTGTTTGAGGTACTTTTCAGGGTCTTCCCAAGGCTTTTTCTCAAACCAATAGCGGGTAGCAAAGGCCGACATATCTGCATTGAGCGACCAGCTGTACCAGTTAATGACCGGTTTAGCGACTACAGCAGCTCTAAACCTATTGGTTTTGCCAACAATCCATGAGGTAAGCACACCGCCTCCTGATCCTCCGGTGACAAAGAGTTGATTTTCATCGATATAGCTCCGTTTTATAAGCTCATCCACACCCGACATCAGGTCGTCATAGTCATGGCTGGGGTAATTTTTGTTAATCTCATTGCCAAAGGCTTCACCATAACTGGTGCTGCCTCTGGGATTTGTATAAAGCACTACATATCCGGCTGCAGCCATCAGCTGAATTTCGCCAGAAAATACTGGGCCATAGCTTGAGAATGGACCTCCATGAATCTCAAGAATCAATGGGTATTTCTTACCCGGGTCAAAATCCGGAGGAGTTACTATCCAGCCATTAATGTCCAGTCCATCGGCAGATGATTTGTACCATATTTCTTCAATACTGCCCAGTTTTTTGTGTCCGAAGAGGTCTTCGTTTACCCACGTCAGTCGCTTATTTTTACCTGCTTCTCCGGCTCCTAAATCGGCTGGTTCGTGAGTTTCGGCCCAGGTATAGGCATAGCGTCCATTCCTGGCTATGCTATAGGCACCCGAGGTATAGGGCCTTCCGAGAGACATTCCGCCTAAACCAGCGGCAACTTCTGTAACTTTACCATCCAGCGTGATGTTGCCAATTTTAGTATGTCCCTTGTCTACATACTGAAAATAAAGACTTTTACCATCGGTTGCCCAGTGAATACTGTTCACGTCTCTATCCAGATTACCGGAAATTAACTTCGGATTGGCTCCGTTGGCTTCAGCAACGTACAGTCGGCTCAGTTGGTAGCCTTTGTATTCATCATTATACCCCAAATAGGCCAGTTGCCTTCCGTTTGGCGATATTTTCGGGCTGCTGTCCGGGCCGTAGCGGTTAGTGATTTTCTTAATGGCTCCTGTGCTAAGCTCTATGGTGTAAATGTCAGAGTCCTGAGCTTCCAGTTCAGCATCTTCTCGCATGTTGGCATTAAAGTAAATCAGTCGGCCATCTTTGCTCCATTCCGGAGAAGAGTGGTTATAGGGTGCGCTGGTAAGCTGCCGGGGTGTTCCACCCGAAACGGGTACGGTAAAGAGCTGCTGGTGCCCTGAGGGGAGCTCACCCACACCATCCATTCGCCAAACCAGTTTGTCTACATACTTGGGCGGAGCATTCCATTCCGCTCCGGCTGGTTTGGCTGGCATTTTAATGGGAGAGGCTTGGGGCTCCGGAACAAACATGCTGAATGCTAGAAACCTATCGTCAGGAGACCAGGTGATATTACCGGGAGTTTTTTCCGAATTGACCAGAACCATCTCATGACCGGTGTCCATCCAGCGCAAGTACAGTTCTGTTTTTCCCGATTTGTTGGAGATGTAGGCCAGCTTTGAGCCATCATTCGACCATACTGGCGATCGGTCGCTTTGTTCTCCTGTGGTCAATGGCCGATTTTGACTTCCATCGAAATTAACAATCCATAGATTCGACAGGTTACGATCTGTCATTATGTCCTTGAAGTTTCTTACATATACTATGCGCTGGCCATCGGGCGAAATTTGAGGGTCAGAAACATACTCCAGATTAAAGATGTCCAGCATTTCGAGCTTATGAGAAACCTGAGCAGAAAGAGAGAGTGTGAGGCAGAAAAATAGTGATAAACAAGAGGTGAGTTGAGAGATGTTCATGGTCTTATAGTTTAAGGCTGAGGAATTTACTAAGAAGCCACCACTTGCCCAAGGAGCTCGCTTTGAATGGTAGTAGCTGAGGCATTGGGCTTACCGCTCATACCATTTTCAAATCAGGCAATAAACTTTTCAATTACTTACTTGTCCAAAGCGAAATCAACCTTTTTAAACTATGCAGAATCTTCAACATTCTAATCATCGCCAAAAGCGCTTTTGGATGATGGTTGTAGCCTCTTTTTTACTGATGTTTTCAGTGCAGGCACAGCAAATCAACTTTAGTGCTATGGAGTCGCTTAAACCCCGGAGCATTGGCCCTGGTAGTATGAGTGGCAGAATCACCACGGTAGATGTGGTGCGAGATCAACCTGAAATTATTTATGCCGGTTCAGCTTCCGGTGGTTTATGGAAATCGGAGAGCGGAGGTATTGCCTGGGAGCCTATTTTTGACTCTGAGCTGGCTTTATCGATAGGTGCTGTTGCCGTTAGTCAGAAAAACCCCGATGTGGTATGGGTAGGTACCGGAGAAGGTAACCCAAGAAATAGTTTAACGGGAGGATATGGTGTGTACCGAAGCCTCGATGCCGGCAAGACCTGGCAGCTCATGGGGCTGGAAAAAACCCGCAATGTGCACCGAATTATCATTCACCCCGATGACCCGAATACAGTTTACATTGGAGCTATTGGTTCTCCCTGGGGAGACCATGAAGAGCGTGGTGTGTTTAAAACTACCGATGGTGGCGAAACCTGGAAGAAGATACTTTATGTAGATCAGATGACAGGGGTGGGTGACATGGTGATGGATCCGGCCAACCCCAACAAGCTATTGGTGAACATGTGGCAGCACCGCAGAAAGCCATGGTTTTTTGAATCAGGAGGTCCGAGTTCCGGACTGTATATGACGCTTGATGGTGGTAAAACCTGGACCCAACAAACTGCTGAAAAGAATGGTTTGCCCGAGGGAGATTTGGGTAGAATGGGATTGGCCTTTGCCACTAACAATCCTAATAGAGTATATGCCATTATTGAAGCCAAAGAAAACGCGCTTTATCGTTCAGATGATGGTGGTTTTAAGTGGACTATGATTAACAATAAATCGGAGATTGGCAATCGCCCATTTTATTACTTCGATATCTATGTAGATCCTCAGAACGAAAACAGACTGTACAGCATCTTCACCTACGTGAACAGAAGTGAAGATGGTGGAAAATCATTCGAGCGGCTTATTCCAAATAACCTGATTCATGTAGATAATCATGCCTTGTACATTCACCCAGACAACCCTAAGTATATGATTTTGGGCAACGATGGGGGAATGGCCATTACCCGCGACATGGGAAAAACCTGGCAATTTGTAGAGAATCTTCCACTGGGGCAGTTTTATCATGTCGCAGTAGACAACGAGATTCCTTACAATGTGTATGGCGGTCTGCAAGATAATGGTAGCTGGACCGGGCCTGCCTACATTTGGACCAGAGACGGCATACGTAACGACTACTTTATGTCCGTAGCGGGAGGTGATGGTTTTGACGTGGTGCCCGATCCTGACGATTCGCGTTATGGTTATGCCATGTCGCAGCAAGGAAATGTGTTGAGGTACGATAAGGTTACAGGACGTTCAAAATTCATTAAACCAACACATGAAGACCCAGGGGTGAACCTTAGATTCAACTGGAATGCCGCTATAGCACAAGATCCGTTCGATAACAATACCATTTATTTTGGTAGTCAGTTTGTACATAAAAGCACGAATAAAGGTGACGATTGGACGGTCATTTCACCGGATTTGACTACTAACGATCCGGAAAAGCAAAAGCAGAATGAAAGCGGTGGATTGACCCGTGATGCTACTGGAGCTGAAAACTACACCACTATATTGGTTATAGAACCCAGCCCTAGGGAAAGAGGGGTGATTTGGGCAGGAACGGATGACGGTAATATTCAGATTACCCGAGACGGTGGCAATACATGGACCAATGTGGCCTCTAACCTTAAAGGAGTGCCGGCAGGCAGCTGGGTGGCTCAAATAAAAGCTTCACGCTATAATGACGGGGAAGCAGTAGCAGTAATTAACAATTACCGCAGGTTCGATTTTAAACCGTACCTCATGCGTACCAGAAATTACGGCAAAACCTGGGAACCATTGGTAAAGGAGTCCGATGTATTTGGCTATGCCCTCTCATATGTGCAAGATCCGGTGGAGCCCAACCTGATGTTTTTCGGAACAGAGCATGGTCTTTACATCAGTATAGATGGAGCGAAAACCTGGAGCAAATTCAATAATGGATATCCCAGTGTGTCTACTATGGATTTGGTGATTCAGGAGCGGGAGAGCGATCTGGTGATGGGAACTTTTGGAAGAGGAATATGGGTGCTTGATGATATTAACCCATTGCGGGTATTGGCTTCAAAAGGGCAGGCTACGGTTGCCGCGGCAAAAGTTACAGCCGTACCGACCGTTACGGCCTACATGGTGAGCAACCGTTCGGCCAATGGTCCTGCCAATCCGGGTAGCGCAACCTATGAAGGAGAAAACCGATCGAATGGGGCGGCACTGATTAAGTTTTTTGCTAAAAAGCCTGCTACGCCCGAAAGGCCTGCAGGAGCACGTCCGGGAGGAGGTCAGCCAACTGAAGAGCAAATGGCCGCCTTTAGAGCAAGAGCCGGTGCCGGAGGTGGTGGTAATGGTCGCTTTGGTGGAGGCCGTGGAGGTCAGAGAGGTCCTCAGGCAACGGTAGAAGTTATGGATGCCCAGGGAAATGTGGTTAGAACTCTTTCTGTACCGGTTCAAGATGGGTTGAACGTGGCGGAGTGGAGATTCGATGAAGACCCTCCGGAATCGGAAGACGATACAGAAGATTCTCCCAATCAGTTTGCCAGTCGCTTCTTCAGAGGCGGAACTCCTGCCTTGCCCGGTCAGTATAGGGTGAAAATTACAGTAGATGGTGCTTCTGACGAAACCACTGTTGAGTTTAAAATGGATCCAAGAGAAGAGTTCTCAATGGATGCCCTGATTGCCCGAAGAGATATGTTGCGGCAGATTGGCGTGGTTTCTAACGAGGTGATGCAGCTGAGTGGTAAGGTCAATGAAAGTATTCAGTCGGTTGACAAGGTAATTGCTGCCCTTCAGGGTAAGAGAGGACCACAATACAATGGCCTACGCACCAAGAGCAACGATGTGAAAAAGCAACTGGAAGAACTACAAGGACTCATAGGTAGTAGTGGAAGAGGTTTCTTTGGAGGTGGTGGCGATGGCCCTACTCCTGTACTTTCTCATGTGTTTACGGCCATGAGATCGGTGAGCGGTTCTTATGATAAACCGGGGCCAACCCAACAGCGACTGTTAGAAAGGGCTTCCAACCAACTGCAAGAGGTAAAACAAAAAGTAGAGGAATGGTATAGTGCCAATTGGGAAGCTTACCTGAATGCAGTAAAAGAGGTAGATTTTTCGCCCATTGGTGGTGATAATTAGAAAGTTGAGCTAATACATAAGTAAGAGGTTGTCTCAAAAGTTGGTTTAAGGTCACCGAGAATTAACCTGTCGACAGACAGGTTCGGAATGGCCTGGTTCTGACCTTTGAGGCGGCCTCTTTTTTTGTAATACCGGGGCAAATTTATCTGGCTACTATGCTCTGCCTTTATTTTGAGTTGCCTGGCCATGCTAATTTCAGTTACTTGTAAGTGTCCATTGCTTTAAACCCACAGAAGATTTTAGAAATACCTGTTCTTATGAAAAAGATAATTGTTGGCGTATTCGCCCTGTTTACTACCCTGGCATGCACGCAGAATGTGGCGCCACCAGACCCGGTGGGGCCTTTGCCTTCGGCTGAGCAATTGGCCTGGCAAAAGCTGGAATACTATGCGTTTATTCACTTTAATATGAACACGTTTACTGATATGGAGTGGGGGCTTGGTGATGAGCCTGCGTCCAGTTTTAACCCTACAGCGCTAGATACAAGGCAGTGGGCAAGGGTGGTAAAAGAAGCAGGGATGAAGGGTATTATCCTCACCGCTAAGCACCACGATGGGTTTTGTCTTTGGCCTTCGGCCTATACCGAGCATTCGGTAAAGAATAGCCCCTGGAAGAATGGTACGGGCGATGTGGTAGCCGAATTGGCCGATGCCTGCAGGGAGTTTGGACTCAAGTTAGGTATATATCTATCGCCTTGGGATAGAAACCATGCGGCCTATGGCCAACCGGAGTACGTGGAGTACTACCGCAATCAGGTAAAGGAGCTGCTGACCAACTATGGAGACATATTTGAGTTTTGGGTAGATGGTGCCAACGGGGGCGATGGTTATTATGGTGGAGCTAATGAAACCCGCAACGTAGACAGGAATACCTACTACGGATGGGATAGTACTTTTGCGCTGGTAAAGGCCTTGCAACCGGAAGCTATTATTTTTAGCGATGGTGGGCCAGGCACGCGATGGGTAGGCAACGAAAATGGCTTTGCCGGCAAAACCAACTGGTCTACCTTTAGAAAGGAACAATTTGCACCGGGAGTAGGCCCCTATCAGGAGTCGCCATATGGTCACGAAGACGGTAAATATTGGGTTCCGGCAGAATGTGATGTGTCCATCAGGCCTGGATGGTACTATCATAAAGCGGAAGACGATAAAGTAAAGTCTCTCTCTCAATTGTTGGATATTTACTATCGCTCGGTAGGTAGAAACGCCAATCTACTTCTCAATTTACCGGTAGATAGAAGGGGGTTGGTCCATGAAAATGATGTGGCGGCTTTAATGAATCTGCGAAAAACGCTCGATGAAACGTTTCGTACCAACCTGGCCAAAAAAGCCGTGGCCACTGCCGGTTCAGAAAGAGGTACTGAGTTTTCGGCAGAAAAAGTAATCGATGGAGACTTCGATACTTACTGGTCCACACCAAACGATTCTGTAGCCTCTACTTTGAATCTCTCGTTTTCCGAGCCCGTTACCTTTAACCGACTGCTAATTCAGGAGTATATTCCTTTAGGGCAGCGAGTTAAATCATTCGAAGTATGGATCAAATCGAATAACGAATGGGTACAGGTAGCTAGCGAGACCACTATTGGCTATAAACGCATTCTTCGGTTAGACGACATAACAACCACCGCCATTCAACTTAGAATTACTGATGCTCGCAATGTACCAACCATTTCTGAGGTTGGCGTATATTATGCTACTACAGAACCGGCTCGGCCTCTTTAAGTCCTATGGCTTCGCTAATGGAATCCCATAAACCAATGCGCGCATTCAGGGCCTTTTTAGCTATGGCCAGCACTTCCTGCCATTTCTGTTCATCGTTGTCGCAAAGCTCTGTGATCATGCGCATAGCCAATGGTCCATGATCTCCGCCATCGAGCTCAATGTGTCTTTTCAGATAGTAGGTAAGCTTGCTATAAGCCTTGTGGCCGTCTTTTGCTTCGGCCGATTTTACAATTTCCAGAAACATATCCGGAATTAAGTCTTCTCGTCCAAAAGTGAAAGCTGAAGCGATAAGGTGAGGTTTTCCGCTTTCAATCACATCGAAAGTGAAACGCATAAAGCGTACTACTGCATCGTTCAGGTTTAGTTTTTCCTGGATTTCAGATAGGTTTTGGCCGGCACGGACGCATTCAACAAACTGAGATATTGGCAGTGTATTGGCGCCAATCTGATCCATGGCCTGAAGGTACATTTCAAAATGACTCATGTACTCTCCGTCTTCGTTTACATCGCTCTCTTCTTCCAGCACTATTTCATTGATAAACCTGCTCAATGCAGGATTGTATTTTGGTACCCAGGGTAGAGTAGTGCAGGTAAGTTCGTTTTGTAAGGCTTTTAAAAGCGACATAAAATCCCAAACGGCATATACATGGTTTTCCATAAAAACCTGTATGTCGTTCAGGTTGCTTAATCGTTGATATAAAGGGTGATTGTTGAGTTGGGTTCTATACGGTTGAAGTTCTCGTTCTATCCAATCAGTCTGCTCCATTACTTCAAAGTTTGCTATCGAACCATCTATTGAGCATGGTTGTTGCCGATAGCCGGTGAAAATTTGGGCTAAAATTAACTAAAGTAGATGAACACGGCACCCACGGCTGTCATGAATAAGATAAACTTTCTGAAAAATTGCTCATTGACTCGTTTGAGTAGACGAACCCCAATGAAAAGACCGAGGAAGATGGCCGGAGTAAAGGTCAAGCTTACCTGAAGGGTGGGCCAATTGATGGTGCCCCAACTCCAAACATGAAAGGGCACTTTGAAAAGGTTAATGATTAGAAACAGCCAGGCGGTAGTGCCTATAAAAGCATCTTTCGGTAGGCGCATGGCCAGAAAAAAGATGTTGGCAAAAGAGCCGGCCAGGTTTCCTACCATGGTAGTGAAACCTGCTGTAAGTCCCATAACCCCGGCAAAGGAGAGGTGCTGAGGTACCTTCTTTGACTTGCGCTGATCCCACCAGAACATGATAATCACAGAAATGAAAATAACCAGTGCCATGCTTTTTCTAAAAGCATGAGCCGACATGTGATCGCCAGCAATAGTGCCTACTATTACTCCGGCCATCATAAAGGGCATAAGCCTGAAAAGGTATTTCCATTGTGCATGGCGGTTGTAGTAGATTACGGCAAATACATCGCCCACTATGAGCATAGGAAGCAATATGCCAGTAGAGGCTCTTGCTTCAAAAACTAGCGCCATTAAAGCCACAATGATTATGCTAATGCCCTTAATACCTGATTTAGACAGGCCTAGTACAAAGGCGGCTGTAGTTATGGTAACAATATCAAATAGACTCAGTTGGGAGAGCATGCCGCGAAGATATCTAATTTCCCAAAAGAGCAGGGAGGTACTAATGAAGTTGATTTACCGAGAGTCCGATAATAAAAAAAGCCTCAGATTTCTCTAAGGCTTTTGCGGAACGGACGGGACTCGAACCCGCGACCTCCTGCGTGACAGGCAGGCATTCTAACCAGCTGAACTACCGCTCCTGAATTGTCCCTTTCGTTTAAGGTGTTGCAAAAGTAGTAGCTTAGATTTGATTTGCAAACAGCGCATTCAAAAAACTTTTCATTTTTTTATCGGTTTAAGGCCTTTGGTTTGATTCTGAGCGAATTAGTAATTGCTCGTTTTTTTTAAAAAAACAGAACCAATAAGAGGAAGTGGCCTTTCCGAGCTTTAAAAGTGTAAAAAAATTACCGGTGGTAATAAAGTCTGTAACTATGGTGGCTTACAAAGGCATGTCTTTGTCTTCGTACCAACAGTTAGACGACTTTCGGGCGCCCTGTTTGTCGACCAGAATACGGTAGGCCATGTGTGCCAATAAGACCTGACAAACTAAAAAAGTGCTAAACAAAATTGGTAGATAACCCGAAAACTGGATGAGTCCAACATAAATAACCATGGCTAGTGTGGTCATAACTATGATGAAGTATAGTGGTCTCATATTCTTAAAACCGGTAAGGACTGCTCTTGTTTAGGGTTTCAGGCGAAGTTGAATAGTGCAGGCTTTTGTGACTATGGTTATCTCGCTTAGCTCACCTTTTTGATAGAGATAGGTGGTTTGTTCTCCGTCTTCATCGAGAACATAGGCATGATTGCCAATTGAAGAAATCATAAGAAGTTTACCGGAGAATAGCGATAGAATTTCTCGAATTCGTTCGGGCTCTTCAAAATATAAAAGGTCGGTACCCAGCAACTCGTTATGCTTTAGTTTGAAGGATTCTTTTAGAGTATTCACTAAATAATATTCGTCTTTTTTTACAACCTGTACAGCGCTTTCATTACCGGAGAGATAGTCGTTTGAAGAAGCAGAAGATTCAACTAATATTTGATTGACGTAAGTGGTTTCAATCAGCCGACCAATGTGTAAGTCGGCTGGAACCTGAGTGTTAAAGGTAGCTTCTATTCGCACCTTTACGTTCTCATCGTTCACTTCCCGATGGGCCACTAATTCGCCTATTTTGTGCGTGTCCACAAAAGCCTCCCAGATTAATTGTTGGGCTAAAAGGTTAGAGGGAGCGAAGCAGTAAGTCAGCAGAAGACTTAAAATAGCTAAATGAAACTTATTCCGCATGCAAGGGTTTTTGAGAATATGGAGCTGAAAATTAAACAGAACGATGAGGAAACCAAAGGTAGTTTCTTTATTGAAGAAGATGGCAAACGCCTGGCTGAGATGACTTATTCAAAAGCCGGGGCAGATAAAATTATTATAGATCATACCGAGGTGAATGATGTCTTGCGAGGAAAAGGGGTTGGCTTAAGGCTGGTAGAGGCAGCGGTTGATTATGCGCGAGGGGCGGGCATAAAAATTCTACCCTTGTGTCCTTTTGCCAGGGCTACATTTAAACGCAAAAATGAATGGAGAGATGTTTTATCGTAAAAGGCAATTCAAAGCTCAGAAAAGTGTTTTGGAAAGGGAGGCTTTTGGGTATTGATACACTTGAGCTTTGAATGCCGTAGGTGGAAAATTACCAGGTAGATGTCTTTAAATCTCTGGTGGCTTGTAGTATATCCCTTCGGCTTACCTGTCCCACCAATTTGCCATTGTGGTCTACTACGGGAAAACGCCTGAAGTGTGTGTGTAAAAACTTGGAAGCCACATCGAGTACATCGGCAGTTATCGGCACAGTCGACACGTTATTACTCATGTATTGCATTACCGTTATTTTACCATGAGGTAGATTGTGGTAGGCTTCATCGACCATGATTTTCATACAGTCGATTTCAGAAAGTATACCTATAATTTTACCATCATCATCTACCACCGGAGCACCGGAAATGCGGTGTTCCAAAAAGATATCCATAGCATCTGCTATGCTCTGTAGTGGATGAAAGGTTATAACCTCTCTTGTCATATAGTCGGTCACCGGCTTGTACTCGTTTACCGTCTTAGTCGGCTCCGGTGCTTTAGATCCTTGGAAATTCATATAGTCCCTTAGTTTTGCTTGTGAAAAGTCTGTTAAAACAATAGGTAGAATGTATGGATATTTTATCTATTATCAAAATTATTAATGGTGTATTTGTTCTATCATAGAATTAAGTTACTGTGATTCTATTGTAATGCAGAATTTAATTCATTAAATGTTTTGATTGAACTGTTTGATTTTCTCATTCAGCAGCTTGAAGTCTAATTGACCATGAACGTCTTTTAAATGCTCCATAATGGCTAAGGCCTTGTTTATTTGTCTGTCGATGCTTTTTACCTTGCTTACTATGTAGATCAGGTTTCTTTGTTTTCCGGCTGTGAGTGAATGAAAATACCTGCTACCCAACTCGTCTTGATCGAGTATCAGACGTAGTGTTTCGGGCATAGGCATTCCGTATTCCGACTCATCTTTTTTCAGCTGTAGTTCCACACGATCGCCCTCTTTGAGCTTCAATTGTTGCCTTACTTTCTTGTTAATCATAATGTAGCTGCCTTCACCCAAAGGCATTAGAGCTGCATGAATAGTCACGCTTTGGTTGATGGTGCATACCACTCGCCTGTGTTCTGTACTACTGAGAATGGTCGTGGTGGCTTTGTCGATTGGGAAGTGGTAATATCCGGTAGACCAATCAAATGATTGTAGGTGTGTTTCAATACATACCATGCTTTTTGTGGAGGTTAATGGTTGAAGTTATCAAGAAAACGAGTTTTCATGCTTCATGTGGGAAATAAAAAAATGAAACGGTTAAATCCGTTAAGGCCGGTTACTTCGTATCTCCCAGTATAAAGCATCTTTTGAGTATTGAAGGTGTGGATTTGAAAGAATTAACACGGTAGTGTTGCTGATAGTTGGTTGAGTCGGGGTGGTCTGCGCAAGTGGGCTGCCCTAATTTTTTATATATAAAAAAGTAAACTCTGTTTTACCGAAATAAAATCAATGTTACCTTTGTGTTAACTGATTACATGATTGCACTGTCTTTCATGTTTTCGATTAGGTGAGAGGAGGTGTCATGGCCTCCTTTCTTTTTTTAGAGTTGAAGTAATAAAACGTAAGGCTCAAAATAAGACATAGTAAACCAAGCGACAGGTGAGGGTATGCTTGGGTAATGCCTCCGGCTACCAGTGAGGGGCTAATGTCGTTTGCTGCCTGAATGGCTTCAAACGTTTGGTTTATCTGACTGACAACTCCCCATAAAGCAAGGCATACTGCAATTAACCCTACAGGAATGAGTGATTTTCTGAAAAGATAAACTCTTATCTTTTCCATTCTATAGTGCTGATAAAATCCCATAACGAGTATGTAGGCCAGCAATATGTAGAGCATTGAAGCAAACGGAGATAACCATGGAGAAGGAAGAGCCATAGATAAAATTGTTATTGTGTTTGGTGTGAATATTTAATAAATCTACATCAAAAATACCTCTATGTCAATCAGGCAATTACTACTCACAATTTTATTTACAAGCTCCATTTCACTCTCAGCTCAATACTTTCCTCCACGTGGTACCTGGCAGAGTAAGGCTCCCCATGAGCTTGGTCTGAATTCTGCTAAACTCAGCGAAGCTGTTCAGTTTGCCGAAGCCAATGAGTATTCCGGCTCAAAAGATTTAAGAGTGGCTATTTTAGAAGGTTTTAGAAATGAGCCTTTTCATGAAATTCTGGGGCCTACTAAGAAAAGAGGTGGTCCGGCAGGCCTGATTATCAAAAATGGTTACATAGTGGCGCAATGGGGCGATGTAAATCGGGTAGATATGACTTTCAGTGTTACCAAAAGTTATCTCTCTACAGTGGCGGGTTTGGCTTTAGATGAAGGACTCATTGGCAGCGTGCAGCATGAGGTAAAAGACTATGTTTGGGATGGAACATTTGAAGGTGAGCATAATGGCAAAATTACCTGGCACCAACTGCTCAATCAGTCATCGGCCTGGTCGGGTGAATTGTTTGGTATAAAAGATTGGGGTGACAGGCCTCCGAGAAGGGGCGGCATAGATGATTGGAGGTTTACTAAGCCTGTAGAACCGGGTACGGTCATGGAGTATAACGATGTACGTGTAAATGTACTGGCTTATTCACTTTTGCAGGTGTGGCGAAAGCCTGTTCCGCAAGTACTAAAGGAGAAGGTAATGGATCCCATAGGTGCCTCAACTACCTGGCGCTGGCTTGGCTATAAAGACGCTTGGGTGACCATAGATGGTCTGCAAATGAAGTCGGTAACCGGAGGAGGGCATTCCGGAGGAGGGCTGTTTATAAATACGCTCGATCATGCTCGTTTTGGCTTGCTCTTTCTCAATAACGGAAGGTGGAATGGTCAGCAGATTCTTTCTGAAGAATGGGTGAATGCCGTACAGCAACCTTCAGAACCAATGGAAAGCTATGGCTACATGTGGTGGTTGAACCGTGGTCCGAGAAAATGGCAAGGTGTTGAAGACGAAAGTATATACTATGCGGCAGGCTTTGGTGGTAACTTTATTGTGGTAGACAAGGCTAACAATATGGTTATTGTTACCCGTTGGCTGGAGCCGGGTAAAATTGGAGAGATGGTTAAGAAGGTTCAGGAAGCTCTCAACTAATTTTTTTGAGCCGGACTAAAAGGTCATCCAGTCCGTTGAGTTTAATTTCATAGACCGTTTGCAACTGCATGCCCAGTTTGCCTTGAGGAAAACCCTTTCTACCAAACCACTCCAGATAGCTTATGGGCAGGTCGCAAAGCAAAGTACCCTTGTATTTGCCAAAGGGCATTCTAATTCGTACAATTTCTTGAAGCATGTTGGGGTTAAAGCCGGCAGGTTCCAAAGGCAGTTGTTTAATTACCTCTAAAAGTACGAGCTATTTTTATAAGGTGACTGAATAGGCTGTGTTTAGTCGTGTAGCAGTCTAATTTTTTGTATTTCTCAATCAATTCGGTCAATTCTTTAGTTGTGTCTGAATGGTGACAAACCAAGCACGGGGTATTGCTCGTATGCCTTACTAGAATAAACTACTAAACTATGGACCGTAAAGAATTCTTAAAAAATGCTTCTGCTGCTACGGCTTTGGCTTTCTTTGGCTTGTCGTTGGAGAGTTGCTCCAGCGATCAGGAAGACACCACTCCGGGCACCGGCAATCCACCTGCCAGCTCAGCTGTTACCTTTAACATAACGGAAAACCCGTTTAATGCTCTTCAGTCGGAGGGAGGTTGGCTTTTACATCCTTCAGAAAATATTCTGTTGGTCAATGTGGGTGGCCAACTTAGCGCCTTTGGGTCGAGATGTACACACACGGGTTGCACTCGTGATTGGACCTTCCCGAACAACGTTTTTCAATGCAACTGTCATGGCTCTCAGTTCGATACGAACGGCCAGGTAGTAAACGGACCGGCTTCTTCTCCGCTCACAAAGTTGTCGGTAAGCGTAAATGGAGATATTGTAACGGTGGGCTAGGTAAAGAAAAGGAAAAAGGAGGCTGATTAATTCAGCTCTCCTCTTTTTGCCATTCGCTTCATTTTGTCGTTGGCGTAAATGGCTACTTCTACTCTTCGGTTGGCTCGTCTTCCGGCAACCGTATTGTTATCGGCTATTGGTTGAGACTCTCCATAACCGGCTATACTTAGTCTTTTGTAGTCTAGTCCAAGGCTAATCAGGTAGTCTTGCACAGAAGACGCCCTTTGTTCTGATAGTCGTTGATTGTAGGCCGCTTCTCCGGTGCTGTCGGTGTGTCCTTCAATCAATACGTTTGTGTCTTCGTATTTTTTAAGCACTGTGGCCAGGTCTTGCAGGTTTTGCTTGGTGTCAACCGTTAGGGTCGATTGGTTGGTGGCAAACATAAGGCCTGAATCGAAAGTGATTTTAATACCTTCGCCCACGCGCTCTACTTTTGCGCCTTCCAGGTCGTTTCTAAGCTCTTCGGCTTGCTTGTCCATGCGTTTTCCAATGAGTGCTCCGGCAGTACCGCCAATAGCGGCTCCTATAATGACTCCCGTAGCTGTATTGTCTTTACCGGCAATTACTCCACCCAATACGCCACCGGCAGTACCGCCAATGGCACTACCTTTTAGGGTGTTGCTGGCTTTGCAGCCATAAAGCATGAGGGCAGAGAGTAAAGTGATTCCGAATAGTTTTAGTTTGTGTTTCATGATTTTGGATTTTTTTGTATCATGAAGTCAACTGATATGCCATTTGGGTAACTTGTTGATAATTAGTTAGGTAAGGTTGCCTGGGGTGTGTTGTGTCTTTTGTTTTTGAGAATCTTTTTTCAAAATGAAAGTGAAATAGAGTTATAGCCTATGGTGGCTTGGCCGGAAGAAATTAGGGCTGGAATGGTATGAGGTAATTTGGCCTAAAATTGATAACTTCCTATCCAAATTTTTTGTCATGCCGAAAATGAATATTAGTCGATCCATTACGATCGATGCCCCCGCAGAAAAAGTGTTTTCCAAACTAAACGACTTGAACCATTGGACTACCTGGTCGCCATGGCTCATTTTAGAACCGGAAACCAAGGTAACGGTAAGAGAAGATGCTAAACATTATGAGTGGGAGGGAGAAAGAACAGGTTCAGGGCAAATGACCATTACCTCAGAAAAAGAAAATGAGGAATTGCAGTTGGATCTCCTTTTTCTTAAACCGTGGAAATCGAAGGCTAAGGTGGGGTTTAAATTGAAAGGTAATGGAGAGGCTACACATGTTACCTGGACCATGGAAAGTTCCATGCCCTTCTTTATGTTTTTCATGGCTAAGATGATGGAGGCTTTTGTAGGCATGGATTATGAGCGTGGTTTAAAGCTGTTGAAAGATTATGTGGAAGATGGAAAGGTGCATTCTGCGTTGGAGATAGAGAAGAATGGTAGCTATCCGGGGTGTACGTATGTGGGAATTACCACGGACTGTAAGATTGTAGATTTGGCCGATGCCATGACCAAAGACTTCGATAAGTTATGGGAATATATGGGTGATAAGAAGGATTTAATAGCGGGCAACCCTATCTCTATTTATCATAAGTGGAAGTTTGTAAAGGGTACTGCTCAGTATACTGTGGCTGTGCCGGTGAACAGGCTTCCGGAAAGTTTATCTGGAGGATTTGTGAGTGGTGGTATACCGGCTACTACGGTGTATAGTGCTATTCATACGGGGCCTTATGAACACTTGGGTAATGCGTGGTCGCTGATGGCTAATTTGCAGCGAAGTAAGGCTTTTAAAAATAGAAAGGGAATCCATCCTTTTGAAGAGTATCTGAATGACCCATCTGAAACTGATCCTAAATCGCTCAAGACTGCGGTGCGTTTTGCGGTAAAGTAGCATTCTAACCTTATTTTGAAACATAGTCATACTTTTTAAAACCTATATTTATAGGTTTTAAAGTTGTATTATGAGTTTAATATTGATTATAATGGGTTTTTAAACAAAATTTTATAAATTTGTTCACACCTATTTATTTGGGTTTTAAAACTATTTTGCTCACTTAATACCTATTTATATGGGTTATAAAAACTGGAAGAGGATGACAGACCAGGCTATTGTAGAGGAGCTTGGTCAACGGATAAAGCAGCGCAGAATTCACAAGCGCTACACCCAGAAAGAATTGGCCGAAAGGGCAGGGGTCAATGTAAATACTATTCAAAATTTGGAGTATGGCAAGTCGGTAACGCTTGCAGTACTCATACAGGTGCTTAGGGCCTTAAAAGATTTAGATCACTTAGATGCGTTTCTGCCCGAGGTAGAGGAGAGTCCGCTTATGGTTATGGAGAATGAAGCGAAGCCTCTTCAGCGTGTACGAAAACCAAGAAAGTAATGGCGGTTGTGCAAGTTTTTGTTTGGGATGAGCTGGTTGGCGCTGTTATATGGAATGAAGCCCGCCAAGTGGCTACATTTCAGTTTGTCCCGGAATTTATCGAAAAAGGTATTGATTTAGCCCCTCTTACCATGCCTTTAGACGATCTGAAACGCGGTGAAACCATCTATTCATTTCCATCTCTCAACCGCGATACCTACAGCGGATTGCCGGGCTTGTTGTCTGATTCGTTGCCCGATGCTTTCGGGAACCAAATTATTCGATCTTGGCTGGCTACTCAGGGTAGAACACCGGCTAGTATTACACCATTGGAAAAATTAAGCTACGTGGGTATTAGGGGCATGGGGGCTTTGGAGTTTAAACCGGCTTCTACTCCTTTTGGCAAACAAACGAAAGATATTGAGGTAGAAGAATTGTTAGGGCTTACGAATAAGGTGTTGGAAGAGCGACAGGCCATAAACCTTAGTTTAACAGAAGATGAGCAGGAGGCTATGACCGACTTGATAAGGGTGGGGACTTCGGCCGGAGGGCAGCGCCCAAAAGCCATTGTGGGCTATAATGCCAAAACAGGGGCCTTAAAGTCGGGGCAATTTAGGCTGCCCAAAGGGTTTAACTATTATCTCCTGAAATTCGATGGTGTAAAGGCCGGAAATTTGGGCGATCCGGCCGGATACGGTAGAATAGAGATGGCCTATTACCTGATGGCCAAGGCAGCAGGCATAGAAATGATGACTTGCCGACTGTTGGAAGAGAATGGTCGTGCCCACTTTATGACTCAACGGTTCGATCGGAGCCCTGAGGGCGAAAAGATTCATATGCAAACCCTATGCGCCTTATCGCACTATGACTTTATGATGCCCGGAGCTTATGGATATGAAGATGTAATGGCCGATATGCGCGATTTGCAACTGCCTTATGCCGCTATGGAGCAGATGTTTTTGCGTATGGTATTTAATCTGGTGGCCAGAAATCAAGACGATCATACAAAGAACATTGCATTTCTTTTGCCCAAAGGAGGAGAGTGGCGATTGGCTCCGGCCTATGATGTAACCTGGGCATACAATCCGCAAGGTGCCTGGACCAGCCAGCACCAAATGTCGTTAGGGGGTAAACGCGATCATTTTAACCGGGAGGACTTGCTTGTTTTTGGTCGCCAGCAGTCCATTAAAAAAGCCGACCTGCTCATCAATCAGGTTTTGGATGCTGTGCATCGCTGGCCTGAATGGGCCAATGAAACTGGTGTGCCTAAAGCTCAGGCTGGGGCTATTGCCAAAACCCATCGTTTGTATTTGGGAGGTTAAACACTTTTGTGCTGGCTGGGGTTTGTTAGAAAAACTTTATGAAACTCAGCAAGGATCAGTTGCTGTCGCTCGACAGAATTTGCCGTTTAAACCTCGTCAATTCCTTAACAGGCATTAAGCCCGCCAATCTTATTGGTACCGTGAACACTCGTGGGGTCACTAATCTGGCCATTTTTAGTTCGGTGATACACCTTGGGAGCAACCCGCCACTGTTAGGCATGGTTACCCGACCTTTGGGTGAGGTGAGAAGGCATACTTATGAAAATATTAAGGAAACCGGAGTCTTTACCATTAACAGCGTACCGAACTCCATGACCAAAGCAGCACATTATACAGCCGCCAAATTCGAAGACAACGAGTCTGAATTTGAGCATTGTGGGTTTACACCTGAATACCTTAGTGAATTTAAAGCTCCATTTGTGCGAGAGAGTCCTTTAAAAATGGGCTTGCAATTGGTAGATGAACTACCAATAAAGCACAATGATACGCGCCTACTCATTGGAGAAATCGAGTATTTGTGTTGCGAACAAGAGGTAGGTGATGGACACTTGAATCTTGAAGAGTTGCAATTAGCAGGTGTCTCTGGGCTCAATTCTTACTATACCCTAGAAAAGATAGCGGAGTATCCTTATCCCAGAAAAGAGGAGTGGAGTAAAGATTGAATATTGCTTGAGTTTATATAGAATATTGATTTTGTAAATACTTTGTAAAGATTTTCAATTTGATCGAACGCTTGATATTGAACAGTTTCGTAGAGTTGAAACATGAATTTTGGCCTGAAAGCAGCGCAATAAATAGCTTAAACCTGGATAAATGGCGAATAACGAATTGACTACTAAACTACAGCAGGGACTACGTTCCGGTGATTTGCCTGTAGTGCAAAAACTACTTGAGGAACATCCGCATTTGACTAATCAAGCTGACGAACGTGGGTTTACTCCTCTCATCATGGCGGCCTACTTTAATCATTTGGAGCTGGTGAAGCTGCTCGTGGAAACCGGAGCGGATATCGATGCGGTAGATGGCTCAGGAAATACTCCTTTGATGGGAGCCGTGTTTAAAGGGTATGTAGAAATTGCCGATTATCTAATTAAAAATGGAGCTTCTCTTCACGTAAGCAATTATAATGGCGCAACGGTGATGACCTATGCGGCTACTTACGGAAAGCCTGAAATGATTGAACTGCTGAAAGCTGTCAAGGCTGATGTAAATCAAAAAGACAACAGGGGACTGAGTCCGCTCGATCATGCTAAAATTCAGAATAATGAGGCTTTTCTCCGCGCCTTCGGAAATGCATAAGGCTATGTAGAACGGACAAATGGCCTGACCGTGGTTATGTTGTTACCCAATGCCTGTTGGGGTGAACAACAAATAATGCCTTAGTTAGATCGACAGCCAATCCACTATTATGGCTGTTAGTCGAGTAATAGGTTAATTTCCACACCCGACTGCCTTACCAATAGCATAATATCTCCAGGATCTACCTCTCCTTCCACTCGCAATATATTGTCACGGTCTTCCAGGTCGAAGTTTACATCGAGGTGGGGGAAATGATGGAGAATTGACGTTTTGATTAGTGCTGCCTGAGCTTGAGAGGAAACATTTGTTTTAAAAACCTCTATGGTGATGAACATAAGCCTTAAAAAATAAAGTACGACCCTGTAACTACTCATGAAAAATGCAATGATGCACTTTTTGGTTCCCTTGGTATAAAATTTAGGCAAGAGGAAGAAACACCCACCTCAGCCCATTGGTTTCCGGGCAGGTGTTTCATCGGGGCAATCTTTAGGCCTTTTCGGCACAATTGAACATCCACTGTACCCCAAACTTATCGATGCAACTACCAAAATAATCGCCCCAGAACATATCTTGGAGTTCCATGGTAACCTTTCCATTGGCAGAAAGCTCTTTGAATAACCGCTGGGTTTCTTTTCTGGTATCCGGTTGTAAGTTGATGTATACATTATTGCCTTGTTGAAGATCAAAGCCCATACTTTTGGGGGCATCCGTCCCCATCAGACTATGACAATCCATAATTCGCAGTTCAACGTGCATTACGAGTTGCTTGTCGGCCTCAGTGAGTTGGGGCATCTCCGGGTCGGAAGGAATATCGCCCATTCGCATAATGCCTTCTCCGGAAAATTCTCCTCCAAAAACAGATTTATAAAAATTAAAAGCCGCTTCTGTTTCGCGCTCAAAGTTTAGGTAGGTGCTTACACTTGCCATGTGGTTTTATGATTTAATGGTTAGAAATAAATGGCGAAATTCGGTTGCATGCTAAGTTTGTAGAACACAAGGCCTATGGAACGGTGTTTAAGCTGCGAACACAAATGCGTGAGACCAAAGCGAGCCATTTTAAAAAGTACTTGGTGATTTAAGTATTAAAAAATCAAAAATGAACACGAGATGCTATGGCTTAAGATGCCTTAGCTCCTTCAGCACACTTTTTATAGTTGTTGAGAATAGCCTGCCAGCCGTCTTTCTGCATTTCTAGGGAGTTTTGGGTTTCCGCATCGAAAGTCGTGGTTACTTCAACTCCCTCCGGCTTAGTTTCGAACGTGGTACAAACCTCGCGGCCATCGTCTAACCGATAAACGAGCTTCTTTTCTTTCTCCACCGTTTCGTAAGTCGCTTCAAAATCGAAGCCGAAACTACCGTCTTTGGCCTCCATTCTCGAACGGAGTTTTCCTCCTACTTTGAGGTCGTTTTGAGCCGTTGGGCAATGCCAGGTATCATCGGCAAAGTTCCATTGAGTAATGTAATGCGGGTTGGTATAGCAATCCCAGGCTGTGGAAAGGCCGGCTTTTACCGTAGCTGCAATAGTTATTTTCTGAAAAGTCATGTGGTTGGTGTTTTATAATTCAATTTAAATGTTTTTCTGTGCGAATGGGTGTTGAGTTACTTTACCATTACCAGGTATTTGTTACGGTTTTCAAAAATTACCCAACATTCAATGGCCAGTAATGCAATTACTAAGGGTAGCCCGCTGGGTGCTGCGGTAAGGTTAATGAGCGTGATACCGGTAAGAATAGGAATCAACACAATGGCCCCCAGAGCTCTGTAGCGCGGTATCATAAAAAGCACTCCACCAATTATTTCGATAATGGCCACCAAAGGCAATAGCCAGCTAACCTGCATTAGAGCCGTCATCAACTCAATCATGCTTTGAGGCAGATCGTCCGGTATCGGCATGTAGTTGAAAAACTTGTTGAGGCCGGCATTTACAAACATGAGCCCAAGGAGCAATGAAAGTGCAAAGAGTATTTTCTGTTTCATATATAAGTTTTTATAGGGTTAATGTTCTTAAGGGGTGGTGAAGCATCCATTGATTGCCAAATTGGTCGGTAAGTCCACCAATCATGGCTCCCCAATGTGTTTTTTGAATCGGACGCGTTACCTGTCCTCCCATTTTGAGCTTATCAAAAATGGCCTCCATTTCTCCTTCTTTTTGGCACTCCAGTAAAATACTCATGTGGTTGCCAGTGGTTAAAGGTTCATCCAAAAGGTCAGAAGCCATCAATATCAGTTGTTCACTTCTTAGGGTAGCATGTACAACCAATTGGGAGAGTTTGGGTGGAAAAGCGTGTCGTTGAGGCATGTCTTCAAGGGTTTGCATGTTCAGCTCTCCACCAAAGCAGTTTTTATAGAAGTGCATGGCTGCTCTGCAATTTCCGTTGAATGACAAATGGGCAAAGGCTCTTTTCATTTTTGTTTTGCTTCCCTACAAAGGTGGCAGAGTAGAAGCTTAGAAACAGGGTGTGAAAACGACTCTCTACGGGGTTGATCGCGTCAAATACTTCATCTATCTTCAATACATGAAAAACATATGCATACTTGTGCCCGAAATGGCAGTTACTGAGGCTGTTTCTAACCCTCGTTACATGTTCTCTGCCGCCAATCAGTTTTTACAAGCTTCCGGAAGGTCGCCCGTTTTTAATATTGAGCTGGTTGGTTCTCGGGCTCAGGTGCCGGTACACGATGGCTATTGCAGTATTCAAACCACTCGGCTTTTAAACCACTCCAAATCGGCAGATCTGGTGATCATACCCGCGCTGTTTGGAGATATGCAAACGGCTGTCAGTAAGAACGAGGCTTTGATTCCATGGATTATTGAACAACACAGTCGTGGAGCAGAAGTAGCCTCACTCTGTGTAGGTGCTTTTTTGCTGGCCGCCACCGGCCTGCTTAATGGTAAAAAATGCAGCACCCATTGGGCCTATTATCAAGAGTTTAAGGAAACCTATCCGGAGGTAGAGGTACAAGACGGAAGCATTATAACGGAAGAAGATCGTATCTACTCCAGTGGTGGAGCCAATTCGTATTGGAACTTACTGCTCTATTTGCTGGAAAAATATACCGACAGAGACACGGCCATCCTTGCCTCTAAATACTTTGCCATAGATATGGATAGAGAGAGCCAGGCACCATTTACGATTTTCAGAGGGCAGAAGGACCACAACGATCAACAGGTGTTGCAGGCCCAGGAGTTTATAGAGCAAAATTTTGCCGACAAGCTAACAGTTGATGAATTGGCCGATCATGTGGCTGTAAGTCGCAGAAGTTTTGAAAGGCGTTTTAAACAAGCCACCGGCAATACCATTCTAGAATACATTCAAAGGGTGAAAATAGAAGCGGCCAAACGCTCATTTGAGGCCACGCGAAAGAATATTACCGAGGTGATGTTCGATGTAGGATACACCGATACCAAGGCCTTCCGAAATGTTTTTAAGAAAATAACAGGTCTTACTCCGGCTGAGTACAGAGATAAGTATAGGAAGTAAGAAATTGATCAGGATAACTGTGGCACTTTAAATAAATTTGTCAACCATGTCGACAAAGAATCAAATCAATTGCCCCAATTGTGGCACCGCTATAGACGTACAAGACATTCTTTCGCATCAGTTAGAAGAGGAGATAAAACAGAAATATCAGGCCGAACTGACTGCTGCACAACAACGGTTCAAAGCCGAACAGGAGAGTCTGGCCAAAGCCAGAGCCGACTTTGAAGAAAAGAAGAGGAGAGAGAATGAGCTTTTTCAAGAGCGACTGGAAAAGCAAATGGCCCAGGAGCGCAAATTGTTGGAAGATAAACTGAAGTCGAAATTGCTCTCAGAACAAGCCGAGCAGTTTGAAGCCCTTCAAAAGGAACTCAACGAGAAATCCGAACAAGTAAAAGAGCTGAATCGCTCGCGGGTTGAAATTGAACGCTTAAAAAGGGAGAAAGAAGAGGCAAAGGAACTAGCTCAGTTGGAGGCACAGAGAATGCTCAACGAAATGCTCGTACAAGAGCGCGAAAAAATCAGCAAGTCGGAAGCCGAGAAAAATGAGCTTAAAATGAAAGAGCTCGAAAAAAAGCTGGAAGATCAGAAGAAGCTCACTGAAGAAATGCAGCGTAAGCAAGCTCAGGGCTCTATGCAATTGCAGGGTGAGGTACAAGAACTGGCCATTGAAGAGTGGCTTTCTACACAGTTTCCTTTAGATACGATCGAAGAAATTAAGAAAGGAGCCCGAGGAGCCGATTGCATTCAGGTAGTCAACACGCGCACTTTACAAAACTGCGGTAAGATCTATTACGAGAGCAAGCGAACCAAGGACTTTCAACCGGGATGGATTGAGAAATTTAAAGCCGATATGCGCGACAAAGAGGCCGATGTGGGAGTGCTGGTTACCGAGGCTATGCCCGCTGATATGGAGCGCATGGGGCTTAAAGATGGGGTCTGGGTTTGCTCATTTGCTGAGTTTAAGGGGCTTTGCGCGGTGCTCAGAGAGTCGGTTATACAGTTGAGTAAGGTGGCTATTTCTCAAGAAGGCAAAGGCGATAAAATGCATATGCTTTACGATTTCCTTACCAGTAACACCTTCCGTATGCAAGTAGAAGCCATTGTAGAAGGCTTCTCTCAAATGAAAGCCGACCTGGAAAGGGAGAAAAACTCCATGCAGCGAATTTGGAAGCAACGCGAAAAGCAAATCGATAAAGTAGTTTCTAATACTATTGATATGTACGGCTCCATAAAAGGAATTGCCGGCAATGCAGTTCAAAGCGTGAAGGCTCTGGAACTCGATGCCGGTTTGCCTGAAGAAGGAGAGGAGTAATAAGGTGAGTAGAAGGTGTGGGGCTGAGTTATAAGTTCAGAATGACACACTACGAGTTGTGCCAGACATATAAACCATGAGTCAGGAATTACAATTTAGGTGATGATCTTTGGAGAGTAATTACGACTACTCATCATTTAGTTCAACATATTTTATGCGTTTGGCATAGCGTGTGGCACGAATGTATACTTCGTTTACTTTGGCCATAGCTTTGATCAATTCGCCACCAAAGAATAGGATCACCGATGAGTAGTACACCCAAAGCATAAGTATAATAATACCTGAAGAAGCTCCGCCAAGCTGGCTAAAATTGCTACTGCCAATGTACCATCCAATGCCAAATTTACCAATGATGAGTAGCAGGGCGGTGATAAGACTCCCTCTGAATATGAACTTTTTGGGAATAACCACATCGGGTAGAAAGCGAATGAGCGCGTAAATAACCCCATACACCAGTAAAAGAATGAGGCTGTATTGGGCCGCCAGGGCCATGGCCACAGAAAGCGTGTCGAAACTTTCGGAAAGAAAATCGACAAAAGCCACCACCAAAGAATCAAGAATCAGAGAAATGATCATGATAAAGCCCAGGCTTAGCACCATGCCCAGCGAAATAAGACGGTCTATCACCAACTTTTTAAATCCTTTACCCTCAATTGCCTTCACCATAAATATCTCGTTGAAAGAGGTTTGAATTTGAATGAAGATGTTGGTGGCCGAATAGAGTAGAAGTCCAATGCCGGCTACTAACGAAAAGGTGTTTTGGTCTTCCTTATGCAAGGTATCCATAAGGGCGCGTACGCCATTAGCTCCTTGTGTACCAATCAGGCTCTCGAACTGAGAGGTCACCTGATCCCTCACCAGAGCATCATCGGCAAAAATACCTGCTACGTAAATGGCCAGTAAAATGAGCGGAGCGATTGAAAATAGTGTGTAGAAAGAGAGGGCGGCACTAAAGCGAAAACAGTGATCTTTCATAAATGCAGGAATGGCAGTTTTTAACACCTTCCAGGCGTACTTTATGGCTTTCATGTTTTGTTTATTGATGTTTTATAGGGTTACTACAAATATCAAGCAAGGTTTGGGCAGTTTTGTTTGGGCAGCCTGCGCTTGTTTTCCGGTAACTTCTCCACCCCTGTGTTTTTCCATTTGACAGAACCATTTTCAAATTGACAAAGAATGGATTGCAAGATGTGCTTATTATAGCAATAGGAGCGGTTTTGACTCAGCTGGCATGAGTTTTTCCTTATGTGAAGCAACCAAAATTAATCGCTATGAACACGCTTACCAAGAACCTGAAACTTGTATTGGGTATGGCCATAGCCATAGTGGCCTGTACCGAAGCGAGACAAAAAACGGAGGAGGTAGAAGATGCAGTGGCCAAGAGAGTGGCCAGCGAAGCCCAAAAGACCTACCGAACCATTACCACACCAATCAAAAGCATTAACGGGAGTGGTTTGAGGGGAGAAGCTACTTTCAAAGAATTAGAAAATGGAGCCATAGATCTGACGGTAAGACTGAACGGAGTGAGTCCCGGTGAGCATGCCGTGCACTTACACGAAAACGGAGATTGTTCTGCTGTTGATGGCTCTTCGGCCGGTGGGCACTGGAACCCAATGGACGTAAGCCATGGCCACAGGCTGGAAGATGAGCAGTTTCATCAGGGCGATATAGGCAATATTACCGTTGGAGCCGATAGCAGCGGCTTGTTTACCATGGAGGTCGAAGGCTGGACCATCGGAGGAGATTCTACCAGCAATATCCTTCAAAAGGCCATAATTATTCATGCCGGACCCGATGACTTTATCTCACAGCCTTCCGGTGCGGCAGGCTCGAGAATAGGTTGTGGTGTCATAAAGCTTTAGAAATCAACGAGATTTATCGACCTGATAAATCCTAGCTATACATTTATTGACCTTTCGACCATTCTGATAGACGATCGGAATGGTCTTTTTTATACTGAAATTTCATACTTACTTGTATGTGCTCAAAATAAGCAGCCCTAAGATTGTACTAAAAAACGGATTGGAGTCCTTCAATAGGAGCCAGAAAGTGGTGTCGGGTTATTCTTGCCTGATATAAGTTGTATTGTTTACCCCATTTCTGGCTAGCACATATTCGGTAGATCAAAAACCAAGAACTATGAATTAAGAACAATGAACCACCAAACCTCAAGCGGTTCCTCCCAACTGCATAAACTGCTGACGGTATTGACCGGGCAATACAAGTCTTTTTAGGAATGAATTTAACCCAAGAGGGCGAATGATTCTGTAGAAGCCAATTAAGAGAAGAATAGGTCTCTTTTTCTTCAGGCCCATTAATGAGCGTACCTTTTTGGGGGCCAAAACTGCTTGTACCTGTAACAGCATGTGGTAACGAAAAGACCCCAGGTGAAGTTTGTATTGCAAAAATAGGTCGCTGGTATAGTCGCTAAACTCCAGGTTTCGTTTAAGGTGTTTTTGGCGCATGTTCATCCATACTTGATAGGTTTCCGGCAGACCGGTCATTTCCATTTTCTCACCCAGTTGATTAAAGACCCGAAACACTTCCTCTTTCTCCTCATTAGTGAGTTGGCGATGAAGTACTTCATAGGCTCTTATGGAGTAATCAATAAGCATAAAGAGTACATCTCTGTAGGCCCATTCTGGAATTTGAAAGCCTCGTTTGTACTCCACTCCGTGGTGTATAGCCGAAATGCTGTCTATGGCTTTAAAGGCATCTTGTTTTTGGGAGAATACAATGCGCTTGGCGTAGGTAACTGTAGATAGTAAGCGTCCAAGAGGGTCGGAGGGAAGGCGGCCGGTAAAATACAACCAGTCCACGGCTTTGCTAAGCGCAAATTCTGCTGCGGCTCCTGCAAAAATAAGTAGTATGGTATCTCCATCGGCCCATATTTGCCGCACAATGGAGCCTTCCGGAACAAAGAACTCCTGTACGGCATCAGGTTCTGATGTTAATTGTGCTGTCGATTGTGTCATTGGTTAGTCGTTGAGTCTGGTAAACCTGACATCTTTCAGAACAGGGTTACTATAGGTTAAGGCAACAATTGAGCCTTGGTCGTCCCTTATCCACCCAATGTGCATTCTTCTAAAGACAAACATGTCTTTTACAACCGGGCTAAAGGGAAGCCGCTGCATAGGAGCGTGCTCCAAATATACGACCAATTGTTTTTCTGTGGCCTTTATATGGAAAACAGCTTTGAGGTCTTTGCTCTCATAACGACCTTCATAGCGACTCAATTCATCTATGGCAGGCCGGTATGTTTCTACTGGTACATATATTTCTTGTTGACCTTCCATAGAAGTGAGCGTAAAGCTGCCGTTAGGTTGAAATTCGATTTCGAACTGGTCTTCTGAGCGGAACTCGATATTTCTGCGAGTATTGATAAAGTGAGTATTGCTTTTGGCGCTGAGCATCGGTCCGCCTACAATAGCCAGTCTATTCTTATTCACGGTTAACTGGAGCAGGTTCTTGTCCTTTTTATGGATATACCATCCGCTACGTGTATTGAGTATATCTTCCGGCACCATCACATCTTCTTTGCCGGGGGGATACGACTGAGTTTGTGGTTCAGCGAACAACCTGAAAATCCGGCCGGCAAGTGCAGTTCTGTTGATCTGGTCACCCGAATTGCACATAATGGCAATGGATAAACCATGAGCTGGTAGATGGCCGACCAGTGATTTATAACCTCCGGCACTACCCGTGTGCCATATGAGCTTGCCCAGCTCGTTGGAGGTCACGAACAGCCCTTTGGTATATGAGAGTTCCCTTCCATTATTTAGGCGTGTCGGGGTTAGTAGGTTGTTGGTTACAAATTCACCTAGTTTTTGTTGTGCAAGCGCCTGAGTCCATAACAGTAAATCCGGTGCAGTAGTCATCAAAGCGCCATCGCCACCACGGTCGTTGTTTTCCAGCACGGCATTTTCCCATCCGCTCTTTCCCTTTTCGTAGGCCAGTGCCAGATTGGATGTTTTATCCGGATATTGAGTGTATGTGGTATTTTTCATTCCTAATGGTTCAAAGAGGTAGGTGGAAGCAAACTCACCAAAAGTTAAACCCGTTACCCTCGCCACGATCTCTTTGAGCAATACGTAGCCGCTGTTCGAATAAGACCATTGCTCCCCGGGAGCAAAATTGAGCGACTTTTGGCGCAAGACCATGGTAAGGGCGTCCTCATCGGCAGCAGAGATCATTCGTATGCCGGTCCAATCGCGAATTCCTGATGTGTGGGTGAGTAAATGATAAAGTGTAACCGGGTGTTCGTAAGGTGGTAGTTCCGGTAGGTACTCATGTATATCAGTATGTAGCGAGAGTTGCCCTTGCTCTACGAGCAGTAGGGTAGATGCTGCTACAAATTGCTTAACTACTGAGCCGGCATCGAGAACGGAGCTTGGTTGGAGAGGTGTTTTAGTCTCCATATTGGCCAAACCATAGGCTTTATTGAATAGTACTTCTCCATTTTTTGAAAAGGAACAAGAGCAACCGGGCTCATCGGTTGCTATGCTGCTAAATAATTGGTCGATGGCATCGGACTCTTGTTGAGCCATAAGTAGTAATGACCTGGTTGAGGCAAAGAGAAGCAGGCTGATCAAAAAAAAGAGGCCTCTAGATATCAGGTGGCTAGAGTACTTTGCTGTTGAAAATATTGAGTGATTGAACATTTGAGTATATTTTACTTTGAAATACAAAGTGCATGAATAAATTTTTTTAATTCCAGTAGGTGCCGTTGAGTCCGAGGACTGTGCCTAACCAGAGTGTCACTACAAAACCTAGTGTGCTAACTATGAATGCTAAAACCCTGCTCCAGTTGTTTGTGCTGAAGATTTTATCGACATAGAAGTGAAGGCCGCCACCCATTGCAGCAGCAATGGGAGTGATAATTAATGGCTTAATAAACCAGAGTTTGTTCCAAGAAGGATCAGCCTCATCAGCTGAAATTAGAAACAGTGTTATAAGCACGAGGCCAATGATTCCTCCAATGAGCATTCTTTTCATTAAACCTGTTGAAGAGACTGTGTTTGAGACATATTCATTCATTATTTTTTATTTAAAAGTACTTTGAAATACAAAGTAAATAATAAAATCAGATTCAATGCAAGAGGAGGGGGATATTAAATTGAACAATGGAAAATGTCTTGAGAAGACTAAGAATCTTTTTCTATTGGCCGAAAAGGGTAGGATAGTTAGTTTTAATTAGTTCAACCAATTCTTTACTTATAGATTCTGATACAACTCCAGATGCTATCATTTCTGTCATCTTGCCCAGAAATAGTTGTGTCCAGTTCTTTTTGTTTAGGAAATAAAAGTCCTTGAGTTCAATGAGTTGATCGGAGATGTCATCGTAGGTTATCTGTTGACCAACCTGAATTTTCTTCAATTCGGCAAGTATTTCAGTTATAGCCTTAGAAAGCTGTTCTTTTTCATATCGTGAAAATTCCGCTGGATCTAATGAATCTTCAATATCTTCTATTTCTTCTTGCAAAAAAAAGAGTGCGTTCTCAAAGAATTGATTGGTTGGACACTCCTCAATCTTACTTGCAGTACATATTTTTAAGTGCTCATCATAATCTGTCTTTGCTTTATTAACCAAGTGGTTAAGAAATTCTAGTTTATAAGAGTCTTTTCGATATTCATAAAGTTCGGATCTGACATCTTGTATGAATTTCTTGTGTTCCCATGGATAATCACTATTTGTGCTTATAAAGTCGTTCGCCTGCTGTTGTATTAAGTTCATCCTTGAGAATATCTGAGTATGTTTTCTTTATGAATATGCATATTTCAATTGGTAAGGAAAATAATTTTCTGCTTCGTTAGCAGTGATGGCAGGTGATATTAGATCAATATCCTTCTTTCATCTACCAATTTAGATTGAGTAGGAACAGTCTTTTTCTTTTCAATCTGGCTGAGGTCTTTGAAGATAATAGATTCAGCCTGACCGAGGTATTCTAAGATATGGTCGTACTCGTAGAAGGTTCTTTGTTTGCGACTGCTGAGGGTAAAATCGGCTTTTCCGTTAATTTTGAATCGAAGAGGTTTGTCCTTGTACAGCTCACCAATTTTATGATCAACACGTTCCGGCAGCCCTATGTAATAGTGGTTGTCAGTATAATTCAGGTGAATGTCGAAGCCTCCAGATTCATTCTTTTCGATCCTGAAAATTTCGAAAGCCCTTGGCTTAGCTGGTTTGCTGAAACTGACGAACTGAGGATTGGCCGCCAAAATGTAGCTGTATTGGTGTTCGGGTAGATTTTGACCACTACAGTCCTTCTTCACCGCCAAGGCATCGAAGCCATCAATATCCTGAATGATCATCAGGTCATCGGTTTTTATGTCAGGTTTAGACTCCGTACCTACTGGTAAGTAGAGGGTGCTATTTTCCAGATAACCAGTTTTGCAAACAAGCTTGCTTTCCCATACTTCCAGTTGTCGGGCTTCCGGAATATAGTCTGGCTTTTCAATTTTCCGTAGCGATTTCCAAACCTGAATTACGTCAGTCATAAGGTAGGTCTTAATTCCAGATGCCGTTGGATTCAGTGAGGATTACAGGCTCGCCATCCGTAATCAAAATAGTGTGCTCGTGCTGCGTTACATAACCACCTCTGTTGCCCACCAACGTCCAGCCATCGTTTAGTTGAACCGCTACAGTTGATTGGGTCGAAATAAAGGTTTCAACAGCCACAGTGGTGTTTTTTCTGAATCGTTCTCTATTGGTTTTTACTCTATAGTTCAGAATATCTTCTGGTGCTTCATGCAGGCTTCTGCCTACACCATGTCCTGCTAGGTTCTTAATTACCTTAAAGCCCGATTTTTTGGCTTCTGTTTCTATCAGATAACCAATGTCAGAGATTTTCACCCCTCCTTTGATGCTGTGGATCGCCTTGTGAAGTATGTCTCTAGAAGCATCTACCAAGGGCTGATGATTGTGAATGTCTTTGCCTAAAATAAAAGATCCTCCATTATCTGCCCAGAAGCCATCGAGCTCTGCAGACACATCAATATTCACCAGGTCGCCTTCTTTCAAGATTTTTTGATCAGACGGAATACCGTGAGCAGCCTCTTCATTTACACTAATACATGAGTAGCCAGGGAATCCATAAGTCTCATAAGGAGCAGATTTGGCACCATGGCTCTTAAGAATTTCGCCCCCAAAATTATCTAGCTCTTTCGTAGACATGCCCACTTTTGCGTGTTCTCTCATTAGCCTTAGCGTTGTGGCAACCACTTCGCTTACTCTTTTCATTCCTTCTAATTCAGACTCTTTTGAGATGGACATATCAGTATTTTTGATTGATGAGTTTTAGCTATTTCGATTCAAAGATAGAAGATTAGCTTGCTAGAAGAGATGATGTATGTATTTCTTCAAATTTAAATCTTTTGAATCCTTTCCTTCCTTTTGGGGGAATCTTACATTTGCCCAAAATGGGGTGCTTGCTTGCGCAGGCTGAGATGATACCCAGGAGTTTGGCTCCGCACCTGATCCAGATAATGCTGGCGTAGGGAAAACAAAGCTTTTGCCGTGCTGCAAGGGCTGGTTCATCTCCTCATTTCATTGAAACCTAAAAACAATGATCGAGGAATTTTTAACACAACTTACCTGGCTTCAAGGGTTGGGAACTCTCTTTGGCATAGTACAAGTAGTGCTGGCCCGTCAAAACAATGTGCATACCTATCTGTTTGGTATTGCCTCCATCTTAATCAGTATGTGGGTGCTTTATCAGAGCGCACTTTATGCTGATATTCTACTGAACATGTATTATTTGGTCATGAGTGTTTATGGCTGGGTTTATTGGAAATTTGGCAAGCAAAAAACGGAAACGCCCATTTCTTCAGTCAATAAAAATGAGTTTTTAAAGGCCAATGGTATTGTACTAGCTTGCTTTGTGCTGATGTCTTACTGGCTTACATTTCACACCGATTCGGATGTTCCCATTTGGGATGCTGTAGTAGTGGCTTTTGCATGGGCCGGAATGTGGCTGATGGCCAAGCGCAAAATCGAAAACTGGATTTACCTCAATATCAGCAACATCGTTTCCATTCCACTAATGGTTTATAAAGAGCTTTATATATATGCCGGAATGACCGTGTTCTTATTTATAATGGGTACATCGGGATATCTGAAATGGCGAAAATTAATGAAGAACGAAAGAGAGCTTACTTATGCAGCCGCCTAGAGAATATTTGAATGATGCAGCAGTTTTTAGAAAAGAGGTGTTGCAATGGATAGAGGAAGAAAACCTATGGAACATCTGGGTGCCAAAAGCTTTTGGCGGACTTGAATGCTCACTTTCTGATGGTTTGAAAACTCTGCAAGCTTTGGCTAGGTTAGACGGTAGTTTAGGCTGGACGGTCACTTTGTGTAGTGGTGCTAATTTTTTTATCGGTAACCTTCGGCCCGAAGTTGCCCAAGAAATTTTTGCTCAGTCAGCGATTTTGGGTGGAAGTGGAGGAATGTTTGGAACTGCCGAAAAGGAGGGAGATGCTTATCGACTGAATGGTACTTGGCGCTACGCAACAGGAGCACCATATCTCACTCATTTTACCTTGAATGCAAAAATTATAGAGAATGGGATAGAGTTGAAGAATGAGGATGGAACACCAAAATTCCTGTCATTCGTTATTCCAGCAACTGAAGTGACCGTCATTGAGGATTGGCAAACCATGGGGCTGAAAGCTTCGGCTACTCATTCTTTTGAGGTGAATAATGTAGTTGTTCACGAACGTTTCAGCTTTATTTATAATCAGTTTTATCACCCTCAATCAGTCTTTAAAATTCATTTTTCAGTATTTGCCGACCTCACCCTTTGGGTAAACTATATTGGTATGGCTGAACACTTTTGGGAAGAGGCAGCTTTAATTACTCAGTCCGAACCATTGAATGGGCTGGAATCTGTCGTTCGATCGGCTAATCGGGAAATCAGAGAAATTGTACGAACCGTATCGGAATTGACGGACAGCAACGGAATATTTGCTGATTCATTCATAAGAGAGGTACATGAGGCGGCATCCGTTTCAGTCAGGTATATTTCCAGCGCAATTACGGCTCTTTATCCCCACTTAGGCGTTAAGGCTAGCAGAGAGGATCATTCGATCAATCAGATTTTCAGAGATTACTTCACCGCTACCCAGCATCATATATTTACCAGAAAGACTGATTGAAGAAAGACGTTTAGGCATCTTTTAGTCAATAAAAAGAGACTTTCCCAAACTTAAACGCCATTGCCTACCCCTGAAGGTGATTTCATCTACTTGGCACTTAAGGCCGATGGAGATTTCCGATCAAACCGGAAATAACGAGAATAGTGGCTTTCGCGGTGACCTCTTTTTATGACTTTTGTTGAATAACTGTTCAACAATGCCTAGCAATTGCCTTCAATATCACAGCTATCGCCTTGTTCTGGCGAAGTATCGATGAAAGGGCTACATTCAGCCTGAACCTTTTCCAAGGTAGCCTTGAAATGCTCTATCGGTTGAGCTCCGGAGACGGCATACTTCCTGTCGAAAACAAAAAAGGGAACTCCTTGAATACCTATTTGCCGAGCCTCTTCAATGTCTTGCTTCACATAATGAGCAAATTGTTCTTCATTGAGCGCCAGTTCTACTTCATCACCACTAATTCCTACAGAATTAGCTAGTTCAACGAGCGTTTTAGTGTCGCTGGTATTTTTTCCTTTAGTGAAATAGGCTTCGAGGAGTGTTTCTTTTAGTTCATCGCCAAGATTCTTTCTCTTGGCTAACTGTAGCACGCGGTGTGCCTTAAATGAGTTGGCTACTTTGGCAATGTCGAAGTTGTAATCTAGTCCGGCATTGGCAGCCATTTCTTCAACGCGCTTATGCATTTGTATGGACTGTTCCAGACTAATGCCCTTGGCCTTTGCCAGGTATTCATAGACGCTTTCATCGCTGCTTTCCGGCATATTGGGGTTCAGCTGAAAGCTTTTCCAAACCACTTTAACTTTATCTTTCTCGGGAAAATCTTCTAAGGCCTTTTCCAGATGCCGCTTGCCAATGTAGCAAAACGGACACATCACATCGCTCCAAATCTCTATGGTCATTTGCCGGTTTTCATTTTAATGATCAATGCCTACAACTCCATAGTACCCGAATTGATTCAACTTTTGAAGGTTAAGTACCGATTTTTTTCATAATCGTAAGGTATTCGGGATCCGATTCCGACAGTTTTAGACATTCTACCATCTGCCAGTTTGCCCTTGTCAGGGTTCGTTTGAGACCGGGTAGAGAGAAGCCTGTGATATCGGGCGCAAGTTTAATTTTGGAAAGTCCTTTTAGAGTCAGTAAGAGAAGAGGTTTTTCTTTCATGCAGGGTGTGGTTGCCATAAAGTAACCTCCCGGTTTCAACAGGTGGTCGGCCCGCTGTAAAACGGCCTGTAGATCGGGTAATAGGTGGAGCAGATAGTTGGCTGTAATGCATTCGAAAGAGTGGTGACTGAGCTTTTCATCAAATACATCGGCTTTGAGAAAATGCGTGTTCGTAAGGCTATTTTGCAGGGCTCGTTCTTGCGCTTTTCTAATCATTTGGGATGAAATATCTATTCCTGTGACTTGTTGTACATGACCCGCAATTCGCGAAGCCATTAAACCTGTTCCGCAGCCTAGATCTAATACCTTATCGGCTGGCAGCATGTATTTTTTAAGGGTATCGAAAACCAGCTCGTGCTTATGGCTGTCGCTGGCCTCGGCATTGTCATAGCCTGGTGCGGCCCTATCCCAAAATTTTTCGGTGTTATATCTGCGGTTCTTCATTAAGCGGTAATAACAGTAACATATAGGCTGTTTACCGCCATGAAGGTATTAAGTTGAGTCGTTAGCGCCAATGGTTTTAAGCACTTAGAGGCTAATCCGTTTCCATTGAACCTGTTGAGGTAGGGCACCGGCCAAGTATTTTGGCTTTGGCCGATGCTTAAATAGGCTTGCCGTTAGTTGTTGAAATATATCTTGTTGGTATTTCTGTAGCCTGAGTTGTCGCCATACCAATCTTTATATAACGCCCCGCTGCTGAGTCCCCAGTCAACAAATTTGTTGTAGCCCTGGTCAATTCGGTTTTTTTCGATTGGGTATCGGAACTCATGTATGATATGGATGGCCCAAGGCAGGTTGTTGCTATCCTGATAGGTTTTTCCGGTGTTCACGTTGGTGTCATCGCTGGCCGTTCCAAATAGGCTTGCATCGGCCAAAGAAGTTGGCATTTTGCCGGCCAGGTGCAGTTCTTTTCCTCTCTCATAACTAGAGAAGATAAAAGGGTTGAAGGGGGCTTCGCCAAGTAACTCGGGGGCTATCGGGTTGGTAAATTCTACCACAACTTCTACCGTAAAGGGAGCCACACTACTTTCGGAAGGGTCGGTATTGATGAACTTTGCGCCTGCAGCCGGTTTCAGGTGATTAAAACTATCATTAAATACAATAATTACCGATTTGCTCTGCTGAGCCTCAAGTCCTTTGGCGTTGAGTGTGGTGTTTTGTCCGTCCGTTTTATGACCCGATACGGAAGCAATCAATGTGGGGTCTACATCGAGTTCAATGCCAAAACCACTATGATTGGCGGCTCCTACTGCCCGAATAGTAAAGCTCATTTTAAAGCGTACGCTTTTGTTATCTGAGTTTAACACATTGGTATATCGGTAACCAATAACCATGTCGTTGAAGTCGTAGTCGCCTTTTACCGGCCATAAATCTTCAAAAGCAAACGTACCCATGCCCAGTTCGGAGGGAGTGTAGCTATCTACAGCCGCAGTAGGATCGTTTGGATAGTCGTCCAATTCGTCAATTACTCCATCGTTGTCAGAGTCTTGCTGGTTGAGCGAACCGGTATCGCATTTCCAGGCGGTGAGGTCGTTAATTTTTTTGTTGAAAGTTTTTACAATCTGGTAGGCTCCATCTTCCTTACTAATTTGAATGAGGTTTGAGTTGGCATCGTTGGTACCTACAAATATTCTATCCTGGCGGTCTATAGCCATAGAGGTGAGTTGAAAGGGGAAGTTTTCGGCACTTATTCTTACAATTTCGGCTGTTCCGTTGGTGTCGTTTATTGAAGTGAATTTATACAGCCCTGAAAAACAAGCCAGATAAAGCTCTCCGTGCGAGTCGAATGCCAGGTCGCCACCACCGCTGTTGTTGATGAATCCGTTGATGGTGTAGCTGGCTACCAGGTTGTTTGTGGCTGCTTCTACTTTGTGCATGATATTTTTGTTGCTCATGTAGAAGTAACCGCCTTTATACTCGAGGCGAGGGTAGTTGCCATTGAAGGGGTTGTTGGTATGTTTTACGGAGAAGGTGCTGCTGGCAATATCGTAAGCATAGAGTGTTTTCCCCACGTTGTAATACATAATTCCGTTGGCCTGATCGAGAGCGTTGGCTATGGATCCGCCCCCTTGAAGCTGACTCAAGTCGGTAGGAGTAAAGGAAGAGTTAGAGATATCTATGGTAAAGAAATCTCCATTATTATTAACGGCATAGAGATGGTCTATACAGTCGGAGCTGCTATTGGCTACACTACCGGCAGCTGTCTGTTGAATGGTAAGGTTTGCTGAAGCACCACTTACCGGCATAGAAAAGGTTTCTGTACCATCAGCACTGATTTTGGTAACATACAACTCACTGATGGAGGCTGGCAATAACTGCTCGATACTTAGCCCACTGCTCTGCTTAATAAATGAGCCTATGGAGAGCGATTCTCCACCCGATAAGTAGTGTATTCGGTATTTGGCGGCTCCTTTGGTGTAGTCCGTAATGTTTAGGGCTACCATTTGAGAGGTTTCGAAATTAAACGAGTCGAAGCTGAAATCGGTAAGGGAAGAAGAGTTCTCTGCCGGTTCTTCGAAAGGTGGCTCTTCTATACACGATACGATAAGGAGGGGGAGGATTAAATACAATAAATTCTTCATGCTTCACTCGATTTCCTCCCAAAATGCTCAGTATTAATAAGGTAGAAGCAAATTTTCGATCACTGAACGGAATCTTTCGATAACCCGAACCTTTTCACGATAAGTGGTTGTGGTTGAAAATGGATTGGGTTTAGGTTTTGCTTAATATTCTTTTCATTGAATGTTGTTTTTCATTGCTTATATAACTTAGTGAGTAATGTTGTTGTGAATGGCTTTGATAACACAGCTTTTTCACCAACCCAGCATACCACCAATGTTCCAATAATAGATCAAATAGGAAAGTACGCATAGGTTAATGGAGAAGATGGTATGCACGAGTTTACTTCTGGTAGAAATATTCGTTCTTTTCCAATTTCTGTAAGTTTGAATAAGAAAATATAAGGTGGCCAGACCAAAAGTGATGTGGATTAGAAGTGGAGAATAACCGGAAGATAAGGCAGCGGAGCCGTTAGGTTTAAGAATTAGAGTTATCTGAAATGCTACTAGCCCAATGGCAAGCACAGAAGCAATTGCGGGATATTGAAGAATGTTTTTGTTTTTCCTTAGAGTTTGGATAGAGAATGCGATGATAGTGATTAGGCAAAATACTTTAGTAATAGCCAGAGGTATAATGCGAAATATAAAGTTGTTTCTAAACTGTGTTTCATAGCTTCTATTGATGCTATTGCTTGCGTAAGAGGCTTCTTTAAAGTAAATGATGGCGTCAAAACCATTGGCTGATTTTCGAATATTGTTTTCGAGGTTGGACTTTAAAGTGTCACTAACGGTTACAAGGAGCATTTGGCTATCGCCAAAATCATTGATTGAAATATTACTATTTTCGGAATTGTATCTTACAACATTAATATTGAGAGTACCATAACCGTTTTGGTTTGCTAGTTTTTGTGCATAGTCTCCTAGCGTAGGTACTCCATTAGGGCCAATACCATACATTGTATGAGCACCTCCCATTTTGAATACGGCTTTTGCATTAGGGAGCCGCTTTAGATAATTGTTGAGGTTTTGTTTCATCAGTTCTTCTCTCACAGCTACAGACTCCTGTCGGGTTTCAGGGTTCATCCACTTGGTAAATATTTCAATGGTTTGTTTTAGCTCTTGAATTATTAGTTCCTTTTCTTCAGAGGGGTTTGAGCTAAATGCCTTTTCCAAAGCTTCAATATCTTTTTCGTTATGCTGTCGGGTATATCTTCCCATTTTGAGGGTAGCCTTCAAGAAAGCTCCTCGGGCCAACCTTTTTTGTTTGGGGGTATTAGCCAACTCTATCAGTCTATAAAAAGGATGTATGGCTGTTTGCATTTGATCCATTCCCCAGACGGGCTGTTCTAGGGTTGGATTTAGTTCAATAGCGGTTCTCATTAATTCGATATCTCCGTTAGAATCAAAGGCTATTGAGTGTGGGTTTTGCTTCGTGAACTCATTAACCCCCATTTTAGCACATCTTTCGGTTGTCCAGGGGTCGGTTTCTAAGGCAAGGTGGTCAAACCCTCTGGACTGAAGTTGTTCATAAACGAAGTTCACAAATTCGGCTATTCCTTCAACTCCATGTTGTTCTCCGAAGAATACGAATTGACAGGTGTCGGCTCTGTCTAAAATCCAATCGATACCCGTGCCATGTAATGTTCCATTGGTTTTAGAAATAGGATAAAATTCGTTCGATTGTGCGATTAGGGTAGTGTAATGAATGATTAGAATGGTTGAAAGAATTAGTCTTTTCATAAAATATGGTTTGTTTAATATTTTATCTGTAGCCTTCGCACTATTCGTTTCTTAGCTCTTTAAGAAGACTTTTGGCTGTTTCATTATTTGGTTCAAGAATCAAAAGGTTTTCGATGCACTTTACTGCGTAATTTTGCCTTCCCATTAACACGGAAAACCTGCCAATGGAAATGAACCTTTCTGAAATGGGAATTTGTCTCGATTTATAGAATTGAAATAATCTCTTCGATAGGGTCGTATCTCCTTCTTCCAATAGCTGAGAAATAAGAGAGAAGGCAAAAATATCATTGAAAACAGGGTTTTTTTCTTGCCTGGGAAAGAAATACTCGAGTGCGAAGACCAGAGAGTCAGGATGATTGCTTCTAGCCAGTTGCCATGTTTGTTTTGGAGTAATAGGTAATGATGAATGAAAGTTATATGGTTCAACATTTGTGGTTCCTTTTGTTAGTTGAGTTACCAGTGGGGTTTCAAAATCCATGTTAAGGCTATAGCTATCTTCCTTGAACAGATTGGCTGCTGACGAATCATTTCCTAGCTTCCAGTTTAAAAAGGCCAAAATATATTGATTCACTTTGGTGTAGTTCACTAAATCTTGCTGGTCGTATAGGGTGGAACTTTCTCCATGTATCTTCCGGTCTAGAAATCCAGCGTCAATTCCTTGCGAAACAAACTCATTGTGGTTCAACGATTGGGGAAAAGTTATATAATACCTGTCGGAATGGGTTAAATAATCATACAATTGAAAGCTTGCCAAATGAGTTGTTAAGGCAAGTAAAGGGACGTTAAAAGCTCTTCTACTCTTTAGTACGGGCTCTGTGAAATCTTTCCATCGGGTATCGGCAATACCAAATATTTCCTGAGTAGTCTCAATAGCCACCACCAATTGAACGGAGTCAATGTTACCGGACTTGGCCAAAATGCAAGCCTGTGCACCTCCACTATGACCAACAAGAGCAACTTTTGAGGTGTCTGCACTTGGCAGATTTGCGGCATGTTCAATTAAAAGAGCAATGTCTTTAACCGATTGGTTTCTACCATCAACCCCCATATCTTCAAGATTCTCAGCAAAGAAAGAACTGCCCAGAACTATGTAGCCGTTTCTGGCCAGAAACTGTGCTAGTATAGAATTGTCTTCGAAACTGGCTCCAAAGCCCTGATGATAGATTATGACTGGAAAGTCATTTTTTACAATGGGCGCGTCTTTCATGACAAACGTTGGCTGTCTTAAGTAGGCCTTAAAAATTTCTCTTTCGGTCTCGTCCAATTCATGGGCTTCTTTCCCTAATAGTCCATAGGTCAAAGCATCCAGATTATAGTTTCTATAAGCTAGTGAGATTTTCTCCAAGCCATTTTTCTTCGATTCAATTTCGAAGTATTCACCAGTTGACATCACGGAGGACTGGGGGCTCTTTTTTGCCGGATACCACAAAGTAACCAGTATGGGTCTGACCATCGTGTCGTTTTCAAAAACAACGGATCGGGTACTGTCCCAAAGCCAATAAGAATCATAGCCTGCATCGTAGGTGCCACTAATCAAGGCTCCCCAATCTTGTTCCTGGGCATTAACCGAATTGGCTGTACTGAATAAATAGAATATAAGAACTGTACAGAATGTTCTTTTCAATATGGCAGTCACAAGCATTTTCTTTCTTGAATTTCTTATTCCTTTTCCATTTCACTTGCTCTTGAACCCCATTCCCACAGACCAAACAATCGCTTTTTATCTGGCATGTGATCACTCTGTTTCAATGACAGTATGATTTGACCTCTATGATGGGCTTCATGCGCAATTATATATCCGAGAAATGCTGTTGGGTGAGGTTTGAATCCTTTGATTCGGTTTGTTTGGAACCCTTTTTCAATCATTTTAGCCATTGCATGGGCACTCTTTTTAAATGCCTCGATGATTATTTTTTTATCCGTAGTGCCTTTTTCAAGTCTAATCACCGTGTCCATCAACTCCGGTTCACTTTCCTTTAGCCACATCAATCGTACGTTGTTTATATGGCCAAATTGATCTCCAACGGTTCTGCCTTTTGACGAGGCCGTATCATTCATGTGGGCTTGCTCAATGCCATTTAAGAGATACAAGTTTATTTGGTTATTGATGTGCCAAGTCTCTTTGATTTCGTCTAATCCATTCATGCGAAAAATTTGTTTTAAGGATTCTAATTATTGGTTAGTTCGTTTTTCAACTTTTGCTCAAGGTTGTTTTCCGCATAAAGCAGCAACATGCCTCCTTGACTAAATAACGTACTATTCGATCCATGCAATTAAGTTTTGGTCGTAGCGATACCACCTTCCAAGGCTGTGAGAGCGATATAGGGTGGTGCCAGCCGCTTTGGTAGTTAGAAAGGAAACTTTGGGTATCTTCTCACTTTCAGTTTTCAAGAATGCAATGTCCCTATTGGCCATTTTTGCAGACCACACTTCTTTGCCTAACTCATTGCGCACACTTATTTTCTTCTTGTTATAGAGAGTAATGCTGTGATTTTTAAATTCTGAGGTCATGTATTTCATTATTACTTCATTTTCCGTTGCATTGTACTGGTCTATGTTCGCTACATGTGCTGCATCAGCCAACCATTGAAAACTTATGAATACCGGTCCTTGTATTTGCAGTGTTTCTTTGAGGTCGAAATGACATTCCCCATCCGCTGCACGTACTTTTTTTATTAGTCTGTGCTCAAGCAAATCACCAGGAGACTTTTCAGCATTGAGTGTATATATTCTCGCCTGAAGCAGAATAGAGTCTAAACGCTGTACCTTGAATTTTACGCTGATTTTATTCAGAACTACAGGTTGCCCGCCATTGTCAATTACGAGGCCTACCTCAGACCCTCTATGTGGGAAAGCAATGCTTATGTCGCCATTGGATATGCTTTGCATTATGCCCGTAGGCCTGAGGTGTGTCGTGTTTTTTTTTGGGGTTACAAGTACATCATTCAAATGTGATATTGATTCCTTTAGGGTAATAGTGATTCTGTCTTGATTAAGCAAAGGACCAATTTCAACTGATATGGTTTCGTAGCCAATACAACTGACAGTGAGCTTTTCTTGTAGATAGTTTTTTGGAATAGATAGACTGAATAGGCCGTTTTCGAATGAATATGTACCTATGTTTTTGGTGTATATGCCAATGGTAGCATAGGGAATTGGAGTTCCTTGCCTATCGACAACCAATCCTGCAATATGATGCTGAGGGTAGGTTAAAGAGGGGAGGGCCAGTAAGAAGATTATTATGTATACTACTTTCATTGTTTAATAATGCTTAAGGCCTGTTGAAATGCTATACTGCCCGGTTTTGGAAGATTTTTATTGATAATTCTTCCTTCCGGATCAATCAAAATATATTGGGGAGTAAGTGTAGTCATTCGGACTTCTCCCGATTGAGTATGTGCCGGCTGAAGATTCGCGAGCATGAAGGGGTTAGAAAGTGAAAAACCACTAAAGTAGTTTGGATATCCTATGGAATACTTTTGATGATATTTAGAAAATCTATCAAAGGATTTATCCACATTTATGGCCACTACGGTAAGCTTCTTAGGATTTTCGTTGTTGAGGGCTTGTAAGAATGGAAAAGCCTCTACACATGGCTTGCAACCTGCTGTCCAATAGTCCAAAATAATCCATGTACCTTTCAAAGAACCGAAAGTAATGGTGTCTCCATTCACTGAGATTAACCAGGCATTGTCTGGAAAAACGTAGCCCTCGTCTATTGAGCTTGCCTTTTTTGCTAGGTTGGAAGCAGCCGTTTGAGCATTTAATCGTAATGCCCAGACAAAAAGAGCGGCTATGCAAAGTATGTATTTGATCATGCCGAAAGGGCTTTTTTTATAAACACAGCGTGAAGCATGAATAACAAGACGATTCCATAGAAAACCGCAAAAAAAGGCCCAGGATCAATAAGTTCATTATTGGCCGGTGGAACTGGGAAGGTAAGCATATTGATGAATAGCCCACCAATACCGATTATTAAACCGGCAATCGTCAGTAGTTTTGGCAAATATTTTTGGTATAAGATGGCCAAGGCAAAAAACGATATGCCAATAGATACCAGAACGTCCCAATAGAAATCCATACCCAATTGGGTAAGATTCCCGGACTTAAAACTTCTGCGTATCATCTCTCTTACCAGGTGGTCGTCTGTCGACTGCATATCGGCCATCATTGAAAAGACAGACTTCTGCACGGTATTGGTCATGAGTATTGCAGCTCCGGCAAGTATGGTAAACAACCAGCCTATTTCATTGTAAAAACTGTTGCCGTAATGCTTTATAAACAGATAAAGTGAATAACTACTAATGATAAACATTGGGCCAAAAGAGATTTCGAGAAGCAAAGGCCATAGCCCTGGGCCATGAGTAGTAATCATTAGGGGGTAAATAATGGAAGTTACTACTCCTGCTATGAGTCCAAACTTGATAGCAAAAAATCTGTCTCTACTGTTCATAATTCACGCAAGAACAGCAGATTGATGATTCAAAATAACAAAGACTTAGAGCTTGTGATGAATGACAGAATATTGGGACGTTTGAAACAACTAGTGAATCTGTGACCACCGGCTTTCAAAATGGCTTGAGTATTTACGGGAGACTTTAAAAGAAGAATCTATCCCTTTAAGTGAAATAAAACCACCAGAACTATTCATTTTCACCCAAGATACTTTCTCTAAATTGATGAGATAGGAACGATGAATACGGACAATAGGAGTACGCACCTGCTTCTCGAAATGTGATAAACTCCCTCTAAGGAGTTTCTTATTATAGGTGCCATTCTGAAGAAAATGAATGCTTGTATAGTTATCTTCGCTTTGCAAATAGAGTAGGTTTTTCATATCTAATTTTACCAACTCAGGATTTTTGTCTTTCGAAATTAAGATCAGATTTTCTTGTCTTCCTGTCTTGTTTATTAGTAAGACTATAAGGGAAAGAGGAATAATAGCAACTATTACCACCCTGTAAAGTGTGACTGGTAAGCTGTTTAAACCGGAGTCATTCCATCCAATCCAACTCGATCGCACGAAATAAATTCCGATGACCACAAAGGTTAATACAATCAGATACCAAAGTACATGACCATAGTAGGTTTGTGAAATCCTATTAGAGGATCTAAAGAAGTTGCCTAAAAACGCTTCAGATAGATAAACGATTGCAGCGGGAGTAAAAGAATAACTTAAAACCCTCAAGAATCCTGCGAGTGTGAAACCATGCCGTACATCGCCAAATGGCTGCAAAAAATAGAGTATAAAAAAAGTGCTAAGAAGTATAGTGAGGCAAATTTTCCAGAGCTGATTTCGGTTTGTTATATGAGGAATAAACATTGTTTGAACAGAATCTGAGTTAAATTTTATGAACGACAAGATTGATTGGCATAGGTTGCAAGCCATAGGGTATGATTTTCTTTAGACGAAAGAAAAATGTTTGATGTCCGGCTTAATCTACTCTTAATTTAGAGCAGGTGTATAAAATAGTGGGAATACCTGACCTTGTAAGAAGAGACTACATGTACGGCCATTACAGGTGCTTTACTTTCCGATACAAAACTTGCTGAAAATATTCGCCAGCAAATCATCTGTGGTGATTTCTCCGGTGATCTCACCAAGATAATGGAGCGCTTGGCGGATATCCATGGCCACAAAGTCATTGGTGACCTGATTGTCAATGCCTTCGATGACGTTCATGAGGGCGTTTTTGGTTTGTAGGAGAGAGTCATAATGGCGAATGTTAGTGACTACCGTATCGCCTCGCTTGAATTTGTTGAGGTTGACGAGCTCCAGGATTCTGTTCTTAAGCTCCTCCACGTGCCCCGGCTCTTTGGCGGTAAGGAAAAGCATATCAGGGTGTTGATGTTGGAGCTTTTCAACTAAAGCTTCATCTACCTTATCCAGTTTGTTACCGACTTTCAGGAATGGCACCCCGGTGTTTTCGAGTACATTGATCTCCTTGTTCATTTCCACAATATCTACCTGAGAAAGGTCGAAAAGGTAGATGATCATGGATGCCGTTTTCATTTTGGCTTGGGTTCGCTCCACACCAATTTTTTCAATCGCATCGGTAGTTTCTCGCAAACCCGCAGTATCGATAAATCGGAAGGCTACTCCACCAATCACGATTTCATCTTCGATAAAATCGCGGGTAGTACCGGCAATGTCGGAAACTATGGCTTTTTCCTCTTTTAGCAGAGCGTTGAGAAGGGTAGATTTACCGGCATTGGGCTTACCGGCAATCACCGTGGGTACTCCGTTTTTGATCACGTTACCCAGGTCAAAACTTTGTATAAGTGCATTTACAACCGTTAAAAGTCGGTTCACAAGGTCTTTGAGGTCATCTCTGCTAGCGAATTCTACATCTTCTTCGCCAAAGTCGAGTTCCAACTCAATCATAGAGGCAAAATGAATTAACTCCTCGCGAAGCTTTTTGATCTCACCGGAGAACCCACCACGCATCTGATTCAGAGCTGCATTATGAGCCGCTTCGGTATCGGCATTGATGAGGTCGGCCACTGCTTCAGCTTGAGCTAAATCGAACTGTCCATTCATAAAGGCACGTTTGGTGAATTCACCCGGCTTGGCCGGTCTGGCTCCTTTTCTGATCAGAAGTTGGATAATCTGCTTGATGATGAAGTTGGAGCCATGGCAGGATATTTCTACCACGTTCTCTTTGGTAAAGGATTTTGGGGCAATAAACAATGAAACCAACACCTCATCTAAAATGCGGTTGTCCTCATCGCGAATTGTACCAAAATGAATCGTGTGTGACTCCTGTTTTGTAAGGTCTTTTCCTTTAAAAACCTTATTGGTGATGTTGATTGCCTCTTTTCCACTTAAACGAATTACCCCAATGGCACCAACTCCCTGGGGGGTGGCCAAAGCGATTATCGTATCATCATTTTGCAGGAGATTTTGCATGCTGCAAAGATAGGTTTTCGAATGAATAGATGTTTATGTCTCAAATTCTAAATGGTAAGGCCAGTTCGCAACTAATTCTTTTCTAGTCTGCGTTGTTGTCAAGTATGGCTAATTGTAAAGAGAAGCGAGTGCTTTTGCTGTGTGGTGTAATGCTTTTTACGACATTACTTTGTTTCTCTCAACGTTGTTATGGATTGATTGTAGTATAGTCTCAGTTTCAATAATGGGCGATAAACAATGAACAAGCCCTGTGTCGGAGATCCTTCGGCCATGCTCAGGATAGGAAAGTGAAGTTTCGTTCTTAGCAATTAACCGAATAACCAATAATCTCGAACAAGCCCTGTGTCAGATTCTTCAACTACGCTTAGGATAGGAGAGGGAGGTTTCCTTCTTTACGATTAACCAATAACCGATGAGCGTGAACAAGTCTCTGCGGATCCTTCGGCCATGCTCAGGATAGGAAAGAGAAGTTTCGTTCTTGGTAATTAACCGAATAACCAATAATCTCCAACAAGTCCAGTGTCAGATTCTTCAACCTCGCTTAGGTCAGGAGAGGGAGGTTTCCTTCTTTACGATTAACCAATAACGAATAAGCGTGAACAAGTCTCTGCCGGATCCTTCGGCTGAGCTCAGGATAGGAAAGTGAAGCCTCGTTCTTAGCAATTAACCGAATAACCAATAATCTCCAACAAGTCCAGTGTCAGATTCTTCAACTACGCTTAGGACAGGAGAGGGAGGTCTCCTTCTTTACGATTAACCAATAACCGATGAGCGTGAACAAGTCTCTGCGGATCCTTCGGCCATGCTCAGGATAGGAAAGAGAAGTTTCGTTCTTGGTAATTAACCGAATAACCAATAATCTCCAACAAGTCCAGTGTCAGATTCTTCAACCTCGCTTAGGTCAGGAGAGGGAGGTTTCCTTCTTTACGATTAACCAATAACGAATAAGCGTGAACAAGTCTCTGCCGGATCCTTCGGCTGGGCTCAGGATGGGAAAAGGAGTAGGTAAGTGTTGAATAACGAAGAGCGGTTAACGACTAACCATTAGTAGCTTCCTTCAATGATATCAATAAACCTTTCTCTTGGGAAGGAAGAAAAGGGTATCAAAATAGCTTTCGCTACTATGAGAGAGGAGCTTCAGTTTTGAGTCTTTGTGCTTCTTTTCGTTGGAGTCTTTTCTTCATAAGCACTCCATGGCCGGGAGAAAAGAGGAAGGTGATCCCGAACAGAATACCTATGATGGTAACAATAGCACCGGCAATGGAACCATCTACCCAAACAGCAAGGTAGTAACCGAGCGCGCTACTGACAATGGCCACAAAAACGGTAATAATCATCATGGTTTGGAACCGGTCGGTGAGGAGGTAGGCAATGGCCGCTGGCCCGACAAGCAAGGCTACAACAAGAATGGCTCCTACAGAATCGAAGGCGGCTACAGTAGTCATGGATACAGCTCCCATTAAGAGGTAGTTCCAAAGCGACACTGAAACCCCTATGGTAGCTGCAAAAGCCGGATCGAAGGTGGTTAAATGTAGCTGTTTAAAGCCAATGCGAATAAAGGCAACATTCACTATGAGTGTCATGGCAGCTACATAAAGGGCTCTTGGACCAAATATGGTACCGTTATCTCCAATCCATAAATCGATTGGGACATAGGCAATTTCACCATAGAGTACGCATTCCTGATCGAGGTCTACCTGGCCCGCAAAAACAGAGATAAGAATTACACCCAAAGCAAACAGCCAGGTAAAAGTAACTCCTATGGCTGCATCGGTTTGTAGTCGGGCTTTATGATGAAAAAATTCGATAAGGAAAGTGCTGAAGATACCGATTAGTGCAGCACCGAGTATCATTTCGAACGAATCGCGGGTACCGGTAAGCAAAAAAGCAATCACTATGCCGGGCAATACGGCATGAGAAATGGCATCACCTACCATGGCCATTTTTCTGAGAATCAGAAAGCAACCTAGCAGGCCACAGGAAATGGCAAACAGAGTAGCCGTTAGTATGATATAAAAAGCATCCATCCGAATCAGTTGTCGGTTAATTGTTGTTTAGTTATCGGTAATATTTTTCATTACAATCTCTTGCCTAAAGCTTACTGTCTTCGTCTTCCGTCTTTTAGCCACTTCAATACGGTATCTTTTCTTCATGCGGATCCACTTCAGGATATTCCAGCATTTTTTCCAATCTTTTTTCCAATTCGGGGGTAATAATGTGCTCTATGGTTTCGGCATCTTCATGCACATGATCGGGGTCAATTTTCATGTATTTGGAAAGATATAACTCCCAGAGCCTGTGTAGTTTGACCACCCGCTGTCCTTTTTGTCGGCCGGCTTCGGTGTATCGCCAATGCCCGTTTTCTTTGGTAATGAAACCTTCTCGCCTAAGTCTTCTCAGCGAACTTCTCAATCGGTCTTTTGGAAAAAAACGTTCCTCAACAATTTCTTCAATGCTGCGTGCTTTATAAATATCTGCATCTTTTTCTCCCAGATGATAGAGCTCTTTGAGCAAGTTTTCGTCCATAATCATTCGTTGTAGCCTTCTTTGCTGAACTCCGCGGGAAATAATACCTCGCTTTGGGGCTATGAAGAAGGAGGTGAGCGCAATGGCAGAAATAATCATTACAATCCACGGGCCTGTGGGCATAGCCGGAGCCACATAACTTACGTAAGCTCCTGAAAGACCGGAAACTCCGCCCATAATGGCAGCTAAAACGGTCATTATTCGTACATCGTTGGTCCAAAAGCGGGCCGCTGCGGCCGGAGTAATCAACATGGCGGCCATTAACACTACCCCCACAGCTTGAATACCGGTAACCACAGCCAGCACTGTGAGCGAGGTGAGTAGCAAATCCATCCCTTTTACGGGTAGCCCAAGAGCTTTGGCGTAGCTGGCATCGAAGGCAATTAGCTTCAGTTCTTTAAAAAACAGTGCTACGGTAACCAGCAGTACAATAGCCACAATGCCAAAAACTTGTAAGTCTTTGCCCACCAATGCGGCTGCTTTACCAAATAAAAAAGAATCGAGGCCTGTTTGAGCTGCATTTCCGGAATGCTGAATATGAGTGAGCAGGAGTATGCCAATGCCAAAGAAAACAGATAGAATGAGGGCAATGGCGGTATCTTCTTTGATCTTAGTTTTAAGGGTAATGTTATCGATGATGACCAGAGATAGCCAGCCGGTAACAAAAGCTCCTATAATTAGCCAAAGAGGGTTTTTTGTGCCGGAAAGTATGAAGGCCAGGCATATGCCGGGCAATACCGAATGCGCCACAGCATCGCCAACCAGGGCTTTCTTTTTAAGAAAAGTGAAAGTCCCGACTACTGCCGAAGAGGCACTCAGAAGTACGGCACCCACTGTTACGGCAATTATGCTCGGATCGCTGAAAGAAAAGAATTCCTGTAAGGTTTCCATATCAGTATTTCTCCCGGCTGGGTATTTGCCTTTTCCGAACCAATTCGCCCACCTCGGCCAATACGGTGAGTTTTCCTCCATAAGTTTCCTGTAGCATTTCATTGGTAAATACCTTATCGATAGGGCCGGAAGCTACAAGTCTCATGTTAAGCAGTACTATCCAATCGAAAAACTCTGCAGCCGACTGTAGGTCGTGGTGCACCACTATTACGGTTTTGCCCTGTGCCGTCATTTCTTGCATAATGGAAAGTATGGCTGCTTCGGTTGCCGCATCCACTCCTGCAAAGGGTTCGTCCATAAAGTATAGATCGGCCTCCTGAGCTAGTGCTCTGGCCAGAAAAACCCGTTGCTGTTGCCCACCGGAAAGCTGGGATATTTGTCGGTCTACATAGGCTTCCATTCCCACCTTTCTCAAGCAGTTTAAGGCCATTTCTTTATCGGCTTTTCTGGGGCGTGTGAGCAAACCTAGCTTGGCGTAACGCCCCATCAGCACCACATCCAGCACAGAGGTGGGGAAATCCCAGTCTACACTTTCGCGTTGCGGCACATAGCTTACTCTATGCCTCACATCGTCCAGTGCTTCATCGAATATTCTCACATAACCAGAGGCTAAAGGAAGCAAGCCCATGGCCGACTTAATCAGGGTTGACTTTCCCGCTCCATTTGGCCCGATAATTCCAATAAGTGCGCCTTTGGGTAAAGTCATGTCAATGTTCCAGAGTACTGGCTTCTTATGATATGACACCGTCAAATCATGAAATTCTACTACTGGTTCTTGTGCTTCTACTTTCATTTCTTCCTTCCTTAGGTATCCCCTAAATCTCATAAAGGGGACTTTCGAATTTTTGACACCCTTTCGAGCCGGGGTCTTGTGCTTCTATTTTCTTCGTTCCGTTTCAGGTTTTATGTTCAATGTTCCAGGTGTTTTCGTAAAACCTTGAACCATGAACTTTAAGCTCATTTCAATGCTTCAACTATGGTTTTAACATTGGCTCTTACCATGCCCAAATAGGTTCCCTCCGGGGTTCCGGCAGCGCCCATGGCATCAGAAAATAGGCTTCCTCCAATTTTCACTTCGTGGCCTTTCTGTTCACAGCCTTCCACAATGGCTTTTATGTTCTTTTCGGAAACCGAGGTTTCTACAAAAACTGCATTTATCTGTTTTTCAACAATAAAGTTGATAAGGTCTACCCGGTCTTTCAGCCCAAACTCGGAGAGTGTAGAAATACCCTGTAGCCCGCGTACTTCCAGGCCATATGCCCTGCCGAAATAACTAAAAGCATCGTGAGCGGTAATCATTATCCGCTTGGTAGGGGGGATGGTTTGGATTTGCTCCGTGACCCACTCATGGAGCTCGGCAAATTGCCTGCGCAGAGCTTCAGCATTGGCAATAAAATAATCACGGTTTTCCGGTCGGGCTTCAATCAATGTATTGGTTACTTCCACAATGGTTTGGCTCCAAAGGCTTACATCGAACCAGATGTGCGGGTCGTATGTGCCCTGATATACCGGGCTATCGAGTAATAAGTTCTTTTCAATACCTCTGGCCACCGGAATCACCGTTTTTATGCGTTCCAGTTTTTCGAATACCTCGCCCATTTTACCTTCGAGGTGTAGACCGTTATAGAAAATAATATCGGCTTGTTGCAGGCGTGCCAGGTCGCCTTGTGTAGCCTTGTAGAGGTGTGGGTCTACTCCAGGGCCCATTAGGGCTGTTACCGTTACAGAGTCTTTGCCTACGTTTTTGACCACATCGGCAATCATGCCGGTAGTGGTTACAACATTTAGTTTACCGACAGTTTTCCGGCTGGCTTTAGGTTGGCAGCCCAAAAGAATCAATACGGCCAACAGTGCAATGTGTAGAGGTTTAATCATAGCGGTGTTACAAGTATATTTTGGGCAGCGGCCGGAGATACGGTGGTGCTTTTATTTTGGTTTATGGTAATGTCTACAGAGCCATCGAACTCATTGTGATCATCTATTCGCAAGGTGGTGCCAATCGATATACCCACCTTGTCCAAATATTTTAAGAAGGCCGAACTGGAATCATTTACGGTAATTACTTTGCAGCTCTGTCCTGCTTCTATATTGCAGAGGGGTTCCTTCTTTACGGTAGAAAAGACTCCATTCTCATCGGGTATGGGGTCGCCATGCGGATCGTGCTTAGGAAAGCCCAAAAACTCATCTAGTTTACTTATCAGTAGGGGAGATTTAATGTGCTCTAATTGTTCGGCAATATCGTGCACTTCGTCCCAATGAAAATTTAGCTTTTCAACCAAGAACACTTCCCAGAGCCTGTGCTTACGAATTATTTTGAGCGCAATCTCTTTGCCTTTCTCCGAGATATGAACCCCGCGATATTTCTGATAGTCCACCACTTTCTTTTTAGAGAGTTTGCGGATCATATCGCTTACTGAGGCCGGAGTAGTGTTCATTTCTATGGCTATGGCATTGGTGTTTACACTTTCCTGTCCGTGGTTAGACAGGTGGTAAATAGCCTTTATGTAGTTTTCTTCCGATAGACTATACACGTAATTAAAGTTTGACACAAATATATGTTTTAGATTTATCTAAAAAAAATGTATTGATAATCTAAACTATTTAAAATATGCTCCATATTGCTGATTTAAAGCTTGTTAGTTGGGGAGATAAAAATTTTTAGACAAAACTAAAAATGAGAGAAGAGGCTGTTGGTAAGGTTGGCTTAAACTCGGCAGAAGGTGGTTGTTAGCTCATTGCCCGGAGAGTTCCTCTAATAAGTTCAGTAGTTTCGGCTTCTCACTCGACCAAAGGCTGGAAGAAGCATTACCCCTATCGTAGAAGGTTTTGGTCTTCATGGTGTTCAATAAGGTCTTTGCATCAAAGTCATCAGGGTTAACTTCAATGGCCGCATTAAACTCGGCACAGAACTGCAACCATGTGGGGTTATTGAGCAGTAGAATAGGCAGTTTATTGGCGGTATACTCAAAAAGCCTGGTGAGTATTTTGTCGTCATTAATACCTCCATTCGAGCGTTTTAGTACAAAACCAAAATCGGCCTTTTGAATGGCTTCAATAATCTCCAGGTGCGGAACGAGGTGATCCCCGCCATTTAGTTCTATGAATTCATAGTGCTCTATTTCTTTATGAAGACGCATAAGGTCTTTTTTAAGAGCACAATAGCCTACAATGCGGAGCCTGACTTTCGGGTCGCACAAATGAAGCGATTTGGTGATGTCTATGGCATCAAACACCCCATTAGACTCAGAAATGGTGCCTGTATATAGCAGGTCTATATATTCAGGGTCGGGGTTGCGGTAGGCCGTAGACTCATGCGTTTGTGGTGCATATTTATTTTCGATTACGGTTACTCGTTTTGAAAGAAAGGGGAGTTGTTTGTTGTACACCCTTTCTGCAAGAATATAATGGTTGATAAAGGGCCTGCTCAGCCATTCTTTCAGTCGTACCCATGCGGCCAGAAACGGACGGACAGCGGGAGGGAAAACCTGGGTGAAACGAATATTCTTTACATAATTTTCTCTTAAATCATAGATGAGTTTGCTGCCAAATAAAATTTTGTAAACACTGCTAACTATCAGCAATTCATGGGTGTTAGCTATTATTATTTCAGGTTTTAGTTGAATGTACTTTTTGAATACTTTGAAGGGATGAATAAGGCGCTGAAAGCTCAAACGTCCGAAGGGACCATGAGGGTGAAAAGTAATGCCTTCATGTGTACGGACATTTTTTGAATCAAAGCCTATGATATTAATATCATATTTATTTGTTTCAGCCATTGAAAGGCCGAATTTCTCATACATGCGGGTGTCATCTATTGGCTTAAGCAGCGAGGCAATTACTACTTTGGTCTTTTTCATCAACAGTATTAAAGTTAAAATTTTCTGCGATATAAATGGAACTAAAAGACATCATCGAAAGAGCTTGGGAAGACCGCACATTACTCAATGATAAGGAGGTGGTAATTGCCATCAAAACTATTATTGAAGATTTGGATAGAGGAGATAAGCGTGTGGCCACTCCCACAGAAGAAGGTTGGGTAGTTAATGAATGGGTAAAAAAGGCGGTGATTCTTTACTTCCCTATTCAGAAAATGCAAACCATTGAAGTTGGGCCGTTTGAGTTTCACGATAAAATGAAGCTCAAAACCGGATATGAACAGAAAGGAGTCCGTGTGGTTCCTCATGCCGTGGCCAGATATGGAGCCTACATTAGCAGTGGCGTTATTCTAATGCCATCTTATGTAAACATTGGAGCTTATGTGGATGCCGGCACTATGGTAGATACCTGGGCTACGGTTGGTAGCTGCGCCCAGATCGGTAAAAACGTACACCTAAGTGGTGGGGTAGGTATTGGTGGAGTGTTGGAGCCTCTACAGGCTGCTCCTGTAATTATTGAAGACAATGCCTTTATTGGCTCGCGATGTATAGTGGTGGAAGGCGTTAGAGTAGGTAAGGAAGCTGTGTTAGGGGCTAACGTGACACTTACTGCTAGCACCAAAATTATTGATGTGACAGGTTCTGAACCTGTAGAATACAAGGGCTATGTGCCTGAGCGATCGGTAGTTATTCCGGGTTCCTATACTAAAAAGTTCCCGGCAGGAGAGTACCAGGTTCCTACAGCCTTGATTATCGGAAAACGCAAAGAAAGTACGGATAAGAAAACCTCACTCAATGATGCGCTTAGAGAAAACAATGTAGCCGTCTAGAATTGAATGATAATTTCCCGTTTTGGGAGCGATAATATCGTATGAATTTATATAAGTCATTGATTTTCAGTGACTTATTTTTTTGGTCTTTAGCTTGTCTTTTATAGGTTAGTTGTTTGAGTTTTTGACATTGGGTAGCGGACACTTGTCCGCTTTAGGGTAGACCTTTCACCCTACCTGAGGAAAGGGGGCTTAGTGCCCCCTTTTTCTTTTATTCTGATGTTTAAAGGGCTAACTTTGCAGCCGCAATTTGAAAAACAGATAAAATGAAAAAGTTGATAGGGTTGATTTGGGTGCTGATGATGGTGGTGTTTTCAGCTTGTAATTCTGATGTAACCAGAGAGGCCGATGTGCTGTTTAAAGACGGCAAATACAATGAGGCCATTGAATCCTATACCGAATATCTTTCTACGAAACCAAAAGACATAAAATCACTTTACAACAGAGGTAGAGCCTATGAAGAAGTGGGTCAACTGGAGGAAGCCAGAGAGGACTTCGAAGCAGTTTTGGCTATTGATGAGACCAATGTGAACGCCAACCTGAGCATGGGCAAATATTGGTATAACTCCAAAGATTTCACCAAAGCCATTTATTATTTCGATAAAGTGATTCAGGTAGATGGAAGGGTGTCTACTGCCTATCTGCTAAAAGGTCGTTCCCATCATCAATTGGGTGATTTCGATGAAGCAAAAGCCAATTACGACCAAGCCATAAACTTCGATAATGAGAATGCCGAAGCGTTCTTGTATAGGGGTGCTTTGAAAGTGGCTTTGAATCAATCCAAGGGTGCTTGCAATGACCTGAACCGTGCGAGGGCTTTGGGGTCAGAAGAGGCTAAAGACGCTATTGCCAGGTATTGCAAGTAGTTCCGTCAATGTGGTATTAGTCGAAGTTCCAACGGCTGGTCATCACCGTACTTTCGAGCATATTTTCCAGTTCATCGGGTATGGAAGGAAAGAAATCGAGCAGGGTGAGTCTTTCTATTTCATCGATAGTTACCACAAAAGAACTTAGCTCATTCGAAGATTTTTCGTTTTTCATAAGAAATGCAATGGCCTTGATTTCCGGCCTGTCAATGTCTAGCACAATCTTGTAGTAGTATTCAGGCACCGATACCTTATTTGGCCCAATACTTTTGAGTCCGGATTTCAACACCGGGCCCGTAACCACATATACCACTCCATTTTCTTTAGCCCAGTCTCGCACTTTCGATTCCAGTTTTTTCCAAATGCCTCTGTTGAACCCGGGATCTTGCGGACTCATATTACTCATGTAAAAACTCTGAGAAAGCGCAAATTCATCATATGAAAAGTCTGCGGCAGGAGCCAAATGACCACGGTCGTAGCCTGAGCCCCTGTAGTCGGCCAGTGAAGCCGATCCGGTTCGAACCCTTGGATCCTCCCTAAAATCATCGGCTCTATCGAAAGTGGGCCGGTTAAGCGAATCAGCCACTAATTTGTATGCAACCCACATGGCTTGCTCATGGTCTTCGTTGTAGCGCAGGGTATAATAAGGTCTTTCTATAATGGCATCATTCGTGTTGTATGCCGGCCACATGAAGTCAAATGCAGAGGTAAAGTATAAATCAAATTCACTGTAGTTAAGATCTTCATTATTAGAAGGTTCAGAGGTTGATTCAGGAGCTGATATTACCTCACTTCCTGTGTTTTCAGATCCCGGCTCAGCTTTAATACGGTCACCATTGAGGGGTGATTCTAACCTGAATTCTCTGATGGACTCAGGCACCAATTCTCCTTCGCGCAAGGCCAGACCGGTGTAGCCCAGTCCACCTAAAATTAAGACTCCTAGGATAAATTTGCCAAGACTAAAGCCAGAGCTGTTCTTTTTGCTTCCCGCTCTACTGCTGGTTTTTCGTGAAGCTGCTTTTCGTTTCTGAGCCATTCCGGTTTTTTCGCAATGTTAATTATTATTCAGCTTACTGCGTAACCGATATTTCTTAAATTCAAGACTGTTTACAAACTAATCAACTAAGCTATGACGCATTCAACTCAATGGAAGGCTACCGTACATAGAGTACTTTTATGCCTCTTTATTGGTCTTGTCTGGTTAGGGGTGGGAGTACAGCCCGCTCATGCCTTTTGGCAAGACGATAAGTCCGATACCTCAAAATTCAACCAAAAAACCTACAAAGATTTGCCCCTCAAGGCCGATCGACTGCTTGAGTTTAATACCAAGGAAGGTACCTGGGTTTCTGTAGACGTTTCGCCCGATGGAAAAACAATTGCTTTCGATATGCTGGGAGACCTGTATACCATGCCTATTTCGGGAGGAAAGGCTACACGGATTACCGATGGTATGGCCTACGATACGCACCCTCGCTATAGTCCGGATGGAAAAAGCATTGTGTTTACCTCAGACAGAAGCGGTTCGGACAATGCCTGGATTATGAACCTGGAAACAAAAGAATTCACTCAGATTACTAAGGGCAACAATGAGTGGGTGCAATCGGCCGAATGGTCGCCTGACGGTGACTATGTAGTGGTATCGAAAGGCCGCAGAAACTTAAAGTTATTTATGTACCACAAAGATGGTGGTGGAGGCTTTCAGCTTATCGATGAGCCAAGCAGCCTGAAAGTGATTGAGCCGGCATTTTCGGCCGATGGTCGATACATCTATTTTTCGCAGCGTAATGGTGCGTGGAATTACAATGCGCAGTTACCTCAGTACCAAATTGGTATGTATGACAGAGAGAACGGGCAGCGGGCTACCATTACCAGCCGTTATGGGTCGGCCTTTACGCCAACTCTCTCACCTGATGGGCGATGGATGGTGTATGGCTCTCGTTATGAAGACCAAACCGGCTTGGTGTTGAGAAACCTTTCAACAGGTGATGAAAGGTGGTTGGCCTATCCGATTCAGCGCGATGAACAGGAGTCTATAGCTCCGCTAGGAGTATTGCCTGCCATGTCTTTTACACCTGATTCCAAAGAAGTAATTACCTCATGGGGAGGAAAACTCTATAGGGTAGCCATTGAAGGAGGAAAGGCAACCGAGATACCCCTGGACGTGGATGTGAAGTTAGAAATGGGCCCCCGCCTCAAGTTTGAATACCCTATTTCGGACGACCCGAACATGGTGGTGACACAGATTCGCGATGGAGTGCCTTCACCGGATGGTACTCAACTGGCTTTTACGGCACTCAACCGACTGTATGTAATGAAAATACCCAATGGTGAACCCAAAAGACTCACCGACTTTGAGATGACTGAAGCCATGCCCACCTGGTCGCCAGATGGTAAAATGATAGCTTTTGTTACCTGGTCCGATACAGATGGTGGGGCTATTTACAAAGTGAATGTGGAAGGGCGCCCACGTCCGGTTAAACTCACCAAAACACCGGCTATTTATCAGACACCCGCCTGGGCGGCCAACAATAGAATTGTGTTTACCAAGGGAAGCGCACAAAACCTAAAAGATGCCTCTGGTCCGGGAGCACCAAGAGCCGATGAGGACCTTTGCTGGATTTCTGCCGATGGAGGTGATATTAACTTTATAATGAAAACCCAGGGAAAAGGAGGGCCGCACTTTGTAAAAGGTAGCGACCGAATTTACCTGAGTGGTTTCAATGGATTGAGCTCCGTAAGGTGGGACGGTACCGATGAAAAGGAAATCGTAAAAATTACCGGAATTACCACTTACGGTTCTATCGCTGATCATCACCATGCGCCATACGAAGTGTACGATCCCTGGTCTCAGCAAGCTGCCACGACTGCAGGTGGCACCTCGCTCGAAGAAGGTGAGGGATGGCGTGAAAATAACCCTCCATCCAGAGCTACAGCCATATATATGGCTCCAGAAGGAGATAAAGCCATGGCACTCATAAACAATGATATTTACGTAGTAACGGTGCCAAAACTTGGACAAACTCCAACTATTTCCGTCTCAAACCCCGAAAGTGCACAGTTTCCGGCTATAAAACTGACTGAAATTGGTGGTCAGTTTCCGGCTTGGTCGGCCGATGCAAAAAAGGTTCACTGGTCAATTGGCAATGCCCATTTTATCTATGACCTGAACGCTGCCGAGGCCTATGCAGATAGTGTGAAAATGGCGAAAAAGGCAGAGGCAGAAGCCAAAAAGACTGAGGAGAAAGACGAAGAAAAGAAAGAAGAGGCCAAAGAAGATACTAAGGAGGAGAAAAAGAAGGACGAAGGCTACAAACCTCATGAATTCAGAGTAAAAGTAATGGCCAAAAAAGACATACCGCAAGGTGTGGCTTTGTTGAAAGGTGCCCGAATTATTACTATGAATGGTAATGAGGTGATTGAAAATGGAGACGTTCTAATAGAGAATGCACGAATCAAGGCCGTTGGAGCCAGTGGCACACTTGATGTACCAAGGGGAGCTCAGGTATTCGACATGACGGGTAAAACAATAGTGCCGGGCTTTGTAGACACTCACGCACACATGTGGCCGGCCTGGGGACTTCATAAAAATCAGGTTTGGGTATATGCCGCTAACCTGGCTTACGGAGTAACTACTACGCGAGACCCTCAAACGGCAACTACCGATGTTTTAACCTATGCCGATTTGGTAGAAACAGGCGATTTGTATGGCCCTAGAGTCTACTCAACCGGCCCGGGTGTAGGTTTCTGGATGTACAACCTCAAAGATCTGGATCATACCAAGCGTGTGCTAAAACAGTACAGTGAGTACTACAACACCAAGACCATAAAAATGTATTTGGTGGGTAACAGAAAGCAGAGACAATGGGTTATTGAAGCTGCTAAAGAGCAGCAACTGATGCCTACTACTGAGGGTGGTTTGGATTTTAAACTGAATATGACCCAGATGATTGACGGATACCCCGGCCATGAGCACTCACTGCCAATTGCTCCGCTTTACAAAGATGTAACCTACGCGGTGGCACAATCTAAAATGGCTTACACACCAACCTTACTGGTGTCTTATGGTGGTCCCTGGGCTGAAAATTACTTCTACAGCAGAGAAAACCCTTATCACGACAAAAAGCTGCAACATTTTACACCATACGATGAACTGGCTTCTAAATCCAGAAGAAGACCAGGGTGGTTTATGGACGAAGAACATGTTTTTGAAAAACACAGTGAAGGGGTGAATGCCGTGGTGAAACAAGGTGGCTTGGCAGGTATTGGTAGCCACGGACAGTTACAAGGTTTGGGTTATCATTGGGAATTGTGGTCTGTTGGAGCTAAAATGGCTCCTCACGATGCATTAAAGGCAGCTACTATTTTAGGAGCAACAGCGATTGGCTTAGAAAAAGACCTGGGCTCCATAGAAGCAGGTAAGCTGGCCGACCTTGTCATACTTAATGACAACCCACTTAATAACCTGAGAAATACGAACAAGATTTATCAGGTTATGAAGAATGGAAGACTCTATGATGCCAATACTCTGGATGAGGTTTATCCACGCAAGCGTAAGGCAGAACCCTTCTATTGGCACCAGTCCAAACCAGAAGGACTGCCAGGGCTTAAAAAGTAGTATGATATTAGAGATTTATTGATGAACCGGTGGGGGAAACCCTGCCGGTTTTTGTTTTCAGCCTACCAATAGTAGCTCGCGCTGAGGACCTTTTATGTGCGGTGAGTTTGATTGATAAAGGTTCAGAGCGTACCGCACCAATTCTCAGACAAGTGCGGATGATTTCAATCCAAGAAGCCCGGAGGAGTGCTTGTCCCCCGAGTCTTCCTGATAGGCTAGTTATTCTACATGAACAAAAAGTTTATTGACAATTAACCACCGATTGTTGAAACAAGCCAGAGATAAAAAGTCATAGTAGTTAAACCCAAGCATGGGTATGCGAACTTTGGCGGTGGCTACATTATCCAGCACCTCAACAGCCAGTATTTCCATGGCAAAGCTCTCTCCAAGACTTTCAGGGCTTTTTCTGCTTTTTACCGCTTCCAAGTACTCCTCCAGGTTTTTTTCATAGGGGGTGCCCTTAATATTCCCATAAAGCCAGGCACGACTATCAAATACCTGCTTTAATTTTTGGATATCGCCTGTAAAGAGGCCATCAAAGTAGTTTTCAATGACCTCTACAACTGATTGAATGTTTTCTTTGTACATAAAATGAATGGTTTAGATGGCGTGGCCAATAGAATGGCCACCACTTAGGTTTAATGTTTCACCAGTTACAAATCCTGAAAAAGCCAAATAGTAGGCAGCTTCGGCTACTTCTTCAGCTTCGCCAATTCGGTTGAGCAAGTGTAATCCTGCCAGACTATCGGCATCTTCAACGCCAATTTTACTCTGAAGTGGACTGCGGATTATTCCTGGAGCAATGGTATTGACACGTATGTTGTCTTTTCCAAATTCTGCTGCTAGATGTCTCGTAAGGGTATGAATAGCTCCTTTGGAAACAAGAGGTGCCGAGCAAGGAAATCCTGCAATGGCATGGTCAACCAGAACGGTACCATTGTTTATTATGGCGCCCCCGGTGCCTTGAGCCAGCATTTGCCTAATTGTTGCCTGCGAAGTAAAGTAGGTACCCTTTAGGTTAATAGCCATGTAATGTTCCAAATCGTCTTCTGTGACTTCCAGAAAAGGCTTTGGAGCAAATACCCCGGCATTATTGATTAAGACATCAACCCCTCCAAAAGTGTTCACGGCAGTATCTACCAGCCTTTGGCCTACCTCTCGTTCGGCTATGTTGCCAACTACGGTTTGCACACGGTTTGTGCCCAATTCTCTGGCAGTATTGAGTAGCCGTTCTTCGTTGGCTGAATTTATAACCAACTGGTGCCCTCGGTCCAGAAAATATTGGGAAATGGCTTTGCCAATTCCGGTTGAAGCCCCGGTAATAATTATTCGTTTAGTACCCATCTTACTTTTGTTTTTTAAGTGTTGAATAAAGGTTTCCTCTAACTCCCCAGTTATCTACCGGAACTTCTTGAATGACTATGTGGGTAGTTTCCGGATTTTTGTCGAGTACATCGACCAAAAGTTGTGTAACTCCCTGTACGAGTTGCAGTTTTTGCTCTTTGGTTACATTCTCGTCAGTAACCTGAATGTTTACGTATGGCATATTAGCTTACTTATAATTGAACTTGTTTTGGAGCAAAGTTCACTAGAGAGGGTAAGACACCACAGGAGCCAGGTCACCATTTAGGAGTGATGTATATCACAGGTTTTCAGTCGTTCAGGCGACTCAATGTTTCCCGAGATACTCCCAGATAGGAGGCTATGTGCTTTTTGGGCACTCGCTGTAGTAGTTGAGGATACTGACTTAGAAGGAGTTCATAGCGCTCTTTGGCTGTGTTCTTCATCATGGAAAGAATACGATTTTGCAAAGCAATGCGACCTAGCTTGCTTTTCTTTGCCCAAAAACGCTCCATTTTGTGCATTTCTGAGGTGAGCTTTTCACGGTTTTCGTGGCTTATAGAGTAGAGTTCAACATCTTCCATGCAGTCAATAGATGTTTTGGAAGGTGCTCGCAATACGAAAGACTCGTAGTCGGTAATCCACCAGTTTTCCATACCAAATTGTAGGATATGTTCTTTACCATCTTCTCCAAGAAAATAGCTGCGAACACAACCCTCCGCAATCCAGAATTCTTTGTCGGCTATGTCTCCTTCCTGCACTAGGTATTGGTGCCTGCGCTTTTTTACATGAGAGAAATGACTGAGTATAAATTCGAATTCCTTATCGCTGAGTGGAATGAGTTCTTCTATATGAGCTCTGAGAGGATGCATATTACTGAACTACCTAATGCATTTTTTTGAACTCGGGTTCCATTTTAATGTTGGAGTTGGTGGTTGAGGGGGGAATGTTTAAGGTTTACGGTTCATGGTTTATAGTTTGATGTTGATGATTTAGAGTTCATGGTTCATAGCAGGATGGTGAATTTCATGTTGGTAAAGGCCAATGATGTCATCAAACCCTTTGGGGGAGATAGAGGGGAGTTATTCGTGTGTGATGAATTTATTTTTGAGATGGTAAGTGCAAAGTAAAGAAGTTTAGAAGGTGCATTGTGAGTCTGACGCTTTCCAAAGTAGGGTGGGGTTCTGAAGGTCATCTATCATTATTTCATTGCCAATATGGCCTATGAGAGTACCCTCACATGAATAAACGGAAAATATAGATCCACACATAGGACAACAGTTGCCAAACAGGAGTACGAGCTGCCCCTGATAAGTGGCTTTTTGAATGTAATTGTACTCGTTCATGCCTGAGTTTTCCAGCTCCTCTATTTTATCCTGAAGCCAGGAGCTATTTTCCAGGTCTATGCCTTCGCAAACAGGGAAGACACTTTTTTCACAACCATAAGACAGGCTTAACAACAGTATAAGTATTAAGGCTTTTTTCATACTTTTTAAGACACAGACCAAGACTATAGGGTTGTAATTGACTTAAAAAGAAGAGGTTGCCCCAGAAGTTTGCCGCTTGGTGTTGCGAACTTAAACTTTTGAGACAACCTCTTTTTAGTTTAGCTGTATGCCTAGTCGTTGCCTCCTTTTCGGGTAGGTTTTCTTGGCGATGGCCATTCTCTTGGTTGCCCGGTTCTAGGGTTAGTGCCTAATTCGGCCTTATCTCTCGGGAAGAACTCAGGGTCTTCACAAGCCATGTAAACCAAAATAGCCGTGAGAATAACATTATTTCTTACGTCATCAAATACCACCTTGTCATAAGTGTCACGGTTAGTATGCCAGGTGTAGGTGCCATAATCCCAGCTCAGTGAACTAAGGCTAAAGCCTGGTGCTCCGGCTGCCACAAACGAGGCATAATCTGAGCCTCCACCACCCGGAGCTCCCGGGAAGTTGGTGTTAATTTCGTTGCTAATAGAGCGTGGTACAGGTTCTAACCAGCGGTTAATAAACTCATAGGCATGCAAAAAGCCTTGTCCGCTAATGTTTACTACCCGGCCGGTACCGTTGTCTTGGTTAAAGAGTGCTTGTAGACCCTTTACTACTTCAGGATGATCTTCTACAAATGAGCTTGAACCGTTTAGTCCTTGTTCTTCACTACCCCAATGCCCTACCAAAATGGTGCGCTTAGGGTTAGGGTATACTTTTTTGAGAATTCGCATGGCTTCCATCATTATGATTGTGCCGGTACCATTGTCGGTGGCTCCGGTACCTCCATCCCACGAATCGAAGTGGGCAGAAAGCATAACATATTGATCGGGGTTTACCGCGCTTTTTATCTCTGCCATAGTATTGTAAGTAGGTACTGTACCATGGTCTTTATTGGTTACCTCCACTCTAATTTTTGGTACATCACCATACTCAACCATTCTAAAAAGTGTTCCGTAGTCTTCCAAGCCAATGTCTATGGTAGGAATGCTTTTGGTACGCGCACCAAAGATTTTGTTTACTCCAAATCCTCTGGACCAGTTGGATATAAGAATTCCTGCGGCTCCGGCCTCTTCCAATACGCCCGGTAACTCCCGGCTGTTGTACCCTGTGTTTCTGATTCGCTCACCCCAGGCGCGCATGGCGTCTCTGCGATCGGCTTCCATCTTTTCAATAGACTCTTTGGTGCCCCATTTTTCCCAGTTATAGTCAGGTCGGCCAGAAAGCTGGGCCATGTCTATCATTACAAACTTGCCTTTTACGGTCTTAAGCCAGTTTTTAAATTCGCTTTCATTTTGAACGTTTGGTATAACTGTTACTTCAGCGTCCACAATTCCATTGGTAGGAGGGCTCCAGGCCAGTTGCATGGCTTCGAGGGTTTTTACACGCGGCTCAATAAGGTCTACGTGGGTAATGCCGCGTTCCCAGCCTCTCCACTCGCCCCATTGCTCGTTTCTGGCACTAATTCCCCAGCCGTTGTAGCGATTAACAGCCCACTCATGAGCGTTTTGCATTTGGGGAGTTCCCACCAGGCGCGGGCCATTTTTATCGAGCAGTTCATAAGCCAATTGCTCGAGCATAGAATTATCGTTGGCTTCTTTGATAATCTGGTCTACCACATTGCCTTGCGCCCAGGCCTGTGTAAAGACCAGGGAGAAAGCTGTGATAGCAAAAAGTAGTTTTCTCATAATTGGATAGTTTTTGTGCGTTGAAATTAAAGAAGTTGGACACCAAACGTGAACCGATAGTGGAAAATTAGGAATGCCTCTGCTCGTATTTCTCCAACATGCGATGGGTTTGTTGTCGTAGTTTTTTCTTGAAATATTCTGACCAGCCAAGTATAGCTCCTTTAAAACCCATGGCTTGTTTAGCCCAGCGGTGTAAGTCGAAAAAATCTGTATGCCTTACGATGAGCCCCTCTTTGAATTCAAACTGAGCAATAATTTTATTGTGAACCTTTCGGCCTGTAGGGCTAAATGTGTAGAAGGCTTCCCAGTAGGCTGAGTCTTCCGTTACTTTGGTATACTTTATGGCAAAGTCCCTGCCTTTCTGACTATCGCAAAGCATGCGCCACATATTGGCAGCTCGCACGCCTTCAAGCCTGCCAAAAGCGGGGTCTTCAAAGACAACCTCTTTGTGGTAGCATTTGACCATTCCTTCAGCATCGAGCTGTTGAAACGACTGGTAGAATTGCTGAATGACTTCTTTCAAGGCTTATGTTTTTAAAGGTCTTGTACAATAAACAATGCATTTTTATTCAGGTCGAAGAAACCGAACTCGTGGGTGCCCCAGGGTGTGTTTTTTCGGAGACTGTCTTCATTAATAGTGTTGCGCTCCAGAAACTCTTCGTACCAGGGTTGAATGTCTTTTACAAATATCTTGACGACCGAACCGCCCAGTAGTGGGTCTTCAGGGGTATCGGCATGCCATTGCAAATGAATACAGAGCTGGTCGCGCACCATACCAGTATACATGTGGTCTCCAAAGGCATAGGTGAAACCGGTATACTGTTCGTACCAACTAAGATCCCGACCAATATCGGTGGTGGGAAGTACAGGTTCAATTCCTTTAATGTTTGGGTTGTGGGCCATAGTATGCTAAGCTTGGGTTGAACAAGTTAACTTATTTATTAGGATTACTTAGTCGGTTCACACAGAAGTAGGCAGACAACTTGAGCGATAAACTGTGTTTTCGCTATGCCTTATAGGCGCGATTGATAAAGACAAAAATGGTAGCAAAATGAGGAAACATACGCCAATCGACTTAAGCCAGTAAGCCTGTTATGAATAAAAAAGAGGCTGTATTCAAAGCCTTACCGCGCAGGTAAAAACTCTGAAACAGCCTCTTTAGCTGTAAGTAAGGGTTGGTTATTTCTTTTTAATATCGATAACCGGCTTGGTTTTGTCTACACCCGGAGTTCTGTTCAGGAACTCATCGTAAAGCCTGATTTGACGAGAAGTCATTGGTACTTTGAAGCCATCAATGAACAAGTCTGTGATCTTAGTTGCTGTTTCGAACGGATCGCCAGTAGCTACAAAGATGTTGGCTTTCTTGCCTACTTCAATAGATCCTACCTGGTCGCTAATGCCTAGGATTTCGGCTGCATTGATAGTAATGGCTTTCAATGCTTCTTCGCGTCCCATTCCGTATGCAGCAGCAAAACCGGCATGGTAGGGGAGATTTCTAACGTTCTCAGACTCCATGGTTCTAAGCGCTACTTTAACTCCTGCCTTAGACATAATTCCGGGATTGGCGTAAGCGGCATCGTAGTTGTCAGATTCTCTTGTAGGTATAGCCTGTACAGGGCCGGTGATTACCGGAAGACCGGCCTTGGCAATTTCATCGGCTACTCTCCAGCCTTCTGAAACGCCTGTTAGAATCACTTTTTTGTAGCCTCTTTTCTTAACCCACTCAATGGCATTGAGTATATCTTCGGCCGCATTTACCTCAATGAATAAAGGCATTTCACCTTTTACCACAGGAACCAAAGCTTCTATTTCAGGGTAGTTACGTAAGTCATCGGCATTTTGAAGTTTGGCATAAAGCTCAGCCTTATCCCAGGTATCGTTAACCTGCTTGAGCGCTCTTTCCTGACGTTTCTTCAGTTCGTCTTCCGAAAGTCTTCTCCAGCGTCTTCCTGCCCCGGTAGAGGGGTAGTTCATTACAATGCCTCTTTGTCCGGCATACATCTGATCTGGCGTATAGCCAAAAAGATTAATGGCTGCTGCAGTACCCGGCAAAAAGCCACCTTGCGGCATTGTCCATACAGTTGTTACTCCACTCACGCGGGTTACCGGAATGGCTACCGAGTTAGGGTTTACAGCCGTAAGCGCCTGCATCTGAGGTGTTAACTCTCCGTACTCACGGTAGTCGTTGGCTTCGGCAATACTTCCAATTTCGGCAAGGCCCAGAGTGGTTCCACCGTCAATCATGCCCGGGTAAATTTCTTTACCTCCGCAATCAATCACTTCCGCATCGTTCGGAATCTGTACATTGGCTCCAACGGCTTCAATAATTCCATTGTTAATTACCACTGTACCATTTTCAATAATACCGTTGGTTACGGTATAAATTTTGGCATTGGTCAATGCAAATTTGCCATTTCGGGCTTTCATTACCTGATCATCTTCCTGACCAAATGACAGAAGTGGGATGATGGCGAGCATTAACAATGCAGAAAACAGCTTTCTAAGTTTTTTCATGTCTTCTATCATTTTTGGTTAGAAAATAAATCTTCAAAGTTGATAAAGTTGGCTCCTTCCATGCATCTGTGCTGATCTTCTCTATCGAAAATGGTGATTTTCTCAATAGAAGATTCCGGGTCTACATAAATGCGTTGGTCAGCTTTGTCGTTGGCTTTATCAAAATACTTTACACCGTCTACAAAAGTCATTTGCGGAATGGCGTATACTGAAAGCGGATGGCCTTCAAATATGGCAATGTCTGCATCTTTGCCTACTTCTATTGAGCCTACACGGTTGTCAATACCCAATTGCTTGGCAGGGTTGAGGGTAATGAGTGCAAGGGCTTCATCGTCCGATAGGTCACCGTACTTCTGAGTCTTGGCGGCTTCGTGAAACAGGTGACGGATAAGTTCTCCTGAATCGGAGTTAATGGAAGTAAGTACTCCATTTTCGGTAAGAATGGCTGCGTTGTAAGCAGTTGAGTAATATACTTCAAGCTTGTATGCCCACCAGTCGGCAAATACGGAAGCACTGGCACCAAAGGCAGCAAGTTCTGGAGCTACTTTGTAAGCTTCGTTGGCATGCTGGAAGGTGATTTTCGGAATGCCAAAGTCAGAGAATACTTTCAGTAGCATGTAAATCTCATCGGCTCTGTAAGAGTGGCAGTGTACCAGTACGTCTCCATTCAGAATGTCTACCAAAGTTTGTAGCCTGAGGTCGTATTCAGGAGCTACTTTTCTTGGATTCTTATCGGCTCTGTAGGCTTCCCATTTCTTCTTGTACTCTACAGCCTGCTGAAAAGAGGTACGCAGCATGTTCTCAACACCCATTCTACTCTGTGGTTGAATACCACGTGCTCTACCACCTCTTGTTGGGTTTTCTCCAAGTGCAAACTTGATGGTTCTCGGAGCTCCTTCAAAACGTAACTGATCGGGGTCGGTAAGTCCCCAACGGAGCTTCATGGTTTCATTTTGACCACCGATTACGTTGGCTGATCCGTGCATCAGGTGAATGCTTGTCACACCTCCGGCCAGGGCTCTGTATATGGATACATCGTAAGGGTCTACCACATCTTCCATGCTTACTTCAGAAGTTACCTGGCTTGTGCCTTCGTTGATGGCCGAACCGGCAATGTGAGAGTGGGCATCAATAATACCCGGCATAAGGTATTTGCCTGTAATATCAATGGTTTCCACTCCATTTGGAGCTCTTAGTCCTTTGCCTATTCTGGCAATTTTTCCATCTCTTACCAACACATCGGTGTTTTCGAGAGTACCGTTGGTTACGGTGAGTACTGTACCACCTTTGAACAATACGTCACCTTTTGGTACCTGCTGCCCCCAGGCGGTGAAGCCTACTAGTAGGAGGAGGGATACCAGTATATTTTTAGTTTTCATAGTTCTGTTCATTATTGCTCGTCTTTGGTCGCTGTAAGGTTCATGCTAAAATCCTGTCCACCAAATGAGACAGTTGCAGTTGCATCGTAGGTTTTTCCGTTGATAGTGCCAACTACCACAATTTCTACAGACTGACCGCCAGCATCGATGGTGAAATCGAAAGCCAACTCATTGTTTCTGTAGCTAATGTTGTTCATGGTGTTGTCAGGGCTTCCGTCATCGCTGGTCAGGTAGCCGGAGTAGGCTCCATTTTCACGGCTGATCACCATTTTACCACCCTGGTCGCCCTGAGGGGTTTCTAATGTGTAAGACCACGATCCGGCCAGAGGATCGTTGCTTGTAGCAGCATTGTTGTTGGTGTTACGGCCATTACCTTTAGACTCTTTGGTTTCATACTCGAACTTGTCGCCATCAACAAACATCAGTTTTACCTGAGCATCTTTGCTAAAGATAGGAGCAGTACTTACCAATAGGTTGGCTAGTTTGCCTTGCTCTACTGTACCGGCAATGTTAGAAATACCAAATATTGAAGCTGGATTGGTGGTGAGTGCGGCCAGAGCAGCATCTTCCGAAAGGCCATTTTCAATATAGGTCCTTACATTTTTGAGTACAGCGTTGGCTCTTACGTTGCCTACTGAGAAGCCAAAGGGAATTCCGGCTTCTGAAAGTTTAGCAGCCTGAGAAACATGAATCTTGTAGAATTCCATTCTGCGGGCTTCAAGGGCTTTCATTTCGGCCGACTTATCGTCTTCTTTGGCATCTTTAGGCTCATCGGGAACATCGAGCGAAAGGAACAATGGTGTATTGCTGCTTTTAATTTCGTTGGTCAACTCCCAGGCTTGCTCAACACCGGCCACCATAAGAGGAAAACCAAGGTCTTTTTGTAGTCGCATGGCTCTACGTGCATCCAGCACACCATCTACATTGAACATAACGGGCTTTTGCTTAGCAATTACCGGGAAGAACGCCTGGCTAACTCGGTCGTTTTCCGGTCTCGGAAGCCCTGCCGGATTCTCGGCATATAGCTCAAAGTGCTTTTTATCTTGTTCGGCATTTCGGTAGAGGTTTCTCCATTTGGCCATCATACCCAAAATATTGCCAGGGTAGGCACCGGGTGCTCCAATCCACTGAGCAAATAAAGCCACATCTTTCTTTAGAATAATTTCGTCCGGATGCTCAGCATCGTTCAATAGAATAAGAGCTGTGCTTCCCGGTAGCATTCGTCCATAAGGCACTGCGTGCGAAATGGCAAAACCGGCTTCTCTCAGGCTTCCAATGCTGGAGTTGGTCACATCCAGTTGGGCAATAACACTGTTTTCTGGGGTTATTCCCGCATATTCATTGGGCGGATCGGGAGTGAATAGGTTTTGAGGTCTTTCCGGGTTTTCAGGTCTTTTGGCACCGGTATTCGACATACCGTCTATAAAAGCCGCATAAACGTATAGTTTGGAGGCATCTATAACCTGAGCCTCTGCCGGAATGGGTACATTCTTACCCACACGAACAATAAGACCGTCTTTAATGACCACGGTTGTTTCTTTCAATTCGGTGCCCGGTTTGGTTATTACCGTGGCGTTGGTCAAGGCATAGGTGCGGGTTACGGCCGACTCTCCGGTGGGGTCGCTTTGTGCCCTGCTACTCAATGCGATCACCGACATGGAAAGCAGCAACACAGCGTGAAGACATAACTTTCGGAGTGATTTCATATTTAGCAATTTAGTTTAGTATTTAATTCAAGCAGATAAGTTAAGTGAATCGCCATTTGATTTCAAAATCAAATATGAGAGTGGTAGCATAATCGTTTTGAGGGTCAATGTGTAGCACTGCGCTTGGCTTGCAATTATTCAGCAACACCCAACACTTATCAATCTTAGGCTCTTCATGTGCCCATTTTTCACAGGTTTGTTTTACTTTAATAGGATGGTACCAATGCGCGTGTGGTATTTGTGCTTATCGGCAAGCCTTTTTTTAGGCGGTTTTCCTCTGCTGGGTCAGGAAACTACCGAAGAGGCCATGATGAAGGAGCTCGATAGTCTCTATCGGGTTATTTTTACCTTTAATTATGCCGATGATACTACCACTATCAACGATTTTGAGAGTTTTGAGCGTAGACTTTCGGTCATTGAAAGGAGAGCTTATGAACAGGAGTTGAACGCTCCCTATTTTCAGGCACGTAACATTTGGTTTCTACACTTTAAGTATCAGGAAATGCGCCAGGAAGCCACCCGGTTGCTTGATGAAACCATTGCCACGGCTCGCGAATGGCGCGATGAAGAAAAGGAGGTTAGGTTTGTCTATTTTAAGGGTAACCTTTCCTTTCGGTTCGATGATTTCGATTCGGCAGTCTACTACTTTCAGGATGCTCTCTCTATGGCCAGAGCCATGGAGAGCCTTTCTTTGCAGGCGGCTTCTATAAATGCTCTGGCGGTTTGTTATGCGCAGTTGGGGCGCGATATGGAAGCGACAACTTACTACAAAGAGTCTTATGCCATAGCCCAACAAATAGCCGATAAAAAGCAGGTTTTGACAGCTGCCCTAAACCTGAGCAATGTGTACGGCCGTCTGGAACAGGCCGACTCGGCACTTTATTTTGGGCAGGAGGCTTACCATTTGGCCATTGAACTTGACGAGACCTCACTCTATTGGAGCTGCCTCAATGCCCTGAGTGTGGCTCATCTGTTGAAAGGGAACTTCAGTCAGACTATTGCTTATGCTAAAGATTTGGAACAGGCCGTATTGCCTATTGGTGAAACCGGCTTTCTTATCACTTCTTATTTGACAAGGAGTAAGGCTTTGTTTGCCCTTGGAAATGCAGTAGAGGCCCTGTCTTATGCCGAAAAGAGCCGACTTCTGGCTATTGAGTATGGAGCGGTAGACAATGAGCAACGCACCTTAAAATGGTTGGTAGAGCTTAGCAGCTATCTCAATGACTTTAAGCAGGCACTGCACCATCAGCAAAGGCTTAGTTTTTTGGAAGATAGTCTAAGCCGAATAGCCGTGAATGAGCGGCTGGAAAAGCTAGCGATTGCCTATGAAACCGATAAAAAGCAGGCGGCTTTGGAAAACCTGGAGTTGCTTCAGGCCCAAACCGCACAGAAACTGAGGTTTCGAAACCTCATGATAGGAGCCATTGTTGTTGCAGGCCTACTGCTGGTGTTATGGTTGGTTTATTTCTTTAAGCGCAGGGTAGAAAAAGAGAAAATTGCCCAGCAAAAAGCACAAAACGAATTGCTTCGCACTCAACTCAATCCCCACTTTCTTTTCAATGCACTTTCTTCCATTCAGCTTTTCCTTATCAATCAGGGGCAAGGTAGCCATGCGCTTGAGTACCTCTCTAAGTTTGCTAAACTGATGAGACGCATTCTGGAAAACAGCCGGAAAGATTTTGTATCCCTGGAAGAGGAGATAGTTACACTTCGCCATTACCTGGATTTGCAAAAGGTAAGGTTCGAAAGTGCCTTTGACTATACGCTCGATGTAAATGTAGAAGACCATCTCTCTGAAATAAAAATACCTCCTATGTTTGCCCAGCCATTCATTGAAAACTCACTTGAACACGGTATCTCCAGTATTAAAAATGGGCTTATAGCCATCTCATTTCAACAGAAAGGGGATACCATGCTCTTTAAGGTAGAAGATAACGGTGTGGGGCTTAGCCGTTCGGCTGCACTCAGGCAAAACAAGGAACATGTTTCGCTGGCTACTAAGATTACCCGCGATAGAATTGAATTACTGAAAAGACAGCTAAAAAAGAATATCTCGTTTGTGGTAAAAGACAGGCTTAATGAAACCAATGAAGTGGTGGGAACAGAGGTGATTTTTGAGATTCCAATACAATTTTAAGCATGAAAACACTCATAATAGACAATGAGAAAAGCATTAGGGAAGGGCTGAAACAGATGCTGGCTACTTATTGCCCCAAGGTGGTGGTTGCCGGTGAGGCCAATAGTGTAGCGACTGCCAAAGAACAAATTTTACAAAACCAACCAGAGCTCATGTTTTTAGATGTAGAACTTGGTGATGGTTTGGGTATAGACCTTATTCGTTCATTCAAAAAGCTAGAAACTCAGGTGATCTTCATTACGGCTCATCACAAATATGCCATAGATGCTTTTCAATGCAGTGCGCTTGATTTTTTGCTTAAGCCCATAGATCCGGAAGATTTGGTAAATGCAGTGCGCAAGGCAGAGCAATTTAGTCTGGTAAAAGACCTTGAGGCCCAGCTAAAAGTATTGGAAGACCGGTTGAACAAAGCTAATCAGCTTCCTGAAAAAATAGTTCTTACTGATTCTGAGAGTATTTATCTGGTGAAAGTGAACGATATTCTTTGGTGTGGGGCTGAGGGTAGTTATACCCGTTTTACTCTGGCCGATGGCTCCGAAATACTGGTATCTAAGAACCTGAAAGCGTATGAGGGTATTCTGGAGGGAGACCGTTTTTTGCGCATACATCACTCATACCTCGTTAATATTCAACACATCAAGCGGTTCGAGCGTAGCGAAGGAGGACTTCTTGTGATGGACAATGGCCAGATATTGCCCGTTTCGGTTCGAAAAAAAGACAATCTCATGCAGTTGCTAAAGACCTGGAACGAAACACTTATTAAGTAAAAAAAGGCAACTGTCTACTTATTCCTTTCGATGGCTAAACACTTGGGTATTTGGGCCATATTCTTAGCAAATTGAAGACTATACACTAGGGCTATGAAGTGGTTATTTTCTTCTGCTATTTTTCTTACTTCTCTTTGGTTTACATCCGGAAGTGGTACCCCAAACGGGCAGAACCTAAGGGTTTTTGCCGACTTTGAGGCAGAACAACTTACGGTTGAACAAGGCCAGAAGGTAAAGTTTATGGACAGGTCTAAAGGCCACCCTAACTTTTGGAGCTGGAGTTTTGAACAAGGATTGCCCAACCGGGCCACAGGAGCAACCCCCGAAGTGTATTATGCCAAAGCCGGGGTGTACGATGTAACTATTACAGTATCAGACGGGGAGAGTACAGACACCAAAGTAATGAAGGATTACATAAAGGTAAGGGGGGTGTTGCATAGCCTGCGGTTTGACGGAATGCTCCGTGACGATGCCAATGTGAATACAGCGATTGAGTTTAATGCCCGGCCTCAGTTTGAAAGAGACAGAAGTGGAGCTGCTGGCAGAGCACTGCATTTGATTGGGCATGAGCGAATTAAGCTGCCACCTAACCAGAAGTTTAAAACCAATGAGCTAAGCCTTAGCCTTTGGTTTAAGGCTCCTAAGAAGCAAGATACTCAGATGATTATAGTAGAGCAGTATGCGGGCCGTTCGGCCGACTTCGGTTTTCGGTTGTTGCTTACCAATGGCCACCTGCAATTTGAGGGCAGAGATGGCAGCCAGCTGATGCGAAGCAGCGGGCTTAGCCGCACTACTGTAGATGATAACGAATGGCACCATGTGGTTGCCGTAATGACTGCCGATAGCCAATGGCAGGTTTGGGTAGATGGCATTTTAGAAGCCCACAATGCATATACATACACTATACCGGAGCAATACAATCCGGCCAATTTAACCATTGGGCATTCAGAGCGTTTCGATTTTCGCACGTTTGAAGGCTTGCTCGATGAGGTCGTGATTTATAATAAAGCACTTAGCATGAGGTCCATCGTAGAATTGCTCAATTAAGAGCCATTCTGCGTTGACTCATGGTTTTGGTTGTGTCAATAGAGAGAGTGTCTTAAAAGCATTTGTCTGCTGTTGCTCCAATGTGTTTGGAAAGGTTCTATTGAGGTGGGTTTGGTTGGTATCTATTCTCCTCAATGGTCAACAGTTTAAGCCCGGTGTTTTTGGTGCTCTCTTGGATTCTGGAATTAGTTGATTCTTGGAATGAGGTGAAAAGGAAGGTTCGTACGGAACCTTCCTTTTTCAATTTAGTTATCCAGGTCTAAAATTTCTTCTATTCTATCTTTCAGGTCAGCCAAGTGCAGGTTTCCTGCCCGGTCAGAGGTATATCTTCCTCTGGCCGATCCAATGTCTCTCAGCAGAGCTCTCAATTCGGCTTTTACCACCGGTCGAATGTCGGACTGTGAGATGTTGACCTCCCTGGCCTGGAAAGAACTGGCTTCATTTTTTAACAAATATTCCATTCGCTCCACAAAGGCTCGTTGCAAATTTCTTCGGTAAGTAGAAATAGGAGCACCGGAAGCCAACTCAGTAAAGAGTCCTTGGCGTACATCGGTCACCAATTGATATATGGTGTAGGTATTGCGACCTTTGAAAGCTTCGGCCTCAATCAGGCGTTGCATGCGCACAGGGTCTAGTACAGAGTTGAGGAACGATGACTGTGTACTTCTGATACGGTTCACTGCCCCAAAGTCTTCCAGCTTTCGCAACAGATTCTCATCTAAAAGCCAATCAGGAGTAGCAAAAGCATATTTCATTAGCCAGTTCACGGCCTCAGTTTGCTGGCTCTCCGGAACAACCTCAAAAACAGCTCCCTGCTGATCGGTCGATTTTAGGTTTTCTGTTACACCTCCAATGTTGGTGATTACATGGCCTACAAACCTTCTCCACTGGCCAATTATTTCGCCATAAATTTCTTGAGTGTCATCATAGCTTTCACCGGCAGTAGTGGTCCACTCCAAAAGGTTGGGTACTACTTTCTTTAAGTTTTCCATACCATAGGCGCTTGCCTTCATGGAGTTATCTCCCAGGTCTTCGGTTTGAGCCTCAGGGTTTGAGCCATTGCTAGATCCAAAGCGGAACATACGATCATTGGCCTTTTCTAAAATCCACCGATCGAGAGTATTGGTTTCGGCCTCCGGGCTATTTGCACCGGGAATTACCCGGTAGCCCCAGTTAATCACGTATTTATCGTATGGTCCTATTTTTCGTATAAACCGTGTTACTCCATCGCCCGGCTGAGCAATGTAGTTAAGCCGAGCATAATCCATGATGGTAGGAGCAACACCATACTCTTCAGCAAACTCCGGGTTTCGAAGTGACTCAACAGGGTAGGCAGAACTGGCCTTCATGTTGTGGGGGAGTCCGAGGGCATGGCCTATTTCGTGGGCAATTACGGCACGCATCATTTCTCCAATGTCATCTTCGGGTGTGTTGAGGGTGCGGGCCCTCGGGTTGGCCGCTCCGGTCTGAATCATGTACCAGTTGCGGTAAGACCGCAGATGGTTGTGAAACCAGATAATGTCGCTTTCAATAATTTCTCCGGTTCTGGGGTCGGCAGTGCTGGGGCCTACTGCATTTCGGGTCATACTGGCAATGTAACGCACTGTAGAGTAGCGGGCGTCTTCGGGGCTCCAGTCGGGGTCTTCTTCTTTGCTGGGAGGGTCTTTGGCAATTATGGCATTTTTAAATCCGGCTGCTTCAAAAGCAACCTGCCAATCTTCTATTCCCAGCTTGAACCATTTCCTGAATTTTTCAGGAGTAGCCGGATCAAGGTAGTAGACAATCGGTTTTACAGGCTCCACCAGTTCTCCACGGGCATAGGCGGCCGGGTCTTTTGGCTCTAGTCTCCAACGTTTGAGAAAACTCACCTGATCGCCTTTGAGTGCATCGGAGCTGTAGTTGATATTGCCTACGGTGAACCAGCCTACACGCTCATCGGCCAACCGGGGCATCATGGGGTATACAGGGAGTTTAACCATCGATTGGCTCACCTTCATGGAAATTACTCCGGCCGATTCGTTGGAAGGAGGCCTGCCGGCATCGTACGTCATTACCTGGCGTACTTCTATATTAATGGGGAATGACTTTACCGATTCAACGTAGCTTTTGTCATTTTCCAGTCTTCTTATTTGCAGCTGGCTTCTCAAGCCCGAGCTCAGGGCGCTAATGGCTCTGGTGTCTTGATTGAAAAAGCCGGTAATATCAATAAGGTAGGCCGAAGAGTCTTTTGGTTGTCCTTCAATTTTAAAAGAGCCAATAATAGGCGCAAAGTTATTGTCGGCTACCGATTTATAAATGGCGTCTGTGCTGTCGGCCACATTGTTATAAGAGATCGATTTCAGGTAAATTCGACCTTTTATTTCCTGCCACTGTACCACCTGCTCGTTCATTTTCCATCCCGAACCTAAAAACGGACTTAGGTTTTCAGGACTGGAAACCAGCCGGGTAATCCAGAGCATGTCTTTGTTGAGCTCCGACTTCGGGATTTCAAACATAATCTTCTCATCGTTCTGATATACCTTGAAGAGGCCATCATCGGCTTTCAGGCCTTTTACAACCGATTCGTATGTTTTTTCATTTTTTTTAGGAGCTTCTTGCTTGGGACTTTCAGGGGGAGTGTCCTGCTTGTCCCGGTTTCTGCGTTGAGCATCTACATGAGTAGTGGTCAGAAGCAGAAAGGCCGCGGCCAGCAATGCGGCTGACGGTCTTAAAATGCGGGTGACTTTCATAGAATTGATAAATTTGAAATTTAGATGTAACCAAGTGAATTAACCCTTAGGAAAAAAAGTTATTCTTACCATTGGTTAGAGTTTAGTTTAACAGCGGGTTTAAAGCGGCTAATTGTGGAGAAGTATTTGGAAATAATTGCTAATGCATACCGTGGCTATGCTCAGTACTTGTGGCAAGAGATCACCTTTCAGTACGATTACAAACCCTGGTGGCAAAACTATTTTTGGGCGCTAATTCTTATTTCTGCCTTTTTTTTGCTCTGGGAGTGGCTCAGACCCTGGCGCGAAAACCAGCCCCGCTTTAGAAAAGACTTTTGGCTCGATGCCTTTTACATGTTCTTTAACTTTTTCCTCTTTTCGCTTATTGTTTTCAATGCGCTTTCCGAAGTTGTTGTCAATGCCTTCAATGATTTACTGGCTGTTTTTGGTCTTTCCAATATAGTAGCTCTAGAAATTGCCTCCTGGCCTGTGGGCTTGCAGTTGCTAACCTTGTTTGTGATTAGAGACTTTGTACAATGGTGGACCCACAGATTACTGCACTACGTGCCCTGGCTTTGGGAATACCACAAGGTGCACCACTCGGTAGAAGAAATGGGCTTTGCGGCTCATCTGAGGTATCATTGGATGGAAACAGTAGTGTACAGAACCATTGAATACATTCCGCTGGCTATGATTGGTTTTGGTATTGACGACTTTTTCTTTGTACACATGTTCACACTGGCGGTAGGGCACTGGAACCATGCCAATATTCGGGTGAAACTGGGTCCCTTAAAATACATCTTCAATCACCCTAACATGCACATGTGGCACCATGCCCACGACTTACCTGCCGAAAGAGCACGGGGAGTGAACTTTGGCCTTACGCTTAGTGTGTGGGATTATATTTTTGGAACGGCTTACATACCACACTCCGGCAAATCCATAAAGCTGGGTTTTCCCGGAATCAAAAGGTTTCCTAAAACCTTCTGGGGGCAGATAACTCATGGATTTAAACGCTCGGAAGAGGCACAGGCAGCTAAGAAGCCCTAATTGATTGCTCCAAGAGAGTGCTTGAGCGTGTGTATGCCTGATATTTAGCAAGTACCACATTGGCTATATTACTATATTTAGCTTCTGGATAATCTTCAACCATCATGAAAAAAGTAGCCTATCTATTCCTTTTTTGTGCCATAGGTTTTTCTAGCCGGGCTCAAACCGCCAAGCCGGAAGACGTAGCGTCTATGGACGCTATTCTTACGGCCTTATATGATGTTATTTCAGGCCCCGCTGGTGAAAAGCGTGACTGGGAACGCATGAAAAGCCTGTTCATACCAGAGGGCAGACTTATTCCTTCCGGCAAAAATCAGCAAGGTGATTTAGTGTACAGGTGGTGGTCGGTAGATGAGTACATTCAGACCAACGGGCCGGCCCTGGAACGCTCAGGTTTTTATGAAACGGAAATTGGCCGAAGGGTAGAAGAGTATGGCACTATTGCCCACGTTTTCAGCACCTATGAAACACGAAGGTCTGCCAGTGACAAGGAGCCATTTATGCGCGGCATTAATAGCATTCAGTTGCTCAACGATGGAAAACGATGGTGGATTGTGAGCGTAATGTGGATGGGAGAAAACCCTCAGTTTCCTTTGCCCGATAAGTACCTCAGGAAGTAGCCTTTGAATACTTACTTTCGCCATCCATCAGCGCCCAGCAATGGCACAAACTTAAAGTTGTCGAACGATTCTGTTCTCACCTTATTTTCGGCTGTTTTTGTAATGCGGAGCATACGTTGGGTTTTGGCATCGCCCACAGGAATAACCAGTACACCGCCAACGCGTAGTTGATCAATGAGCGCATCGGGCACAGTAGGCGCACCTGCCGTAACAATTATCTTGTCGTAAGGGGCATACCGGGGTAATCCTTTGGAGCCATCGCCAAAGAAAAAATTGGGTTTATAACCCATGGAGGGCAAAAATCGCCTGGTTCGCTCATAGAGCTCCTTTTGGTATTCAATGGTGTATACATCGGCCCCAAGTTCCAGCAGCACTATGGCCTGATAACCCGAACCGGTGCCAATTTCAAACACCTTGTCGCCTGGTTGTACTTGTAGAAGTTCCGACTGAAAAGCTACCGTGTAAGGTTGAGAGATGGTTTGCCCGGCCCCAATGGGAAAGGCCTTGTCTTCGTAGGCGTGTTCCAGAAAAGCATTTTCAAAGAAAAAATGTCTGGGTATTTTGCCAATGGCAGCCAAAACCCGCTCATCCTCAATGCCCTTCTCTCTGACAACCTTTACCAGCTGTCTTCTCATGCCTTTGTGTCTGTAAGAGTCTACCATAGAGCCTTCGAAGTTATTTCAAAAATCAGAGAACCATTCAAAAAAATGTCTGTTTTCATTAGAGTTGAAGAGAAAATTTTTTCTGAATTAATTCATTAACATTGCCCTATGTTTACCGGAATAATTGAAACCCTTGGTCAAGTAGTTGATATTCAAAAAGAAGGCACTAATGTGCATTTCGATGTAGAATCTGCCATTGGCCACGAACTAAAAATAGACCAAAGTGTGGCCCACAATGGCACCTGTCTTACCGTGGTTGCCCTCAAAGAGAAGGTGCACCGGGTAACGGCCATAGATGAGACTCTCAAGAAGACCACCCTTGGCAATTGGAAAGTGGGTACATTGGTTAATTTGGAGCGCTGCATGGTGGCCAATGGCCGTTTCGATGGGCATGTGGTGCAAGGCCATGTGGATCAGATTGGCACAGTTACGGCCATTGCTGAACAGGAGGGAAGTTGGTTGTTCGACTTTGCTTATGATGCTTCTTTGGGGAATGTAACGGTTGAAAAAGGTTCTATTTGCATTAACGGAACCAGCCTTACCTGTTTCAACTCTCAGCAAGGGAGCTTTAGAGTTGCCATTATTCCATACACTTTTGAGCATACCAATTTTAAAGAACTACGGGTGGGCGATAAGGTCAATCTGGAATTTGATATTATTGGTAAGTATGTAAAGAGACTTTTGGGCCAATGAGACTTAGGTTTCAGGTTATTCCTCATGTATTAAAGTTTCGGTTCGAAGCCGGTACTTCGCGTGGTTCTTTTACAGAGAAACCCACGTGGTTTATAAAAGCCGTTAATCAGGAAACCGGCCAGGTAGGTTGGGGAGAGGCCAGCCCTTTGAAAGGTCTTTCTAAAGACTATGTTCCGGATTATTCCAATCGACTAGAGCAATACCTCAACGCTTGTGAGGGAAACGATATTCCTGAAACAGAGCCGGAGGTACTGGAGTTTGTTTCTCAAGTTATTCCTGCCGAGTTTCCGTCCATCCGTTTTGGCCTCGAAACGGCCTTGCTCGATATCGCTCAGGGAGGCGGTTTTTGCCTGTTCAACAATGATTTTGCAAAGGGCAAAAACAGAATTCCTATTAACGGATTGGTGTGGATGGGCGATGAAAGCTTTATGAGAATGCAAATTGAAGAAAAACTGAAAGCCGGCTTTGGTACCATAAAAATGAAGATTGGCGCCATTGATTTTTCAACGGAACTAAGCCTGCTCGAATCTATTCGAAAACACTACACCAGTCGTGAAATTACCCTCAGAGTGGATGCCAATGGTGCTTTTGATGCTCACAACGTGTATGACCATTTGCACGAGTTGGCGGCTTTAGAGATTCACTCCATTGAACAGCCCGTGGCTCCGGGACAATGGTCGCTAATGGCAGAACTTTGCCAGGCAAATTTAATCCCCATAGCTCTGGACGAAGAGTTGATTGGAGTGCATGACACAGGGGAAAAAGTACGCTTGCTGGAAACAATAAGGCCGCAATATATTATTCTAAAACCATCGTTGGTAGGAGGTATAGGCTCTAGCCGTGAGTGGATAAATCTGGCAAACTCAAGGCAGATTGGCTGGTGGATGACCTCCATGCTCGAGTCGAACATAGGTTTGAATGCCATTGCGCAGTTCACCGCTCAATACACTAACCTCTTGCCACAAGGCTTGGGTACGGGCCAGCTGTACCACAACAACGTGCCTTCTCCACTCACCATTCGAGGTGGGCAATTGCTCTACGATTACCACCAAGCCTGGACCATACCCTATGCACTTCAAGGTTGAAACTTACATATTGAGCCAATAGGTAACCTTAAACACTACCTGTCGGTTTTTTATGTTCAACCCATCAATTCCGTAATTGTCGGTGTAGACTATGAACAGGTCTGACATGGGCTTGTAGCGCCATTGAAACCGCGAAAAGATGTTGTAGTTCTCGGCCTGAGAGTTGTATTGTACGGAAGTGGTCCAGAACATACGGTTGGAAAAACTGATTTCTGTGTTGAACCTGAAAAGGTGCAGGTCGGTTTCTCCAAACCCTTCAGCTAGTTTCACTTTATTGAAGTCGTAGTTTACACTAAAAGTACCCCATGGCTGTGCCCGCATATTGAGTCCACCGGAGAGTCCTGTTTTGGTACCGTTATAAAAGCTACCGTAGCTAAGGCGTAAATCGGTGCTGAAAATCTTTCTTCGGTCGCTGGAGTAGGATACAAAATTATCGCTGAACCGGTAATTGGCCACCGGTAAGTTCCGGTCTCCTCCAATCAGATTGGTTGGAACGGGCAGTTCTACTTCAAAAAACATACGATTAAAATTGAGCTCAGAAGTGTTTTTGAAGATAAAATCATAGGCCATCCCATGACGCCTCTCATTGAGGCTTCCATCTGTATTGAACCAGGCCATATGCCAGGTGCGTATGCCGTGTTGGTTGAGAGCGGAGCTTGGGTTTTCGGGCAGAAACCTATACATGAGCCAGGGATTAATGTGTGCATAGCCTTGACGTGTTACCTCTTTGGTTTCTGCATTGTAGTTGTACAGTCGTGGGTTAAAACCCAGTTCTGTTTCGTGGTTTTTTCCTACCACATCTAAAGCCCAACCCATTCGCAGATTTCTGTCGCGATAGCCTCCACTCATGCCATAATAGTGATTGTCGCCCAGCTGCTCTTCAGTTTCTGCCAAATGGTATCTAAGGGTATTGTTCCAGCTTCCTGAGGGGTGTACGTAGTTAAATTCAATTCCTCCGTTTCGGCCATAGTCGCCATTTGCGCCTTTTCGATTCATGAAAATTCCCTTAATGACCGACCGGCTTAGCACTCGCTGATGGACAGCTAATACCGAGTAGTTGTTTGAGGCCAATTCTTCGGTCGATCCGGTTTGCACGTTCATGGCTCCCACACGCATGTTATCTGTTACATTGCCGGTGAGCCGTGCACCGTAGGTTATGGGTACCTGCCGGCCATTGTTGAGCCCGATGGTTCTGGAGAAGAATGGCTGCACTTGCCAGCTACCGAAGTTGGAAAATATATCACCGTTTTCCAGAAAGAAGTTTCTGCGTTCTGGAAAGAAAATACTGAAACGGGAGAGGTTGGTGACCTGTTGATCGACATCGGCATTGGAGAAGTCCGGGTTTAGGGTCAGATCCAGATTGAGCGAACTGGTAATGGCCACCTTGGCATCCAGCCCTGCATCAATTTCACTTTCGTAGTCTTCCTGCACTTCGGTTTGAAAGTCTCTGGTAGTCGATCCGGCCAGATAAGGGATAAGTACTACTTTGCCTTCGGCTTTTTTAGGTGGAGCATCCCATTGCATAGTGCCCATAAAGTTGATGTCAACGCCACCAAAACTGAGCGGAAACTGGGTCCAGGTAGAGTAATGGTTGCGCTCCATATCCCCTCGAATAAAATTGACTCCCCAGGCTGTAGACTGGCTATTGTAGCGAAGGGTTTTAAAAGGTATGGCCATTTCTACCAGCCAGTGGTCGACATAGCTCTTTACCTCCGAAAACCACTTGTTGTCCCAGTTCTCATCGAAGTTGGTGTTTCCGTTTTCTACATTCATAAGCGCCTCAATTTGAGCTCCTCCGGCATTTACGCCAAAGAAGAAACCACTCTGCTTGTTATTGAAAGGATCAATTATAAAAGTGAAATTATCGCTGTTCCAGTGAGCTTCTCTATTGTCTCTTCGGAGCGACTGAACCACCCGATCTCCATTGTCGTAGAGTTTGGCCATCACGTAAATAAACTCATCGTCATAGGTGCACCATACCTCTGTGCGGGCTTCGGCCTCGCCAGTATCGTAAGGCCAGTGGTTCATCAGTTTGTCAATTTTACCGGCCTGTTGCCAGGCCGGTTCATCAGCCGAACCATCGACTATTATGGGCGATTGAGTCTTGGTAATTCGGTACTGATAGGTACTTCTTGTATCGGTTTGTTGAGCTGTTAGGCTCAGAGTAACTGCACAAAGCGCAAGAGTTAAAAAAGCTTTCATTTTGAGTTGTTGACTTGGGTGTTAGCTGCTTTTACTCCAATAATTTCCTGAGGTTCAGGGAATAGCGGCTTTTTAGACTAAAGACTTAGTTTTGGTGTCTAATGGCATAAAACGGGCTACGAAGTCACTCGTCATAGCAATGGTGTATTTGGTGCCATTAGTTGTGTAGTTTGTCTATTTGTATGAATATTAGAAACTTATGGCCTAAGTTTAGTGCTTAAACACATGAGTTCACCAGTCTTATGAGCAAACCCCGTTTAGAGAATCTCCTTTTCAATAGCCCCAGAATTGTCTGGCATCTGGTTTTCTGGGCGGTTTATATTCTCTTTTTCGGAATTGTTTACGGAAGCTTTGAGGAGAAGTATGCGCAGCAAATTCTGATTCAGTCTACTGATGCTTTGGTACAACTACCGGCTGTCTATCTTACCCTTTATGTATTAATGCCGGTTTACCTGTTCCGTCAACGGTATGCCCGTTTCTTTGGCTGGTTAATTGTACTCATTCTTACCTTTTCCATGCTGGCCTGGATTGGCTATCTGTTAGTACAACAGCCTTTGTTTTGGCCGGAAGATACTTACCGAAGTCCTATCATAAACATTGGCAAGATTCTAAAATTCACCACCAAGATATATCCGGTAGTGTTTCTGGCTGTTGTGATTAAATGGTTCAAGTATTGGTATTTGGAGCAGAAGAAGAATCAACAGCTTGTAGAGGATAAACTGGAGGCGGAGTTAAAGTTCTTGAAAGCTCAAATCCATCCTCATTTCTTGTTCAACACGCTAAACAACCTTTATGCGCTTACCCTCAAGCGAAGCAAAGATGCTCCAGAGGTGGTTTTAAAACTTTCGGAATTGCTCGATTACATGCTCTATGAGTGCAATGCCGATAAAATTCCTTTGAGTAAAGAGGTAAGACTACTGCAAGGCTATATTGAACTGGAGAAAATTCGTTATGGGGAGCGGCTGAATGTGAGCTTTAATATGACTAAAGAAAACGGAGAGAAAATGATTGCTCCTTTGGTCATCTTGCCTTTTGTTGAAAATGCCTTTAAGCATGGGGCCAGTGAGGAATTGGAAGACTCGTGGATATCGATAGATATAGCCTCAAAAGACAAAAGCCTAACCTTAAAGGTTGAAAACAGTAAAAGTAATCATACCGATTCGGAAGATCACTTCTCTTACAAAGAGGGTATTGGGCTCAAAAATGTGAAGCGAAGGCTGGAGATACTTTACCCGGAGCAGCATGAATTGAATATCCACGAATCGTCAGACTCTTTTTTGGTGGTGTTGAAACTGAATTTTTAGACCAATGAAACTTAAATGCCTGGTAGTTGATGATGAACCGCTAGCCCGAGAGGTGATTATATCGCATATAGAGAAAATTGAGGCTTTGGAATTAGTGGAGCAATGTGATAATGCGCTCAAGGCCTTTGAAGTACTCAAGAAAGAACCGGTCGATTTAATATTTCTGGACATTCAAATGCCTAAACTCAATGGTATTGAATTCTTGAAAGTGCTAAACCCTGAAGCCCAGATTATTTTTACAACGGCCTATAGAGAATATGCTCTCGAAAGCTATGAGTTGAATGTGGCCGACTACCTGCTAAAACCTGTTTCGTTTCACCGTTTTCTCAAAGCCGTAAATAAGGTGGTAGAAGTGCAACAAGAAGAAAATAATGCTGTAGAACCGGCCGACAAATTAAGAACAGACGAACCGCACATTTTTCTCAAGGCCGACCGCAAAATGGTGAAGGTATACCTGAAAGACATTCTGTATATCGAAAGCCTCAAGGATTATGTGCGCATTAAACTACCCGGAAGAGAAGTAATTTCGTTGCAGAAAATCTCATTTTTAGAAGAGAAACTTCCGGAAGACTGTTTCATAAGAGTACACCGATCGTTTATAGTTCCTTTCAAAAAAATCGAAGCTTTCTCTAACCATGCGGTTGAGGTGAATGGTGTAGAAATTCCTATTGGCCGCAACTATAAGGAACAGGTGTTAGAACAGCTCAACTCAAGCAAATCTATTATTAGTTAAGGCCATATGATTGTGTGCTTCGGTTAGGCCCGGTAACCTGCATTTTCTTTGAGCCAGCCTGGCAATTCGCTAATAGATGTCAGCCGCGGAAATTTATAGCCGTTTATTTGGGCTGAACCTAACTGCTCGTGTGCCCAGGTATCATGAAAGGGTATGTGAATAGCTTGTGCACCCAGATCGAGTAGTGGAATTATATCTGACTTAAGCGAGTTGCCCACCATAAGCAATTCATTTTCTGTTAGCTGGTGTCTTTTAAGTAGGGCAGCGTAAGTGGCAGTGTCTTTTTCGCTAACTATTTCAACTGCGCTAAAGTACCGATCGAGGTTAGACCTTGCAATCTTATTCTCCTGATCCCACAAATCACCTTTGGTAATAACCATTAGCCTGTAGTGATTCTCCAGCTCATCGAGAACCTCTTCTACACCCGGTAATACTTGCACGGGATGTTGGAGCATTTCTTTACCCAACCGGATGATACGTTCTACATCACGACCCTTTAGCGCATAGTCTGTCAGCTCCAAAGCTGTTTCTATCATTGAAAGAGTAAAACCTTTTATACCATAGCCGAATAGTTGAAGATTTCGTATTTCTACTGCGTAAAGCTCCTTTTCCAAACCGGAATCAATGGTCATATAGGCGCTTAGAATAGCTTCGAATTTTAAGCGGGTATCGGTGAAAATGGGTTCATTGACCCAAAGCGTATCGTCTGCGTCAAAGGCAATGGTGGTAAGGCTAGGCATGCTTCAAATTAGCAACTAATAAGCCATTTCCGGCAAGGAAATATAGGTTTTTATGACTGGTCCTTTTGTAATTCTCTAAACACGTAGAGCATTTCAGAGGCCACTTTCAGGTTTGTATCGTCATAGGCCAATTGCACATCTGGTGTGTTATCGAAAGCCTTGGGGTCTGAATAGGTAAGAGGAATTCTGGCTGAGGCTTGCGGTATGTAAGGGCATGCTTCATAGGCGGCATCACAGGTCATTACTGCAATGAAGGGGTGTTTTAGGTTGTCGGGATGATCGAAAAGCTTGGAGTACATGGTCAGCCGGGTTTGCTTATCGATGGTAACCCGATACCTGGGGTTTTCACTCTCGTCCATGAGCTCTATGCCAAAGCCCATTCGTTGACAGGAGGCTGCTGCATGGGCATTGAATCGGGTTACTTCCGTTCCACCGGACAAAGAGCGTATGTTGTAGCCAAAAAAGCGCGCGGCCGTTAGGGCCCAGAGCTGGGTCATTTGGCTTCTGCGAGAGTTATGAGTACAAATGAACTGTAGGGTAGGAGTGCCGGAACACTCCTTTATTTTACCCATTAATTCATTTAGAAGGCTCTTTCTTTCATGAGAAATAGGAAGCTTTTGAGCCTTTTCAATGGTTTGGAGTAATAGCGCATTCATATTAACAACAACCACCTCCCGGGCTGCAACAAGCCGCTGACGCTTCTGCCTGAGAGGCCGGTTGTTCAATTCCGCAACTGTCTTTGGCCAGGCAGTCGGTTTGTTGGGTAGTGAGCCAAAACTCTCCATCGTAGAAGTCCAGACCAAATTTTTGGATGGTCGCTTCACCCTGATATTCTACTTCAATTACTTGATCGGTAAGGTTGAGGTGACGCTCCGAAAGAGATATGATAGATTTTAATTTTTGTGGTGCTAGGCGGTGGTCATAGTCATTGGAGGTCCATAATTGAAAATTAATGACCGATTCTTTTCGAATAGTTCCGCCACAATCTATAAAGTGTTTGGTAACGGCACCAACCTCTGTGACATGAAAGTGCGAGGGTATTTGAGTGCCGTCAGGCAAACGAAAAGAGATTTCTTGAAGATTCTCCAGTATGTGTTTTAATTCAGATAGCTTCATATCAACAGCGTTTAGAGTTACACGGATCAGGACTATAAGACTGAAACAAACGATTTAGTCTCGACTCAAAATATTTCCAACGTTCGGCATTAATACAATAGCTCATGCTTACACCTTCTATAGTCCCTGATATGAGCCCTAGACTTTTGAGCTCTTTTAGGTGTTGACTAATAGTAGCCTGAGCCAGTCCTAGTTCGGCAACCAAATCGCTATTAATGCAGGCATTGGCTTTAAGTAAATGTTCGAGTATGGCTATTCTGGCCGGGTGAGCAAGAGCCTTGGCCATATTGGCCAGTTCGTTTTGCTCGGTGGTAAATAAATCTGTTTTTGTTAGCCCCATAAATACATTGCAATATTACGATGAATAGATCATTCGACCTAACTTTGGGTATATATTTTTCCCTTAAGTTCTGTGTTTTCTGTACCGGGCTCAGGTAGCCAGCCGGTAGAAATTCTCAATGTTGTGCTGTTCACCCTGCACGTAGACAATATCGCCCTGCTTAATCTTCTGGTCAGCACTAATGTTCTGAATTAGTTCATTGTTTCTGGATATGGCCAGAATATTAATGCCGTAATTGTTCCGTATTTGCAGGTCTTTAAGCGGCTTACCCACCAGTTTGGAGCTATCGGTAGTCACCCGGAGGCAGGTAATGTTAAAGTCTGGAAATTTAGAGGGCTTAAAGGTTCTCGGTAGCGATTTTTTATTTTGAAAGAGCTCGTAGTTATCGGCCCTAACAGCTTCAATAAAGCGGTTGATGTCGTCTACCGGTACTAAAAACTGGTGGAGTATTCTGGAGAATATTTCAATGGATGTTTCGAATTCTTCAGGAATAACTTCGTCAGCACCAAGGGCCAACAGCTCATTCATTTCTTTTACATATCGGGTGCGGACAACGAGGTAAACCGATTGCGATATGCTTCTTATATTACTAATGATGGCCTTGGTGGCCTTGGGGTCTGAGATAGCAATTACCACCCCTCTGGCCTTATGAAGGTGCACATGTTCTAAAATGTGCTTTTGAGAGGCATCGCCAAAAAGTATAGGTATCTCCTTTAGCCTTTCTCTTCTTACTGTTTCTGCGTTGAGCTCTAGCACCACATAGGGTATTTGATTTACCCGTGCGGCATGGGCCACATTCGAACCATTCACTCCATAACCAATTATCACCAGGTGGTTGTTGAGTTCATCGGGCGCATCTTCTAAAACAGGTTGTAGTCCGCTCATTTTCTTAGTAACCGAGTCGACTAACCGAGACCTAAGGGCCAGGCTGGAAAGCCGCTCAGAAAACATCATAACAAAAGGTGTGCAGAGCATAGAGAGAATGGAAACGGCTAAAAAGTATTGGTTGGTTTGGTCATCAATTAGCCCGTATTCTATTCCTGTTTTAGAGAGAATAAAAGCGAATTCTCCAACCTGAAAGAGCGCCAGTCCGGTAAGGATAACCGTGCGTGGTGGGTATTTAAGCACAGCCACAGCAAAAGAGGCAATGGCCGATTTGAGTACAAACACACCTACGAGCAGCAAGAGTATTGGCCCCAGATTTTCAAGCAAAAAGAATACGTCAAGCAACATGCCTACCGATATGAAGAAGAAGGAGGTGAACAGCTCACGAAAGGGGAGTATTATGCTTGTGGCCTGATGGCTATATTCCGATTCTGATATGATGAGTCCGGCCAAAAAAGCTCCTAAAGCCAGTGAAAGCCCGGCCTCGGAGGTAAGAAAGGCCACAGCAAAACAGATGGTAATGGTGGCCAATAAGAAGAGCTCTTTGCTTTTGGTCTTAGCTATGGCATACATGAGCTTAGGCACCAAATAACGCGCACTTAGAATGGTGACAAGAATAACTACAGCCGACTTTATGACCAGTTCGATAACACTTTGGGTTACATTGGTGGTTGCTCCGGCAATAATGGGAGTAACCAGCATCATTGGCACAACTATGATGTCTTGAAAAATGAGAATTCCCAGGGCATTTCTGCCGTGTGGTGTAGAAATTTCGTTACGCTCCTGAAAAATGGAGAGCACAATGGCTGTACTGGAAAGTGAGAAGAGAAAGCCCGTAAAAACAGCTTCATTCCAACTACTACCCAAAAGATAATATATACCTCCGGAGAACACCACTGTGAGCCCCACCTGCAACAGTCCCCCTATAAAAACGGTCCGTTTTATAGACATTAGTTGTTTGATGGAAAGCTCCATGCCAATTACAAACAATAGCAGAATGACTCCGATTTCGGCAATAATTTCTACCTGTTCGGCAGCTTCTACCAGGCTAAAGGCATAAGGGCCAATGAGAATGCCTGTGAGCAAAAAGCCAAGTATAGAGGGCAATCGTAAACGCTGAAGAAGAAAAACAATGATTACTGAGAAAACCAGCAATACCAGTAAGTCTTGAAGCAGCGGTAGGTGCATAATCTACTTAATTTAGGGTGTTTGAAAGGTTAGGGCTTTTTATAGCTGCTTGCCGCAGCTTCATCGAGAAACCAGATTAATTCTCCTTCTTTGGGGTTGATGTGATAGGCCGGATATGATTTGGCCACATCTTGTTCTTCAAAAATCTGTTTTATCTTCTCCTTTTTGTTGTCTCCGGTCACCAAAAAGCATACGGAGCGTGCCTGGTTAAGTACCGGGCCCGTGAGCGTGACTCTTTTTTGGCCGGTTTCCGGGTGGTTGGCTACTTCACAGGTTTTGGCACTGTCCAGCAATTCAATTTCATGAGGAAAAATTGAAGCTGTATGGCCATCGGTTCCCATGCCCAGAATGATTATGTCGAATACCGGATTTCCGTCTTTCTTTGGTAGGTTTTGCTCAATTAACTGTCCGTAGCGAATGACTTCTTGTTCAGGGTCGTTTTCTCCCAGCACTCTGTGTATGTTGCCTTCAGGAATGTTCACCTTAGCCAGTAAATGCTCATTCGTCATTTTATAGTTGCTGTCGCTGTCGGTAGGTGCTACACAACGTTCATCGCCCCAGTAAAGGTTTATTTTTGTCCAGTCAAAGGCTGCGGCATAGTCTGTAGCCAACAGGTCGAAAAGTATTTTTGGTGTAGAGCCACCGGAAAGTGCCACGTTCATTGCTCCATGCTGTTTGTGCCAGGCCAGCATATATTCGGCAAAGGCTTTGGCGGTAGCAACGGGGTTTTCACAAATATTGATTTGCATAATCTTCTTCTTCAGTTAAAGTTCACAGTAATTCCCATCGTTTGTCAGGTTGCTGCAGGGGTATCGCCAGGTCATTTTATCCCCTTCAATCAGGCTGTCTGCATTTTCCGGCCCCCAGGTTCCTGAAGGATATCCATAAATGGGCACTTCGTCATTGGCCCATGCTTTGAGTATTGGGTCTATAAATTCCCAGGCAGCTTCGGTGGAGTCGCCACGGGCGTAAAGAGTAGCATCTCCCTGCATGCAATCCAGTATCAGGCGTTCGTAAGCATCAGGTACATACACATTGCTGAGATCGTCATAGTGAAAGTCCATATTCACATGCTCCGTATTGTAGCCGGCTCCCGGAATCTTCATGGCGAATTTCAGTAATATACCTTCGTTGGGCTGAATTCTCAGTACCAATGTATTTTGCGGGTTGGCCAGATGCGGGTTGGCCGAGAAAAGGTGATGATGGTTAGGTTTGAAGTGAATAACCACTTCTGTAACCCGCGTAGGGAGGCGTTTTCCGGTGCGTATATAGAAGGGTACACCTGCCCAGCGCCAGTTGTCGATATAAAACTTGAGGGCAGCATAAGTTTCCGTTTTAGAATTCGGGTCAACTCCTTCTTCTTCGCGATAGCCCGGCACTTTTTCTCCTCGAATGGTAGAGGCCGTGTATTGGCCTCTGATTACGTTTTTGGCAATATCTTCAGTGGTGTATGGTCTCAGACTTTGAAACACCTTAAGCTTCTCATTTCTAATACTTTCGGCATCGGCTTTCACGGGAGGTTCCATGGCTACCAGCGCTACGAGCTGAAACAAATGGTTTTGCACCATGTCGCGCAAGGCCCCCGAAGAGTCGTAGTATCCGCCTCTTTTTTCTACTCCCACGCTTTCTGCCGCGGTAATTTCAACCCGATGAATGTAGTTCCGATTCCATAGGGGTTCGAATATGCTATTGGCAAACCGGGTAACAAACATATTTTGTACCGTTTCTTTGCCCAAGTAGTGATCGATTCTGTATATCTGATCTTCCTCAAAGAATTTTCTCAGGTGTTGGTTCAAGTGCCTGGCCGATTCCAAATCATATCCAAAGGGTTTTTCTACAATCAGCCGGCTCCATCCGTTTTTTTGACTATTCAAGCCATTGGCCGCCAGCCCCTCGGCAATAACCTCATATAGGCTGGGAGGGGTAGAGAGGTAGAAAATGTAATTATGACAGGTAGCCTTCTCCTCGTCTAGTGCTCTAAGCCTTTCTTTGAGTGTGGCATAAGCCTCTTTGTTTTTGGTGTCGAGCGACTGGTAATGAATGAGCTTGGAAAACGCATTAAGGTCGTCTTGACTTACTTTATTTTTGTCGGTGAGATGCTCGTTCTCAAAAACCACACTCTGCCTGTATTCTTCATCGCTGTAAGCCGTGCGCCCCACACCAACTACAGCATAGCACTCGGCTAAAAAGCCTCCTTTAAAAAGATTGAAAACTGCAGGGATTAACTTGCGCTTGGTCAAATCGCCTGAGCCTCCGAATATTACCAAAACTTGATCGTCAGTTTTTTTCATTAATGTTTTATGCCTTGCTAAGGCTTTGTTTCTTTGTAAAGTCTAAATCAGTTTTACCCGCTAAAGTTCCGCGATAAAGATAATGGGTTGTGGTCAGAGTAGAGGAACTTAATGGTAGTTTTAGAACTTGGAAATTAAAACAAAAGCATGTCTCAAGAAAAGTATGATTTTGGCCTGATAGGGCTGGGCGTAATGGGTAAGAACTTTATTCTTAATGTGGCCGACCATGGTTTTTCGGCTCTGGGCTACGACCTGGATCAGGGCAAGGTAGAAGGGCTCATTGAGGAAGCCGGTAATGATAAAGTTTCGGCCACAACAGATGCAGATACTTTTTTGGCCGGACTAAAGCGACCTCGAAAAATTATGCTGTTGGTTCCGGCCGGAAAACCGGTAGACGCAGTAATAGAGAGTTTGAGGCCTAAGTTGGATGAAGGAGATATTATTATAGATGGAGGTAACTCGTTTTATACTGATACCGACCGGAGGTTTGAATCGCTGGCCAAAGACAAAATTCACTTTTTTGGAGCCGGAGTTTCCGGTGGGGCTAAAGGCGCCCGGGTGGGGCCTAGCATTATGCCCGGGGGCAATAAAGAGGCCTATGAACATATCCGACCTATTTTTGAAGCCGCATCGGCTAAGGTAAATGGTGAACCTTGCGTGGCGCATTTGGGAAATGGTTCGGCCGGAAATTATGTGAAGATGGTGCACAACGGCATTGAGTATGGCCTTATGCAGCTCATTTCAGAGGTATACGATATAATGAAGCACGGCCTTCGAATGTCTAATGTTGAAATGAAAGCCACTTTTGAGGCTTGGAACCAAGCCGAACTCGGTTCTTTCCTTACAGAAATTACGGCAGACATATTGGGAGTTCCTGATGATTTGGAAACCGGTGCATTGGTAGATGCCATTTTGGATAAGGCAAAACAAAAAGGAACCGGAAAATGGACTTCGCAAAACGCCATGGATTTGGGAGTGCCAATACCTACGGTGGATGCTGCTGTACGGATGCGCGAAATTTCTTCGTTCAAAAGTATGCGCGTTGAGGCAGCTAAACTATACACTTTGCCCATGGCTGAACGGGCCGATTTATCGACCGATGAACTGAAAGCCGCGCTCTATACTTCCTTTATTGTTACTTATGCGCAAGGACTCCACCAGCTATCGGAGGCTTCTAAGGAATATAATTATGACCTGAACCTGGAGGTGATTGCTAAAATTTGGAGAGGCGGATGCATTATCAGGGCAAAATTTCTTGAAGAGATTCGCAAGGCCTATTCGTTCAATAAATCGCTGCAACATCTGTTGCTCAATGAGCAAATAGCCGAATTAGTGAAAACCAACCTCCCTCATTTAGCTAAGGTTTGCGCTGAGGGTATGCGTCTTGGTCTGCCGGTTTCGGCTTTGGCAGCATCACTTAACTATTTCAATGCATTCAAGGCCGAACGTTTGCCGCTAAACCTCATTCAGGCCCAGCGAGACTATTTTGGATCGCATACCTATGAGCGATTGGATCGGCCGGGTATTTTTCATACAGAGTGGGAGGCTTAAACGAACTGATAGGCAATAAGCACGAGTATAAAGCTGGTAACAGAAATAAGGCTCGACTGTATGGTCCATGAGCGCAGGGTTTGTTGTACAGACTGGCCTAAAATGCGATTGACTAACCAAAAACCACTGTCGTTTACGTGAGACATAACGATGCTGCCTGAGGCAATGGCCATCATGATGAAGGTTTTCTCCAGCATGTTCAGGTCCATTCCCGGTAATACAGCGGCTACAATTCCGGCACCGGTGAGCATGGCCACCGTTGCACTGCCTTGCATAATACGAACCAGCACGGTAACCAGGTAGGCTAGCAGAAGCACAGAAAAGCTTGTATTTAGCATGCCCTGGGCTATTATATCTCCTATACCGGTGTTAATCATTACGGTTTTAAGAACTCCTCCTGCCCCGGTTATCAGAATAATAGAACCGGCCGGAGCCAGTGAATCATTAGAGAGTTTGAACAAGGCCTCTTTTCCTAAACCCTTTTTGACTCCAAGAAAGTAAAGGGCTAGAAAGGTAGCCAATAGGAGCGATACAAACGGATGTCCTATAAAAGCCGCAACATCGACAAAAACCGAAGAAGCTATGAGGCCTTCACGAGCCATTGTGTTTAGAAATGATCCTAACAGTATAAGGCAAATGGGAAGCCCCAAAACCCAGAAAATGGTACGAACCAGCCCTTCGTCCAGAGCTTGGTCGGTCGTTTCAGTTGCTATTTCCAATTCACCATCGGGAGTATCGGGTACCAGAAACTTAGTCATAATCAGCCCGCAGAAAAGCGCAACGGGGATGCCAACGAGGGCTCCTACAACAATGGCATAGCCCAGGTCTACCTGCAATATATCTGCCACCGCTACCGGCCCGGGTGTAGGAGGAATAAAGCTATGGGTAATTCCCAGTCCTGTCAGCAAGGGAAGGCCATAGTATAATACATGGCGATTACTCTTTTTGGCCAGTGCCTTTACCAGGGGCATAAGAATGATAATACCTACATCGAAGAATACAGGAATAGAAACTATAAAGCCTGTGCTTAACAGGGCCAGCCGAGACTTAGATTCTCCTCCTTTTTTTAACAGGTAACGAGCCAATGCCTGAGCACCCCCTGAATGTTCCAGTATGGCTCCAAAAATGGCTCCCAGCCCCACAATGGTAGCTACAAAGGCCAGCGTATCGCCCATGCCTTTTGCTATAGAATCGATTATCTCGTCAGTATTCAGCCCTCCTAAAAGGCCTACCCAAATGCTGGCAAAAAGCAAACTCAGAAAAGCATTGAGCTTCCACTTCATAATTAGAAAAAGGAGCAGGGCTACTCCCGAAACAATGGCCAGATAGAGTTGTAGGTTTTCCATGAAAAAGTAATGAAGCCAAGAAATTAGTCAATTACTGTAAAGTGGAAAAATGTTCGGCCAGTAAATCAACCGATTTGGTAATATTGAGGGTGGCCGATAGGCGAAAAGCACTTGAAGGGATCTCTAGCGCATCGAGCTGAGATTGTACTAATGTAGCGGGCATAAAATGACCTTTACGTCTTTTTAGTCTTCTGTGAGCTTCTTCGGCAGTAATCTCTAAGTAAACCAGATGTAGTTTTAGGCGTTGGGCCAGGTACAACCTGTAACTTTCTTTAAGGGCGCTACAACCCAATACAAAACATGGCCTATGACTTTGTAATATGTGTTCTACTATGGCTGCAAGCCAAGGCCATCGGTCGTCATCGTCTAAAGGCTGCCCGCTGCTCATTTTCATTACGTTTTCGCGAGGGTGAAAATCGTCAGCATCTAAAAATGGCATGCCCATACGGTTGGCCAAGGCTTTTCCCACGGTGCTTTTACCTGCACCGCTTATCCCCATCACCACTATAACTTCTTTCAATGTTTTTTCCGTTTGTCACTTAAAATTCAGCAGTTCAAGTTATTTGAAAAACTCTACATCTGCCAAAGCGTTAATAGTCAGGTAATAAGGAGTTCTATGCTCAGGTGGTTTATTATATTATGGCTTTTAACGAGTACTCTATTCTCAGTAAACGCACAGACGTTTGGCGAGCCATCGGCTATTCGAAGTATTTATTTTGGAGGAGGAAGTGCCCGTGTGGACATACGCCAGGCCAATCAGCTAAAATTATTTCTGGACTCTATACCAAATATTCATGATTATTTTATCACAGTGCATAGCCATACCGACAATATAGGCGGCAAGGAGTATAATGAGCGGCTCAGTAAAATGAGGAGTCAGTCGGTAATTGATCTAATGCTAAAGCTGGAGAAGATTAAAAAGGAAATGATAGAGGTACGAGATTTTGGGCTATATAACCCGGTTTACGATAACTCAACCTGGGAAGGACGTATGAAAAACAGGCGGGTAGATGTAATTCTTTGGCTGGTTATTTAAAGAAACTGCCGAAATCAAAACCTTAAGGCTTTCTTTCGACAGCTTTTCTTTCGAGTGGTTTAGTGATGTGTCTACTACTGCCACAAGCTGTACCCACCCGGTATTTTATTACTGCTATTTCTGCCAACATCAATGGAGTTGAAACCCGGAGTCTGTTCTTTAGCTTGCCAGATTGGTCTCTCCATTATTGTTTTTAGAAAAGCTTTTCGGGTGGTGGTGTTACCCCTTTCATTCTCAGGTATACTGTAGTTTGCCCTCTGTGGTGAGTTTGGTGTTCAAACGCTTTTTTAAGCCACTCTACCCTGGAAATATTGAAGCCAAAAGATTCAACTTTTTCTTCGCCTTTGGTCATATCCATGTTTTTTACGGCAGCAATACACCAGTCGTAAGCTTCAACAGTGATATCCCGGAGGGCTTTTTTGTTATGATATTTGCTTTCCTTTTCAAGGTTTACCGTAGCGTAAATACGCTCAGCGCCCGTAGCATTGGCTACAATACCAATATTGCCCTGAGCCATGTGTAGAAATTGTTCGGCAAAGGTGCGTACTCCTTCGGTAGGTCTAAAAGTTATTCCGTCTTCAGGCATGGCATCAATATACTCCAATGAGTAGGCCTTAGCTCGTTCCCAGTCGGCAACGAAACCTTCTTTCATCGACTCCTCCACTGCAGAGTCTCCCGTTACGATCAGATTGGCCGAAGCAAATATGATGAGCGTAAGTGCTAAAATGGTTTTTGTGAAGTTTTTCATGAGATTTGAATAAAAGTGTCTTAAAGTCTTACGGTGATATTGGCAAAATGATTTGTTACTTTGATCCCCATGAACAATAGAGTGGCCATTATAGGTGGTGGAGCGGCCGGTTTTTTTGCAGCTATTTCGTGTAAAATGCACGCCCCAAATGCCAGGGTTGTGTTGTACGAAAAATCCGTCAAACTGCTGGCTAAGGTAAAGGTTTCCGGAGGAGGTAGGTGTAATGCAACGAATGGTTGCCAGGGTATTCCTACTTTTGCAGCGCATTACCCAAGGGGTGAAAAGCATCTTAAAAAAGCCTTTTCACAATTCAATGCCTCAGATACAATCGAGTGGTTTGAAAGTAGGGGAGTACAACTAAAGGAGGAAGCCGATGGGCGCGTATTTCCTGTGACGGACGATTCTCAAACCATAGTAGATTGCCTTTTGAATGAAGCCCGAAAGCTTAGGATTGATATTCAACTCAGTGCGGCCGTACAGGCCATTCAGAAAGAAGAAAATGCCTTTAAACTCCGTTTTAAAGAAGGAACCGAACAATTCGATAGAGTGATAGTGGCAACCGGTGGCAGTCCTAAACCAGAAGGTTTTGGCTGGTTAGAATCGCTCGGTCATCAGGTAGAATCGCCAGTGCCCAGTCTTTTTACTTTTAACATGCCCGGGCAGTCCATTACTCAGCTCATGGGGGTATCGGTGCCTGCCGCAGTTGTAAAAATTCAGGGTACACGCCTAATGGAAAAGGGACCTTTATTGATTACCCATTGGGGTATGAGTGGCCCGGCCATTTTGAAAACATCGGCCTGGGGTGCTCGTTTGCTTCACGAAATGAACTATAAGTTCATAGCTCATATTAACTGGTTGGGCCTTAGCGAAAAGGAGTTAAGGGAGATGTTAAGGCAAATACAGACAGACCACCCCAAGAAAAAAATTAAAAATCAGATGCCGCTGGGGCTTACACAGAGGCTATGGGAACATTTTCTGACAACCCTTGGAATAGACGAAGATAAGCCATGGGCTGAACTGTCGAAAAAGTCACTAAACCGTTTGGTGGAAAAACTCGGCAACGATCAGTATCCGGTGAACGGAAAAACCACTTTTAAAGAAGAGTTTGTGACAGCCGGGGGGGTAAAACTGGGTGAGGTAAACTTCAACACCATGGAGAGTCGGGTGGTTGAAGGCTTGTTTTTTGCCGGAGAAGTGCTCGATATAGACGGTATTACGGGAGGCTTTAATTTTCAGGCTGCCTGGACCACCGGCTACATTGCCGGAAAACACTGCCTGGCTTAGTTCCGCTCGTCAAAATGCTGCACCGCTTTTTGCAGTATTTATTTTAATTTCCCCATTCTTAAAATTTAAAACTATCATGAAGATTAGACATCTGATCATTACATGTCTTGCAGTGTTTTCTTCCGTGGGTCTACAGGCCCAGGATCTGCAGGGAATTCTTAAAAACTATGAGTTCCGAAACGTAGGCCCGCTAAGGGGAGGCCGTGTTACAGCCGTGGCCGGAGTAGCCAGCCAGCCCTCCGTTTTTTACATGGGAGCCACGGGTGGTGGCGTTTGGAAAACCGATGATTACGGAATGACCTGGAACAATGTATCAGATGGATATTTTTCAACCCCTTCTATTGGAGCCATATCGGTTTATCAAAAAGATCCCAATATCATTTATGTGGGTACAGGCTCTGACGGTTTACGCTCCAATGTGATTACGGGAAAGGGCATGTACAAATCTACCGATGCCGGTAAAACCTGGGAGTTTATAGGCTTAAAAGAAACCGGGCAGATTGGTGCTGTTGAGATTCATCCGGATAATCCCAATGTGGTTTATGTGGCTGCTATTGGTAAAGCTTTTGGTAAAAACGAAGAGCGCGGAGTATTTAAAACAGTCGATGGAGGAAAGTCCTGGCAAAAAGTATTGTATCATTCCGATAGTGTGGGTTTCTCCGATTTGGAATTGGCTCCTGACGACCCGAATACGATCTATGCCGGAGCCTGGCGTGCAGAACGTAAGCCCTGGACAATTATCAGTGGTTCGTCTGAGGGAGGCGTGTACAAGTCGACCGATGGAGGAGTGAACTGGACCAAACTTACCAACGGATTACCAACCCGACTGATCGGTAAGATAGATTTTGCCGTTTCGGCAGCGAAGCCGGAGAGGGTATATGCTAATATTGAAGCTTCAGACGATCAGGGCGGTTTGTACAGATCGGACAATCGTGGCGAAAGCTGGGAATTTGTTTCAGACAATTCTAACCTTACCAACCGGCCTTTTTACTACACCAATATTTACGCAAATCCGAAAAATGCCGATGTGGTGTTCAACAGTGCACTTCGCTTTTTAAAATCGACCGATGGGGGCAAAACCTGGCGGTCTGTGAGTACTCCTCATGGAGATAACCACGATATTTGGATTAACCCTAACGACACTTCCATTTGGATTCAGGCCAACGATGGGGGAGCAAACGTAACACTCAACAATGGCCGAACCTGGTCTACTCAGTTCAACCAACCAACAGCCGAGCTGTATCAGGTAGAGGTAGACGATCAATACCCGTATTGGTTATATGCCGGCCAGCAAGACAATTACAGCACTATTGCAGTGCCCAGTATGCCAACAGAAAGTGTGCAGTCGGGGAGCAATGCTTTTATCATAAACACCGGTGGTTGTGAAACAGGCCCTGCCGTGCCTAAACCCGGAAATCCCAATATTGTATACTCCAATTGCAAGGGGCGTTTTGGAGTATATGACAAGCGCACCGGCCAGGAATTACAGTACTATGTGGGGGCAACCAATATTTATGGACACAACCCCAAAGATCTTAAATTCCGTTTTCAGCGAGTGGCTCCCATTCATGTATCGCCTCATAATCCCGATGTAGTGTATCATACCTCACAGTATGTACACAAAACCACAGACGATGGAAAGACCTGGGAAATTATTTCGCCAGACCTGACAGCCTTTGAAGCTGACAAGCAGGTGGTACCGGGAGAACCAATTACCCGCGATGTAACGGGAGAAGAATACTACAGTACCATTTATGCCATTAGAGAGTCTACCTTGCAGGAAGGCCTTATTTGGGTAGGGGCTAATGACGGACCTGTGCATGTGACCCGAGATGGTGGTAAAACCTGGACCAACGTGACTCCTGATATGCCTAAAGGGGGCAGGGTAGATGCAGTAGAACCCTCACCTCATAATCCGGCCAAAGCTTACGTGGCCGTTTTGCGCTATCAATTAGACAATGACTTTAGCCCTTACATCTATAAAACAGAAGATTATGGGCAAACCTGGGAGCTCTTAACTCCCGGTAATAATGGAATACCGGCCGATTACCCTACCCGCGTGGTGCGTGAAGACCCTGAGAAAGAAGGGGTGCTCTATGCCGGTACCGAGTTTGGGCTTTTTGTGTCGTTCAATGATGGTAAAAACTGGCAGGCTTTTAACAATAACCTGCCTGTAACCCCAATTACAGACATTAAGGTGCATAATGATGACTTGGTGATGTCTACCATGGGTAGAGGATTTTGGATATTGGACAACATTATTAGCCTTAGAGAACTGGCCGATGTAAAAGATTATCAGGCTTATTTGTTCGATTTGAAAGACGGAATAAGAAACCGTATGAGAGCCTCTAGCGATTACAATGGCCCGGAATATCCATCGATGGGTGTTACAATTGACTACTACATAAAAGACCAAGACCAGCCGGTAAAGCTGGAAATTGTGAATAGTGAGGGTCAGGTGGTTCGTTCTTTTGTAAATGGAAGACCAAGTCCTCCGGTAGATAGAGAACGAGACATGTCTACGGAATTTTCTGAGCCGCCAGCCGCTGGAGGACTACCAAATAAGCAGGGAATTAACCGCTATGTATGGAATATGCGCCATGCAGGAGGCTGGAGTGAAAATCCAAGAAGGTCTTATCTTGGCAATGGGCCAATGGTATCGAATGGCACCTACACGGCCAGACTTACTGTGGGCGATCAGGTGATGGAAGAACAGTTTAAAGTGGTACTGGACCCAAGAGGCAGCCTGGTGAATGATGATGATGTAGCTGAGCAAGAGCGGTTGGCTTTGGAGATTCAGTCGTTTGCCGATGAGGTGGCTCAATTGGTAGCTACGGTAGCCAAGGCCAGAGAAGACCTGCAAAACAGCCTTGAAACTGAAAAAGCAAGTAAGAGAGCGCAACGCAAGAAAGAACAGTTAGATGCGATTTATTACCAATTGGTAACGCCTCCGGGTACATACATGCAGCCAATGTTGCAGTCACAGACCGGCTATCTTTCGAGCATGATTGGGCGGGCAGACCAACGTCCGGGGCAAGATGCTTATGAACGTTTTGAAGAATTGAAAAGCCGCTTCGAAGCAATTAAGAAAGAATTTGAGTCGCTTAAGTAGTGGCCGATAAGTCAATCAATAGGCTCCGTTTTAGCTTTCCACACCCAGTGGTAATGCTCTTCGGGATTTTAGTGCTCACAGCTTTGATGAGCTATCTAATACCCGCAGGAGTTTTTGATAGAGAAATAATTGATGGCAGGAGCCGGGTAATTCCCGGCTCTTATCATACCATAGACCCTACACCATTATCATTCCTCGATACTTTTCTGGCAATTCCCGGAGGTTTTGCCTCTGCTATTCCCATCATATTTGTGGTGCTTTCTTCGGGCATTATGTTCGGCATGTTAGAGAAGTCTGGCATGATCGAAAACGCGGTTGGTAGTTTTGTTAAAAGGCTGGGAGTGGAGAGAAGGTTGCTGGTTGTGGTGCTTCTAACTTACTTATATGGCTGTTTAGGAATCTTTATTGGGTATGAAAGCAATATTGCCCTTATTCCGCTTGCGGCCATTACTTCTCTTGCACTTGGTGGAGATCTTATACTGGCCGCTGGTATATCTGTTGGAGCGGTTACGGTGGGTTTTGGGTTGTCTCCGGTAAATCCTTATACCGTAGGAACAGGGCATACACTGGCACAAATGCCTATGTTTTCCGGATGGTTATTGCGACTTATTCTCTGTTTGGTGGCTTTAACGGTGTTAGCCTATTTTAACCTGCGGTACTTTAAAGAGATAATTAAGGAACCTGAGAAATCGCTCTCTCTTGGTATAGACACCAGCGGTTTAAAGCTTTCAAAACCTTTGCATACCTATGCCATGAGCACCAACAACTGGCTGGTGCTTTGGGCTTTTGTTTTAGGCATGATAGTTATGCTCTATGGGGTTTTTAAGTGGCACTGGTACATCAATGAAATTTCTGCCATGTTCATAATCATTTCTATTGTGGCAGGATTGCTATCGCGAATTAGCGGTAAAACTATTGGTGAGACCACCTTGCGATCGGTAGCGGTTGTGGCACCCGGGGCGTTTATGGTAGGCTTAGCCACCAGCATTAAGGTGGCCATGGAAATGGCCAATATTTCAGACACCATAGCCTTTAATCTTTCAGAAGGTCTTAAAGAATTGCCGCTTTATGCCAGTGCTCTGGCTATGTCAGGTTCGCAATGTGTCATTAATTTTTTCATACCTTCCGGCAGTGGGTAGGCCTTGGCTACTTTGCCCATAATGTTGCCTTTAGGAGATGTTTTGGGGCTTACCCGACAGTCCACAATTCTTGCCTTTCAGATTGGGTATGGTGTAACCAACCTGATCAATCCCACTCTCGGGGGGCTTATTGCTATGCTGGCTATGTGCAGAATTCCTTTCGACAAATGGATACGTTTTATCGCTCCGGTTGTAGGGCTGGTACTGCTTATGGCCTGGATTGGACTGAGCGTGTCGGTGGCCATTCATTGGGGGCCTGCCTAAAATTACCTTCGCTTTGCGACCGTTTGCAAAACCAAGGATTGTACTAATTTAGGCCACCGATTGACCAGCCAATGGCTGGCCGCATCGACAAACCTTGACTTACCGAACCTTATGCGTATGACCGTTGAAGAAATATTGTCTAAACTGGTGTCTTTTCCCGTCTTAGGAGGAGAAAGTAACCTTTCTATCATTCATTGGATACAGGAATACATAGAAAGCCATGGGGTGAAAACCACGTTGGTGCCGAATCCTGAAGGCACAAAAGCTTCATTACATTGTAGGATTGGGCCCGCAGTAGACGGTGGGGTCATCCTATCCGGTCATACCGATGTGGTTCCTGTAGAAGGTCAGGACTGGACCACAGATCCTTTTACTCTTACCGACAAAGGAGATGGCCTGCTCTATGGAAGAGGCTCATGCGATATGAAAGGGTTTGTAGCCTGTTGTTTGGCAGCCTTGCCCGATATGACCCGGGCCAACCTTACTAAACCAATTTACTTTGCCTTTTCATACGATGAGGAGATTGGCTGCCTTGCCGCTCCCGAATTGGCCCGAGCCATTAAAAGTCACTACACAGAGACTCCTCGTTTTGCCATTATTGGTGAACCAACCATGATGGTGCCAACTGTTGGACAAAAAGGGATTTGTATTTTTCAGACTAAAGTAACCGGTAGCCAAGGACATAGTAGCCGAATAAAACAAGAAGTAAGTGCTATACACGAGGCCATGCGTCTGATTCTCTGGTTAGAGTCTAAAATGGATGGATTAATTGCTTCGGGTTCGGTCGATCATCGATTTACACCCAATCATACGTCTATACACATAGGTAATATTTCCGGTGGGTTGGCGCCAAACATCATTGCCCAGGAGTGTGTATTCAACTGGGATGTAAGAACTATTCCTTCGGAAACTCCACAGCAAATATTAAAAGAATTTGAGGAGTATTGTCGCCAGAGAGAGGCTGAGCTGAAGCAGCGTTTTGCGGGGTTCAGGATTTCTACCACCAACAAACACCCTGCGGTTCCGGGGCTAGATACCCGTTCAAACCAGGCTATTGTAGCTTTGGTAAAAGAACTGGCGGCCAACGAGACCACCGATGCAGTTTCTTATGCGGCCGAGGCAGGGCAGTTTGCCGAAGTTGGTTTTGAAGCAATGATTTGTGGCCCGGGAGATATTGCACAGGCCCATAGGGCCGATGAATTTATAGCCAAAGAGCAGCTTGCACTGGGGGGGGAGTTTATGAATCGGTTAATTAAAAAATTTTCTGAATGAACCTGTCAAAGTTACTTGCTGAAGCCGGTATTTCGGCCGTACAACCCATTCGGTTTGGCTCCGGTGAATTTTGTCAACTGGACTTAAGTAAAAATAACCCTTCATTGGAGCGTATAGACCTGAACGATGAAGAGCAATTTACAGCACAGGTTTTCGGCCAGTTGAAGGCCAATGGAGCCAGAGTGGGTATTGGTGGATATTTGGAAGAACGGGGCTTGTATTCGCGCAGCGAGCTTTTTACTGAAGATGAACCCCGCACCATTCACCTGGGTATCGATTTATGGGCACAGGCCGGCACAGCTGTTTATGCACCTTTTAAGGGTGTTGTCCATTCGTTTGACAACCGCAGGTTTCATGGCGATTACGGTCCGGTAATTATTCTTGAACACGAGGAGGCCGGCCTTACTTTCTATACTTTGTACGGGCATTTGAGTACCATGTCTTTACACGGATTGTATGAGGGTAAGCCCATTAGGAAAGGGGAGCAGTTTGCTAGTCTGGGAGCTTACCACGAGAATTTTCATTGGCCCCCTCATCTTCATTTTCAATTGATAATGAATATGGAGGGCTTTCATGGCGATTATCCCGGTGTTTGCAAGGCTTCGGAAAAGGGCAGGTACTTACAAAATTGTCCCAATCCTGAATTCATCGTCATGGCGGGGATACACTAGGTAAAGAGTTCTCCCACGTGTTTCTTTAAAAAGTCCACGGAAAGAGGTTTAATTTCGAAACCGTTTACCTCAGGGTATTTTGCAGCCTTTTGTTCATCTTCGGGGTTTATGGAAGAGGTGAGAATAAATATACGTGTACCATCGTGCCCCTCAATGTTCTGGTAGGCATCCAGAAAGTCCCATCCGCTCATGGTAGGCATGTTAATGTCTAGAAAAATGATATACTGGCCTGGGGCTTCTTTAAGGTAGTCCAGGGCCTGTTTACCATTGAGAAAAGTCTTGATGGTTAAAGGTACAGAAGTGAATTTTTTAAGAATAATTTCATGCAAAACATTGGTTGGCTGGTCATCATCCACTAATAAAATCTTCCTCATTTTAGCTCAGTAGTTTTGTTCGAAATTTCACCAATAATTTGATCCAATTCTTTGGCCGAGTCTAATATTACCTTTTTTATTTCATCAAAACTAAGCGATTCAACCTCATTCTCATTGAGTAAAGCCACATAACCCATAAGACGGGCCAATGGAGCCCGTACAACGTGCGACTGTATCCAGGCAATTTCACGTAGGCTTTTATTTTGCTCTTCAATTTTTTTCATGCGCAGTTTGGACTCCGTGATGTCCATTACGGAGCCTACCACTCGTATGGGTTTGCCAGTTTTATCGCGCAAAATTGCACAGCGATCTATAACGTAAGACACTTGGTTGTTCTTATCCAAAATACGGTATTCTTGCTGCCAAACCTCATCGGTGCCTTTCATGGCTTGTTCAAAGCTTTTCCATGAGCTTTCCTTATCGTCAGGGTGTATGCGCTCAAACCATGAGTTTTGCTTACTAAAGTCTTCAGACTCTTCAAGGTAGAAATTAGACTCTCCACCTCGAGTAATGGCTCCACTGTTGGGGTCGTAATCCCATATAATCTGGTTACTGGCGTGTATGGCCAACTGAAAGCGCCTGTTACTTACAGCCAGTTGCTGCTCAAAGTCTTTTCTCTCGGTAATGTCTTGAATAGTGCCCTCCATGTATCGCGTTAGGCCACTAGAGTTTTTAACCACATGTACTTTTTGGTATACCCATCGTAATTGATTGTCGGCCGTAATGATCCGGTGTTCCAACTGAATGTTGTCTTCAGCCTTTATTACGTTTTTCAACCACTCATTCATTAGCTCCAACTCATCGGGGTGAAAGGTAACGTGCAGGTTGTCTACGGTTGGGGTAAAGCTTTCTTTGGAGTACCCGTAAATGCCATATGTTTCTTCAGACCACTCGAAGTGACTGGTGTTAATGTCTTTTCGCCAATAGCCAATGAGCGCGAGTTCCTGGGTATTTTTGAGTCTCTGGTTGGTGCGTTTTAAATGGCTTTGTACCTGTTTTTGTTCTGTAATATCTTTTCCCACAAAGAGCAATAGATCATCGGCTACACTATACCCCATATTGAGCAATACCCATACAAGGTCGCCAGTTTTGGTGGTCAGCCTTATTTCATAGCCAATCGGATTGGCCTGATCTTTATAGGGCTCAAGTAAAATCTGATCGATTATTTGAGAGTCATCGCTATAAATAAAGTCTCGAATGCTCATGGTACTTACGGACTCCCTGCTGTACCCTAAAACCTGCAGAAAAGTATTGTTGGTTTCTTTTAGCAAACCATCCCGATTAGTAGAAAAGTGTAGGTCGGGCGATATGAGCTGAAACTGGCGGTTTCGCTCTTCGAGCAATCGCTGCTTGAGCAATGGGGCAATGGCCTGGCCCATAGCGGCTATGGTTTCCTTAAGGTTTATGAAGTCGCCTTTGTCATGGCTGGATAAGAACACCAGTACCCCTAAGAATTCTTTGTTGTTGATTATTGGAACACCAAGGGCACCCTTAAGCTTAAAGTCGTTTACTAAATCGGCCCTGACAAACTCTGTTTCAGGTTGGTCGATGCTGTGCCACATAATGGCCTCTTGTTTTTCCCAGACTTTACCCGGTAGTCCTTTGCCTTTAGCAAAGCTGGAAACATTACTCTTTTCGCTGTAGGCCAGTAGCCCCATCGATTCTTTGAGGAAGAACTCAACCCGATTGAGTTTGGGCTCATCGTGCGACTTGAGCCATATTTCACAAATATCGAATCGTGTTTCTTCCACTATGGTGCGCAAGGCAGATTTAAGACTGTCTCTGAGTGGTTCTGCTTGTGAAAAAGTAGCAATAAGCGTATGCAGAACATCTTTTATGCGCTGCTTAAGTATGGATTCACTAATATCTCGCACAGTTCCTACCAACCGAATGGCATGTCCGTTTTTATCGCGTATAATGTGGCCGGAGTCTATAATGGTATAATAGTTTCCATTTTTTCCCCTAAACCGGTATTGCAAAATGCAGCGATCTTTGGTCTGATCTTCCAGAACAGCCTTAAGGCTATCGTACACATAGCCCACATCTTCCGGATGAATATTGGGAAACCAGAATCCTTCTTTATTCCAGTCGGCCTCTTCATAGCCAAACAGGGCTTTTAGGCTTTGCCCGGTACGCTCCACGTGGTTGGAAGCCAGATCCCAGTCGTAAATGTGATCTCTGGAGGTCATGCTGGCCAGGCGGTATCGCTCATTGGCTATTTCCAACTCATGTTCTGTACTTACTTGCCCGGTCACGTCTTTGGCATTGATCACAATTCCCTTTACTGCGGGGTTGTCGATCATATTGGTGAGTTGCATTTCAATGAGGATGGTATGACCATAGGCCGTGGGCACTTGAAAAGGTCTGAGCTGGGCAGAACCTTCATTGAGAGTTTCTTCTATTTTGGATCGAACATAGTCTACCTCAGACTTATCAATTAAATCATAGATGTAGCTTCCCACCAATTGTTTGGCCGGTTTGCCCAGTTTTTTCTCGCAGGTAGGGCTCACATAAGTGTAGCAACCATCGCGATTCATAATGGCCGTCAGGTCGTTGCTTTTTTCAACAATCGATTTGAATTTCTTTTCACTTAAGGCCAGTTCTTCTTTTATCTGCAGATTACAAACGGCCTGGGAGACACTACTTACTACAGTTTCAAAGAATTTTATCTCTTCACTGGTCCATTGCCTGTCTTTTTTGTAGTCATCAAAACAGATGTAGCCACCGGTAGAGTCTTCTTTTTGTACCGGAGCCAGATATAGCGATTTGGTGGTTTCAGGATTTGTGTACAGGTGTTCTTTAAAGACCTCCAGTGCCTCATCGAAGGCTTTGATAACAATTTTTTCGCGAGTCTTTTCTAGTAAGGCTACGGGGATAGTGGGAGCTTTCTCTGGGTTTTCTACCACAAACTCATGGTCTTTCCAGATGGCATATACCTGGCCATGCTTGCTGTTGCTGCTTATTTTAAAATAGCAAATGGAATCTATCTCTGCTACCGAAGCCACTAGCTCAAATGTACCTGAAAGGGCCTCATCAATGGTTTCGCAACTCAACAAGTAGGAGTTAACTTCTGAAATAGTGGTAAGAAAAAGCTGTTGCTGCAAGAGCTTATTGTCTTTTTCCCGGTCATCGGTTAGATCAATCACACTCACTAGCTCGCCCGGGCGACCGTCATAGTCTATGGTGTTTCCTTTAATGTGTACGTAGAGTATCCGCCCGTCTTTGGCCTTGTGTCTGTACACTCGCTGTGGGGCTTTTTCGGCTTTGCTTTTGAGTCGATCTATGGCTTTGAGCAGTAACTGAACATCTTCTTTAGGTCTGATGTCCTTCAGTGTCATACTCAAAAACTCTTCCCGGCTGTAGCCATAGAGTCGAATGGCCGAGTCGTTCACATAGAGAAAACGCAGACTTTCAAGGTCATATACCCACATAGGGAAGGGGCTTAGGTCTATGACCTGCTTAAACGATTTAATATCGTTTACTACTTCCATATTTGGGATTTGGTTCATGGGTATAATTATCCAACTTAATAGATGTACAATAAGTTACTCAATAATTCAACTACGTGCAATGGAGGTGAAGAATGTATAACCAGCTATAAACTTATTCTGACGATTGTTAATGAGAATCGGAGGTGACCCGATGTAAAACCAGCATGGTTGAGGCAGGCACTGGTATAGCAATCAATCATTCATTGTACTAAAGCTAGTTAAAAATTGTGGTTTGTTAATACAATACCATTGCATTCTCTCGAAAGATAAGGGTTCTTTGAAAGGGCTGGCTCCATTTCTTAGACTTTGATATTCAATCGTTTTCAGGGTTTTTGAAAAAAATCTGAACTATGCCGCCCTCTTTGTGTTTTATTAGTGTTATGAGCTACGCAGAGAATAGAATACATCCAAAAGATAGTATCGAGTCTCATCCTACAGGCCTGTTTCTGGCCAAATGCTCCTTTAGAAGTTAAGATGCTTTGAAATACTTTCTCTGATCCCGGCATTTTCATGTTCGGGCTGAAAGCTATTGTCAATTCATTTGTCAAACCATCATTCATTTTTAATCACAAATAAATTATGAAAGTACTAGTTATTGGGGCAGGTAATATGGGCCTCACTTACGCCTCGGCTATTGGAAAGTCGGGCTACCTGAAAAAAGAAGATCTAATGGTCTACGATAAGTCTATTGAATTGAGGGAAACCTTAAAGAAGGCCAATGAAAACTTTGAGGTATATGACACCCTGGAAGAATGTTTGCCTGTGAGTGATATCATTTTTTTGGCTGTCAAGCCTTATCACAACGATGAGCTTATGGCCGAAATGAAGGAAATGATGAACGATCAGCAGTTGGTCATTTCGATAATGGCCGGAGTAACCATAGAAACCATTCAGAAAGGTTTGGGCATTAATAAGGTAGTTAGAGCCATGCCTAACCTTCCGGCTCAGGTAGGAAAGGGCATGACCTCATACCTGGCGGCTCCCGAAATTTCACGCATTGAACTCTGGATGGTCGAAGACTTACTCAACTCCACAGGAAAATCGGTTAGGGTCGATTCACAGATGTTTATTGATGCATCCACGGGTATTTCCGGTAGCGGTCCTGCCTATGTATTCTATTTTATGGAATCCATGATGGAAGCAGCCAAGAGCATGGGCTTTTCTGATAACGATGCAAAAGTGTTGGTAAGCACCACCTTTGAAGGAGCCATTGAGCTCTTTAACAAAAACAAACTATCGCCCAACGGTTGGATGAAACGAGTGGCCTCTAAGGGAGGAACTACCCAGGCTGCTCTGGCTTCTTTAGAAGATAACAATGTAAAAGAGCTGATTCATGATGCGGCTTACGCTGCTTTTAACCGGGCCGTAGAGCTGGGACAAACTAAAGAAGAGAAAGAACAACTTGAAGAAGTAGAAAAATAGGTTTTGGAGAAATCAGAAAAGAAAAGAATAGTAATTAAAGTGGGTACTAACGTACTCACCAATAAAGACAACCGATTAGTAAGACCCATCATTCATCAAATAGTGAAGCAAATTGCGGAGCTGTATGAACAGGATATTCTTTCCGTACTCATCTCTTCGGGTTCGGTGATTTCCGGAAAAGAGGTAGTGGGCAGTTGCAATATAAAAGATAAGGCCACCCGAAGACAGGTATTTTCATCGGTAGGACAGCCCCGCATGATGCGCCAGTACTACGAAACATTCCATGATTACGGCATGAAATGCGCTCAGGTGTTGGCTACCAAACGAGATTTTAACCCGGGAGTATGGAGAGAAAACATGATTAACTGCTACGAGGGGCTACTTTCAGAGGGTATAATACCCATTGCCAATGAAGACGATGCCACCTCAGTTTCGCACTCCATGTTTACCGACAACGATGAACTGGCCAGTCTGGTAGCAGAATTAATAGGCGCAGATATGCTCATTATTCTGACCGATACCCATGGCCTTTACAATGGCCACCCAGATGATGATGGCACAAAAATAATTAGAGAGGTAAAGGCCGATGAACGCCTGGACCACTACATACGAGAAAGTGGCAAGGGCGAGGCAGAAGGTAGAGGAGGAATGGGCTCCAAACTTAAAATTGCCCAAGGTGCGGCCGCTAAAGACATTACCACCTACATAGCCAATGGAAAGCGTGAACGAGTGATACTGGATATTGTGGAAGGCAAACGGGTAGGTACAAAGTTTACATCATAAAATATTGACAATGAATTTATTAGATACAGATATAAAGAATAAGGTTTTAGATACAGTTATAGAATTGCTCGACCGGCACAGAGCTGAAATAATTCAGGCCAATTCGCTGGACTTGAAGGCCTTTAACAAGGACGATAGAGCCATGTATGATCGGCTGGTGGTCGATGATAATAAAGTGGATGGAATGATAAAAGCCGTAAAAGAGGTGAGGGAGCAGGAAGACCCGGTGGGTAAAACACTATCGGAAGTAGAGCGCGACAATGGACTGAAAATAGTCAATAAAACGGCTCCCTTCGGTACCATTATGATCATCTATGAGTCCAGACCCGATGTTACGGTAGAGGCGGCTGTATTGGCTTTTAAAGCCAATAATAAAATTTTGCTTAAAGGAGGTAAAGAGGCAATTCATACCAACAAAGTGTTGGTAGACCTATGGCACAAAGCCCTTAGGCTCAATGGCCTTTCTGACGAGTATATTCAATTGCTCAACCTGAAAAGAGAAGAAACACAGGCCTTTCTCAAGAATCCTACTCAGCCCATAGATCTGATTGTACCTCGCGGTGGCGAGCGGTTGATTCAATTTGTGAAAGACCATGCGGCCTGCCCGGTATTGGTATCGGGGCGAGGCAACAACTTTATTTATGTGGACCATACGGCCGACTGGGAACAATCCATTAAGGTAATACTCAATGCAAAAACCGATAAGATATCGGCCTGTAATGCTTTAGATAAAATATTGATTGACAAGAGATTGCCTGATTTTGAGAAGAAGCTAGTTCATCTGCAAAAGGCATTACACGAATTTGAAGTGGCTTTGCTGGTCGATGAGCAGGTAAAAGAAGTATTGCCCAATGAACAAGTAATAGAAAATGAAGAAACATGGTATGAAGAGTTTTTGGCACTCAAAGCATGCGTAGCGCTTGTGAGTGACGAATTAGAGGCCATAGAGAAAATCAACAAGTACTCTGGTGGCCACTCTTCTGCCATTATGACTAACGATATGGCTAAAGCCAGAGAATTTATGGATAGGGTAGACAGTGGAGCCGTTTACCATAATGCATCCACCCGATTTACAGATGGTGGGCAGATGGGTGTGGGGGCCGAACTGGCCATAAGTACCGACAAGCTTCACCACCGGGGGCCATTAGGCCTCGAACAGTTGGTTACCAACAAATACTATGTATATGGCCAAGGGCAGGTAAGGGTTTAAATACACGCCCCATACATACACTTTTCAGGCAACTATCTCTGTCAACCAGAGGTAGTTGCTTTTCCTTTTTTATGACCATTGAAAGAATTGTATTCTCAGAAAGTCATAATAGTGATTAGATTCAAGGGAGAATTCAACCTAATTTAAAACAAACATGATAAAACGATTTTTAAGCCTGGCTTCGGCTACACTCATTTTTTGGTCGTGTGGTCCCAAAGAAAAGGAAACCACTGATGTGAGCAATATGACAGAAGAAGAGCTAATTAATTATGCCAAAGGTGTTCACGACCGGGTAATTACGCTCGATACGCATGACGACATCAACACCACCAACTTTACAGAAGAAACCAATTACACTCAGCGTCTTTCCACGCAGGTGAACCTGCCAAAAATGGAAGAAGGGGGGCTGGATGTAGCCTGGTTTGTGGTGTATACCGGACAGGGAGAACTTTCTGAGGAGGGATATGCCCGAGCTTATGAAAATGCCGATGACAAATTCAAAGCTATTCACAGACTGTGCGAAGAAATTGCTCCGGATAAAATTGAGCTGGCCTACACCTCTGACGATGTGCGCAGAATTGTAGCCGCAGGGAAAAAAGTAGCCATGATTGGAGTGGAAAATGCCTACCCGCTGGGAATGGAAATAGACAGGGTGAAGGAATTTTACGATAGAGGTGCGCGTTACATGTCGCTCTCTCACAATGGTCATAGCCAGCTGAGCGACTCTAACACGGGCGAAAGAGACTCTGTTTGGTTGCATAATGGATTGAGCGATTTTGGTAAACAAGTGGTGGCCGAAATGAACAAGTGGGGCATAATGATCGACCTGTCTCACCCTAGCAAAGAGGCCAATATGCAAGCCATGCGATTGAGTAAAGCTCCGGTAATTGCTTCGCACTCTTCGGCCAGAGCTTTGAATGACGTGAGCCGAAACATGGACGATGAGCAACTAATGATGCTGAAAGAGAATGGTGGGGTAATTCAGACCGTGGCGTTTAAGAGCTACGTAAATGCCGAAAAGAACCGCTTGCACAGCGAAAAGATGAATGAAGTGATGGAGCGAATTGCCGGTGAAGAAGGCTTTGAGATCAAATCCAGAAGTGAGCTGAGAGAAATGTCGGCCGAAGATCGGGAATCCTATTACGAGCAGCTCTCTGCCTTTAGAGAGAAGCACGGAGAAACCATTGAGAAAGAAGTTAATGCAGTGGCTCCACCGGTTGATGTAGCCGACTTTGTAGATCATATCGACTATTTGGTGAAAAAGATAGGCCTTGAGCATGTGGGCATAAGCTCCGATTTCGATGGTGGAGGGGGTATTGAAGGTTGGAGCGATGCTTCAGAGACCTTTAATGTGACGCTCGAACTCGTAAGAAGAGGCTACACCGAGGAGCAGATAGCCAAGTTGTGGAGTGGAAATCTGCTGAGAGTATTGGATGAGTGTCAGGCCATAGCCAAGAAAATACAGGCCGGAGAGCTTTAGAATACCAGTGATTGGGTTAGAATGCCCTAAGGAGCATTGAGTTCCATAAAAACCCTTCAGTACTACGTGTATTGAAGGGTTTTTTTAGTTTATGTAAGCGCATGCTAAATAATATTAACCTCCGGGTGCAACTCTATACCAAATTTTTGACTTACTGAAGCTTGAATATCAAAAGCCAACTCTTTGATGGCATTTCCATTTCCTCCACCATAGTTTACCAAAACCAGTGGTTGTAGCTTATGCACCCCAATATTACCAAAAGTCTTTCCTTTCCATCCGGCTTGCTCAATGAGCCAGGCTGCAGGGATTTTCACTTTACCATCCGGCTGATTGTAGCCCGGTACATTGGTGAACTCCGCCTTTAAACCCTCATAATCAATTTTATCTACTGAAGGATTTTTGAAGAAACTGCCTGCATTACCAATTTGTGCGGGGTCGGGGAGTTTGCTTTGCCTTATTTTGATAACAGCATCTGAAATAGCCTTTATGCTCAACTGCGTTACCCCCATTTCATCAAGGGTTTGCTGTATGGCTCCATAGGAAGTGTTGAACTCATGGGCTTTGGTGAGTTTGAAAGTAACCGAACAGATAATGAAACGGCCTTTAAGTTCCTTTTTAAAGACACTTTCGCGATAGCCGAAAGCACATTCGGCATGGTTAAATCGCCTCAGTTGGCCACTGGCAATCTCCAGGGCTTCTAAATGATCGAATACCTGCTCTATTTCTACACCGTATGCACCAATATTTTGCATGGGAGCTGCCCCCACAGTACCCGGAATAAGCGAAAGGTTTTCAATACCTCCCCAACCATTTTCAATGGCTTTTAGTACAAACTGATGCCAGTTTTCACCAGCCTGAACTTTTATATAGTAGTGCTCCTCTGTTTCTTCAATGAGTTCTACACCCATTAACCCGTTTTTTAAAACCAGTCCCTCAAAATCGCGCGTTAGCAACACATTGCTTCCTCCGCCCAATACGAGAAGGGGCATGCCTGCGCTTTGCTCAAGCGCCTGCTGCAATTGGTCAACCGACCGAAAGGTGAAGAAATGGGACGCTTTGGCTTCAATACCAAAGGTGTTGTACGACTTTAGCGATACGTTTTTTTCGAACATGAACGATTACTTATCAAAGAGCCTGCGATGATAATTGAGCTGACCCAAGTGGTAGTTAAGGTGACCATAGAGGTGATAAATAAAGCTGAGGGTGCTCATTTCCTTGTTGAAAACATTGACAGGATAAACCTCAGAAAGCTGAGTTTCTTGTATGTTTTCAAGGGTTTCGGTTACAATTTTTCGGGTTTGTTTAATCTGATCTATGATCTCCGATCGCTTTACATCTTTGAGATTAAACTCATCGTCACGCTGCCTAATGTAGCCACTACCACCCAAAATGGCCCCAATAAAATGCCTGAGATTGCCGCAAAGGTGCAGGGCCAAATTACCGCCACTGTTGGCAATGTCGCCTCCAGTCAGCCACAAGTTTTCCTCCTTTTTATATGATTTTACTTCTTTCAGGAGCGTATCTAACTCCCTTTGATAAAGCTCTATTAATGGTTCTATTATAGCACTCATAGTTTTAAATCAGCTTTTATATGCTCTATTTTGGCCTTTAGGCTCTCTTTTACCTGTTGGTAGGCTTCGCTGTTGGCTAAAGGCGCGTTTACACTTATATAAAATTTTATTTTTGGCTCTGTGCCTGATGGCCGGGCCGATACTTTGGAGCCATCCTGAAGCAAAAACTGAAGTACATTAGATTTTGGTAAATCAATTGTCGTCTCATTGCCAGTTAGCAGATCTTTGCTTATTGAAGCCTGATAGTCAATGCTTCTGACCACCTGCTGACCCGCCAGTGTTGCGGGAGGGTTGGCCCGGAAATCGGCCATCATTTGCTGAATTTCTTCTGCTCCCTTCATGCCTTTTTTAGTAATGGAAATGAGGTCTTCCAGATAAAATCCATATTCCCGATAGATTTTGGCCAGCAGGTCGAAAACGGAGAGCCCCTGGTCTTTGGCCCAGGCACACATTTCGGCTAGCATGGCACATGAAGCAATGGCATCCTTGTCGCGCACAAAGTCGCTGATCATGTAGCCATAACTTTCTTCTCCACCACCAATAAACTCCTTTTTACCTTCCAATTCTCTAATGAGAGCGGCTATAAACTTGAAACCCGTTAAGGTATTGGGGCAATCAACCCCAAAGCCTGTGGCCATCTTATCCAGAAGGTCAGTAGTTACAATGGTTTTTACAATCATTTGCCGGCCATCCAGCTTGCCCTTGTTTTTCCACTGAGTAAGCAGGTAGTAGATGAGTAGGGTAGCGGCCTGATTTCCATTAAGAATCTCAAACTCCCCGCTCTCGTTTTTAGCCGCAATTCCCACACGGTCGGCATCGGGGTCGGTGGCCATCACCAGATCGGCATTTATAGCTTTGGCTTTGGCCAGGGCTATGCTCATGGCTTCTCGTTCTTCCGGGTTGGGATATACCACCGTTGGGAAATTACCATCGGGAGTAGCCTGCTCTTCTACCACCGTAACGTTTTTAAAGCCCTTGCGCTCTAACACTTCGGGCACCAGGGTGATGGCAGTGCCGTGAATAGGAGAGAAGACTATTTTGAGTTGATTCTGTCGCTCAATTGCCTCAGCATTAAGTGTGAGGTTCAAAATTTCATTGATGTAGGCCTCATCAACTGCCCGTCCGATAAGTTCAATCTTGCTATCATCTTTTTCAAACTTTACCTGTTCTACTCCGGAAATAGCCTGAACTTCTTTGATGATGTTTTTATCGTGAGGGGATATTACCTGAGCACCATCTTCCCAATAGGCTTTATAACCATTATATTCTTTGGGGTTGTGCGAAGCAGTTAGTACCACACCACTTTTGCACCCAAGCTTTCTAATCGCATAGGAGAGTTCCGGGGTAGGTCTCAACTCCTCAAACAGGTAGACGTGAATGCCATTGGCCGAAAAAACAGCGGCTGTTGTTTCGGCAAAAAAACGGCTGTTGTTTCGGCTGTCATGAGCAATGGCCACCTTTACCGTTTCATTCGGAAAGCATTTTTTCAGGTAATTGGCCAGGCCTTGAGTGGCCATTCCAACAGTGTATTTATTCATTCGGTTGGAGCCTACACCCATTATACCCCTCAGGCCTCCGGTGCCAAATTCAAGGTCTTTGTAAAACGCATCGGCCAGATCGGTATCAGACATGGCTCTTATCGATGCTTTGCTGTCTTCATCAATGCCCGAATTGAGCCAGGTATTTATTTTTGCTTGTATTTGTTCGGTGATCATACGTTCAGTTTAAGCGTGGTGCACATCAGAGTTGTTAAGTGAAAAACTCAAATGCATGTGGTTTATTATTACTTGTAAAAATGAGTCTCTGAATACACTTCAAAAATAGATGTCCATTTGGATTGGAAAAAGGAATTGCCGGTGAATATATGACAAGAAGTAATCCTTTGGGTTTCGGGTAGGGCTTTCCACTTCATAAAAAACCGGATTAGTGGCCTCCTTTTCCCAGCTTTTCTATTGAGAGTTTGGAAGTTAAAAATGAACTCAACAGCTTTGCACACAAACGATAATTCATGGACGTAGATAAACTGAACAGGGACTTTGCATTGATTGCAGATAAAATCAACGAATTAGACGAGTTGGACTATAACGATGAGCGTTATGATGATCTGGAAGAGGAGCTGCACGACTTGGAAGATGCTTTTATAGAGGAGTTTGGTGCCGATTTGGAAGAGGCCATTGCACTGGTTCACGATGAATTTTGCCCCGATAACGAGGTACTTTTGCCAATTGCCTACTTTGCCAAAAACTATATCAGAAACCAAAAAGACAATCAGGGCCGATATAGCTACGATGTGGAGTATGGAGAGGGTGTTCCGGTTCAGGTAGATGACTTCCCCGATCAGGAGGTACGTTTGGTATTGGTACCCGGACCAACGCGTCTCATTGTTACAGTGGGTAATACGGCCAAGCAGGTGGCCTGGAGAGCAAAGTAATTGAAGTTATAGGCCTCGCATGTCGTAATATTTTGCCACCATTAATGTTTTCGCAAATGGTTGTTAAAAGACGCTGTGAGTACACAGTTTATGGCTAGTATACTGGGTCTAACAAAATGTGATCTAAATAAGTAACCCCATAAATTGATCATAAAGACATGAAAAAGCCCGCTCTGAAGTCAGAGCGGGCTTTTTTGTTAGGTTATTCCTTCAGTAACCCTTAGTTATCATCGGGCAGGTCTATGTCTACATTGTTTCGGTAGTCGCCCAAAAGGTGTTCGGCAAAGAAATACCACATCATGTATTCGTAGTAGTCTCTTTTGCTACCATAACCATGGCGCGAACCCGGAATAGGCATATAATCGAAGCGTTTGCCGGCTTTCATCAGCTCATCGGCTACGCGCAAAGAGTTGCCCGGATGCACGTTATTGTCGCGCGTACCATGGGTTAGCAACAAGTGACCTTTCAGGTTTTTGGCCAATGACTGGTTGGTTTCAATCTTGGCATTCCATGTGGTTTGCGTAGTTTCGTTGCCATCCTTGTCTTTCTTTTTCTTGTCCACACGCTTTACACCATTGTGCGTTTCGCTCCACCATTTGTTATAAATGTTGTTGTCATGATTACCGGCCGAAGAAGCTGCGGCATCATAGAAATCGGGGTAAGTGAGCAAAGCGGCTGTAGACATAAAACCACCACCGGAGTGCCCAAAAATACCTACATGATCCAGATCTATGAATGAATGACGTTCCGCCAGTTGCTCAAGCGATCGCTTGTCATCTTTGAGGGCGTAGTCACGCAAGTCCTGATAGCCATAAGTATGGTAATACTTATCTCTCATGGGGCTACCGCCACGGTGGCCCATAGAAACTACAATGAAACCTAGCTGAGCCAGTGCGGTGTTGTAGCCGCCTGTAATACTAAAGTCGTTGCCGAACGACTCCGTTTGTGGTCCCGGATATACGTAAGATATGATGGGGTATTTACGAGTTGAATCGAAATCGAAGGGCTTGTACATTACGCCATACAGATCGGTAATGCCATCGTCTGCTTTTACCTTAAAGCGTTCCGGCATTTTAAAGCCTGCCTGATTAAGCAGAGTCATGTCAGCCTCTTCCAGCTTCATTATTATGTTGCCTTCGTTGTCTTTTAAATATGACTGAGGTACCATGTCTACAGCCGAAAAGTTATCTACATAGTACTTGCTCGACTCGCTCATGCTCATAAAATGATTGGCCGGTTCAGTGCTCAATGCTTTAAAGCCAGTTCCATCCAAATTAGCCTTATACATTAGGGCATAGTATGGGTCAACTCCCGGCTCACGACCTCGCGCTTCAAAGTATACCTTTCTACCCACCGTGTCTATTTGTTGTATTCGGCCGGTCACAAAGTATCCGCTGTTAGTGATTTTGTTTTTAAGGGCTCCGGTGTTGCCATCGTACAGATACAATTGTCCCCAACCGTTGCGCTCAGACCACCAGATGAGTTCTTGACCCTCGTTGAGTATAGCCAATTGCTGATAGCTCCAGTTAAAATAAGGGTGGTTTACATCGGTAAAAAGTGTAGTTACCTCTCCCGTAGCCGTATTTACGCGACATACGTCCAGCGTATCAGAGGTTCTGTTCATTCGGGTAAAGAACATCTTGTCGGAGGTTTTACCCGGCAGGTAAGCACTTATAGTTTGGTCGGTGTATTTGTCAATGTCCAGAATGGTTCGGGTACGTGTGGCCACATCAAAGAGCTCTAACTGCTCCTGAGGCACTTCTTGCTCTCCCGGCATGGCATATTTATAGATCTCAATTTCCGGTCTTGGGTTCTTTAGTTCGTCAATTACAAATAGCTCACCTACCTTGCGGGAGTCAGATCGGTTCACAAACATCTTACTTTCATCTTCGAACCACCGGGCTCTTGCACGACTCTTTTTGTCTTTGGCGGTATCACCCTGATCCCAGGCATAGCTAAACCAACGCTCGCCATCTTCGGTAAGCTGAATTTCAACCGAATCAGGATCATCGGCTTTCATAAGATAGAGGTTATGATTCTTCGCAAAAGAAATCCAGGTACTATCAGGAGAGTAGGTAGCCCAGTTATTACGCTTAGGAGCTTTTTCGGTTGAATCTCCTTTGGTGATGAGCTTGGTGTTAAGATCGAAATGATAGTCGATGCTATCTACCATAAAGGTCAGCGTTCGGTTATCATCTTCCAGTTCAAGCCCTTTCAGATCAAGGTCCAGGTAGTTCCATGGCTTACGGGTCAATTCACTCAGCTGTGCAGCAAAGTCTTTGTTGTTGAACATGAGCGTTTTGGTCTTTTTGGCCGGATCAACCACATAAAAGTTTTTTCCATTGGTGGTTGTGTAGGTATACCAAAACTTATCGCTGTCCTTAAACCACTGCGGGCTTACCCGGGTGCTTTTAAGCATGTTCCGGATGTTGGTCGACTTAAACTTCTCAGCCGCCTTAAAGTTGGCTTTGTGCTGTTGGGCTACAGCACAGAAGCTTAGCAGCACAAGCAGCATAGATAGGTAGAGTTTCTTCATAGTTTGTTTGTATTTGGCCATCAATAATATAGGCTTTATCATTTTATTAAAACATCAATTGAGTTGAGTGGTCAATAATGGTATGAATGGAGCTTTGGTATTGTTAGTGCAGCAAGGCATACTTGCTTAAAATTATCCATCATGCCATTTACAGTTTTTTTAAAACCATTTTTAGGCCTCATTGCGTTTATTGTGTATACCTTAAATAAAACCATGAGAATAAAATCACTTCTTTTTACCACCGTATGGTTATCAGCTTTGGCCTGCACGGCAGGGCCTAACGATGTACCTCTCACCGAAAAAGATACTGAACCAATAAGAGTAAAAGCTGAGCTGGTAAACGATAAGCTTAAGAACCCGTGGGGAATGGCTTTTTTGCCCGATGGCCGGATTTTAATTACTGAAAAGGAAGGTAGGATTGTGCTTCTCGAAAATGGTGAGATTGTCAATGACAATGTAGCCGGAGGGCCTTCTAGTGTAGTGAGAGGGCAGGGTGGTTTGCTGGATATTGAGTTGCACCCCAATTTTGAGAACAATCGATGGGTATACTTTACCTATGCCAGCAATGAAGGTGATGGAGATGGAGCCATGACTGCGCTGAGCCGCGCTCAGTGGAACGGTTCGGCCTTCGAAAACCATGAGGTACTCTACAAAGGAAGTCCGAATACACGAGCCAGCCAGCATTTCGGCAGCCGAATTGCTTTCGACCGCGATAATCATGTCTACTTCTCCATTGGTGATAGAGGAAATAGGGATGGGAATCCTCAAGACATTACACGAGATGGAGGAAAGATATACCGCTTGAACGATGACGGTTCAATTCCTGCAGATAACCCTTTCATTGGGCATAAGGGAGCTAAGGAAGCCATTTATTCTTATGGACACCGCAACCCGCAAGGGTTGGCCATGCACCCCGAAACCGGAGCTATTTGGTCTCATGAGCATGGCCCTCAGGGTGGCGATGAACTTAACCTAATAAAGAAAGGGGCAAACTATGGCTGGCCTGTAATTACCTATGGGGTGAATTATGGTGGCTCGCCAATTACCGATGAAACTACTCGCCCCGGAATGGAACAACCGGTTACTTACTGGGTGCCCTCTATAGCTCCCTGTGGAATGGCCATTGTTCATCAATCGAATTATGAAGGGTGGGATGGTAATATCATTGTTGGCTCTCTTAAGTTCAATTATTTAGTGCGTTTAGTAGTAGAAGATGATGAGGTGGTGGCAGAGGAGAAAATAGCCAAAGGAATTGGCCGGGTAAGGAATGTGGAAATGGGCAATGACGGTTATTTGTATGTTGGAGTAGAAGGGGGCGGACTTTACCGATTGGTTGCCGACTAATAGATTAGAAGGAGTTCCGGTGGGGGCTACGTCCATCTCAATAAGAGCCATTTGTGAAGACACCAATGGTGGCAAAAGGCCAAAGCTAGGCCATGCCGCTTAAGTAACCCAACTCGCTTTTAAAATGCCCTCTTACTTCTTGTAAGCAATGATAATTGCTTGCTCATATGGGCCGGGCAGGTCCGAAATCAAATGCTTTTTGATTGCTATAATCACTCTGAAACTTGCCTTTGCCACAGGCAGGCAAGCTCAGTGTGACGCTTACAAAGTTTTCCAGACGCTCTCTTCAGGCCAGTGAGATTAGAAATCTACCTAAATAGGCCTTTAGCCTTTTTCTTCCAGCCTTCCATCGGCATGCAAGGCAAACCTATCCCGATCGGGAGCATGTGTGTGGGCATAAGAAGGCCAGGGCCAGCCACCGAATTCAGTCTGCTGAAACTGAGCAAAGACATTCTGAATTTCCTGATGTGAATTCATCACAAAAGGGCCATACTTAGCCACAGGTTCACCAATGGGTTTGCCCTGAAGTAAAAGTAGTTTTGCACCGCTGGCTGAGGCCTGCAAGTTAGTGGGTTGTTCGGCTTTTAATTTTACGGTATGCATGGCCGGCACCTCAGCACCTTCTACATCGAGCGAATCACCGTTATACAAGTAAATACTGCGGTTGGTATCTTTGCGGCTGGCGGGCAGGGTGAAACGGGCATTTGGAGCCATATCAATCAACCAAATGGCTACATCGTTTTCAGGGTTGGCCGCAAACGAATCTGGCGCAGGCGCATAACGCTTCACTTCGTTTAATTCACCACATATTACTTTAATGCGACTCAATGCTCCACGGCTGTCGGTAAACTCCACTATAGGAATGTCTTCATTCCAAAGCATTCCAAAGTAAGGCGGTACTTTTTTGCTTTTAGCCGGAAGGTTAAGCCAAATCTGAAAGAGCAGTAAGTGATTTTCTGCATCTTCTTTGAGCAACGGAAACATTTCGGCATGTTGAACGCCTCCTCCTGCGGTCATCCATTGCACATCGCCATTGCCAAACCTACCGGCTGCTCCTAAAGAGTCCGAATGATCTACCAGTCCTTTTTCGGCAATGGTTATGGTTTCAAAGCCGGCATGCGGGTGGGCCGGAAAACCAGGGACGCTTTCTCCATGATACATGCTCCAACCGTCTTTACCACTAAAATCGGATCCAATATTTCTGCCGCTGGTTCCCCCAAACGGCCCAAGGTGCCCATTTCCTCGCGGATATTTATCGTTGTGATAGGCGCAAAACAAAAAAGGGTCTTGCGTTTGCCAGGGAAATTGAAGGGCTTCTATTCTAATGATGGGATTGCTCATAAAATTCGGTTATACATGTAGCAACATACAAAAAGGAAAGAAAGTTTTGTCTCTTTAATGAGCACATATTTTACCAATTTAAGCCGAAATAGAGACTTCTGATTGGCCGACTATGAAACACTCCTTGTTCTTTTGTCTATTAATGATACTGGCCGCATGTAGTGGCAACTCACCAAAGATGGGAGAAAGGCTGGTATACCTTAAAATATCGGATGGGAATGCTGATTTGTATAGTGCTGATGTGTTTGGGCAGTGGGAAGAAAGACTTACTTCCAGCCCAGGTTATGACCGAAGTCCTAAATGGAATGCAGCGCTGAATAAACTGATCTATTACTCCAACGATTCGCTGGGAAACTTTAACGTATTGTCTATGGATTTGAGGACAGGAACTACTGATACGCTTCCTTTTTCAGATCTAGATAACTATCAGTTGTCGCCCGATGGTCGTTTTATCTTCTATACTGTTTCGGAAGGGGAGACGACTCATATTTGGAGGGCCGATATAGACGGAAGTAATCCAGAACAACTAACTCACCATGAGGGCTACAACGGACGCTTTAGTATTTCTCCTAACGTTGAAAAAATGGCTTTCATTTCTGACCGAACAGGTACTAATCAGCTCTTTATTCTGGACTTGAAGAATATGGAGTTAGAGCAGATAAGCTTTTTTCCGCTGATGGCAAAATATTCAAGCTGGTCTCCTGATGGAAAGCAATTGGCCCTATGCTTAGCAGGAGATGCGGAAGAATTGCAGTGGGATATTTGGTTGTACACCACAGCCAATGGAGCACTTGAAAGAATTACCAATACAGTATATTCTGAACAGGAAATTGCCTGGTCCATCAGTGGCCGAAAAATTGCTTTTCACGGAACCACTGCAAGCGATGGAGATCAAATCTATACCATCGATTTAGTGGATGGAAGTTTTGTTAAAATCACCTCGGGCAATTTTTATCACGGTGAGCCCACTTGGGTGCCCTCTCCTAAATAGTGTACCCCTTAGTATGTTTATTGATTTTGCCAAGGCTAAGAACGGATGTCTTAGGCCTTTGGTCGAAATACCTTGATAACTTCCTCTTTTGTTTTCAGGTACGGGCCATTGATTAAGTCTATGCAATATGGAACGGCCGGAAATACGGCATCCAGACATTCGCGGATAGACTTGGGTTTGCCGGGCAGGTTAATAATAAGGCTACTGCCTCTGATCCCGGCTGTTTGCCTCGAAAGAATGGCCGTAGGCACATACTGAAGGCTTACCTGACGCATAAGTTCGCCAAAGCCGGGCATCATTTTGTCACAAACCGTCTCGGTTGCTTCAGGTGTAACATCGCGTGGAGCCGGCCCGGTACCTCCTGTGGTCACAATAAGGCAGCATTTTTCTTTGTCTGCCATTTGCTTAAGGGTGCTTTCAATAAGGTATTGTTCATCAGGAATAATCTGGTGAATGGGTTCCCAGGGCGTAATGAGGTAGTCATTGAGGGTGTCGATAATGGCCGGACCTGAGAGGTCTTCGTACTTTCCTTCGCTCGCTCGGTCCGATACCGTGATAATACCGATTTTTACCGGTGCTGTTCCATCCAATTCCATGCTCAAAGAAACAATGGAGCCTTCTCAAATCCAATGCATGCCTTAAGATTATGCCTTATATTGGTGTCATGAAAAAGTATTTTGTAGCCCTGATAGCCGCTTTACTTCTGGGTTCAGCACCCCTTAAACGATACGAAGTGGCTCAAATTAACACCCGATTTGGTGAAATTCTGGTTTGGTTATATGACGATACACCCAAGCATAAGGCGGCATTTTTAGAGCTGGCTCGCGAAGGATATTTCGATGATTATACCTTCAATAGGGTTATTGAAAACTTTGTAGCTCAGGGTGGCTGCCCCGATACTCCGGAAGGCTTTGCCTACTCGGTGCATCTGTTGGAACCGGAGTTTGAAGCCGGGCATAAGCATATTTACGGAGCTTTTGGTGCAGGAAGAGATAACAACCCCGGTAAACTATCTGCGGCTTGTCAGTTTTACATTGTGCAGAATAAGGAGGGACTGCCACGACTTGACGGTAATTATATGATCTATGGGCAAGTGATTAAGGGAATGGATTTGGTTGATCGCATCGTTAAGGAGGAGAAGGATAAAAACAATGCTCCTTTAGAGCCGATTCCGCTCGATGTAAATGTGATTGAAATGACAGCCAGAGAGCTAAAGGCTTTGGGGCTGGATGTTGCCACTCAAACATTTAAAGGATATTAAGGGGTCTTAAAGAGTCTGCGGGTATATATGAGCCCAAACAAAGGGCCAATGAATAAGGTGAATAGTAACCATTCTACGGGTAGGAATGTACTCAGAAATTGCAGCATCTGAATACTCGGAATGGTAAGAAAAAAGCCGATAGAAACGGCCAAAGTAAGCGCAGTACCCTTAAGTTCTGTGGGGGCTTTTTGGGCATTGAGAGCGGAGAATTGTGCCGAATCGCCAATAACGGCATAGCCCCATAGACAAAGGGCGATTAAGTAAAGCCATTGAGGCAGAGAGAATAATAATGGAGAGATGAGGCAAAGGGCCCCGGAGGTCATAAGAAAAGCATAGGCTACCCGGGCACTTCCTTTTTTCACTGACCAGTACCCGCCTGTTACACAACCAATGGCACCCATGGCCATCACAACAAAGGTCCATAAACTGGAGGGCAATGCCTCAGAGTAATGTCCAAGAACCAGGGGTAAGAATGCCCAGAAGGTGTAAAGCTCCCACATATGGCCAAAGTAGCCGAATGCAGCATGGCGAAACTCTTTCTTTTTAAATACATGAAGAGCCTGTTTCATCGAAAATCCATTCGATTTGACTCGTGAGGGACCATCGCCCACAAAAAAGAAAATGAGCGTTCCCCCAAAAACGGCAAGGGTGGAGGTTCCAATCATTACCGGTTGCCAGTCATAGCCTCCCCCCAGGTGGTTGAGTAAGTGTGGAAAGGCAGAACCCATGACCAGAGCACCGACCAAATAACCTAAGGCCTTGCCCAATCGGCCTTCAAACCAATCGGAGGCAATTTTCATCCCCACCGGGTATATCCCGGCCAGAGTAATACCTGTAAGAAAACGAAACAACAGGAGCAATTCGAACGACTGTCCTGTAAACAGTACGGCACCATTGAGTGCTGCACCCAGCAAGGCACATATAAAAAACACCTTAGAGGCACTGAACCGATCGGCCAGAGAGCTTAGTGCGAACAGTAGTGTGCCGCTAATGAAGCCTAACATTACACTGGAAGTAACCAGAGCAATGCTATTGGGGGGAAGCCCCCACGATTCCTGAATTTGTGGTAAAATGGCATTGCCGGCAAACCAAAGTGAAGTGCCGGCAAATTGAGCCAATACAATAATGGGCAATATGTATGCAGGTGGTTGCTTCAAGTTCTATTGAAGTAATCCCGCTCTTCTCAATAGTGCCTTCACATCGGGTTCCTGACCTCTAAAGCGCTTGTATAGCTTCATTGGGTGTTCAGAACCACCGGCCGAAAGCACATGCTCTTTGAACTTATCGGCAATACTACGGTTGAAAATGCCATGTTCCTTAAAGTATTCAAAGGCGTCTGCATCCAACACTTCGGCCCATTTGTAGCTATAGTATCCGGCCGAATAGCCTCCCTGAAAAATATGAGAGAAGGAGCAACTCATATTGGTGCCTTCAATGGGTGCCAGAACATCGGTTTTACTCATAATGTCACTTTCAAAGGCTGCCACATTTTCTACTTCGAGGTTTTCTGTACCGTGCCAGGCCATATCTAACATACCAAAGCTTAGCTGGCGCATGGTTTGATAACCTTCCATAAAGCTGGCACTCTCCTTAATGCGTTCAATATACTCCTGTGGAATTTTTTCACCGGTTTTGTAATGGCGTGCAAACAGGTCGAGACATTCTTTTTCATAGCACCAATTTTCCATGAGTTGAGAAGGTAGCTCCACAAAGTCCCAGTACACACTGGTTCCGGAAAGGCTCTCGTAAGTGCCATTGGCCAACATACCGTGCAGGGCATGTCCAAATTCATGAAACAAGGTAGTTACTTCATTGAAGGTAAGGAGGGAGGGGGTGGTTTTACTTGGCTTAGTGAAGTTGCACACAATTGAAACTAATGGACGATGATTGCCTGATTCATCTTTATACTGTCCCGCATATGAGGTCATCCATGCCCCGGCACGTTTACCTGCTCTGGGAAAAAAGTCGGCATAGAAAGTAGCTACATCATTGTCGTTTTCATCTTTTACCTCATAAACGGTTACGTCTTTGTGGTAACGGTCTATCGATGGGTTTTCGATAAAACGAATTCCAAAAAGCTTTTCGGCAGTTTTAAAAACGCCTTCCACCACATGCTCTAACTGAAAATAGGGCTTCAAAAGCTCATCATCTACATTATATTTTTCTTTCTTGAGCTTTTCAGAATAGTAGGCAAAGTCCCATTTTTCTAACTTCTCCAGGCCATCTAGCTTTTGAGCAAACGCAGCCACTTCTTCCACATCTCTGCGAGCTCCGGGCTTACCATATTTTTCCAATTCACTTAAAAAATCCATCACCTTGTCTGGCGATTGAGCCATGCGCTCTTCCAATACGAAATGAGCATGAGTTTTATAGCCCAGTAGTTTTGCACGTTCATTTCTGAGCTTCACAATTTGCTTTACAATCTCCCGGTTGTCTAAATCATCGCCTTTAAAAGCCTTAGAGCCAAAAGCCTTCGCTAGTTTTTCGCGCAGGTCTCTTCGAGCCGAATACGTCATAAATGGCACATAGCTGGGGTATTCAAGGGTAATCACCCATTTACCCGGATAGCCTTTATTTTCTGCGGTTTCCGCAGCTTGTTCTTTAATCTGGTCGGGCAGACCGGCCAAATCGGCTTCATTTTCAAGAACCAATTCATACTTATTGGTTTCTGCCAAAACGTGTTCCCCAAATTCCAGAGATAACTGAGCTAGTTCAACATCAATTTTTCTAAGCCTGGCTTTCTTTTCATCGGAAAGTAAAGCTCCGTTTCTTGTAAAGCTCTTGTATGTTTTATCGAGCAGAGTTTGGGCTTCGGGTGATAAGTCTTCCCTGTTTTGTTGATCGTAAACAGTTTTAACACGCTTAAAAAGCTGTTCATTCAACAATATGTCATTTGAAAACTCAGTAAGCATGGGTGATACCTCTCGGGCAATCGCCTGCATTTCATCGTTGGTTTCAGCACTGTTCAGGTTAAAGAATATGGCACTTACTCTATCCAGATCTTTACCGGCAAACTCCAGCGCTTCAATGGTGTTTTCAAAGGTAGGTTGCGCCTCTGATGCACCGATTTTATCAATTTCTGCTTTTGCTTTTTCAATGAGTTGTTCAAAAGCAGGTTTAAAATGATCATTGGTGATTTTGGAAAATGCAGGTGGATTATTTAGCGAATTTGATATTGTCAGTAATGGATTCATTCGATATGGTTTTATTCCAAATTTTCTGTGGTGTTGAAAGTCCTAAAAAGGGCAATACAGCCCAAAAATAAGGTAAATTTCGAACTATGCAGGTAGGGTGTTTGTTGCCGTTCAGGTAATTATAGCGACACTTTTCAAATACAATTTTTTGTCGTTAAAAAAACAAAAGAAATTTGGTCATAAGTCCATCTGAAAGTGCGCGGTTTTCGTACATGTCAGCGGCTTGTATTATTTCACCTAAATGTCGAAGTCTTTAATCGGTTTATTGCTTCTGATTGCGCTTGCCCATATGGCTCAGGCGCAAGGGGTGTTTGTTTCTGCAGGGTCTGGGCAATGGCGCGATAGAAATACCTGGACGCTGGTAAGCGGTAGTGATGCCAATGGTCGACCGGATGGAGATGATCAGGTGACAATACAATCGGGCCATACCATTACCATATCTAACAATGAAGATTGCAATGTGCTCATTTTACAGTCGGGCACCATTAACTATAGCGGCAACCGTACCCTTACTATTAATAGCTCTGTAACAGCAACCGGCACTTTTACTCTGTCGGGTTTTAATACCAATCATGTATTCGATAATCTGGGGTCTCTCACAGTAAATTCGGGGGCTACACTCAATATAGGTGCACTGACTTTTCAAACCGCAGGAGCCACCTCAGTGAACGGAACCATATCCGTTTCAGGTTCTTCCCGAACACGCACCTTTGGAGCAGTAACCGTAAACTCTGCCGGTAGTTTCTTAAATGCCGGTAGCGGCTCTACATGGACTATTGGCGGGAATTTGACTGTGAATAATGGTGGTACAGCCACCTTCAACGGCTCATCCAATACTTTTAATTTTTCGGGCAATGTACAAAACAACAGTGGAGGCTCTATGACCATGAATGCCTCAAGCGGTACATATAATTTTGCCGGAAACCTGGTGAATAATGGTACATTTACCAATACGGCCTACGGCACACAATTTAACTTCAATTCTGCTTCGGGAAGTATTAGCGGTTCCGGGCTTATTAGTCTTTTTCAAGCCAATTTCAACAGTCCATCCAATTATACCAATACCGGTAATCTACAGATTAGAGACGGCATGGCCGGAACGGGTGCTTTTACAAATGGTGCTGGCGCCCAGCTGGAGTTGCAAAATGGTGGGCCTTTTGCCGTAACAACCTTTAATGCAGCGGCTACTGGAAATACCATCACCTATACGGGCTATGGCAACCCTACGGCATTTTCAGGTAACTATTACAATCTGGTATTGAACAAGTCGAGTGGCAACCTGAGCTTTGGTAGCAGCCTTACGGTGGGTAATGACCTAACTATTCAAAGTGGTATTTTACAAGTCAATGCCGTAACTCTCAATATTGGTAATAATGTGAATATAAGTGGGGGAGAACTTACTCCCGATAATGCTTCGGCTGTGGTGAATATTGGAGGTAATATGAATCTTTCGGCCGGAGAGTATGACCATAACAATGGCGATGTGAATGTAACAGGAGCCATAACCGTAACGGGAGGAGACTTCTTTCTCAACGGAGCATCATCTACCATCGATGCCGGGTCGGTAAGTTTGCAAAATGTGTCTCTCACGCTTTCGCAAGGTACCTGGACAACTACTGGCGATTTTAATGTGGGCTCTGGTGCGAATGTCACAGCCAATGGAGCGGCTATTTCTGTTGGAGGGGCGTTTAATCTCAATGCCGGAGCAGCTAATTTTACAGGAGGATCGCTTTCGGGCAATTCATTATACGTGGCTTCCGGTAGAGAGCTTTTTATTAATTCCGTAAACCTGGCCATGACGGGAGCTGCGGTGCTGGATGGTACAATGACCTTTAACAGCTCTACCGGTACAAAGTCTGTTGGTTCTGTGTTGGTTAATTCTGGAGGTAACTGGAATGTGACTCAACCGCTGAATATTACAATCAGTGGAAATATTACCAACAACGGCACCTTTACAGGAGATCCCGGTTACGGAAGTAGCGTGTATACCCTCACCAGTAGCTCAGGCACCATTGGGGGCAGTAACCCGCTTACCATACGCGACATAGTGATTAACAGTCCGGCTAGTTATACCAATACAGGCCAGCTAACAGTGAGCAATACCCTTACAGGTTCCGGCAGCTTTATCAATGGAACGGGAGCAACATTTACCTATTCAGGAAACAATAGTTCGGGTTCTAATTTTACGATTACCAACTTTACTGCTTCCGCAACAGGCAATACCGTAGTTTGGGCAGGCACCACCCATAGTCAGCAATGGCGAACTACCACCAGCACCGCCAATGATTACTACAATGTGGTGGTAAACCTGGGTACGGGAGACTATCAACGCCTCAACTTAGTGGCTGATGTTCGGGTGAATGGTGTGTTGACCATTACGGAAGGAGACCCTGTGTTGGGAAATTTCGATCTGGAACTGGCCACAGGAGCTTCCATAACCGGAGGAAGCAGCAGCAACTGGATTCGGCAAAATGGATCGGGAGTGGTCAGAAAATACTATAGTGGTTTTGGAGATGACCTGAGTCTACCTATTGGAGACAATAACAACTATTCGCCCATTGGCTCTTTTGTGGTGCATTCGGCCACACTTGGAGCCAATCCATATGTAGAGTTTAGCGTAACCGATGCGGCTCACCCCAATCGAAGTACAAGCAACACCGCTCAGGGGGGGGATGATGACGGTACGGCTGCGGCTGACTATATATCCAGATACTGGACTTTGACAGGCAATGACATGACCGCTCCTAACTTTAGTGCCAGCTATACCTATATTGATGGCGATGTGGTGGGTACGGAATCTAATCTGGTGGCTACTTTGTATAGGCAGCCAATAGGGTCTTCATTTATGGACTGGGCCCAAAAAGGTACGGTGAATGCAGTAAATAATACAGCCACCATCAACAATGGAGATAACTGGGGAGTACTTTATGCCATGGATAACAACATGCAAAGACTGCCGGTAGAGTTGGTCGAATTCAAAGCAAAAGCAGTCAACCGACAGGTAAAACTATACTGGACTACCTCGAGCGAGGTAGACAATAGTTATTTTGAGATTCAACGCTCCAAAACAGGTTACGATTTTAAAGCCATTGGCACCGTAGATGGGCAGGGCAGCTCTGGCACACCGGTTCATTATCAGTTTACTGATCAAAGCCCCGGCTTCGGCCATGTCTTTTATCGCCTTAAACAGGTAGATTTTAATGGAGCTTCTGATTATTCGGAAGTGGTAGGGGTAGATGTGGTTAACCATGAAGGCCAACCCATGTCTGTTAAAGTATATCCAAACCCTGCACCATCGGGAAGCCATGTGAAGCTGTTGGTGGAGGAGGGAGCTACTTTAGAGCCCGGAGCACAATTGCTATTAATTAATTTGTGGGGTCAGGTGGTTTGGGAGTATACGGTGGCAAGCGAGTCTATAGAAGAGTTAGATCTTCCGCAAATGGCCAGCGGTACTTACGTGCTCAGAATTGCCAGCAAAAACCGACAAATGACTAAGCGATTGGTAGTTCGATAGGTTAGAACTGTGAATTACAGAGGGTTATAGACCTGTCTCCATTCAGGTAGCTCTGGTTTTGTGTGCCGTTAATGCCAATGTTGGTGGCTCCCAAAATTTCATCTTTCATAGGTCCAGAGGCCTCAAAGTGAATTTTGACGCTTCCATTAAACACCAGAAGATCACTATAGGTAATAGACTCTCCATTCTCCAGCTTACTCAATAGGGTTATACTTTGGCCTACACCGTCAACTTCAACTACCGGGTTGAGCATGGTGGCTATACTGCCATTATCTTCGAGACTTCCGTAGTGTAAATGTGCCGGGTGATTGGCATTGTTAAATACACCGTTTAGGGTAATTTCTATCTGAGCCACACCACCGGTTCGTTCACGAATGAGCAATGTGCCTGTGGTTTCGTTGCCCTGAACATTGCCGGGTATTAATTGATAGCTAATCTGGTTGCCGGTAAATTCGGCATCGCCTGAATTGTCGCAAGCCGAAACTATCAGTACAGAAGCAAGGGCGATTATAAAATTCTTCATGGTGCTTAAATCTGCTAATTCAACGCAGCAACGCCATGTTTGGTGCAAAGCTGGCCGGAAAATGTGCCTTGAAAGCAAGACCTAGGCAAAACCAATGGCTTTTTTAAATCGCTGTAATACTTCCCGGGCAATTACTCTGGCCTTTTCCTCACCAATAGAGAGCTGCTTCTCCAATTCATCGAGGTTGTTCATGTAATCGTTGTATAGGGCTCTTTCCCTGGCAAATTTTTCAACAATCAGCTCAAAGAGTTCTTGTTTGGCGTGGCCGTAGCCATAATTACCTGCCAAGTATTTTTCCCTCATGGCTTTAGCTTGTTCTTTATCGGCCAATATAGAATAGAGCGCAAAAGTATTGTCAGTATCCGGGTTCTTAGGTTCTTCCAGCCGAGTACTATCGCTTACAATTTTCATGATGTTCTTGCGCAAGGCCTTATCGGGCTGAAAAATATCGATGATGTTGCCGTATGACTTGCTCATCTTCTGCCCGTCAATTCCCGGTATGGTCATAATTTGCTCATCGATTTTGGCTTCGGGCAAAACAAATATTTCACCATACTGATGGTTAATGGCACTGGCAATGTCTCGGGTTATCTCCAGGTGCTGCTTTTGATCTTTGCCCACGGGCACTACATGTGCATCGTAGAGCAGAATATCGCAGGCCATAAGTACCGGGTAAGTGAATAGTCCGGCATTGACATCGGCAAGCCTATCCGACTTATCCTTGAAGCTGTGCGCATTGGCCAGCATAGGGAAGGGAGTAAAGCAGTTGAGATACCAATTGAGTTCGCACACTTCGGGTACTCTCGATTGCCTGTAGAATGTATTTTTGCTGGTATCGAATCCAAATGCCAACCAGGCTGCGGCTACGGCATTGGTGTTTTCTATTCGAGTTTTCGGGTCTTTAATGGTGGTGAGAGAGTGCAAATCGGCAATGAAGAAAAACGATTCGTTGCCCTCATCTTTAGATAGCTCTATGGCTGGCTTTATTGCACCTAAAATATTACCCAAATGTGGTTTTCCGGAACTCTGTATACCAGTAAGTATTCTTGCCATCGGTAAAATTTTGGGCAAATTAAAGAAATATGACCCGCTCAAATCAAATTAACATCGTTTATTTTGGTTGATATTACATATGGAAAATATGACTAGGCTTTCGAGGTTAACTCTTATTTCGTTTATGTGTCTCGTTTACACGGTATTAGGGGCGCAGGAGTTAGAATTTATTGATTTGGGAGTGGTTGAAGGGGAGTTCAGAACCCTTCACAAAGAGGTTGTCTGGGTTAATACAACCCATGAGCAGGTCGACTTACGGGTGGTAAGCAAAAGCAGAAATCTAATGGTTAGCCGGGAGTCGTTTTCTTTAGCTGTAGGGGATACGGCTCACATTGCCTTTGAAATTGCCCTGGCCCAGCGCCCCGGATATTACGAATATGAGATTCAACTGCTGGCCGGTGAGAATTTTCTGTTACACGGAATGCAATTTGGTTTGCAGGTTTTGGCTGCTGAAATCGATGTTTTTAGAGCGTATAGAAATATTCATTGGCCTTTTCGGGCAAAAGAGAATGTATTCAATTTACAGGCTGGCTATAAGGGAGATACCCTTCGAAAAACTTTTGATGTATTCAACCTGAGTGGTGAAAATTTATCGCTCGAAAATGTTCAGGCCAATGATTCTACCTGGATTACTTTTGAACCTAAATTAATAAAACACAATCAGTTTGGTCACATGACCATAGCCGTACTATCGGGCAAGAAGGCTCCTTCAGGCTTCCAAAGGTATAATCTTGAGCTTATTAATGAGGGAAAAACATTGGCCAACCTTCCCATACAGTTCACCCTTTTGCCCCCTCCGGTACAGGCCGATTCTGTGGTTCATGAGCGACCAATCTTTACCAGCAGCTTAATTAATCACGATTTCAAAGAGGTTAAAAAAGGGCAGATAAGAGAAGTAGAGGTTGTGCTGGCCAATGTGGGCAATGCAGAGTTGGTTATAGAGCAGTTGGAGTCTAACTGCACCTGCCTCACGTATTCTTTGGCCGAAAGCAAATTACAGCCTGGAAGCAGTACCGTATTGACAGTGACATTTGATGCTACCAACCGGAGCGGACTTGAAAAAAAGACGCTGGCCGTCTTTACCAACGATCCCAATAACCCAACTCAGGTACTTACTTTTAGGGCTCATGTAAAGTGAGGCATACCTTTGATAATAATAAGGTGCTATAATTCTTAAATAGGGCTGTTCTTTAGTAGTTTTTTCTATATTAGTCGCCCCTGATAAGTAACCCCATGAGCGAGTTTTTAATAACAGACGACTCTATTAATAATAACCTACAGGCTTCTAAAAGGCTGACCAACGCTGATTTTAATAAAATTAAGACACGGGCCGACCTTGAAGCAGTATTGCAGAGTAAGAATAGAGATTACAGCAAGGCCCTTTTTAATCTGGAGTATGAGCGACAGTTGGAACAACTACAGATTGAACTGGTGAAATGGCAACGATGGGTGGCCGAAACGCAGCAGCGGGTGGCAATAATTTTTGAAGGCCGTGATGCTGCCGGAAAAGGGGGATCTATAAAGAGATTTATCGAGCACATGAACCCGCGTTCGTTACGCGTGGTAGCTCTTAACAAGCCAACCGATCTGGAAAAAAAGCAATGGTATTTTAGGCGCTATATCAAGGAGCTGCCCAATGCTGGCGAAATAGTATTTTTTGATCGAAGCTGGTACAACAGGGCTGTGGTAGAGCCGGTAATGGGATTTTGCAGCGAGGAGCAGTATCAACAATTTATGCGTCAGGTGCCTGAGTTTGAACATATGTTGTTTGAGGATGGGGTTCATGTAATTAAACTCTGGTTTTCCATTAACAAAGAAGAACAGCATCGGAGGTTCGAAGACCGCAGAAACAACCCACTTAAACAATGGAAGTTGAGCCCGGTTGATGAAAAGGGACAGGAAATGTGGGAGAAATATACCTACTACAAAGAGCAAATGTTTGCCCGAACGCACACCACATTTAGCCCCTGGACCATTATTAAAACCAATAAAAAGAAGATAGCCCGCTTGGAGAGTATTCGCTATGTGCTTTCCAAATTTGAATATGATGGTAAGGAAAGTGCCAATACCACCGTGTTGCCCGATCCGAATGTGGTAATGAGGTTTCACCGTTCAATTTATCACCTGGTATAATGGATAAGAAGTATATGTTTTCAGAAAAGGAGCTAAGGCTTCTTAATACCAATAAGGCCATAAAACTATTGCTGGCACAGGGCGATGAAATTAACCCCGAGAAAGTGTTGCGTTATGTGCGTTATGAAAAAACTCTCGAAGACCTGCAGGTAGAACTTATTAAAATGCAGCAGTGGGTGATTAAAAATAACAAGCGGGTTTGTCTTCTGTTCGAAGGCCGTGATGCGGCCGGAAAAGGGGGAGCAATCAGACGGGTGACTCACCACCTGAATCCTAGAAACTACCGGGTTGTGGCCCTTCCAAAACCCACCGAACAGGAGAGAGGGCAGTGGTATTTTCAGCGCTATATTACCCGGTTGCCTAACCCGGGAGAGATTGTTCTTTTTGACAGAAGTTGGTACAACAGAGCTGTTGTGGAGCCGGTGAATGGCTTTTGTAGTCAGGAAGAGTATGAACGCTTTATGAGTGAGGTGAACGACTTTGAGAACATGATCACCAACGATGGCATTATTCTCATGAAATTCTACTTCTCCATTACCAAAGGTGAGCAGGCCAACAGGTTCGAAGATATTGCTTCTAATCCATTGAAAAGATGGAAAATGTCTCCGGTTGATGCCAAAGCGCAGGAGCTATGGGATGTATATACCCAATACAAAGAGCGCATGTTTGCCCATACTAATACAGACAGAAACCCCTGGATAATTCTACGGGCCAACCGAAAAACCACCGCCAGGGTGGCAGTGATTAAGCATATCCTAAAACGAATTCCGTATAAAGAAAAAGCTTAACAAAACCCAAGTGGGTGCTTAAACCCCAGTGTTCGAAACATTCTCAAAAATTCAGGCTGGGGAGAAGCCTGTATTTGAATCTCCCGGCTCAAAATTGGATGTCTGAAGCTTAATGAACAAGCATGCAAGAGCATGGTGTTCATGTTCCATTTTTCCAAAAAGAGCTTGTTTTGTTTATTGCAGCCATGAGGCCTGTCGCCAATGATTGGGTGCAGGATGTGTGCAAAGTGCTTCCTGAGCTGATGCATTCTTCCGGTTTCGGGTTTGGCTTCAACCAACGAGTATCTTGATGTAGGATGCTTGCCAAATGGAACTGCAACTTCAGTTCTATCCAACGTCTTATAATGCGTTACCGCTTGCTGAGTTTTGTCTTTGTCGTTGGTTAAGGCATAGTCAATAGTGCCTACATCATCCGTGTAGCCTCGTAAAATGGCCCAATAGATTTTGGAGACGGAGTGTTCTTCAAACTGCACCATCAAATCCGTTATCAGTTCTTTATTCAACGCGAAGAGTAAAACGCCCGAGGTCTTTCTGTCTAATCTATGGATGGGGTACACGTGTTGACCGATTTGATTTCTAAGCTCTTGCACAGCATAAGTATCGGTGTTGGTAGCAATAGGGGAGCGATGTACCAGCAGACCATGGGGTTTGTTAATGGCTATGAGGTGGGAGTCTTGGTAGAGGATTTCGAGCATGGGGGTAATGAGTATTGCGTACCGGGTATTGCGATGATGCAAGGTTCAAAGATACGTCACCCTGAATTTATTTCAGGGTCTTTTTCAGCGATAAAATAGATGCTGAAACAGGTTCAGCATGACGTTTTTTCTTAGTGTTGTCACCCTGGACTTGATTCGGGGGGGCTTCCTCAAAGATTCACAAGATGCTGAAATAAATTCAGCATGACGTTGTTTTATTGTGTCGTCACCCTAAACTTGATTCAGGGTCTTCTTCAAAGATTCAGAGGATGCTGAAATAAGTTCAGCATGACGTTTTTTCTTAGTGTCGTCACCCTGAATGCGTTTCAGGGTCTTCCTCAAAGAATCAATAGATGCTGAAAGAAATTCAGCATGACGTTCTTTTTTAGTGTCGTCACCCTGGACTTGATTCAGGGTCTTCCTCAAAGATTCAATAGATGCTGAAACAAGTTCAGCATGACGTTTTTTCTTAGTGTCGCCACCCTGGACTTGATTCGGGGTCTTCCTCAAAGATTGACAAGATGCTGAAACAAGTTCAGCATGACGTTTTTTCTTAGTGTCGTCACCCTGAACTAGTTTCAGGGTCTTCCTCAAAGAATCAATAGATGCTGAAAGAAATTCAGCATGACGTTCTTTTTTAGTGTCGTCACCCTGGACTTGATTCAGGGTCTTCCTCAAAGATTCAATAGATGCTGAAACAAGTTCAGCATGACGTTTTTTCTTAGTGTCGCCACCCTGGACTTGATTCGGGGTCTTCCTCAAAGATTGACAAGATGCTGAAACAAGTTCAGCATGACGTTTTTTCTTAGTGTCGTCACCCTGAACTAGTTTCAGGGTCTTTCTTAAAGATTCAGAAGATGCTGAGACAAGTTCAGTATGACGTTTTTTCTTAGTGTCGCCACCCTGAACTTGATTTAGGGTCTTCTCCGAAGATTCAGAAGATGCTGAAACAAGTTCAGCATGACGTTGTTTTATTGTGTCGTCACCCTGAATGCGTTTCAGGGTCTTTCAAACATCATAGTCTAGATTGATTCCAATAGACTCTGAAAGGTCGTTGAGTTCGGGGTTATGTTCTTTTACAAGATTCCATTTCCATTCCCTATGCCAATTCTTTAGCTGCTTTTCTCTAGCTATGGCTTCCTGAATACTAGAGAATTCTTCATGATATATCAGGTCGGTACAGTGATACTTTTTGGTGAATGTTGAACCATTATGTTGTTTATGTTGAAGGACTCTGGATATCAATTCAGAAGTGACGCCAATGTACAGAACAGTTCTTCCTGGATTTGACATGATATAAACAGAGCCTCCTTTTGCCATATAACAATATAAGGCTTTTGCAGATCATCGGAAAAGCCTGAGATGATAGGGCACCGTCATCCTGAACTCGTTTCAGGATCTCGCTAGGGCTGAGAGGATGCTGAAATAAATTCAGTATGACGTTTTTTCTTAGTGTTGTCACCCTAGACTTGTTTCAGGGTCTTTCTCAAAGATTCACAAGATGCTGAAACAAGTTCAGCATGATGTTGTTTCTTAGTGTCGTCACCCTGAACTCGTTTCAGGGTCTTCCTCAAAGATTGACAAGATGCTGAAACAATTTCAGCATGATGTTGTTTCTTAGTGTCGTCACCCTGAACTCGTTTCAGGGTCTTTCTCAAAGATTCAGAAGATGCTGAAACAAGTTCAGCATGACGTTCTTTTTTAGTGTCGTCACCCTGAACGCGTTTCAAGGTCTTCCTCAAAGAATCAATAGATGCTGAAATAAATTCAGCATGACGTTCTTTTTTTAGTGTCGTCACCCTGGCCTTGTTTCAGGGTCTTCCTCAAAGATTCAGAAGATGGTGAAACAAGTTCAGCATGACGTTTTTTCTTAGTGTTGTCACCCTAGACTTGTTTCAGGGTCTTCCTCAAAGATTCAATAGATGCTGAAATAAATTCAGCATGACGTTGTTTTATTGTGTCGTCACCCTGAATGCGTTTCAGGGTCTTTCTCAAAGATTCAGAAGATGCTGAAACAAGTTCAGCATGACGTTTTTTCTTAGTGTTGTCACCCTGAATTTGATTCAGGGTCTTTCTCAAAGATTCAGAGGATGCTGAAATAAATTCAGCATGACGTTCTAAGAGAGAATTTCCTTTACCCGGCCCACCTGACCATCTTCCAGCCGTACTTTGATGCCGTGGGGATGGGAGGGCGATTTAGTGAGTAAGTCCTTTACAAAACCATGGGTTAGCTTGCCAGTTCTTTGATCTTGCTTGAGCACAATGTTGACCTCTGTACCCGGTTTGATATCTGCTCTTCTTGTTCCGTCCATTAGATTTCTTCTAAAATTGATGTGCCTTTAGACTGATCACCTGATGTCCACTGCCAGTCTTCATGCAGTCTGATTTTGCCATTGGGCAGGATTTCAGGGGTGGAGGTGCACCTGCCAGTATTTTGCTTCAATTCGGCATTCACCTGGGTATAGTTCATTTCAATGACTCCATTCTCATCTACTGTGCCTTCCAGCCAGCCTTCCAGAATTTTACCACCAAAGTACTGACAAACCAGCCGATTTCCTTCCTGCTTGTAATGAAAGATCAAATCTCCCGTAACCTCGCCATTGGGTGAGTTCTCTATGGCCCTGAATCGTTTGTCGTTGTAGTTGATCATTTGTTTAGTACTCAATTATAATGACTAAGCTGAAGGCTCCAAATTTCATGGCAGCATAATTATATCAGAGGACTCTGTTTACATATTTATTTAGGAGTTCTTTATGTCTTTCCCTTTACTTTTCTCTTCGAACTCTTCAAGTGCTTTTTTAAGTTCTCCAATTTTCCCGAAACTGAGCGACCTATTGTCCTCACTTTGTACTTCTATTGAGTCAAATGGACGCAGCCAAGTGACATTATTGCCTTTAATTGGTTGCCCATCTCTTCTCAGAGGAAGATTTGTATTATTGCTGTTTTTCCAGATTTGTAAAGCATTGGACTTGGCATCTGAAAGATTCACAAGTTGTGGTAGACCCTGTCCTTTAACAATAGCTGAAATAGCTTTTGATTCTGGAATAGGTACACCACTTAAAACCCTTATTACTTTTACTAAGTAGTCCCAACCCACGGAAATGTAGTTTTTTGATCCAATTGTTCTAGATAATTCTTTTAAGGATCTTAACGCACTTTCACGTTTTTCGGCAAAAGTCAGTTCCGTAATTTTGTTAGAGTAATTGATGTAAGTATCATCATTGATTAGCTGATCAAAGATGTTGATCAATTCAATTGGAGCACCTGCTTTTGGAAGTGAAATTGACGGAAATTCAATATTTTCATATTGATTAAGCAATCCCTCAAGTTGAGCGAGAACTAAACGAGAGGTTGTGTTATGAACTTTACTACGAAGAAATCTTATTGAGTCCATTGAAGTTCTAGCATTATAGCCAATTTGAATACCATGATTAAAACCCATGGATAGCTTTTTAACATCACTGTGTAGTTGATCAAGAGCACGAATTAAATCCCTGGGAGTGTTTTTTGGAACCTTTATGAAATTTGAGCTATCGTTCATGGAGGCATCAAACTCCCGTCTAATTTCAAAGAGTACTCTTCTGACCGTTTCTATTTCTTTAGTGTCATCAATAACTGCAATTCTGTTCCTGAGTAGTGTAGGCATTTTTTCTAGTGCCTCAATTTCAGGTGAGGATGAGGGTATTACAATTTTTATAGCTCCAAACGAGACATATTCTTCTAACATATATGCAAATGCAGAAAAATCCACAGTAAGGACTACCTCCTCTGTATCATTCTCTATTCCAATTCTTCCGATTGGTAGCGGTTCGCATAAGATTTTACTCATTTCTTTTCTGTTTTCAATGAGATATTTATGTTAGAAAATGATAGATTTTTGTACCGTCATCCTTTTTCGCTAAAGGGGTTATTATGCCAGACTTCCGTCCTCGGTCTTCGGGCTTCTGACTTTTAAAGACTCTTCACCTCACTAATCAATTTCTCTAATGAGTCCTTGGCATCGCCAAAGAGCATACGGTTTTTGTCGTGGAAGAAGAGGCTGTTTTCAATGCCGGCATAACCTTTACCCATCGATCGCTTCATCACAATCACATTCTTGGCATTGAGCACCTTAATGATCGGCATACCGTAGATTGGGCTGGAAGGATCATTCTCTGCCGCAGGGTTCACCACGTCATTGGCGCCAATTACGAGCACCACATCTACATTCGACATGTCGTCATTGGCGTCTTCCATTTCCAGGAGCTTAGGGTAGGGCACATCTGCTTCTGCCAGAAGTACGTTCATATGGCCGGGCATACGCCCAGCCACTGGATGAATAGCATAATTCATTTCTACGCCTTTATCGTCCAGTATCTTTTCCAGGTTGTGAACGGTGTGTTGTGCTTGCGCCACAGCCAGGCCGTAACCGGGTACTACGGTCACCTTATTGGCATAAGCCAAAAGAATGGCTGCATCGGTCACCGAAATCTCTTTGATGGTGCCTTGTTCACCATCGTCAGCTGCTGCAGTTCCACCACCGCCAAACGAACCAATAATCACATTGGTTAATGAGCGGTTCATGGCCTTGCACATCAGCACGGTCAAGATGGTTCCGGCAGAACCCACCAGTATACCACCGGTAAGCATGGCCTGATTACCATAGAGGAAACCACCAAAGGCAGCTGCCATACCGGTAAAGCTATTGAGCAGGGAGATGACCACAGGCATATCTGCTCCGCCAATCGGCATCACAAAGAGAACTCCATAAAGAAGAGAAACACCTAGTAAAATGTAGATGTAAATGGCTTGTGGCTCGGCTGTATTGGCCATAAAGATGGCCATGCCCAACATACCCAATAACAGAATGATATTGAGTATTTGGCCAGCAGGAAGCGCTTTATCTCCAATTTTTCCTTCCAGTTTACCATAGGCAATAATGCTCCCGGAAAATGAAACGGATCCAATAATCAGCCCTAGAAGGATGACAACCAGCATGCCTGAACTTATAGTGCCTCCATGCATCACATGGTCGAACTCAACGAGTGAAATAACCGCTGCACAGGCGCCTCCCATACCGTTAAAGAAAGACACCATTTGAGGCATGGCCGTCATTTTCACCTTCAATGCCATGCGGGTTCCGATAACGGTTCCCACTATCAGGCCGGCCAAAATCAGTGCGTAATTGAGCCACTTATCGGCTGTCAGTTCTTCCTTAAAAAGAATGGTGGCCAGAATGGCGATGCCCATACCATAGGCGGCAATGAGGTTTCCTTTTCTGGCTTTGTCTGGGCTGGAAAGCATTTTCAAGCCCAAGATGAAGGTAATCGAAGCGGCTATGTAGCAGAGTTCGAGAATGGATAATCCTAAAAGTTCTGTCATGGCTTTACTTCTCCTTTTTCTTAAACATTTCCAGCATTCGGTTGGTCACCACAAAACCGCCAACCACATTGAGCGTTCCTAGTACCACCGCAAAAAAGCCCAGAATCAAGGCGAGATAATTAGTTGGGTGGGCCTCCAGCATAATGATGATGGAGCCGATAATGACCACTCCATGAATGGCGTTGGCTCCAGACATCAAAGGCGTATGCAGTACGGCCGGAACATTGGATATGACTTCGATTCCAAGGAATATGGAGACGATAATGAGAAAAATGAATTCCCTGTTTTCAACAAACAGTTGTAGTATGTTTACCATGGCTTAGGCAGTTTCAGTTTGAAAAAGGATGTTTTTAACACGTGGACTCATCACCTCACCGGCATGAGTCACACAGGTATTGGCCAGAATATCGTCTTCCCAATTGAGATTGAGGTTTCCTTCTGCATCAATAAGCAGCTTCAGGAAGTTGACCATGTTCTTACCATACATTTTGCTGGCATCGAGCGGCATGGTGGACGCCAAATTGGAATTACCGATAATGGTAACGCCATGTTTTTGCACCACTCGGTCGTTTTCAGTCAACTCGCAATTACCTCCAGTTGAAGCCGCTAAATCTACAATCACAGAGCCTTCAGCCATATTTTGAACTGTTTCTTGTGTGATTAAAACTGGTGCTTTTCTTCCCGGAATCTGTGCGGTACAGATAATGATATTGGCTTTGGCGGCATGTTCCTGAATCAGTGCCTGCTGTTTAGCTTTATATTCTTCCGATTGTTCTACTGCATAGCCTCCGGCCGATTTATCGTCAGTTGCGCCTTCAACCTTCACAAATTTGGCCCCCAAGCTTTTTACTTCTTCTTCGGCTGCGGTTCTTACATCGAAGGCCTCCACTACAGCACCTAATCTGCGGGCAGTGGCGATGGCCTGAAGACCAGCTACACCAGCGCCTAACACTAAGACCTTGGAAGGAATAATACTTCCTGCGGCAGTCATAAACATAGGGAAGAAGCGGGGAGAATTGGAGGCTGCTAAAAGCACTGCCTTGTAACCTGCTACGGTAGCCATGGAGGAGAGCACATCCATAGACTGTGCCCTGGTGGTTCTCGGCACATTGTCCATGCTAAAGCTCGTGAACTGTAAAGACATGAGTTTTTCTACCAGCTGTTTATTCGATAATGGCTGAAAAACAGACATCAAAACCTGTCCGGCTTTCAGGTCTTCAAGCTCCGAATCGGTAGGAGGGTTAATGCCTAAAACAAGATCAGCGCTAAGGACATCCCTGCGCTGACCAATTTTTGCTCCTGCCTTTTCGAACTCAGAATCGGTTGTAAAGGCAGCCGTACCTGCCTGAGACTCTACGATGAGTTCTACATTAAGAGCAATAAGGGTTTTAACATTTTCCGGTAGAAGAGCCACTCGGTTTTCACCTGATGGTTCTTTCAATAGACCTATGATCATAGCGGTTTTTAGAATTAAAAATCCCTATGAAGATAAAAGTTTTTAGGGCTTTTGAAAATGAGGCTTATGTACCCGATTGAAAATAGTCCCTCTGAAAATGAGTGGCTTAGCCTGTTGCATACGGCCTTAGTCATTCATTTGCTCATATTTGACTACGGTTTTTTCTATGGCAGGCACGGTTTTCAGGTAAGCATAAATGGCTTTAAGGTCTACCGTATCCATACCGGCATACATGCTCCAGGGCATTATGGTATTCATGTCTCCCTGACTGAGTGTGTAGGCATTGTTTTCGTAGTTTTTAAATTTGGCTATAAACATTTCTTCGGTCCACTGGCCCAAACCTGTGCTATGAGGCGTAATGTTTGGGGTTCTCATGATTACGCCTCCAGGCATTAAAAACTCTCGTCCACCACTAAAAGCCTGCTCAGCAACAATTTGCCCTTTTTCTACTGGGGTATGACACTCCATACATGCTGCGAATGTAGCCATATACTTACCATAAGCAATTTCATCGGTTCTCTGAGGGCGAGGTTGTGGTGATGCATTTACGGGAATTGTCTTTAGAATAAGGCTGAAAGGAAAATCGGCCTTAGAGTCTGGGATTTGACTTTCTACTGGTGGAAGACTACGTAAATAGGCTATGATGGCATGAATATCGTCTTCAGCCATTTGACCATAATAAGGGTAAGGCATAATGGGGAATAGGGCTTTGTTTTCTTTGGTAACTCCTGTGGTAATAACCCGGAAGAGTTCGCCATCGGTATACCGGCTTATACCAAAAGGAGTGATGTTTTTAGCATAGAAAACTCCCGGCATGCCCATGGTTTGATCGAACCGGTCGCCACCTGCACCTTCGGTGCCTGGGGTTGGTGGCCCGGAATACCTGGAGAAATCTCTTTGTGAGTGACAGTCCATGCATAAGGCCACATGGTTGGCCAGGTATTCTCCCCGTGCGATAAGCTCCGGTGTTGGATTCACCGTGAGTTCGGGGGCAGGGTCCACTTTTGGGTAGGTAAAGTTGAGGTAGGCAAAGGCTAAAACCACCAGGATAACCACGGAGGCAAGCACAAAAACTGTGATTCTCGTTAACTTTCTCATTTGGTTGAAGATTGATTAAAAAATTGAATATGAGTAAGTTAAGGTTTTTTATTGTGAATTAATAGTGCTTGCCGGCTTCGGCCATTGCTCCACAGTTATTGTCTATCCTTCATGGGCCTGTACAAGCGGTTGAATCAAAATTTTCTTCATGCCCATTAATGCCTGCATTACCCGGTTTCTTTGTGCTTCTGTACCGGTTTTCATTAGGCTCATCAACTGGCTTGGCACTACCTGCCATGATAAACCAAAAGGGTCTTTGCACCATCCGCACATGCTTTCCTGACCTCCGTTTTGAGTAAGGCGGTTCCAAAAATGATCTACTTCGGTTTGACTGTCGCAAAGAATCAAAAATGAAACAGATTCATTGAAGGTAAATTTTGGCCCTCCGTTTAACGCTATAAATTTTAAGTTCTCTAATTCAAACTCTACGATCATACCGGAATCGGATATTACTTTGGAACGATCGAACAGCGTGCAGTAAAAGTCGGCTGCTTCTCTGGCTTGGTCATTGAACCATAGGTAAGGAGTGATTTTTTGAGTAACAATTTTTGACATGCTATAATGTGTTAAATGGAAAATAATGAGGAACCTCTGATAGGTCTTATGCAAAAGTCATAATTGTAAGGTGTTTCCGTTGCTGTCATATGCGGCACATTAAGGGTGTGTTTGCGACAGAGAATGTTTCAGGCTGAGTATTATTCCTACTTACCCGTCTCACCGCTTTGAGCGGTCGGACGGTTGTTGAATATTTCTGAAAGTATTGGAGTTGTGTTTTCCTCATAGTCCTCATCGAGAGACTATGAGGGGGGGATGTGTATGGCTTTTCTGGAGGGGTAATTCTATACTGTTCTTACTTACCGGTCTGACCGCTCGAAGAGGTCGGACGGCTGCTGAATATTTCTGAAAGTATTGCCGTTGTGTTTTCCTCATAGTCCTCATTGAGAGACTATGAGGGGTGAAGAATAATAGAGTATTGATGAATCAACCTTGGGGGGAGTTCATAAAAAAGGCTGTTGCGAAAGCGCTGGAGTTCGTCACTCTGAATTTATGTCAGAACCCGGGTGAATGGTCAATCAATCACTTACAGATCCTGAAACAAGTTCAGGGTGACATTCAGCTAACTTTCGCGACAGCCTCTTTAAAATAAATTTGGCCTTGTCGGCTTATTTGTTTTGCTCCTTGATCAGATTAAGCGCAGAACCAGCTCTGAACCAACCAATCTGGGCTTCGTTGTAGGTATGGTTGGCCACAATCACATCTTTGCTGCCATCGGCATGAACAAATTCTATGTTCAATGGCTTGCCTTCGCTAAACTGATCCAGGTCCAGGAAGTTGATGGTATCATCTTCCTGTACTTTATCATAGTCGGCTTCGTTGGCAAAAGTCAGGGCCAGCATACCTTGCTTTTTAAGGTTGGTTTCGTGAATACGGGCAAATGATTTTACCAATACTGCTTTTACACCAAGGTGACGAGGCTCCATGGCCGCATGTTCGCGAGAAGAGCCTTCTCCATAGTTGTGGTCTCCCACAACAATAGTAGGAATGCCCTCAGCTTTATATTGTCGCTGTGTGGCAGGCACCGGGCCATATTCACCAGTAAGTTGGTTCTTTACCTTGTTGGTTTCTTTATTAAATGCATTTACGGCACCAATCAGGCAGTTGTCTGAGATATTGTCCAGATGACCTCTAAACCTCAACCATGGACCAGCCATTGAAATGTGGTCAGTTGTACACTTACCAAAGGCTTTAATCAGTAATTTGGCGCCAGTGATGTTCTTACCATCCCAAGGTTTGAAAGGCTCCAGAAGTTGAAGTCTTTTAGAGTCAGGACGAACAACCACTTCAATATTGCTGCCATCTTCTGCCGGAGCCTGATAGCCATTGTCCTCTACTGCAAAGCCTTTGCTTGGAAGCTCTTCACCCACTGGTGGGTCCAGTTTAACCTGTTCGCCTTTTTCGTTGGTAAGAGTATCGGTAATGGGGTTGAAGCCTAAGTCGCCTGATATAGCAATAGCAGCTACCATTTCCGGTGAGGTAACAAAGGCATGGGTATTAGGGTTGCCATCGGCTCTCTTAGAGAAGTTTCTGTTAAAAGAGTGCACAATGGTATTTACTCGGGTATTGTCTCCTGATCTTTCCCACTGACCAATACATGGGCCACAGGCATTGGTAAATATGGTGGCATCCAGGTCTTCAAAGATTTTCAGAAGTCCGTCTCTTTCTGCCGTGTACCTTACCTGCTCGGAGCCAGGGTTAATACCAAAGTCTGCTTTGGTCTTTAGCCCTTTTTCTACGGCTTGTTTGGCAATAGAAGAGGCCCGGGAAAGATCTTCGTAAGAAGAGTTGGTGCATGAACCTATAAGACCCCATTCTACTTTGGTGGGCCAGCCGTTTTTCTCGGCTTCTTCACGCATTTTAGAAACCGGAGTGGCACGATCCGGAGTAAAAGGACCATTTACGTGCGGTTCTAGCGTGCTTAGGTCAATTTCTATAACCTGATCGAAATATTGTTCAGGATTGGCATATACCTCATCGTCACCAGTAAGGTGCTCTCTTACCTGATTGGCCATTTCAGCCACATCAGCCCGGTCTGTAGAGCGCAGATACCTTTCCATGGAATCGTCATAACCAAAAGTAGAGGTGGTTGCTCCAATCTCAGCACCCATGTTACAAATGGTGCCTTTTCCGGTTGCTGAAAGGCTTTTGGCACCTTCGCCAAAGTATTCGAGAATGCAACCCGTACCACCTTTTACGGTAAGAATGCCCGCTACTTTAAGAATTACATCTTTTGGCGCAGTCCAGCCGTTCATTTTGCCGGTTAGTTTTACTCCAATGAGCTTAGGGAATTTAAGCTCCCAGGGCATTCCGGCCATTACGTCTACGGCATCGGCACCGCCAACACCTATGGCTACCATGCCCAAACCACCTGCGTTTACAGTGTGAGAGTCGGTTCCAATCATCATTCCTCCAGGGAATGCATAGTTTTCTAAAACAACCTGGTGAATAATTCCGGCTCCGGGTTTCCAGAAGCCAATACCATATTTATTAGACACAGACTCAAGGAAGTTGAACACTTCTCCTGAAGCAGTGAGTGAATTTCTTAAATCTTCTTCGGCACCTTGTTTAGCCAAAATGAGGTGGTCGCAATGCACGGTAGAGGGTACCGATACTTTGGCTTTACCAGCTTGCATAAACTGTAAAAGAGCCATTTGTGCTGTGGCATCTTGCATGGCCACCCGGTCAGGAGCAAAGTTTACATAAGACTTACCTCTCTCGTATGCCTCAGTAGCGTTTCCATCCCACAAGTGTGAATACAAAATTTTCTCAGCCAGGGTAAGTGGTTTACCCACAGATTTTCTGGCTGCTTCTATACGAGAAGGCATCTTCTCGTAAACAGCCTTAATCATATCAATGTCAAAAGCCATGAAAAATATTTTTAAATGATTAGTTCTATTAGATAACTATCTAGGGGCCGCTAAGTTATCAAAAATCGAAGAATTGAGTATGCCTCAGAGGTATTTGTTGGAGCAGAACTTATGTCTTTGCTCTAATTTCTTCCTTCAGTAGGCTAATGAGTATTTCAAGGCTTCTTTGTACCGGGTTTTCAAAGTAGATGGTATGCTTGAGACGGTTGTACCTGAGGTAAACCAAATCCAAGAACTGACGGTCGTTGAGCAATACCCGAATAATCCGATCCACCTGTTGTTCGGAGATGTTAATTTCATCCATATCCTCCATGGGCTCCAGCAAAGAAAGCACCTGTTTTTGAAGCAAGTATGGTTCTAGTTTATCTTCGATGAGGCGTCTTTCTACATTTTCGGTAATGGGGGCGCGGGCGAGTCGTCCCTTGTATCGGATAATGGTTTTACGAATGGTGTCCGACTCTATTAGGCGGAGATTGCCCGAACTGGTCAGATCCTGATAAACCACATCGGACGGTGAGAAAATACGGTTGATGAGCAATTCTTTTACGGCCATTCTCAGGGTGTCTTCGGCTACTTGCCGATTGGCTGTTTCCAGTAATTTTCCAAAGAGTACAAGCTGATGCTTACGCGTTTGCTGATCGGCCCTGAGCTCTTCCAAATTGGTCATAGCTTCCTCCATCAGTTCCTGAAGGTACTTTTTTTCCAGTGCCTTTTGCTCCTTTCTTTCTCCATACTTATCGAGCGCAAAGGCCAGGTAAATACCCACTACAATAATCAATAGTTCTACCACTATTTTTCCCATGCCTCTGAAAGAAAACCTGGGAGCTTCGCCTTCCAGTCTGTATTTGTTTGCCATGTATCAGAAAATCAATAGGTTGCTTATAAATATAAGCATTCCGAGCATCATCACTAAAACGCTGTAAGGAAGAATATCTTTTGCTTTAAGTTGAGTGATGCCCAAAAGGGGTAGAGCCCAGAAGGGTTGGAGCATGTTGGTCAACTGATCTCCATAGGAGAGAGCCATAATGATTTTAGGTATAGAAACTCCTAATGCTTCGGCTGCTTCGGTCACTATTGGTCCCTGAACAGCCCATTGTCCGCCACCACTTGGCACAAACACATTGACAATGCCGGCACTAATAAAGGTAAAGATGGGAAGGGTGGTTTGGTTGGAAATAGCCACAAAGGCGTAAGAGATTTCAGCTCCTAATCCCGAGTACTTCATAATGCCCATTATGCCCGCATACAGGGGGAATTGAATAAGGATGCCCGAGGCACCACCAATAGCTTTTTGTATGGCTGTTAGGAAATTGGAAAAGCTACCGTGCATCATCAGGCCCAGGCCGAATAATAAAAAGTTAATGTAATTAAGGTCAATAAAGCCTAACCCCGATCCGGAAGGGGTGTTCCAGGCCTGACGAATGGCTATAAAACATATGAGTAAACCTAGGCCAATGGCCGGAAACCTGGCATGGTCTAGCTTCTCGGCTCCAACGGCTTCGGTGGTCAATTTTTGACTCTTCTTAGATTGGCTTTTAAGTTTATTAAAGGTTCTGTGTGGCGACAAACGTCCGAGCAGATACAGAAACCCGGGAATAAGCACAATAAGGCAGAGACTTGTACTAATATTCATTGTGGAAAGGAGCGTTTCCTCAATGCCTATCACACCGATTTGGTTGACTAAAAAATGACTTTTACCCGATACGGTGAGTGGTGCCGACCCGGAAAGCCCGCCATGCCAGCACATCATGCCGGCATAACCGGCCGCCCCAATGAGCGGATAGTTCAATGGCTGACCCAGCTCTTGGGATCTTTCGGCCACTTTTCGCGCAAAAATTGCCCCAAATACCAAACACAAGCCCCAATTGAAGAAGCTGAGCAGAATTGTAATCAGGCCAACAATCATGGCAGCAGTGGCTGTAGTATGGCAATAGCGAGTAAGGAGATTAATGAGCCGGTTGAACAGAGGGGTTAAAGCGAGAGCATGGCCAAGAATAAGAATGAGGGCCATTTGCATGGTAAAGGCCAGTAGCTCCCAAAAACCGGTTTGCCAATATTCCAATAGCTTTATTGGGTAAGATGATACTGCATTTTCCGGCCTTTGAGTAAAAATGAGTGCCAAACCGTAAACTAAAACGGTAAGTAAAACAGCTATGGCAAACGGGGAAGGGAAAAGATGATAAAAGAGTTTCCTAAATCTTTGGCTCATACCTAAAGATGCAAATTCCGGGGATTTTTATTATTGAAATTCAGAATAAGAAGTATGTAGCGTTCAGCCAGGCGAAAATAACCATCCCAACCGCCAGCAGCAGAGCACTGACTATACTAGTGCCTCCTTGTTTTCTGAGATATTTTTTGGCTTCCTCGTCTTCCTGAATCTGGATATTGTCAATTACCTTGATTGCTTTGGCTAAGTATAATCTATTGAAAATGAATCCCGAGACAGTTGCGAACAGAAATGTCATAAAGATATTATATCCGGTATCATGCATAAAAGTTAAGTTGAACGTAGTAGCTATGTTCAATGAAAGAATTTGTTCAGTATAGATCAGAATCAAGAGAATAACCCCCTCTTTGTACATTTTCCGGTAAAAGAAATATACTCCCCCTAATAAAAATGAGGGGAGGTTAAAGGTGTATCTATTCCCCTCTTTAAACTCACGGAGCTTGTTCAAAAAATACGCCCTACTATTAGCGAAGTATATAGAATAAAGTTGATCCTTGTTCATGGATTGGATTACAAGCTTGCCAAAAACTCCAGCGTATCAACCCCATCGGCATAATCCCACAGCTCAGGGCATTGGGCAGTGCCAAAGGGTAAGCTGCCTTCGTACCATCCATCTTTAGCAACCATACACTGGATTTTATCTTGTTGAGCTGAAAGCTTTAGTGATAGCTCGGCTTCAGAAGCGTATGATTCGTAAAAAACCACCGAAATAGGAGAGACCAGTTCAGAGCTCTCTCGCATAAGAAAGAAGCCCGAGTCGAGATGTGGCTCCTTGTTTACCAAATACACGGACTTATTGTAGTCATAATTGTTCTGGTATTTGTGATGACTCAATACATTCTCGTGAGTGTCTTGCGCAGCAATAAACTGAGTGAGGTCAAATGATTTAGGACAATAAATCTTAGCCACATTTCTACAGCCAAGCCCGTAGTAGGTAAAAATGTCCAGACCAAGGTTCTGGAGATCGGTGGTTGTTTCTTCTCCGTTCAATAGGCCAACCGATACCCTGTTTTGCCGAATAATGTGAGGGTGTTTAGCAAAGTAATGTTTGAAATACCGAGCTGTATTGTCCGAACCGGTAGCAATTACAGCTTCTATATCATTTAGCCGATCAACTTCCGCAAGTTGACTTTTTAGCTCAGGTTCCAGATCAATAAGCGTTTGCAATGCGGCTTTCATCAATACAGCATCTTGCGATGAGTATTTCACACAAGCCTTGTGTCCGCTTATAATTACCGAGAGTACATCGTGCAAGCCCACTAAAGGAATATTGCCGGCTAGTACAAGACCAACCTTTCTGGGGTTTTTAGACCAATTATAGCCCTTTATCCAGTGACCGATCTTTTCTTCGGTGAGAGCCTCGCCCCAGGCATTAAAGGCCTTTTGAATATTGTCTTTAGTGAACCAATTGTTTTGGTTTATAGCCACCTGGCAAAGGTTTGAGAACTCTTCCGGGGTTATTGTTTTGAACCAATTTCCCAAATTTGCCAGTGCTGTTGCTCTTCTTTCTATACTCATTTCCATAATTGTGCCCCAAAAATACAAGCTAAGTTTGCGCCTGAGAACTATTACCTATTACTTTTGCGGCAAATATTTTTAGAAACCTGAAACTTAGCCAACAAATAATTGTTGCACTAAGGACTACCAATAAAATTAGAGCACTATGGCCATAATGATTACAGACGAATGCATTAACTGCGGTGCATGCGAACCTGAATGCCCCAATACAGCGATATATGAAGGAGGAATGGAGTGGACCTGGGCCGGAGGAACTGACCTGAAAGAGGTAGAAATGGAAGATGGCACTGTGGTAGACGCCAACGAACCACAAGAGCCCATTTCAGATGAGTTTTATTATATCGTATCAGGCAAGTGTACAGAATGTACCGGATTCCACGAGGAACCACAGTGTGCAGCTGTGTGTCCGGTAGATTGTTGTGTGGATGACCCTGATTACAGAGAAACCCAGGAAGAGTTGGAAGCCAAGAAAGAATGGCTACACGTGTAGTACCAAACTCATTATGAAAGCATTAAAAAAAGGCCTCAACAGAGGCCTTTTTTCGTATAGGTCTACTTTATTTAATCATATAGATGTAACTAGACCACTTGAGCAACAAGCATTGCCTTTACCAACGGTGACAGCATGTCGAATCATACGCTATGCGACTTAAGTAAGTAATCCGGTTTTATTATTAAGACTCGCAATTCTTTATAACTTATGGCTATGGAAGTGTCTCAACTTACGAATTGGCTTTCGGAGCCTCTTGCAAAACGCTTTTTGTTGCTGCTGGTAGCCTTTATCCTGGTTATGCTGGTGGCAAGGTTTCTTAAACGAGTGCTTTCACGCTATGTAAGCGATAAGAGTACGCGCTATCAGGCTAAAAAACTGGTAACCCTATTGGGTTATATTGTTTTTGCCCTCAGTGGCATGCTCATTTTCAATTACAAGCTTTCTAACATTACACTGGCTGTAGGTTTGGCCGGAGCAGGTATTGCCTTTGCCCTGCAAGAAGTAATAATGAGTATTGCAGGCTTTTTGGTCATTCTTTCCGGTAAATATTTCAAAGTAGGAGACCGCGTACAAATGGGGGGAGTGAAGGGAGATGTAGTAGATATTGGCGTATTGCGCACTACACTTATGGAGATTGGCGACTGGGTAGATGGTGATCTTTACAATGGAAAAATGGTGCGATTGACCAATAGCTATTTATTCAAGGAGCCGGTTTATAACTATTCGGGAGATTTTCCCTTTTTGTGGGACGAGATTAAAATTCCGGTGCGTACTGATAGCGATCAAGAATATTTTAAAGGTGTGCTGAATCAAATACTCGATGAGGTGGTGGGTGATTTTAGTCGTGACTCACAGGCCTCGTGGGATAAACTAACCGGGCAGCTTTATGTGGAGAAGGCCCAAATTCCTCCAATGATTACTTTCTCTTTCGATGAAAATTGGAGCACCTACACCCTTCGTTATGTGGTAGATTTTAAAAAGAGAAGAACCACCAAAAACCTCATCTACGAAAAGGTACACAAGGCTATTCTTCAGAGTGGAGGCAAGGTTTCGTTGGCAGGAAGTAGCCTGGAAGTAACTCTGACCAAATAAGTCCCATCCGGTATGTATTGAAATTTAGTGATAACGTAAACTGCCCCGCTGCGTCTAGTTTGAGGTAATTACGATGGCTTCGTTTAGGCCGGTTTCCGGGGTCAGAGTGAGGCCATACGTGTTTTTGAGCGCAAGTAATAGAGCCTCCGTGTCTCCGTTTGGTAATTCTATGTCTAATTTAAGGTCTAATTTGGGCACATCCCCCCTGATTGGTGTATCGACTATTTTTTCGAGAAATAAGATGAAGTTATCCAGGCTACCAATAAACCTCACTCTTTTGGGGTGTGTAGAAGATAATTGATCAATTTCCGGGTGTACGTTTTTCGCCTGATGTAGAAGATAACTGTCCGACACTGCAAGACTATAAAACGATTGTTTTCTGTTTTCAATCTTCCACTTAAAATCGGCTTTTTCAGCCATGAAATTCAAAATATCTTCGCTTAAGTCAGAAATTTGGGGTGAGGGGTAATTGGTCACCTTCAGGTTGAAGTGATAGCGATCAGGTAAACTCTCAATTACCACCACTTTCTCAGGATTAAAAGATTCCACCACTTCTTTTAAATTACCAAGTCGTTGAAATAAAAGCTCTCCATCAGCTGTGCCAGACGATTTTGAGGTAGAGTGGTTTTTACTTTCTATTACCAACTCTATTTTGGCATCACCTTTATCTTTAAGCACTTTTTGCCATTCAGAGATTGAATAGGGAGTATTGCAGGCAATCAATAGAAGAATTATGGAGAACAGTATTAGTGTGTTTTTCATGTGCTAAATATTGGTATTCTATTCAAGTCATTTTTTGACGCTTTATCAAGTAAGCTTTAAGTATCTGGTCAAATCCCTGATTGATGTCGGCTGTGATCAGGTCAATTTTTAGTTTGGCACATTTGAGATAAAGTTCATGGTAATAGTTGTCCATTTGCTCACGGAAAGCCTTTTTGATGGAAGCCGGGTTAAGTTTAACTCTTTCACTAGTCTCTGCATCGATAAACTCATAGGGGCGGTCTTCAAAGTCAAAATCCAACTCAGTTCTATGGTCTGTTACGTGAAAAAGCAGAACTTCATGCTTTCTATGTTTAAGGTGTTGCAGCGCGGCCATTAGTTCCTCTTCATTGGCCTCATTGTCGAACATATCGCTAAAAATAACCACGAGCGAACGTCTGTGAATTTTCTGAGCCAATTGATTTAAGATGGCCGCAACGTTAGTCCGTTTTTCGGTTTTGGGCTTGTTCAACAATTCGTTGAGCATTAAAAAGAGTTTATGCACATGAGAGGCCGATGACTTGACGGGAGTTTCCAGTTCCAACTGACTGCTAAAAGTATGTAACCCAACAGCATCGCGCTGCTTGTGTAGCAGGTAGGTGAGTGCGGCCGATGCCAAAACGCTAAATCGCATTTTGCCAAAGTTGGTGTCCGGGTAATACATGGAAGAAGACTGATCGATGACTAACTGGCACCGCAGGTTAGTTTCTTCTTCATAACGTTTGGTATAGAGTCTGTCCGTTTTGGCATACAACTTCCAGTCTATGTGGCGGGTACTTTCCCCGGTGTTGTACAGTCTGTGCTCGGCAAATTCTACCGAAAACCCATGATATGGCGATTTGTGCAAGCCTGTAATAAAGCCCTCAACCATCTGCCTTGCCAGTAATTCTATATTACCAAGATGCTTAATATCTTCTAATGAAAACTGCATAAACTCTGTTTTGCCGTGTATGCCAAAGGTTTAATTTACCATAAGAATCACAAATGGGTTGCGCTTTTTATTTTTACGGTGTTTGCAATAGTAGCTAATATTGGTTTATATTAGGACAGCTATTTTTCGAAAATCAACTGAAACCAAGACTAAATACTTTGAGAAGTGGAAGATAAGGACAGGAATGAGATTTTTTCAAAGAGGGTAAGGGCAGGAAAAAGAACGTATTTTTTTGACATCAAGGCCACTCGATCAAACGACTACTACTTGACCATCACGGAAAGCAAAAGAAAATTTAAAGATGATGGGTTTAGCTATGAAAAACATAAAATATTCCTCTATAAGGAAGATTTTGGGAAGTTCGTAGAAGCACTGAATGAGGCTGTAAGTCACGTAAAAGAAGAATTGCTTCCTGATGTAGACTTTTCTCAATTCGACAGAGAAGAGCTCAGCGTTAACGGAGAAACAGATCATGACAGCGAACTCAGCTGGGACTAATACATCTTCATGCAAAGAAATTAAGGGGCTACGGCCCCTTTTTTATTGGCCCATTCAGTGCAGATTGTATTAATTGCTATCTTTGCCGCTCATTTAAAAACAAGCAATTCTTTAGACAGTTATGGGTTTAAAATGTGGAATTGTTGGGCTTCCCAACGTAGGTAAATCAACCTTATTTAATGCGCTGTCAAGTGCAAAGGCCGAAGCGGCCAACTTTCCATTTTGTACTATAGAACCCAATGTTGGGGTAGTAACCGTGCCCGATGAGCGACTGGAAATCTTGAAAGAGCTTGTGAACCCGCAAAAAGTACTGCCTACGGTAATTGAATTTGTGGACATTGCCGGGCTGGTGAAAGGTGCCAGTAAAGGAGAGGGGCTGGGCAACAAGTTTTTAGCCAACATAAGAGAAGTAGATGCTATTATTCATGTGGTCCGCTGCTTCAAAGATGATAATGTAGTCCATGTGGCCGGTAATGTAGACCCTGTTTTCGATAAAGAGGTTATTGATACCGAGTTGCAGCTCAAGGATCTAGAGTCCATTGATAAGAAAATTCAACGACTGATTAAAATTGCTAAGTCGGGCGATGCTAAAGCCAAGAAAGAGCTGGTTAGTCTTGAGAAATTTAAGGCTGCTTTAGAAGGAGGTGCCAATGCACGTTCGGTAGAAGCCGATGCCGATGAGTTAGCTGCCGTTAAAGACCTTTCTTTGCTCACTATTAAGCCTGTTATTTACGTAGCCAATGTAGAAGAAGCATCTATCCATACCGGAAACGAACATGTAGAAGCACTAAAAAATGCGGTGAAAGACGAAAGCGCAGAGGTGCTCCTTATTTCAGCTTCTATAGAGTCTCAAATTGCAGAATTGGAAGATGCCGATGAAAAGGCCATGTTTTTGGAAGAATATGGCTTGAAGGAGTCGGGGCTCAATAAACTTATTAAGGCTTCTTATTCTCTGCTAAACCTGATTACCTATTTTACTGCAGGAGAGAAAGAGGTAAGGGCATGGACTATTACCAAAGGCTGGAAGGCCCCTCAGGCTGCCGGAGTTATTCATACCGACTTTGAGAAGGGCTTTATTCGCGCTGAGGTTATTAAGCTGGCTGACTATCAGCAGTATAAAACCGAGGTGGCCGTAAAAGAAGCCGGTAAAATGGCGGTAGAAGGTAAAGACTACATTGTGAAAGACGGAGATATTATGCATTTCCGCTTCAATGTGTAAGCCGATCGTATAAATCACTTTATTTTTTTCGTTCAGACTGAACAATCCTATAGGCCATTGAGTTATGGTCATACCGGTTGCATGTCAATGCATTAGGCTTGGAAAGTTTTGTATTTTAAAGTAGAGTGTCGTGAGAGTCAGGGTAATTTTTAAACTTAAAAACCGTGGAGCTTACCTTCCGTTTCATCATCAACACATATTAGCCCAATTCTTAAAAGGAGTGTTGGTAAAAGGAGGGAAAGAAAAATTTATTCATTACGAATTTTTCAATTTTTCAGGACTGAAAGGTCAAACTAAAGTTTCGCGCAATGGGCTGCATTATTATTCCAACTTTGTAACGTTGGTCATTTCTGCTTCCGAGCAGGAGTTTTTAGACTACCTTCTGGAACAAATCTTTGAGTTTGAGGTAATAGAACTTGGTAATTTACAGGTGCTTCCGTTGTTTACTGAGCTGGAAAAACCAATAGAACTGACTGGAGAAAGCAAGTTCATTTGTATATCACCCATAGTTCCGTTTAAGGCGAGGTTTAATGACGAGCGCTCCAAGCGCTTTATTATGCCCGAAACCGATGAGTTTTCAGATCTGCTCTATGAGTCTACCCTTCAGAGGCTAGAGCGTACCGGCAACTACTCTACCAAAGATTTTGAGCGCTTCAAACGCTTTCAGGTAGTGCCCGATATGGATTATATTGAAAGAATGAAAGCCAAAGAAAAGAAGTTTGCGCGTATCTATTCGGTTTTTGAAAATGATGTCAAATATGAGGTGCGCGGATATACCTTGCCTTTTAAACTATATGCCGAAAAAGAGGTGCAGGAATTTATATTCAGTTGTGGCCTGGGCAACTATACCTACAAAGGCTTTGGAATGCTCGATTTGGCCAATGCCGATCCCTTGGAGCGTACCGAGAAGTATCATTTTCAGAAAAACGCCCCAACAGCTACCGCCTAGTGTTGTAGCCCAGCTGCGAATAACCCACCAGGCGGTCGCCACGGCCGCCCATGGGTGAAAAATAAACAAAGACTTCGTAAAGGTTTTCGGTTTCAAAGAAAGAACCGTCTATTCCGAATGGATTAGCTCCTTCTTGGATATAGGAGTAATTATACCATCCTTGCTTCAGTAATATTTCGGCTTCATATGCCTCTTCAACTTCGTTGTATTTCATGAGCGATGCACTGTTTTTTTGCCAGTTATTAAAGGCGCCCACTACGTAGACTTTTTCATCGGATTTGGGAATCTTAAGCATAAAGTTGGTGTAAACATATTCTGCACTTATACCTCCCGATTGTCCCTCCACATCGCGTATGTAGTACTGGCCATTAATGTCCAGGTTTTGCAGGTAGGTGTCGGCCAAAGGGGCGTCTGTTCTCAATTGAGCCACCACACGCCTGTTACTCATGTAAATTTCGTCAACCCTTCTACCTGTAAAAGTGGTGGTGCTCAGGTCGAAGGCTCTGAATTCGTTGGTGCCGGGAAAATCGAATACCTCGTCTAGCCCCTGATACCTTATAAACTGAGCGTTCTCATCGATAAAAGTTGGTGGTAGTTTATAGCGGGTTAAGTCTGGTCGTTGGTTTTGCCGAACCACTATTTTAAACTGTTCTCTTGGGTCTACAGCCTTTAATCCGGCATAGTTGAGGGAGACCTCTATGCGTTGGTTGTTCACCCGGTGGATTTGCTCAGTGGAGCGTTGAACAGAAATTCCTACGGAAGTATTTTCTTCATACACATAAAAGCGCTGGCTGAGTACAAGGTCTTTTTTGTTTCGGTTTCGGTATACCACTGCCAGATAGTTGCCCGATATTTCGAAAGAAGGTATTGTAAACGTGTAATTTACATATTGTTGCTTAGCCTCCTGGCTGAATTCAAAGTCTGTAATTTCGAATTCATTGTAGTTTTTCAGAAACATGTTGGGTCTTAGATTAGAAGGTTCCCAATTAGCGTTGCAGTGTACAAAGTAGACGTAGTAATAATCGGCATCTTCTTTTAAGTCGTCAAAGCTCAACATCAGGTTCGATTGCCCAACTTTGGTTACGGGTGGGGCAATGCTGCTTTGCACATTATTTCCTGCCGGGTTTAGCCTCACCGTTCTTATGTTGGCGTCATAAGTATGGTTATTGTATTGCAAATTTTGTTGAGCCCAAAGCCCCTGGCTGCAGAAGACGAACACAAGGAAGAGAAATCTCACAGACTTTAAAGACATTTGTTGAAGCAAACGAAATTAGGATTAATTATTGCTCTTACAACCAATTTTAATACCACAGTGTCTAAAGGCGAGAAGAGGGGATCTTCTTGAAGGTTAATGATTCAGGATATAGAATTAATCAATAGGTGCATTAAAGGAGAAGTTAAGGCGCAACGCGAACTTTACGATCGCTACGCGGCCAGACTTATGCCTGTTGCTATGCGTTATGCCAAATCGCAGGCTGATGCTGAAGATATTCTTCAAGATGCCTTTATAAAGATCTTCAATAGTCTTGAATCGTTTAGGCACGAAGCACAGTTTTCTACCTGGCTAAGGCGCATAGTGGTGAACACCGCCATTAACCACAACCGCAAGAAGCTGTATCAACAGCCAATGCTCGATATAGACAAAACCCCGCTTCATGTAGAGAAAGAACTGGTGATTTCGCATTTACACTTTACTGAAATAATGGCCATGATGCAGAAGTTACCGGTAGGTTGTAGAACAGTATTCAACCTTTTTGCCATTGAAGGCTATGGGCACAAAGAGATAGCCGAAATGATGGAAATAACCGAAGGCACTTCCAAATCGCAGTATGCCAGAGCAAGAGCTCTGCTGAAAGTGATGATAGAAGAGGCCAATACAGTGATAAACTCAAATGTGTCGATGTAATGGGCAGTTTTGAAAACGATCTGAAGGATATGTTTGATGGGGTTGAATTTCAACCCTCAGAACAGGTGTGGGCCGGGGTAGAAAAGGCGCTTCAGCAAAAGAAAAAGAGAGGTATATTCTTCATGTGGCAGACCTATGGGGTTGCCGCAGCTATAGCCTTGTTTGCTATTGCCGGTTTTATCTACAACCAGGGAGAGAGTCCCGTGGTCAATGCTGAAACACCCAAGGAGCTGAGCCAAAAAGAAGATATATCTGCCAAGAACGAACCACAGAAAAATGATTTAAATAGTGGAGCAGGTACCGGTCTCGCAGCTGATTTAAAAACCAGCTTGCCCAAGGCGCAAGACACAGAAAATAGCGACAGTAGAGCAGAAGTAGCAGCTCGCAACAGAGAAAGGCTGGTTGCTGATTACTCCAATTTAACGGAAGTAGAAAGTGTACCTAAGGAAGAGCAGTTCTTTTTACCAGAAGTATTAATGGCTACTCCAAAGGCATACAGAGCTAGTTTGGCAACCACCAGAGCTTTGTGGATGAAAGATCTGGGTGTAAGCACCCGGCCGCTTTCTGAGCTTATTGCCGGTGTAGAAATAGAGCCGGAAAATTATGCAAGACAGCAGATACTCTCGGGCCATGTGGGTAGCAATAGTTTAAATATTGAGTCGGAAAGTAGTCACCTGGCTGCTTTTAATATTGAAGATGCCAATGTTGCATCCCTTCGTTCCGATGTAATCAATAGCTCAGAGCGGGCTATAGGTGCCATAAGTGCAGGATTCGGCCTGTCTTATGATCTCAGTGAAAAGCTTGCCTTGGGTGCTCTGGTTAGGTATAGTCAGTTTAAAGTGAGTAGTACTTCCAATGCCTATTCCATAGAAAACGGGAAGTCTTTGCCCATTTACCTGCCATTGGGTTACGACCCGGATAATGTAAACTTCACCGGTAACTACAACCTTACCAATACACTGCAGGGTATTTCTGTATTGCCAACGTTAAGCTACAAAGTGGTTCAGTGGAATGGCTTCGATGTTTCTTTGCTCGCAGGGGTAGGAGTGGACTACTTCTTCGACTATAAAGTGAAAGGTGACCTGAATTTTCTTTCGGTTCGTAAGGCAGACCTGAGCCGGGCCGATTTCATTAGTGAATGGAACCTGAGTGGCATGGCAGGACTTGGTTTAAATTATCGCATAAACGAGCAGTTTGGCGTGGGAGCCGATGTTCACTATCGATACTTTGTACCTGTAAGCCCACAAGACCGGCAAGCTTCGGTGTTTGGTTTTGGCCTTGGAATCAATTATTACCTCAACCGAAAACCCTAATCGGCTTCCTGAGCCTCTATTTCAAGGTAAAGCGATTCCCATTCTTGCTGCACTTTCTGCAGCGATGTTTTCAGCGCTTGGTGCTTATCCGTTTTTTCGGCTAGTACTTCCTGGTTTTCGAATACTTCCGGAAGAGCCATTTCTCCTTCAATGGCTTCTACCTGTTGTTCTAGTTGTTCTATTTGAGCTTCTTTGTCTGCCAGGTTTTGCTTTAGCTTCTTCAGTTGTTGTTCGTCTTCGTTGTTCCTTACCTTTTTATTTGAGGTTTTAGGCTTTTCTGTTTTGGCCGATGATTGAGTGGTTGGTGTGCTTTCGGCTTTAACTCTTTGAGACATCCAGTATTCGTACTCCTCGTAGGTGCCCGGATAAACCTTTATTTGCTCATCTTCTATATACCAGATTTTATTGGCTATCTGAGAAATAAAGTGGCGGTCGTGCGATACAATAACAAACGTACCTTCATATTGCTGTAAGGCTTGAATGAGAATGTTAACCGATAGGAAATCTAGGTGGTTGGTCGGTTCATCCATCATCAGAAAGTTGGCTTCAGAAAGCAGAGTTTTGGCCAGAGCCACCCGCGACTTTTCTCCACCAGAAAGTACTTTTATCTTTTTAAATACTTCTTCGTTCTGGAAAAGAAAACAACCTAGTATGCCTCTCAATTCTCTTTCAGACTTATTCGATCCGGCTTGTTGCAGCTCCTGTATGATCTCATTTTCAATGTTCAGAGATTCCAACTGGTGTTGAGCATAAAAGGCAGTGTTTACATTATAGCCCTCTTGTCTTTGACCTTCAATTTTTTCTGTGCCGGCAATAATTCTCAGCAGGGTAGACTTTCCCTTACCATTGGCACCTATGAGCGCAATTTTATCTCCACGCTCTACCTGAGCTGTGGTGTTTTTGAGTATTTGCAAATCGCCATAACTCTTAGATATGTTGTTTAGCTCAACAATAAAGCGTCCCGATTTTTGCTTAAAGCCAAACTGAAAGTTCATGGTAATGTTTTCATCTACCACGTCTTCGATCAGGTCCATTCGTTCCAGTGCCTTTACCCGCGATTGTACCTGGCGGGCCTTTGAAGATTTGGCCCTAAAGCGCTCAATGAATCGTTCGGTTTGCCTTATTTGTGCTTGCTGATTTTCGTAGGCGTTTTTCTGTATCTCCTCGCGCTGCGCTTTTTCTTCCAGATAGAAGGAATAATTGCCGCTATACTGAGTGAGTTTAAAGCCGGAAACCTCTACGATAGAGGTCACCACATTGTCAAGAAAATACCTGTCGTGTGATACCACAATAATGGCTCCCTCATAGGTTCGGAGGTAGTTCTCAATCCACTGAATAGAGGGTAAGTCCAGGTGGTTGGTTGGTTCATCGAGCATTAGCAGCGATGGCTTTTGAAGCAGTAACTTTGCCAACATTACCCGCATGCGCCAGCCACCGGAAAATTCGCGCAAAGGTCTTTTTAAGTCTTCGGTTTTAAATCCAATGCCTTCTAAAATGGCCTCAGCTTCCGATTGCATAGAGTACCCTCCAAGAGCTTCAAACTGCTCCTGAGCTTTAGCAAGCTTTTCCACCAGCTGGTCTTCATAGTTCACCTCCATTTGATGAAGCAACTGGTCTATTCTACGCTGGAGTTTGTTTGCTTCCTCAAATGCCTCCATAGCAATACTCAGAATACTGTCGTCACTCTGGTACGACAACAGATCCTGATTGAGGAAACCAATGGTGCACTCTTTGCTCTTGGTAATTTCTCCGGCTGTGGGCTGGTAGTCGCCAATGATTAAGCGCAGTAAAGTAGATTTTCCCTTGCCATTCAACCCAATCAGGCCAATTCTGTCATTTGGTTTAATGTGTAGGTTGGCCGAATCGTATAAAGGACGGTCTCCTATGTAATAAGAAAGGTTGTTAATGGCAATCATGGCGCAAAATTAGCTTTCAGTAGAAGAAAACAAACAGCAGGGTAATAAAATACTCAAAGACCTGCCACGGCTCACTCAATATTTAAGCAACTCATAAAAACAATGATTTATGTATGAACACAGTTTTGTAAATTGTGAACCATGAAACGTACCTTTATTAACCCTAGTTCAAGTGCTTTGGCCACGTTTTGCTTATTGCTGCTACTAAGTTGCAATGGCCAGGCTCAAACGAAGACTGACAATGAATATGCCGAAAGGCTGAAGCGAATTAACCTGCCCGAAGGTTTTGAGATATCTTATTATGCCAAAAATATAGTAGACGCCCGCTCGTTGGCGCGCACCGAAGATGGACGAACCGTCTTTGTGAGCAACCGGAGAAGGAAGAATGTATATGCCCTGACCGATACCAATGGTGACATGGTGCCAGACAAGATAGATACCATAGTGACGGGCTGGAACTCGCCCAATGGAGTGGCATACAAAGACGGTGATTTATATGTGGCGGAAATTAACCGAATACATCGATTCCCTGATATTATAAACAACCTTGATCAGCCTAAGTCGGAGGTGATTTATGATGAATACCCTACCGATGGTCACCATGGCTGGAAATTCATTGCCTTTGGCCCTGATGGCAAGTTGTATGTGCCTGTAGGGGCTCCTTGCAATGTTTGCGACAAAGAAGATGAAAACCCTGTATATGCGACTATTACCCGGATGAACCCTGATGGTTCCGGTATGGAAATTTATGCCAGGGGAGTAAGAAACACCGTGGGTTTTACCTGGCATCCACAAACCGGAGAAATGTGGTTTACCGATAATGGTAGGGATATGCTCGGTGACGATATACCGGCCTGCGAACTAAACCATGCTCCGCAAGAAGGCATTCATTTTGGCTTTCCTTTTTGGCATCAGGGCGATATTCCCGATCCGGAGTTTGGTAAGAAGTTTCCGCGTAGTCAGTTCAAAGAACCGGCCTATAAGTTTGAACCTCATAGTGCTCCGCTTGGGCTCCGGTTTTATCAAGGAAATATGTTCCCTTCCCAATACAAGAACAATCTGATTGTCGCCCAGCACGGTTCGTGGAACAGGTCTCAGGAAGCCGGCCATATCGGATATCAATTGCGATTTGTACAAATCGAAAACGACAAAGTGGTAAAGAGCGAAATCTTTGCTGATGGCTGGCTTGACAAAGAAAAGAACCAGGGATGGGGCAAGCCGGTAGATGTGCTGGAAATGCCCGATGGCTCACTTTTGGTTTCAGACGACATTAATCATTGCATCTATAGAATCACCTACAAGCAATAGACCGGTTAAAGTAAAAGAATTGGAAAGGCCGTCTCAAAAGAATAATTAGTTTTGGGTCGGCCTTTTCTATTGCCCTTAAAATGCTCAAAATAACGCATCTTCATAAAAAATACCCTGGCGAAAGTTTAGGTGCTGTGGTAGATGTTTCGTTTGAAATGAGCGGACAAGAAGTGCTGGCTATTGTTGGTAGAAGTGGGTCCGGGAAAAGCACTTTGCTGCGTATGATTGCAGGGCTCGCTAAGCCCGATTCGGGCACTATCGCATTTCGTGGCGAACCGCTCAAAGATCCTGAAGAACAGTTGATTGCCGGCCACGATAAAATTAAAATGGTTTTTCAGGATTTTCAGGTAAAGCCCAATATGACTGTTGCCGAAAATGTGCGCTACAAGCTGTTACATTTTACCGGGCAGTTTCAGCAAGAGCGAACTAATGAGTTGCTCGAAATGTGTGGGCTGGTGAGCCTGGCTTCTAAAATGCCTCATGAACTGAGTGGCGGACAACAACAAAGGCTCTCTTTGGCCAGGGCATTGGCCGATGATCCTGAACTGCTGGTAATGGATGAGCCTTTCAGCAATTTGGACCCCATCATTAAACAAGATCTCCTTTTGGAACTGACGGACATTGTGCGCAAAGAAGGTATAGGTCTTATATTGGTGAGTCATGATGTTCAGGATGCTTTGCTAATAGCCGATAGAATAGCCTATCTGGAAGACGGTAAGCTCTTACAAATGGACTCTCCTAAAGTTATTTATCGTCATCCTGCTACCTTAGCCATAGCACAGTTTTTTGGGAGGGTAAATAATGTTTCTGCCCTTATGAATAAGAAAAATACCTTTGTTCGGGCGGAAGATGTACATGTACATGTTGAAGGAGCTTCTCAGGCTTTGTCTATAACGGCAATGGTACAAAGCTGTCGTTTTTTGGGGTCAAGGTATTTGGTTACAGCTCAGAGTGGCGACACCAATCTATCACTGTATCATAGTCATACGTTAAAAACAGGCCAAAAAATAGCACTCCGTATAGACCAATCATGTGTACTACATTTTTCTTGATTTAAACGATATATGAAAGATTTTTAATATCTTGGCCTTATGTTCAGCAATGAACATCCTCGACTACCATCAACGTTGCGACTGACCTGTCGTTATTTTTGTATTCAACTATCAGACCTTAATATGAAACGATCATTATTGACCTTAATGATTTTCAGCCTTATCGGAATAGCGAGTCTTCAGGCACAAAACCTGAACAAAGTGTATGGAGCTATGGCTGAAGAAGACTGGGAGGTGGCTCTACAAGAGTTAGAACCCATATTAGCCAAGAAAAAGAAAAATTATGAAGCCATGTGGCTGGCTGGTATTTGTCATACCAAGCGCTATCGCATGGACAAGGCCTTTGAGCTCTTTAAAGAAGCCTTGCCATTGGCAGAAGAGCTCCCTTACTTTTGGATTCCTTATGCCGAGGCCTATCTGGTAGCCGAGCGAGTAGACGATGCAGAAAGAACTCTGCGCAGACTGAATGTAAATTCGTTGGAAGATGCTGATCAGGCTGACTGGTATGCACTTTTTAATAAAATTCAGAATGCCAGAAAGTATTTGTCCAACCCAAAAGACATTATCATTAAAAACCTGGGGCCTAATGTAAACACAGAGGGCAACGAATACTCTCAGGTGGTTACGGCCAATCAAATGGGAATTTACTTTACGGCCAGAAGAGACGGACTCGGTAAAATTGCCGATGATGGTGAAAACTACGAGATGGTGATGACTGCTGAAATGGACGACTTGGACAAGTGGAAGAAAGACCGCCCCTTAGATGGCTTCTCGGCCAGAGATGCCAATGAAGCACCGGTGCAGCTGACAAATGGCGACAGTACTTTGCTTACCTTTCTGGATGAAGACCTTTACATTTCGTACCGACAGGCCGATGGTACCTGGGGTAAGCGGCAGCCATTGCCCATCAACACCAATAAGTGGGACTCTCATGCCTTTCTGTATAACAACGGAAACTCAATGATTTATGCCTCGAGCTTTGGCAATGACGATGAAAACTCTGACCTATATATTGTGCATAAGAATGCCGATGGCTCATGGACCAAGCCTTATTTTATAGAAGAACTTAATACGCCTGAGCGTGAAGACGCTCCCTTTGTGGCCGAAGATGGAACCCTTTACTTTTCTTCCCAAGGACACGACTCCATGGGAGGGTATGATATTTTTTCCACTCGTTTAGATAGCGCCACGGGTAAGTTTTCTGAGCCCCAAAACATGGGAGCCCCAATTAACCTACCTAACGATGACACCTTCTTTACACTTTATGGTAAGAACGCATATCTGTCGTCCAGTCGCCCGGATGGCTACGGACAAGTAGATATTTACCGAATCATCATGTTCAACAAGTCACAACTTCAGGGCAAACTGCTAGACTGTGATAACGAAACGCCTGTAGCCTATGCGGAAATAAAGGTAACGACTGAAGATGGTGACGAGCTAACCACTACCACTGACGAATACGGAGTGTATAAAATGGTAATGCCTATTGAGCGAGACTTTACGCTTAGCGTTTCTAAAGACGATGAGGTACTCTACGAAAAGGAGCATGCTATTCGCGTGTTGTTTAGAGACGAATTTGATGTAGAGCAAGACTTTTATATTGGATGCGACAGGGTAGAGAAAGAGATTTATGTAAAAATGATCAACAGCTTTGACCTGGATCCAACCAACGTTCCTGTACCTCCGGTTTCTACAGAAGGAGTTCAGCCTGTGGTAGAAGAAGAGGAAGAGCCGATAGTTGAAGTGATAGCCGAAGACCCCGTTGTGCCAGACCCACCGGTAGTAGAAGAAAAAACCGAAGCATTGCCTCCGGCTGTTACGCCTGAGAACATTGAGCTACCAATGGTTTACTTCGACTTCGATAAACATAACATCAAGTCGGAATTCTTTAAACGACTGGATGAGGCGGCTGAGCTATTGGTACGAAGAAGAGACCTTAGAATAATGGTAGCCGGTCATACGGATGCCTATGGTACCAACCCATATAACGTAGCTCTTGGCCGAAGAAGGTACACAGAAGTATACAATTACCTTATCAATAAAGGAGTGAACCCGGAGCAGCTAGAGACCAAAACCTTTAGTGAAGATATTCCTGTGGCCTCTAACCGTACAGTACAGGGTAGGGCATTTAACAGAAGGGTAGAACTTTACTTTATTGATGAAGATGGAAATAGAGTAGACTACTAGTCTTTGCTTATATTGATTCATGGAGAGGCTGTCTGAAACGCTCGAATAGGCGCGAAAGACAGCCTCTCTTTTTATTTACTTAATACGCTTATAGAATATCCGCCAGTTGAGCGTCCAGGTTTTGCCTCCATCGGTGGTTCTTTCCCAGTCCCAGGTAAAGGAATCTTCAGTGAAATTGTAAAAGACCATCCTTGATTGCGTGGTTTGGCCATTAATGGTTTGGGAGGCGGTGCTGAAAATTTTGCGATCACCTTCCACAGAGCCTGTGAAAATCAGATTACCACCCTGATTGTCCATCCACGTCTGATGCCAGGTGGAAGTATTGGGGTTAAACACAGAAATGCTGGTACCCTGAAAGCCTGCCAATTGGCCTTTGGTGGCCGAAAAATTTTCGTGCAACACTTTGCCTCCGGATATTCTGTTGATCACGTTGGTGCCACTACCGGCCTGACCGTTGGCATCGGTCCAACGAAGTTCCCAGGTGCCTTCCCAAAAATCGAATGTAGAAGCATCTATATTTTGGGCTTCAGCCACAAAAGCAGACACAGCCAGGCTGAGAATGATGATGAGTTTTTTCATGCTTTTTTAAACCCATTATAGGGCCTTTGAGGGTTTTATTCGGCAAATCCGATCATATTTTCCCTGTTTTGTGCCTTGCCTATTCTTTCGCGATAAAGAGATGGAGATATACCCTCATGTTTTTTAAAGGCATTGAGAAAGCTGGTTTTATTATTGAAGCCGCTTTCCAGGGCAATGGCCAGAAGCTTTTCATTTCGGTTTTGTAAATAGCAATCCTTAATCAGTTGCTTGGCCTTGGCTATCCGCCAGGTATTAACATAGTCGTTGAAGTTTTGTTGCTTCATGGTGTTCACTGCTTCTGAGAGGTGGTGGGCACTTAAGTTTAAAGATTCGGCCAGGTCGGAGAGCTTCAGGTGGCCATCTAAGTAAGGAGAGTTGTTTTGCATGTGTTCATCAAGTCTTTTTATGAGCTGCTCGCGCATGGTAACTGAGAGTCCCGAGTGTTCATACTTTTCAATAGTTTGACGCTGTTCAGGAGGAAGTTGAATAAACTGATACCCTATGTAATAGACGCAAATGGCCATGCTGAGTGAAACGGCATAGTCATAGGCCGGTACAAGCCGGCCCGTCCATACCAATAGGTAATAGATAGAAAAGCTAATAGAGTATATCAGGAACAAGTAACCATAAACGCTGTTCTTCGGTTTGTTAGTGTGCAGTATTGCAATGCTGTAGCTCAGGTTCTGAAGAAGTTGCAAAGCAATAAGTGCCAATCCCATTATGGGCCATAATGATGAGCCAGCAAAGACCAAAAACAACAGACAGGCGAGAATAAAAGGTAAAAAGTGAAGCCATTGAGTTTTTTGTTTGAACTGACTTTGGGCCGATAAGTGCATCCATAACAACGGTCCTAACAATAAGGTCAGGTACTGAAGAAGCCCCATCCATGTAGGTAGTTTCGGGGTAACTTTCAACCAAAACAGCAAGTAGTAGCCTAACAAGAGAGTGAAGCAAAGTACAAAGGCTCCTAACCAATGGTAACTATTGGACTTACGGCTTTTTACAACCAGTGCCAGTCCGAGCACGGTTCCCTGGCACAGGGTAGCACTAAATAATACCAACCAAAGAGTGGGCATAGCATACATAACCTTAATTTATGACATGGCAGTTGGAGCTAATGTCAGAAAGCTCATGGCATTGAGTCCGACCTTTGGCCAAGTTACCTGTTCAAGCCAATGTTTAAGGTAATTATAAATGAGCAATTATGCTCAGACCCTCACCAGAGGAAGGGTGGAGCAGCGTAGCAAACCGCTCAACTTTGAGGTTTCAAAGTATTTCACTTTATGGCATGTGATACCCCGGGCTTCGAGTTCAGAGATGAGCCTTGTAAAACCTTTCTCTATTAACACATCGTTTGGTCCAATGGAGAAAATATTAGGGAACATGAGGTTCTTCTCTTCCTGGTCGATGCGGATAAGGTTATCTGTGCCAAACAGGTCGTAGATTATTTCGGGTTTGTGTACAAAGCCCTCTTCATAAAAAATGGCATACTTTTCACCCACTGGCTGAAAAGCACAGTCCAGGTGCAGAATATTTACTTTGGGGTCGTCACTCACAACAAGCTCCAGTGCATGAAAGGTTTTGTTAGGAAACTGATCTTTCAGATAGTCAAATCCTTTTCTGTTTGTGCGCTTACTAATGCCAACAAAGACATGGTTTCCGTGAACCAGAACATCGCCCCCTTCTATAGTGGCACCATCCGGTATCCGTACTATTTTTTCGGGATTGAACTGGCTCATAATACGTTCAATGCCTTTAATTTCTCCCTGCCTAAGTGGTTCTTTCATATTGGCGATCACAAATCTGTCGTCAATCACAAAACCAATATCCCGGGTGAAAATTTGTTTCTTCTCTTTTAGATTGTCTGGCTGAAGCACCTCCACACCGGCTTTTTCCAGAGCCAGTTTTGCCTCATTTATTTCCTCCTCAATATCTTCCGGTTTGGGGTAAGTGCCTTGTTGCTTATGCATTTTGGCTACCGGATTAATCTCATAAGGCTCTCCCTGGTCGGTGCCAATGCCCAAAATAACGGTTTTTAGTTGGGCTGTTTCGCTGGTGATATTGAGTGGTATGTAATTCAATGTTGTCCTTTTTTGCTGCTAATTTACTCAAGTAGCCTCCTCAGACCAACCTTTAGGCCATTTAAACTGATTCGGCCGATGGCTTGTCAGTCTTTGGTTCTTTGGCTTGCTTAAGTACGCGAGAAGCTAATAGCCAGCAAATCAGAGCGAACAATGCACCCAGAGCAAAGGCCGCTCCGGGAAAGTAATAATCTGGTTTAGTAAAATAATAGAAGGTTTCGCCCATCATGGAAGGCCCAAAGATGGCTGCAAGACTCATCAGACTGGTGATTCCTCCCTGTAGTTCTCCCTGTTCGTTACGGGGTACTTGATTAGACATAAAGGCCTGAATGGTTGGCCCGGCCAAACCTCCCAATACGTAGACAATCAGAAAGCCATAGAGCATGGTAGTGGTTGTAGTGATAGCAAAGAGGGCCAATCCGGCACATGTAAAAAATAAACCCAGGTGCACGGTTTTCTTGTATCCCAATTTTAGAGTTAAGTTGCCTATGAGGCCAGCCTGAACAATGGCGACTAATACGCCCACCACACTCAGTGAAAAGCCTATGTCGCTGCTTTCCCAATCAAACATTTCAGCTCCAAAATAAGACCAGGTGGATTGTACGGAGTGTGAGGCTATGTATAAGAAAAACAGAGCAAGAGCAAAACCAAAAACGATGCGGTTCTTTTTTAGCTGCCTGAGCGACCCCAAAGGGTTAGCCCGTTTCCAGTTAAAGGCTCTTCTTTCTTCTTTTGGCAGCGATTCGGGGAGTATAAAGAGGCCATAGAGAAAATTAATGAGTGTAAGACCGGCTGCCACAAAGAAGGGAGTACGTAGTCCATAGCTGCCGAGATAGCCGCCTATGGCCGGGCCAATAATAAAACCCAAAGCAAAAGCAGCTCCCAGTAATCCGTAATTTCGAGCTCGCTTTTCGGGTGGGCTGATATCGGCCATATAGGCATAAGCGGTAGTAAAACTTGCTCCACAAATGCCAGCTATAAATCGCCCCACAAAGAACAACAATATGGTAGGAGCCATGGCCAGGAACAAGTAGTCTATTCCAAGGCCGAATAAGGCAATTAGCAATACCGGTCTCCGGCCATACTTATCACTCAAACTGCCGAGAATGGGAGCACAAATGAATTGCATTAAGGCATATACAGTTACCAGCCGAGTACCCACCCTTGAAGCTTCACCATATGTCAGGTTGCCCAGTTCTTTAAACAAATCAGGGAAAATAGGGATAACCAACCCCAAGCCGATGATATCGATGAGAACAACTGCAAAAATGAATCCGAGAGCGGGTGTACGTTGTCTGGTCATAAAAAACGAAAGGGTGAATTTACAGCTTTGAATTCAATTAATGAGAAGGTGGGCTTTAGGAAGGAGAAAGTACTTTTCTAGTTACCAACCATTCCGTTATGGCTGCATGGTTTTGCCGGTGATTTTTCCAGATGGTTTCACACCACTTTCTAATGGCGGCATCTCTTTCTTTTCCTTCTTTTACCTTTAAAATTTCGCCCACAGAAAAGTTCACTTTCGATTTTGGCAGTAATAACTGCGGCCAATTGCTTTTGTCTTTGCTTAAAAATACGTGGACATTCTGCACTTCTTTACCAGTAAACCCATGCTCCAGATACAGGCACAAACCCAATAAACCGTAAACCAATTTTATGGTTTTGGTTGATTCATTGGCGTGTTGAACGGCAAAAGCATCTACTATATGCTGATGGATAAAATATGCCTGGTTGGAGTGCGCCAGGGTGTAAAACGAGAGTTCATGAAAAAGATCTTCTTCGTTGGGCATATCAGGCAAACTTAATATTGTTAAGAATAAGGCCTGAAGAGGGAGCTACCAGACTGAGGTGTTGATCAAAGCCCGGTTGCAAGGTTTTTCGATGAGCTTCCAGGTCTGTTTCGTGCGTACCCAAGCGTATCAGTTGCCCCATCATGTAGCGAATTTGATTGCGCATAAAGCCCTTGCCACATACTCTGAAGGCATAGGAAGGGGATGGAAAGAAGTTGGCGGTGAGAAAAGTGTTGTCTACTATTTCAGCGCTGTCAATAGTGCGTACAGTTTTAGTTTCACTTTTTGGCTTTTTAGTGTAGGCTTTAAACTCATGTTCTCCTTCATACATTTTAGCACCCTCAGCCATCAATTCCAGATCCAGTGCATCGGGGAAGGTATAGAGAAAAGGAGAGGAGAAGGGGTGTGCTTTTTGTCCGAAGGCAAACAGGTAGATATATTCCTTTTGCTTGGGGGTTTTAATGATGTTAAAGTGCCTGTCTGTTTCTTCTATAGCCAGCACTTTAATATCGGGTGGTAAGTGTTTGTTAAACAGCTCAAGAAAGGCAGATTCATCTTCGATAGGCTCGGTTAGAAATAATTCGAAGATTCCGTGGTTGGAAGAAACCATAGCATCGGTTCGGCTGGCTCCCAATGTTTTAAACCATCTGTTTTCCATAATGAACGTAAGGGTACGGTCTATCATGTAATGTATGGTTTTAACGTTGGGCTGTTTGGCCCATCCATGGAAGCGGTATCCGAGGTACTGAATATGCACCAGATAAAAGTAACTGGCTTTCATTGCTGTATAATTAACAAGGGTTCGGCAAAAGTACTGCTCTTTATAAAACCCCTAAAGAGTTTTTGGTAAAATGGGCAAGAGTGCCCCAGTACTTTAACCGAACCCCGGCCAATAAGCCAAATAAGGAGGCTATTTTAAAGGACGTACCCGTATGTTGCGATAGTGTACCTCATCGCCATGGTTCTGAAGGCTGAATGCTCCTTCTTTAAAAGCTGCATATGTAGCAGAATTAGCCCATTTTCCGGCCGCTTTTCTGGCTAGCCAGTCTTCCGATCCTTCTTCAAATTCCAGTACTTTTTCATCGTTGAGCCAATGCTCTACATGACCATTATTGTACACTATTTTCACCTTGTTCCATTCCATGTGAGGGTTGGGCTTTTTGGTTTCGGCAGGGGCATGCATGGCATAGTTCGATGCTACCATTTTATAGGGCTCAGTTTCTGAGCGCGAAAACTCATCGTCTAAAACCTGATACTCCGGTCCGGTTATAAAGTCGAAAGGTAAAGTATCGGCCTCAATCACATGATAGAAAATACCACTGTTGCCGCCTTTGGCAATTCTATATTCTAATTCGAATTCAAAGTTGCCCCAGGTAGAGGTGGTTACCAGCGATTCGCTGCTAAAGCCCACATTATTTTCTCCTGCACCGGCATTGCAAACAATGGCACCGTCTACAATAGACCAGGCGGTTGCCATCGTGTCTTTGCCATAGGTTTTCCAACCGTCAAAATTTTCACCATTGAAAAGAGTAACCCACTCTGTTTCTTTTTCTGAGCTGGTGTTGGTTGTTTCTTCTGCTTGTTTGCCCCCGCAAGCCATTGTAGCCAGGGCAATCATAGAAAAACAAATAGTTTTAAAGTTCATAGTCTAAAGGTTTATGCCAAGTTAGCGAAACCTCCAATAACTACGCAAAGCCTTGTGGGCAGAATCGTCAAACGATTGCATAGAGAGAAGACGAGAATAATTAGGGCCTGGAGTCTCTCCAAACCACCCCCAGAAATTCTGCTTTCTCATTAAAATCAGGGCAAGTGTTTACACCGGCAAAGCCACCGCTTTCGCAAACCACCTGACAATCTTCATTATAGAAGGTGTACAGCCAGTCGGCATAGCCCGACCCCGGATTGAAAACATAGACCCGCTGACCGTTGTATAAATAGGCTTCTACTGATGCCCTCTCGGGGCTTCTTACATTGCTGTTGAGTGCCACAGTTTTGATTTGATCCTGAATGCAGGAAGGAAGATCTACCGGAATGCCCTTATTGTCGCAGCTCAAGGCTAACAAGAGCAAAAATGTACTTGTAATTAATTTTTTCATCTGTTTGACCTTATTTGAGAGTTTAGACACAAAGGGGAGTCAAACAGTTGTATTGGTCGTTTTTACCCGCGCCTAATCAACAAGTTTCTTCTTTTTCCATCGGCCCATTTTAAACCACGCTACTGTAAGTATACAGGGAATAACATAACTTACCGGAAAAGACCACCACACCCCAAACTCCTGAAAACTCTCCATTTCTGAAGTAATCCATGCAAATGGAAACTGAATAATCCATATCCCAATAATGGCCAGAATCATAGATTCTACCGTGTTGCCCGAACCACGCAAAGTGCCCACTAAGGCCAGTTGGGCACCCATAAAGCCAAAGGCCAACGAGGTTATTTTTAAGAAATCTACCCCCATGCCAACCACCTCATCGGTAGAGTCGAGAAAAGCTCTTACCAGGGGTTCGGCCGAAAAGTAAAAGACTATGCCAATGATAGTGAGGGCACCAAAACCAATCCATGCGGCATAAGTGGCTCCCTTTTCAGCCCTGCCAACCTGTCTGGCACCCATGTTTTGGCCAACAAATGTAGAGGAGGCGTGGAGCAGGCCCAGACCAAATATGACCACAAAACTTATGAGCCGTGAACCAACTCCGTAGGCGGCCAGTACTTCAGTTCCAAACTTAGCGGCTATGCCTGTCATAATGGTAAGCCCCAGAGCTCGTGCCGAAATTTCTACAGAAGAAGGAGCTCCCAACCTGAAGGCCTTCTTTAACAGGGGCAAGTCGAACTGAAAATTCTTTAAGGAAAGCTGAAAATCAGTTTTACCCTTGAACAGAATATACACTCCGGTAAAGGCTGAGAGGCTTACCGTAACCAGTGTACTGACAGCTGCTCCGGTTACACCAAAGGCCGGAACAGGCCCCCAGCCATAGATAAATAGCGGATCTAAAATAAAATTAATGGCAAGGGTGGCTGCGTTGATGTAGAGTGGTATTCTTACTTCGCCAATGCCCCGCATAAGTGATTGGAACATAATGAAACCGAAGTTGAAGACCAGTCCAATAAAAATGGTTCGTTGAAAGATGTTGGCGTCTTCGAAAATTACTTCTTCTACTCCGAGCCAATGAAGAATAGAAGGAGACAGAAAGTAAGCCACCGTGGATAGAACAAGGCTGATGATTACCACCATGGTGAGCGTTTGAGTAGCCACATGGTTGACCATGCCAAAATTTTTGGCCCCGGCATACTGAGCGACCAGAATGGTTCCGGCAAAGGCGAATCCTGAACTCAGTGAAATGAGCAGGAAATTTACCGGAAAACTAACAGAAACGGCAGCTACAGCGTTGGCTCCCAGTTTACCCACCCAGAAAGCATCGACCAATTGATAGCCTGTTTGTAGCAGGTTTGCACCAATAATTGGGAGGGCAAGGGCAATGAGTCCTTTTAATATGGAACCTTCAGTAAGATCTAACCGGCCTCTTTTCATGAACGGACAAAACTATGTTAAACAGTGCAGATGGGAGAAAATAGTTTCAGTTTTTTCTAATTCTTCCATGAGAGGTTGCCACCGTTAGTATTCAATGAGTGCCTGCTCTTATGGTTTGTTCAGTTCATACTTTTTTATGGCCAATCTCCATTAAGCCAACTTCGTTTTAAAGTTGAATTCTTTATCTTGAAGGCTTGCTTTAAACTATTCATCAACTAACAACGCGCTATGCAAATAATAGAATCAGCAAAAACCTACGATGTGGCCATTGTAGGTTCCGGTGCTGGAGGCGGAATGGCCACCAAAATCCTGTCAGAAGCAGGTTTTGATGTGGCAGTGCTGGAAGCCGGACCCCATTTTGACCCTGCCAAAGATGAGGATCGTACTCAACTGCGATGGCCCTGGGAGTCTCCCAGAAGAGGGGCCAGTTCAGACAGAAGATCGTTTGGCGATTTTGATGCGGCCTATGGTGGCTGGAACATCGAGGGAGAACCTTTCACCAACGGTCAGGGAACCGATTTTAGGTGGTTTAGATCCAGAATGTTGGGAGGAAGAACCAACCACTGGGGTCGGATTTCACTACGTTTTGGTCCACTGGACTTTAAGCGAAAAAGCATTGATGGTCTCGGTGATAATTGGCCCATTGGCTATGACGATGTAAAGCCTTATTACGATAAGGTAGATAAGCTGATTGGTGTATTTGGTTCCAGAGAGAATCTGCACAATGAGCCCGATGGCTTCTTCTTGCCACCACCCAAGCCCAGGCTGCACGAACTTTATTATGTAAAAGGAGCCAGAAAGGCCGGTATTCCCGTAATACCTTCAAGACTTTCCATTCTTACCAAACGAATAAATAATCAGAGAGGTAGCTGTTTCTATTGTGGGCAATGCAACCGGGCATGTTCGGCCTATGCCGATTTTTCTTCAGGTACCTGCCTTATTTTTCCGGCCCAGCGGAATGGCGGAAAGGTAGAGATACTTACCAATGCCATGGTAAGAGAGGTAACAACCAACAAAGAAGGTAAAGCCACAGGGGTAAACTACATCAACAAGCTCGATCGCAAAGAGTACCACCTGAAAGCCCGGGTAGTAGTAATGGCTGCTTCGGCTTGTTCTACGGCACGCATTTTACTCAACTCAAAAAGCAGTATTCACCAAAACGGACTTGGCAATAGTAGCGGGCTTGTAGGACACTACCTACACGACTCTACCGGAGCCAGCCGATCGGCTTTTATTCCTCAACTCATGGATCGCAAGATTTACAATGAAGACGGAGTGGGAGGGATGCACGTATATACGCCCTGGTGGCTCAACGATAAAAAACTAGACTTCCCAAGAGGCTATCATATAGAGGTATGGGGAGGCATGGGTATGCCCGGCTACGGTTTTGGCTTTAACCCCAACGACCTGAATAAGATTACTGGAGGTACTATTGGAGGCTATGGCGACTCACTTCGAGACGATGTGAAGCGCTACTATGGCGCAGTACTTGGTGTTTCCGGAAGAGGTGAAAGTGTGCCGCAACGCGATAACTATTGTGAAATTGACAACAATGTGGTAGATGAATGGGGAATACCCGTACTCAAGTTCCACTATAAATGGACAGAGCACGAAGTGAAACAGGCCAAGCATATGCAAGATACATTTGAGCAAGTACTTGAAGCAGCGGGCGGAATACTTTTGGGTTCAAAACCCGGAGCCGACCGACAGTATGGACTCACCAAGCCCGGTGAAATTATTCACGAAGTAGGTACCACCCGAATGGGTGATGATAAGAGGGAGTCGGTAACTAACAAATACAACCAATTGCACGATTGTGAGAATGTATTTGTGATGGATGCCGGGCCGTTTGTATCGCAAGCCGATAAAAACCCAACCTGGACCATTTTGGCCCTGGCCTGGAGGGCTTCCGACTATCTGGTAGAACAAGTAAAACAAAGAAACATTTAAACCATGGACAGACGAGATTCATTAAAATCATTATTGGTGGGTTCTGTGGCCGGAGGCCTGTTGGTAACCGGTTGCGCTCCTGGAGAAAAACCTGAAGAGACGGCTAAAACCCCTGAATTGCCTGGTTATGGTAGAAATGAGAAAGAAAAGGAACACGACCGTAAGGTATTGGCCGAAGTATTTCTCAATGAACACGAGTTGGAAACAGTTGCGGTACTTTGCGATATTATTCTCCCTGCCAATGCCAACTTTGGCTCGGCCAGCGATGCCGGAGTGGTAGAGTTTATAGAGTTTATAGTGAAAGATATGCCGCACCACCAACTACCTATCCGTGGTGGCATTGCCTGGCTCGATTCTTATTCCAATAAGCTCTATAATGCAGAGTTTAAAAAGCTCACTGAAGAACAGCAAAAAAGCATTTGTGACCAAATTGCTTACCCGGGCAAAACGGCCCCCGAGCTATTGCCTGGCGAAAGATTCTTTACGCGAATGAGAAACCTTACGCTAACAGGTTACTTTACCTCTGAGATGGGGATTAAAGACCTGGGCTACAAAGGCAATACACCCGGAGTATGGGATGGCGTTCCGGCCGATGTCTTGGCCGAACACGATGTAGATTATGAACCGGAATGGTTGGCCAAATGCGTAGACCAAAGCAAGAGAACTGCCATAGCCGAATGGGACGATGAGGGTAATCTCATTACCTAAGCGGCTGAACTGGTAGGCTTGTACTACGAATAAAGAGCTGTTTCAATACTCAGTAACTTCTTTACCTGTAAGGATTATGCATTCTAAGCATGGCCTTCAATAAGTATGCTGATGGTTGGAGCAGCTTTTTTATTCCCAATGTACTGTCTGCTTTAATGATACTCTTTACTTACCTTCAGGTTCGAAAGAACTAATTCCCAGACTTCTCAGTTTTTAGTCCATGAAAGATCAAGAGCTAGTCGACAGACTCTGCGCATTCAACATACTCTCCGATATTCCCCGCCAACAAATTGAGTGGATTGTAGAGCGGGGTAAGCTCACCGCCTTTAAGGCCGGAGATCAGATTTTTAAACGTGGCGATTCAGTAGACCGGCTGTTTATTATGGTCGATGGAGCGGTTTCGCTTAAAATGGCGGTAAATGGCCAATACAGAGAGATGGCCAGAATTTCAACCGGAGAAATTTCTGGTGCATTGCCTTACAGCAGAGTGCAATCAGCTACAGGCAATGCCTTTGCTCTGGTCGATTCAAAAGTGTTTTACCTTTCTAAAACCTTCTTCAAAGACCTCATTTGCGAGTGCCACGAGCTCACTGAGCTATTGGTGCATTTAATGACAGACAGGGTTAGGGACTTTTCAAGGTTTCAACACCAGAGCGAAAAGCTAATGGCTCTAGGCAAACTTTCGGCTGGTCTGGCTCATGAGCTTAACAATCCGGCAGCAGCCATTGTGCGTTCGGCCGAATCGCTGCAAAAGCATTTGGGCACTGTGCCCGATAAGCTTAAACGGGTTATCTCTATGGAGGTGACCAATCGCCAAATAGACTTTGTCAATGAATTAGTTTTTGGAAAGCTCGCCCGGGGAATCGATAAAGCTGAGCCAATGCTTTCGCGCGCTAAACGCGAAGATGACTTGACCGACTGGTTGGAGGCTAATGGTTATGGCGACTGCTATATGCTCGCAGAAACATTAGCCGATTATGGTTTTTTGGATCAGGATCTGGACCGGGTGAAAGAAGAAATCGGAGAAAAGGAGTTTCCGTCTGTTTTGGTATGGATAGACAATGTGCTTACTACCGAAAAGATGGTAGGAGAAATAAAAGACGCCTCCAACAGAATTTCCACTTTGGTCAACTCCGTGAAAAACTACTCACACATGGATCGGTCGTCCGATTTTGAGCCTACCGATGTACACGAAGGCCTGCGTGTAACGCTCACTATTCTAAACCATAAGATCAAGAAGAACCGGGTGGAAGTAATAGAACACTGGGCCGAAGAGTTGCCTAAACTAGCGGCCTCACCGGGAGAGCTCAATCAGGTTTGGACCAACGTAATAGACAATGCGCTAGACGCTATGGAAGAAAATGGCGGTACGCTTAGGCTTTCGACAGAAGTAGTAGGCGAATTTATAGTCGTTAAAATCTCAGATACCGGAAAAGGTATTCCTAAAGAAATTCAAGACCGAATTTTTGAACCATTCTTTACTACCAAAGACGTAGGTAAAGGAACAGGGCTGGGGCTTGAAACTGTGCAACAAATTATGGACAAGCACAATGGTCGAATAAAACTTGAATCTAAGCCTGGCCTCACTACTTTTGAATTTTGTATACCCATTCATCATCAATAGGTCAAATGCCCAAACAACCCATTATTTTTACAATAGACGATGACGAACAAGTACTGGCAGCTATTCGAAGAGACATACGAAAGCAATACCGGGCCGACTATAGAATACTCAGTACTACCTCTGCTAAAGAAGCTTTAGAGGCCTTGCGCGAACTCAAGCAAAAGGGAGAAGACGTAGCTTTATTTCTTTCTGATCAGCGGATGCCCGAAATGAGTGGAGTAGATTTTTTAGAGCAAGCCAAAAAGCTCTATCCATCGGCCAAAAGAGTGCTGCTAACAGCCTACTCCGATATTGAGGCAGCTATAAAGGCCATTAATGATGTTCAGCTCGATTACTACCTAAACAAGCCCTGGGATCCTCCGGAAGAAAAACTATACCCGACTCTGAACGATTTGCTCGATGAGTGGCAGATAAACCATATTCCGGTGTTTAAAGGAATACGTGTGGTGGGTTATCAGTATTCGCCCAAATCGCATGCGGTAAAAGACTTTCTGGGCGGAAACCTTATTCCCTTTCAGTGGCTTGATGTGCTTAATGAGCCGGAAGCGAAGGAGTTAATGGAGCTGGCGTCTATAAGCGACCAACAACTACCTGCCGTGTTTTTTGAAGACGGTAGTTGCCTCGTCAACCCCTCTGCTGTAGAACTAGGTGAAAAAATAGGGCTTAGGTCTAAGGCTGCAGAAAAAATGTACGATGTAACCATTGTAGGTGCAGGTCCGGCTGGTATGGCCGCAGCGGTATATGGTGGTTCAGAAGGATTAAAAACCCTGCTTATTGAAAAGCATGCCCCTGGCGGACAGGCAGGTACCAGTTCCCGAATAGAAAATTACCTTGGTTTTCCGAAAGGGCTTTCCGGTGCCGACTTAACACAGCGAGCTATTACGCAGGCCAGGCGCTTTGGGATTGAATTTCTTTCACCACAAAGTGTGGTGGGGGTAGAAACGCAAGATCAATACAAGAAAGTGATTCTGGAGAATGGAGAGCAGATTCATACCAAAGCCGTGATTATTACAACGGGCGTTCAATACCGAAAGCTTAATGCAACGGGCATAGACAACTACACCGGAGCCGGTATTTATTATGGAGCCGCAACCACCGAAGCACACGCCTGCCGCAACAAGGATGTGTATATAGTGGGCGGGGGCAACTCGGCCGGGCAGGCCGCCATGTATCTCTCCAATTTTGCCAGCCACGTGTATATTGTCATTCGCAAGCCCGATCTTTCCAGCAGCATGAGTCAATACCTTATCGATCAGATAGGGCAAACAGAAAATATCAGTCTTTTGCCGAGATCGGTGGTAGAGGCAGCTCATGGAAAGACGTACTTGGAGTGTGTCACTCTCAAAAACCTGGAAACACAAGTTACCCGGCAAAAGCCGGCCGGTGCATTGCTCATTTTTATTGGTGCCAGACCTTATACCAGTTGGACGGGGGAACACATATTTAAAAACGAAAGAGGGTTTATTCTTACAGGACGCGATGCCCAAAAGGAAGATGAGTTCAAAAAAGTATGGAAGAAAAAGCGAGAACCCTTTTTGCTGGAAACTAGTACTCCCGGAGTTTTTGCCGCTGGCGATGTGAGGGCAGGAGCCATGAACCGCGTGGCTTCCGCAGTGGGAGAAGGGGCAATGGCCATCAAGTTTGTGCATGAGTATTTAGCAGAAATATGATCAAGCCATAAGGTGAATTCGAGAAGGCAGCCTAAGGTTCTGTGAGTTTTATTCACTGAGGGGGGTAACCTAAAACAGTTTTAAGAGACTGTTTTTTTGTGTGGCATTTGAATGGAGACACTGTACAATATATTAGGACTGGCAGTCATTGACTTTGGACTGATTTGGTTATGGAAATACCAAATGGACCCTGACCCAAGTGTGTCTATCGGAATTATTCTTTTAGTTCCGTTTGTTTTCGTGCTGAATCTGATAATTACAGGAGTTCTATTCTTTGCTAAAGAGAAAGAGTTTTCGAGAATATTCCTTATCAACTCAGTTATTGTTTCAAATATGATCTTTTATCTTTTTGGAAAAGGAATTGATAGACACCAAAACAAACGTTTGGAACAGTGGATATTTCAAAAAGCTGATACACCTTTTTCACAGATTAGATGGAAAGAGACAAACGAATTTAGTATAACTATAGCTTAAACCCTGGCTCGTCTTGGGGGTAGACGGAATCTACAAGAAGGAAAACGGCAAGTGGATTTTAAAAACTGAGTCATTAACAATGACTATTGACGAAAATAGACAACTTAATAGGTTTCAGAAACCCAACTGACACAATTGAAATAAATGAAAAGATAAAAACTCTACAACAACACATATAGCTTATGGCGGGGGGACGGCTGTCAGCAAGTTTTCGCTTCGTAGTTAGCTTTGGTTTCTGCGAGAAGCAAAGTGCTTCGAAACCGCCACAAGACATACACAAACCGTTATGTTTATGGTTCTTTCTTTTTATAAAGAGCGTGTTGAAGGCTATTATTATACCTTCATGTGACCTTGAAGATATCCTGGCTTTCTCGGGATCTTTACCAAGTATAATTCAAATCCTTTTACATTTTTTTAGCTCGGACCGCCAACTGGTATTTATAAACCTCCCTGCTCTTATAATTATTAAGATTTATTTTAATTATCAGACTTAAGATAGATTGTCGTCTATCCTGATTTGACGGCTTGGTAATACTGTGTAATTGTTCCAAATATGGAATTATATTACCGATTGTGTAATTCGAAAAATTACAATTATTGATCAACAACAATATCATTGATGTGAAATAGCTGTTTGATGTATTTGAAGATTTTAAGGGATTTATAGGGCTGTTGTGTCAGTTATTATATGTATTGGATAATTATTTGATACTTACTTAATTTCTCAAAATTTCAAACTACATAAGCACATCATGAAACAAATTTTCTTCGGGTTCTTATACATCTTGTATATTCCAAACGTATTTTGTCAGACTGCGAGTGATATTGTTAATGCCTCTAGTGCAAAGCTAGGGTATTCTTCATTAGTAGATATAGGCGTAATTCAATACAGGATATTACAAAGTAATAACTTAACGATTGACCAGGAAATTGTCTTCACCGCTTCATCTAATGGCGATTTAAGAGCCGATGTACAACTTGAAGATGGTCAGGTATCATTTATTAAAAATAGTAAAGGTTATTTTCAGGTAATAAGCGGTCAAACAATGCCGCTAACCTCTGAACAGACTATCCAAAATCTCGAACGCTTTAACTTTCTGGATAATTTCTATACTCTCTGGGGTTTTTCAGATAATGTCAAATTGGGTAAATCGAATGGCTTTATTGTAATTCAAAGCAAAGACAGGTCAAAAAAACTAAGCGTTAAAATTGATGAGAATACCTTGCTTCCAATGGTAATTGAAGAAGATGTCTCAGGTTATGGGAAGAGGTTTCAAAGGACTATCGAGTTTAGGGAATACAAGGAGTTTGCAGGTCTTTGGATAGCTACTGAACAGACTTTAACCACGAGAGGCAAGGATAATGATACGGATCTCTCAGAGGTGATTAGGATTAGAGACTTGGTTGTGGCCAACCATATTAAGCCTTCTTTTTTCTATGTCAATTAAGCCTCGCAAATGCATATCTCAAAAACACTCATACTTTATACAGTTGCTGTACTCTGGTCTTTTGGGCTAAATGCTCAAGAACAGGAGACATTTGAGGCTTTAGAGTCATTGATGCAGAAGATAGAGAAGGCCGATGAGTCTCTTCAAGTGCTACATTCCAAGAAGGGCTCATATAAGGTTGATGTTTCAGATTCGGCTGACTCTTCCCAAAGCATATGGGCATATAATCAATTGTTAGATCAAATAAGTTCTCTGCAAAAGGAAATAGAGTTTGCTATGGGCTATGAGCAGGTGATTATACTCAATAAAAGGTTTGAAGAGCTTAGTAAAACAATTACAATATTTAGATCTGATAGCCCATCTCAGTTCGGTAGCCCACTTTTTCAGTCCAGACTTAACCAGCAACTTGAAGAGTTGATTGATTTAGTTCAAATGTCGTCCGACACTTTTCATGAAGTTTTGAATGGTTCGGATTTTCTCAAAAACCTCAAAGGTGAATATTTAAAGAATAAGAGCATCGAAAAAAACTTTTTTAATAGAGTAGGGCTTGATGTTAATGAAATTCAATCCATAGAGCTTTTAGAGGGCCGCTTCTTGCATAGATATGGTGGTACGCCCGAAGATTTTTCATCAGCTTTTGTAGAGCAATTATCGCAGGAAATTGCAGCCTTCGAATCAGAAAAAAAAGCCCTAATTCTTCAAAGTGTTCGTAAAAATGAGACCGTGGTTTCTCACAACAGGAAATCACTCGTTGGTGGGAGTTTTTCTATTCTTCCTAGTAAACCCATTAAGATATCTCTATCGGCAGATTATATCAAACCTGTTTCCTACAGATGGGCTCTAGGTTTTGGAATTCTGGCTGATAATGAATTGAAAGCTAAGAAACTAAGCCAACTCACTTTAACCAACAGGTCGTGGGGAGGCAGGGGGATTCTTAACTACCATATAAGTCCCAGGTATTTTTTGGAGGGTTCTTATGAAATGAGCCGATACAAAGTAAGTATTGTATCCAATGGTAGTGAGCCTTTATCTGCTGAATGGAAAGATGAGACTAAGATAGGCCTTGGCAGGTTTCAACGAATAGGAAATAACAAGGTCTTACGACTTGTACTATTATACACGCCTTCTACGCAACGAGGCACCAACAGGCTAGAATTTAGAACCGGTATCTATATTAATTAAACGTATTGTACACACAGTTATGAAAAAACAGTTTTCCCAAAGAGTGTTAGCGATCCTTTTCGCTTCAAATCTGACTCTTTTAAGTTTCTCTCAAGATATGCCAAAGGTGATCCCTCCTTCACCTGAGGCTGCCTCTATAGTAGGATATGGCAATACCAATGTAAACTTCTATACGGGTTCACCTTCCTTCTCAATTCCTATACATACGGCATCTAATAAAGAGGCGAGTTTACAGATATCGCTAAGTTATACAGGATTTGGTGGCATTAAAGTAGAAGAAGTTGCGCCATGGGTTGGATTAGGGTGGACTTTGAATGCCGGTGGAGTAGTATCCAGAACTATTCGTGGCAGAGCTGATGATGAAGGAGGTGGATATCAGACATTGCCTCCTTTGCCAGATTTGACTACATCTTCCTCTAGCTTAACCACATACCAAGATTATGCCGATGGTGATTTGGATGGCGAACCTGATGAGTTCAATTATAATGTAAATGGTCTGAGCGGAACATTTTACATCAACAAGTCAAAACAAGTGGTAGAGCAGGTTAAATCGAATGTAAAGATTGTTCCTGTTTTTTCCGGTCATTCAATTATTCGCTTTGAAATTACAGATACTCACGGTCTTAAATATGTCTTCAGCGAGCAAGAGGTTGCCAAGTCGTTTGAAATGAGTGAGGCACCCGGTGCGATTGCAGCAAAAACCAACAGTTGGTATCTATCGTCCATCAATTCGGCTGCAGGTGAGGAATTGATCAGTTTGACCTACTACAACTGGAGTAATTCTGGTGATATCACATGGCAGTACGCATTAAAAAATGTAACCTATGGGCCGCAGAGTGAACTAGACTTGGGGGTTGTTTTTGGGCAGCAACACATGTATAAGTCTTGGAACTATGTGAAGCCTAAAAGAATACATATTATTGATTTTAAAAAAGGTAAAGTTGTATTTAACGAATCAAATATAAATCGACAGGATTATAGAAATGATTATTGGTTAGACAATATTCAGGTTACGGATTCTAACAATGTCTTAATCAAGAAGTTTAAACTGGAGTATAGTTACTTTACTGCTACAGGAACTGCGGCTATTAACTCTACCCCAACGGGAATAGGATTTCAGGGATTGGATACAGGAGATCATGAACGCAGGTTAAAACTAGATAGAGTAATTGAGGTGGGGAATGATGGGATTACGGAAAAACCGCCATATGTTTTTACTTATAACAGTACACACTATTTGCCAAGCCGATTCTCTTTTGCTCAGGATCATTGGGGGTATTATAATGGACAAACAGGAAACACTAGCCCTGAGCCTGTACAACGCGTCAAATATTATGATGCAGCCTCCATTCTTCGACTTGTAGGTTTTGGAACGGCCAATAGAGAACCAAGTGAAGCTCATAGTCAGGCAGGGATATTAACTAAAGTTAGCTACCCAACCGGGGGATATACGTCCTTTACTTACGGCCAGCATGAAGCTATTCATCCTAAATTAAAGAACGATTACCTTCAGCAAAGTTATAATTTTCAGCCGAACGGAACTTGGCATACGATTACAGTCTCCCTTATTAATGATCCTTATGAGGTATTGTCTATTAACGCTGATGCTTCTGGTACATGCAACATAGGAGTAGAGTTTTATAACCAGGCGGGTACCACGTACATTACCGGTCAAACCATGACTTACGTAGGAAGTGGAATGTATAGTCATGGCACCAAAACGGTAACCTTGCAGCCGGGGACATATAAAGTAAGAGCCGTAAAGTACGGTTGCAGTGTGGTTGCTACAGACAATATCAATTTACAGTGGAAAAACGAAGTCGCCAAGACGAACAAACCTGTGGGAGGGCTTAGAATTGAAGCTATTGTAGATCATGATGGAATAAGTAGTGCCAACGATGTTAGAAGAGAGTTTTACTACAATGAGAATGGAGATGGTGGCACTTCCAATAGTACGGGAAGGATTCTTAATGCTCCAACCTACGGTGGCCAGGTGATTCACAATGAGGAAGCTTATGCTCCTAATGTTTATATGAAACCAAATGGTTATCGTAGAGCGATTCAGTCTACTTATCCGTTAATGAAGACCAATGGTTCAGAGGTGGGGTATGGAAAAGTTACGGTAAGAACTATTGGAGTTGAAAACATTGGAAAAACAGAGTACTACTTTACTACTGCAGCAGACTATCAGGACTTATATGATGGCTATTACTATACCCCTCTGAATGGAGAAACATACTTTACCACGACAGCTGCCGGAACACATGAGACCTTTCCTTTCCCAAGACCAGACAGCAGAGATTACCTGAGAGGATTACTTTTAAAGCAGATAGACTACCGCTGGACTGGAAGTACCTATCACAAAGTAAAAGAGGTAATTAATACCTATGTAAGCACCTTTAACGCACCAGCTGACAATGGTAGCATTTTGCCATGGGTTGCATTTTTACCAACCAATACCCAGGCAGCAAATGGTATGAATTACGTTTCTATTGAAGGTGCTGTATGGAAACCAGGCGCTCATAACCACTTTAAAAGGTATAGGTTTTACACTGGGCGGGTCGATTTGGAAAAGACCATAACCCGAATATACGATTTGGGTAGTACAACTAATTATCTGGAGACCGAAACCACTAACTTTTGGGACGATCTGCCGTCTTATTATTTCAATGTTTCGAGGGTGCAAACCAAAGACAGCGAAGGTGTTACCCGTGAAACCCGCTTCTATTATCCTTACGATCAAAGTTCACTGACAGGTCTTACCACTCCGGAAATAAATGCTTTATCGGCTATGCGAAATACGCTAAACATGATTGCCCCTGTAATACAGCAAGAAGAGTATGTGGGAACAACTAAGACCTCAACCGTACGCAATAACTTTGAGTATTTCAGTACCCCGGCAACTTATCTGCCTTCAAGTATAGAAGTGGCAAAAGGAAGCTCTGCGTTGGAAACGCGACTCACAATGCATGAATATGATGCCAATAGAAATTTACTAAGCGTATCCAAAGATGGCGGAGTGAAGTATCGCTATTTATATGCCTATGGCAATGCGCATTTACCTGTAGCTCAGGTTATTGGTGCCGATTCAAACAATGACATTGCCTATACAAGCTTTGAGGCTTTAGAAAAAGGAAACTGGACTTATTCAGAAAATCCGTATACCGATGTGAATTCTCCTTCCGGTAAGATGTATTACAGGCTGAGTCTTGGTAGTATCTCTAAAACAGGATTAAGCTCATCAAAAAAGTATAAGGTTACTTTCTACGCGAAGAATGGAGTGCCAACACTTAATGGTGTTCAAAGTTCGGTAAATGGTGCGGAAGCTAATGCCCATGGATGGACCTATTATGAGCGTGTGGTAACCGGTATATCTACACTAACCATAAGTAGTGGTACGGCCTATATTGATGAGTTGCGTTTGTACCCAATTGATGCACAGATGATTACTTATACCTATGAACCCATGGTTGGGGTGACCACTGAAGTAGGAATGAATCATAATATACTTCGCTATCAATACGACAAGTTTAGTCGGTTAGAGCTTATAAAGGATTGGAAAGGGCATGTTATCAAAGCCTTCGACTATCAGTACCAAACCACCACTTCTTATTAATCCATGCACACACTCATGTTATGAAAAAGATTATTCAGAAAATAGTATTTAATGAGTCAGGTAGAAGATTGACGTTACCTTTATCTCTAGTTCTGTTTTTCGCCTTTACCTTAACCTCACTAAAGGCTCAAATGACCATATCAGGTCCAACAAGTGTGAGTTGTGGATCCAATTACAGCTATACCCAATCTGGGGGAAGTGGTACAATTATATGGGATGCACTCAACGGAACCATCACAACATCAAATAATACCTCGGCTTCTGTTACCTGGTATGGGTCGGGAGGAGGAACCATCATGGCCGAGATACAAGGGAGTGGAGCTTTTCCGGCATTTCTAAACGTAAATATTAGTGGCCCGGCTGCACCATCAGTTACCTCAGCTTCGGGTTGCCCTAACACCAACATTGTGCTCACTGCTAACCAAACTGTGCGGTGGTATAGCGCTAGCTCAGGGGGAACTTTATTAGCTACGGGTACCACCTACACTCATAATGGAACTAATTCTTTAACGGTTTATGCAGCTGCGTTTAGTGGTAGTTGTGAGAGTTCAAGGGTAGCTGCAACAGCCACCGTGAGTTGTGGTGGGGGAACACTCAATCTTGTTCGTTCCTACACCGTGCAAGAACCAGGACACCTGACCATTAGTGCAGTTCAAGCACAGACTTCTGCTACTGATGTATTAGTTACCTCTTCTTATGCAGATGGACTAGGACGACCGATTCAGTCCGTTTCCAAGCAACTTTCTCCTGACTTGAAAGATGTTGTTTCAGTAACTGAGTACGACAATCTTGGGAGAGCTTTAAAACAATATCTCCCCTTTAAATCCACTAGTGGAACGGGTACATACAAAACCGGTGCAAACACAGAAAGAGCGAGTTTTTATACTGCTCAGTACGGTACTATTGATGATGACTACGCTTATTCACTGGTCACTACCGATAATTCCCCGCTGAACAGAACCTTAAAACAAATGGCACCAGGGCAACCGTGGGTAGGAAGTAATAGAGGAGTAAGTATGGACTATCGAACCAACACCAGTGCCGAATCGGTGGTGCGTTGGACGGCCGGAACAGGAGAAACGTCTATACCTACCTTTGCCGGATATTATTCGGCCAACAAGCTATCTGTAGTACAGAGTACAGACGAACAAGGTAATAAAGTATTAGAGTATACCGATCTTACAGGCAAAGTTGTTCTTAAAAAGGTGCAGGACTCGGCAAGCCCAGGGTCGAATCATACAGGATGGTTGTGCACCTATTACGTATACGATGTATATGGCAATTTAAAAACGGTCATTCCTCCAAAGGCTGTCCAACTCATTTCTAACGACTGGAGTATTAGCACCACTGAGTCTGATGAGCTGCTCTTTCATTACCATTATGACGACCGCAACCGAATGATTGTAAAAAAGGTGCCCGGGGCAGGTAAGGTAGAAATGGTGTATGATCGAGAAGATAGACTTGTGCTTAGCAGGGATGGCAAACAAACTACGGAAGCTATTTGGGTTTTTACCAAGTATGATTACTTGGGTAGACCCGTGATGTCAGGTACCTATTCCGGAAGCACCGCCAGGTCTACCTTACAATCCACAATAAACAGTGATGATAGCGCCTTTGAAGTACGAAAGACCTCGGCTACTGGATATACACTTTATCATAATTATTATGTGAAACCATTTAGTAGTCTGAGTTCTCTGAACATCGAATCGGTAACCTATTTCGATGATTACTCATTCACTACCAAAACCTTCTCGAGTGCCTATAACTCTGCCATGAATGGAGGCACATTTGCTGATGAGCAGACACCACATTATCATGTGAATGGCATGTCAACAGGGAGCAAGACCAAAGTATTGGGCCAAAGTACTTGGTTGGAAACAGTGAACTTCTACGATGGAAAGGGAAGGCTTTTACAAACACGCTCTATAAATCATTTGGGGGGCGAAGACATTGTAACCAACAAGTATGACTTTTCTGGAAAACTGCTGTTTACCTACATTCACCATAAAAACCCTGCGGCCGATGATTTTTCAGAGTTGAGGGTTTTAAAGAAGATGACTTACGATCATGCCGGCCGATTAACCAAGGTAGAGAGCAGAAATATAAACCAGGAATCTGTATTTCAAACACTTACTTCCAATACATACGATGCGTTGGGACAACTTACTCAAAAGGCCCTGGGAAATAATAAACAGTATGTTGACTATACCTACACTATTCGTGGTTGGCTGAGCCAAATAAATAATCCGGCCAGCCTTGGCAGCGATTATTTTGGCATGAAACTCAAATACCACGATGCCACCGATGCGGTAGATATGTTTAATGGCAATATCTCGGAAATAGAGTGGTCATCTACCGGAGATAGTCACCTAAAACGATACGAGTATAGTTACGACTATAGTAATCGTTTGACAGCTGCTGTTTATGACAATCTAAGCAATAATACTTATGACAATGATTTTAGTGTAACAGGTATTACCTACGACCCTAATGGCAATATTCAAACCCTTACGCGTAGAGGTAGGGTACTGAATACAGCCAAGAATATTGACGTACTCAACTATGACTACAGCAGTTCAGATATTGGGAATAAACTGACAAAGGTGACCGACTCGGGAGTTAAAGGTAAGATTGGGGATTTTATAGATGGCAGCAGTGCCACCATAGAGTATACTTACGATGCCAGCGGCAATATGCTTACAGATCTAAACAAGGGCATCAGTAGCAATATTACCTATAACAGATTTAACTTGCCGGAATATGTAAATATGGGCGGAGGTCGTACCATAACCTATCGCTACGATGCATCAGGTGCCAAAGTGCAAAAAATAGCCAACAACAATGGAACCGTAGTAACTACCGATTATGTAGGAGGCTTTATTTATGAAAACAACAACTTGCAGCACTTTGCACACGAAGAAGGCAGGGTTCGTAAGAATAGCCAGGGAGCACTTGTGTATGACTACTTTATAAAGGATCATCTGGGCAATACCCGAACCACCTTTACTACCGAAACCTCTCCTGTAATAGTCTATAAAGCCACTATGGAGAGCGAAAATGATAATCAGGGCAATAACATAGCAGCGTTTGAAGAACAAGTCTTCTTCAACCTTAGAGAAACACGGTATACCAACGCTACGGCCAATCAATCGACCCTGGCCGATGACAATTGTACTACCTGTAATGAGGTGAGTCGAACCAATGGCAGTTTGGCTGCCAATCGCATAGGAGCTGCTCTGCTATTGGATGTTATGCCAGGCGATGAATTGGATATTGAAGTATGGGCCTACAATGAAGGAGGAATCTCTACCGGAACTTCGCGCATTAGCAGTACTACTCTGGTAACTGCTTTGGTATCTGCTTTTGTGCCGGGCGGTTCGGGCACCGACCTTTATACCCAAACCAACAGTGTATTTACCGGAGTAAGTAGTTATCTGACTGGGGGAGGAAGCTCGGGTACCACCACTCCCTTTGCATTTCTTAATTACATTGTTTTCGATAATAATTTTAATCGTGTGGCATCAGGTCATCAACGGGTGAGTAGTGTGCTCAATGCCAAACATTTATTAACTTTGAACAACGTTAACATTACCCAGAAGGGGTATGTATACATATGGGTGAGTAATGAGAGTAATCAGAACCACAATACCTACTTTGACGACCTGAAGGTAACCCATACCAAAGGGCCTGTATTGCAGGAAGATCATTATTATCCTGGTGGTGCGACAATATCCGCCCTCAGTTCGTCCGCTCCGCTATCTAAACCTAACCAGTTTAAGTATCAGGGTAAGGAACTCGAATCAGATTTTGATTTGAATTTGTATGACTTCAATGCAAGAATGTATGATGGGCTGTTAGTTAGGACATTACAGATAGATCCTCATTCAGAGAATTATCTCAACCTCTCACCATATCATTGGGCAGGCAATAATCCTGTTACAAATATTGACCCTGATGGTAAAGACTGGTTCAGGTATACAGACGATGATGGTAATGAGTCGGTTGTTTGGCGAGAAGGAAGTGATAAGACAATTGAAATAGATGGAAATACCTATAACAACATAGGAAGTGGATATGTCAAGAAGGGAGACGATGGTACGATCAATATTTACTATCAAAATGAGATATTTGCTACAATTGACCCAAACCAAGAGGTAGGTAGTGATCCTGCAAGATTAGCTGCTCTCCATCAATTAGTTGACCCTGATCAAGATGTAGGTTATAACTCCATGACTCCTCAATGGGAAATGTTCTTCTTAGCTGTTGAAGTGTCGCTAGAGATTGGTGCAGTTAGTGCTCCAGGTAAAGGGGGGAATGGTAGGACTGTTAGGCCAAGAGGGCAGGCTAGAGGTGTAAATAGAGCAACGGTTGAAAGTCTTGAAAGCTCAAGCAGAAGACTGGATAATGGTAGCGGGGCGAGAGTGTTTAAGAATGCAGGGAGTGCTGATAAGACTTTTAAGAAGCTAGCTATGCACTACAAACCATCTAAAATCAATACTTACAGTAATGGTACTAAGTATTTTAAAACTGGTGATGGCAGAACTATATCACTAAGGAAAAGCGGTAGTGGTGAGCCTACTATTAGTATTCAGAAAGAAGGGGTGAACAGACAGACAAAGATTAGGTTTTCTAATGATTAGGGAAATTGAAAATAAAGTAGAAATAAGAGCTATTCTTGATGTAATATCAGGGATAGCTTTTTCATTAGAACTACCGGAAAGAATGGTGAAGTCCGCAAACTGGGATGAAAGATTCTTTAGATCATACGATCTTTTTTCCGAAAACTTTTACCCGCTGATTCAAGAACTGATATTCAGACAAGAGAGTAAAATCTATCTGGTTGATGCAGATTTTGAATCTCCTCATAAACTACTCGAAATAGAATCATCAACTAGTTACCAAGAGTTTTTTTCTGTATTACATGACGAACTGAACCTTCCCAGCATCTGTAATCTGTTCTTTTTTGATAGAAATGGGGAATGGCTGGTTTATGCTGATACTTTTTATGATCTGTTGGTTGCCAGTTTTAGTAAGCCTTTATATAAGTCTGAGGCAGTCAAAAGTCATTATCTGCTCAATAAGGAAGGGTTAAAGAGTTATCTAAAGGAGATGGCTTCTCCGCGTGATATAGATGGTTTTGTATCAAAAATAGCTTCAAATTATCCGAGTGCATTTAATCAATGAAGCATTTAGCCCTCATTGTAGTAGTTTTTCTTTTTGCCTCCTGTGAGACAAAGAATGAAGAACGTAACGGGAGACCTGTGGGGATTATTTATATAGATGTCTTCGAGAAAGGTTACTACACTGTCAATGGCGATCGAATAGCCAGTGAAAAGCTGGAAGAAACCATCTCCACAGAAGCAGATGAGATCGAAAAACTGGGCTTTGCCAGAGATGAGATCATAGTCAACATTGTCCCAACCCCTGAAGTGAAGGTGGTGCAAATTATTGATATACAGGTAGCGTTAAAAGAGTTGAAGCTTAGAAAGGTTTTCTATGGAGACCCAGACGGAGCTACTGAGAAAGCTGTTCCTGGAAGAAGTCTTTGAACTTGTTTTTGGTGAGCATGCTGTCCACTACCCTGAACACCGCCTGCTTGTCATCGTCCCCCAGCTGGTCGATCATCTTCATGCGCTCCAGAACTGACTTGTCCCCGATGGTCACTTCACTGGGGACATCCCCCTCATAGTACACCACCTGGTCGATGGTCATGCCGAAGAACTTGGCCACTTTGGCCAGGGCATCCACGGACGGTTCCCGTTCCCCCTTTTCGATCTTGTTGTAGTTGGCAGGGTGCAGGCCAGCTGCGGCAGCCACTTCCTTTTGCAGCATCCCTTTTTTGGAACGAATCTCTTTGATGTTTAAACCGACCTGAAGCATATGAGGAACTTATAGAAAGCCCAAAGATAGTCTGAAAGTGAATTTTTATCAATATTGTAAATTTATTGACTATTATAAGTTGTCAAATAATTTGCCGACAGTTTGAACTACTTTTCTGGAGATAAAATTCCTGATTTTTTGTTCGAAGAGTGCTTAGATTTGAGAAGAGATTTGTGGAAAGGGTTGCATAAGCCAATTTCTGTTAGATGGGAAATATTACAGAAAGTTCATGATAAAACAGCCTTGGAAGCAGTGCTAAAAGACGGTGATCGCAGGTTGAAAAAAAAGTGTAAGCTGATTGAAGAACCTGGATACCCTAATTTTAAAATTCCTTATATCAATAAGTCATTCTATCAACTCATAATGAAAAGATGTTTGGAGTTAAAATAGGATAACAAATAATGACTGCCCACCATTAGTTCTCCTTTGCAAGATAGTGCGATCATTATCACATAAAATTAAACCCATCTTCGGATGGGTTTTTTATTTACACGTCCTGTAGTACGTTGGATAGCGTATCTTTGAGCTTCTTTTTGCCGATGAAGGCATCAAGGATGGTAAAGAGCGTTTTGCGCTCATCCTCTGGTAGCTGGTCTATCATGGCCACCCGTTCCATTAATCCCTTGTCATAAGAGTTCACATCCTCCAGGGCACTATCAGTGAAAAGCTTGGCCAGGGAAACCCCCAAAGCCTTGGCGATTTTAGGAACCGTGGCAAAAGAAGGGTCAGTCTTGCCGTTCTCGATCCTGGAATATTGGCCTTGTCCAGTCCAGCCTCCATGATCACCTCTTTTTGTGAAAGCCCTTTAGCCGACTAGCCGACCTGATGCGCTTGATCTGTTCTCCTAACTCCATTTGATGCTCATTAATACAACAAAAAATAGATAGTTAGCCATCTATCGCAAATCATAGATTTATTTAGTTGTCTATTAACACAACTATAAATATCTCGCGCTCTACTTTTTAGGAAAAGAAGCTGGCATAAATGGGGCTATCCGTTTTATAGCAACAATTTATTGTATCCTACAAGTTTTCAGGAACTATACTAGATTACAGATATTCGTTAGAAACAATTTTAAGCTGAAAAGGTCACAGTACATTCCTCTGATCTTAACGACTATAATTGTTGTGCTATTAGTGCTGTTGGTATTGAATGATTATTTAAGTCGGTTTGTGATATTTGGCACAATCCTTATGGGTGTAGGGTTTATTCTTTTCGAAGGATACCAAATTTTGAAAAGAAGAGTCTAGGGGTTCTTCTTGATCAGAAACTCCCAATCGCTGTGTAGTGGTTGGGAGTTTTTTTATGAGGCCAGTTTTTTGTGTGCATCGGTCATCTGTGCATCCCGGAGCAGGGAATCCATGACCATTAGGATGCGTTCCCGTTCCTCTTTTGAGATGCTGCCCAGCACTTCCAGGCGGTAGAGCATCTTCTTGTCAATTACCATGTTGGTAGAACCTATCAGGTAGTCCAGCGAAACCTCCAGTGCATCGGCCAGCTTCTTGAGCACATTGGCCTGTGGGATGCTGGCGCCCAGCTCGTAACAGGACAGGCTTTAGAGGTTCACCCCTTCGACCTGTTGGTCAGCTCCGATTTCGACAAACCCTTTTTGCTGCCTTGTCAGCCTGATAAGCTCTGCGATGGTCATAAATAAGAAGTTTTGTATTTAAAATCCCTTCTGTTGCGATGATCAGACAAATCAAGAATGCTTTGGTATCTGCTTTTGTGCCGGGCGGTTCGGGCACCGACCTGTATACCCAAACCAACAGTGTATTTACCGGAGTAAGTAGTTATCTGACTGGGGGAGGAAGCTCGGGTACCACCACTCCCTTTGCATTTCTTAATTACATTGTTTTCGATAATAATTTTAATCGTGTGGCATCAGGTCATCAACGGGTGAGTAGTGTGCTCAATGCCAAACATATATTAACTTTAAACAACATTAACATTACCCAGAAGGGGTATGTATACATATGGGTGAGTAATGAGAGTAATCAGAACCACAATACCTACTTTGACGACCTGAGGGTAACCCATACCAAAGGGCCTGTATTGCCGGAAGATCATTACTATCCTTTTGGTCTAAACATTCAGGCACTTAGTTCTACTGCTCCTTTGAGTAAGCCAAACCAGTTTAAGTATAATGGTAAGGAAGAGCAGACAGACTTTGACTTGGACTGGTATGATTACGGGGCAAGGCAGTATGATCCACAAATTGGTAGATGGCTGGCTCCTGATCCTATGGCAGATGCCTACCTTGAGTTCTCGCCCTACACTTATGTTGCGAACAATCCGATAAAGTATATCGACCCTGATGGTAATATCATAACCGATAAAGATGGGAATATAGTTTACTACAACTGGTGAACAAGTAAGTGTTCCGGCAATGCAGGTCTCTGATGTGACGAGAAATGCCGATGGCACTCAAAATGCAACTTTCATTTCGAGAACATATGAGGTCGTAAATATTTTTGCTGATAATGGCACACCAATTGAGGCGTTAAGGCTGGTTGCAGCGGAGCAGATAGAGGCCACTTTTGATGCAGAAGGTAATTTGATTGGCAGTACTTCATCAGCTGTAAACAGTGAACAATGTGATTGCGGAGCAGACTGTCATGGTTATATTTTTACGGATAATAGTTTGTGGATAAATGATGATCAGGTAGAAAAGCTTTTGGAGAATGACGGGTATTTGAGGAACCTTGATGAGGAAGATGCAAGTGCAGTTATTTTCAAAAAAGGAGGTAATGTAGTGCATTCAGGAAAACGAAATGCAGATGGCACATATAACAATAATGCAGGTATTCTGACTACGGAGTATAATGTAACATTAGAAGGAGCTGCCAGAGGGCTTACGGATACTAGGAACCGCAGTAATGTTGAATTTGTGAGGAAGATATCGGCAAACAAGGCTTTGAATACAACCCTTGGTACTGTTGATAGTCGTGGCGTGAGAGTCATTAGTGATAAGAAAGAAATAGAACAATTTTTAAATCAGCTTACCGGTAATGATTAGGACAAAGGTTTCAATATTAGTCATGCTGTTTTTTGTATTTGGGTTGAACCTAAAAGCGCAAATGCTTACAGTTAAGAAAATTGATAAGGACAATTTAAAAGATGGAGGGCTTTTAATAAAGCCTACTTCAGACATAGACTCTAAAGAAGAGCTTTATAAAATTGTATTTAAGGGCTATGATAGTGATAAGGATATTTTGACATACCCTTTTGCAATTCCAGATACTGTGGATAAACTGTCTTTAATAAGGGAACTTCTGACTTTTGAAGGAGATCAAAGGTTGTGTGTGTTGCCCATATCTAATCACAACCCTTTGTCGTCACAAATATATATGGGGAATTTAAAGAGATATTCTTTGCAGCTTGAGGCCCTTTTTTTAATCAATCAGATTTATTTGGATGATCCATTCAAATACTCGGCATATCCTTTATTAAAAGATAATGAGGGGAATATGGAGAGTGTAGAAGGTAAGCTTATTGAACAAGCATATGAATACTATCGTGATTGGTTTGAAAAAGTAAAAAGTGTTGGTGGATTGGATCAAGCAAGGAAAGCGGGATTAGTTCCGCTCAGAAACGCACAAGCAATAAGCTGGTATAACTAATAGGACTATAAAGTAAAGAAACCAGCTTCGGAAACGTAGCTGGTTTTTTATTGATAAGCCGCCCTGGCTTTAGCATCCCTGAGCATGGCCTCCAGTGCAAAAGGATATGCTCACTGTCTTTATCTGGCACCGACCTGTATACCCAAACCAACAGTGTATTTACCGGAGTAAGTAGTTATCTGACTGGGGGAGGAAGCTCCGGCACCACCACTCCCTTTGCATTTCTTAATTACATTGTTTTCGATAATAATTTTAATCGTGTGGCATCAGGTCATCAGCGGGTGAGTAGTGTGCTCAATGCCAAACATTTATTAACTTTGAACAACATTAACATTACCCAGAAGGGGTATGTATACATATGGGTGAGTAATGAGAGTAATCAGAACCACAATACCTACTTTGACGACCTGAAGGTAACCCATACCAAAGGGCCTGTATTGCAGGAAGATCATTATTATCCCTTCGGTCTCTCGATAAGTGCCTTGAGTTCTTCCGCTCCGCTCTCTAAACCGAACAACTACAAGTTCAATGGCAAGGAGATTCAGGAAGAGTTCGATATCAATATATATGACTATGGAGCTAGAAACTATGATGCTGCCTTGGGCAGATGGTTTAATGTTGATCCATTGGCCGATTTATACCTAGAAACTTCCCCTTATGGATTTGTAAAAAACAACCCTTTAGTAAATCGAGAAATTGATGGTAGATACTTTGATGAAAAGAATGAAAAGACAGCTGCAAAAATGGAAAGAAGGGCTGAAAAGCAGGCATCAAAATTAGAGAGAAAGGCGGATAAGCGTGAGGCCAAAGGAAAAGATGTCGGTGATTTAAGAGAGCGCGCTTCAGAACTTCGACAGACTGCTGGTGATATTGTAGATATGAGAGGTTCTACTACTGAATTTCGTTTTGCAAAGTCTAGCGACAAGTCAAATACTGTAAGAGATGGTAATGGTAATGGACTACCGGTAACTTATCGAACAGGAGAAAACCAGATAACTATGTTCATGGATAAGAAAACTAATTTTCATGAACCTAGACACGGTGGCCAAATAGCTAGAGGTGAATATGATATTGATCAGCAAGGCAACATAAGCTCGGGTTATGGAGCCTCGCATGAAATATCTGCTTATCGAGCCCAGTATGCATTAAGAGGTAAATTAATCTATGGTGTTGGTATCGATTTGGATCAAGTAGGCACTCTTTTACAAATGGCACAGGGTGTGAATGTGCCAAAAAGAACGATGTCTAGTATATCAGGGATTAATATGGATTTTTTAAGGAATCTTGTTGATCAGCCAGGCCTCAATCAAAAGTATGTTTATAGAGACTACCCAGCTTCTTGGTGGGATAACTAAATGTATATGCACAAAACTTATTCTTTATTAATTGTGATCTTTTGTATGTCGTGCAGTCCTCATTTAAGAGGAAAGATCACCACTTATAGTTCCTTGAGCTATAAGTTTTCAGACTCAGGGAATCGAAGCTTAAAGATTGACTTTAAGAACGACTCGATTGTAACGGTCTCTAACAGAACCAGTATAGCTCATAATCATGGTTTTTTGAATTTTGATGTTAGTTATGAATATAAGACCGGATTGTTAGGCACGGTCATAATTGTTGGGATGCTTAATTCGAATCGTATTTTTCAAGAGAATGATAAATATCTGAAACCATATGAAAACAGAGACTTCTCTTTTGACAGCGGTTCTGCAGATTACCTGTTCCCAGATATCTCAGGCGATACAATTAGGTTCTCTAGAGATTTTAACACACTCCAGATAAAAGAGTTCTCGTTCAAAAGATCAAAGCGATAGGCTGATAATAGTCTTTGGCAATTAATGAAAAAGCCCCTTTCGAGGGGCTTTTTCATTGCGCCAGTTGTTTTTGCATGTCTTTTTGAAACAGGAAGGCCTTGAGCATGGCCTTGATGGCCTCTTTGTCGGAATCGTTGAGCTGCTGCGCCTTGGAGAACATTGCCAGCAGTTCCGGGTCCTGGATCTTCGCCTTGGCCTTCTCCTGGTCAGCCCCGTAGACCAGGTCATCCACCGAAACCTCCAGCACATCCGCCAGCTTCTTGAGCACATTGGCCTGTGGGATGCTGGCGCCCAGCTCGTAACAGGACAGGCTTTAGAGGTTCACCCCTTCGACCTGTTGGTCAGCTCCGATTTCGACAAACCCTTTTGCTGCCTTGTCAGCCTGATAAGCTCTGCGATGGTCATAAATAAGAAGTTTTGTATTTAAAATCCCTTCTGTTGCGATGATCAGACAAATCAAGAATGCTTTGGTATCGGCTTTTGTGCCGGGCGGTTCGGGCACCGACCTTTATACCCAAACCAACAGTGTATTTACCGGAGTAAGTAGTTATCTGACTGGGGGAGGAAGCTCGGGTACCACCACTCCCTTTGCATTTCTTAATTACATTGTTTTCGATACTAATTTTAATCGTGTGGCATCAGGTCATCAGCGGGTGAGTAGTGTGCTCAATGCCAAACATTTATTAACTTTGAACAACATTAACATTACCCAGAAGGGGTATGTATACATATGGGTGAGTAATGAGAGTAATCAGAACCACAATACCTACTTTGACGACCTGAAGGTAACCCATACCAAGGGGCCTGTATTGCAGGAAGATCATTATTATCCTTTTGGTGGATCGATCGCTGCACTGTCATCGACCGCACCGCTCTCTAAACCAAACCGTTACAAGCTGTCAGGTAACGAGGAACAAACGGACTTCGACTGGAACGTGTACGACTTCAATGCAAGGACTTATGATCCGATCTTAGGCCGGTTTATACAGGTGGATCCTATGGCTGATGAGAGGGCTTGGGTAAATCCTTATAACTACGTTCAGAACAACCCTCTTTTGAGAGTCGCCCCTGCTGGTTTGGTTGATGATTATGTTTTTGATGAAGAAGGTAAGTTTCTAAGAGTTGATGAAAATGATCAGCCAGATAAGTTAGTTATTGAGAACTCGAAAACCAAAGAACAAAAGTCTTATGAGTTTAATGATCCTGAGACTGATGTTCAGGCCATTAAATATAATATGGAGAAGTTTGGTGATGATTTTAAGAATGTGAAGTTTATTTATAATATATCTGACGAGAGAATTGATGAAATGATGAGTGAGTCAGGTGTAAGTCACAAAGGAAGTCGTGCGGGTAGACTGCTATTTGCCGCATGGTACTCTGGGCCGGGGGGTAAAATGGATTTTTCGGCTTATCATTTACCAATAGATTTAGCAAAAGGTGGAGCGGCTACTCTGGGTGCCAATGGTGAAGTTCAAACGCTTTGGAATGATAGTGAATTGTTTAAAAATGATCAGGGTCCAATGGTTATTTTTAACAATACCTCTCGTGCCTATAATTACTTAGATGGAGGGAATTGGTTATGGGGAAATGCGGTACAGAGATTGGGAGGTACTCAGAAGAATGCTATTAACTGGTCTAAGACATATAACCCAGGGGATAGTGGTGCAGACCAGTATGCAATACAGGAAGGGTATTTTTATGCAGCGGGATTTAGAGAACCAAGAAAATGAAGAAGGTCAAAATTTTGTTATTTGGCTCACTGTTTTTTTGCCTTTTAGGCTGTTATAGTGAGAAGAGGGCTAGAGAAAAAAAGGCTGAAACGATGCGTGAGCGTGTGGAAGAGTACCTCAATAAAGTAGATACTCTTAAGACCGAAAAAAGAGATAGTCTTGAGATAGACTTTAGGTATTAATGAGTCAAAGAAACCAGCTTCAGCAATGGAGCTGGTTTTTTATTAATGAAACAGCTCTTCAGCGACTTTATCGCCATGATGTTCGGGGAACCTGACGAAGGGGAAACCCATTCCTGGGGAACGATCATCGGTGTAATGCTCTTCCTGGCCTTTATCGGGTTCATGCTCTCAATGGCCAGCTAAAATGTGCCACGGAGGCATAGGTTGTGTGATGTCATAAGCAATACAACAACCTAACGTGTCTATGTAAAGGGGTGTGCTTGTTAAGTATAACAAGCATTTACTTGACAAGAATTAATGCTGAAATACTGCTTAAATCAGTCTTCATTGGCTGGAATCGATGTTTTGTAATAGTGATTACGTTTAGAAACGTGAATTAACGTGAATCGATAAACTGAAGCGTGTAGATGCCCTAGCAGATACTTTACATAATATGCTTATGTTCAACCCGCAAGCCACCAAATCAATAATCAATAAGCGAGGAGTTACATAAGAGCATGTTATGTAAAAGCTTATCAGAGCAGGGATGGTTTGGGGGAAAACTATAAATATGACACAATACTAAATATTGAAATGCGCTTATATAGACAGTGAAAATTTTGCTGTCAATGTAGCATGTAAAATATTCTTGGATAGATCAAAGGACTGGGTCTTTTTCTGCGGATCAAATGAAAACGGTTATAGATAGAATTAACAATAACAGACTTAATGTACTAGGGGATAAAGATAAGGCATGGAGAAGTTATTTAAGAAAAAAATAATATATCTTATTACTATAGTTTTAGTAATCTGGGTCTTGTTGAATAATTTTCATAAGGTAGATTTTGTAAAAGGTGAAACTAACCTCAAAGGATTTACTTTAGAATTACCAGAAACTTGTTTGATTTTAAAATCTTCAATTGATGAAGGAGCAAAGGGATCAATTTTATGCCGTGGGTATAAGATTAAATATGAGTGCGGTGGCTTTGTTGAAGCCCCTGAATTTGATTCAACCAAATTTGAATATAAGATTGATACTATCAACAAGGATCATATTAGGAGAGTTCTTGTGACTTATCCGTCTAAAAATCACTTGCAGTTAGTGCTGGAAAGCATAGGTTCTAAAGAAGAACTTCAGCACATATGGTTACTTACTCTAAAATCGGAAGGTTTTAAGGATGCCAAAAGGCGAGCAATTCTTGATATAATGAATTCTGCCAGTTTACAATATTGAAAGTGTTGTGCTATGAGTTGGGTAATGCTATCAATTATCTGTTAAAAACATAAAGCCTCTTCGGAGGTTTTTTTTTATAAAGTAATGATACAGAGTGATAAGCACTAGGCTGTGAAAGGTAGAATTCTCATTATCCAACCAGCAATTTTGCCAATAATATCAATTGCTTTGCCCTTTATTTTGTCCTTTCTCTCTTTCTCCTTGTGAACTAATTCTTTCTCTTTTAGAGGTGGTGGTGGCGCTGCAATTGAAGATCAAGGCCCCAAATTTCCTACTGGGACATTGGGTTCTGGGGGGGTAAAACAGAGAAGAATATGATAGACTATAAATCGCTTATCGCAAAAGCAAAGCAGCCAGTGGGGATATTCTACATACTGCTTTTTGGGGTTGCGCTCTACTTTTTAGGAAAAGAAGCTGGCATAAATGGGGCTATCCGTTTTATAGCAACAATTGCCTCCATTTGTGTCCTCACAAATGGCTGTTAAAAGACGCTGTGAGGACACAATAACTATCACACCACGGTATCAGCTATTGCAATAGAAAATAATATTTCTGACCCAAATAAAATCAAAGCTGGTTCATCGTTAAATATTACTAACTAGGATTCATTATGAAAAAGGCTCTTAAATTTTTGTCACTTGGTTTAGTGACATCATTATTTTTCGCACTTCTGTCGTTTTCTGATAAAGAAGATGTACAAAATGGATATGTCCCGAAAGATGGGTTTGTCCCAAATAAAGAAACGGCAATTAATGTTGCCCTATCAATTCTAAAACCAATTTATGGGGAATCTGTTGAAAGCCAATTGCCATTCACAGCCACACTTAATGATGATAAAATTTGGGTTGTTGAGGGAACACCAGGTTTAGAAGAAGGAGGAGTGGCAAGTATTGAGATACAGAAAACGGATTGTAAAATTCTGAAAGTTTCTCATGGCAAATAAGGTGATGTTATCAGTCTGATGATACATATTACCTTCAAAGCCTTCAAGAAAAAGGGCTACGTTTAAGTAGCCTTTTTAATGGGTAATGCTATCAATTATCTGTTAAAACATAAAACCCTCTTCGGAGGGTTTTTATAATCAGTTCTTTTGACCTCTTAGGGGCATGCTATCGTCTTCTTTTCTTGCCTTTAGCTGTTTTCTTGGTCGGTGGGGCTTCCTTTAATAACTGTCGCCAGTCTTTGGAGTCATCTTCTGTGAGTGCCTTTACCATGGCATAGTCTCCTTTACTAATGCTAATACGCTCAATGGGCTCAGTCAGCTCCTTTTCAATTTGCTCAAGTATTGTTTTTTCTTCCGGGCTACAAAAGGAGTAAGCCTGACCTTTTGCAAAACCCCGGCCTGTACGGCCCACCCGGTGTACATAATGTTCAACCGTTTCAGGCAGGTCATAATTCACAACAAAATCTACTTCAGGTATATCAATACCTCGGGCACTGATGTCGGTGGTAATAAGTACCTTTAAAACCCCACTTTTAAACCTGCCCAGAGTTTCATCTCGCTGCTTTTGATCTTTGTCTCCATGCAGAGTGTCCGCTTTCAGTTCCATACGCTGGAGGGCTTTTTGTACTCTTTCGGCCCTTACTTTGGTACGCACAAACACAAGCATCTTAGCCTCTGGGTTGTTTTTTATGAGTTGCTCCAGAAAGTAGCGCTTATCATCCATTTCTACATAAGCCACGGCATGCTCAATATTCTTGGCTACCGGATTTTTAGGCGATAGCTGAATACGAATAGCTTTATGCACCAGTGAATAAGCCAGTTTCTTTATCTCTTCATTGATGGTGGCCGAGAAAAACAGTGTTTGCCTTTTTTTGGGTAAGTGAGGCAGTAAGTCCCGCATATCCTTAATAAACCCACGACCCAGCATATGGTCGGCTTCATCCACAATAAGCACCTCTAATAGCGACAGGCTTAAATAGCCCTGGCTAATGAGGTCGAACAAGCGGCCTGGTGTGGCAATGAGCACATCGATACCCGATTGAAGCATTTTAATCTGAGGGTCCTGCTCCAGCCCACCGTAAATAGCATAAATGGTCAGGCCACTGCCTTTGCTCACCTGCTGAAATGTTTGCTTTACCTGCTGTGCCAGTTCATGGGTAGGAACCATTACCAGGCATCGCACTGCGTTTATATTGAGCTTGCGCGAATGATCCAATAACCTTTGTACCGTTGGAATGGCAAAGGCAGCGGTTTTGCCAGTTCCTGTTTGTGCAATAGCCAATACATCTTCTCCTTTGAGAATAGGAGTTATGGCCTTATACTGTATGTCCGTAGGCTTTTTAAAGCCAAGCTCTGCCAGATTGGACTTAATAAGCGGGTGAAAAGCGTATTTCTCAAACTTCATGCAAGACAAAGATACCGCTTCGCTATACAAAATCGTTAGCTTTGGGTTAGTTTACCCACAATATTCACGCGGTAGAAGTTAGATAGCTCAATGAAATTCTTGAAAAATATAGCTTTAGCACTGCTCATACTCACAGGGTTGGTTCACGGGCCGGAGAGTAAGGCGCAGTTTTTAACAGTAGATACAACGGCTTATATTGAGTGGTCAGACAATTTATACCTAAGCTGGAAAGACTTTAGGTTTAGAAAACAAAAGTCCAAAGAGGAGAGGGGGCTTGCTCTGACCTCCGTAACCCATTCCATACGAGGGGGCATATTTAACGATGAACCCAGGTTTGAGGTGAAGGTACTCTTTGTGAAGAAAGACTCCTGGACCACCGATTCTACCAGCATAGCACTCTTGGCTCATGAGAAGCTGCACTTCGATATTGCCGAATTGTATGGCAGAAAAATAAGGAAGCAGATTAGTGAATTGCACAAAAGGGGAGAGCGAGACCTAAAAGTTTATAACAAATATGTGAGGCAACTACTGGCCGATTTTAAGCGATTTTCTCTGAACTACGATAAAGAAACCGGTCATGGAAGAGACTCAGAGCGTCAAAACGAATGGTTCGAACTTGTTTTTTCGGAATTGGAGCGATTAAAACAATATAGTCAATAATATTAATATTTATATATGTTAATAACAACATGTATAAATTGCCCTTGAATTATTTTCCGATGTTTCGGTTTGACTCTATTTTCGCTTAATTTAATCAGCCGAACGACTGTGCCATGAGTGAACCACTGGTAAAGGAATATAGCAATGGAGAGGTTACCATAGTATGGAAACCAGATCTGTGCATTCATTCCGGTATTTGCCTCAGGGGTTTGCCCAAGGTGTTCAATCTCAAGCAGCGACCGTGGGTTCAACCGGAAAAGGCCAATTCAGATCAGATTGTGGCTCTGGTTCGGGAGTGCCCCTCAAAAGCACTATCTGTTAAAGGCGTTCGCTTTAAAGAGAAAGACAATAGCGATGTGAAGGTAACGCTCATACCCGGAGGCCCCATACTGATAAAAGGAGGAGCCACGGTAACGGAAAGAAACCATAAGCAGGTACATCGTGAAACAGTGGCCTTTTGTCGTTGCAAACGTTCGCGAAAATTTCCGTATTGCGATGGCACACACGCTCAACCAAAAGAAGACTAAGAGACTATGGCTATTACGATAAAAGACATTGCCAATGCGCTGAGTATTTCACCTTCAACGGTGTCGAGAGCGCTCAACGATCATCCAAACATAAGTGAAGAAACCAAGAAGTTGGTAGCCGAAAAAGCAAAGGAAATGCGTTATCAGGCCAATTTTATTGCTGCAGGCTTACGCACCAAGCGTTCCAACTCCATAGGTATTTTAGTACCCCACATTACCAGTAACTTCTTCGCTTCTGCAATCGATGGTATTCAGAAGGTGGTAAGCGACAACGGATACTATACTATAATTTGTCAGTCTAATGAGAATTATCATGATGAGATAGACCAGATTAAGTCGCTGCTTTCATGTAAAGTGGAGGGCATTATACTGTCGGTTTCCAGTGAAACCAAAGAGTTCGATCATCTGGAGACACTCAAGGCCTATGATGTACCCTTTGTGTTTTTCGATCGCATTGCTCCCGGCTTCGATACGCCAACCGTAGAAGCCAACGATTTCACAGGTGGTTTCCAGGCGGTGGAACATCTGATAAAACGTGGGCGCAAGCGCATTGCCCATCTTGGAGGCCCTGGACTGCTGGGGATTAGCAAAAGTCGATATGAAGGTTATTTGGAGGCTCTCAGAACCTACGACTACGAGATTAATGAAGATTTTGTCGTGTTCACTCACCCCGATGAACCTCACGATGCGATTATAGAGAAGATGTTTGAAGACCCTAAAAGAAGACCCGATGCCCTTTTTACCTTTAGCGATGAATTGGCAGTGGAATCCATTCTAAAACTTAAAAAAATGGGTCTTAATGTTCCAAGAGATGTTTCGGTGGTTGGTTTTGGCAATAGCAACTTGTGCGAAATAGTAGAACCCAACCTTACCAGCGTAACGCACGAACCTATTAAAATGGGTGAGGCTGCGGCCGAGCTATTGTTTAAAGTAATTCAGAAAAGGCATATACCCCAACACCAGCTTCACCTGAAGTTTGATTCGAGGGTTATTATCCGGGATTCTTCCCGATAAGTGCTTAACATATAAATGAGGCTACCCGGCAGCGACTAACCTCCTGTATTCAATTCCTGTTTGCCAATTGTGCATGAGATTTTGTGCCCGGGTTGCCTTCTTTCGGCATCTTAAATACATTCAAACAGAAATGAAAAAGCTTAGTCAACTTATGATGATTGGAGCCCTCGTGCTCATTCAGTCCTGTAACGAAAAACCACAATTGGTCTGGCAAGACGAATTCGATGGCCGTGAGTTGGATACCACCCGGTGGACAGCCTATGTTGGTGATGGCTGCCCCGATCTGTGCGGTTTCGGTAACAATGAGCTTCAGTATTATACCGACAGGCCCGAAAATATCAATTTAGCCCATGGTATACTCACCATTACTGCATTGGCCGACTCTTTTAAAACCCGTGCCTATTCTTCGGCCAAGCTCATCACAAAAAACAAAGGCGATTGGAAATATGGCAGGGTAGAGGTGAGAGCCAGAATTCCAAAAGGACGTGGCAATTGGCCCGCAATATGGATGTTGCCCACCACCAATAACTATGGTGGCTGGCCCAAAAGTGGAGAAATAGACATTATGGAACATGTAGGCTACGACCAGGGTAACCTGCATGGTACGGTACACACCGAAGCCTTCAACCACCTTAAAGGCACACAGAAGGCAGACTCCGTTCAGGTAGCCGATATCTCCGATAAATTCCATGTATATGCTATTGAATGGGATGAGGATAAAATCGATTTCTTTCTAGACGATGAGAAATACTTCACTTTCGAAAACTCAGGCAATGGTTATGCCGAGTGGCCCTTCGACCAACCCTTTTATCTCATCCTAAACCTGGCCGTTGGAGGTGGCTGGGGCGGCAAAAAGGGCATTGCAAACGATATCTTTCCAAACCGCTTTGAAATTGATTATGTTCGTGTATATCAGTAGCAACTATTGAATATCATTCAACCTTAACCTTACGTCTATGGTAGACCTAGTTAGTCTCGATTACATTTTTATAGCCGCCTATTTTGTGCTGGTCTTTGGTATAGCCGCTTGGGCCACTTTTAAAGAAAAAGTTAACTCTTCATCGTCCGATTACTTTCTGGGAGGTAAGAATGTAGGCTGGTTTGTCATTGGCGCATCACTCTTTGCATCCAATATTGGTTCTGAACACCTTGTGGGTTTAGCAGGCGATGGGGCAACAGGGGGTGTGGCTGTGGCTCAATTCGAAATTATAGCCGGATTTATGCTTATGCTCTTAGGTTGGGTTTTTGTGCCCTTCTACTTGAAAAGCGGAGTGTTTACCATGCCCGAATTCTTAGAAAGAAGATACTCCTCCAAGGCGAGAAACTATCTTTCCTGGGTTTCGATAATCGCTTACATACTTACCAAAATATCGGTGACCATTTTTGCCGGAGCTGTAGTTTTCTCAGCTATAGAGGTGCCTTTTTGGACAGGTGCCATCATCATAGTTGTAGCTACAGGTGTTTACACCGTTTTTGGAGGGTTAAAGGCCGTGCTTTATACCGATATGATTCAAATGTTTGTACTCATTGGAGGTGCCATTGCTGTAACCTACTTTGGTCTGAACGAATTAGGCGGGTGGTCAGGGCTAACCAGTAGTGTAGACGAAGGCTTTATGTCTATGTGGAAGCCAATATCCGATGATAAATTCCCTTGGACTGGTATCCTGTTTGGGGCTCCCATTTTAGGGGTATGGTATTGGTGTACAGATCAGTACATTGTGCAGCGAGTGCTTTCCGCTCGTAACATTGAGCAGGCGAGAAAAGGAACTCTTTTTGGCGGATTTCTGAAGATGCTTCCGCTTTTCATCTTCGTTATTCCCGGAGTAATTGCGTTTGCCCTTTCTCAAAAAGGTGTTTTCGACCTGGAAAAGAATGATCAGGCACTCATTATGATGGTGAAGAGTATGGTGCCGGCAGGTCTTCGAGGTGTGGTAATAGCCGGTTTACTGGCCGCACTAATGAGCTCACTAAGCTCCGTGTTCAACTCGTGCTCAACACTTTTTACCATCGATATTTATAAGCGTTGGAAACCCGATACCTCAGAAAAGAAGCTGGTGAGAGTAGGGCAGTTGGCTACCATCATTATGGTGGCAGTAGGTATTGTTTGGATCCCCATAATGGAGCGTATCTCCGGACAGCTCTATACGTATTTGCAAACAGTACAGGCCTATATTTCACCCCCTATTGCCGCTGTGTTTTTGCTAGGAATATTCTTTAAAAGATTGAATGCAAAAGGCGCAATGGCTGCTCTATGGACCGGTTTTGTGTTAGGTATGGGATTGCTAGTGCTTGATGTTTTCAAAGCATCATTGCCCGATTTTCTAAGTGCCATTATTGCTATCAACTTCCTGCATTTGGCCATTTTCCTTTTTGTTATATGTTCTGTGGTACTCATAGTGGTGAGTTTAATGTCCGAAAAACCGGCACCAGAACAAATCAAAGATATTACATACGCCAAGGGAGTGCTGAGTGCCAGGGGGCAAGCCTCCAGAACGAAAGACCTGGTGCTTACTGTATTGCTTATAGCTCTGATAATTGCTATTTGGATATACTTTAGCTAATGGCCTATGAGTGGAGCATATAAAATAGCGGTAGTTGGCCCTATTCCCAGAGATCATATTACTACTCATAAGGGAGAAGTTATAGAGAAGTATGGATGCATTACCCACCCTACTATAGGGCTTGCCCAGTTGCTTCAGGGCCAGGGAACGGTCTATCCGGTTTCGCATATTCGCAAAAAAGACATGGCTGCAGTAAAGGAATTATTTGCCCCTTATTCGGCCATAGATATGAAAGGCGTTACAGACGATGCCGATAGCGGAGACGTGATCAAACTTAAATTTCTCGATCAGAACTTTAGGGTAGAAAAACAAACGGCTTTTATGAACCCCATAATGCCGGTGGATATGGCTCCGTTTCTGGATTGCAACGTGTTTGTTTTTGTGCCTATAACCGACCATGAAATAGCTCTCGATACGCTTAAATACCTAAAAGAGTTTAGCCATGGAACCATCATATTCGATGCTCATGGCCCCACACATACTATGACCATCGGGGGCGATCGGCACAAGAAGTTTTGGGTGGAAAGAGACTTCTGGCTACCCTATATCGATGTTCTAAAGATGAATCTGGAAGAATCGTGGTGTACCTGGTACAAGCACGAGTACAGAGAAGAGGAACTCACCGATCTTCTGGATGATATTGGTCAGGAGCACCTTCGCCCCATGGCCGATTACATTTTAGATAGAGGCCCCAAGGCTTTAATTGTAACTACCGATGCCACCGGTTGTAAGGTATTTACAAAAGTAAACGGACAGCTCAAAGAAGAATTCGTGAAGAGCATTTACATGGAAAATGTAGTAGACACCACCGGCTGTGGAGACTCTTTTGCGGGAGGACTAGCCTATGGGCTGAGAGACGGACAAAACGATTATATATTGGCTTCAATGTATGCCAATGCACTTGGAGCTCAACGTACTCAAGGCACCACTTTCGAGGTTTTTAAGCCTCTGAAAGAAACAGAAAATATGATACGTGCCAATTATTCTATAAACCTATGATTTTACCAAAGGCCTGCATTTTTGATTTAGATGGGGTGATTGTAGATACAGTTCCGGCTCATTATATAGCCTGGAAGTCTATTGCCGATGAACTGAATATACCTTTTACGGAAAAAGACAACGAGCAGTTAAAAGGCGTGAGCAGAGTAGACTCTATGAAGCGCATTTTGGCGATAGGAAATCTCGAAAAAAGCGATGAGGAAATTGAAGCTTTAACCACGCGTAAGAACGACAGGTACGTAGAGATAATATCTAAAATGACTCCTGCCGACATTCTGCCGGGAGTCAGAGAATTTCTCCATGTGTTGGCAGAGGCCGGATTAAAAGTGGCGTTGGGATCTTCCAGTAAAAACGCGCCTACTATTCTAAAAGCCGTTGGGCTGAGCGATCTGTTTCAGGTGAAAGTGGATGGTAACCACATAAGCCATTCCAAGCCTCACCCAGAGGTGTTTCTGCTTGGAGCCGATCGCCTGGGCTTGCATCCTTCAGAGTGCGTTGTCTTTGAAGATGCTATTTCCGGTGTGCAGGCAGCCAAACGCGGAGGCTTTCCATGTGTAGGAGTGGGCTTGCCTGAACTATTGCATGAGGCAGACCTTGTAGTTCCTGATCTGAAAGACGCAGACCTTACCATATTCAAACGTTTACCATCATTTGCATGAAAAATTATATCAAACATCATCCCTGGTCGATTATCGAAGAAGGGTTTGTGCCCGAGTATAATCAGATTTCCGAAAGCATTTTTAGCCTGGGCAACGGCATGTTTGGTCAGCGGGCTAATTTCGAAGAACAATATTCGGGAGAGAGCCTCCAAGGCAACTACGTTGCCGGGGTGTACTACCCTGATAAAACCCGCGTAGGCTGGTGGAAAAATGGGTATCCGGAGTACTTTGCCAAGGTGCTTAATGCAGCCAACTGGATTGGAATTCATATTTCTTTTGAAGATGAGGCTCTGGACTTGGCCACTTGCGAAGTGGAGCATTTTCGAAGAGAGCTCAACATGAAAGAAGGCTGGCTTAAGCGTGAGTTTACAGCCAAAATGCCTTCAGGTAAACGCGTAAAGGTAGAGGCCACCCGAATATGCAGTATGGCCAGAACCAAAGTAGGAGCACTGTCCTATCAGGTTACACCTCTCAACTTTTCCGGTGTAGCCCGAATAGTGCCATTTGTAGACTTTGATGTAATCAACGCAGATTCTAACTACGATGAAAAATTTTGGAATGAGCAGCATAGGAAAGCTTCGCACGATTTCAGCTATGTGGTAGCCAGTACCAAGAAAACCGATTTTTGGGTAGCTACGGGAATGAAGTTCAATATCTCCGGAGGTTTCTCCATGGAGTCTGCTCAGGAATTCGAGCGAGAGAAATATGTGGAAGTAGCAGTAACGGGTCGGGTAGAAGAGGGTAAGCCTTTGACCATAGAAAAGTATGCAGCCAATATTTCTTCCATGTATTTTGCCAAAACGCAGCTGGTAGAAGTATGTGAAAAAGAAGTGCTGGAGGCGGCCCAGGTCGGGTTCGATAAACTTCTGCTGGAACACAAAGAAGCCTGGGCAGCCAAGTGGCAAATGAGCGATATAGTGATTGATGGTGATGTTTCGGCACAGCAGGGTATTCGATTCAATATTTTTCAGCTCAATCAAACCTATACCGGAGAAGACGAGCGACTTAATATTGGACCCAAAGGTTTTACCGGAGAAAAATATGGTGGAAGTACTTACTGGGATACTGAGGCGTATTGCCTGGCTTTTTATCTGGCTACGAGTGATAAACAAGTGGCCAGAAACCTGGTATTGTACCGTTACAAACACTTGCAAAAAGCTATTGAAAATGCTCAAAAACTAGGTTTTACTAATGGTGCTGCTCTTTACCCGATGGTGACTATGAACGGTGAGGAATGCCACAACGAATGGGAAATAACCTTCGAAGAAATCCATCGCAATGGCGCCATAGCTTATGCCATTTACGACTACATAAACTATCATGGCGATGAAGACTACCTAATAGATTATGGTTTAGAAGTACTGATTGCTATTTCGCGTTTTTGGGCTCAAAGGGTACACTGGTCTAAACAAAAGGGTCAGTATGTAATGCATGGAGTTACAGGGCCCAATGAATACGAGAACAACGTGAATAACAACTGGTACACTTCTAAAATAGCTCTTTGGACCTTGCAGTATACCTTGGAAGGGCTTCAGAAATATAAGGGTACTACGCAGCTCAATGAGCTGTTTCAAAAACTCAATTTTAAAGAAGCCGAAACTGAAAAGTGGCAGCACATACTCGATAATATGTACTTGGGCTATGACGAAAAGAGAGGAGTGTTTTTACAGCAAGATGGTTTTCTGGATAAAGAGCTGATGCCTGTTTCGGATATTCCGGCAGGGCAGAGGCCAATTAACCAAAACTGGTCTTGGGACAGGATACTCCGTTCGTGCTTCATCAAACAAGCCGATACACTTCAGGGAATTTACCTTTTCGAAGATGAGTTCGATTTGGAAACCATTGAGCGTAACTTCGACTTCTATGAACCAATGACGGTGCATGAGTCGTCACTTTCGCCATGTGTGCATGCGATTCTGGCCTCGAAACTTGGTCGAAAAGAAAAGGCATACGAAATGTACCTTCGTACGGCCCGTCTCGATTTGGACGATTATAATAATGACACGGAAGATGGCTGCCATACCACCTCAATGGCTGGCACATGGATGGCCTTTGCTAAAGGTTTTGCCGGAATGAGGGTAAGGAGTGGAGAGTTGTACTTCAGCCCATATCTGCCCGATCATTGGGATGGTTATTCCTTCAAAATAAAATTTAGAGAGAGAAACCTCACCATTAAGGCCACCAAAGGTCACGTGACCATCATGAATGAGTCAGCCGATGATTTGGGGATTTATCTGTTCGATAAGAAGTATGAATTAGCAGGCAACGGAAAGATTGATGCGCCTATGAATTAGTGATCAGGGATAGGCTAATTAGAAATCAGTAGTTATCTACTGGTTTCTTATTAACTAGTTTTTTAGCCTTGCTGTCTATCCAATGTCTATTCATCATAGCCTCCGGGCATCACCTTATTTCCTTCAATTTCCATAAGTTTGAATATGCGTTGGAAAACTTTTCTTACCATAGTACTTATGGGCTTGTGTTTGGTCGTTTTAGGCCAGGAAAAGGATAGCACAAGTAAAAGGCCTCCCAATGTAGATGAAGAAAGTTGGCAGCGCATTCAGGAGGGGCGGTCAGAAACCCCGGAAGAGGCAGAGCGAAGGTTTCTTACCAATCGGGTTATGATGCGCGATGTAGGCATCACGCTTCTAGCCACAGTGGGTATTTTGGTTTTTATCGCCATTAATTCCAGAAATAATCGTCAGCGAAACAGAAAGAAGCTGTATAAGTACAGGGTTCGGAGTACGCAGGCCGAAATGCGGAGTATTGAGCTAAAAAATGAACTCATCAAGTCGGAGCTACACACTAAGGAAAAAAGGATGAGCGAATTGCTCGATGTAATTAAGCAGAAGAACAAGAAGCTGGATGAACTCAACTCAAAACTTTCTGAGAAAGAAAAGATAGAAAAGGCTGATGTACTTAGCTCTGTTGCAGAAGCCTTTGCCTCAGAGCAGGAGTGGGAGAATTTCCGCGTAAGCTTTGAGCAAATTCACAGCGGCTTCTTCGATAAAATATTATCTATTCATCCCACACTCACGGCCTATGAATTACGACTTAGCGCTTTATTGAGGCTCAACCTAAGTTCTAAAGAGATTGGGAATGTCCTTAACATTTCTGCCGGCAGTGTTAATACAGGTCGCTATCGTATGCGAAAAAAGATGGGGCTAACGGAAAACGATGATCTGGTTCGTTACCTCATGTCGGTTTAGTGTATGGTAGCGACCGTTATTGACTCTTATGAACGGTTAAAGTGACCTTCACCTCAATTAAGGAATTAATGTCTATTCCTTGTCTATCCCCAAAGTTTTTGCTCTTCGGTCATTTTGCCTTGGTTTGAGGAAACGGAAAACGCATGAAGTATCTTTTAACTTTAAGTCTGGCAATTGCTTTGTTCTTCAATGCTCAGGCCCAACAAAACCTTAAAACGCTCGACTCTGTTTTAACCTTCCTTTCTTCGGAGCAAATGTTTCACGGGCAGGTGTTAATTGCAGAAAACGGAAAGACTATCTTTTCTAAGGCCTATGGTCGGCAGCGCCATGGAGAAGCCTATCTTACCACCACTCCCATCCACATACAGTCGGTGGCCAAGGGCATTACAGCCATCAGCATTTTGCAGCTTAATGCGGAAGGAAAACTCAGCCTGCTGGATCCGATTGCACTATATCATCCTTCCATTCCCTATAAAGGTGTAAACCTGAGACACATACTGAACCATACCAGTGGTATGCCGCGTTTCTTTGAGCTTATATTTAAGGAATGGCCACACGACCGTTTTCTTACGGTCAATGATATGGTTCATCTGGTGGCTCAATACATGCCCGACCCTCAAGGTGCTCCGGGAGCTCATGAAAACTACAACCAAACAGCCTATTTGTTGTTGCCCGGTGTAGTAGAGAAGGTTGCGGGCCAAGAATTCTCCCATTATGTGAAGCAGCACATACTAGAACCATCTGGAATGGAGAATACTCATTTTGTTACTGATGTGCCGGGATATAAGGAGAGAATAGGAGCAGCTCATTTAGACAATTTGTTCGCATTTATGTTGGGTGAAGGCAATATGGTATCTACTGCAGAAGACCTTTTCAAATTCGATCGTGCTTTGGCTCAGGAGAAAATTTTGGAAGCTGCCATTCAGGAGCTGGCCTATACTCCCATGATATTGGCAAGCGGAGAAAAGGGACGATATGGCTTTGGAGGTAGTTTAGTTGGCGACAAACCGGGGAACCGGGTGTTTCAGTACTTGGGGCAAGGGGTAGAGTCACACGTAATTTTTAGCCGCTATATTGATACCGATGACGTACTCATTGTGGTACACGACCGGTCGGTTGAGTATGCCGTTCCGGTATATAAGGCCATCCGAAACATTTGGAAAAAGAGACCATTCGAACTACCCCAACCAAGGGTAGAGCACAAGTTGAGCACCAACCTCATTAATAAATATGTGGGTGACTATGGAGATAATGGATTCATGCACATTACCACAGAAGGAGGTAAGCTATTTATTCAACCCGATGGAAACCCCGGTAAAATGGAAATCGTGCCTTCTTCTGATACAACATTCTATTTCAGAGATCAAGCCGTAGACTGGCAAATATACCTCAATGAGCAAGGCGAGGTCATTGGTTTTGGACCGCTGGGACAAAAAGAGTTTATGATGAAACGATTCCGACAGCAAAACTAGCTGATTACAGGCTCATTGGCCACTGGTCAGTACATGACGGAGGGAACATACTAAGCCATAAAAAGAAGCTTTAAACCCTATAAAAGTCTACAATTTGCTTTACAGCTTTTAAGATAATTCGCATCTTCGCAGCAAAGAACTGAGACCATGTTTATTATTCTAGTAATTGCCTTATTTATAGCCGCTATAGTTGCACCATTTGTATTGCCAAATACCAAAATTAGTTCTCATGAGAAAGACTGGGAAGTATAGTTAATAAGGCATTCTTCGCTGATTCCTTCCTATGATCAAATAGAGTATAGAGCCCAGAATGGGGAGTAGTATTACTACTATTACCCAAATGAGCTTGTTCTGACTTGGTTCAAAATCACTTCTTAAAATATCTACCAAGGCTACCAATACAATAAGGAAGGGAACAAGGTAGAAAACGAGAATTATAAAGAGCATACCCATACGGTGTTAATTTCCTGTGTTAATCCTCTGAGTTGAGGTTAAATGTTCGCTTAGGTTTTTTCTGTCCTTTTCCTACAGCAAAGTAAATAAGCGTCCCAAGGAATGGAGCAAAAATAACTACCAATAGCCATATTAACTTGGTTGTTCCATCTTTGAATTGACTGGTGGCAATATCTATAATAGCCGCCAATGGGAGTATAATTCCGACCAATAAGAAGATGATGACAAAAATTTCTACCCCACCGGGCATTCCAATTCCTAGCAATTCCATGTGTTTTTCTTTCAATATAGAAGCTAGCCGGAAAGTGACCAAGCTAAGCCCGATTATTTCATAAAAATAAATAGGGTTACTCATTTAGATCACCTTTGTCAGACCCAGTATACTAAGCACAAGCTGTGTCCTCACCGCGTTTTTTAAGAACCATTTGTAAAGACACAAATGGAGGCAAGATTTAGAAATACACTTCTTGCCTAAAAATAAAAATAGGGTGAGTTACTTGATTTTGGATGGCATATGATGCTGCCCTTTGCCACTATTGTAGCTTCTCGTATGTGACTTACGAGGGGCTGGGAAGACACAACGTGTGGCGGAAGTTGTGTTGAACTACATAAATAATCCTGAAAAATAGAGCAAAGCAGTTCTATCCAGCTATTCCTCTACCTGGCTTCTTCCCATAAGTTTTACCAGTAAGTCGGCATCGGGGTACTGTGCTAAAATAACGCGTGCCAGTACAATTAGCGGCACTGAAAGAAGCATGCCTGCAACACCCCATATATAACCCCAAACTACCAGTCCGAGAATTACCGTTACTGTATTTAGGGCTACAGAAGACCCCATAACATAAGGTTCAATCACATTGCCCCAGATAAACTGAGTAGCAATTAGCAGAGCAATAAAAAACAAGAAAGAGCCGCTAGAGTCGATCTGAATAAGGCCCAGTAATGCAGGAGGAATGGTAGCCGTTATTGAACCAACAGTAGGGATAAAGTTGAGAAGAAAGGCCAAAAAGCCCCAAAACAAGGCAAAATCGACCCCGAAAAAATAACAAATAGCCCCAAAGAATAGCCCGGTGAAAAAACTGGTAAAGAACTTTACCTTCATGTAGCTTACAATAGAGTTGCGTACCTCTACAAACGAACGGGTAAGCCTTTCTTTCCCCACCACATCATCACCCTCCAGATAGGCAATGTATTTTTCGTACCGCACAATACTGCCAAGCACAGCTACCAAGTAAATCGCACAAAGTATAAAGTTGAAGGTGAAAGCGCCCAGTGAGCTCGCGAGTTCACCCGATGTATTCAACAGAAAATCAGTAGAAAACGCCTCATTTAGCATCTGGATGAACCCACCGGTTTCCAGTTGGCTAACTCCCGGAATAAAATCTAGATTACCAAGTATGTCCTGGAATTTCACTTCAATCTGAGCCAGAAGTTTATCCTTCTCATCAACTATCTGCATGCCCGTATCATACACGATAAGGCCAATTAGAAATATAAAGCCAAGGGTAATAATAGTAATTAAGGTTATGCTCACCGTATATGGCCAGCGTTTGCGCTCCAAAAAGCTGATAATAGGAGTGAGTAGAATGCCAATAAACAAGGCAAAGGCCAGTGGAATGAGCAGTGAGGCCAGTGTTTTGATAATGACTATCCCCAATATTCCGGCAAAAATCAGCAAAACATTTTTTACTACTCTTAGGTCGGCATTGAAAGGGCTGTCCATTAAAAAAAGGTTTGAGATGGTTGAAAGGCCATAAATTAAAGAAAATATTGGAGTGGAGCATTTATGCTAAAAAATTAAGTTCGAAAGCACTTTATATTTAGCTTTGTAGTCGGATCATTTAACAAACATGCTTTTGGAATTTGAACAACCAATAATAGAGCTTGAAGGTAAGTTGGCCGAGATGAAGCAACTGGCCGAGAGCAGCCGAGTGGATGTAACAGAAGACGTGAAATCATTGGAGCGAAAAATTCTCAGGCTCAAGGAAGAGACTTACAAAAACCTAACCCGTTGGCAACGCGTGCAGCTAAGCCGCCATCCGGAAAGGCCCTACACCTTAGATTATTTCTACAACATAACAGATGACTTTGTGGAGCTTCACGGTGACAGAACTGTGAAAGACGACAAAGCCATGGTAGGAGGCTTCGGAACCATTGGCGGCCAAACGGTAATGTTGGTGGGTCAGCAAAAAGGACGTAACACCAAGCAGCGCCAAATGAGAAACTTTGGTATGGCTAATCCGGAAGGCTACAGAAAAGCCTTGCGCCTATTCAAGATGGCCGAAAAGTTCAATAAGCCCATAGTTACGCTTATTGATACTCCCGGTGCCTATCCGGGGCTTGAGGCCGAAGAGAGAGGTCAGGGAGAGGCTATTGCAAGGAACATTAAAGAAATGTTTATGCTCAAGGTGCCTGTAATTTGCATAATTATAGGTGAAGGAGCCTCTGGTGGAGCTCTTGGTATAGCCGTTGGCGATAAGGTGCTTATGCTCGAGAATACCTGGTATTCGGTAATTTCTCCTGAGTCTTGCTCATCTATTCTTTGGAGAAGCTGGGACTACAAGGAGCAGGCAGCAGAAGCTTTGAAGCTAACCGCTACTGACATGCTCGGCTTCGGACTCATTGATGGCATCATTGAAGAACCGCTGGGTGGAGCTCATAGAGACCCGGACTGGATGTATGAAACACTTAAAAATCGGATTCTCAAAGAACTTAAGCCGCTCATGAAGCAGTCGGCTGAGGAGAGAATCAACAATAGAATAGAAAAATTTGCCAACATGGGCGAAGTGGTGGAGTAGTACATACTCTACTTTTTCGTATGGCACTTAGCAGGTAAGCCTGTCTTAGATAAAGAATACAGTAATAGACTCCGGTGGGTTAATTGTTGTAGGTTTTTAAGGCAGGCTCACTTTTTTGGTGGCGTGCGGCAAACTTTCACCCGGCCTGTTTAGTTTATCACTTGCTTTTTCTTTGCTGAAGGGATTGCTTAACTTTCCTCTGATTCCATCAATCGAACTATGGCAAAAACAAAAGCTCAATCTAAACTCAAACCCTACATTTTAGATTTGATTGTTGTAATTGCAGGTATTTCCATTGCCTTTGCACTAGACAACTATTCGGAAAACCGAAAACAGCAGCAAGAGGAAGTACTGTATCTACAAGCTTTGAGAGACGATCTTAAGCAGGACAAAGCCAACCTTAATAGAGTAGTAGACTCATCCAAGGTGCTCATTCAGAATGTATCTGAAACCTTTCAGTTTCTTTTCAGTCGTCAACCCCTGCAAAAATTTCAGATCAAGCACATTACCAGCACCTATACTGCTCCTTATTTTTTTGGTAATACAGGTACCTATAGTGCGCTTATAAACTCCGGAGACCTGCAAATCATTTCATCGTTCGAGCTGCGCAACCAACTTGCCACGCATTATAACGTATCGTATACCGAACTACATCGTATAGACGATTTCATTAAAAACCTGGTAGACAATCATCTGTATCCATATATGCTAAAAAATATTGCCTTTCAGCAGGGAACCAACGGAATTCGAGATACCAAACCACTATTGGAAAACGAGGCCATTAATCTAATGGGCAGTTACTACAATTTTTTGCTGACACGAAATAAAATATACGATCAGGTAATACAACGATGCGATTCACTCATCGCTAACATCAATATTGAACTCAAATGAATTTACACGTAATAAACACCGGTTTTTTTAAACTAGATGGGGGAGCTATGTTTGGTGTGGTGCCCAAAAGCCTTTGGTCGCGCACTAACCCGGCCGATGAGAGAAACCTCTGTACATGGGCCATGCGATGCTTACTTATAGAAGATGGCGACCAGCTGATACTTATTGATAATGGAATCGGAAGTAAGCAGGATGCCCGTTTCTTTAGTCATTATTACCTGCATGGAGAGGCCTCATTAGATGGTTCTCTGAAAAAAGCTGGGTTCGACAGATCGGATGTCACAGACATGTTTCTTACCCATCTGCATTTCGATCATTGTGGGGGCGGAGTAGATTATGTGGGCGATGACAGAGAAAAATTGGAGTTGCATTTTCCTAATGCCAAATACTGGTCCAATCAAGACCATTGGAAATGGGCTACACAACCCAATGCACGCGAAAAGGCCTCTTTTCTGAAAGAAAATATTATACCTATGCAAGAAAGCGGTCACTTGCACTTTGTGCCCCTAAATGGACGGGCCGCTTTTCAGCAGTTTGAGGTACTTACTGTTGATGGTCATACCGATAAACAGATGATTCCGAAAATAAAATATAAGGATCACACCATTGTGTTTATGGCCGATTTACTGCCTTCAGTTGGGCATATACCCTTGCCTTATGTGATGGGTTATGATACACGCCCCCTTTTAACCCTCGATGAAAAAGAGAAATTTTTGAACGAGGCGGCAGACCAAGGCTATATATTATTTCTAGAACATGACCCTATGAATGAATGTTGCACTGTAAAGCATACAGAAAAAGGAGTGAGACTCGATAAAACTTTTTCACTTAAAGAAATACTTTAAACCATGAAGGTAGGATTGGCACTGTCAGGCGGTGGAGCACGAGGTTTTGCTCATCTGGGCGTTTTAAAAGCTTTGGAAGAAGTAGGTATAAAGGTAGATATGATTAGTGGTGCCAGTGCGGGGTCAGTAGCGGCAGCCTTTTACAGCTATGGTTATAAGCCGGAAGAAACACTAAAGATTTTTGAAAACACCAATATCCTCAAGTTGGTATGGCCGGCATTTAGTGTAACGGGGCTGCTCAATATTCAAAAAACTGAGTCGGTATATAGCAAATACCTGAAGGAAGATAGCTTCGAAGCTTCGCAAATCCCTATTTACATTGCCGCAACCAATCTCAATGAAGGGAAGACTGAAATGTTTCATTCAGGGTCGCTAAAGCAAGCAATTATGGCTTCATGCTGTATTCCCTTCATTTTTGATCCGGTAAAAATTGGTGAAGATTACTATGTAGACGGAGGGATATTGAACAACATGCCTACAGAAATACTACAAGAGAAAGGTTGCGACTTTATAATTGGTGTAAATGTGGCACCCCTGGTTAAAGAGCCTAATTTATCGGGGCCTAAGCGCATGATTGAACGAGTAACCGTATTAGCCCTAAGCGCCAATGTTATGTATAGTAGCCGGATTTGCGATGTTTACATTATGCCCCAAGAACTCAGAAAGTATGGTACGTTCGATTTTAAGAAGTCGCGCGAACTCTTCGATATAGGTTATGAGCATGCCCGACAACTTTTAGATTCTCCTGAGAGTGAGAAGCTTCAAAAACTTCTGAGAATAGCCGAGTCGAAGTCGGCCTAATCTTTTCCCGGGTATAAATCACCTTTCACCTGTTCAAGAAGGTAGTGGACACTTTACATTCTTTTGCCGTTTTAGCATGAATCCAATTTTTTTTAGCAAAAACAACCAATACTGGTAAACCTTTTGTGGGTTTGATACGACTACAAAAAAGAAATTCATAGAGTCGTACGTGTGTTTGACTTGCGGCTCGTCTAAGACAATAAACAAAACAATCAAACATCAAAAACTCAATCTAAGAACAGCAATGCGAGTATTTTTTATCGTTGCCTGGGTGTGCCTGTTGGTCAATATGGCACAGGCCCAGGAAAAGTTTACCCTAAACGGGTACATTAGAGACGCGGCCAATGGCGAGGAGCTTATTGGCGTTACCGTGTATGTGAAAGAAACCCAGGCCGGAGTTATTTCCAATGCCTATGGGTTTTACTCTCTCACCCTTCCCAAAGGCACTTATCATGTAAGCTTCACTTTCATAGGCATGAAAACCGTAGAACGGATCATTGAACTCAATGCCGATAAGTCTATGAATATTGAGCTGCAGGAAGAAGTGCTTAACCTGAGCGAAGTAGTAGTGACCGGAGAGCGGGAAGATGAGCACGTAGTGAAAATTCAGATGAGCAAGAATGAACTTAATCTTGCTCAGGTGAAAAAGTTGCCGGCTCTCTTTGGCGAACCCGACATTATTAAAACCATACAAATGCTTCCGGGAGTTATTTCTGCAGGAGAAGGCACCTCCAGTTTTTTTGTGCGTGGAGGGAGTGCCGATCAGAATCTGATTCTTATTGATGAAGCTCCTGTTTATGATCCCTCTCACTTGTTTGGCCTTTTCTCAGTGTTTAATGCCGATGTTATAAAAGACTCTGAATTATATAAGGGAGGAATTCCGGCACAGTTTGGCGGTAGACTTTCTTCCATTTTGGAAGTACGCACCAAAGACGGAAACAATAAGAAGTTTGGAGGAGAGGCTGGTATTGGCCTGCTGGCTAGTAGTCTTATGTTAGAAGGACCTATTAAAAAAGACAAAAGCTCATTTATTGTTTCGGCCAGGCGGTCTTATGTAGATATGTTTTTAAAACTGGCCGATCAGGATAACTTGGTGTATTTCTATGATGTAAATGCCAAAGTCAACTGGCGGGCAAACAATAAGAACCGTTTCTTTCTGGCACTTTATGCCGGCCGTGACGACTTTAATTTTGATGGAGAGTTTGGCTTTGACTGGGGGAATAAAACAGCCACATTTCGTTGGAATCACCTGTATAATGATAAGCTATTTTCCAACACATCGCTCATAGCAAGCAAGTTCGACTATGGCCTTGGGTCATCTACACAAAGCGATGGTTTTCAGTGGGATTCAGACCTTACAGAATATAGCTTTAAACAAGACCAGAACTACTTCTTCAACCCCAGATTGAGTCTGGATTTTGGCTATCATTTGACCTATCGCCAGTTTAACCCGGGAATTATAGAGCCGGGCGAGGGATCCATTTTTAAGTCTACAGCACTACAGAAAGAGTATGCGTTAGACCACGCCTTCTATGCCGGGTTGGAGCATCAGGTTTCTGACAAGCTCACTTTTCAGTATGGAGCAAGGCTTTCTATTTTCCAGAACATAGGAGAGCAAATGGTATATGAGTATGAAGATGTAAACAATAACGTTCAACCTGTGAGAACCGACTCTACTTACTATGGTGACTTTGAGAATATTAAAACTTACATTAATCTGGAGCCGCGATTTTCGGCACGATATATCGTCAATGAGTCAACCAGTATAAAAGCAAGCTACAATAGAATGGTGCAGAATACGCACCTCATAAGTAGTGGCACGGTGCCTCTTCCGTTCAATACATGGGCACCAAGCTCAACTTACCTGCTTCCTCAAAAGGCCGATCAGTTGGCTGTAGGCTATTTCAAAAACCTCAATAATAACCGCTATGAGTTTTCGGTTGAGGCCTATTACAAAGACATACAGAATGTAACCGATTTTGCCGATAATGCGCGGATTTTCTTTAATCAGGACCTGGCCACTGAATTTAGGCAAGGTGCTTCAGAAGCTTACGGACTGGAGCTAATGTTGCAGAAGAGGAAAGGCGACCTTAGCGGGTTTATCTCTTACACATGGTCGAAGGCTACACGCCAGGTGCCCGGAGTAAATCATGGCAACGAGTTTTTTGCCAATCATGACAGACGCAATAGCCTCAATGTAGTGGCTACTTACGACTACAACGACAAATGGACCTTTGGAGGAAACTTTACATACGGTACGGGCAGGCCCATAACCCTACCGGCAGGGTCTTATGAGTATGGCGATGGCTATCTGCCTGATATTATTACCGAAAGGAATGGTTACAGGCTAAGCGATTTTCATCGAATGGATTTAAGTGCTACACTAACACCACGCAAGAATGCCGGAAAGAAGTATGAAACTTCCTGGGTGTTCTCTCTTTACAATGTGTATAGCCGCAAAAATCCATTTTCTGTCTACACTCGGGTTACCATGGACGATGACGGAAATATAACTGGCGATGGCACTCAGAAAGAGGCTCGCCTGATTTACTTGTTCCCTGTACTCCCTTCAATCACCTACAACATTACCTTTTAAGTATGAAATCTTTAAAATTATATATTGGCCTGTTTCTTTTTCTAGTGTTGACCTGGAGCTGTGAAGAAACCATTCCTATAGACTCACTTCAAACAGAAAGTAAAGTGGTTATTGAAGCCCTGGTGACGAACCACGAGGGGCGCAGTTATGTAAAACTTTCCAGAAGCAGGGGCTTTTATGAAACCGGTGCAACCCCGCGAATTACCAATGCCGATGTGCGTGTGACTACCTCTTTGGGTGAAACCATTGTGTTTGTTCATAATCCTACGGCCGACCCTGAGAAAAATGGCTACTACTGGCCAAATGCCAATTTTACAGGCGAGGTTGGTTTGAGCTACACGCTCAATGTAACGGTAAACGGAGAAGTATATACTGCCACCGAAGAATTGCTCCCTGTTACTACCATAGATTCATTAAAGGTAAAAGTGGATGATGAAGAGTTGGAAGACCCTGAGGTTCCGGGAAGAATTTACTCGGTACTTTTCTACGCGAAAGAACCACAAGATAGGGTAGACCACTACCTGTTTAAATTCTATAGAAACGATTCCATTTTGCTAGACTGGCCCACAGACATTTACTTCTCTGACGATGAAGTGTTGGGAGAAACTATCGATGATGTAGAAATTGCAGGCTATTACAGCGAGGGCGATGTGGTGAGGGTAGAAATGTTTAGCCTTACGCGTAAGGCATTTATTTTCTATTCAGATCTCTCTAACCTTCTCAATAATGATGGTGGCATGTTTAGCCCTCCTCCGGCCAACCCACGCAATAATCTTAGCAATGGAGCCCTGGGCTATTTTCAGGTAAGTGCCATGGATTTTGAAGAAATGGTGGTCACTCCTCCCGGTGATTAAAATTTTGTGGGTTTAAACAACAAGAGGTTGTCTCGTTGGCTACTCTTTCTGTGTTTATAGCAGAGAAAGAAGCAGAGCCGGAGACAACCTCTTTGCGTTGGGGGGGTGCTAGGCTACTACCACCAAATAGTAATTTTTCTTACCCTTCTGAACCAGGAAGTATTTGTTCTGCAGTAAGTCAAACTGAGGCCTGGCGTTCATATCTTCAATTTTATTCTTATTGATAGATACTCCTCCGCCTTGCAGCATTCTGCGGGCCTCTCCCTTCGAAGCAAATATTTGGTCCCGGGTAACAGTGCTGAGCAGGTCTATATAGTTTTCAGTGGCTTCTATTTCTGCCTTGGATACTTCCACCTGAGGCACACCCTCAAAAACGGATAGGAGAGTGCTCTCGTTCAAAGAAGCCAGGTCTTCGGTGGTAGACTTTCCAAAAAGGATATTGGAGGCCTTAATGGCCGTCTGAAGATCTTCTTCGGAATGCACTCTACGGGTCACATCTTCGGCTAACGCCTTTTGGAGTGTTCTCCTATGAGGGGCTTCGGCATGTTCCTTCTCCAGGGCTTCAATTTCTTCCTTAGGTAGTAGTGTAAAGACCTTTATAAAGTTGGCCGCATCTTCGTCAGAAGTATTGAGCCAATACTGGTAGAACTTATACGGTGAGGTTTTCTCCGGATCGAGCCATACATTTCCGCCCTCAGACTTTCCGAATTTAGTGCCATCGGCCTTTTTTACCAGGGGAACTGTAATGGCAAAAGCTTCTCCCTGCACCTTTCTGCGAATGAGCTCAGTACCGGTAACAATATTGCCCCATTGGTCAGAGCCACCCATTTGTAGCTTGCAGTTCAGGTTTTGGTATAGGTGCAAGAAGTCATAGCCCTGCACCAGTTGGTAGCTAAACTCTGTAAATGACATGCCACCTTCCAGGCGGTTTTTTACAGAGTCTTTGGCCATCATGTAGTTTACGGTAATGTGTTTTCCGATGTCGCGGATAAACTCCAGAAAGCCAAAATTTTTAAACCAATCGTAATTATTGACTATTTCAGCCGAGTTTTCGCCACAGTCAAAGTTCAGGAACTTTTGAAGCTGTTTTTTCTGCGATTCCAGGTTATGGTTCAGTGCATCGGTATCGAGCAGTGGTCTTTCGGCCGATTTGCCAGAAGGGTCTCCCACAAGTCCGGTAGCCCCCCCCACAAGAGCTATGGGCTTGTGTCCCGCTCTTTGTAAATGAACGAGCAACATCACCGGAACCAAATTACCAATGTGCAATGAATCGGCTGTAGGATCGAAACCCACATATCCGGTAGTCATTTCTTTACTCAGTTGTTCCTCTGTGCCGGGCATAATGTCGTGAATCATGCCTCTCCATTGTAATTCTTCTATCAGATTGTTGCTCATGCTGTAGATTTTTTCGGAGCGCAAATATAGAATTTGAAGGGGGAGCTTGAAAGCTAAAAACAAAGTATATATAAAATCACCGGCTGTAAACAGAGTATCTATTTTTGCCCTTTGCTGAGCCGGCTATGCGCAGATTGAGGTAAACGGTAATAGTATAGCAACCGTCTCTTGAAGAAGGGTGTGAGGGGAGTAGAGAGGCCAATGGGCCTGGCAGTTACCAGGCCACTGTGCCGTAGTTGTCTTTTTGCTCGTTGGGCATTGACGAGCTTCTGTTACGGTTGATGTTGATATCTTTAGACGATCGGGAAGGGGAGCTGGAGCTTAGCTCAGGCATTTCCACCTGTTCACCCACTGTCACTTTGCCGTTCATCTCGGCACCGTTTTCAACCGAAATCTTTTTGGCATATATCTTACCGTAGATTCTGGCGTTTTGAGCCAGGTGTAAGTGCCCATTGGAGAGCACATCGCCATTTACATAGCCTTCTATGGTAATGTCCGAACCACTCAAATTGCCTCCAATCTCGCCATGCGATCCAACAATGATTTTTTCTCCCGAAATCAGATCGCCAGTAACAAATCCATCGACCCTAATGCTGTGTTCGGATTTCATGTTGCCCGATATTACGGAGCCTTCACGAATCTGAGTAATTAAGGTAGATGGATTGTTTGTTGCTTCGGCTTTTCTACTCATTAGTATTCAGCGGGTATTGAAGATTCTGTACTCAAGTTATTTTCATCATACACAGAAATGATAGTGGTGGCATTTCCTATGTCCAGACCCACTGCATTTCCTTTCACCCCTCCGTTCAACTGAGCAGAATTTATGCAATAGCCACGGCTGGCAAGTGTTTGCGGTTCAAAAGCCACTTCCAGATCCAGAATATCTTGAAACTCTTCTTTGAAACATTCAACCAACTGAGGGTAGAGTGCTCCGCCCCCGGCAAGGAACATGCGGTGCGAAACGGTAAAGTCGTTGTCGTTAAAGGCCTTGCGCATGGCCGGAGACACAACGTCTTCGTAGTATTGTCTAATTACTTTGTCTCTGATAGACTTAATGTCGATACGCTTTCTATTCAGGAATATCACACCTTTTTGAAAGGCTACATCAATTTGATGTTCTGTTTTCAACTCCAGGTAGTAGGTTTTAGCCAGCTCTTTTTCTAACAGGTTTACAGCATATCGCAAACCGTAGGTAGAAAGCGATGTTCTCTGTACTATACCGCCTTCAGTGCTCAACAATCCTTCCAGAGTACCATATCCCAGAGACATCACAAAGAAATTGCCGTCTACTTTCTGATTTCCCTTTCTAAGAGCAATGGCGCAGCCAATAACTTCAGGAATTACCTGTACATGATCAATTTCTACCTGCACATTTTTCTTTGAGCCTCCACCGTAAGTAGCTGCATCGTATTCAATCACATGATTGGCGTTGATTTGCTGCGTTGCTTGCTCTTTGTATAGCTGAAAAGTAGAGAAAGGAAATCCTGTGGTTACTGTAAGCGGATTGCCCAACTTTTGATTGGCAATTAATAAACCTGACTTGAGTAGTAGGTTATAATCCAACTCATCGGGGGCACTATTAATGTTTCTGTGTGGAGACACACCCTCGGTGAGGGCAAGGTTACCAATTACGTAACCATCGTTGTTGTGAAATATTTTTAGCCCGTTAATCAGGTCAGGAGATACATTTCTTAGGTCGGTGTTGTTTCCTTCTATAACACTAGGGAAAGTGTAAGTTTTGAACATAGCTACTTATTGAAGTGGTTAGATTGTCGAATTCAAATGAAAAACAATAATACGATTAAATCGTGTTTAACGCGTGATTTGATCCAAAAAACAGCCTGAATTTGTGAAATACTTTTGAGACAAAAAAGCGAAATAATGTTAGTTGTTAATGACAATGGCGAGCTTATCATTCTCCTGGCTAACAGCCATACGCGTAATTCCTTTAGAGGCCATTGCACCCAGGTCGGCTACTTCCTGCCAGTTGGAGTGGTGCTTTGGATTGAAAGCCAGAAGCTTAGTGCCCACACTGGTAATGTAGGTTCCCTGTCCGGTAATGGTCCAGTCAGAGGCATTGGCAGGCTTTTCAATTACCTTAAAAAACTCGTTTTTACTACGCTCTAAGCGGTAAATAATAGTAGACCCGTTTTCTTCTCTTCTTTCAAAGGTAAACTCATTAGTACCCGGAATATGCCTTATGGTACGGCCAACGTTGCTGGTTATAATGTCATCGTCAACTACCGAAGTGTTGGCTAATACCAAGGTGACCGGCCGCCCTAACACAAACATGAGTACATCGCCTTCGTGGTATGCAAAATAGCCGACCGGTTGAATTTTTTCGAACAAAAGCTGCGGTTCGGTTTTTCCATCCATTTGGTAGAGCCACAATCGTTGGCTATTGTCTTCTTCAACCCGTACTACAGCAAACGACTGGTAACCCGGAATAGGATAGGGCGAATATTCACTGTCGGCCGAGTGGGTAAGGTTGGTGCTTTTGTTTTCATAAAGGTCATAAATCATGATGTCGTTCTGACCATCTTCCTGATGGGCTGAATAGAGAATGTAATCGTTATTGAAGAAGGCCGGCTGGTTGTCATAACCGTTTCTGTTGGTAATGTTTCGGCCTTTGCCAAGAGTTATTTTGCCCTTTTTCTCTTTGATTTCATACACGTGAATGTCGGTGCTGGGAGGGGCTGTTTGGCTTCTGGCACCGGTAACCAAGAGCATTAGCACCAGTGTGCCCATTAGCTTTTTCATATATATAGTGGTTAAAGTGGGATCGGAAATTAACGAAATATGGTTTGAATTGAAACGGGCAGAAAGCCAAACCTTTACCGCTACATCAAGTTTGTTCATTTATGGGTAAGTATGAGCATATTTCAAAAGCCAGACTGGAGGAGTATCGTTTGGTGGCCGATGATCCTGCCGATGCGGTAATTGAAGCGTACTTCCCGGACCAAAAGCAAGCCCTTTGGTCTATAATTAATGGTTTGGAAGATAACGGGAGTAACCTGGCTCCTGAAGCATTGCCTTCTTTACAGCATCTGTACGAACAAATGCAACAAGAGGCAAAAGGCTTTTCTGTCTCCCTATTACAACAGGGGCAGGCTTTTTTTAATGCTCATGCTTCAGATATTATGCTGTTGTTAGGCCTGCTGTCTTTGCCCTATTGCTATGCTGCGGCAAATGGAGCAGAGGTGCTGGTTAGGTCTAAACGAATTGTGGAAGAGCCGGAGAGACGTTTGTTCGAAACCGCAGAGTTTGTTTTTGATGTGTCGGCCAAAGGTGCTTTTGGCCCAAAAGGAAAAGCCCTGCCCCAACTATTAAAAGTTAGGTTAATGCATGCAACGGCCAGATGGTATGCAAAACGCTCAGGAAGTTGGTCTGTGAAAGAGTGGGGTGAGCCCATAAATCAGGAAGATATGGCTGGTACTAATCTGGCTTTTTCCCTTATAGTTATTCGAGGATTAAAGAAACTGGCTAAGAAGCCGAGTTCCAAAGCTGCACTGGAATATATTGTTTATTGGAATTGTATTGGCCGCTTGCTGGGGCTTCATGAAGAATTGCTGCCCAAGAGCAATAAAGAAGCCTATTTGCTGGAAAGGAACATTCGGGAGCGTCAGTTTAGGGCCAGTAGTGCCGGGCAGCAGCTAACCTCTTCTTTGTTGAAGTATTTTGAACAGGCTACTTATAATTCACCTATAAAGGGCAAGTCTCAAGCCTTTGTTGCCTTTTTACTGGGGCCGGAAGTTGCTCGTTTGGTTGGAGTAAGCACCAGTCGTTTAGATATAGCTACTTTTCAGCCATATCGTTGGTTTTTTCAACTTCAGGCCGCCTTGAACAGACGATCAGACTCTTATGCTTTAGCTTTAAAGCAATTTAGGAAAGCATCGGCCCTGCTAAAGCCCTAATTGTTGCTATTTGTATTTGTCGTTCAATCCAATGCCCTGCCGAATCATAGGTATTATTTTCTCTAGTCTGGACTGCTTGGTTTCTGCACGTTTGGCCAGAGTAATATATTCCGCAAAGTCGCGCTTTCGGGTAAGGTTCAAAGCCTCAAAGGCTTCCTTTAGTTCAGTATCCTTATGAAGCACCTCTTGCAGCTCTAAAGGAATCTCCAGCGGCTTACCTGCTTTCGGTTTAATTTCTTTTCCGGCTTTTTGATTGGCCACAGCTTCTTTTACATAATCTGTAATTAGGCTGGAGTTGGCTTCAATTTCAGAAAGACTATTGAACCTCCATTGGCGCATGGCCTGAGTTTTACCTTCCTGGGCGTTCACCAGTTTTTGTTCTTTGTCTTTGAGCAAAGCCCCCTGAAAAAACCAGAGTCCTACATAAGACTTAAATGCTCCTAAGCCCACAATGTTTTTTCCTTTGAAAGTGTACACAGGAGCGCCCCACTTAATGGTCTCTTCTAGCGGTTGACTTAATACTAAATCTTTTAGAAGAATGAGTTCGTTCTGCCACTCCGAATGTTTAATAATGTAGTCGCTAACCGTCTTTTGCATTTTCATTTTCCTGTCTTATCCTGTGAAATTGCGCAATACCCCGTCAAAATGCAAGCCTCAGATGTGTGTTAAAAATTTTAGCATAAACTAATTTGTGTAGTTTGATAAGCTAAAATATTTAGTATATTTGAACATGCAAAACGACAGAGATCCCATGCTTTTTAGTAACAGTGCACTCAACGAGTACTTGATCATTGCCTTACCCTATGCTGAGATTAATGGTGAGGTTAAAGAGTTTAAGCGCGATTTCTTTAAACGATACGGTTCTTTCTGTGGGCAAAACTCCTGTGCACACATTCGGCTGATGTCGTTTTTTCAGACTGAGGAGCGAGAGCCCCGGGTCATTGAGTGTGTACAAAATGTGCTTAGAGAGATCAAAGCTTTTGAGGTGTTTTTGAGTGGCTTTGAGTTTGACTCGGTCAGTCGGTCGGTTTACATCGATGTGGTCAATAAACAATCCGTAGCCGATGTCTATCATCAATTGCGCTTGAGTTTGTTCAGGCAATTGGTGTCACTGGCGTTTCTCAATAAGCATTTTGTACCCAAAATGCATATAGGGCAAGATTTGAGCCCGCTTCAGTTTTTGCATGCTGTAGAAGATTATCAGTCCAAAGCTTACTCCAACAATTTTCGGTTAATGCGGCTACACCTACTCAAAAGGCAGGCTCCGTATACGGTATGGGAAAATCTGGCGGCTCTGCCTTTTGCACGATCCGAAAATGAAATGATAGGCTTTTGTTAAGAGATAGACAGGAAGGTTGGTGGTGTTTAGGTGAAAAAGTTAAGACGCAGACGGTGTCTACATCAACCTTCGAACCGCCTCTTTGGCGATGGCCAAAAACATACACAACATGAAAGATTAATGGATTAAAAATGGAAAGCTATGAAGAGCAACGTAAATCTAAAGCTATTGGAGCAAAGTATTAAGCTGGTTTCTAAAGCATCAGAATTAGAGAACAATACCGCCAACGGCAAACTAAGAGGACTTTTGCATGAGGTAAATAAGGTGGCTCTTGGCATTCCTAATATCACACAGCAGGCAGAGCCATGTGCCAATGATAGGCATGGAGTAGAAAAAGACAATCTTCTGGAGACTATTAGAACTATTCGCGAAAAAATTGAAATGTACCCTGAGCGGTCGGAGGCTATTTTTGAGTTCGCTCAACTGCTCGATCAGGAAAACGAAATGGTGTTGAACTATAGGGGTGAAGAGAGGCCGGTAATGAGGCCTGTGAAGCGTACCAGACTAGACCTCAGAAATAGAGAGAGGGTAAGCAGTTCTCTTAAAGTAAATGCCGGTTGGCAAACCAGTTTGTTTTAAATGAATCAATCTCATGAATATTGGGTGAAATATTCAATATTTGAAGGGTGTACAATGCAAAGGAAATAGCGTCCAGAACTTATGATCAGGAACTGGAATTTCAAACATCCAGAAGCAGTGGTCCCGGAGGTCAGAATGTAAACAAACTGGAAACCCGTGTTACTCTTCGTTTTCATGTACAGAACTCAGAATGTCTCTCGGAAGAGGAGAAGGAGCATTTGATAAAGAAGTGGTCAGGTAAGCTAAGCAATGAAGGCTATTACCTTATCAGCTCAGAAAAATTTAGAAGTCAGCATAAGAATAAAGAATGGGTGATTGCCTCCTTTAGGTCTGCTTTGGAGAAGGCTTTTACACTGCCCAAGCCACGAAAGAAATCGAAACCATCGAAAGCTGCTATCAAAGAGCGGCTAGACTCCAAAAAGAAACATGCACAAAAGAAATCGATGAGGAAACCTCCCGAATTTTAAGCTCTAAATAACGCAAGAAAGTGCGAAGTTTTAAGCGTTCGGCAGCTGAGTTTGCTTGTTCTGTTTTGGGACCAACTCAGTTAGAAGAACAAAACTGCTCAATTAGCCGACAAAACTAATGCTTCTGATGGTGCTTAGGTTTTGGTTTATGGTTAACCAGTCATTTCCCTGATTTACAGATAAATATAAGTTTCCATTATTGGTTCCAAAGGCCATGTAATTGCCCTTCTTTGCAAAAGCAGCGCGTAGCACCAAATCGAACGAGGTGTGCTGAGGGAGTCCGTTTGAAGTGCTCTGCCAGGATTTGCCGGCATCTTGGGTATGATAAACCGCCAGTTTGCAGTCGTGTGGATAGCGAAGGTCATCGGATTGAGCGGGAATTACCCAGGCTTTGTTTATATCTGTTTCATCTATAGCTAAAGCAAAACCATAGCTGGCCATGCCATTAGGGTCTGAAACATCTTGCCAGTTATCTCCATTGTCGATTGACCTGAATACGCCACAATGGTTTTGCTGCCAAAGCACTTCGTGATTTTGAGGGTGCCTTAATATGGCATGGGGGTCGTGGCCAATAGGTGCTGAATTATCGGGAAGGTAAAAGGCTTTAAGACCTTTATTGGCGGGGTGCCAGGTGTGGCCTTCATCAGAGCATTTGAACACACCCGCACAACTAATGCCCACGAGTAGTTCTTCGGGTTTGTGGGGATGAAAAACAATAGAATGGAGAAAAGGGTTTTTGCTTCCTTTACCACCACCTTGCCATTCTGGTCTGCTTGGGTGCTGAGAAAGTCCGGTTATTTCTTGAAAGCTTTGGCCGTAGTTATCACTTACAAAAAGGGCAGCCGGTTCGGTGCCTATATAGAGTTTCAGAGCACTGTTAATGTAAGTGGATTGTATAGTCCAGATTGACCTGACTGTGTCATTTTGGTTCAGTTCATGGCGTGGAACAGCCACTTCTTCAAAGCTTTTCCCTTCATTTCCAGATAAATATAGTTTGCTTCCCCAGTGTTTGTGATTTATAGCGACCCACCAGTTACCTTCTTCATCGGTATGAAATGCACCGACCGGCAGACCTACAAAAGCTAAGTCAGTCAATGTCCATTTCCCATCGGTTGGAGCATAAATAATAAGTCCTTTGTCTGTTGCAGCCACTAACTTCATATGCGTTTCTATTTACTGCTTATGGCTTGTTAAAATCGGACTTTCCGCCAGTTTTGTGAATGAGGCGTGTTTCCTTAATGACTATTTCATGAGAGAAGGCTTTGCACATGTCATATACGGTTAGGGCAGCTACTGAAGCTCCTGTCAAGGCTTCCATTTCCACTCCTGTTTTGCCGGTGCATCGTGCCTCACAAGTTATTTCAACTAACAGAGGTGTAGCCAATTGAATTTGAATGTCTACTTTATTGATATTCAATTGATGGCACAAGGGTATAAGCTCATAGGTTCGTTTTGCGGCCTGTATTCCGGCTATAATAGCGGTTTGAAACACAGGGCCCTTGAGGGTTTTAATTTCTCCGTCTTTAATGTGTTCCTTCATCTCTGAAGGTAACTGTATCAGGCTTTTGGCAATGGCTGTGCGCTGGGTATCGTTTTTAAGGCCCACATCAACCATGGCAGGTTGTTGATCTCGTACATGTGAAAAATCCTTTTTCATAAGCTAGTTTCTAATAGGAAGGTAGGGATATGATTCCCCACTTTTAAATTGGTTTTTGTTTTCGGGCAATACCAGAAAACCATCGGCTTGGATCATATTTGCAAAATCGCCTGATCCGTTGCCTTTAAAGGTTGTAGCCCTGACGGTACCGTCTGATTTATGTTCGAGTGAACATTCGATGAAATAAGTTAGCTCAGGAGCGAACTCCAAATCATGCGTGAGTATGGCATGGGGGAGGTTCGCCTGAATTTTAAGGCTGCAGTTTACCCAATGCCTAATGTATACCAGAGCGCAAACAAAGGATGACACCGGGTTGCCGGGAAGAGCAAATACTGTATTGCCCTTGTTGTGAGTGCCAAACCAGAAGGGCTTTCCGGGCCTTTGTTTCACCTTGTGGAAGTGTTTTGTTACTCCTAACTCTTCGAGTACTTCCGGCAGATAGTCGAACTTTCCTCTCGATACTCCACCGGTTAAAACAATTAATTTATAACTTTCTAATATGGATGATATTCGTTTGATCATCAGCTCTTTATCGTCTGCGATGTGAAATTGGTCTACTTCAATTCCTAGATCGTTAAGCAAAGACTGAACTCCATAATTGCTCGATCGTCTTACCTGGTGCTCTTTGGGAACATCTCCAATATCAACCAGTTCATCACCGGTAGTTATAATGGCTGCCTTGGGCATTTTCAATACCTCTAAGGCCCTAAGTCCAACAGCTGCTGCTACAATTAACTCCGGATGACTTATTCTTTTGCCACTGTCCACTACAATTTCACCAGCTTGCTTGTCGCTACCTTTAAAATGAATGTTTTGCCTGGCCTGAACATTATCGGCCTGAATGGTGGCTACTCCATTTTCGATGCTAAGGTCTTCATAGCGAATTACCGTATCCAATCCTTGAGGCATAATTGCCCCTGTCATTATCTGAACACATTTACCGGGAATATGGAGCGTTTGTTTGGGAGTGCCCGCACCAATGGTTTGATGTATGGTAAATGCTCTCTGGCCATTGGCAAAGTCAGTGAAGTTAATGGCAATACCATCCATGGTTACTCTGTCGTAAGGAGGCAAATCCCTATCGGCAAGTATTGGAGAGGCGAGTATTCTTCCTGTAGCCTCATGCAAGGCCACTTTTTCTTTGGCTGGCTCAAAAGGGTACTTAGCAATTGTATCGAGTGCCTGTTGATAGCTGATCATACCTGAGTATCGTATTAAAATCTGACATAGAAAATTAGACTATCCGCCAATGGTAGCCATAGACTCAAAACTAGCAGATTGCTCCTTATTCTGTTCTGCCTCAAAACCATTCTTTGCTCTTCGTCCAAAATGCTCTCTAAACTTGGCCTGTAGGTCTTTGTCTGTGGCTCCTGCTCTCATATAGTCTCTAAAACTAAAACCTCCATTCTGGTAGAGGCAGGTTTTTAGCTCGCCTTTTGGGGTGATTCTTATACGGTCGCAGGTAGCACAAATGGCTCTGGAATACGCTGGAATAACGCCAAAACTACCGGCATATCCGGGTACTTTATAGTTGTATGAGGTAGAACTGCTGTGATCATCCAACCGTAAGGCCTGCGGGTGCTTGTTCAAAATATGGTGCAAAATCTTTTCGTAGTTCCATTTAATTTTTTGATAGCCTTTACTGCCACCATTGAACGGCATCTCTTCTATAAATCGTACACTCACAGAATGCTTTTCAGTTAGGGCAACCATCGGTAGTATATCTTCCAGATTATGCTCTTCCATAACTACCGCATTGATTTTAGTTCTTAGCCCCTGGTTCATTAACTCTTCAAAATAGCTCCATACTTTGTCGAATTCGTTTCTGCGCGTAATTCGCGCAAAGCGCTCAGGATTCAGACTATCAAGGCTAAGGTTAACCGCATGAATGCCTAGTGCCTTCATTTGAGCAATGGTTTCAACAGGAGCTGTTCCATTAGTAGTTATACTCAGTTGCTTTATACCTTTTATGGCCTTCAGCTCGCGCATAAAGTAAACGAGGTCTTTTCTAACAAAAGGCTCGCCCCCGGTGAGCCTTACCTTGTCGATGCCCAAGCCGGCCAAAATGGTAACCAGCCGAAGCATTTCTTCATAGCTTAATAACTGGTTTTTGGCGCTCCAGGCAAGACCTTCTTCCGGCATACAGTAGAAACAGCGCAAATTGCATCGCTCGGTTACTCCCAATCGGAGGTATCTTAAAGGCCGCCCATGATTATCGACAAGCAAATTATTTATATTGAGGTTTGTTTAGTCCTTTCAAACGTCAGTTATGACCGACATTGTTTCAAGATTAAGAGAATTAGTTGAAAATAGAAAGCGCTTTGCCATTGCCCGGGTCATACAAACCTGGAGGAGTTCTCCACGGCCGGTCGGGTCGGCCATGCTGGTGACGGAAGATGGTACAATGACTGGATCGGTGAGTGGTGGTTGTGTAGAAAGTGCCGTGGTGGCAAAGGCCCTGGATGTTTTGAAACACAACAAGGCAGTAGTGGCCGACTTTGGAGTGGCCGATGACGAAGCCTGGCAGGTAGGCTTGAGTTGCGGGGGAGCCATAAAGGTGCTTATTCAGTCAGGAGATTCTATTGATTGGGAAGTTATTCTCAATGCTTTGGAGAGTAATGTGGCATTGGCTTGGGTCACTAACCTGAACAATGGTTATGCAAATGCGTTTTACTCGGCACAAGATGGGAGCGATGAGGTAAAGCAGGCCTTGGAAAGAAGACAACACTTCTTTGCTGATGAGCAATGGTTTATCCATGTTTTTCCTCCCCGGTTGCGGATGCTACTCATTGGGTCAGCGCACATAAGCACGGAACTTTTGGTATTGGCGCAACTACATGATTTTGAAACACTTTTAATTGATCCGCGCGATACTTTTGTGCGTAAGACGGAGCGTATCATTAAGCCTGACCGGTTGGAGGTAAAATGGCCTCAGGAGGTACTGCCAACACTGAAACTAGACCGTGATTGCTTTGCGGTAATACTATCTCACGATCCAAAGATTGACGATGAGGCATTGAAATTATTGCTGCCTTCTGAGGTGCGTTACATTGGTGCATTGGGAAGCAAAAAGACACATGCCAAAAGAGTAGAAAGGCTAAAAAGTATTGGCTTTACAGAAGCCGACTTGGCTAGAATAGATGCTCCCATTGGTATTGATATCGGTTCGCAGACTCCCAGAGAAATAGCCCTAAGCATAATGGCCGCTATTATTAAGGCCAAGAACAACGGTGCAGGCTAGTTTTTATCGGCTACTATTTTTCCCGATTGTCCTTCTGGTCTGGAGCCTATCCATCCTATTTTACCAGTATTGGTTTCTACCAAAAGAAACTGTTTGTTCTTGCCCAGCACTTTATATTGTTCATCAACCAGAAGCAAATCGGTTGTAGTAACAGGGTCAGGTTTCGCCATTAGGGCCATTTCTGACTTTATTACTCCTCTGGAGATTGGTGTATTCAATGTAAGCAATTGATTTCTGGGTATATATCCGGTTCTACCATCGGGGAGCTCAATCTTGCAGCGAGCAGCATTGAGAGCCAAAACCCTGGCTACCTGATTGCGCTCAAGCGTTTCCTGAGCTCTTTGGCTTTTTACATCAGCATAAAAAGGCACTTGCGTTTTCATTCGCATAGTTTCTCCCAGCCAGTCCAAATCGCGGTGCACCACTTTAATACTCCCGTCTATTGGCTTTAAATGATTAATTGGATTCATGGCCCCACGAGAATAAACACCAAAGTGCAAGTGAGGGGGGGTGGTGCGGGCATTACCGGTATTGCCAACGAAACCAATGGTGTCGCCTGCCTTTACCCGGTCGCCTCGCTTCACATTCCAATCGCTCAAATGGGCAAAGTAGAGGCTTTGAGGATTGTGATGGTCTTCCAACCAGATCACCTTGCCTCCAATTCCTCGTTCATCGGCCACTTTTATATACCCATCGGTGGGGGCTACTACGGGTGTGCCGATTGGTGCAAAAATGTCTACTCCTTCATGGCTTCTTGCTCCGCCATCTCGTGGATCTCCCCATACACTGCCAATGGATTTATAGTTGAGCCCGGCCACTGGAAAAGAAAGGGTTGGCACACTTTCGAAAGTAATTTTAAAACTTCCTCCCCTCAATAATTCGGTTTGAAAGCGAAGTACATATTCGGAGTCTTTACGGGGTTCGAAGCCTAACACATGATGGGTGCTATCGGCCGTAGCTACATGAACCATTGAAGATTTTTCTACCCTAAACAGATCGATAAACAAACTGAGGCTGTCTACTGCAAGATCTTGAAGCGAAATTTGAATTTTCTGACCACGCTTGGCCTCAAACCGATAGCCAATGGCCTTGGCTGCCTTATCGTCTACAAAAAAGGCCTCCTCATACGGAAGGTCTATATACAATGGCTTTTCAAGTGCTTCTTTGGCAGAGTTTTGCCAATCTTTGCCCAAAGCTGTATGAAGAAGGTTAGCTCTTTCTAGGGCTTTTTCGTATGCTTCATGGTCGTTTCTGGGAATAAAAGGTTCCGGAATTTTCTCTTCCTGGCATGATGCAATGGCCGCTAAAATGGCAGCCACAAGCACATAATTACGCAATTGCTTAAATCGCATACTGTGATTTTGAGTTTCGACTGGTGTTGGTTTGTCATACATTGACCAATAATCCACTGGGTTTTGGCCAAATGATCTTAATTACTGCCAAACGCAAGAATATGTTGCGTTGGTATGCCTATTCACTAAAAATATTTTCGGAGAGTAACGGAAAAATGGCAGAGGTAGCGGTGTGGTTATTGTTCTTGAGGCAGTTTGCAGGTATAGACCCAATAGTTCATGAATGTTTCAATGGCTCTTGAGTAATCACCCAGATCGCCAGGCTTCACCACATAGCCGTTGGCAGCCTGGCTAAAGGCATCTTTAATGTCGCGCTGGTTGTCACTGGAGCTAAACATTACGGTAGGTATGAACTTGAGCCGTTGTTCTTTCTTAATCAAGTTGAGTAACTCAAAACCTGATATTTCCGGCAGGTTGATGTCGAGAATAATAAGGTTGGGAAAATGAGACTTTGTTTGCTTTAATCGGTGAAGATAGCTTTTGGCCGACTGACCATCTGAAACTACCGTAAGCTCAACCTTATCATCGATAAACTCTTTAAAAAGGTTGATGTCGGCCAAGCTGTCTTCTACATACAATATTCTTGTTTTGTGATCATACATTTGTGCTTTCCTTTAAGTGTTTACTGATTGTGAATTTGAATGTAGAACCTTTGGGTTCGTTGGCTTCAATCCAGATTTCTCCCTGATGTTTTTCTACAATTCGCTTGCAAATGGTGAGCCCCATGCCCGAACCTTTTTCGTCATCGGTGGTGCGCAGGCGTCTAAAAATTTCGAATACCTCTTTTCTGCTTTTCTTCGGTATACCCACTCCGTTATCACTCACCGAAAACTGCCAGGCATTGATAGTTTCTTTAACGGCGATTCGAATAAGGGGCTTTTCTTCTGATTTGAATTTTATGGAGTTGGCAATGAGGTTGATGAAAAGGCGCGATAATAAGATATGTGAACCAACCAAACTAGGCATGTTTTTGTCATAGACTAACTTGGCTTGGCTTTTGGCTATTCTCGACTGTAATTGCGAGCACACGTTTTCTAAAACCTCATTCATGTCTACCTCTTTATAGGGAAACTCACTGGAATTGAGACGGCTATAGTTCAGCAAGTCTTCGGTGAGTTGAATGGAATGTTTTGCGCTCGATTTGATGAACTCGAAGTATTGACGGGCTTTATCGTCCAGCACATGGCTGTACCTCATTTCAAAGAGTTGCACATAATTATCGATAGTGCGTAAGGGCTCCTTGAGGTCGTGTGAGGCTATGTAAGCAAAGTTTTCCAGTTCCATGTTAGACCGTTTGAGCTCCCGGTTGTTTTCTTCCAGTTTCGTCTGCAGCGACTTGAGCTCAGTAATTTCTCTACTTATTGTAACTAGTTCAGTAGGCTTCTGGTTTTCATCCAGCAAAGTTTTAGTAATGGTATCCAGCCAAATTATCGTTCCGTCTTTCCTTTTGGCCTCATATTGTGTGCGAATAAGATCGTTGCCTGCTAGTGCCTGTTCATGAAGGTTTTGCCTCACTTGCTCTAAATGATCTTCCTTAATAAACTCGTAAGGGTCGCGGCCTATCAGTTCGTCTGGACGATAACCCGTTATGCGTATCGAAGATGGCGAAACCGACTTATAGCGGCCGTCCAGTTCGTGCCGGCATATGAGTTCGCTGGTATTATCGTGAAGTACCCGATAATTATAGGCAAGGTCGTCTAGCTCGTGTTGAACTCGCCTTACTTCGGTGAGATCTTTTACGGTGGCCACAAAATATTGGACTTCACCTTCATCGTTCTCAATGGGCGAGGGGTTGACTAACACGGGAAACCTGACACCGGATTTTCTTACAAATATGAGCTCGAAGTTTCTGAACTTGCCTTCCATGGTTTCTCCAAGGGCTTTCATAATGGTGTCCAGCTCTTCTTCGGGCCAATAAATGTGTGGTGGAGAACTTTTTAGTAGTTCTTCTTTAGTAAACCCGGTAATGGTGGCCATAGCCTTGTTTATCCAAACGTGCTTTCCTTCTTTATCGATGATTGATATGCCATCGCTTAAGTTTTCCAGTACGGTTTTGAAGGTAGATACCTTTGAGAGCATGCAGTCGAAAAGTTTATGCTGATTGAAATGGATTGAAATAGTGAAAGTCTGTGTGTTTGGTTATTGTTTTCGATATTCCGGTAATAGCCTCAAGAATAAACGCACGAAGTGATTCATCCTCCCAGGCGCTGGTTTTACGTATTCAGAAGAATTATAAGCCTTCTGAAATATCAACTAACAATTTAAAAATAAAGAGAATTTTTTTGAAATAACCTATTGTGGGTAGGCTGTTTTTAAGGACAATATAAAAACAGATGCTATCTGAGGCATAAAATTCTTGATAATACAACCTGTGTACAAAACCCAAAACATGGGGAGATATTGGGCTTTTAAGGAACTAGGTAAGATGCCTATTCAAAACGGTCGTAGTGACCATTGAGCCATTTCCAAAAGCGAACGATTGGGTTTTTAGTCCTTTTTGCTTCAACAGGTTTTTGCGGTTGGGCTTGAGACGGCACAGACTTAACATTTTTCTTTTTCTTCTTTTTGGGAGCTTTTTCTGAAGACTTATTTTTCAGCTTTTCCTCGTAGTGCTTTTTACGCAGTTCTTTCAGTCGCTTTTCTTCCTCCTCTTTCTTTTTGCGTTCCAGATACTCGGCTTTCTTTTTCCGAGCCTCCACCGGATTTCTGTTGTTTCTGGATTTTGGTCTTCTCTTTTTATCCGTATACCGCTGACGGGCTCCTTTTTCGTCAATGGTGTTTGTCTTGCCTGTGGCTTGGCTTGATTCTTTCGTTGTCTCTTGCTCAGGCTTTGTTTTTGGTTTGGGTTCCGGCAGGTCAATTTTACCCACTACTTTCAAACCTTCCAGCTCGGGCTTTTCTACCTTAAAGCTTTCGAGAGACCGGGTTTTTTCACTGAACTCGTTTTCGAGAGTAATCACCTTGGGCCGGAGAGACTCCACATATTCCGGTTTTTTAGCTTCGGTAACTTTCTCCTTATCTTCTTTTTGAGTACTTTCCTGTTCTGTAGTTTCTGGTTTCTCAGTCTTTTGAGGAGTTTCCGTAGCCATCTCCGTACCGGTAGGCGTGGCAGGCTTAGGAGCAAAATGCGAAGTAAGAAAGGCCAACTCTTCTTCCTGAATCTTTATGTTCGGATGGTTATTTACCTCCCTAAAATGTTCCTTCAGTACTTTAACTATGACTGATGAATCTACCTCAAGTTTTCTGGAGAGTTGTCCGAGTCGCATGCCGTTGGAATTTATGGCTGCGAATATAAAGAACTCGTTTTCAAGATGCTAGTGACCAATTGTAATTCGATGTAGGACCCGTGCCGTCCTAAGTTTTCTTTTGTTTTCAGTCTCCTTCAATTCATGGATAACACTTCTTTGCCTTTTCGTATAGCCAAATGGGCAGCACGCTATGAACTATGATGCAGTTAACTGTTTTTTCAAAATTCTCTTTGATCTAAAAAATAAACCCTTCACTTTTGGGCGAGATGAAACGAGTAAGCACTATCCAAACCATTATTACCATTGTGGTGACACCGCAATAAGGGGAGGATATTGTTCAAAATATATGATACGAAGCCTTCCCGAAACGGAAGGCTTTTTTGTTTTAGTGCCATTATTCAGCAGGTGCCCAATTTCCAGAGACTTCTGGCCGGGATCACCAAAGAATCTCCAAATGCCTTGCACTTAGCAGGAGATTCTTCGGTAACACATTCCTGATGAACATGAGAATGTTCTCCCTCTGAATGACTCGGTACAGGAACATTGAACATAAAATATGAAACAGTTAAACTCAATTATTACAGTAGTCATTATTACCGGCCCATCGGGGTGAGGGAGCGACTTCTGTATGCAGTATTGAAGGCCTTTCTCACCCCGTGAGAGAGGCCTTTTTATTTGGCGTTCTCCTGAATCTATCTGCCAACTGGCAAGCTTATTTCAGGAATTGCCGAATAAATGCCTTATCGATCAGCCTGGTCTTGGCAGGTAGGCTTTAGGATTAGGAATAAATGAGGTTAGTGAGAGACTTAAAACTGTAAAAGTATTAGTGTAAGTACTTGAAAAACAATCAAATAAGATAGCGATTGTTTGAATTGAAAACTGTAGTAAAAAGGAATTTAGGGCTGTAACAGGTAGCTCAAACCAATAATTTCAAAATGTAGAAACATGTATTACAACGACCAGACAACGATTTTTTTAGATGGCCAGTGGTTAAAGGCTGGAGAAGCCAGGGCCAGTTTATACAGCCAGTCCATGCACTATGGGAGTGGGGTGTTTGAAGGCATCCGATCATATGCTACGGCCGAAGGAACCTCAATATTTAAAGCCGAAGCTCACTATGAGCGTTTGATCGATTCCGCGTATAAAATGCACATGCCTTGCGACTATACGGTCAGCCAACTGGTCGATTGGACATACGAGTTACTGGAGCGCAATGGGTTAAAGGATGCCTATATCCGCCCGTTACTTTATCTGGGTGAGAATATGTCTTTACAAAAGGTAAGCACCAGCCACCTTTTTATCTGCGCCTGGGAATGGGGCAGGTATTTAGGAGATAATCTGCTCAATGTAATGGTATCATCCTACGAACGGCCCAACCCCAGAGCTGTGCCGGTTTCGGCCAAAGTTACCGGACACTACACCAACTCTATTTTGGCTACTACAGAGGCCAAAGGCAAAGGGTTCGATGAGGCTCTGTTGCTCGATGAAAACGGCAGTGTGGCCGAAGGTAGTGGTGCCAATTTTTTCTTCGAAAAAGACGGAGAGCTCTTTACGCCACCGCTGGGCAACATTCTACCCGGTATAACCAGAGCCACTGTGTTTGAACTGGCCGCACAAATGGGAATAAAGGTAAATGAAGCCTACTTCTCTCCGCATATGGTTAAAGGAGCAGACGGGGCCTTTTTTACCGGTACGGCTGCAGAAATTGCCGGTATAGAATTTTTAGATGGCAGTCCTTTCCGATTGCCCTGGAAGAAAACCATTGGTTATCGCATAGCACAGCATTACCAACAACTGGTTCGAAAGACATTGCCTAAAACATTGATAAACGCTTAAATGGAACTCAATAAATATAGTAAAAGACTCACGCAAGACCCCTCACAGCCCGCTTCGCAGGCTATGCTCTATGGCATTGGCCTCACGGAAGAAGACATGGGCAAAGCCCAGGTAGGTATTGTGAGCACCGGCTATGATGGAAACACCTGCAATATGCACCTGAATAAGCTGGCAGAGCAGGTAAAAGCCAGTGTTTGGAAAGAAAACCTGGTGGGACTCATGTATCATACCATTGGCGTGAGTGATGGTATTGCCAATGGTACCGAAGGTATGCGGTACTCGCTGGCTTCAAGAGAGATTATTGCAGACTCCATAGAAGCTGTGGCAGGAGCGCATTATTACGATGCTCTTGTAACCGTAGTAGGCTGCGACAAGAACATGCCCGGGGCACTAATTGCTATGGGGAGGCTCAATCGACCATCCATTATGCTATATGGTGGCACTATAGCCTCAGGCTGCTACAAAAATCAGAAACTCAACATAGTTTCTTCATTCGAAGCCCTGGGGCAACGATTTGCAGGTACTTTATCAGACGAAGATTATAAAGGGATTATTAAAAACTCCTGTCCGGGAGCTGGTGCTTGTGGGGGCATGTATACGGCCAACACCATGTCTTCGGCAATAGAAGCCTTGGGTATGTCACTGCCTTACAGCGCTTCTAACCCGGCCATAAGTGCTGATAAAACGGAAGAATGCAATAAAATAGGTAAGGCCATCAGAAATGTGCTGGAGCTCGATTTAAAGCCCCGGGATATTATGACCAGGAAATCGTTCGAAAATGCCATTCGGTTGATCACCGTTCTTGGAGGCTCTACCAATGCTGTAATGCACCTTATAGCCATAGCCCATAGCATAGACATTGAGTTGACCCTTAATGATTTTCAGCGCCTTACAGACATTACTCCCTTTTTGGCCGACCTAAAGCCCAGTGGGAAGTATCTGATGGAAGATTTACATGAAGCAGGGGGGATTCCTGCGGTAATGAAGTGGATGCTGAAAGAGGGAATGCTCCATGGCGATTGCCTGACGGTTACCGGTAAGACCATTGCAGAGAATCTGGCTACAGTACCCGATCTGGATAACTCAAAAGCCATTCTTAAGCCAAAAGAGACACCCATTAAACCCACAGGGCATTTACAAATGCTCTTTGGTAACCTGGCAGAAGAAGGTGCTGTAGCTAAAATAACCGGAAAAGAAGGTGAAAGATTTGAAGGAAAGGCCATTGTGTTTGACGATGAGTTTTCTGCGATAAGAGGTATACAAAGTGGAAGAGTAAAGAATGGCCACGTGGTAGTAATTCGCTATGAGGGCCCTAAGGGTGGACCGGGTATGCCCGAAATGCTCAAGCCTACCTCAGCCATAATGGGAGCAGGTTTGGGCAAAACAGTAGCTATGATTACTGACGGCCGATTCTCAGGAGGAAGCCACGGATTTGTAGTTGGCCATGTGAGTCCTGAAGCTCAGGTAGGGGGTACCATTGCCTTGGTTCAGGACGGTGATCCCATAGTAATAGATGCCACCAGCAATCAAATCAATTTACTGGTATCTGAAGCCGAGTTGGCTGAAAGAAGAAAAAACTGGAAAGCACCGGCTCTTAAAGTGAGTAAAGGTGCCCTTTATAAATATGCCAAAACAGTAAGCTCTGCGGCACAGGGCTGTGTAACCGATAATTAAATGCAAATGGAAGCAACTATAGCTCAGTCAGTTAGCGAAAAAGTAAAGACTTCGGGTGCCGAAGCTGTAATTCGTTCACTCTTGGCCGAAAAAGTCGACCTGCTGTTCGGTTACCCCGGTGGAGCCATTATGCCGGTATACGATGCACTTTTTCACTATCAACAGGCACTTAAACATGTACTTACCCGGCACGAGCAGGGGGCCATACATGCAGCTCAGGGATATGCCCGGGCTACCGGAAAGGTAGGTGTTGTTATGGCTACATCAGGTCCGGGAGCCACTAACTTAATCACCGGAATTGCCGATGCCATGATCGATTCTACGCCATTGGTGTGTATTACTGGTCAGGTGGGATCACACCTTTTAGGTACAGATGCTTTTCAGGAGACAGACATCATAAGCATTTCTATGCCCTGTACCAAGTGGAACTTTCAGGTAACTAAAGCAGAAGAGATTCCTGCCGCATTGGCCAAAGCCTTTTACATTGCTCAAAGTGGCCGACCCGGCCCTGTACTTATAGACATTACAAAAGATGCTCAGTTTGGAGAGGTAGAGTTTGAATACAGCCCCTGTCAGAATGTGAGGAGTTACAAGCCAGAGCCACCAATAAACCCGGAGGCTATTGAACAGGCTGCCGAACTTATCAATTCAGCAAAAAGGCCATTTGTTCTTTTTGGTCAGGGTGTAATTCTTGGGCAGGCCGAAGAAGAATTCAAGAGTTTTATTGAGAAAACGGGTATACCGGCTGCCAGCACCCTTTTAGGACTTTCTGCCTTGCCTACCGATCATCCTCTTAATGTCGGTATGTTAGGAATGCATGGCAACTATGGCCCTAATAAGCTCACCAATGAATGCGATGTGCTAATAGCCATAGGTATGCGTTTCGATGACCGCGTAACCGGAGATCTTTCTCGCTATGCCGTTCAGGCTAAAGTCATTCATCTGGATATAGACCCTTCTGAGATCAATAAAAACGTGAAAGTTCAAGTGCCTGTATTGGGCAACTGTAAGGAGACATTAAAGCATCTAACCCAAGCAGTAAAACGAAAAAGCCATCAGGCTTGGCTAGAACAATTCAGAGCCTATGACCAGATAGAGCATGAGCAGGTAATTGAGCCCGAATTGAAGCCATTAGGCCCTGAACTAACCATGGGTGAAGTAATTCGGCAGGTGAATGAACTGGCTCGGGGAGAAGCGATCTTGGTTACTGATGTAGGGCAACATCAGATGGTGGCTTGCCGCTATACTCACTTCAAACAAACCAAAAGTAATATTACTTCCGGTGGATTGGGCACCATGGGATTTTGTCTTCCGGCTGCTCTGGGAGCCAAATTAGGCACGCCCGATAGAGAAGTGGTGGCCGTGATAGGTGATGGAGGCTTTCAGATGACTTTACAAGAGTTGGGAACCATTTTCCAGACAAAAGCTGCCGTAAAAATCATTATTCTCAACAATAGTTTTTTGGGCATGGTGAGGCAATGGCAACAGCTCTTTTTCGATAAGCGCTATAGCAGTACCGAAATGGTGAACCCTGACTTTGTGAAAATAGCTGAAGGCTACGGTATTAAAGGCCGATCAATCAAGCAGCGAAGTCAGCTCAAAGAAGCAGTGGCGGAGATGTTGGACCATAAAGAAAGCTATCTGCTCGAAGTACACGTGGGTAAAGAAGATAATGTATTTCCCATGGTGCCCACAGGAGCCAGTGTTTCAGATGTAAGATTGTCATAGCTATGTGTAAAGACTTTACCATAACCGTATTTACAGAAGACCATATTGGTTTGCTAAACCGAATAACTTCTGTATTCACCAGAAGGCATCTCAACATAGAAAGCCTCAATACCTCAGAGTCTCAGATACCGGGTATTCACCGGTTTACTATCGTGCTCAACACTACCGAGGAGATTGTACAGAAAATTGTGCTTCAGTTGGAAAAACAGGTAGAAGTAATTAAAGCAGTTTATCACCTCGATGAAGAGACTGTTTTTCAGGAGATTACCCTGTTTAAAGTGTCGGTAGAACAAGCAGCTCAGCACAATCTTGTGGAGCGACTTATCCGCGATAAGAACGCACGCATACTCTCCGTAGAGCAAGACTTCATGATTATTGAAAAAACCGGTCATAAGGCCGAAAACGATGACTTGCTGGAGTTTCTTAGACCTTTTGGGCTCATAGACTATGTGAAGTCCGGCAGGGTGTCGCTTATCAAACCAGACGAAGAACTTAAAAACCTGCATGAGCTAGTCAATGAAGCCAAGCAGGCCAATAATAATCAATCATTTAACTGAAAATCATTTAAATCTTAATACAATGGCATTAATCAATTTTGGAGGCGTTGAAGAAAACGTAGTAACCAGAGACGAATTTCCACTAAACAAAGCACAAGAAGTGTTGAATGGAGAAACTGTAGCCATCATAGGCTATGGTGTGCAAGGCCCCGGACAATCGTTGAACCTCAGAGATAACGGAATCAACGTAATTGTAGGGCAAAGACAACCTTCCAGGTCTTGGGATAGAGCCGTAGAAGATGGTTGGGAGCCAGGAGTGAATCTTTTCTCAATTGAAGAGGCTTTGGAAAGAGGCACTATTATTTGCTACCTGCTCTCTGATGCGGCACAAATTCAGTTGTGGCCAACCGTTAAAAAACACCTTACAGCCGGCAAAATGCTCTATTTTTCGCATGGCTTTGGGGTTGCTTATTCCGATAAAACCGGCATTGTTCCTCCTGCCGATGTCGATGTGGCTCTTGTAGCTCCTAAAGGCTCAGGAACCAGCTTGAGAAGGCTTTTTGTCGAAGGCAAGGGATTAAACTCTTCATTTGCTGTGCATCAAGATGCAACCGGAAAAGCACGTGATCGAATTCTTGCATTGGGTATAGGGGTAGGTTCAGGCTACCTGTTCGAAACCACCTTTATCAAAGAAGTAACCTCTGACTTAACAGGAGAAAGAGGAACCTTGATGGGAGCAATACAAGGGCTGTTTCAGGCGCAATATGAAGTATTGAGAGCCAATGGTCATTCTCCTTCCGAAGCCTTTAATGAAACGGTTGAAGAAGCAACCCAGTCACTCTATCCGCTTATTGCTGAAAACGGTATGGATTGGATGTATGCCAACTGCTCTACCACTGCTCAGCGTGGGGCTTTAGACTGGAAGGATCCTTTCTATGAAGCCACAAAACCGGTGTTTGAAAAACTCTACGCATCCGTAAAAGCAGGTATTGAGGCACAAAAATCCATAGATTCCAACTCTCAGTCTGACTACAGAGAGAAGCTACAGAAGGAACTGGACGAACTTCATAATTCGGAAATGTGGCAGGCCGGCCGTGCAGTGCGCGCACTAAGACCCGAAAATGCTCCATCTGTAAAGAAAGAGGAATTGGTTTAACCCGCTCCATCTTTCCCTAGAATAGGAGGAGAGTATTACTGCTAGAGTAGGCTGTAAAGGCCTACTTCAAATGATTCTAGAACCCGTCATTCCCAACTTGATTGGGAATCCCTCTCGGCCTAAGGTGCGATTGTTTGGAGATTCCCGCCTACGCGGGAATGACGTGTTAAATGATACGAATATGCGATGAATACAACTACTTTTTACATACCGCAATTAGATGATATTGAAAAGGCAGCAGAAAGGCTTCAAGGGGTCATTCAACGAACCCCTTTGTTGCCAAATCTGTCATTTTCAGAAAAGCATGGAGCTAATATTCAATTTAAGCGAGAAGATTTGCAGGTAGTAAGGTCCTACAAGATTCGTGGAGCATACAACCGTATCAGCCAGCTAACCGGGGCAGAAAAGGAGAATGGCGTGGTGTGTGCCAGTGCAGGAAATCATGCGCAAGGCGTGGCATATTCCTGCAGAATGTTGGAGGTAAATGCCACCATTTTTATGCCTGCTCCAACACCAAAGCAAAAGGTAGATCAGGTCAAGTTCTTCGGTAAGCATTGGGTAGATGTGGTGCTGATTGGCGATACTTTTGATGATGCCTACCGCTTGGCTCAGGAATATTGCAAGAAGCAAAGGGCCGCTTTCATCCATCCGTTTGACGATGAGCAAGTGATTGAAGGCCAGGGAACGGTGGGGCTTGAAATTCTGGAGGATGCCCATGAGCCCATCGACTATCTCTTTTTACCGGTAGGAGGTGGCGGGCTCGCTGCAGGAGTCTCCACCATTTTTAAGGCACTAAGTCCTAAAACCAAAATCATAGGAATAGAGCCTCAGGGAGCACCGGCTATGCTTCAATCGGTAAATTCCGGTAAGAGAGTAGTCCTTCAATCCATTGATAAGTTTGTCGATGGGGCTGCTGTCCAATCGGTTGGAGAGAAAACTTTTGAGATTTGCAGAAATCAGCTCGATGAGCTTGTTACGGTTCCTGAAGGGCTGGTTTGCACCACCATTCTGGAGCTCTATAATCGCGAGGCCATTGTGGTAGAACCTGCAGGAGCACTGAGTGCGGCCGCCTTAAGCCTTTTTAGTCGGCAGATAAAAGGTAAAAATGTGGTTTGTGTATTGTCAGGAAGTAATAACGACATTTCGAGAACCGAGGAAATTCGTGAACGGTCGTTGCTATATGAAGGACTCAAGCATTATTTCATAGTTCGTTTTCCACAGCGAGCTGGAGCGCTCAAAGAGTTTTTGGTTGAAGTATTAGGGCCGAATGACGATATCGTACATTTTGAATACACCAAAAAAACAGCCAGAGAAAAAGGCCCTGCTTTAATTGGCATTGAGCACATGCGAAAAGAAGACTTTGAGCCGCTTTTGGAACGAATGAATTCGAGAAACTATCAGGTAGAATACCTCAACGAGCAACCGAATTTGTTCGGGTTTATTCTTTAAAACTTAACCGTCACCCTGAACTTGTTTCAGGGTCTTTTTGAAAAGGATTCTGCTCCTGAAAAGTCGGGACAGAATGGCGAGCATAATTTTGGTCATCATTGGTGTCCTCATCAATGTGAGAAAAGCGGTGAAGACACCGCTTGTGGCTAAGAATAATTAAGCGGTGAAAAACCTTACCGTCATCCTGAACTTGTTTCAGGGTCTTTCTGAAAAAGGTTCTGCTCCCGAAAAGTCGGGACAGAATGGGGAGCATAACTTTGTCATCATTGGTGTCCTCATCAATGATGTGAGAAAAGCGGTGAAGACACCGCTTGTGGCGAAGAATAATTAAGCGGTGAAAAACTTAACCGTCACCCTGAACTTGTTTCAGGGTCTCTTTGAAGATGGTCCTGCTCCCGAAAAGTCGGGACAGAATGGGAGCATAACTTTGTCATCATTGGTGTCATCATCAATGTGAGAAAAGCGGTGAAGACACCGCTTGTGGCTAAGAATAATTAAGCGGTGAAAAACCTAACCGTCACCCTGAACTTGTTTCAGGGTCTTTTTTAAGAGGATCCTGCTCCCGAAAAGTCGGGACCGAATGGCGAACATAATTTTGGTCACCATTGGTGTCATCATCAATGTGAGAAAAGCGGTGAAGACACCGCTTGTGGTAATTAAATAACTCATAAATCAATAAATCAGCGAAACCATGAAGGTTTTGAAGTTTGGCGGTACGTCCGTAGGAAGTGTAGAGGCAATCAGAAAGGTTGCTGAGATTCTGAAAAAGGAATCCGGTCAGGAACAGTTGGTGGTAGTAGTTTCTGCCATGAGCGGGGTCACGAATACTCTGATTTCCATTTCGCAAAAAGCTGCGGTTCGGGATGCCAGTTATGAATCCAACCTACAAGACTTAGAGGAAAAGCACTGCACTGCGTTTAAGGAACTCACAGGAAATTCCAACTGCTTCGAGATTTCTAAGCTCTTCGTTCGACTTACCGAAATTTGCAGAGGCGTATATCTTTTGCGCGAATTGACTCCAAGAACCAGCGACTATATTCAGTCCTGTGGTGAAAGGCTATCGAGCTATATTATTAGTGAATATCTCAAAAAAGAAGGGCTTCAGGTAGAACTCTACGACAGCCGAAAATACCTGATTACCGATAAGAAATTCGGTAGTGCCAATGTACTTTGGCAGTCCACCAAAGCAGCTTTACAAGAGCTTAAGCCACAATTAGCTTCAATTAGCGTTTTCCCGGGCTTTATTGCTTCAACCAGCGATAACGAAACCTCTACGCTGGGGCGTGGTGGTTCTGACTACACGGCAGCGGTTTTGGCTAATTTGCTTCAGGCTAGAGAATTACAAATCTGGACAGATGTTAACGGTCTAATGACCTCCGATCCGCGATTGGTTCCTTCGGCTCATTTGCTGGAGCATGTTTCATACGAAGAAGCGCTTGAACTATCTCATTTTGGGGCTAAGGTGCTTTATCCGCCAAGTATTCAACCCGCCCTTGATGCAGAAATTCCAATTTGGGTGAAGAATACTTTCGACCCTGAGGGCCCAAGCACTTTGGTTACTAAAGAGTGGGATGACGAAAAGCAGACCATTTGCGGAATTTCCAGTATTCAGGATGTAGCACTGGTTAACCTTTCAGGTGCCAGCATGGTGGGTATACCAAGTTTCTCTTATCGCCTTTTTAAAGCCCTAAGTCAGGCCAACATAAACGTGATTATGATTACCCAGGCCTCATCTGAACATTCCATATGTGTGGGTATTTCCAAGACCGATGCTCATGCAGCTCTTGAGGCCATAATTGAGGAATTTGAGCAGGAAATATCATTACATAAAATAGATGAACCGGTAGTAGACGAAGATCAAAGTATTATAGCATTGGTAGGCTCTCATATGAAAAACCAGGTGGGGATTTCCGGCAAAATGTTCAATACTCTAGGTAGAAATGGAATAAGTGTGAAGGCCATAGCACAAGGTTCCTCTGAGCGAAATATTACGGCTGTTGTAGCCAAAGCAGACCTTAAAAAGGCCTTGAATACACTTCACGAAAGTTTCTTTCTTTCAGAGTTAAAGAAAATGAATCTGTTTGTGGTAGGGGTGGGCAATGTAGGCAGGGCTTTTCTAAGGCAGGTGCAAAAACAACAAGAATTACTGGCCCGAGAGTTTAACCTGGATATTCAGGTGGTGGCCGTGGCCAATTCCAGAAAAAGCTATTTCAATGAAGAAGGTGTCGATTTAACAAAATGGGAGCAGTTATTAGAGCATGGGAATGACTCAACTATTGAGGCATTTATTGCTCAAATAAAGGCACTGAACCTAAGGAACAGTATTTTCATAGATATCACCGCTTCACATACCATAGCCGCCACTTATCGGGAGTTGTTGGAGTCGAGCATATCGGTGGTTACTCCCAATAAGATTGCCGCCACGCGAGATATGTCTTCTTATTTGGACTTGAAATATGCCACGAAAAAGTACGGTAGCCAGTTTTTATTTGAGACCAATGTGGCTGCAGGCCTTCCAGTAATTTCTACCATGAATGAGTTGTTTAAATCGGGCGATAGAATACATGCTATACAAGCTGTTTTAAGCGGCACACTCAACTTTCTTTTCAATAATTATGATGGTAAGCGTCCATTTTCAAGCATTGTAAAAGAAGCCAGGGCGCTTGGCCTGACCGAACCGGATCCAAGGTTAGATCTTTCTGGCGAAGATGTGATGAGAAAGCTACTTATACTGATTAGAGAAAGCGGTAGAAAATGGGAGATGGAGCAGATTGAACAGGTGTCTTTTTTACCTGAAGCTTGCAAAAATACCCCTGACTTGAACACATTCTATGAACTATTGGATGCTCATGAAGACCACTTTTTGGAGCTTTACTCAAAGGCCAAGGAGAAAGGCGCTCAGTTAAGGGTAGTAGCCAGCTTCCAAGATGGGGTAGCCAAAGTGGCTCTGGAACAGGTAGCCTTGCATCACCCATTCTACTTCCTGGAAGGTAAGGATAACATTGTGCTTTTTCACACCGAAAGGTATAAGGAACAACCCTTAGTAGTAAAAGGAGCAGGTGCTGGTGCAGAAGTTACCGCAAGTGGTATTTTTGCCGATGTATTACGAATAGCTAATCAGTAGGTAGGAATTAGAAATAGGTGATTGAAAAACAGTAGATACTCTCGGAACCGTCATTGCGAGGAGTAAGTTTGGCTATAAGTCAAACTTGTGATGTGGCAATCTGTCTGTTACCTGCAGCGTGTCCTATACAATCAGATTGCTTCGTTATGAAACCTTGTTATCACAGGTTTCATTTCTCGCAATGACGTATAACTTGGAAATAGAAGAATGAATAAAGATTCGGTAAAAATTTTTGCACCCGCCTCCGTATCGAATGTCGGACCTGGCTTTGATATTCTAGGCTTTGCGCTAGAAGGTATAGGCGATACAATTACGCTTAGCAAAAGAAATGGCCAGGCCTATTTGATTGATGCAGTAGGAGCCGATATTCCACAAGACCCTGAGAAGAATGTGGCCACTGTGGCCTTGAGTTCGTTTTGCAAAGAAGTGGGCTACCATGGTGGTTTTCTTATAAGAATAGAAAAGAGTTTTACACCGGGTAGTGGTTTGGGATCTTCGGCCTCCAGTGCTGTGGGCGCTGTTTTTGCGGCCAATGAACTGCTGAACACAGGAATGACCAAAGAAGAGTTAGTCCCTTTTGCCCTCGATGGCGAAATGCTTGCTTCAGGTCACAGGCATGGCGACAATGTAGCACCTTGTATGCTGGGAGGTTTTGTAGCTGTAAAAAGCTGCGATCCGTTCGATGGCTTTCAAATAAGCTACCCAAAAGCCTTAAAAGTACTTATTCTGTTTCCTGATGTGCTGGTAAAAACAGTAGAAGCGAGAGGCCTATTGCCCAGAGAGGTGCCTATGGCTCAGGCCATTGAGCAAGCCGCCAATATGGCCGGTTTAATAAATGGACTCACTACGGCCAATTACCAGATGATTAGAAAATATATGAAAGACCAATTGGCACAGCCTTATCGGAAAAAACTCATCCCGGGCTATGACGATGTAGAAACCGTATGCTTGGAAAACGAGGCCATTGGTTTTAATATTTCCGGCTCAGGACCCGCAATGTTCGCCTTCTTTAAAGCAGATCAAAACCTTGAGCCGCTAAAAAAGTGGGTAAAAGATTTCTATGAAGCCAAAGGTATTGCTTGCCGGTTCTACGAATCGGCCATAAACGGCAGGGGAGTCGAACGAATTCAGTAAAGTCAAAAGAAACATCCAGAATTGTCGAGCATGCAGTTTTTTTCTACCCAAAGATCATCTCCCCAAGTCGGCTTTAGAGAAGCTGTAATTAACAGTCTGCCTGCCGATAAAGGGTTGTACTTTCCTATGGCTATTCCGCGTTTCAGTTACGATAAAATCAGTGCTCTGGAAAGTGCCGGTTTACCAGAGTTGGGTTTCGAAATAATGAGGCCTTATACCCAGGACGTTTTCTCCGACACCACCCTCGAGACTATTGTACAAGAGGCTTTTAATTTTGAGATTCCACTCGTTCAGGTTGAAGCAGGAATCTTTAGTCTGGAACTGTTTCATGGGCCTACTTATGCCTTCAAAGATGTAGGAGCGCGATTTTTGGCCCGTTGCCTCGGAGAATTTGCCAAGAGCGAAAGCCGGGAAACCACAATTCTTGTAGCCACCTCTGGAGATACAGGGGGTGCAGTGGCCAATGGTTTTTTTAATGTAGAAGGAGTGCGGGTAGTTATTTTGTATCCTTCGGGAAAAGTGAGCGACTTGCAGGAAAAGCAGCTTACCACCCTGGGAGGAAACATTACGGCCTTGGAAGTAGAAGGCGATTTTGATGATTGTCAGGGTTTGGTGAAGCAAGCTTTTCTGGATGCTGAACTAAGTAAAAAACTGAACCTCACCTCTGCCAATTCAATCAATATTGCGCGTTGGATGCCCCAGTCCATTTACTATGCGAGTTTGGCGCTACAGGAGAAAAATGCTGCAGAAGCTTTAATAGCCGTGCCTTCCGGAAATTATGGCAATGTAACCGCAGGCATGCTAGCCAAGCGAATGGGCTTTCCGTTGGGCAAATTTCTGGTCTGCTCAAATGCCAATGATGTAGTACCACGCTATCTGGAAAGTTGCGAATATGAGGTGTTACCAACAGTAGCTACCTATGCCAACGCCATGGATGTAAGCAACCCGAGTAACTTTCCAAGAATGCTAGAGCTTTATGATCACTCTTTTGATGATTTGATTCAGGAAGTTTCGGGCTTCACTTTACACGATGAGCAGATTCTTGAAACGATTGAGCAATGCCATAAAGAAACAGGTTACTTGCTAGACCCGCATGGAGCGATTGGATATGCAGGGTTAAAGAAAAAGCTCAAAATAGATCAGAAGGGAGTGTTTTTGGAAACAGCGCATCCCATTAAGTTTAGGCCTGTAATGGAAAAAGCTCTCAGAGATAAAATGCCTATGCCCGGGTTTGCTAAAGACCTTATGCTGAAGCAAAAGAGCTCTATAAAAATGAGCAACGAGTATGCAGACTTTAAGAACCTCCTTAAACAAACTTCTTAGGTAGAGTGCTCTCTAAAAGTAAATAAAACACTTAGTAGAAGTGGCTCAAATTTGTTGCTTTTCAATCTAGCAGAGCCCATTGCCCCTTTTCGAAAAGGGCGCTAGCCTGCCTGCCGGTAGGCATGGGGGATTAGAGCATGTATCTGTGACTTCAAAAGCCAATCCTCCCAACCTCCTTCGCCAAGGAGGAGTGTCCATGCAAACATCGTTGGTTAGAATTCCATAGAGGTGTCTCTTGTTAGGAAATTACTTTTTGAAATGGGGGCTAGGGGGATTAGAACAACGCTTTCGCTTCAAAACCCAATTCTCCAAACCGATTGGGTTGAGCAGAGTCTCAGAGATGTGCCCTGCACGGAAAGCACCTTTCTCAAGTGCTGATCAACCCAATAGACTGGGCATGCTCAAAAGCCTGTTGGCTATGCCTGAACTGGCAACAAGCCGTACCGATTGACTCAATTTCTTGCAGGATACTCTGGGTTTCATCCCAACGTCTGGACTTGACTCCCCTTATATAAACCGCTTTTATTCTGTCTGGATTTTTCTCAGCTATCTCCTTGTAAATCAGAGGGTCATGCTGTCCATTGTCACCAAGTAGTACAAATTGCTTTGTCGGATAAAGTTGTAGAACTCGTTCTATTTTGTCGAGCTTATGTGAATGGCTACCATAACCTGATTTAAAGAAATCGAGAAAGCCCGTTTTTAGCTGTTTGAGTTGCAATACACCCTTGGGCAATTCATTGACCTTGATAAACTGTACTAGAAATTCGTACAAATTCCATTCGCTGCTCGAAACATAGAAGAATGGATTTTCTTTCTGGATACCTCCTGTTTTAAGGGCTTTGTAAAACTCCACAGCACCCTTTACCGGCTGGCGTGTTTCAGCATTGTTGGTGAGCAGTGTGTAGAGTTTCTTCGGCTTTTGAGTGACGTGAGATACCAGAAATGTATCATCAATATCAGAAATGAAAATGAGTTCGCTTTGTGTGGAAATTTGAATTTCTGTGGAAACTTTCACCTCTTCCTGACCATCTACCAATTCATCTGCCAGTCTGAGTTCTGCGCCATGCCATCCCTCACCTAAACCATGATTTTCAATCTCAAACTCAAAAAGGCCCTGTTCATTACTTCGGCAACAGTACGTTTTATCATTAAGCGTAAGTTCTACTTTGGCGTCTGCAATAGTAGAAACCAAAAACATTTTAAGTAGCGCGATAATGTTTTTCCAAACAGATGTGTGCTTCCCGGGATTCCGCAGTGTCATTCCTTTAAATACATGCCCTTGTACATAGCACTTTTCAGCATTGCCAAAACCTCGATACGCCAGAACAAACGGATAATCAACATATCGAAAACGGCTTTTCCACCATCTTTGAAAAGAATTTCCCCGTATAGGTGCTTGTTTATAGGAGCTCCATTTCGGATGTTCGGAAATCATTTAATTTTATTCGTTTAAGCGTTAGCAATGAACAAGATACTGTTTGTAATTAACCCCATTTCTGGCGACAAAGACAAAACGGAGTATATAAAACAAATCGATGAGTGGGCAGAAGGTTTGGAGCTTTCCATAGAAAAGTGGGAGACTACGGGCGAAGCTGATGAAGAAAAGTTGAACCAATGCATTGAGGCTTTTGTGCCCGATACCGTAGTTGCGGTGGGAGGCGATGGAACGGTGATGTTATGTGCAAAAGTGCTTATTGACAAAGGTATTTCTCTGGGTATACTGCCAGCCGGATCGGCCAATGGCATGGCCACAGACATTGGTTTTCCCGAAGCACTTCCTGATGCTCTTGATCTCATTTTGAATGGGCGAACTATAGCAGCTGATATGCTGCTGTTCAATGGTAAAGATTATGGTTTGCACATTAGCGATGTGGGACTTAATGCAGGCCTTGTAAAGGAGTTTGAAGAAGGGGAGAGGCGCGGGTTTTTAGGTTATGCCAAAGGAGTGACGAGTCAACTTCTGAATCTGGAAAAATTTGAGGCCACATTAAAGATTGGCGATAAAACCGTTGTTGAAGAAGGCCACATGGTGGCCTTTGCCAACGCAAGAAGGTACGGAACCGGAGCTGTTCTGAATACCATTGGCAAATTAGATGATGGCATCTTTGAGGTTTATGTTTTGCGAAGCCTTAGCATACCGGGGCTTGCCGGACAGTTTTTTGAACATATTGACGATGCCGCATCCTATTGCGAGGTGTACCAGGCGAGTAAAGTAAAAGTAACCCTCAATGAACCAAGATTCTTTCAAATTGATGGTGAGCTAATGGGAGAAACCAAAGAGGTAAGCGTAGAAGTGGTTCCCGGTTGTTTAAAATTAATTGTGGGTGATGATTACTGATTCCATCCTATGGAAGTCATATAATCGCAACCAAACATGGTACATCACTTCAGTCCTTCAAATTTCTCCTGAATAACCAAGTGTACCGGTCTGTTCTCAATTTTAGATTCCAGGTAAGAAAGAATGTCTAAATAGAAGAACGGCCGTCTTTCATAAATGTCCTCGTTGAGTGGTAGTAGCCTGTTATACAACTTTACAAATTCATCTCTTAACTGGTCCGGGGTTATTTTTCCGGTAATTCTCAAAAAGCTAATAATCTCTTTTTGTACTGCCTGTTGCTGATTCATCTTACCAATGAACTGAAAAGTAGATTTAATTTGATATTCCAGATGGAAATCCTGACCGTCTTCGAAATGGGCAATCAGATTGAGTATACGTGCAAAGCAATGTATGTCTTCTCTTATTTTAACATCTTGAAAATGAATGATTTGGTTTAGGTAATATATAGCCTTTCTGTAATTGCCATTTCCAAAGTAAAGCGAAGCTATTTTATAGTAGATGATAAGAACTCGCTCGGGGTCAAGCATAGACTTATACAGCTCCAGTTTCTCTAACAATTCGGGAATAATCTTTACACCTTCCGCAAAGTTGCCCTCCATAAAATACTTGTTGATTTTGGAGACATAGAGAAATTGAAACACCAGAACTTCAGTATTTAGATTCTGCACTATGTTTTTATCCTTGCTCAGTGCTTCTACTTCAGCTAAAACCTGGCAAAACTTTGAATAGTACTTTAGCTGAAAAAGTGCTCCCAGAAGATTTCTGTAACCTTTTATATAATGTACCGGTTGTTTCACAATCATTTCCGGAGTTTCCTGAAATAGTTTTACCCAAGCCAAGGAGTGTTTGTAGACATTCGGAAAGTTCTGTACAATCTTGTTGAACCAGACATGCGCCTGGTAGAAATAGAGTTGTTCATAAAAGGTGAGGTGTTCGAAGTTTACTTTGGGCAAGTGACTAAAGAAATATTGGCTCACCTGATCGAACTCCTCTTGGTTTTTGGCGTAGCCCTTTTGCAGAAAGAGACTGTAAAGATTGAGCGTAAGGTTAGACAGTTGGTGGCTCGAACGAACAATCTCAGTGGTTTCAACCACTTCTGAAGTCAGTTCTTCGGCACGGTTGTCTATACTGCGCGTAATGAACTGAGATTCTATTTGCTTCTCAAACTCCATTACCTCTAAGGCTATGGTAAAGTGCCTACTCTCTTTGGCCATTTGCTTGGTCTTGTCGAGCATTTTAAGAGCCTGCTTATAAAACCCCTTATTGTAAAGCACCTTGGCATGGTCTAGTAATTCCCTCAACTGAATGTCGAGATTTTGACCGATATGGTATAGTCTCAAACTTCCAAGAATTTGGCGGTAGAGATGAGCCTTCTGATTAGATAGCTGAGCTTTTTTAATGCTGGGTACCCTCTCAAGAATTTCAGTATCGTCATAACTTTTCATGCCGTCCATAGCATCGAACAGTTTTATGAACTTAACATCGCTAGTGTTTCCGCTGCGTTTTACATACAATCGAAAGTGTCTCTTTTCAGTTTGAGTAAGAGATTTTATCAATTCGAAGAGGGCATCATTCTTTGCTTTAGCCATTGTAATTCAAAAGGGTGTAACTAATTGATTTACAGTATAAAAACAAGCTATTACCCGAATTAGAAATAGTAGAACATCTACCATCTCTTATGGTGCGGTTTCATCGGTTATCTAACTTCAATTTTAGAGAGAATAATATGAATTGAAGCAAAGAACTGAGACCAAATAAACGATGGATCAACAAAAAATACAAATCTTTGATACAACCCTTAGAGATGGCGAACAAGTGCCTGGCTGTAAACTCAATACTGCGGAAAAAATTGAGGTAGCTAAGCGACTGGAAGCTCTGGGGGTAGATGTTATCGAAGCCGGCTTTCCTATTTCTAGTCCGGGTGACTTTCATTCGGTACAGGCTATAGCCGATGTGGTTAAGAATGCAACCGTTTGCGGGTTGAGCCGGGCGGTAGAAAAAGACATTGTAACCGCTGCCGATGCACTTAGGAAAGCTAAAAGGCCAAGGATTCATACCGGTATTGGTACCTCAGACTCCCATGTGATACATAAACTGCGCACCAGCCGCGAAAAGGTTGTTGAAAGAGCTGTGGCTGCAGTTTCACTGGCCAAGAAGTATGTAGAAGATGTGGAGTTCTATGCTGAAGATGCCGGCAGAACAGACAATGAATTCCTTGCGTTTGTTTGCGAGCAGGTAGTTAAGGCTGGAGCCACGGTACTCAACATTCCCGATACCACCGGATATTGCTTACCAGAAGAATACGGGGCCAAAATAAAATACCTGCGAGAAAATGTGAAAGGAGTACACAAGGTCACCTTGTCTACCCACTGCCATAACGATTTGGGTATGGCCACTGCCAATTCTATTGCAGGAGTATTGAACGGTGCCACGCAGATTGAGTGCACGATAAATGGTATTGGCGAACGAGCCGGAAATACGGCTTTGGAAGAGGTGGTTATGGTGCTTCGTCAGCATCCGGACCTGAACAAGTTCACCGATATTGATACTCGCCAGCTCAACGCCATTTCGCGCTATGTATCAGAAACCATGCGTGTGCCCGTACAGCCCAATAAGGCCATTGTGGGTGCCAATGCTTTTGCGCATTCCTCGGGAATTCATCAGGACGGAGTGATCAAGAATCGCGAGACCTATGAAATCATCAATCCGCTTGACGTAGGCGTAGACCATTCTTCTATTGTGCTTACCGCCCGAAGTGGCCGAGCGGCTCTGGCCTACAGAATGAAAAATCTGGGCTATGAGCTCACCCGAGATGAGTTAGATGTGGTTTATGCAGAATTTCTACGGGTGGCAGATGATAAAAAAGAAGTAGAAGACGAAGATTTACACCAAATTGTAGAGTATAGACAAAAGGTAGCGGTTTAATACTATGGCAAAAACATTGTTTGACAAGGTTTGGGACGCCCATGTGGTGAAAAGCCTTGAAGGAGGAATAGATGTACTGTATATAGACAGGCACCTGATTCATGAAGTAACCAGTCCGCAGGCTTTTTCAGAGATCGAAAAGCGAGGACTCACCTTATTTAGAAAAGATCAGATGGTGGCAACTCCCGACCACAACGTGCCCACCAAAGATCAGCATTTACCCATTCAAGAGGCCCTTTCCAGGCATCAGGTAGATACCTTGATTAATAATTGTGAAAAACACAACGTAACGCTCTACGGTCTGGGGCACCCTTTTCAGGGAATAGTTCATGTAATTGGTCCGGAGTTGGGAATTACGCTTCCTGGTAGAACGATGGTTTGTGGCGATTCCCACACCTCTACCCATGGTGCTTTCGGGGCTATAGCTTTTGGTATTGGCACAAGCCAGGTGGCTCAGGTAATGGCCAGCCAGTGTTTATTACAGTCCAGGCCCAAAACCATGCGTATTACTATAGATGGAAAGCTTAATAAAGGCGTGTATGCCAAAGACATTATTCTGTACGTCATTTCTAAACTTACAGCGGCCGGAGGAACAGGTTACTTTGTAGAGTATGCCGGATCTGCCATCCGTTCACTCTCCATGGAAGCTCGAATGACCATCTGCAACATGAGTATAGAAATGGGTGCCAGAGGGGGAATGATAGCCCCAGACGAAACGACATTCGACTACATTCATGGACGAGAGTTTGCCCCTAAAGGAGAGGCGTGGGAGAGAGCTCTGGATTATTGGAGCACACTCTATTCTGATGAAGGAGCTACTTTCGACAAGGAATATAATTTTCCGGCAGAAGACATAGAACCCATGATTACCTATGGCACCAACCCGGGTATGGGCATTAAAATCACATCAGCTATACCAGATAGGCTGGCCGAAGCCGGAGAGGAAAGCTTCAATAAATCACTCAAATATATGGGCTTTCAGGCCGGAGAGAGTCTACTCGGAAAACCTATAGATTATGTATTTATAGGCAGTTGTACCAACTCCAGAATAGAAGACCTTAGAATAGTGGCAAACTATGTGAAAGGAAAGCGCAAGGCCTCCAATGTCAATGCCATGATTGTGCCAGGGTCTAAGCAGGTAGAAAAACAGGCAAAGGCTGAGGGACTGGATAAAATATTAGAAGAAGCCGGTTTCGAGTTAAGAGAGCCGGGCTGCAGTGCATGCCTCGGAATGAATGAAGATAAGGTGCCGGCCGGGGCCTATTGTGTATCTACTTCAAACCGAAATTTTGAAGGCAGGCAGGGCCCGGGAGCCAGAACACTTTTGGCCAGTCCTTTGGTAGCCGCTGTTACGGCTATTGAGGGAAAAATTGTAGACATCACTAAACACCTCAACTAACATGGAAAAGTTTGTAAAAGTTACTTCAACGGCAGTACCAATGCCTATAGAAGACATAGATACCGATCAGATTATTCCGGCCAGATTTTTAAAAGCCACCAATAGAGAGGGTTTTGGAGAAAACCTGTTTAGAGATTGGCGCTATGAGAAAGGTAATGAACCCAAAGCCGATTTTGTGCTGAACGATTCTACCTACTCTGGTGAAATATTAGTAGCGGGCAAAAACTTTGGCTGTGGTTCCTCACGAGAACATGCGGCCTGGGCTCTATACGATTATGGCTTCAGAGTGGTAGTGTCTAGTTTTTTTGCAGATATTTTTAAAGGAAATGCCCTCAACAACGGGCTACTGCCTGTTCAGGTTTCAGATGCCTTTCTAAGTGATTTATTACAGGCCATTAAGAAAAATCCTGCCCTTCAAGTAACCGTAAATCTGCCAGAACAGGTCATTAGTTTTGATGATAAAGCAGAGACATTTGAGGTGAACGCATATAAAAAGGAATGCCTCTTGAATGGTTATGACGACATAGATTTTTTAGTAAGTATTAAAGAGGAAATTGAGGCCTATGAGGCCTCTTCAAAGGTAATATAAGATGGGAGTGAAGAAGAATATTGGAGTTTTACCTGGCGATGGTATTGGCCCCGAAGTAATAGCTGAGGCTATAAAAGTGTTGGATGCTGTTTGTTCAAAATATGGTCATAAGTTTACCTATGCCTATGGGCATGTAGGAGCTGTGGCTATCGACCATACAGGCAACCCTCTGCCCGATGAGACACTGGCCATTTGCGAGCGAAGTGATGCTTTTCTTTTTGGAGCCATTGGAGATCCCAAATATGACAATGACCCCAAGGCCAAAGTGCGTCCCGAACAAGGACTTCTGAAACTGAGAAAGAGTCTTGGGCTTTATGCCAATATTAGACCTGTAACAGCCTATGATAGCCTGTTGCATATGTCTCCACTAAAGACAGAAAAAATTAAAGGTGTTGATATAGTTGTTTATAGAGAGTTGACGGGAGGTATATATTTTGGAGAAAAAGGAAGAACAGAAGATGGTGCTTTCGATCACTGTACTTACTCCAATTATGAAATAGATCGCATTGCGCATCTGGCCTTCCAGTCGGCTCAAAACCGAAAAAAGCACGTCACCCTTGTAGACAAAGCCAATGTATTGGAAACCTCACGGCTTTGGAGAGAACGTGTCAATGAAGTGGCTAAAGATTATCCCGATATTTCCCTTGAATGCATGTTTGTTGACAATGCAGCCATGCAAATGATTCAAAATCCTAAGCAGTTCGATGTGATTCTAACTGAGAATATGTTTGGTGATATTATTTCTGATGAGGCCAGTGTTATTGGCGGGTCGCTGGGGCTCTTACCTTCTGCTTCAGTTGGAGACAAAACAGCCATGTTCGAACCCATTCATGGCTCTTACCCTCAAGCTGCTGGGAAAAACATTGCCAACCCATTAGCCACTATTCTTTCAGCGGCTATGATGCTCGATCATCTAAACCTTATCGATGAGGCCATAGAGGTAAGACAAGCTGTAAGTGCCTCACTTCGGCACGGAATGGTAACGGCTGATTTGGCCCGAAATGATGGTTATTCTACCGATAGAGTTGGCGATTTTGTGGCCAATTATATTGCAGATGGAGAAGACTCATGCTCTCAACAAAACATTCAAGCAGGGATTAGCACAATTATTTAAGTTGCTTTTCAGAACAATAGAATATCAAAACCCACAATTCTTTGAAGTTTAACATAAGCTTTTGGTATCTTCGGATTTAACCAAAAGCTTATGAAACTTAATCTACTGGAAGAGTATCTGCTATTGGCACTAGACGATGAGAAGGGGAAGTTTGTCATAGACTCAACCCGACTCAATTATGGATTTGCCGGGGCAAGTCTTTTAGAGCTGGCAGTGCGCGGAAAGGTAGAGATTGACGGTGAGCGCATTATTCTTACAGACAATGCCTATGAGCCAGAGATTGCGTTGAATAAAGTTATCGATGTGGTCAGCCAGCTCAAAAGTCCGATTCTCAAAGATTGCCTGAAAGAGTTGGCCGAAAAGACGGGCGAAATTAAAGACGATACCCTCCAGCACCTGATTAATAAAGGAATACTCAGAAGAGAAGAGCATAAGATTCTTTGGATCATTCCTACAGAACAATACCCAACGGCCGACTTGTCGCCTGAAAGCAAGGTAAGAAAACGGCTAGACGATGTAATAAATGATGAGGCCAATGTAGAACCACATGACCTTATGCTCCTTAGTCTAATAGATGCCACAGATCTAACCCAGGAAGCATTTCGCGATCAGGACGACTATAAATCCATACGTGCTAAAATTAGAGAAGTAACAAAAGACGTGGGCATAAGCCGGGTAATCAACAAGAGCATACGCGAAATTCAGGCTGCCATCATGATGGCCATTAGCAGCACCCTGGTTATAGGTAGTATAAGTTCTCATTAAGTAGAAGATAATACCAATCCAAAGAAATTTCAACTAGTGGTGGATGCGCTATTCATCAGACTTTTTATTTTTGCAGCGGTTTTAAAAACGTATCCATGGGAAGAGCATTTGAATATAGAAAAGCCGCTAAAATGAAACGGTGGGACAAGATGTCCCGAATTTTTCCTAAACTGGCCAAAGCCATAACCATGGCAGCAAAAGAGGGAGGCTCAGACCCGGACATGAACGCCTCTTTGCGTACGGCTATTCAAAATGCCAAGGCTCAGAATATGCCTAAGGACAACATCGATGCGGCCATAAAACGGGCTACAAGCAAAGATGTAGCAGACTACATGGAGATTAACTATGAAGGCAAAGGCCCCCATGGTGTGCTGGTATTTGTAGAATGCGCTACGGACAACCAAAACAGAACCGTTGCCAATGTAAAATCTTATTTCAATAAGGCCGGAGGAGGTCTGGTACCCAATGGTTCACTCGAGTTTATGTTTGCCCGAAAGGCTGTTTTCGAATTCCTCAAAAAAGACGATATGGATTTAGAGGAACTTGAGCTGGAACTCATCGATGCTGGTCTTGAAGAAATTGAATCGCATACTGACGATGACGATGTAACCACCGTATACGCCTATGCTGATTATACCAACTTTGGTTCTCTGCAGGAAGCACTGGAAGAACTTGGTATAGACGTTAAGAATGCTGCCCTCAAGCGTTTCCCAACGAGTCCGGTAGAATTCAGTGATGAGCAACTTGAAGAAATTGAAAAAATGCTCGATAAACTGGAAGAAGATGATGATGTACAGGCCGTGTACACAAATATAGCCTAGTCTAAATAATTAATTATCAATATGTTAAAGCTTCCCGGTGGGAGGCTTTTTTTATGCCTTGGCATTTTTGGCATCATTTTGGAAAATCCACTTATAACATCAACCAAAAGGAGGTCAAAATGAAAAAAGGTTTACTCATTCTATCGGTTTTAATCTTGTTTGCCAGTTGCGATGTAGTGGTGATTGAGGCACCCTACGATCCGCGCGATAATTTTACAGGAAGGTACACTGTAGAGGAATACAGTGAAACCTATGATGTACTCACCAAATACAATGTGAGAATAATAAAAGATGCCGATCCATACAGCAATGTGGTGTATATAAGAAATTTCTATGCTGCCGATATTGAAGTGTTTGCCGATGTTCATGGCGACCGCCTGACCATTCCACGACAAATAATTGACGGATATGTCATTCAAGGGACGGGTAGATTGGACTACGGAGACCTTGTGTTGAGTTATTCAGTAGAAGATAGATTAGACGATTCCAGCTTAGTAGACTTTTGTAATACGGTCTATTTCAGAAGATAAAGTGTTGTTTTGAGTTTTGATCGGAGGTCTACTTGCAAGGGTAGGCCTCTATTCTTTTCAGGGCTATTTCTTTTAAACATATTTTTAATTTGCCATGTTGGATTGGCGTAACTTTAAACAAAAACTGAACATGGCAAAAATTACACTTGGTGGTAAAGAAACTCACACCAACGGAGAGCTGCCCGCAATTGGCACACCGATAAAAAACTACACCTTTGTTAAAAACGATATGTCGGCTGTTCAACTTGCCGATTTTAAGGGTAAGAAGGTTATACTCAATATCTTCCCTAGCATAGATACCGGAGTTTGCATGGCTTCGGTGAGAAAATTCAATGAAGAAGCAGCTAAGCTGAGTAATGCAGCTGTGCTTTGTGTTTCTAAAGATTTACCTTTTGCGCTTAATCGTTTTTGCGGTGCCGAAGGAATTGAAAATGTAACCGTAGCTTCAGACTTCAGAACCCCTGAGTTTGCCGAAGATATGGGACTTAAAATTGCCGAAGGAGCCTTCTCAGGGCTCAACTCCAGGGTAATCATTGTGTTAGACGAAGAGGGTAAAGTAAAGTATACAGAGCAGGTGCCAGAAATAGGGCAGGAGCCCAACTACAGTGCAGCCCTGGCGGCCGTATAAAACTTCATTAAAATCCACCGCTTAAGAAACTCCCAGCGGTGGATTTTTCACAACTTCATATATTCGGGTTCGTACATCAATCCATTAAAGAAAAACCAATGGGATTTAACATACGCTGCCTGATAGGGTTTTTATTCTTCCTGAGCACAGCCCATGTACATGCTCAGGCACCTAAAAAGCCCAATGCCGCAGAGCTTAAACAAGCCTTAAACAAATTAGAAGTACTAGGGTCAGTTATGTACCTGGCCGCTCATCCAGACGATGAAAATACACGCCTTATTGCGTATATGGCCAACGAAAAGAAGCTGCGCACCGCCTATCTGGCCATGACCCGTGGCGATGGAGGCCAAAACCTGATTGGTACTGAAATTCGTGAATATCTGGGCATAATACGGACTCAAGAACTTTTGGCTGCTCGCAGAACCGATGGTGGTGAGCAGTACTTTACCAGAGCAAATGATTTTGGTTTCTCTAAAGATCCGGACGAAACATTTACCATTTGGGACAAAGAAGATGTGCTTGCCGATGTAATCTGGAACATCAGAAAATTTAGGCCGGATGTGATCATTACTCGTTTCGATACGGCCAGAGATAATAGTGGGAGAATGCATGGCCACCATACTGCATCGGCTTTGCTGGCGCAAGAGGCATTCGATAAGGCAGCAGACCCTACCGTATATCCTGAGCAACTGAAGTATGTAGAACCATGGCAACCAAAGGGACTCTACTGGAACACCTATAATTTTGGTGGTGGCTTTAGTTCAGATCATGCCGATGAGCAAGGTTATTTTGAGCTGGATCTGGGCGCATATAATGAATTGTTAGGCCTGTCGTACGATGAGATTTCTGCCTTAAGTAGGAGTCAGCATAAATCTCAAGGCTTTGGAAGCACCGGAAGAAGAGGAGAACTGAAAGAGTACTTAATGCACTGGAAAGGTGCACTGCCCAAAGCAGATATATTTGCTAACATCGATCAAACATGGTCTAGAGTAGAAGGAGGAGAAATCATTGGTAAAATGGTAGCCGAAGCCAATGCAGGGTTTGATATGGAAAACCCATCTTCCATAATTCCCCAACTCGTTCAAATCAGAAAACAAATAGAAACTCTCAAAGATGATTATTGGAGAGAGCAGAAACTCAAGGAGGTTGATTTCCTAATTAAAGGGGCCCTGGGACTATTTCTTGAAGCTCGGGTCGCAGACTACTCAGCCACTCCGGGAGAGTCTTTGGAACTAACCATTGAAGCCATTAATCGTTCGGCTGCCAATGTGTTATTAAACCAGGTTAGTTTTAAAGGAAATAGTCATGTGATTAGTGTTGAGAAGCCTTTGAACAATAATCAATTGCTTACCACAGAAACTCAACTCACTATAAATCAACCGATATCTCAACCATATTGGCTGAAGAAAGAAGCCAAGCTGGGTATGTATGTGGTAGATGAGCAACTCCTGAGAGGCCTGCCGGAAAACCCTGCTACTATTACCGCTGTTTTCCATCTCACTATTGACGAAACCCGGCTTCGCATGGAAATGCCGGTGGTTTATAAAGAAAATGATCGGGTAGATGGAGAAGTATATCGACCATTTGTAGTAACTCCTCCGGTGTTTGTTTCTATGGATGCAAGCGTATTGATGTTTCCTGACGAAGAAGCGAAAAGTGTAGAGGTGCTTGTGAAGGCCGGCAAAGCCAATATTGCCGGTGAAGTAAATATTAAACTGCCCCAAGGCTGGAAGGCCAGTGCCACCAGTTTTTCTTATTCACTTAAAAATAAAGGTGATGAGCAACGGTTTGAGATAGAGATTCTTCCGCCAAAAGAAGCTTCAGAGGCTTATTTGACTGTCGAAGCTTCCTATAACGGAAAGGTCTATAACCGATCGATTAAAGTAATTGACTATCCGCATATTCCGGTACAAACAATTTTTCCTGAGAGCCGGGTGAAAATTGTGAAACTCAACCTACAGAAGAAGGGGCAATACATTGGCTATATTATGGGTTCGGGAGACGACATCCCCGCCAGTCTGGAACAAGTGGGTTATAAAGTAGACATACTAGATCCGGAAAAAATTACAGCTTCAACGCTTCTAAATTATGATGCGGTGATTGTAGGTATAAGAGCATATAATACCATAGACAGAATGAATTTCATTCAGCCTGAACTAATGAAATTTGTTGAAGCCGGGGGTACTGTAATTACCCAATACAATACCCAGATGAGAGATCAACCGGCCATTGGACCTTATCCTTTCAGTATTTCCCGCGATAGAGTGACGGTAGAAGGAGCAGAAGTACGGATTTTAGCTGAAGACCATCCCATTATCAATGGTCCGAATAAGATCACTTCCAAAGACTTTGAAGGCTGGGTGCAAGAAAGAGGTTTATATTTCCCTAATCAATGGGACGAACGTTACACAGCCATTCTCTCTTCCAACGACCCGGGAGAGACACCCAAGAACGGAGGTCTTCTGGTAACTCAATATGGTGAGGGCTATTTTGTATATACAGGCTATTCCTGGTTTAGAGAACTTCCTGCAGGAGTGCCGGGAGCATTTAGAATTTTTACGAACATGATTTCTTTGGGACAGGATAAGCCCCGTCCGACATCTTTGAAATCGGTTGAAAACAAACAATAATGAGCGAAAATCTTCCAGAAGGGGAAAAAGTACGTTTCCTGTTTTTTAGAAGTTGGCCAGGCGTTTATGCCTTTGTATTGACCGTACTGGCCATACTTATTGCCTTGTTTTATTTTTTGACGATTAGCTACTCATGAAGGAAATTGACTGGATAGTTCTGTTTGGAACACTGTTTTTTATTGTGGCTTATGGGATTTGGAAGACACGTGGTGAAAAGAGCGTAGAGGGTTACCTGAGAGGCGGCAATGACACCAAGTGGTGGGTTATTGGCCTCTCCATAATGGCTACGCAGGCCAGTGCCATTACTTTTTTAAGTACTCCGGGGCAGGCATATACCGATGGTATGCGCTTTGTTCAGTTTTACTTTGGCTTGCCGGTGGCCATGATCATCATCTCCATTTTCTTTCTTCCTATCTACTATAAGGCTAAAGTGTATACGGCTTATGAATATCTGGAAGGGCGATTCGACCTGAAGACCCGTTTGCTTGCAGCTTCTATTTTCTTAATTCAACGAGGGCTTGCGGCCGGAATTACCATTTATGCACCTTCAATAATCCTCAGTGCTTTGCTGGGGTGGCCTTTGCAAGTAACTACTATTGTGATCGGCCTGTTAGTAATCTTGTATACAGTGTCTGGAGGTACCAAGGCCGTAACACAGACCCAGAAGCAGCAAATGGCTGTAATGATGGGGGGAATGGTAATTGCGGGTATAATGGTCATTACCTCCTTGCCCGGCAATGTGGGCTTCTCAGATGCGCTGCATGTAGCCGGTAAAATGGGGAAACTGAACGTGGTAAACTTTGAATTCGATCCGGCCGATCGTTACAATTTTTGGTCGGGTATGACAGGAGCTGTGTTTCTGTTTTTGTCCTACTTTGGTACAGACCAATCGCAGGTGCAACGCTACCTTTCCGGCAAAACCCTTAAAGAAAGCCGCATGGGTTTAATGATGAACGGGCTACTAAAAGTGCCTATGCAGTTTGTCATACTCTTTATAGGAGTAATGGTTTTTGTGTATTACCAATACAATCAGCCACCGATTTTTTTCAATGAAGCCATAAGGGCAGAGGTGGTGGAAAGTGAGGAGTTTGGAGGAGCGTTTACTTCAGTAGAACAAGAATACACTCAGTTATTCGAGGAGAAAAAGCAATTGGTAAATGATCTAACCGAAGCAGTGGCTACCAAAAACGAGGTGCTGATTGAAACCGCACAGCACGAGTTAAACAGATTACAAGGAGCCAGCGATACACTGAGAAACGAGGCGAAGAAACTTATTGCTCAGGCACTTCCCGGCCGGGAAACGAATGATAAGGACTACATCTTCATGAATTTTGTGATGAACACCATGCCTGTAGGCTTGGTAGGGCTGCTGTTTGCCGTTATTTTCTCTGCAGCCATGTCTTCTACTTCTTCTGAACTGAATGCCCTTGGCTCTACCACTACCATAGACTTGTATAAGCGTGTAGTCAACAAAGAGGCGACAGACGAGAAGTATCTGAAGAACTCTAAGCTGTTTACATTGGCGTGGGGTGTGCTGGCCATTATTTTTGCCTCAACCCTCAATTTGTTCGAAAACCTTATACAGGCCGTAAACCTCATTGGCTCTCTGTTTTACCCTATTGTATTAGGTATTTTTGTGGTAGCCTTCTTCTTTAAATCTGTAAAAAGCAATGCGGTTTTTTATGCCGCCATAATTGCCCAGGTAGTGGTCATATTGGTGCACTATCTAAATATTGAGGGAAAGGCAGGGCTATTAACCATGGGCTTCTTATGGTACAATGCTTTCGGTTGCATTTTGGTGGTGGTTCTCGGCTTCATTATTAAAGCGTTCCATAATAGATAGTTAGTCGCTGCAGAGATTTCCTGATTCATTGAGGATCTTGGCATGTTTTCTCTTGTCGATGGGCGCCAGCAGTTCCGGGTTTTCTATGAGCTCCCGGCACAGCACAATGTTATCGGCCAACAAGGTCTCTTTTTCTTTTCTTGTAAGGCTATAGAGGCAGGTAATTGGATAGAGCCCAGAGAGCTCTATGCGTTCTCTAAGGTTCCCTTTGCCGGGATAGTCCCAGGACAAAAGTTTTAGACCATAACAACCGGCATATTGCTCTGCATCGCTGGTAAACCGGGTGTTGGTCATAATCCAGCACTCGAATTTTTGACGCTTATTATCAGGTTTTAAACCATTTACTATGTCGTTGAAGCGAGAGTGTACATAGAGCGGTGTTTTAACATCAGATTTGTAGCCCGGATTGCTATGGTGTTTGCACTCTCCAATAATCCACAGGCCATCTTTCTTTGCCGATATATCTACCTCATGGCTAAGACAACGTCCGTTCATTTCAATGCCCACAGCTACATCAAACCCCTGATATTCAAACAACTTGCCCATAAAGCGCTCAAAGGGATAGCCCGAAGGGCCCAACTCTAGAATGGCTGTTTTTAATTTGTATTTGCCTGCTAATTTAGAACTGGACGCTCTCAGCAGTTGGTAGGCTCTTTTGTAAATCTCCCGCGTAGTAGTTGTCTCTGTGAGTTCCTGGTCAATCTTCTGCTGAATACGTACTATTAACTCTTCCGATGCACCAGAATTAAAAAGGGATTGCCTGAGCTTTTCTTCCCTGAATTCTACCACCTCTCCGGAGGCTTTCTTAACCCAACGTTGTGCCATAGAAATTCAATATAGTTACCACAAGGTCTCTAACCTAACGAATATTTCAGCTCTAAAGCCCGCTTTAATATAAAGTACACCGCTCCATAAATCTTTTATTTCAATCTGCTGGAATACTTGTACAACTCGTTTTAATTTGAAAGCATGTATGCTATTGTGGATATTGAAACAACGGGAAGTTCGGCTGCTCATGGAAAAATAACTGAGATAGCTATTATTATTCACGATGGCAAGCGTGTGGTAGATGAATACCAAACTTTACTTAACCCTGAACAGCATATTCCATCCAACATAACCGCGCTCACCGGCATAGATAATGAAATGGTGGCTGATGCTCCCAGGTTCTACGAGGTAGCCAAAGACATACACCTGCTATTAGAGGGACACATTTTTGTAGCACACAATGTCAATTTCGACTACTCTTTTATTAAAAAGGAATTTCAGGAGTTAGGAGCCAACTTTTCAATGCCTAAACTCTGCACCGTTCGGCTATCGCGAAAAGTATTTCCAGGGCTTAAGTCGTACAGCCTGGGGAGGTTATGCGATCACTTTGGTATAAAAAATGAAGCGCGTCACCGGGCCATGGGCGATGCCAGGGCAACGGCTATATTGATGGATAAAATATTGGCCAATGAAAAGGGTGAAATCGACTTCTTTTTAAAGAAAACCAGCAAAGAGGCCGATTTGCCACCTAACCTCGACCGTGAATCTTTTGAGGTATTGCCCGAAACTACGGGAGTTTATTATTTCCACGATCATCATGGCAAAGTGCTTTATGTAGGTAAGGCCAACAATATTAAAAAGAGGGTACGAACGCACTTTAGCAGCACCGATGTCATTTACAAACAGCAGCTTAAGGACAAAATCAGACAAGTGAGTTATGAGGTTTGTGGCGATGAATTGATCGCCTTCTTAAAAGAGTCTTATGAGATCAAGCGCCTTTTTCCTCCCTTTAACAAAGCCCAAAAGTTTCCTACGCCTAAGTTTGGAATGTATCATTACACCGATGGTGCGGGCATCAACCGACTCGCCATTGGCAAGGTTCAGAAAGGGCTACAGCCTGTGCAAACTTTTCCATCGTTCGATAAAGCCCGGAGTTTTTTAATTCAGTTTGTAAAAACACACGGGTTGCAACCCGAACATTGTGGTTTGCCGGAGTCATTGCTCAACTACTATGGCTACAGCTTCGATGAAGCCTCGGAAAACGAGCTGAAGGAGAGGTTTCAACGAGCGCTATCTTCATTGATGGTAAGCCGGGAAAGCTATTGCATTTTGGGCAAAGGCCGGGATAGGGAAGAGGTGGCTGTTGTATTGGTAGAAGAAGGAAGGTATTTGGGCTTCGGATTTGCTGAAACCCAATTTTCGTTTGAGACAATAAGCGATGTTAAGAGTGTGATCCAGCGTTATCCGGACACACCCGATGTGCAAAGTATTATCCGCCAATTCAGAGAAAAAAGGAAAGTTATTAGCCTTTGATACAACAGTTACTAGGGCATAGCCATTGAAAGTTGTATATTTAATAGACAGGCAACTAAACAGATTTTGGTTTAGTACGTTACTATAGTAGCCTCAACTAATTCGACACGTTGGACACTTTACCTAAATATTAGTTGAACATATTACTCACAATGGAAATGAAGAAGTCAAAAGAAATCGGGGGAATCATTCTTAAATATGCTGAAGAGAAGATTCAGAAGAGGTCGCTAGAAACCACCGCTCAAATACGAAAGTATTTGAACGACCTTTCAGAGGTTAGCAAGGAGTTGATGTACTCAAGTGCCGTTCGAGCAGGGAAAACATCACTTATAATGAAAAAATAGTAACCGGCACTTGCCGGTTTTTTTATGCCACTAAATTCCCAGTTTGGGAAGTTAGTTCTTGGTCAAATCTTAGTTTTTCCTCATTTTTGGGTGTTTTATTCGCGTGGTAGGGTTATTGTAATCCAGTAGGTACAATAACTACGTAATTAATGGCGGTGTTAGAGAGTTTGGAGAGTAACTTCTTTTTATGTCCACATACCCGAAAGCCTTTGCGCTTTATGTCTCGGGATGAATTGAGCGTGTTAAATCAAAGAATTAAACGCAACGAGCTTTATTTTCACCTGGGAATTCAGGCACAGTGTTCGGTAGATAGTGCACTGATTACGGAGAACCAAACTTATGTTTACCCCATTGTTGAAGGCATTATCTTTCTTAAAAAGGATGTAGCTATAACTGCCAAGAACAGAACTAAAAACCCTTTTATGAGGGTTCCCGAGCATATCACTGAAGAGTTTTTCAATACCTACAAAGTTCTAAGTAAAGAGAAGGCAGCTGAGCCGGTGCTAAAAGATTTGAATAGTCAAAAGCTTGACAACGATCAATTACTACAGTTGAAGTCGCGCTTACCCAAAAGTGGGCAGTGTTTCATGAGTGTAGTAACACATGATGTTGATGCCATTCACAATCTTGTATTCAACACCAGGTTTAATGCGTACGTTCATATCGACTTTTCGCTAGACCGCCTTTTGGCTATTAAAAAGGATGTAAAGCAGGGAACAGAACTTGTGTTGTGCGATGTGGCTTGTTTGCCTTTTGAAGCCAACACTGTAAATGCCCTGTTTTCGTTCGATTATATCAATGAGTACGATAAGGCCGATCAGGCAGTAGCTTACGAAGAGCTCAAGCGTGTGTTAAAAGAAGATGGTGCCTCTGTGGTATTGTACGATAAGAGCAAACCGCTGCATGCACAGAGCCAATTAAAGTCTGATCAACTGTCCAAGAAAGCACTTTCTGTTTTAGCCCCCTGGAAGAAGAAAAAAGTGCCAACCATTTATTTTCACCCTGTAACGGTAGATGCTGACGAAAACCACCGCGAGGAACTAATGACTAAAACATCATTTGGCAGACAGTTCTCTTGATTCGTAAAACCAGTTCAAACCTTTTATACGTATGTGTGGTTAGTGAAACAAAAAATTACCATGAAAGGAAAAGTCATATTGTTGTCAGGTTTGGTGGTGATTCTTATTACTAGTTTTTTCGCGGCAAAAAGTAGCACGGTTCAAGAAAAACAAGATAAAGGCAAGCAGAAGGAAGGCTATGAAATACAGCTTTCTGAAGAAGAGTGGAAAAAAAGACTTACTCCCGAGCAATACTACATTTTAAGAGAAAAAGGTACCGAACTGGCAGGTTCAGGCAAGTACAATAAGTTTTATGAAGAAGGAACATATTATTCTGCAGCTTCCTTGCAGCCTGTTTTTTCTTCCGAAACCAAGTATAATTCCTATTCCGGTTGGCCTAGTTTCTGGAAACCTGTAAATGATAGTGCCATTAAACTGGTAAAAGATACCACGCTCGGCATGGTGCGTTGGGAGGTGGTAGATAGCAAAAGCGGATCGCATTTAGGACATGTATTTAATGATGGTCCGGCTCCAACGGGATTGAGGTATTGTATAAATAGTGATGCCCTCATCTTTGTACCTAAAGGAGAAGAGCCTCCCGTATTCAAAAAAGACATGAAGTAATTCAGACGAAAAGAATAAATCATTAACATTGGCCTGAAACTAAAAATCAGGCCTTTTTTATTGAATTATGGAAGAACCAAAACCACTCAACAGCGTAGCCGAATTTCACAAAACATTCAAACATCCGATATTACCAAGTCCGCAAATTCCAGACGCGAGCCGTTGTCAATTGCGTGTTTCTCTCCTGGCAGAGGAATTAAAAGAATTAGAAGAGGCCATTGCCAATAAAGATTTGGTTGAAGTAGCCGATGCCCTCTGCGATTTGCAATATGTATTGAGCGGAGCCATTTTGGAGTTCGGGCTTGGAGAGAAGTTTAAAGAATTGTTCGATGAAGTTCAGCGTTCCAACATGAGCAAGACCTGCAAGTCTATGGAAGAGGCTAGAGCCACCCAGCAACACTATCTGGAAAAGGATGGTACAGAAAGCTATATAGAAGAGTCTGACGGGCATTTTCTGGTTTACAGAAAAGGAGATAATAAAACCCTCAAGTCTGTAAATTACTCTCCGGCCGACCTGAAAAGTAGGTTAGCCGACTTCATTTAAAAACCTTTGCCATGAGCAAGGCGTTAGTGAAGCGAATCTAATTAAGAAGTTATGCAAGCATTTTATACGGTCATACTTTCGGTACTATTTAACCTGTCAATCAGTTCGTGTCACTCGTCTACAGAAGGTTCAACAGCCGTTAATTTACAATCGGTACAAGATGGCCTTGAAGTAGCCACATTTGCCGGAGGCTGTTTCTGGTGTACTGAAGCAGTGTTTGAGAGGGTAGAAGGTGTGAAAGATGTGGTGTCCGGATATACCGGAGGGAAAGAAGAGAACCCTACCTACTATCAGGTAAGTTATGGTGAAACCACACATGCTGAAGCCGTACAAATTTACTTCGACCCCGAAACCATAAGCTACCAACAATTGCTGGATATTTTCTTTGCCACCCATGACCCTACCCAGCTAAATAGGCAGGGGCCCGATATTGGTGCACAATACAGAACGGCAGTTTTCTATCATAGTGAAGAGCAGAAAAAAGCGGTAGAAAGCACCATTAAACAATTGGATGAATCGGGTTTGTATGCAAAAAAGATTGTAACTGAAGTGAAGCCTTACGGCAAGTTTTGGCTGGCAGAAGATTATCATCAAAACTACTATGAGTTGAATCCCGGCAATCCTTACATTATTAACATAGCCGTGCCAAAGGTCAAGAAGTTTAAGAAGCAATTTCCACAGTGGGTAAAGGCAAGCTATGCCAATGAAAAGTAAACCGTATTAGAGTTTGGAGAGGGCAGCCAGTACTTTCTGTCCTCTACTCACTTCTCCTTTACTACCGTTTTCTACCACATCTTCTACAGCTATTTTCAATTCATTTTTTAGTTCGGGTAGTTCCTTTACAATATTTAATGCGGTACTCATAGCGAAAACCTTTACTGCGATTGGTTCGGTTTTATTCATGAGAATGTCTATGCACAGATCGTATACGTCTCCCCAAAGGGCTTCGTCAATGCGTTGAAATTGCATAACCCGAAAGACATTTCTTCTAAAAGCTACTTTGGCCTCTTTTCGTTTTATCCGGTCGATCATAGCAGGAAAGAAGGGAGTGATTAGCGATGGAGCTTGTTCTCCCAAGGTACCAACCACCCAAGCCGCGTGCTGTACTAACCGAGTATCTTCTCCAAAAAACAGCTTCATGAGCCCATCAACACCGTCAGGGTGTTTAATTAAATAGGCCGCAATACGGTCTTTATTTGCTTTACTGTGCTCCTGTAAAAGCTCTTTTCTAATGTCCATAAATGTAGTGCCGTGGTCTCAGCTATCAACTTCCATGTTTTCGTCCTTAAGGTAGTTCAAATTGTTAGGAGCAACCAATTGGCTGTGCAATTCCGCAAAGAAATTAGCATATTTAGCACTTGGTCAAAAACGTATTTTATGGATATTCTTCTAGTTATTCTGGGCTTTGTTTGCATGATAGTGGGCATTTTAGGTTGCTTTCTTCCCATTATTCCAGGGCCTCCCATTAGTTTTCTTTCACTACTCTTATTACAGTGGACCGAAAAATCGCCTTTCGATTCGGATACACTCTGGTTGTGGGCATTTATTACAGCGGCCGTCACCGCTTTGGATTATGTTGTCCCTATTTATGGCACCAAAAAGTTTGGAGGTACCAAGCGTGGTGTTTGGGGTAGCACCATTGGTTTGGTAGTTGGTTTGTTCTTTTTTCCTCCCTTCGGAATTATTGTGGGTCCCTTTGTAGGAGCCTTTTTAGGCGAGATGAGCACGGGCAAAGCAACTAATCAGGAAGCCTTGAAATCTGCCTTTGGTTCATTTATCGGTTTTTTAGTAGGCACCCTAATCAAGCTTATCGCTTCAGGGTATATGGCGTGGATGTTCGTAAAGTATGTGTTTGCGTAGCCTTGTTTTATCCATTTTTGCTTTATGCATATTGCTGAAACCACTTTCAGCTCAACACGATGTAGATAGTCTTAAAAATATTCTAAATCATTACCCCAATCAAGACACTATTCGGGTACAGTTGCTCAATCAGTTGGGTTTGGAATATTGGATTATAGACCCCGTTGTAGCCGATGAATATGGCAATGAAGCCTTGCGGCTTGCCGAAAAGCTCAACTATATGCAGGGGACGGCATTTGCACTAAGAGTATTGGGTGTTGCTAATTGGACCCGTGGTAACTACGAACTGGGACTAATTGATTTGCTCAAATCCAGATCGGCCTATCAGAAGCTGAATGACGAATTGGGTGTAGCCAACTGTCATTTAAATATTGGAATGATCTACGCTGATCAGGGCATTGTCAATCGAGCTCTGGAAAACTACAGGCAAGCCCTGGATGGATTTGAGAAAGCCGGCCGGTCTGACCGCATTGCTACGGCTTATAATAAAATGGGAGAGGTTTATATACGCTCCCAGAGCTATAGTCAGGCATTGGAGTATTTACTTAAGGCCTTGGCCATACACGAGAAAAATGGGTTTATCTATGGAGTTGGAGAGTCGAACAACCGATTGGGAGAGCTCTTTTTGGCTAAAAAGGAATATGATGAAGCACTAAGCTACTTCTTGAAGGCAGTCTCAATTAGTGAAAAACTTAATGATGCCGATGGTATGGCGCGTGGCTTTCTCGATTTGGGTCGGGCCTACCTGGCTCAAGCCAATTATTCCAAGGCCAACGAATACCTTAGAAAAGGTGAGAAAATAGCTCGTGAAGTAGGAGCTAAGAAGTGGCTGAGAGACACTTACCAAACGCTCAGAGTCCTGGCAGAGGAAACCGGGCGCTGGAAAGAAGCGAATGCCTATGCCACCATGTACATTACCATGAAGGATAGCCTTTTTAATGAGCAAATGGCCAACAGAATAGCAGAGATTGAAAAAAGAAATGAACTGGCCGCTCAGGAGAAGGAACTGGAGGCGTTGAAGAATGAGGCCATATTTTTGAGTACACAAAATGAGCTGAACAGGAACCTGAAATTTGCACTGGCAGCGGCTATGCTATTGTTACTTGTATCGGCCTATCTTTTTATAAACAGGCAGCGACTTCGCATTAAAAAAGACCGTATCATATACGAGTCGCAACAAGAAATGGCCAATCTTGCCCTACAAAAAGCGCGACTAGAGCAGTCTAAGCTGGAGCAAGAACTTGCTACCAGAGATAAAGAGTTGACCTCTTACACGGTGAACTTCATACGTAAAAATGAGGTAATTAATAGCCTTAAAGAACGTGTTCAAGACCTCAAAAAAAGCCTTGCCAAGTCGCATTCAAAAGAAGTTCAGCAATTAATGCAGTTGGCGAATTCCATTCAGGATGTAGACAAAGATTGGGAAGAATTCAGGCTCTACTTTGAAAACGTACATACGGATTTCTTTAAAAATCTAAACCAGAAATTCCCCCAGTTGAGTGCAGGCGAATTGCGGCTTGCAGCTCTTATACGACTCAACCTAAACCTCAAAGAAATTTCCTCAGTTCTGGGTATATCCCCAAACAGTGTCAAGACAGCCAGGCATCGTTTAAAGAAACGGCTGAATCTGGATAAAGAAGAGTCACTGCTCGCATATCTCATTCAAATGGACCAAACAGCTTAAAACCGTGCTTCGTCATAAGGTATTGGTTTTCAGTGCGATAGTTCGATCTGTATACCTTTTGTTTACGTACATAATGTCGGCTGCTTACCAAAAGAACCCTTAAATTGAACCTAAGTCACTGGTGGTCAGCCTACATTTGAGTTGTTATAACCACATGAACATGAAACACGTCTTTAACTCCAATCCTTTAAGGTATACAGCTGTGCTAGGGCTATTCGCAATACTTCTGGCCATTAGTTGTACTTCAGAAAAAGAACCCTTGCCCGATGAATGTGAGGGTAGCATAAGTTTACAAACCACTATTGGCAGCGAAGCTAATTGCGGACAGAGTACCGGAAGCTTTACCGTAGTGGCTACGGGTGGTAGTGCCCCTTATACATACGCGCTTAACGGAGGTACTGCTCAAAGCTCTGCTTCCTTTGATAACCTGGCGGCCGGCAGTTATACCCTTACTGTGACGGATAACTCGGGATGTACCGCAGAAATCTCTGTAAACATTGCCAACCAAGACGGTGTAAATGCTTCGATATCCGGCACCACAGCCAGCGATTGCGATACACCAAACGGTAGTATAAGCGTAAGCGCCACCGATGGAGCAGGGCCTTACCAATACAAGCTTAACGACAATGCTTTTCAATCGGGTAATACCTTTGACGGTTTGGCTCCGGGCAATTATACCGTAACCGTAAGAGATGCCAATAACTGCGAGGTTTCGCTTCAGGCCACCATTAAGTCCGATGTGGTATTTGCACAAGTAAAGAACATTATTCAAACCAACTGCGCTGTGTCGGGTTGTCACAACGGAACCACTTTCCCCGATCTCAGAGTAGATAATAACATAGTTGCCCAAGCCAGCCGTATCAAGGCAAGAACCGGGGCCAAAACCATGCCTCCATCGTCTAGCGGCAGATCGCTTTCTGACGATGAAATTGCAGAGATTGCCTGTTGGGTAAATGATGGTGCCAGTCTCAACTAAAAACAGCACCAATGAAAAAGAAACGTCTCATAATTATTGCAGTAGTCATGGCATTTGTTGCGGCTTACATAGTCTATGATAAAATGCTTTCGACCGGGCCAAAGATGAAATCTCGTACCGTGGAAGCGTCCCTGACAGCCGAGGCACTATACAATGCGTTTGAAACCGATGAAAACAAGGCCAATACGCTATATCTAAACAAGGTGGTTCAGGTTGAAGGAATAGTTACAGCCATTCATCAATCGGCCGAAGCCAAGCCGGTAGTTGAGCTGGAAACCAACGGTTTTGGCTTGCTCAAGTGCACATTGGAAGACTCAAATGAGTTGACCAACCATTCCTTAACAGATGGTGATCGGGTAGTGCTCAAGGGAGAGTGCATTGGTTATTTGCTCGATGTGCTGCTGGAAGACGTGATTATCATTGAAATTAAAAACTAACACATGAAACCATTAAAACTATTAAACCTGAGTATGGCCATGCTTTTGGCTACTTCAGGTATGGCACAGGATCGTTTTCTGACCCGAAATGGAGAGGTTAAATTCTACTCTCACGCACCTCTCGAAGATATTGAGGCTTTTAATGATAAAGTACTGAGTGTGATTGATTTAAACAAAGGTGAAGTAGCCGTAGATATATTGATAAAAGCTTTTCAGTTTGAAAAGGCCCTTATGCAGGAACACTTCAACGAAAATTACATGGAGTCTGCCAAATACCCGAAGTCTACTTTTAAAGGAAAATTTGAGGTGCCCGATGGACTTAAGTCTATGAGTAATGGCACATATCCTGTAACGGTTAGTGGCGATATTACTATCCATGGTGTTACTAAACCCCTGACCACACGGGTAGAACTTGTGGTTATCAACGGTACTATAAATACAGAATTTAGCTTTAAAGTAAAGGTAAAAGACCACGATATTAAAATACCCAGCGTAGTGGTCAGGAACATTGCAGAAGAAGTGGAAGTAACCGCTAATTTTAAGTATGAGCCATATCAACGCTAGTATGAAAAAGACTATACTATTTATTGCAGCGATTGTTCTGGGCCACTCGCTTAGCGCCCAAGACGATCTGCTCGGTATGCTTTCTGACGAAAGAGAGGAAACCATAGACTACGTAGAAGCGACCTTTAAAGGGCAGCGGATGATTAACGGACACACCGTGGTTACTCGCAAAGCCAAAGAGCTCGAGTTTATTATCTCTCACCGATTTGGTCGTATTAACACCGGAATCAATGAGCTTTTTGGCCTCGATGGTGCCAACATCAGGTTTTCTTTTGAATATGGGATAAGCGACTTTTTAACCGTAGGTGTAGGGCGCAGTTCCTTTGAGAAAATCTATGATGGATTTGCCAAGTATCAAATCCTAAGACAGTCTTCCGGCAAAAAAGTGATGCCTGTGTCCATTACAGGGTTTAGTAGTATGGCCATTAGAACATTAGATAATCCGGCTTTTCAAAATGAGGAGTTTAGCGACAGGGTAGCATATACTCACCAGTTGCTTATTGCCCGTAAAATGAACGAAACCGTTTCGCTTCAATTTATGCCTACTTATGTGCACCGCAATAGGGTAATGGGCAACCAGGAAAACGACCTGTTGGCTTTTGGTGTGGCTGGTCGAGTAAAAGTGGGCAAAAGAGTAGCCATCAACAGCGAGTACTATTACCGACTTACCAGTGAACTGACCGATTTATATAAAGACTCCATTGGAATTGGCGTTGAAATAGAAACCGGAGGCCATGTCTTTCATCTCACCTTTACTAATTCCAGGTCAATGGTAGAGAAAGGCTTTATTACTGAGACCGATGGCGATTTTTTCAATGGCGACATTCATTTTGGCTTTAACCTTTCTCGCGTGTTTTAGCCATTCGGTAAGCCTTTAAGTGCTTCAATTAAAGAAGTCTTCATTGGTTGGTCAACCAATCATTCTGAAGACTTTTTTATGTTTAAAACCCCAATTGTTTTAGTGGTGTTTAGAATGCTTACACACTTTCTTATTGCCGCTATGTTGAGTATACTTGAGCCTGAAAAGTAAAATTATGAAAGCACTTAGCCTTACCCTTAGTTTGTTCTTAGTCTGTAGCCTCAGCATGGCACAACTCGATCGTACAGAGAAGAAGATAGTTCAATGGATCGATCAGAACAACCACGAGGCTTTAGAACTTCTCAAACAAACCATCAACATCAATTCAGGCACTATGAATTTTGAGGGTGTAAGGCAGGTGGCTGATGTATTGATGCCAAAGTTCGAAGCTCTGGGTATGGAAACACGGTTTTTAGATGGCAGTGCCTTTAACCGGGCCGGACATTTAGTGGCCAAAATTGAAGGAGGCAAAGGGCCTAAGATCATGATGATTGGCCACCTGGACACTGTTTTTGAACCCGACAGTCCTTTCCAGCAATGGGAACAAGTGGATGAAGAAACTATAAAAGGACCTGGAATAGCGGATATGAAAGGAGGCAACATAATCATTCTGCAGGCTCTGACGGCTCTACACCATGCCGGGCTGTTGAAAGATATGAATGTTTGGGTTGTTATGACTGGCGATGAAGAGCTTAGCGGAAGACCCCTGAGTCTTTCAAAAGCGGCCCTAATTGAAGCTGCAGAGTGGGCCGACATTGCTCTTGGATTTGAAAACGGAGATGGCAACCCGGCTACCGTGAATGTAGCGCGCAGAAGCTCGTCTGGCTGGACACTGGAAGTAAAGGGTAATGCCGCTCACTCATCGCAAATTTTTAAACCTGAAGTGGGAGCTGGGGCTATTTATGAAGCTTCAAGAATCCTGAATCAGTTTTACGAAGCCTTGTCTGCCGAAGAATATTTGACCTTTAACCCCGGAATGATTTTAGGCGGAACTGATGTGACTTACAATGAACAAAGCAAATCGGGAACAGCCTTTGGGAAAAGCAACGTAGTAGCTCAAACGGCTATTGTAACAGGCGATATTCGCTGTCTGAGTATGGAGCAATTAAAACGAACTCAGGAAACCATGAAAAAGATTGTGAGTGAACATTTACCACAAACTCAAGCCACTATAACCTTTGAAGAAGGTTATCCACCATTTGCTCCTACAGAGGGTAATTATGCGCTCATGAAGGCCTTCAGTCAGGTGAGTCAAGACTTAGGCTTTGGAGAAGTGAGTTCTGTAAATCCGGCCGATGCCGGTGCCGCTGATATATCGTTTACTGCAGGCTTGGTGAAAATGGGTATTGATGCCATGGGAATGAGTGGTGCTAATGATCATACGGTCAATGAAACAGGAAAGGTTAACGCATTGCCTATGCAGACTAAGCGAGCTGCAGTATTGTTGTACAGACTCTTTAAGGATAAAGCTCTTTCACCTGAAAAGAAATAGCCAAACCGCCTGAACCGGATTACTTCTCTGACAAGTTGTCTTTTCCATCCCGAGTTGCCAAGTGATCAAGCGGGATAGATCTTTCGGCAAGCTCAAGATGAAAAGCTCTTACCGATTAGGGTCTCCAATTGCCCATCAGCGTTTCACATCATAAATCTGATGAATGACGCGAACAAGGTTAGACTCCTTCGGGAGATATTGAGGCAATCGTGAGCAGGTCTTTCCATCCCGAAGTATCGAGGGATCAGTCAATTGATCAAGCCGGGTAGATCTTTCGGCAAGCTCAAGATGAAAAGCTCTTACCGATTAGTTTCTCCAATAGCCCATCAGGGTTTTAGATCATAAATCTGATGAATGAGGCGAACAAGGTTAGACGCCTTCGGGAGATAATGAGGCAATCGTGAAGACTTTTTCCATCCCGAGGTACCGAGGGATCAGCCAAGTGATCAAGCTGGATAGATCTTTCGGCAAGCTCAAGATGAAAAGCTCTTACCGATTAGTTTCTCCAATAGCCCATCAGGGTTTTAGATCATAAATCTGATGAATGAGGCGAACAAGGTTAGACGCCTTCGGGAGATAATGAGGCAATCGTGAAGACTTTTTCCATCCCGAGGTACCGAGGGATCAGCCAAGTGATCAAGCTGGATAGATCTTTCGGCAAGCTCAAGATGAAAAGCTCTAACCGATTAGGGTCTCCAATTGCCCATCAGGGTTTTAGATCATAAATCTGATGAATGAGGCGAACAAGGTTAGACGCCTTCCGGAGATATTGAGGCAATTGTGAGCAGGTCTTGTCCATCCCGAGGTACCGAGGGATCAGCCAAGTGGTCAAGCCGGGTAGATCTTTCGGCAAGCTCAAGATGAAAAGTTTTTAAGGATTAGGGTCTCCAATTGCCCATCAGTGTTTCATGCCATGGACTTTGAGGAATTCGGTAAACGAAAGATTTAACCCCCTGAGTTACTCATAAATTTCGTTGATCACACCAGCTAAGCGTACGCCAGCTTGAAGCACCCTAAGCTTAATAATGTCGAAGTACTTATAGCCATATTCATAGCTTATTCGCCCGTCTTCAGGAATATCATAAACCTGTTTACGGTAAGACATAGATTCATATGCCCATTCTCGAACCGTAGCCGATTGCCATTCTTTAATTTGAGTTTTAGAAGCATGATTTACCCAATCGGCAAATTCGGTATAGCTCAATTGTTTGCCATCAATCATGCGGCTGTCCCATACGCTATGCAGATTAGTGTTACTTCCAAAGTACTGAACTCGAACATCATTTCCGCCTCTATCTTCACCATTCCCCACATGCAAAGGCTGATGAATATCGCCAACCAGATGTACTAAAAACTTGAGTTTAGTGGCTTCTTCTTGGGCCGAAAGTTGCCCGGCCTTTAACTCTTCGATAATGGTTTCAATGGCCCAAATTACATCACCTCCTTCTTGCTCGGGTGCTTCCTCATATGTCATGCCATCGGGTATTGTGCAATAATGCCAGGTATTGGCATAATCGTAGGAGCGATCCGACCTTATTTCATCCATCCATGTGCTCACTTCGGCCAATGTTTCTGAGCCCAGAACACGTTGCACCTGCTTTCTGGCTTTTTTACTCAGCATACCATCGGCAATATGTCCTATAGTTCGATGTCCGGTTTGACCCCAGAAATAACTACTTGAAGTCATGGAAACGGTAGCCGCCAGGATTAAGGAAAGAGCAAGGAGTTTTCTCATGTTGTAAATTTTGTGCTAAGATAAGGATGTATTGATTTAGAAACAGCGTTTAGGATGTAGCTTATGTGAATTATACTTTACGGTTTGATGAACCAGGTTTTAACAGGCTCTCTATCTCCGGCAGAGTCTCTCAAAGAGAACTTAGATGTCGTTTAGTTCTATGCTCGGTGTGCCCTGCAGGAGAAAAGCTGGTCGAGTAAAAATTTCTGTGGACATCCTTCAGACTCATAACTTCTAAACTTCCAAAAACCTTACTACTTTCATTATTCATTAGTCTATTGATATGAAACTCAAAATAACCTGGCTGACACTATTCTTAATGGTTGCCACGCAATCTTACGGGCAATATGGAGATGGTAGGTATACCTTCGTTTTCCTGAACACGAATCCAGACAGGGCTGAGCTACCCAAGGAGCAAGTAGATAGCCTTCAAGCGGGACATTTAGCCAACATTAACCGATTGGTGAAGGAAAAGAAGATGATCGCTGCGGGGCCCTTCTACACAGGCGGTGGAATTTTTCTATTCGATACCAATATGGCTGATACGGAAGCAGTTTTGAGTTCTGATCCGGCCATTTCTGCCGGACGTTTTAAGCTGGAAGTCTACCCGTTTGATCTGATGGAAGGGGAATTATGTACACTTTGGCACAAGGATGAAGCCGATGTAGAAATGACTACTTACTATTTTGTGCGTTTTGAGCCAAATAAGGATAATGAGAATATTGATGGGGTAAAAACTAATCGTTTTACTGAAAATTTGCTGAAAGAGCTAAAGGGAAAGTACAAAGACAAAGCTGAGTTAGTCGGAGCCATTAATCTCAATACCAACGAGGGTCAGATTATTATATATAAATCAGGTCAGGAGGGAGGAATTGAAGAGCTTTTCGCCAACCATGAATTGGTGAAAAAGGGCTTAATGACCTATTATCACAGACAGATTTATTTCCCGAAGGGTATTTTCTGTGAAGATTAAGCCCGGTTATTGTCGAGCTGGATTCGGCATAGATATGGCTCAGTTGGGGGGGGAGCACGGTATACCTAAACTCTAATCAATAATCACCACATTTTTACCGATTACTTTTCTGTCCATAAGGTCTCGAATAGCTTGAGCGCCTCGCTCTAAGGGATATTCTTTATGGATATGCTGTTTCACTTTTCCTTCTTGAATCCATTGAAGAATCTGCTCGAAGTTCCTCTTGCTTTCTTTGGGTTGCTTTTGAGCAAAAGCCCCCCAGAAAACACCTACAATGGAAGCTCCTTTGAGTAGAGGCAGGTTCATTCTGATGGCAGAAGGAGCACCAGCGGCAAAACCTACCACTAAATACCTTCCACCCCAAGCCAAAGAGCGAACTGCGGGTTCAGCATATTGATCTCCAACAGGGTCGTATATCACGTCAAAGCCATCTCCATTCGTCATGGCTTTGGCTTTTTCCTTGAGATTTTGTTCCGAGTAGTTGAGGGTTTCATCGGCTCCGGCTTGCAGGCAGATTTCTAGCTTTTCTTCAGAACTTGCAGCGGCCACCACATGCGCGCCCATTTGCTTGCCAATCTGAACTGCGGCTAGTCCAACTCCACCAGAAGCCCCCAAAACCAGCAGCTTTTCGCCCTTTTTTAATTGTGCTCGCTGTTTTAGAGCGTAAAGCGATGTGCCAAAATTATACATGGTTGTTGCAGCAGTAATCATGTCCATGCCCTCAGGAACAGGCATACATTTGTGCGATTCAGCCACCACGTACTCAGCCATGCCTCCCCAGCCGGTGAGAGCAAAAACCAAGTCGCCCTGGCTTAGGTGTTTCACTTCACTACCCACTTCCACCACCCGACCGGCCACTTCGCCACCGGGAGCAAAAGGGAGCTGAGGTTTGAATTGGTACTTGTTCTGAATAATCAGCGCATCAGGGAAGTTCACTCCACAGGCATGCACTTCGATAAGCACCTGTTGCCCATTGGGCACGGGGAGTGGAAGCGTTTTCATAGAAAGGTTTTCCGGTAACCCGAATTGTTCGCACACTAATGCTTTCATGCTTACAAACTCATATCTATCCATTAGAAAAGCAACTCTCTCTGCACTAAATTCCAACCTTTTTTGGTCGAGTATGGTCTAATCACACAAACACTAGAATCATGAAGAAATTGAGTATTGCTTTGGCGTTCATTGCTCTGGTAAGTCTTTCATCTTGCGAAAATGAAGGTGAAACCTGTTTGGAGGTGAAAATAGTAGCCGAACTTTGCGGAAATGCGGTTGTTCAGGTTGTTTCGGGCAATGCGGGCATTCCAGTAACTGAAAGTTGGACAGACCATAACAACGTTACGTACGATAATGTCTTCAGTACCTTTCTCGATCCATGCGATAGTTATTTACCGGCCCGGGGAGAAACTGTTTTAATGAAGATTACGAAGGAACGAAAAGAGACTGATTGTGCAGTTTGCCTGGCCTTACCGGCCAATAGTCCCAAGCAGTTCTACTATACCGAAATAGTTACTGACTGTGGTATGTAGAATCGTTACTAAACAATATAAGAGGTGGAATACTAAAAGCTACCATAGCCAATGGAGTTCTTTGGTTCTGTAAACACAAATAATTAAGATGAAAAGACTTAGCATTATTCTTTCCTTATTGACTGCATTGGTCATTAGCTCATGTGACAATCAACCTACTGTTGATTGTGTTCAGGTAAAAATTATCGATCAGATATGCGGCAATGCAATTTTCCAAGTGATAGGGGGAGCCGTACCTGACGATGTCGCCAATACGTGGACGGATAGTAGCGGTACAACTTATGAGAATGTGTTTACTACTATGGTGAGTCCATGTGACAGTGGTGTCCAAATTGGCGACATACTGTTTGTGAAAATTGTTGACCAAAGACCTGTCTCCGACTGTTTGGTTTGTACGGCAATGTTGGCCGATACACCTAAACCGTTCTTACATACGGTAATTTCCAAAGAGTGTGAGGTTGGAGGAGGTGATTTTTAGAAGCTAAACTTTCTTAATTATAGGGTTGAAAGCCTTCGATGCAACGATTACTTCATCACCAATTCGAAGGCTTTTTTGTTCCACATCACTAATCACCACTTTGATCAGTTGATTACCCACTAACACTGAAGCAATAGCCAGTAATTCTTCCTCCTGAATGTCTATTACCGTTCCGGTAAATTGAAACTTTCCGCTGAGACTCTTATTTCCGAATACCTCAGTGGGTTTGCCTTCTCGAACAACTTTTCCCTCTTCAATCTCAATAATTCTATCAGCTAGCTTAAGTGCTTCTGAGGGGTCGTGGGTGACCATTATAGTTGTGAGTTCATACTTTTTATGAACCTCCTTCAGATACTCCTGGAGCCTGATTCTCATCGGTCGGTCTAAGGCCGAAAGGGGCTCGTCCAGAAGTAATAGCCCTGGCTTTTGCACTAGAGTTCTGGCCAAAGCAACCCGTTGTTGCTGCCCGCCCGATAGTATAGCCGGTTTCTGATTTCTCAAACCCTTTATTTCCATAATGTCGAGCAACTCCTCCATATCAGATTCCGACTGGTCTTCCCTTAAGGCGTATTTTAAATTACCTTCTACCGTCATATTAGGAAAGAGGGAATACTGCTGGAAAACTAGCCCACAGTCCCGTTCTTGCGGCTTCAGGTTGATTTTTGGGCCGAACCAAGTTTGATCATTGAACTGAATTTTTCCGTAATCAGGATTCATCAACCCGGCAATCATTCGGAGTAATGAGGTCTTTCCGGCTCCTGATTGGCCCGAAATCACTAAAAACTCACCGGGGTGACATTGAAATTCTAAGTCAAGTTCAAGCCTGCCACGGGCTGCTTCCAATCGCTTAATCACTTTTACTTCAAGCATGCTTTCCGGTAAGGTTAGTTTTCTTGTTCAGGCTGTAAACGGTCACCAAAATACTGAAACTGATAAGCAGCAGAACCAGCGCATATTGATGTGCTGCGGCATAGTTCAGCGACTCCACCTCATCGTAAATGGCAATGGAAGCCACTTTAGTAACTCCGGGTATATTGCCGCCAATCATTAAAACCACTCCAAATTCGCCCATCGTATGGGCAAAGGAAAGTACTATGGCGGTTAGAATAGAGGGTTTGATGTTTGGTAAAAGAACGTGAAGTAAGGTCTTGAACTTAGATTGACCTAAAACATATGAAGATTCTTTCATGTTTAATGAAAGGCTGGTGAGCCCCGACTGAATGGGCTGTACCATAAACGGAAGACTGTAGATCATGGAAGCAAGCACAAGCCCGGGAAAAGAGAAAAGCAGTTGAACACCAATCGTTTCCTGCAACCAGTTGCCAAAGGCATTGTTCGGACTGAAGGCCACCAATAGATAAAAGCCAAGTACGGTAGGAGGTAGCACCAATGGCAAGCTGATCATTGATTCAACTACTGGTTTTATCTTCGATTTAGTTTCAGCCAGCCAATTGGCTAGAGGAACAGAAACCACAAACAACAGTATAGTGGTTACCAAAGCCAACTCTAAGGACAATATGATGGGGGACCAGTTCATTCCCTGGAAAGCATTAATTCGTTGGTTTTGATTAGGGCAAAAACCTCTTGCCCCACCGTTAGTTCCAGTTCATCAGCCGATACAGCAGTGATGATGGAGGTGATTGGGCCAACTTGAGTCTGCAGAGTGATCCGGGCCAAGAGCTCACCTTTTTGAAGAGCAATGATGGAGCCGGGAATCTGATTTTGCAAGCTGATGGGTAAGTTGGGCGTTGTTGCCACTGAAACCTCAAGTTCTTTAAAAATCACGCTTACTTCCTGATTTATTTGCAGATAATCGGCTGTTTGAGGCGTATCAATTACAATACTTTTCAGCTTTAAGCCAATGGCCTCTAAGCTCACTAATGAAAAGCTACCGGAGGTTTTGATGTCTATGATTTTGGCTTTGAAAGAGTTCAATTCAGAGTATTATTGATAATTTCAAAAGTTAGACCCGTCACCCTGAAACGTGCCTGTGGCAAAGACAGGTTTCAGTGTCTTTTAAATTCTGAATCAAGTTGCTATCAGATCCTAAAATAAATTCAGCTAGATTCTGAAATAAATTCAACTAGATTCTGAAATGAATTCAACCAGATTCTGAAATGAATTCAGAATGACGTTACCTAACTTTTTGAGTTAGTCAGCTTAAATTTGCTAAGAAAATCGATGTATTCTTCATAGAAGGTGGTTTTTCTAAGGTTAGAAGTTGACTGCGCCTCCAACCCATCTTCCTGGAGGGATATTTGGACACTGCTGGTTTAGAATTAAGCTGTAACAACGAGCAGGCACTAAAGCCTTTCTTCGGTGGGGAAAGGTTTGGATGGGGGAGTCTTATAACCAAACTTCTGCAATAGGGCTTTACCCTTCTCAGAAAGCACAAATTCCATAAAACGCTGGGCTTCATCAGTCATGCTTCGTTCATTTCTGAGTATAACCATAGCCTGATTGATAGGGGCGTGTAGGCTATCGGGTATAGTAATCCAATTCCCTTTACTCGACATATTGGGAGAAAGCACCACAGGTTTGGCGGTGAAGCCGTATTCTGCTGCGCCTGAAATAACAAATTGATTGACTTGAGAAATGCTTTCACCATAGACCAGTTTGCTATTGACCATGTCATATAAATCTAAGTTCCTTAGTACCTGTATGGCAGCCTCCCCATAAGGGGCTGTTTTAGGATTGGCCAAGGCGATATGATTAGTCTCTTTTCTGGTTATCTCAATTACTCTATGAAGTGGGGATTTTCGGCTTGTCCAAAGTACCAACTGACCTTGGGCATAGATTATGGGTTCACCAATGGTATTACCGGTAGCCTTGAGCGCTTCCGGGAATTTCATATCTGCTGAGAAGAAAAGATCGTAAGGTGCACCTTCTTGAATTTGTGCTGTGAGCTTACCGGATGAGCCAAGGATGATCTCACATTGAGTTCCTGTTTCGGCTTCATACGCTTCCACCAAGGCATTCATAGCAAACTGCATATTGGCTGCCGTGGCGATTGTTAATGAACGCTTTTCAGGACTACATGCAGTCAGCATCAATACGGGAAAGAAGTATAAGAAAATATGAGTAGTATTCTCAAGTCTAAATTTCACGTCAGAAAACTCTTAATTCTTTTGAATCCCTCAACTATAAGACCTCCGATGAAAAAGTTCAATGCGCCTGCAATAAAGGACAAAATTATAGCCAATTGTCTTTCTATTTCAGAAAAGTAAATTGCTAAGTCAAAAACCAAAAGTGCGAGAATACCTGTAATAACAATTGACCAGCCATATCTACTTTGATCGAAGATTTTATACTCGGATAGTTTAATACCCTTCTTTTCAATAATCACTTCTACAAAGGGCACTTGAATGAGGGATGAATCCAAAACTAAATCAATAATGATTGAAGATTTTCTATTGAGAACTTTTACGCTGTACTGAACGAACTTGTCTAGATTAACGGAATTGGACTCCTTTTTTGCAATCAAATACTCTTCTGTTAAGTGCAAGGGCATTTGATTATCCATATTTGTTCCTTGGCTGGCTAATATCCTTGAATTATTGTCACAGGTAATTAAGAGATTGAAGTTATCAATGTCTCTGTTACTGTCGTTTATAATTTCGACTTTCGTCAAGCTAACATGAACTGTTTCGAGTTCATTATATAAGACTTTTATATTTCCCCAATAAGTTTGGTGAGAGCTTGCAATGGCTTGATTTGTAATTTTCTTCTTTAGATAAATCATTCTATCCCTGAATCTTTCTAAAAAATAATTGGCAGCAAATCCGACAAAAGCTGCGACAAGCATAAGGATTAATTCGTTGGTCATATTATTAGTCGGTTTTATAAATCAAATTAGCGATTTAGCCATAATTTCCACCACATGCATTGCCCTTCTTCCCGTTCCATCTTTGATCTGATGACGGCAGCTGGTGCCTGATGCAGCGATAATAACTGCTTCCGGTTGCTTTCTCACCGTAGGGAAGAGTACCAATTCTCCAATCTTCATGGAGAGTTCATAATGTTCCTTTTCGTAGCCGAAAGAGCCTGCCATTCCACAGCATCCTGAGGGAATCATATGCACTTCAAAGTTCTTAGGCAGACTCAGGATCTTCTTAGTAGGCGTCATACTGGAAAGCGACTTCTGGTGACAATGTCCATGCACTTTGATCAGTTTCTGTTCTTCGGTAAACTGTTCCGTTCTGATATGGCCACGATCAATTTCTCTAGCCAAGAATTCTTCTATAGTGAAAGTATGCTTGGCTAGGTTTCGAGCCTTTCCCTGCAATTCACCACGAGTTAAGCTGATAAACTCATCTCTGAAAGTGAGGATAGCGGAAGGCTCTATGCCCACTAAAGGCACTTCTTCCGAGACTATATCCGCAAACAGCTTCACATTGGCTTCGGCCAGTTCTTTGGCTTCGTCCAACAGTCCTTTGGAGAGTTGAGGCCTGCCACAATCCGGGTGATCTACAAAGGTGACTTCATAGCCGAGTTTATCGAGTAGCAATACGGCCTTCTTACCAATTTCAGCATCGTTGTAATTGGTGAATTCATCGCAATAGAAGTAAACTCTTTTGTCTTTCTTTTCAGGTCGGAATTCTTTGTTTAGCCAGCTCTTGAGCGGCTTCTTAGCCAGTTCAGGCATACTGCGTTCCTTGGCAAAACCGGCAATGGACTTGGCCAAATTTCCAGTGAGCTGATTGCTGAAAATCATATCATAAGCCCAGGGTACTCTGCTGGCCAACTTCATGCTTTTGGAGAAATGGGCAATGCGTTTGGCTCTTGTAGGAACTCCCTTTTCCTGATAATACTGATACTGCCATTCAGCCTTGAGTTTAGCCATATCGACATTAGAGGGACATTCAGAAGAACAGCCTTTGCAGCTTAGGCAAAGGTCCATTACTTCTTTAATTTCTTCGTGAGCGAAGGGATTGGCCTTGTCTGAACGAGTCAGCATTTCCCTCAAAATATTGGCCCTGGCTCTGGTGGTCTCTTTCTCGTTTCGGGTAGCCATATAGCTGGGACACATGGTACCACCACTCAGCTCCGATTTGCGGCAGTCACCCGATCCATTGCAAAGCTCAGCACTTCTGAGAATCCCCTGGTTTTCGGAGAAATCGAACATGGTGTCGAACTCTCTGGTCTCCTGATCTACATCGTAGCGAAGGGAACTGTCCATTGGAGGGGTGTCTACTATTTTGCCCGGGTTGAAGATGTTCTGAGGATCCCAGATTTGCTTCATCTGCTTGATTAGCTCATAGTTGTGTTCACCCACCATTTGAGGAATAAACTCGCCTCTAAGTCTTCCATCGCCATGTTCTCCTGAAAGTGAACCTTTATATTTCTTAACCAGCGTAGCAATTTCTTCGGCTATGATTCTGAATTGCTTTTGTCCTTCGGCCGTTTTCAGATTTAGAATTGGCCGCAAGTGTAATTCACCAGAACCGGCATGGGCATAATGCACAGAGTATAAGCCATGTTTTTCGAGAATTTGATTGAACTCTGCGATATAGGCGGGTAAATCCTGTACATCTACAGCCGTGTCTTCAATAACCGGTGCAGGCTTGGCATCGCCCGGAACGTTAGAGAGCAGCCCGAGTCCGGCTTTTCTGAGGTTCCACACGGATTTGATCTGTTCCCCCTGAATGACCGGATAGGCATATCCTCTTCCTTCAGCTTTTAGGTTGGAGATTAGATCAGTGACTTTTTGGTCGGCTTCTTCAGGTGTTTCGCCATTCAATTCGACCACCAGAATGGCTTGTGGATCACCTTCTACGAAGAATCGCAGTTCGCGATACATTGGGTTGCGTTTGGTGGCTTGCAAAATGTAATCGTCCATTAGTTCGCAGGCAGATGGCGCATATTTCAACGCCACCAAATTAGCTTTAAGGCTATCGTCAATAGTTTCTGAGTGGATACATACCAGTCGTTTGTTGTTGGGCGGAAGAGGAGTGAGCTTAATCTTCGCTTTGGTCACCATACAGAGTGTGCCTTCAGAACCGGCAATAAGGCTACAGAAATTGAATGGAGTGCCTCCTTCGGTAAATGGTTCATGCCTGAGCAGCATATCTAATGCATAACCGGTATTTCTTCTGGGGATATCGGCTTTAGGAAAGTGCTCTACAATTTCCTTTTGATTTGCCTCATTGCTCAACATCTCTCTTGTTTTATAGTAGATGTTGTTATGCAATAAACCTGTAGTAGAAAGCCCATTACATCGGCTCAGAAATTCACCGGAGTCCATGGGGCCAAACCAGGCTTCTGAACCATCGGACAGAATGGTTTCAACTTCTAGTAAATGTTCACGAGTACTTCCATAAACCACTGAATTAGAGCCGCATGAGTTGTTTCCAATCATGCCGCCAATCATGGCTCTGTTAGCTGTTGAAGTTTCCGGAGCAAAGAAGAATCCGTAGTCTGCCAGATGTCTGTTCAGATCGTCTCTAACAATTCCTGGTTCAACCCAAGCGTAGCCTTCTTCGGCATTGACTTCTATGATTTGGTTATAGTTTTTGGAGAGGTCTACTACAATGCCACCGCCCACTACCTGACCGGCCAGAGAGGTTCCTGCTGTTCGGGGAATCAGTGAAGTATTATTCTCTGAAGCGAATTTGACTAATGCAATAAGGTCTTGTTTGCCCTTTGGAACGGCTACAGCAAGAGGTAATTCTCTGTAGGCCGAGGCATCGGTGGCATAGAGCCTTCTGTGGGTTTCGTCAGTATATAAATCTCCACTGAGGGAGCTAAGTAATGGCTGCCAATTCATTGATAGGCAAAATAACAGGAGTGAATTTTTAAAGGAAGGGGAAGAGGGGAATTATTTGTGCAATCGTGGTAGAGCAGCTTGTCTTAGGGTCTCCCTAAGACTTCAAATAGACGGTCAAAGCGAGACAGTACCACTAGTACTACCAAAGAATTTCTAAATTCTTGTACCCTTTGAAATTTCCGTCTTTTGTAATTACAGAAATATTCTCTGTTTTAGCTGTTGATATGATTATCCGATCGAATGGGTCTCTATGTGCTTCCTCCAAGTCAAGCAGATTACAAATATGCTCAAATGTAATCGGTAAGATTTCAATATCGTTTTGGTGAAGTAGGTCAGAGAGTTCTTTAAATCTTGTGTCAATTGAAAGCTTGTCAAGCTTAATCTTAATAGCTATTTCCCATAGTGAAGCGATGCTTATGTAGCATTTGTTCTTTCTATCAAGGATAATGTTTTTCGCCTTTTTGGAAATTGAGTTGTTACCTGATAGAAACCAGAGAAGTGTGTGCGTGTCTAGTAAAAACCCCATAAGGTTTACATGTATTTCTTGAAGTCGGTTAGTGGTTCATCAAAATCTTTGGACATGGAAATCTTTCCTTTTAACACACCGAATTGGCGATTCTTTGGAGTTTCCTCATCCTTCTTAGTTTTCTTTTTGAGAGACTCCACAAAGTCACGAACCTCCTGCTTTACATGGGCTGGGAGATTATTAATTAGAGTGTAAAGACTTAGATTTTCCATAATCGTAATTATTCAAAGATAACGAAATGAATTGGGTTTAATTGGAAAATGGCCTAAAGGAAAGAATTAAGTGTAAACTGATTAAACGAAAGAGTTTCTATGTTTAGGCTTGTTCAAAATCCTTAACGAGTTTTATAAATCCCTTCCAGTCAGAGTCTTCATAGAAGGTTATTTCAATTGGATATCGTTCATGACCCCTAAGAGCTTTATTGAGTTCTTTTATGAATTGATCTCTATCTGATATTTGGTAATTGAATTCCTTCAATCCATTTCCTGTACGATTATAAATCCACCTTATGTCGTCAATGGAATAGAAAACCTCTAAAGCATGTTCAAGCTTTATCATCTTTTTATTGACTTCTTTAAGAGGCATACCATTATTTATATCAGCGTCATATTTCCATGAGATAATGGTGAGCCAAGGTAGATTTTTCATTGTTTCATCATTAGGTATTTCATTGACAAACTTTACAATGACTGGTTTACCGGATTCATGGAATTTCCCAATAATGCCTTTTTGATCATCTAAATTGCTAGAAGATGTTTGAGTTCTCCTTTTTTTAAACAAGCTGAACATAAATGAAGTGGGTTATTGAGTTAAGGTTTGAGTTTTAAAATAGAGAATTCTCATTAAATAGCTCGTTTTGGTCTTTTTTTAGATAGAGACTAAGACGAGTATTTGGGGCTCAAAGCGGCTTCTATAATCTCCATGTCCTTTAGTAGGTCAATGGTATCCATCCCGGCAATTGAAAGAGTTAAGGGTTCTTCATGTTGTTTTTGGTGGAATGGCATAATTGGCGTTCTGCTAACTATCACATTTGGTATGGTAGTATCGAATTGATCCGCAGTGATATCAATAATAAAACTATTGTATTCCAACCATGCATGACTCTTGTAATGTACATCAAAATCTCTACGGCAATAGACCAACTCTATTGCTCCCATTTTTTTCAGAATTATCCCCACTATTAAACTTGCATCACGACAGCACCCTTGCGGAAAGTCCTTAAAGAGATTGGTTTTACTTTTATTTAGCTCAATACTTTCTCTTATAGATAGGCAGATGTTTTTTAATTGTGTCAGTGTAAGTCTTTTCATAGGGTGGTAAATGTGTGTTACAAGAAGTTGTCATTTCACGTTTTCATTAGAAACTCAAAACAAAACATGCTCCTTTTCCAATCTCACTTTCTACTCTTAAATCGCCACCATGGAGCTGCATAATCTGCTTGGAGAGGCTGAGTCCAATACCCGAACCTCGCTTTTTAGTGGAATAGAAAGGCATAAAAATCTTCTCTTTGGCTTCTTCGGTAATACCCGGTCCATTGTCCTGAATTGAAACAGTGGTTTTACCATCACGGAAATCAACTTTCACTTCAACTTTTCCATCTGATTGATTTTCAATGGCTTCTCTGGCGTTCTTAATCAGGTTGATGAGCACTTGTTCAATCAACTGGTCGTCTAAAGAGACGATGATTTCACGCTTGAGGGTTTTCAATGCCAATTGACCTTCGGTAAACTCATTCCTCATCAAAGCCACAGAGCTTTCCACCACCTTGTTGATATCGCGCCTCTGTAGGTTTGGCTCAGGAAGGTTAGTGTAATCGCGATAGGCATTGATAAAGTTGATGAGCCCATCAGATCGCCCTGAGATGGTGCGCAGACCTTCTTCCAGGTCGTCAAGGCTATCATCGGAAATGAGGTTGGCATTGGGGGAACGTTGCACATCTTCGGCTATCACTTCCTTCAAGGTAGAGGTGAGGGATGAAATAGGCGCAATGGAGTTCATAATCTCATGCCTTAGCACCTTGGTTAGGTTTTGCCAGGCTTCCAACTCACGCGATTGAAGTTCGGCTTTAATGTCTTGGAAGGCTAACAATCGAAATGATTCATTACTCAGTTTGTAACGGGTAATAAACACCGCCAGCTCATTGCCATTCTTGGTTTTATAAATGATTCTCGAATGATTTCCCAGTTCCTTCAATATCTCCCTGATTTCAGGATAAGAACGGTTGATGGAGACATTTCGGTCATTATTGAGGTTAAGCAGGTTCAGGGCCGAACGGTTGATAAACTTTACTTTGTTTTCTTCATCGATAGACACAATCCCTGAGGCTATATTTTCAACCACCACCTGTAATTCCTGAAAGAATTCTTCGCGCTTCTGGCGTTCGAGTAAAATGGCATCAATCACTTCCTTGAAAGCCATATTGAGCTCTTTGAAGGTTTTACCGAGCTTATTGTCATGGGTAAAACTCATGTTGAAATCGTTGTACTTGATGGCATCGAAAAAGCGCCTGAGCTTCTTGTTGGTGCTTTCTATATAGTTGAATAGCTCAAATACTTCGAAGATGATCAGGAAGCCGGTTACCACAGTGGTCACGTACTTCTCATCGAAGAATATCAGGTAAACAAAGGCCGATACAGTGATGAAAAGGACAATCACCCGAAGCAGCACAAATAAGCGGAAACGGTTAAAGCCCATACTTTTCTAGTCTTCGGTACAAAGATGAACGGGTCAGCCCCAACTCCTGAGCGGCATGGGTAATGTTTCCGTTGTGTTTGGCCAAAACCTTACGGATCAGAATTCGCTCTACATCTTCCAGATTATACTGCTCCAGGTTGATTTCACTCTGGTCTTTTGGCTGATTTGAAGAATTAAAGAAGAAGTCTTCCGGCTGCAGAATGTTGTCTCTGCTCATAATCACAGCTCTTTCCACGGCATGTTGAAGCTCACGCACATTGCCCGGCCAGTGGTACTTTTCCAGTCGCTTTATTGTGGCCTCCGAGAACTTATAAATGTCCTTGTTGTACTTCTTAGCAAACTGCTCCAAGTAATGCTCTGCCAGTAGGCGAATATCTTCATGTCGCTCTTTTAGTGATGGCAAGGTTACTTCAATAGTGTTGATTCGGTACAATAAATCTTGCCTGAACTCTCCCTTTTGCACCATTTCATAAAGCGGCATGTTGGTGGCGCAGATCAAGCGAATGTCTACATCCAGCACCTTATTCGAACCAACTCGTGAAATGCGCTTATTCTGCAAGGCTGTCAATAATTTGGCTTGAAGAGCAGGAGAGAGGTTGCCGATTTCATCGAGGAAAAGTGTGCCTCCATTGGCCACTTCAAAGCGGCCTGCACGATCGGTTTTGGCATCGGTAAAAGCACCACGCACATGACCGAATAGTTCCGACTCAAATAGCGTTTCGGTAATAGCTCCCAAATCCACTGTGACAAAAGGTTTCTCTGCTCTATTAGAGTTTCGGTGAATAGCGCGGGCTATGAGTTCTTTTCCGGTTCCGTTTTCACCTAAAACAAGTACATTGGCATCAGTTCCGGCCACACGGTCAATGGTATCAAAGACCTTGATCATAGCCTGAGATTGACCGATTATATCTTTGAACTTATGGTCTAACTCTTCACGCATAAGTTCCTGTTGGTCTTTGAGTTGCTGAACTTCTGCTTTAGATGACCTAAGTTTAATGGCAGAAAGCATGGTAGCCAACAGCTTCTCATTTTCCCATGGCTTCATCACAAAGTCTGTAGCTCCAGCTTTGATAGCCCTAACGGCCATATCTACTGAGCCAAAAGCAGTGATCAATACCACCACAGCAGAGGGATCAATCTCCAGAATTTTATCCAGCCAATGAAAGCCTTCCTGACCTGAATTTACATCTTGCGTGAAGTTCATATCCAGCAGAATCACATCGTACGATTCATTCTTGAGCAGGTCAGGAATTAGTGTTGGATCCTTTTCCAGATCAATCTGCCCGAAATGGCGTTTCAGGAAAATCCGAGCTGCTTTGAGCAGGTCTTCGTTGTCGTCTATAATGAGTATGCGTCCTGTTTTCATGTTTGAGTTTCTGTGCTTCTAATCCTTATAACTCTCTTTTCAAAAAGGTAAATTACTAGCAGATAAACATCTATGGAATTGATCGGAATGATGTTTGCAAGGATAATCCTCCTTGGCGAAGGAGGTTGGGAGGATTGACCTAAAAGTAGTCTCTAATCCCCCAGCCCCCTTTTCAAAAAGGGGGAGTGCTTGTGTTAGAATCGTGTATTTCATCTTTAGCGGCTATTGCGATTCACCATGTTTTTATAATGTCTTTAAATTATGCACTCCCGTTTTTCCCTTTGACGAAGTCTGCCTGCAAAGGCAAGGGGTGGGGGGATTGGCTTTGAAATAGTTCATTAGGATCTAATCCCCCAGCCCCCTTTTCAAAAAGGGGGAGTGCTTGTGTTAGAATCGTGTATTTCATCTTTAGCGGCTATTGCGGTTCACCATGTTTTTATAATGTCTTTAAGTTATGTACTCCCGTTTTTCCCTATGGCGAAGCCTGCCAGCAAAGGCAGGGGGTTAGGGGGATTGGCTCTATTTGTTTCTATCTAAAATCTCATTTGGCACAAATCTCTTCAGGTAATGATAGACCGCATTTACATCGTCTATGACCAACTTCTCGGGTATTCTAATCACCTGATATCCAAGTTCCTTCAGTCTATTGTCTCGAATTTCATCTTCTCTTGTAATTTGATCGTGATATTTGCCATCTAATTCAATGATCAATTTCAATTCCCGACAGATAAAGTCGACTATATAATTTTCAATGATGAATTGCCTGTTGAATTGAAGTCCATAAAAACCTTTGCCTCTGAGAACGTATTTCCAGAGTATGGCTTCACCCGGAGTCGACTCATTTCTGAGTTTTCTGGCGTTGTGTTTTAAGTGTTTATTGTAGGTGTTCATAATGTGTTTATCATCTCTAATCCCCCTGGCCCCCTTTTCAAAAAGGGGGAGGGTTTGTGCTAATTCTAACTGACTACTTCTAAAAATACATTGCTCTTAAGTGTCTATTCCTGATGCCACTTACTCTGACACCTCCTTTTCCCCCTTGGCGAAGGGGGTTAGGGGGATTGGCTTTGAAATAGTCTCATTAAGCTCTAATCCCCCAAGCCCCCTTTTCAAAAAGGGGGAGGGTTTGTACTAAATTTTAACTGACTACTTCTAAAAATACATTGCTCTTAAGTGTCTATTCATGATGCCGCTTACTCTCACACCTCCTTTTCCCCCTTGGCGAAGGGGGGTAGGGGGATTGGCTTTTGAAATAGTTCATTAGGATCTAATCCCCATGCCTCCCTTTTCAAAAAAGGGGGAGTGCTTGTGCTAGAATCGTGTATTTCATCTATTTCGACTTTAGCAGTTCTAAACTTTTTTAAGTTCTGGCCTTTTACCATTGCTTGATTAACCGTCATTCCCGTGAAAACGGGAATCCCTATCTGGCCTTTAGGTTTTAATAGAGATTCCCGCCTGCGCGGGAATGACGTTCTAGTAAAATTCTTTCCCCTAAATCCCCTAAAGGGGACTTGGCCTTCGATGAAACTAGTCTTTATCCCTAACTTCTGCCATTACCAGCGGGCAGGCTTTAGGTTTAAGGTAAAAGCTGGACAAATCAACCCACCTCCAACAATATACACAAATACCACCGTCCGTCAGCGGACGGTAAAGTTCGCTAGCGAATAGTGTTGAATAGCTGAGGTGTATTTATTTACTGAAAATCAATTAGTTAAGTTTGGCATATTGCTTGGAAAGAAGTTGACGGGTATGAGCCCAACGGTCAAAATACTTCAACAATTATGTTTAAAAACTACCTCAAGACGGCCAGCCGCTATCTTCTCAAAAACAAAGGTTATACCTTCATCAATGTATTTGGCTTGTCCATTGGGCTTGCTGCCTTTATTCTGCTAAGCTTGTTCGTAAAGGTTGAGTTTAGCTACGATGAACACTTGAGTCAAAAAGATCGAATCTTTCAGGTGTATGTAAAAGACACTACCAATAACATCCCCGCTTTTGAAATGCAGACCATGGGGCCTATGGGTCCTCTTATGGTAGAGCAGGTTCCGGAAATTATGGCTAGTACTCGTTTTGGCACCATGCAAAAGAAGGTGCTTAAAATGAACAACCAACGATTTCTGGTTGATGGGGTTCGGTATACAGACCCCGAAACACTTGACTTTTTCGATGTTCAACCTGCCTTGGGCTCTTCTAATCTAAAGCTTGGGAAGAGCGACATACTTCTCTCGGAAAGTGAGGCTCTGAAGGTCTATGGCTCTGTTCAGGCTGCTATTGGAGAAACTATCGAAATTGTTGAGTTAGGCTCTTTTCAGATAAGTGGTGTTTTCCGGGATCTACCCGATAATACTCATGTGGATTTCGATTACCTCATTTCATTTGAGAATGCCAATGATGCTTTCTTTTCAGGGGTCAATTTTGCCATGAAGAAAACAGTCTTTGACTGGGGGGTGGTTTCGGCATTTCCTCTCTATGTAAAGCTAAGCGAAGCAAACCTTGATTTGACGGCTATAGAGGCTAAAATGAATACAGCCCTGGAACCGCACTTAAGTAACCGGGTCACTAAGTTACTTCCCGTAGATGAAATCTATTTTTCCGATTTGAGCCATGGTTATTTTGGAAGAAATGGCGAAAAAGATAAGGCCCAGCTTTATTTGATTATAGCCCTGGTTATTCTAGGTGTGGCCATTATCAACTATATGAATTTAGCCACAGCTCGGTATTCCAAAAGGTCGCGCGAAGTTGGCATCCGGAAAACGGTTGGAGGCCATAAAACTCAATTGGCAAGGCAGTTTTTAACCGAGTCGTTCATTATCACATTCATCGGTTTGGTCTTTGCCATTTGTTTGGTAGAGCTCTGTTCACCCGTACTTAGCAATTTTGTTGGGAAGTCTGTGGGTGTTGACTACGGTGCACTGGAAAGCTACGTGATCCTGTCTTCCATTGTGGTGGGGGTAAGCTTCTTAGCCGGTATATATCCTGCTTCATTTTTGTCCAGATTTAGTGCTATTGAAGTGCTTTCAGGAAGGGCGACAAGTGGCAAGAAAGGCGCGAAGTTCAGAGCTGCTCTGGTTGGTTTTCAGGTATTTATCTGTTTAGGTCTTATTTCTGTGACTATGATTGTTCTGCAGCAGTTCAACCACATGTCTAACCTGGATCTTGGTTTTGACCATGATCAAATAGTGGGCGTTTCTTTGGCCGATAAGGGTGTTGCCGAGAATTACGAAACGTTCAAAAATGAACTCAGCAGAAATGCATCGATCGAATCGGTCACCGGAGCGTCTTTTTCGGTTTTCGATGGTAGTGCAAGTTTATACATGGAACCGGAGGGACTGGAAGAACCCGTGCCCATCACCTTTATGAATGTTGAAACAAGTTTTGTAGAGCGATTGGGCCTTACTATTAAAGAAGGGGATGATTTTTCTTCTGAAGGAGAGCTGAATCGGAAAGGCATTATCATTAATGAGACCGCACAGGAAGAGTTTGGATGGGATACGCCAATTGGTAAAACCATTGGTGGCTATAAAGTGATAGGACAAGTGGAAGACTTCATTTATGGCTCGGCCAGGGAAACCATTAAACCCTTAATGATTGTGCCTTCTAAAAGTGGCTTTACCTATGCTTATGTGAAGATTTCTGGTGGAAATGTGAGGGCGGCTATGAATCATCTGCAAGCCACCTTTGAAAGCATGGCTAGTGACTATCCTTTTGATTATAACTTTCTGGACGATGTTTTTGCAAAGAAGTACGAGCAGGAGGAGAAGCTTTCCAGAGTGTTTTCAACCTTCACCATACTGGCCATAATTGTTGCCGGGCTGGGAATTTTGGGACTGTCTATTTTCATTGCCGAATCGCGCATCAAAGAAGTGGGCATCAGGAAAATACTTGGAGCCAACATCGGCCAGCTCATTTGGCTATTGAACAGTGGCATTACCAAACTAATTCTCCTTGTAGCCTTAATCACTCTGCCTTTGGTTTATCATTTTATGTCTGAATGGCTCGATGGTTTTGTCTACAATATTTCCATTAGTGTATTTACTATGCTCACTCCGCTAATCGCTTTGATTGCAGTGGTGTGGACTATACTCATATTTCAGTCACTAAAATCGGCAAACGCAAACCCGGTAAACGCACTGAGAACGGAATAAAAGGGTCGGTTCAAAGTGCTAAGTTCCAAGTTCAATGCGGCTTGACTTAAGCTTTGAACATTAAAAATAAAACTGAAAAATGCTCAAAAACTATATCAACATAGCACTTAGGTCGCTCAAAAGGCAAAAGAGCTACTCCATCATCAACATTGCAGGACTCTCTGTAGGCGTAATGGCCTGTATTATCATTATGCTTTATGTGAAGGCCGAAGCTTCTTATGAACGCTTCTATCCTGAATCTGAGAAAATATACAGGCTGAGCAGCGTGTTTACTACCAACGGAAACAGAGAAGATTTGGCGGTTACTCCGGCCAGAATTACAGCTATTTCAGACCAAAATTTTCCTGAAATCGAAGAAATCACTTTCGTTTATGATTGGTCAATTGGCCGTGAGCTGTTAGTGGAACATGGTGAAAATCGGTTCATTGAGTCGGAGGTATACTTTGCCGATACCAGTTATTTCAAAGTGTTTCAACATAAGTTTTTAGAGGGCAATGCGGCTACCGCTCTAGACGATCCTAATGCTTTGGTAATGACAGAGTCTACCGCCTTGAAGTATTTTGGCCGAACAACCGATGTGGTTGGCACCACTCTAAAAATCAATAATCAAGACGCTATGATCACAGGGGTTATCCAGGATTTTCAAGGCAATACCTCACTGCATTTCGACCTGGTCATGTCTATGTCTACCGTGGGCGAACCGCCCTCTAACCGATGGTTTCCCATGAACTACTTCACCTATGTGAAAGTAGCTGATGAAAGTGCAGCACAAGCCTATTTGAATAAATTGAATACATATATCGATGATGAAGTAGGGGAGTCATTCAGGGCGGCAGGTATTGAAATGGCCTTTGACATTCAGCCCATTACAGAAATGCACTTTGATACTGCCAAAGGGAGCGACTACCCGGAAAAAATTTCTAGAAACCTACTGTACTCATTGGTGGCTATAGCCTTGTTCATTTTGCTGATCGCCTGTATCAACTATATCAATCTTAGCACTGCTAAATCGGAAAAAAGGGCCAAAGAAGTAGGGGTAAGAAAAGTTTTGGGTGCCTATAGAGCACAACTTATTTGGCAGTTTTATGGCGAAACCTTTCTGATTACCCTTTTTGCTGTGATTATTGGTGTGGTAATGGCCGAGTTACTCTTGCCTTTTTTCAACACCATGGCGGGCACCAGTCTGAGTATTGATTTACTAGGCGATAATTACTTCATCCCAAGTCTTTTGGCCATTGTTCTGTTGGTTAGCCTTATTTCAGGAAGTTACCCGGCCAGTTTTCTCTCTTCGTTTCAGCCTTCCAAAGTATTGAAAAGCACTTTCAGCCAGAAAGGGGGCAATACCTTTAGAAGGGTGCTGGTCACTATTCAGTTTTGCGTCAGTGTGTTTCTCATTACCGGAACGTTGATTATCTACAATCAACTTCAATTTGTTCAGAGCAAAGAGATAGGCTACGACCAGAGTCAGTTGGTTTACATGCAGCTTTCCGATACTCCTGCGCGCAATGCCTACAATTCGCTTAAAAATGGTTTTAAAGCCATTACAGGAGTAGAAAATGTATCGGGCTCTAATAACCTTATTACCAATGTGGTTTCCGGATGGGGTGCTGTACTGGAAGGCAGACCAGCCGATTTTCAGGTTTCCTTTAGAGGCATGAATGGTGACCTTGACTTTTTAGAAACTTTTGGTCTAAAGCTTTTGAGTGGTGAATCATTTCAGTCCAGGTCTGATTGGGATTCTACCGTATACTACCTAGTCAATAAAACGGGTATAGATGCCCTGGGACTGACTCCGGAAAATGCCATAGGTAAGAAGTTTGGACTTGATGAAAGTATGATGGGCACCATAGTAGGGGTGGTCGAAGATTTTCACCTGGCCAGCTTACATCAGAAAATAGAGCCACTAGCTGTTTTTACCGGGCCTCAACGATTTAAGAGCCTTATGTATGCCCGTGTAAACATGGAGCGTATAGAGCAGGTAAAAGCAGAAATGGCCGAGGTTTGGTCTGAGCTTGTACCACACCGCCCCTTCGACCTGAAGTTTGTAGATGATTCTGTGCGATCACTGTATGAGAAGGATAAACAGCTGGGGGAAATAGTATTGTCCTTTACTTCTCTAGCCATTGTAATAGGCTGTTTGGGGCTGTTTGGGCTGGCTTCATATCTGGCTGAAAAGCGCACTAAAGAAATTGGTATAAGAAAAGTATTGGGAGCAGATGTGAGCAAGATTGTTATGCTTCTTTCACAGGAATACCTAAAGATAGTACTGATCGCCAATGTTATAGGCTGGCCTTTGGCTTACTATTTCATGGATAAATGGCTGAATGGATTTGCCTATAGAATTGATATTGGCTGGTATTTCTTTGCCATTTCAGGTCTGGCAACCGTTATGGTGGCTTTAATTACTGTGTCCTACCAGTCTATTAAAGCGGCTATTTCCAATCCTATTAAGGCTTTGAGGTATGAGTAGTTTGGTTTATGGTTTCAAGTTCATAGTTCATAGTTTGAGCCTGAAATTGGCTTGATCACAGGAGCATAGAGCTGATGTGGTGCTGCCCCTTTAGGGGTTCGAAGTTGAAGCAGCATGGAACATAAAACACTTCATGCATTCAAGAGCAAACGGAAAATGTATCAATGAAGACTAACAACAGAGGTAATGAATAAACTTACACAATTCCTTAAAAGTGGCATCAAGTCGTTGAAAAGAGAGCGGTACTATGCACTGCTCAACATTCTTGGGCTTGGTTTAGGTATTTTCTGTTTTCTGCTCACTTCGCTTTATGTAAAAGATGAGTTGACCCACGATAAGTGGCATAAGAATGCAGAGAATATCTATAAGCCGCAAAGAACTCTCGAAACCCCAACCGGTTCTATGACTCTGCAGCCTGCTTTTCCCTTGGGAGAGGCTTTGGTTAAAGAAAGTCCAGGCGTTAAGGAGGCTGTTAACATAAGCTATTCACAGATTGCAAAGTATACTGTAAAGGGAGAGGAGTTTGATACAAAACTGCTACATAACACCACCGGCTCTTTGTTCAAAATATTTGATTTTGATTTAGCGATTGGCGATCCTCAAAAAGCACTTTCTGTGCCCGATGGAGTCGTTATTTCTCATGAATTAGCTGAAAGGCATTTTAGAAATGAAAACCCAATGGGTGAAATCATCGAAATTGAGAATCATGGAAATTACCGTGTCACTGGAGTACTTAAGCCAATACCGGGAAACTCACATCTTCAGTTTGACCTCCTTATTCCAATCGATTTTACTAAGGGTCATTATGTGAATATCGAAGGTAATTGGCGCTTTGGTATGGGGGTGCAATATTTATTGGTTGAAGAAGGGTATGACCTGGAAAAACTCGAGGAAGATGCCAGTGAAATTATGAGAAAAAATACTGGGGATGATGTGGCATTAACTTTTTCGTTTGGCAAATTCAGTGAGCTTTATCTATCTGGGGAAACCTCCAGACCAATAGGAGGAATGTTTGGTGGTCAGGAAAAATACATCGTAATCTTCAGTGTGGTTGGAACCCTTATGTTGTTGGTAGCTTCATTCAATTACATCAACCTCACAACTTCCAGGTCGTTTGCCAGGGCCAAGGATTTTGCCATCAGAAAGGTTGTTGGTGCTTCCAGAAGCAGATTGGTTGCCAATCAATTAGGAGAAACTTTTTTCGTTGCACTATTGGCTCTCACAGTGGCAATTATAGGCATTGAACTCGTTTTGCCCGGATTTAATGAGCTAATTGATAAAAGACTTTCATTAGATATTGTTTCAGACCCTTCGGCTTTAGCACTTCTCATTGGGGTTCTTCTTCTAGTAGTTGTCATTTCTGGCTTATACCCAGCACTGATAGGTAGTCGGTTTCATCTTTCCAGAATTCTTAAGGGTAACCTCCCTAATTCAAAGGGATCGATAGTGAGAAAAGCCTTGATTGTTATTCAATTTACCATTTGCACTGGAGTATTGGCGAGCGCACTAATCATTCGTTTTCAGGCCCATCACATGATCAATATGGATTTAGGGTATAATTCTCAAAACATTCTCAGTATTGAAATGAGGACAGGTGGGATGTATAATAACCGAGAGGTATTTCGAAATGAGCTAGCCAGATCTACAGCAATTGAAATGGTTTCTGCAGGACCAATTCCCAAGACTAGCAGCGTAATGATTATAGAGCTTGGCGAAGGAGAAAACAGAAGAAACGAAATTTTTACAATTGGGAATGCGGAAAAGAACTTTCTAGAAATAGCAGGACTTGAGCTGTTGGCTGGTGATACCTTTTCATCCCTTCCGGAAGCTAGTTTGAATAATGGTGTGATAATTAATAAAACTGCAGTAGAGGCTCTCGGATTCTCCCCGAAAGGAGCCATTGGAGAGAAAATTAAAGGTACAGATTTAAGGATTGTGGGAGTGGTTAAAGACTTTCACATCAGTGCTACCAAGTCTAAAATAAAGCCATTGATGATAAGTTATAAGCCTGATCAGGTATTTAATACTTTGCTGAGGTATAAGGCTGGAAATCAAGACGAGGTTATCGCCTATGCAGAATCTGTTTGGAAGGATTTAGGAGCGAGTGAACCAATGGGTTATGATATCATAGAAAACTACTTTGATGATGCTTTCAAAAGTGAAGAAGCTCTGATTTCTATTTTCAATGGATTGACCATTATGCTGATTACTGTTGCCGGACTCGGGCTTTTTGCTCTGGCGGTCTTCGAGAGTCAGATTCGGGAGAAAGAGCTGTGTATCCGCAAGGTGCTGGGAGCCGGCTTATGGGATTTGTTAAAGAACCTAAATCTACGCTTTGTATTGCTTATTGCATTGGCCATGGTTATTGCCGTTCCGGTAACGCAATATCTGATTAAAGGCTGGCTCGAGGGCTTCCCATATCGCATTAATTCAACCAATCTTTACTTTGTTCTATCCTCTGGTGTTGTACTGCTGTTGGCTATAGCCATGCTTACCCTTCAGGGAGTGAATAGTGTGAGAAAAAACCCGGCTGAAGTACTTAGAAATGAATAAAAACCAGTTCAAAGTTCCATGTTTTAAGTTCCAAGTTGGGGCATCTAACCATGAGCTATGAACCTTAAACAATGAACGAGTTATGCTAAAAAACTACCTGAAAATCGCTATCAGAAACCTCAGTAAGCACAAAGGGTACTCTTTCATAAACATTTTTGGCCTGGCTGTGGGCATTTGTTGCTGCCTGCTCATTTTTCTCTATGTGAAAGATGAACTGACTTACGATAGATTTCAATCAAAGGCCAACCGTATTTACCGAATAAACTCTGTGATCGACTGGTTCGGCAATAAAGATACCATGGGGGCCACTAACAGGGTAGAAGCCTTCGAGTATACCCAGCGCATACCGGAAATAGTAGACTTTACGAGGTTTTCTTCCGCCACCATTGTGGTTCAGAAAAATGAGGAATGGGTGCAAGAATATGGCTCGTTTTATACAGACCCCGGTACATTCCGCATATTCGACTTTAGGGTGTTGGATGGCTCTTTAGAAGAGGCACTCTCCAACATCAACTCTGTGGTGATTAATCGGACTATGGCCGAGAAGTATTTTGGCTCGGTAAAGGTGGCTGGCAGACAACTAAACATTAAACTGGAAGGAAATGTAGAGAAGTACGTGATTGATGCCGTTTTTGAAGACTTACCTCACAATAGTTCTTTATATGGACAGGCCTATTTTTCATGGCAGAAGTTTGAGCGAGTTCGTCCACTCAGAAACCCGACAAGGGCATGGTCAAATATTGGCTATACTTCGGTGGTCCTATTAGATAAGGAAAATGTCGACATTCAGCTTCTTGAGCAAAAACTAAAAGAAGTTCGGCTTACACTAAACCCCGATGAAAAAGAAGGTGAATGGGCAAGAAACATAGATAGTAAGCTTCAGGCTTTTACCTCCATTCATCTCGATAAGGAAATCTCCAGCTCGGCAGGATTGAGAAGTTCCAGCAACCCCACCTATTCTTACATACTATCAGGCATTGGTTTTCTAATTTTGTTACTGGCCTGCATCAATTTTGCCAACCTATCAGTAGCACGTTCAATACCACGCGCCAAAGAAATTGGTATTCGAAAAGTACTGGGCGCGCGCAAAAAGCAAGTGGCCTGGCAATTTTTAGGAGAGGCCTTGTACATATCTATCATAGCCTTTGTTCTGGGGCTCATTCTGGCCGAACTTTTCTTACCCACCTTTAGCCAATTGACCAATAAATCATTCTCCTCAGGCATTATTCAAGATGCCTATCTTGTATTGGCCTGCCTGGGAGTAGTTGCATTAAGTGCTTTGTTGGCAGGGGCTTATCCAGCCTTTGTGGTGGCACGTTTTCAGATACTTAAAAGCCTGAGTGGAAAAGTTAAGCTGCAAGGGCGTCAATACCTTACCAAAGGACTTGTGCTCTTTCAGTTTGCTATAGCAGCTATTCTGGTTATTGGTACCCTGGCCATGAATAGGCAGATTTCCTTTCTGCTGAATACGGATTTGGGCTATGAAGATAAAAATATGGCTGTAATGCAGTTGGGTGGTAATCGGTCGCAGGCCGGTGTGATAATGTCCGAGCTTTTAAAGAACCCAAATATTTCTATGACCTCATATTCTGATGGCTTTGGATCGGCCACTTCGTTGGGTTATAACAATAAAGAATTTTTCTCGGCCTACACAGAAGTGGATACCAATTTCATTCATCTGATGGACCTTGATCTGGTAGCTGGAAGAAACCTGAAACCCTTGCGCGATGTGTACCTTAAAGGGACAGATACATTGACCAACCTAATTGTGACCGAAAACTTTATTGAAAAAGCAGGAATAGAAGGTGACGCTGTAGGCACATTTTTAACTGGGGGCGGGGGTGATAATGCCAAAGATCAGTACAGGATTGTTGGAGTGGTAAAGGACTTCATTTATTCTTCTGCCAAGAATGGAGTATCTCCTGTAGTAATGATTGCCGGCAACCCCGACAATGGAGACTTTGGGTCTATTAGCATGCGCTACCAACCGGAATACAGTACTCAATTAGAGGCAACACTAAACGAAATATGGAGAAAGGTTGATCCTTACACCCCTTTGCAATTCTTCTTTCAGGAAGAAATTAACCGAAATAGTTATGGAGAAGAAAAGCGTTGGAAATCTATAATTACAACAGCATCAGTAATTGCCATCATTATTTCTTGTCTTGGCCTTTTCGGAATGGCCCATCTTTCTGCTCAACAACGACAAAAAGAAATAGGGGTACGAAAAGTACTAGGAGCTACTGTAGGTCAGCTAGTCTACATGCTTAACCTCAGTTTTACCAAACTGGTGCTTTTGGCTTCACTCGTGGCCATACCTGTAGCTTATTATTTTCTGGATGATTGGTTGTCGAATTTTGCGTTTCGAATAAACCTGGGGGCTTTGTTGTTTTTAGCGCCTACACTGCTTACTCTGTCCATAGCCTTACTAACGGTAACGGTGCAATCGTTCAGGACAGCTAGTGCCAATCCTGTAGACTCATTGAGAGATGAATAGAATAGATCAGTTCAAAGTTCCATGTTTTAGTTCATAGAATACCGTACCATCATGAACTATGAACCATAAACCATAAACAATGAACCACTCCACTTAAACTAAAAACACATGATTAAGAATTACCTCAAAACTGCCATTAGAAATATTAGAAGAAACAAGCTTTATGCAGGACTCAATATTCTAGGGTTGAGCATTGGCTTGGGTTCATTCTTTATCATTTATCTGTTTTTGCAAAATGAGCTGGCTTATGATCAGTTCCATGAAAAAAAGGACAGGATTTATCGGGTTGTTCATGCTCTCAACAATGTGGGTTCACATAAATATGGTGCGGGAATTACACCTGCTTTAGGGCCTGCAATCAGAGAAGAAGTACCTGAGATAGAGGCTTACAGTAGATTAGATAATTGGAATAAATCAGTGATTATTCCAGGCATAGCCGATTCTACAGATAATGTGCAAACCGCTTCAGTTGACCCTGAATTCCTCGACTTCTTTCACTTGGAAATACTGGCTGGAAGCAAAGAAAATGCCTTGGATAACGATGCCGGAGTACTGCTGAATGAGTCGAAAGCTATTCGGTATTTTGGGTCACCACAAGCAGCCTTGGGGCAAACACTTAAGGTAAGCCGTTCTAAACCGCTTCTGGTAAAGGGAGTGTTTAAGGATTTACCGAAAACCACTTCCATTAAAGCAGAATTGATTGCTCCCATTATGGCGGTTAATTCCTACCGGGGAGACAATATGACTAAGTGGAACCTTAGTTATGGTGATCAATTATATGTTCTGTTGGCCTTTGGAGTAGATCCAAATTTGGTATCTGAAAAGATACTTAAGGTAGGGAAGGAAAAGAGTAAAGGTAAGGGAGTTGAGTTTAAAGACGTTCAACTTCAGCCTTTGAGAGATGTTCATTTTTCCTTAACCACTGCTGGCCCTGTACAGGAGAAAACCGACAAGCAGTACATATTCATTTTCACCCTAGTGGCCATATTCATATTGGTTTGTGCAGTATTCAACTATATCAGTTTGGCACTTTCGCAATCTGTTGAGCGAACCAAGGAGATTGGCATTAGAAAAGTGGCCGGAGCAGTTCGGTTTCAACTCTTCAGACAGTTCATCACTGAGTCCTTTTTGCATGTGATACTCAGCTTTCTGGTGGCCATTATTTTAGTTGAATTACTAACGCCTGAATTGGAAAACCTGATTGGAAGGGATTTAGAGTTTAGTGTATTAGACGAACCCGTTTTGTTGATTGAGAGCATCGTTTTCTCAATGGTAGTGGCTGTGCTTTGTGCGCTTTACCCAGCCTATTTGAGTACAAGATTGAGTGTGGTTCAAATATTCAGGAGTGGAAGAGGAAGCTTTTCTACTAAGAGACTCATTAACGCGGTAAGCGTCTTCCAGATAGTAGTCTTTGTGGTGCTGATCTGTGTGGCGGTTACGGCCAATAAACAGATGTACTTTATGAGAAATGAGAACCTTGGTTTCGATAAAGAGACTCAAGTGGTCATCTCCAGGTTTTCTCGTGAAGCAAGTACCAAGGTTGAGCTTATTAAAAATGAATTACTTGCCGTTCCCGGAGTTGTGAGTGCCTCATTTGCCTCCTCGGTCCCTTCTCGGGTAATGGGGTCAATGGCTTATTCTGAATACCCATTTACATGGCATGCTTTCGAGATTGATGAAAACTATCTGGATGTATTGGGTATCAAACTGAAAGAGGGAAGAAACTTTCTACCTGAAGATTCAGATTCTGCCAATGTGGTCTTGATCAATGAAACAGCGGCCAAAAACCTTGATTTTGAAGGTGGAGCCATTGGGAAGACCTTGCACTTGGGAAAAGATATGCGAATTATTGGTATTGTTGAAGACTTTCATTTCAACTCAAAGAAGGAACCCATTGAGGCAACACTTTTTAAACCTATTCAAGGCCCGTTCTATAGGTTGGTGCTAAAACTAGCTCCACAGAAAATAGGCACCACGATGGATGCTATAAAGGCTAAATACAGATCGGTTACCGGAGGAGATGAAATGAATTTTTTCTTTTTGGAAGACCAGATTAATTCACAGTACAAACAAGAAAACGTAATGATCACCTTGATCAATACTTTTGTAGTGGTGGCAGGAGTAGTGGCTTTCATAGGTCTCTTTGGGATTTCCGGCTATTCGGCCCGAAGAAGACTCAAAGAAATGAGTATCAGAAAAGTGTTGGGAGCGAGTTTTATGGCTATACAGAAAACCCTTAATTGGAGTGGTTTCATGAGGCTGGCTTTAGCTACTTTAATCGCCATTCCTGTGGTGTATTACTGGATGGACTCCTGGCTTTCTTCATTTGCTTACCGCATTGAACTGCCCATTGGTCTTATTATTCTGGCCATACTAATAGCCTCTGTAATTGTGCTCAGTACTGCTATACTCCATAGTATCAGGGCTTATTTGATTAACCCGGTAGATGTGCTCAAGGAAGAATAGATCAGTTCAAAGCTCCATGTTTTAGGTTCATAGAGCACCGTACCACCATGAACTATGAACCACTCCACTTAAACTAAAAACACATGATTAAGAATTACCTCAAAACCGGGTTTAGGAATCTCTTGAGAAACAAGCGGTTTGCTCTTATTAACATATTCGGTTTGGCTGTTGGAGTAGCCAGTTGCTTGCTCATCAGTTTGTTTGTTAAAGATGAACTAACCTTTGATAATTGGCATTCCAACGGGGACAATATTTATAGAATTACTACAATCTCTGAAAGACAAGGAGAAGAGTCAACAATATTAGCTGTTGGTTACCCGGTTGCTGAAGCCTTTGCCAATGAAATTCCAGAAATACAAGCCTTTGCCCGACTGAGAAAAGAAGGGGCAACAGTTAAGTCGGGCAATAACTACATCGATGAAAAAAGTCTTGTATATACCGACCACGACTTATTTAAAATATTCGATTTCGAGGTGGTGGATGGTGCTTTGGATGAGAGGATGAGTGATTTGGAGTATATAGTGATCACTGAGAGTACAGCTATCAAGTATTTTGGTTCGACACAAGTAGCAGGAGAGTCGCTTACCATCAAGTTGAGAGATCATTTTGAAGATTTTGTGGTGGTTTCCGTTATCAAAGATCATCCGTCTAACTCTACCTTTAATTTTAGCATGGCTATCTCCTGGAGTAAGTTCAAAACCATTATGGATGATTTTTCCTTAAATATGTGGTCTATAACTCCGGCCAATGCCTATGTACTCTTAAATCCAGAGGCCAATTTAGACTCGGTACTGAGAAAAATGGCTGCTTCCAGGGCGTTGCATAATGAGGGAGAGGAATCATTCAAGGCCTTTGCAAGAGAGCAGGAAAATGGACTGCTTCCTTTGTCAGACCTACATTTTTTCGATGGGTATGGTGGTGCAGATATCAATCAGGTTTATATTCTTTCCAGTATTGCTATGCTCATTCTAATCATCGCTTGCTTCAATTTTGCCAACCTTTCTTTGGTTAACTCAATGAGCAGATATAAAGAGGTTGGAGTGAGAAAAACCATAGGTGCAAGCAAAAAGCATCTGGTTACTCAATTTCTCATAGAGGCCTGTATTATATGTGTTATAGCTTTTGTATTAGGGGTTATTATAGCAGAGGTTTCACTTCCCACTTTCGAAGGTTTCATGCAAAAGGACTTCAATAGAAACTTACTACATGAGGTCGATTTGTTGTTAGTTTGTCTTGCCGGAGTGGTTGGTGCTTCCATGGTTTCCATTATCTATCCTTCCCTGTTTTTATCGGCCATAAAGGTGAGCAATGTGCTTAAAGGATTCACGGGATCAGGTGGTAAAAAGTGGCTTACAAAAGCTATTGTTGGCTTTCAGTTCTTGCTGGCATTAGTTCTTATCACTGTTACAGTTACACTTAATAAACAGCACCACTTTTTAATCAATAAAGACAAAGGCTATAACGATCAGAACCTCATTCGGTTGGAAATTCCTAATGATGATACCGAGGCCATGGCAAAAAGAATTGGCAATAGTTTGAGTCAATCTCCAAATATCGTTGCCATAGGAGCCTCTAGTAGTATGAATGAAGCCATAAGCCTGAAAAGAGCCGATGGTTCTAACCTTCTTGTTATTCAGTCAGACATTGATGAAGGTTATATTGAAACTCTTGGAATTGAATTACTTGAAGGGAGAAACATTACTGAGGCCGATAAAATTGACATTGAAGAAGAACGACTTACCTCCAATGTTTTAATCAATAAGGCAACGGTTAAGGCTCTGGGTATTGTTGATCCGGTAGGAAAGATCATAGGCGATGGAGCTTTCCGAATTGTTGGAGTTATTGACGATTATCAGCTCTTTTCTGCAACTTCGCCAATGAATTCAGTAATGCTCATGGCTAATAACTGGCCAAGAGCTACAGCGAATACAAACCAAATTTATCTGCGTTATAAACCCTCTAAACTTTCTGAGGTTATTAGCTCTGTTGAAAAGGTTTGGAAAGAGGTTCTGCCTTATGAACCCATTAATATGACCTTTGTAGATGAGTATAATTCCAACCTATACACCAAGGAAGCCCGCTGGTCTAAAACCTTAAACTACGCTTCAATTTTGGCCATTTCTGTGTCTTTGGTAGGTCTGTTTGGTTTGGTGGGACTATCGGTGCATAAAAGAAAAAAAGAGGTTAGTGTAAGAAAGGTATTGGGTGCTTCTGTGGCCAATTTGTTATTGCTTTTAAATCAAGGTTTTACAAAAATATTGCTCCTGTCGGCCCTTATATCGATCACTGTTGCCTACTATGTCATTAGTGAAATCTTGCAAGGCTATATTAACAGAATAGATATTACGCCAATGCTCCTAATACTGCCATTACTAGCCACGATTGTAGTGGCTTGGCTAACTGTATCATCGATCACCCTTCAATCTGCCCATGCCAACCCTGTAGACTCATTGAGAGATGAATAGAATAGACCAGTTCAAAGTTCCATGTTTTAGTTCATAGAGCACCGTACCATCATGAACTATGAACCATAAACAATGAACCACTCCACTTAAACTAAAAACACATGATTAAGAATTACCTCAAAACTGCCATTAGAAATATTAGAAGAAACAAGCTTTATGCAGGACTCAATATTCTAGGGTTGAGCATTGGCTTGGGTTCATTCTTTATCATTTATCTGTTTTTGCAAAATGAGCTGGCTTATGATCAGTTCCATGAAAAAAAGGACAGGATTTACCGGGTGATTCAGAATTATGAAAGTGACTTTGGTTCCGAAAAACAAGCGAGTTTTAGCGATGCCTTTTCCCCAAAATTAGTGGAGTCAGTCCCGGGAATTGAAGCTTTTAGCAGGGTACATAGTAATTCTATTGGCTTTGGTTTCAATAAGGAAGAGCAGGGTAGGTCCAACATTGCAACCATATTAGTAGATCGTGGTTTTCTCGACATTTTTTCTATTGAAATAATCAATGGTTCAACGGTTAATCCGTTGGAGTCTCCCAGTGCTATGCTTATTAGTGAATCTGCTGCTATAAAGAACTATGGAACCATAGATGTAATTGGCAAAGAGGTAGATTACTACGGAAGGGACACTTATCTGATATCAGCAGTCTTCAAGGATTTGCCTAATAATTCTTCCATTAAAGCAGACGCTATTGCCTTGTATGAGAAGATGTATGCCTACAAGGGAGATGGTAATTGGAATGTCACTATGAATTCTTTGCAGACATTTCTCCTATTGAATGCCAACACAGCAATTAGTGATGTTGAAGGTAAGCTCACAAATATTTATGGAGAAGAGAACCCTTGGGGAGCTGAAAAGACATTAAGTCTACAGCCATTAAGCAATGTACATTACTCTCTGGATGTGAGAGATGAGGTAACGGAAAAGACCGACCGTCAATATGTGACTATTTTCTATCTGGTGTCTTTTTTCATTTTGGCCTGCTCTGTTATAAACTACATCAGCTTGGCAGTTTCTCAGTCAATTGAAAGAGGGAAAGAGATTGGTGTAAGAAAGGTGGCTGGAGCAAGTAAAGGGGAACTCTACAGGCAGTTTATGGTAGAATCGGTTATCCATGTTTCGGCCAGTTTTGTACTCTCTATGATATTGGTAGAGTTGCTAATTCCTCAATTAGAAACTTTGGTTGAAAGAGATTTGGGAATCAGTACCTTGAATCAACCTACACTTATTTTAAAAGGGGCGATTTTCTCTGTTTTCATTGCCATCGTTTGTTCACTTTATCCAGCTTATTTAAGTACTAGGCTTAGGGTGGTCAGTATCTTCAAGCATACCAATCAGGCACTTTCACCACAGAGCTTAATAGGGGCTATCAGCCTCCTTCAAATAGCTGTTTTTATTGTCCTTATCTGTGTTTCAGCTACCGCCAATAGACAAATGCATTTCATGCGAAATGAGAATCTTGGTTTTAATAAAGATCATCAGTTGGTCTTGGAAAACATGCCTTGGACAACAAGGCATGCCAAAAAGAATGAATTATTAAAAATACCTGGTGTAAATGCTGTCAGCGGGGGAGGCCAACTTCCAAACGATGTTACCGCTTCAATGAGCTTTTCCGGTCACGATTTTAAGTTTCGCTTTTTTGAAATAGAGAAGGATTACTTTAAAACCCTTGAAATAGATTTTTTGGCAGGGAGAAACTTCTTGCCCGAAGACCCTGACTCTTCCAAACTGGTAGTGATTAATGCCACTGCAGCTCAGAAGCTGGGCTATGATGCCGAGTCTGCTGTAGGCAAAACGCTTGGCTCAGGCCGTTCCACACATAAGATAGTTGGGGTGGTCAATGACTTTCACTTTGCGTCCAAGAAGGAAGTTATTGAACCTGTATTATTTAAGCGCTTTATAAAGGGCTCAAATGGTGAATTCCTGATTAACATTGATGGTGCCAATTGGGCTGAAACCGCTCAGGCTGTTTTAGACTATTACCACGACATTCCTGATGTATATGAGTACTCCTACTATTTCTTAGAAGACCGTATTGGTGCACAGTACAAACAAGAAAATGTGATGATTACCATGCTCAATACCTTTACAGGAGTTGCCGCGGTGGTTGCCTTTATCGGCTTATTTGGAATTACCGGCTATTCGGCCCGAAGAAGACTCAAAGAAATGAGTATCAGAAAAGTGTTGGGAGCGAGTTTTATGGCTATACAGAAAACCCTTAATTGGAGTGGTTTCATGAGGCTGGCTTTAGCTACTTTAATCGCCATTCCTGTGGTGTATTACTGGATGGACTCCTGGCTTTCTTCATTTGCTTACCGCATTGAACTGCCCATTGGCCTTATTATTCTGGCCATACTAATAGCCTCTGTAATTGTGCTCAGTACTGCTATGCTCCATAGTATCAGGGCTTATTTGATTAACCCGGTAGATGTGCTCAAGGAAGAATAGGTCAGTTCACTCAGTACTTTTGACCGCCAGATTACACATTAGAGGATAAATCCAAAACATAGTGGGGTTACGTAGGTTAGTGATGTAACTTGACCCCGCCAATGGAAACTTCTTCACCGACAACGGCCATTATCTTCTTTGCTTTTTCAGCATCTCGAGAAACGAGTCGTAAAAAGCTGATGAATGAAAGCAAAGCTAACACTGCTCTGCTGGAGGCTCTTCGTGCTCAAAGCCTGCAAAAAGCCATGGCTACTCAGTTTCCTGTTTTTGAGTTCAACGAACACAATCAAAGAGGCGCTAATTTTGGAGAAAGGCTCCAATCAGCTTTTGACAGTGTTTTTAGCCAAAACTTTGAGAGGGTTATTTGTATTGGTGCCGATTGCCCCGAGCTAACCTCTGAAGATTTGACCACAGCGGCCAATGCCCTTAGCAAAACAGATATTGTTATTGGCCCCGATTTGAGAAAAGGAATGTTTTTACTGGCCATGAATCGTTATGGCTATGAGCAGCTTTCATTCGAAGCTTTAGCCTGGCAAAGCCCACAATTAATCGAGAGCCTCCACACTCATTGCCAACAGCTATCCATTTTCTTTCTCAACCCTAAGTTCGATCTGAATAAAGCCTTCGATCTCTGTGCTCAAAGTAACTCAACCGTTCTTAAAAAACTGCTCAAGGTCATTCGGTCAACTCTTAACACAGCCACCTACCATTTCAATTTTCTTTGCAGTATTCTCATCAACTCACAACTTCCCCAGCGTGCTCCGCCCATGCAGTAATCGGTTCATGCACACATAAACATTCATCTACCACCTTATAAATTACATATGAAAACGCTTCTTTTAGGGCTGTTCGGGCAGTTCCTTTTTCTGTCTGTTATGGCACAGTCGTCTGTGACCGGTGTTGTGACCGACATAGGCAAAAATCCATTGCCTGGAGTAACCATTGCCATAGAAGGCACCACAAAAGGCACCATTACGAATGCTCAGGGTCAATTTCAGATAAACACTGAAAGCGGTGAAGTACTGGTGTTCTCATCGGTTGGCTTTCAAACCCTCAAAATTATAGTGGACGGACAAACACCACTGAATATAACTATGCAAGAAAGCTTAGGCTCTCTGGGAGATTTTGTGGTCACAGCCCTTGGTATAGAGCGGCAAACCCAAGATCTTGGCTATAATATTCAACGACTTGAGCCTAAAGCCATAGGAGAGGTAAAAGCTGCCAACTTTGTAGATAATCTGGCCGGTAAACTAGCCGGTGTTACTGTAACCCAGGGGGCTACAGGCGTTGGATCTACTTCTAAAATCACTATTAGGGGAGAAGCTTCATTTACCAACAATAATCCTTTGTTTGTGGTAGATGGCACTCCAGTAAATAATAATTCGGTAGTAAACTTTACCAACGATGCAGCTGCCGGTTTTCAGGAAGTAGATTTTGGCAACGGAGCCATGGAAATCAACGCTGACGATGTAGCATCGGTTTCTGTGTTGAAAGGCCCCGCAGCCTCGGCTCTATATGGCACCCGGGCGTCTAACGGAGTTATAATCATTACCACCAAAGACGGCCGTAGTGCACAAGGAATGGGACTCAGCTTCAACAGTAGCACCTTTTTCGATCGAGCCTTTCAACTGCCCCGGTTTCAAAACAGCTATGGTCAAGGCAACTCCGGTCAGTTTGAGTTTGTAGACGGCCTGGGTGGGGGGATTAATGACAATATCTCTTACAGTTGGGGGCCAAGACTAGATGCCGGGCTTCTTATACCTCAATACGATAGTCCTGTAACTTTGCCCGATGGAAGGGTGGTAAGGGGAGGCGATGTGGCCGTACATGGCGGTAGCCCCATTACACCTACTCCCTTTGTTTCTCATCCTGATAACCTTAAAAACTTCTACCAAACGGGAATTACAGCCATTAATAATCTTGCCGTAGCCTCAGGCACTGAAAAAGGCGATGTAAGAATCTCCTTTACCGATCTTAGAAGCAAGTCTATTATACCGGGAGTTAATCTGGATCGTACCACTCTTTCGGCCAGGCTGAATCTCAGGCCTAACCCAAAGCTTAAAATTTCAAGCTTTATCACTTATTCCAATGCTCAATCAGACAATCGGCCTTCCAGTGGCTATGGATCGGAAAACGTCAACTATGCTTTGGTAGCCTGGGGGCCACGATCTTTAAACATTGCCCCTATGAAAAACTACTGGCAACCCGGACTGGAAAACACGCAGCAATACTCTTTTAACTATACTTTTTTTGACAATCCCTACTTCACTTTGTTGGAGAATCGCAACTCATTGAACCGGGACAGACTCTTTGGCAACCTGATGGCCCGCTACATTTTGTCGGACTATTGGAGTGCGAGTTTGCGCAGTGGCATGGATTATTCCTCCGAACAACGCCAATTTAGGAGAGCATTTAGTTCTAACCGGTTTAGGAATGGTGCCTATGCCGTGCACGATGTATTGTTTAGGGAACACAATACCGATGTTCTCATCAATTATGTAAGGGAATTCGGGTCTTTCAGCTTTGAAGGTTCTGCCGGAGCCAATCGAATGGATCAGCGGGCATCTACCCTGCAATCACAAGCACTTTCACTGGCTCAGCCGGGAGTGTTTAGACTCTCCAATGCGGCCTCACCTCTGGAGGTTTTTGAGTTTTTATCTAAAAAACGAATTAACAGTGTCTATGCTTGGGCAAAATTGGGTTATCATGATTTTCTCTTTCTTGAACTTACGGGCCGAAATGACTGGTCCAGTGCCCTGGCAAGCCCTACGTCTACCGAAAACGTGAGCTTCTTTTATCCATCCGTTTCAGGATCGTTCGTAGCCTCAAACCTATGGAGAATGCCCACTTCCGTAGACTTTCTAAAACTAAGAGCTTCTTATGCGCAGGTGGGCAACGATACCGATCCCTACCAGACTGCCGGTGTTTTTAATGCACAAACACCCTATAGAGGCCAGCCCACATTCAGTGAGCAATCTACCATTGCCAATCCCAATCTGCTTCCGGAAAGAACCCGGTCTTTTGAAATTGGGAGCGAGGCCCGAATGCTCAACAGTCGCATACATGTGGACCTCACATACTACAATGCCATTACCAGCAACCAGATAATTTCGCTTCCTGTCTCCATCACTTCGGGCTATACAGAACGAGTAGTGAATGGTGGCCGCGTGAGATCGGAAGGAGTAGAGGCTATTGTTGGAGTTAACTGGATGTCGCGAGGCCAAATGAGCTGGACAGGTACCTTTAATTTTAGCCGTAACATAACCACCGTACTCGATCTTCCCAATGGTGTAGACCGACTTACGCTGGCTTATAGCCGTATTTATGATAACGTAAATCAAACTGTATTCTTTCAGGTGGAAGAAGGCGGAAGAGTTGGTGATATGTATGGAACAGGTTACCTGAAAACCGAAGATGGGAGATTTATAGTGGGTGAAAATGGCTTGTACATTCCTGACAATCGCTTACAAAAACTGGGCAACTATAACCCCGATTTTATACTGGGTTATACTAATGAAATTCGCTTTAACAATTGGAATTTCAATTTTGTATTTGACTGGCGTCAGGGTGGAGAATTGGTATCCCGAACACTGGCCCTGGCCGCAGTAGGAGGTCAGTTAGAAGAAACCGCTTATCGACCAGAGGCAGGTATTGTGGCTAATGGTGTAGTCAACACCGGCTCTGCCGACAACCCTGTGTATGTAGAAAATACCAAAGCAGTATCTGCTGAAGCCTACTATCGCAATTTTTACGATAGAAACCATGAAGAAAACAATACTTACAATGCCAGCTTTCTCAAACTACGTCAGCTATCCGTTGGCTATCGTTTTAGTGGTTCCTTCTTTCAAAATGGTAAAAGTTTAGATGTAGCCCTTGTTGGCAGAAATCTTTTTGCAATCTCTGAAATACCTCATTTCGATCCGGAACAACTGGCCGTACAAGGACAACAGTTTGTAAGTGGTGTTGAAGATATGTCTTATGCCACCACCAGAAGCATAGGGTTTAAACTAGGTTTCAATTTTTAAAAGAAGTCAGATGAATACTTTATATAAGAACTATATACTTCTGTTAATCAGTATGTTATTCGTATCTTGTTCGGATGGTTTTGAAGAAATCAATACCAATCCGAATGCGCCCATAGAGGTGCAGCCAGAGTTGCTTTTCCGTCAGGTAATTTATGACTATGGAGAACAAATGTCGTACGAAGGTTTCGTGGCGGGTAATCTACTGAGTCAGCATTTTGCCATGGTCGATTTCAATCTGTTCGATCGGCACGACCTAAGCTCACCACAGTTGGGCGGCAATCCATGGCCCATTATTTATCGCAATTTGCGAGATAATGAACTGGTATTAGAGGCAGCCGGAAAGAGCCCAGTTTATGAGGTATTCGAAGGGCCTGCTCTTATTCTGAAGGCCTATATGGCTGCTGCCCTCACTGATATTTATGGAGATGTACCCTATTTCAATGCTTTAAACGGTAAGCAAGGCCACATTACCCCGGCATATGATGCTCAAGAAGATATCTATCTGGCTTCCGGAGGCATTTTAGACAATCTGGAAAAGGCCGTTGTCGCCATTAAAAATTATTCCGGGTCGCAAACATTAAAGGGAGACCTCCTGTACAACGGTAGGCTTCAGGCCTGGATAAATTTAGCCAACTCGCTGAGGATTAAGTATCTCATGAGAATTTCTGATTGGGTTGATGTAGCCCCGGCACTTCAGGCCATAGTCAATGAAGGTGAGTATATTCAAAACAATGCAGACAACGCCACGTTCGATTTTACCAACTCTCAGCCCAATACATTCAGAATGGCCGTATTGCGCTCTGGTGATTTTAATCTTTTTGTTCAATCAGAAACCTTAGAAGAGGTTTTGGAAAACCTTAACGATCCCCGGCAGCGGGTTTTCTTCAGACCTTCTGAAGCCACAGGAAATTATGAAGGACTAAGAAATGGACCTGATGCTTCGAACACTTCCATTTCTGTAGCCAATTACTCGCTCACCGGCACCATTTTCAGAGAGAATACGGGGGCCCTTGATGCCAATTTTATGACGGCCTGGGAAACGTACTTTTTATTGGCAGAAGCTGCGGAAAAAGGTCTTATTTCACAAAATGCTCAAGCTTATTATGAAATGGGGGTGCAACTGGCTTTTGAATACTGGCAAAGCGAAATGCCTTCAAGCTACCTGACAACAGGAAATGCGGCTTATGGAGCGAATGGAGCGAACCCACTGGAGCAGATCATTACTCAAAAGTGGATTGCAAACACCATCAATGGCTACGAGGGATGGATTGAATTCAGAAGGACTGGATTTCCTCAACTGAAAAATGTAGCTGCCAGCCTGAACAATGGTCTCATTCCGGTAAGAATGCCATATCCTGCCGATGAAGCTGCATTAAACGCTGTGAACTACCAGGCCGCAACAGCCAACAATAAAAATAGTGTGAATAGTAAGGTTTGGTGGGATGCGAATTAAATCCGTCTTTGTCATTCCCTCGCAGGCGGGAACCTCCGTATTTAATGATCAAATGAGATTCCGGACATTTTTCTTCATTTTGAAACTTATGAAGAAAAATTCCGGAATGACGATAGTATGGAGTGCAGCAAACATAAGAAATGCAAAATAGCCCCCATCCAAACCTTCCGTTTGTGCGGAAAAATTTCACAATGGCAGGCTGCCATGTCCCCCGCTGGCGGGGGTTAGGGGGTGGAAAAGTAATCAGGAAATGACCACGCAAAACATAACCCTCTGGCAATGGATACTAGTCATCGCATCTAGTTTGGTGCTGATTGCCATTTCCCCATGGGCAAAAACCAAGAGTGACTTTTTCCAAGCCACCAGAAAAAATAACAAAAAGCCCGGCTTATGGCTGTTAACGAGCAGCTTGGTCATTAGCTGGATTTTTGCCAAAAGTATTACCAATGCGGCTAATCTAGGCCTTTCTTATGGCATTGTGGGAGGCGTGGCTTATGCCACCTATTACCTATCGTTCCTTTTTGCCGGCATCATCATTTTCAAGCTGCGCGTTAAGGGAGGTTTTCAGAGCATTCATCAGTTTCTTAGTTCCAAATACGGAAGGGGAGCCGTGATTCTCTTCTCTCTTCTCATTGCTTTCAGGCTCTTTAATGAAGTCTGGTCTAACACCATAGTGATTGGCAGTTACTTCGGTGAAGTGGGCTCCAAGCCTTATTATTTGGCTATTCTGGTCTTTACCTTGCTCACTTTGCTCTATTCCCTCAAAGGAGGGCTCAGCAGCTCTATGCTGACTGATGCCATTCAGATGGTGCTGTTTGCCGTACTGTTATGCGTAATTCTTGGGGTAATACTTCCTGATTCCGATGGTATTTCAAGCTATCTCGGCTCTGGTGACTGGAGCCTTTCTGGTGGAGTAGATTTGCTACTGGTTGCTCTGATTCAGTCCATTAGCTACCCATTTCATGATCCTGTGATGACGGATAGGGGTTTTATTACTGATCCGCAGACCATGAAGAAGGCCTTCTATTGGGCGGTTCCTATCGGCTTTATCTGTATTGTGCTCTTCAGTTTTATAGGCGTCTATGCTGCTCAAAAGGGCATGGAAGGTGAAGCTGCGGTTGAAGTAGCACAATCACTTGGAATCATTAGCATGTTGGTAATCAACTTGATCATGATTACATCAGCCTCGTCTACGCTGGACTCTGCCTTTGCTTCCTTTTCCAAGCTGATGGCGGTTGACCTGAAAATCGGACAGGCCAGTGTCAGTTCTGGCCGCTTGATTATGGTGTTGATTGCTGTTCTCGGTACCATTCCAGTGTTTTTCAATCCCACGGTGTTGTCGGCTACCACCATTTCCGGTACCATGGTTATTGGTTTGGCGCCTGTTTTTGTTTTCTGGCAATGGCGCGTTCATCGCTTGGCATTTGTGTTGACGGTGTTAACAGGAACGGCCTTCGGTATCTGGTTTGCCACAGGAGCTTATCCCAAAGAATGGGTGTTCTTTCCGGGAAGTTATGGCGATTTACTTAGTGTAAACCTATTGGGTACAGCGGCCTGTTTTTTAGTATTTATCTTCATGAAAAGAAAAGGAAATGCATTGGTTGGATAAGGTGAAGGACATAGGGACACTCTGTGGCGAAGTGATGATATTTGGTGGTGTGTACAGTAATCTTCAGGCACTGGAAGCTTTGCATGAGATAGCCGGGGAGAAGGAAATTCCGGCATCCAATATCATCTGTACGGGTGATATGGTGGGCTATTGTGCTCAGCCGGTGGAAGTGCTGGACTTCATCAGAAACTGGGGCATTCATGCCATTCTGGGCAATGTGGAGATACAGCTCAAAGAAGGGGAAGGGGACTGCGGTTGTAACTTCAATGACGGCTCCCGCTGTGATCTGTTTTCCAGGCAATGGTATCCTTTTGCGCAATCGCAAGTAAGGTCTGAACAAATTGAATGGCTACGGGAATTACCGGAGTTTATCCGCTTTCAATTTGCCGGAAAAAGCTGCTTTGTATTGCATGGGGGCCTTGAAAACATCTCAGAATATATTTTTGAGTCTACCCCAGACGAACGCAAGCGTGCCATTTTAGATCAGACGCAGTCAGACATTATCCTGGCCGGACATTGCGGTTTGCCCTTTAATAGCCCTGTAGAAGATAAACTTTGGCTCAATCCCGGAGTCATCGGCATGCCCGCCAATGACGGCACTCCACGCGTCTGGTATATGTTGTTGAACGACCGAAACGGATTCTCCTTTCAACACCAGTCCTTTACCTACAACCACGACCTCGCCAACCAGTTGATGTTGGAAAAAGGCCTACCTAAAACCTATGCCGCCACCCTTAAAACAGGCATCTGGGATAATTGTGAGATTTTGCCGGAGGTAGAGGCTGGGAGGCAGGGGAAGAGGATTAGGCTTGATTAGTGCGCTTACAATCTGCGTATTGCTCCCTGTTTTGATTCCTCCCGATTTAAAGTAAGCAACGTGTCGGCTAATTACTATCACCTACCGTTTCGAATAGTAGATTGTCACATTCTTGGATAATGTATTCCGGAATAATATCGTATTCCATAGGGTTGAGTTGTGCTATAAATTCATTTTCTATATGATAGGTTTCATTGATAAACTTTTTGAGCACAGAGTTCTCAATGTTCAATTCAAAGAATCGAAACACCTGCAATTTCTCATACCCATTCTGACAACTACTATATAGGGTCATTAACTCACTATCATTTTGAAGAATATTCAACAGTGAATTGTAATCGAATTGGGGTATGTGTTCTTTAATGTCATTGCAGCCATTAAGAAGTTTATGAGGTTCCAATTCTGGATATTCCCTATTATCGCCTAGTTCTCTGGTATCAATTAGAGTAGGTCTTTTATGAAATAAATTTGAAAGCACTTGATATGCATCGCAGGAATCATCCAAGATTTCGAAGTGTCTACGTAGATATATTAATTTAATAAGGTCTGGTAACTGGGTTTGTATTACTGACTTACAAATATTAGAGAAAGTCTGGATATTATCTTTTCTAATTTCCTTCTCAGTAATTACTCCTTCTCTGAGCTGTAAAAATGATGCCCTTGTAATCCCTTGGAAATTTCTCGACAATGACTTGACGGTGTCAATAATTGGTTCTACATCATGAGTTAGCATTAATACTGTTTTGCTTTTTAGGCAGAGCTCCGAGTCGCGTCTGAATAACATTTCCAATATTGCATACTTTTTGTTTTTGTCAAAGGATGAAATTGGGTCGTCAAGAATTATAATATCAGGCCTTTTAGCAAGACACTCATACATGAAGAGGACAATTGCGAAGGCATTTTTTTCACCAAAGCTTAAATGTTGGGTTCCACCACTCAAATGCTCTGGATAATCGATATGATACAATTTTAATCGAGCCTGCTCTCTACTACCTGCAATCTTGACCTGATATTTATACCCTGCACTTGCAAGGAAGTTATTAATATCCAACTGATGTTTTTGAATTATTTGTCGTAGATGATTACGTTGATGGTTAATTTTTCCCTTTAATACTCCAGCTCTACTAATTATTTCGTCTATTGAATTATTGATTGGTTCGATTGCCAGTCGAGTATGATCGGAGTTCAAATGATCATAGAAATCTAAGCCAAGCCTAAATCCATTTAGTTTTTCTGTCACATCCTCTTCCTCAGTAAAGTCAAATCCAGAGAGTGTACGGAGCTGCTGAAGTTTTTTAGTCAGGTTGTCAATTTGCCTGCTAATGCTAATTAGATAATCAATATGTTCCTGTTCTAAACCACTGTTTAGGGTTGTAATTGTTGTAAGTTTTGTTTTTGCATCCTCGGAAAGAAACTGACCCAAATTTCTAGTCACCTCGATAATACTGACTAAATGCTTTATGGTATTCTTGTCGTATTCCTGTGCCACTTTTTGAATCTGTTCGGTCTTTTCAGCTGTTTCTGATGTACAATAAGGACAACTTGTCGAAAGTTCATTGAATGAATTGCCTTTAGTCTGCCAATCAACCCATTCTATACTCTTGTTACTTTGAATAAAAGGTTGATATAGCTCAAGTCCTGCTGGAATGTTTTTTATTTTGTTTCCCGAAGAAAGTGCTTTGATTCCGGTAGAAGCCTTTGAAATACCGGAGTTTGTGAGCTTAAACGCTTTTCCTAACTCTACCAAAGTATTGATTAGATAGTCTAAGTCTTGATTGTTTGTAAAAACCTGTTTTACATCAGACACCAACGATTCTATTTGACTTTCTAACTCCTTGTATTGATCGTTTCTTATTAGAATGTCGAAACTATTAGACAAAAGTTCATCTTGCTGAAAGACAAATTGACCTATATACTCTTCATTGAAGCATAATACGCTACTTATTCCTTCAAGTCCTTTAATGCTGGGAATATTGTCGGGTTCATTACTTCCACGATACTTAAAAGGTGTTAATTCGTTAAGTGTTGATCCCTTTGATTCTAATAATATTGCTTTTGAAATAGTACTTTTCCCTGTTCCATTTGGAGCTAATTTTATGTTCAACTTGTTTTCGACAATGTTGATTTCGGCTGATTGAATATTGTTGCAGTTGTTAATAGAGACAATCATACGCTTTAAAGGGATTTACTTTTTGCTGGAAAGTTCTTTTCATGAAAATCTAATCCAAGCAATTCTTTAGGTTGGAAAATAACTTAACAGAAAAGCACAGAGAGTGAAAGGATGTTGTGTGTTTTCTAGATTGAAGAAAGGCATTTTGGGGAAAATTTACAAGTGAAGCGATATGGTGCTAAACTCTAGGAGATTCTTCGGTCGTATCTTCTTTGATATTCATCAAGATGTTTCATTCCTCTGAATGACGCTTACCGAGGCATTTGAGGTTCATTAATGCATCAATGACTATTGAATAATGACCAGTCTACCAACTGACTGATTCCCCGATTTCCGTTCAACCGATCACTGATTCCTCCTCTTAACTCCCCGAATAGCCGGTTCATTCCACGGATCATCAGGCCAGACATGTTTGGGATAGCGTCTTTTCAGTTCCTTTCTCACTTCGAAATAGGCGTCTGACCAAAAGCTTTTCAGGTCGGAGGTAATTTGAACGGGTTTGAAACCGGGAGAGAGCAGGTGCATCAGCACGCTTTGTTTTCCGGCATTGATCTTAGGGGTTTCGGCCATACCAAAGACTTCCTGTATGCGGACGGCTAAAATAGGGGCTTCAGCATTGTCTCGATAAGCGAGGCGAATTTGTGAACCACTCGGCACTTCAATTTTTTCCGGGGCCAGGTCATTCAGTTTGCTTTGCTGGTCAAAACTCAAACTGTGGTGTAAAATGTCTTTAAGCTTAAGCTTTTTGAGGTCTTCCGGCTTGCGGATGTTATTGAGATAAGGGGCCAGCCAGTCACCACAGGTTTGGAGTAGGGAAGAAGTACTTACTTCCGGCCATAGTTCTTCAGGGTTCCATTTCCTGAGCGATAACACACGGCTTTGCCATTGGTTTACCTCCTCATTAAAGTCGAGCAAACGTTCGCCTTCTTTCTTTATGGCATCTACTATGGCATTCACTAAATGGGCTGGATCCGGATCGGGCAAGGGAGTGCTTCTTAGCACAATGCTACCGATGCACAGGTTTTTGGAAGCAATAAGCCCTCCATCTTCTGTATCCCAGGTAATTACTTCTTTCTCTTTTACTAAAGGAGCCAGATCTCTGGGGTTGAGAGGGGAGGCCATATGAATTTTACCCATACCGTCTCGAGCATCGATATGGCAAACGGCCAACCAAGGCTCAGCAGCCAAATCATCTCGATGACCGGCCATGGCATAGCGACCGTTAGACAATTGGAATTGGGCATTATTACCAGGACGAGCACAGGCAATGCGTTCCGGATAGGCGTGGGTGAGCAAAACACCAGTTTCATATGGATCGACAAAGTCGTTTTCTGCCTCAATCTGAAACAGTTTGCGGTATTGCTCGGCTATTTTTTCTATCCGTTGCAGCTTTTTACCATCGCGATTTTCCCTTCGGTGAGTTCTCAAGGCTTCTATGCGCGTATTAATGTCTATTCCTGCCTCTTTGCCGAGCGGATCGCGCTCTTCAAGCAAGGCTGCAATATCTGTAGCCAAAGCCAATTGATCGTGCTCCTCTGCCAACAAGAGCATATGAGCTATTCGCGGATGGCAAGGTAGCCTGAGCATCTTTTTGCCATGCTCTGTTATCTTTCCATTTTCCAAAGCCTCCAGTTGGTGTAAAAGGTCTCTGGCTTGCGCTAATGGGCCGGCAGGAGGGGGCGTAAGCCATGTCATTTGTTGTGGGTCTATGATACCCCATTGGGCCATATCGAGTACTAGTGAAGCCAGGTCGGCTTCCATAATCTCCGGTACAATGTGCTCAGTCATTCTTTGGTGCGTAACTGGGCTCCACATGCGATAGCAATGGCCTGCACTTAAACGCCCTGCCCGGCCGGCTCGCTGATCTGCTGAATCTCTGGAAATACGGACTGTTTCTAAACGAGACAGGCCGGAGTTCGGGTCGAACTTAGAAGTGCGTCCAAAACCACTATCAATAACCACTTTAATCCCTTCAATGGTCAAGCTGGTTTCGGCAATATTGGTAGCCAGAACTACTTTTCGTTTACCGCTACGATCGGGCATAATGGCGGCCTGTTGCTTATGAGGCGGTAAACTTCCATAGAGCTGATGAATGGCCATTCCTTTTAAGCTTCCTCTCAACAGGTCGGCCGTTTTCTGAATTTCTCTTTGACCGGGAAGAAACACCAGAATATCTCCATCGTGAAGCCTGGCCGCTTTGCTGATGGTCTTGGAGATTAGCTCAGGAATTAAAAATTCATCGATATCTCCTTCATAAATTATTTCTACGGGGTATTGCCGGCCTTCACTGACTACCGCAGGAGCTTTTAAGAGGCTGGTCAACTGCGGCATATTTAAGGTAGCAGACATAATCATAATGCGCAGGTCGGGCCGAAGCACTTGTTGAGCTTCTCTACAAAGTGCCAGAGCTACATCTGCATGGATGCTACGCTCATGAAATTCATCGAAAATGACCATTCCAATACCGGAAAGCTCATTGTCTGACTGAATCATACGGGTGAGTATGCCCTCAGTAACTACTTCAATCTTGGTTTTATCTGAAACCCGATTGTCAAACCGAATACGGTAGCCAACAGTCTCGCCAACCTTTTCCTCAAGGAAGTAAGCCATGCGCTCCGCAATGGTACGAGCAGCCAGCCTGCGTGGTTCCAGCATGATGATCTTCTGACCCTTGAGCCAAGGCTCATCCATCAAAGTAAGTGGTAAAAGCGTACTTTTTCCTGCGCCCGGAGGTGCATTAACGATTAGCGTATTCTTTTCAGCAAGGTGCTTTCTGGTATCGGGAACAACTTCCTTTACAGGGAGGTCTATATGTTGGTATTGAAAACTCATAGGGTAATTGAGCTGCGAAGGTAAGGACTAAAGTATTGCGATGTGAGATATACTTAGTGCGAAATGGGTTTTAGAACTGAAGAGACTATGGTCTACTCGGGGTTGAGAGGAATAAAATAATTACTCTGAACAAAAATAATTCAGACTTGAAGTCTTTTGGGTCGCATTTGTTAGGTCCGGTATACTAGCCAAAAACTGTGTCCTCACAGCGTCTTTTAACAGCCATTTGTGAAGACACACTTAGAGGCAAGGTTTAGATATATACTGCTTGCGACTTAAGTAAGTAACCCTAAAAAGTAATTCGGACTTGAAGTCTTTTGGGTCGCATTTGTTATATCCGGTATACTAGCCACAAGCTGTGTCCTCACAGCGTCTTTTAGCAGCCATTTGTGAAGACACAAATGGAGGCAAGGTTCAGAAATATACTGCTTGCGACTTAAGTAAGTAACCCTAAAAAATAATTCAGACTTGAAGTCTTTTAGGTCGCATTTGTTAGGTCCAGTATACTAGCCAAAAACTGTGTCCTCACAGCGTCTTTTAACAGCCATTTGTGAAGACACACTTAGAGGCAAGGTTTAGAAATATACTGCTTGCGACTTAAGTAAGTAACCCTAAAAAATAATTCAGACATGAAGTCTTTTGGGTCGCATTTGTTATATCCGGTATACTAGCCACAAGCTGTGTCCTCACAGCGTCTTTTAACAGCCATTTGTGAGGACACAAATGGAGGCAAGGTTCAGAAATATACTTCTTGCGACTTAAGTAAGTAACCCTAAAAAATAATTCAGACTTGAAGTCTTTTGGGTCGCATTTGTTAGGTCCGGTATACTAGCCACAAGCTGTGTCTTCACAGCGTCTTTTAACAGCCATTTGTGAAGACACAAATGGAGGCAAGGTTCAGAAATATACTTCTTGCGACTTAAGTAAGTAACCCTAAAAAATAATTCGGACTTGAAGTCTTTGGGCTAGTTTTGTTATGTTCAAACAAATTTTTTAAAACTAAAAACATAATGACAAAATTTAAAGCATTAATCACACTCGTTATTTTCATTTTTATTATCAATGTTAGTTACGCTCAAAATAGGTTATATGAACACCCAAATTTCCCTCAGATAGCTGCTAAACATCAGATGATAGCTATTCTCCCTTTTAAGGCAACTGTCAACTTAAGGCCAAAGCAGATGGAGCAAATGACCTCCGAACAACTGGCGGATATGGCAAAACTTGAGGGTTATAATATTCAAGAATCAATGTATTCATGGTTTTTAACTAGAAAAGGAAGGGGCGAAATGGTAGTAAATGTTCAAAATACCGTAGAAACTAATGCAATCCTTGAAAAAAATGGTTTTGAGTACAACTCGATATCTAAATATACACCAAAGGAATTAGCAGGATTACTAGGAGTTGATGCGGTTATTATGGGTAGCTTTGAAACGTCAAAGCCAATGTCTGAAGGAGCTTCAATTGCGCTTGGTTTGCTCATTGGCTTTTGGGGTAGCACAGACAAAGCAGTATTGAATATGTTTATCTACAATGGGGAAGATGGAGAAACCTTGTTCAACTACAATAGAGCAGTCAATGGCTCATTAGGCACTAATACCGATAATCTTATCAATAGATTAATGAGAAAGTCTTCAAGAAAGATCGCATACACTAATAAAAAATAGAGTAAAAGTTAATGTGTAGAAAACCGGAAGTCAATAAAGGCTTTCGGTTTTACATTTCTAATCATTTGGTTTAGTAGAAATAAGTAACTGAAATAGGTGCTTAGGTATACATGACTGAGAAATTTTAGGCATTCTTATAGTCACGCCTAGGCTTTCTCCCAAAGGTCGAAATGACTTTCCATTGAGGTACTCTCTCAGGACTCACACTATGCTGTTACTGAAGGGGCAAATCCCCCGGCCTAAAGGCCACCCCCTTTGTTTCAAAGGGGGATTGGTTCGTGCCAGAGTTAAGGACTGCGGTCTGAACTGGCAGAATGTACTGTCCCTCGCCTCGAGGAGAGATAAAAGCGTGTGGCTCATTCCAGTCTCAAAACTCACTACATGCATCGCAATACAATATTAACATTAGCTATAACTCCTTCGAACATTTTAGCGGCTCACTTTGTATGTTTGCACAAAGAGTAAAAACGATATGCTATTAGTACTTTCCCCAGCCAAGACCCTCGATTTTGAAACCCCATGCGACAAGGAAAAAACCTATCCGAAATTCCAGAAAGAAGCACTGGAGCTTATTGGAGTGCTGAAGGAGAAAAGTCCGGAAGAAATTCAGGAGTTAATGGATTTGAGTGAAAACCTGGCAGAGCTTAACGCTGACCGGTACAGGAAATTTACCAAGAGCAAAAATCCTAAAACAGCCAAGCAGGCGGTTTATGCTTTTAAAGGAGATGTGTATGTAGGGCTTGAAGCTGAAGAGCTGAGCCATGACGATATTCTCTACGCTCAGGAGCATTTGCGCATACTCTCAGGCTTGTACGGTCTGTTGCGTCCGCTCGACCTTATTCAACCCTATCGATTAGAAATGGGCACCCGACTGGCTTTTGATGACCATACCACACTCTATAACTATTGGGCCGATAAGATTGTAGCTCAGGTAATGCGCGACCTCAAAAAGCAAGGCGACAAAGTACTAATCAACCTGGCCTCTCAGGAGTACTTCAAAGCTATTGACAGGCCAAGCCTAAAGGCCAGAGTGGTCAATGTTGAGTTTAAGGATATGAAGAATGGTGAGTATAAGATCATCTCATTCTTTGCTAAAAAGGCCAGAGGTTTAATGGCTCAGTATATCATCAAGAATCGTATCAATGAGGTGGAAGGACTTAAAGGCTTTGATTATGAGGGTTATTGGTTCGATGCAGAGGGTTCGGATGAGAATAATTTGTTGTTTAAGAGAGGGTAGATATTCTCTGAAGGCTGAGAAAGCAAAGTACCAACGGCCTGTCTTCTCACGGTTATTGGCCATCGACTTTCGTAAATGAAGAATTAATGTGTAAGCTGCACAGTAGCTACCAAAGGCCTATGATCAGAAACAAGCGGCTCATCCAGTAAATCGATAAACGTTACCTGCAGTTGTGACTTTGGGGTATTCCTATACACTACATGGTCAATTTCTACCTTTGTGTTCCCCTGAAAGCTAAGGTTATCGGGGCCTTTAGGAACAAAGACAAAACCGGCCTCATAGAATAACCGCATGGTTGGTGAATCCGGCTCACAATTAAAGTCTCCGGTAATAATTGTCGGTAAATCAAATTGGTTTAAGTATTCAATTAGCGTAGCTGCCTGTGCCAGGCGTGTTTCTTGACCTTCCAGGCCCGCTATCCAGTCTAAATGTACATTGGCAAATAGGATAGAGGTACCTTGAGCCACTTCTATCTCTTGAACAATGGATATTCTTGGTTCATAAACACCATCCGGTAAAGGGAGTATTTTCGTTAAACTGACAGGCTTTGCTGAAAGGGTAGACATACCATAGCCCCCTCCCTGAAAGGTCATAAACTGCCCAAAAGTGCCAGTCATGTGGAGTTCACTAGCCAAAAAGTGGGTTTGGTCTACACTGTCTGATCGCTCTGCGAAATGATCAATTTCCTGAAGGGCAACCAGATCAGGTGACTGGGCTTTAATAACCTCTAAAGCACGCGATAGGTCCAACTGCTGGTCGTTTCCAACACCATGTTTGATGTTGTAAGACATGATCTTGAACTCTGTGATTTGCGTCTGAGAGCAAGAGCTAATGATAAGGAACACTAAAGTTAGTCTAAGGACTATAAGCGCAGACTTCTTAAAGTGTTCCTTGCAATTATTCAATACGGCTTTACTTTCCACCCGATTTCTCAATTTCAATTGTTCTGTTCTTTCTCTCCAGAGCTTTGTTGAACTTCGGTATGTCTTCATTAATAATCTGATCGAACTGCTTTATTGCGGCCTGAAGCCTCTCATTCAGTACTTCGTACACTTCGCCTTGCTGATTGGTGGGGCGGAAGTCAATACCGCTGCCGTTAATATCACTGGCCAGTGCACTCAATCTGCCGTAAAGCTTAATGGGGCTTCTGAAGGCATCCTCACGGGCTCCGGTTAGGTGAATATCGTAGAGTTTACCGGCAATATCTTCGGCTATACCCAAAAGCCTCATGGCCTCTTTTTGGGTTCTTTTATCAGATTCTTCGTCAATAATTTCTTCCAATTCTTTGCGCAACATTTCTACTGCATTGATATTACTTACAGCCACGTTAATGGCATCTCTTAATTGTAGAGAGAAGTAGACTTGCGCCTCAATGTCTTCCTGGGTTCCTTCAGAATATGGGTCTTTCAGTACATTGAGATCTTTGGTAACCTCACGGATAGTCTGGCCGCTTTCATCTTCTACTTTCAGCCTCACTTTATAGGTGCCTGGAGCCACTCTGGGACCGTACTGTCCGGCCATGAGGTCTAAATCCCATTGCACCAGGGGTCTCCAACCTTCGCCATTGAGCTGAACCCAAGGACGGCCCGGTGGTTGTGTTAAAAGTCTGGCCTGAATAATTGGTTCATACCTTAAATCCCAGGTTGTTCTGTTTATACCGGCTCTTGATCTTGGCGTTAAAGTACGAATAACATCGCCCTGTCGGCTAACAATTTCCACTTTTACATTGCCTTTTACACTTTCCGGTAAGTAGTAATTAATGATCGCTCCATTGGGCGGGTTCTGACCTGAATTGAAGCTACCTCCATCTGTTTTAATGCTTTCGCGATTGTTGAAGCGGTAAGTATCCCTTACATCCAGTAAAACCAAATCGGTGTCCAGTTGGTCGGCTTTTCTGAGTGCAGCCAAATCGTCCAGTATGTAATAACCGCGTCCGTAAGTACCCACCACCATATCGTCAAACCGCTCTTGAATCTCAATCCAATACACCGGAGCAGGAGGTAAGTTTAGTCTCAAACGATCCCAACTGGCTCCATCGTCATAGCTTACATAGATACCTTTATCGATACCCGCGTAGAGCATGCCCTGGCGTTTAGGGTCTTCCTTAATTACATGCACAAAGCTCGATTCAGAGGAAGGGATTCCATCAGAAATTTTCTTCCAGCTTTGGCCGTAGTCGGTGGTTTTGTAAATGTAAGGGGCAAAATCACCCATCTGATGTAGGTCTACAGAGATGTAAACCGTACCTTTCTGATAACGCGATATTTCGATATTGGCTATAGTGCCCCATTCGGGAAGCCCCTTAATATTCGATGTAACGTTGGTCCAGTTCTCGCCTCCGTTTCGGGTTACCTGCACCTGGCCATCATTGGTTCCAACCCAGATCAAGCCTTTTTCTAAAGGCGACTCTTCAATGGCGAAAAGCGTAGAACCATCGAAGGTCATCAGGTTATCGATGGCTACTCCACCTGAGCTTTGCTGATGCGATTTGAGGTTGAGGGTAAGATCGGGAGAGATGATTTGCCAGCTTTGGCCACCATCGTCCGACATGTGCACGTATTGACTACCTACATATACTCTTCCCTTGTGATGGGGCGAAAAACTTAAAGGAAAGTTCCAGTGCCAGCGATATTTCATATCGGCCGGAGCCCATCCATAGCCTGCTTCAGGCCAAACTCTCACTTCCCTGGAATGCCCTGTTCGAATGTCGTGCCTTTCGAGGCCTCCATCATAACAGCCAGACCAGATGATGTTGTTATCGTTCGGATCGGGTTGAGCGAAACCGCTTTCGCAACCTCCAACGCCTTTCCACAAACCAAGTGGAATATAGCCCTGAAGTGAGTTGCTTGGCCCCATGTAGGACCAGCCATCCTGACGATTTCCAAAGACGTTGTAAGGAATTTTGTCATCTACGGCTACGTGGTACATTTGGGCGATTGGAAGCACCACTCTTTGAAAGCTTCTTCCATGGTTGAGGGTCATGCTCACCCCACCATCATGGGCTACCAGGTAGCGATCGGGGTTTTGAGGATCTATCCAAATGTCGTGATTGTCGCCACCACCACGGGGCGGCCTGGGGTTTCTGGTCTTTCCACCATCTAGCGAATGAACAAATCGCACGGACATGGAATAAATTTCGTTAGGGTCTCCGGTATTTACCCGAATTCTGGTGTAATAGGGGGCTCTTTCGTTCCAATCGTGCTCACGGCTCATCAAAGTCCAGCTCATGCCTTTGTCTTCCGACCTCCAAACTTCAGGGCTTTCTGCCTCGAACAGAGCATAGACCACATTGGGGTCGCTATGTGAAACAGCTACAGATGTTTTTCCTACTATTCGCTCGGCCCCAAATTTCAACCCATACTTATTCAATGGCTCCCAGCTATCTCCGCCATCGGTCGACTTATATATACCACTGCCGGGGCCACCGCTGTTTAGCCCCCAGGTATTGATGTGTATAGACCACATGGCTGCGTATATGATGTTCGGGTTTTCCGGATCTATGGCTAGGTCTGAAGCGCCTGTGCCTTCATCGATAAACAGCACTCTTTCCCATGTATTTCCTCCGTCTTTGGTTCTGTAAACTCCGCGTTCTTGTTGTGGGCCATAAGTGTGACCCAGGGCTGCGGCATAAACAATCTTGGGGTTGGTGGGGTGTACGAGAATATGGCCAATTCTTCCGGTGTTTTCTAAACCCTTGTGTTCCCAGGTTTGACCTGCATCGGGCGAAAAGTAAATGCCGTTACCCATGGCATGTGCCGGCCGAATGAGGAAGGTTTCTCCTGTGCCCACCCATACCTGATCAGGATTGGAGGGAGCCAGTGCTACCGAGCCTATAGAAGAAATGTCCTGATCGTCAAAAATGGGGCGCCAGTTAATGCCTCCGTCATCGGTTTTCCAAAGTCCGCCCGAAGCGGCACCAATGTAATTAATCATAGGGTCGCCCGGAACACCAGCTACCGCAATGGCCCGATTACCCTCCGGACCAATGAACCGAAAGCGGTGATTGCCTAGCTTCTGGTCTAAATTGCTCTGAGCATGAGCAAGTAGTGAAAGCAACAAAAGGGGGAGTAGGGTGAGTTGTTTGAGCATAATTCTTATGGTTACAAAAAGTGAATGAAAAAGGAGATTAGTACGCGACCAATCTCCTTTTTATATCGTATTTATTAGGCTGATTACCAGCCTGTTCTGTATTCTCTCTTCACAAATTGGTTGGCCTCATCGAAGTTGGTCACCTTCATGTTTGGTCCATCCCAAAGTAGTTTTATGTATCGGCCCGGGTAAACGGTTCTGTTGCCTTCTTTCTTTTGAATATCGAAGCTTCTTAAAGCCAGGTTACCCATCAGGATGCTTTCTGTCAAAGGCCCGGCAATATCGAAGTCGGAACTACACTCTTTTTGCTTATAACCAGCCATAGCTGCATTTACCCATTGCACGTAGTGTCCTTCCGGCACTCTTGGAATAGTTTCCTTTACATTGAGCGCATCATTCAGTTCCAGCGGAATGAGTTTAGGGTTCATACCATAAGTTCCGCACATCATGGTGCCTCGGGTTCCTTTTATAATTACTCCGTTGCCTCCATCGCCCATTTGTTCATTGGCACCCAGTTCCTCAGGTCGTGGTGGCTGAATACCTCCGTCCATCCAATGAAGTTTTAAAGCCGGCTGATCTCCTCTTTCGGGAAAGTCTAGGGTAATGTGCGAAGAAGGAGGGCAGCTTTCCGGGAAGTAACCTCTTCTAAATTCACCCACATACACAGAGCCTACGGAAGCCTCAACTCCTGTAGGATAACCCAGTTTCAAGGTTTTAAAGGCCGGTTCTATAATGTGGCAGGCCATATCACCCAGAGCTCCTGTACCATAGTCCCACCAGCCACGCCAGTTGAAAGGCACCAGGTTATCGATATAGTCTTTCTTTGGGGCGGTTCCTAGCCATAAGTCCCAATCCAGCTCTTTTGGCACCTGTGCTTTGCGTTCAGCTGGCCAGGCAATTCCCTGTGGCCACACCGGACGGTCGGTCCAGCACCACACCTCTGTGGCATCGCCTATAAGGCCGGCTTGATACCACTCTTGCATTTTTCTTACACCATCTCCAGAGGCTCCCTGATTTCCCATTTGGGTTACCACTTTGTATTTGTGGGCTGCTTCAGTAAGTTCCCGAGCTTCGGCAATGTCGTGGGTAAGTGGTTTCTGCACATATACGTGTTTACCACGTTGCATAGCAGCCATGGTTTGAATGGCGTGCATATGGTCAGGACTGGCAATGGTTACACCGTCTATGCCGGTTTCTTTTTCCAGCATTACCCGGTAATCTTTGTAATAAATGGCATCAGCAAAAGTTTTGCGGGCATTGGCCGCTCTTCTGTCGTCAACATCACACAAAGCAACCACTTTTACTGCAGGGCTTTTAGCACATTCGGTCAGGTCTGAATAACCCTTTCCGCCTACACCAATACCAGCCAGATAGAATGTATCTGACGGGGCCTTATAGCCTTTGCCTAACACATGGCGTGGCACAATGGTAAATGCAGCCGTTCCTAGTCCTAGTGTTTTAATAAAGTCTCTCCTGGAGGTGTTCTTTTTTGGTTGTTCCATAGTTTCAAATGGTTTGAGCCAGCGCGCTCAGGTTTCATACAATCGTTTAAAAAATTTGATAATTTCTGTGAGGATCGAAGCAGAAAATGGAGTGTTTCAGTGGTTGTTGTATTTCCTGCAACAATCGACCGATAAATTAATAAGAAAAGCCTGAACGGGAAACGCTTTTTTATTATTGTGGCTTGATGGGTGTTTGGGCAAATTTAATTTTACAGAAACAGATCATTGCCAATTAAAATTACAGACCTGTATTTTTAAGTTCTCTCTGGCAGGTTTTCATAATTACCTCCATTCAAATCTTTACCAATGGTCGGCTTTAGGCATAGTAGAAACATGGTCCGTAACAAAGCATGGGGTCTTTATTCAGACCAGCTAAAAAGAGATTTAATAAAGACAGTCGCCTATACAAAGGTAGTTCTAGAGTATAGTTGTTATGAACAGGTATCGGACTACCTGTTGTCCTCGTCCCGGACTTTGGTGTCTGCCAACTGCTCAAGGGCCTCGGCAATGACTAATAGGTTTTCTCCCGGCTGTTCTTTTCGAATATTGTCGGCACACTGCAGCATATAGTTGGCCGACCAATGCTCAACGCCTTCTTCCAGTATGGTATATTCTCCGTTGCCATTTCCATCAGGCCCCATATTTTCTCTAATAAAGCTCTGCCGAACCAAAAGGGCTATGGTTTGCTCGGTAGAAAGGCTGGAAATAAGATGGTCTATGGCTTCTGAAATAATTTGTTGTTCAGGATTGTTAAGCTCAAAATTGATGGCCGTAACAATGTCGGTAGCAAACCAGGGAATTTTATCAGTCCACTGGGTTATAAACAGTTCTCGCTCTTTTTCATTAGGTAGAGTAGCTCCGGCCACTTCAAGATAAAAGACCAAGGCCGGTTCTTTGTTAGGAGCCAGGGTGGTAATGAGTCCCAGAAGATCTTCAGCCGATTCCTTGTGCAGTGCTTTCGGGTTGTAGCCGCGTTGTCCTTTCGGGGCATCTGTCATAAATCCGGCATCGAGAAGAAACTCATAGGCCTCTTCCACAGTAAAAGTGGTGGGTGTAAAGACCTGGTCTTTCCGATTTTCACAAGCTACTAGAAGCATTGTTAAAACCAGGGTGTGTATCCATTTGGTGAAGGTTTTCATGCCGCGAAAATAGTTTGGTCCAGCCTTTCAGGCAAGTGCTGTTACTTATAGTACCTCCAGAATAAGGCCCTTCAGGTATTCACCCTCCGGGTGGGTAAGGCTTACGGGGTGATCGCCTGGTTGCGATAACCGCTCCAGCACTTTTACTTTTCTCCTGGCCTGAATAGCTGCTGCGACCACTGCATTATAGAAAAGATTCTTATCGACCACCTGAGAGCAACTAAATGTGAAAAGAATTCCTCCTGGTTTTATTTGCTCTAAGGCCATAGCATTGAGACGCTGGTAGCCTTTGAGGGCATTATGACGAGCACTTAAGTGCTTAGCAAATGCAGGTGGATCGAGTACAATAACATCGAAATCTTTGCTGTTCTGCTGCAGGTATTCAAAGGTATCAATGGCCAGACACGGGTGTTGTTCTGGCGAGTAGCCGTTATTCAGTAAGTTGACTTTAGTTAACTCAATGGCTGGCTTGGAAACATCTACTGACACTACACGTTCGGCTCCGGCCGCCAAGGCACACAGGGAAAATCCTCCGTTATAGCAAAAGGTATTCAACACTTTCTTGCCTGAGCTGTATTGAGCCAGCTTCTTTCGGTTTTCCCGCTGATCGACAAAAAAGCCTGTTTTTTGACCGTTCAATAGATCGAGGCTATAAGAAAGCCCCCATTCTTTGGCCGTATACACTGTGCTTGCTTCACCATAAAGAACTTCGGCTTGTGTAGAATTGGTGGCACTGGGGTGCTTCAAAATAATACATTCCAATTCGTTACCCAACACTTCTTTCAATGCCGTGGCTATATTTTTGGCCTGCAGGAACATACCATGGGAATGAGGTTGTATAACAGCTGTTTTAGCATATACATCAATCACCAAGCCTGTGAGTAAGTCGCCTTCTCCATGCACCAGTCTATACATATTGGTATCGGCATTGGGCAATCCCAAGCGCTGACGGGTCTCCAGAGCTGATTGCAGCGATTTTTGCCAAAAAGCCTCATCAATTGGCTGGTCTTCGAAAGAAATGATGCGTATGGCTATGGAAGCATTCTGATAATGGCCAATCCCAAGAAACTGGCCTTTGTGAGACTGCACACGAACCAATTCTCCGTTGTGCAGACTTTCTTTCAGGTTTAATGCCCCACTAAACACCCAAGGGTGTCCGCGAAACAATGATTTTTCTTTACCGGGCTTTAAGGCTATGGTCTTCAATTTTTTGGCTTTTCACTAACTGCCCGCAAGTTTACATATTCTTGCAACAACCTGTAGGCAATTGACTGCCGATCTACTACTTTAAAAAGATGGGGGAGCCGGGTACACTAGCTTTTCTATGGTTATATTTTCTTTTGGCAGGTAAGGCAAATCATCATATAAAGCATCGGTTTCGTTACTTTTGATTATGCTTGGCTTGAATTTCCATGAAACCTTTCTGGTGCTCACTTCGGTGCTGGCCTGCGCGGTGCTGTTCAACCTAACGCTCTATTTTGGCTATAGAAGACAAATCACCTATTTGTTTTTTGCGGCTTATTGCGCCTTTCATATGCTTAAAGTGGGGTTGAAGACTTTACCACCGGAAGAACTGTTGATTCTTGGGTTAAAAGCCTCAGACTGCATTTACATAAGTGTCATATTAGGTCTCTTTAGCTTAAACTTGTTCTTAGGCTATTATCATAGGCTAAGTAACCTTAGGTGGTGGGCATTGGGTTTTCTGTCCTTTTCGGCCATAGCTTATGGTTGGTTGAGCGAGGACTTATTTCTTGTGGCCGGTATTGTTATTGCCATTTTGCAAACAGCCCGGTACACGAAGAAAGAACCTTCATCTATACTTTTTCTACTCGGACTCATAATGCTTTTGGCCTTTACCTTACTGGCGTTGGCCAACCTTGTGCCTTTTGGCTACTTTATTGGTACTATAGTAATGGTGTTAATGATGATGGCCGCCAGCGGAATGCGACTTTCCAAACAGACGCTCGATTATCAAATGGCGCAGCGTAAATCGGTCGAGTTGGAAAACCATCTGTTGCGAAAAAGTATTCAGCCACATTTTATTCTCAATTCCCTTACCTCATTGCAGGAGCTGATCGAAAGTCATCCTCAGAAAGCCGGTGAATTCGTTCAACATTTATCGGAAGAATTCAGCTTCTTTTCAAAGCTAAGTCAACAGCGCATGGTGAGTGTACAGGAAGAGCTGCAACTTATTGAGGCTCATTTGGGCATTATGTCTACACGCCTCAACAAAGTGTTTCGCACACGCATTGAAAACATTTCAGTAGAAGATGAATTGCCTCCGGGCATACTACTTACTCTGGTAGAAAATGGAATTACACATGGCTATAGCAGTAAGCAGGAGGGACTTTTCGTAATTCGAAAAGAAGAAAATGAGGGCTCTATTGACTTTGTGGTACATAATGACGGAGAGGCTCCTGAGAGCGTGAGAGAAGGTCTGGGCCTGCAGTATGTGCGATCAAGGCTCGCAGAGGTATATAAGCGATTTGAGCTCAAACACGAGTGGAACAATTTTGGATTTTCAACCCGAATAAGCCTGCCTAAATGACGGAAGTACTGATTATAGAAGATGAACACCTGGTCTTTCAGCGGCTGGCACGCTTCGTTCGCCTGGCTTTTTGCGACCGGTTGGTATTGCACCATGCCGATTCGCTTGAAACCGCCCACGAGCTATTGGAAGAACACCCGATTGAACTTACATTTTTAGACCTGAGCCTGCATGGAAAAGATGGATTTAAGGTATTGGATTTCTTTTTAGCACAACCTTTTAAAACCATTGTTGTATCGGCCTACACCGACAGGGCCATTGAAGCCTTCGAACATGGAGTGCTCGATTTTGTGGGCAAACCATTTACCCAAGACCGTATTGCCAAGGCAGTAGAGCGGTTTCGCCTATCTAAGGGCACTGATACTCATTTGCAACGGTTGGCGGTAAAAATGAGGGGAGATATCACCCTGGTGCCCATAAGCGACATTCAATTTATTCAGGCTTCAGGTATTTACTCGGAATTACATACTTCTAACAAAACCTATGTCTACGACAAACCGCTCAACCACTTACTCAAACTGCTTCCTAATCAGTTTATGAGAGTGCATCGGTCGTTTGCAGTAAATTTTTCTCTGGTTACGGATATAGTGCGGGTAAAACATAACCTCTATCATTTGCAGCTAAGTACCGGTAAAACCGTTCCTGTGAGCCGCCAAATGCGGCAACAGATCAGGCAACGGCTAATGGCATAGAACCCTCTGAAAGTAAATAGTACTGACGAGAAAGATAAACGAATACGCTTCGCAGGAATTAGTCAACTTAAGTCCATGACGCGTATTCAACAATCAATTAACCGTAGAGACTGGCTTGGAACGGCCCTTACAATGGGAGGGAGTCTGTTGCTATCTCCGTACCTCTCCAAAGAATTTTTAAGGCAAAATGATGCGGAAACAGTCATTAAACTTAATGCCAACGAAAACCCCTATGGACCACCGAAAAGCGTCTTAGATTCCATCCGTCATTTTGATGGTGAGCTATTTCGTTATCAGGGAATATATGCCAATAATCTACGTGAGCAACTGGCATCTTTTCATGGGCTGGAAAGTCAAATGATAATGCTTGGGGCCGGTAGTTCGGTTTTACTGCAACTGCTGGGACATTATGTGCAGCAGAAAAGCGCTACCCTGCATTATTGCAGCCCAACCTTCAACATCTTGCCTGACACGCTAAAGAAAGCAGGAGGGAAGCCAAACTCCTTACCACTCACTAAGGACTATAAGTTCGACCTTGCTGCATTGAAAGAAGCAGATGAAACCCCGGGAGCCATTTATCTGGTGAACCCGAACAACCCCACAGGTACCTTTTATGAACGGACTGAAATGGAGCTTTTTTGTAAAAGCATTAACTCAAAAACCCTGATTATACTCGATGAAGCATACATTGAGTATGCCGGTGACGGGCAGTCTTTGGTGGGGCTTCTCAAGCAAATGCCCAACCTTATTATAGTGAGAACTTTTAGTAAAATCTATGGTATGGCCGGGCTTAGAATGGGGTATTTAATGGCTTCAGCTGCCATTATCAGGCAATTGCAACAACTTGTTCCCTGGCCCAACCACGACTTGAGTACTCTTTCCCTTGTGGCAGCCGGTAATGCACTACAGTCTAGCAGCTTTGTACAAACCACGCGAACCACAAATGCCCGGGTTATGCAATCCACCATAAAAGCACTGGAATCGCTTGGCTACCGTTGTAGCCCTTCGGTAGCCAACTTTGTCTACTTCAATACAAAGGGCAGGAATTTGCGTGCAGCGTTAGAAGGCTATGGGGTGCAAATAGGCCAGCTCGATTATGAAAACCAAACCTATGCAAGGGTCACGGTTGGTAAAGAACAAGAGATGGAAAGGTTTGTTCAATGTCTCCAAAAGCTCAATTAATAACACTTAATTAAAAATCAAAAATCATGAACATTAGTAAAATTCTGGTTTGCCTTATTGGGCTTACCATCAGTAGCTTATCGACACAGGCTCAATCGCAAAAGCAGGAAGTAGACCAGATTACCACCACGCTTAATTATTACCTGGAAGGTGGCACAAACAACGACTACGCTACTTTGGCCAAAGCTTTTCATCCGGAGGCCATGATGCAGTCAGTTGGGGGCAACGGACACCAAAATGTAAATGTGCTGGAGTTCTTTAAGAAAGGCATGAAGCCGGGCCCCAGGCAAAACCGAACAACCCGCATTGTTTCTGTCGATGTGCAAGGCAATGCTGCGCAGGCAAAGCTTACCATTACTTATGAAGGCTTTCGCTTTATCGACTACATGACTTTGTTGAAGGTAGACGGGAAATGGCTGATTGTAAGCAAGGTTTTCTATAAAGAAGATCTATAAACAATACTTATATTCAAGTATAACGGGTCAAGAGTCAGGTTGATTTTTGGCCAAAAGAGATGGGAAGAAATCCCTTTCACCTAAGGTTAACTACCCACTAAAAGCCTGTGTGGCTGTGCGTTTTTCTGCAAATTCTGTGTAGATTTCAGAAATAATAAACACCACATCATGATCTCCACATACAAGCTCTTTTGCTTTAAAGCATTAATCAGCACAGCTTTATTAAATAAGTGCAATCTAAAGAACGGTTCCCTGTTTTATGGTCGAACCGTTTTTTTATAGCTGTTTGTCTGTGCCTATGGTCTGTTCATTTAGGCAAGAAAGCACGTCTATCAGATCTTATATTGCATATTATAATCAATTGACTTACTGATACTTAAAAACACACACATAAACAAACACCACACACATTATGAGCATTGAAAAATACGAAGTTATTGTAATTGGAGGCGGGGCTATGGGCCTGGCTTCAGCCTATTACCTTGGCAAACGCAAGGTGAAGTCGCTTGTCTTAGAACAGTATGAATTTCTAAACCAGCAAGGAAGTTCGGCTGGGGTATCCCGGCAATTCAGAATTCCATATCCTCAAGAATATATGGTGCAAATGGCTCTGGATTCCATGCCTTATTGGGATGAGCTACAATCACATGCCCAATCGGTATTACTGGATAAGGTAGGAACCCTGTGGTTTGGGGACCCAACCGTACAATCGACCGAGGGCAATATCAACGAAGCGAAAAAGGCGATGGACGCTCTTAATGTACCGTATGAATCGCTTACAAGCAGTCAGATTGAATCGCAATATCAGTTTAAGAACTTGCCTGATTCTTACGAGGGTATATTTCAGGCCGATGGTGCCAGCATAGATTTTAGAGCAACTATCGAAACTTTATTGGAGCAGTGCCACAATAACTCATACATAAGCCTGAAACAGCAATCGCCAGTAATTCATATTCAACCGGAGGGAAGCGGCTTTATGGTTTCTACCCCAACGGCTAAGTTTTTGACCGAAAAACTGATACTAACTCCAGGTCCGTTTGTGAACGATGTCATTAACCTGCTCAATTTTAGCATAGAAGCCACTTATTGGAATATGGCCTCGGCCTACTTTAAAAAAACCGAAAACAGTATACAGTATCCTACCTGGTTTGTTTTTCAGAACCCCGAAGGCACTAATGGCAATCAGTTTTACGGGTTTCCGGAAGTATACTGGGATAACCCCGAATACATACGAGTAGCTCCTGATTTTGTAATGCAACCCCTGGACGACCCTTCCCAACGCACATTTATACCCAATCCACAAGAGTTGGCCTATACTTCTCAATGGGTGAAAGACCATATGACCGGTCTGGCTCCTGAACCGCTTTTTACTTCTACTTGTCTGGTGGCCCTGAGCAAAATACCGAACAAGGAACTCATTATAGATTTTGCACCAAATTATGTAGATAACTATAAGAATGTGGTGATTTATGCCACCGGCTGGGCGGCAAAGTTTACGCCATACTTAGGAAAAATTCTGGTAGACCTAAGTCTCGATGGCCATACTTCAATCGATTTAAGTCCTTTTAAAATGGGCGACCAATTCTTCAAAGCATTAAAGTAACATACAAAACAACTTTACATTATGAACAAAAACACACCACTCAACTCCGGTTTTAAAGACGGACTTCAGGTTGAAGTTGCCATAGTAGGAGCCGGAACCTCAGGCCTCTACAGTGCCTACCGTCTGTTGGACGAAAAGAAATACAACGGAAGCCAGGTACAAATATTCGACATGAACACCAAGCTGGGAGGAAGGCTGGAGTCGGTTATTATGCCGGGTATGAATTTTTGGGGCGAACTAGGAGGCATGAGATACCTTACTTCGCAAGAAATAGTGACTACACTCATAGAAGGTTACCCACTCTCTGAGCCGGATCTGAACAAACGAACTTCGGTACTTAAGGATAAAATGACACCGGTGCCGTTTCCTATGGGCAATACTTCCAAGCTACTTATGTATTTACGAAAAGAGCATTTTAAGCAAGATGCATGGGAGGTGGCCCAAAAGCAGAATAAAAAACTTACTACCCGTTACTTCCTTAACCAGGACGATATTGGCTACAGTGCCGATCAGCTCTTTAATAAAATCATTTACGATGTATTAATGGCCGACCCGTGGTTCAAAACCAACTATGGAAGTAAAGTAAGTCATGAGGCCGGCAGCTACGACTACACATTTATGCTTACCAGTCGGGATTGGGACGAGGTAAAACCCATGCTCACCTATAACTTCCCGGGCTCGCCTTATCATGCCCGAAAAGTAAACGACATAGGTTTTTGGAACCTCATTAAAGACCAGGTATCACAAGAAGGATATCTGTTTTTGGCCAATGCCGGAGGCTACTATTCCAACACCATCAACTGGAACTCTGCCGAGGCATTTCCCTATATGGTTGGAGATTTTTCGCAAAACCCAACCTATAAAACCATTGAAGAGGGTTACGACAGTATTGCCTACGCCCTGGCCAATCAGTATATGGAATACTCCGGAGCCTGCATTTGGAGCGAAAACCAACTTCTTGACTTTGGTAAAAACGATGAGCAGTCCAAGGGCAGGTACCAGCTGACCTTCCTGAATTTAAAGAGTAATGAAAAATGGCAGGTATATGCCAACTCCATTATTCTGGCTATGCCCAGAAAGTCGTTGGAGCTGCTCAATCAGCAAAACTTCTTCTTTAGCGATGACAGTGTAAACAACAACATGCGATCGGTGATTAAAGAGCCTTCTTTTAAGATTCTAATGGGCTTTGAACGGCCCTGGTGGAAGGAGTTGGGTATCGATTCGGGGCATTCCATTACCGATCTGCCAATGCGACAGTGTTACTACTTCGGTACCGATCCCAACAACCAGCACTCTATGCTATTGGGAAGCTATGGCGACATGGAAACCGAAACTTTCTGGAAGGCCCTTTCAGACGATGAGCTGTTGTTTGAAGTAAAATCTACCCAGTCGGTTGGAGCCGAAGAAGTAAAGAGTCTCAACGATGTACAGGCCAGCCAGTTTATGGTGAACGAGCTAATGAATCAGCTGAGAGAGTTGCACGGTGACAGCGTAGAAATTCCCGATCCGTACATTACCTATTTCAAAGACTGGACAGACGATCCCTTCGGGGCGGGCTACCACGCCTGGAAAGCCGGTTTTAAAGTGAACCGTGTAATGCCCTACATGCGCAAACCCATTTCGGGCGAAAACATTCATATTTGCGGAGAAGCATACTCCGATCAGCAAGGTTGGGTAGAAGGTGCATTTTGCGTGGCCGAAAATATGCTGCAAGAACACTTTGGATTAGGCTGGCCATACTGGCTCGACAAAGACTATTATTTGGGCTGGTAGAACAATCAGACCGGGGTTGCCTGTGCAAATCTTGCCTGTGGGGCAGTTTGCATGGGCGGCCTTCAGTTAAATTATCTTGTATTTTGATGGCAGAATAGGAAATGCCATTAATTAACCCCACCTTTGCCATAAGAAATAGCAGGAGTAGCTTTTCTTTATTTAATCCCACCTGATTCAATAAAAATTTTGCCCCACTTATTTCTTGATTAAAATGCCTGAAAGGGCAAGCCTTGGGTTGTACGTCTAAACCATTTAGTACAGCTCCGGGAAATAGTAATTCATTAATGTTTAATACAATGCAAAAAGGAACAGTTAAATTTTTCAACTTCTCTAAAGGTTTTGGCTTTATTGTGCCTGCCGATGGAGGAAACGACATTTTCGTTCACCAGTCAGGTCTTACTGAAGACATCCGTGAGAATGACGAGGTAGAATTCGAAACTGAGCGCGGTAAGAAAGGTATCAATGCCGTGAAAGTAAGAGTAGTAGCTTAAGCACTAAACTTTATACCACTCGATGGTGTACCTGTGATGGGCTATCGAGTGGTTTTCAATACTTTATATTCATTTCTAAACTAATTTATGGCCCGATCACAAACCACATTCAACAAAAAAGAAAGAGAAAAAAAGAAACTTCAGAAGAAGAAAGAAAAGCAGGCAAGACGCGAAGAACGCAAAGCCAATTCTTCTGATGGTAGTCTGGATAGCATGATGGCTTATCTGGACGAAAATGGAAACATTACAGACACCCCACCAGATCCGAACGCAAAACCAAACAAGGTAAAGGCTTCGGATATTGAAATAGGTATTCCTAAAAAGGAAAAAGAAGACCTGACTGCCGAACGCAGAGGTCGTGTAGCCTTTTTTAATCATGCCAAAGGCTACGGATTCATCGATCAGGATGGAACCAAAACCCGCTACTTTGTACACATCAATAGCACCAAAGAAACCATTCAGGAAGGCGACAAAGTAAGCTTTGAGGTAGAACAAGGTCCTAAAGGACTGGTAGCCGTTCAGGTGAAAGTACTTCGCTAAACCCTACTGATTTGCCGATACTTGCAGGGTTGGGATTTTTCCGACCCTTTTTTAATGCAATTGGTTTTTGGTTCATAATTCATTGTTCATGGTTTATGACCTTCCCGAAACACAATGGCTTAAGACTTGTTATACCTAAAAAACGTATGACCCGGCAAGAAGCACAATCGGCCATAGATGCCATACCTCTGGGAGCAACTCTGGAGCTTGTTAAAACCAACGGAGATATTATTCAGGTAAAACTGATGAGTAAGGACCTTAGCGCCATTGAAGCCAAAGACTATGGAGCTGTTACGGTACCCCAATTGCCTCCGGCACTTACCGTTGTAGGTGGTACCCGATTCGGCAAATACAGAATAGAACTATCGGAATTGGTGAGCATTGCCAGGGTTGGCTAAAGCATTTCGCTCAACCTGAGGTCTGAGTTTTTATAGCACTTTTCTTTAAAAAGCCCTTTATATAGCTTGTATAAAAGTGCCCCCAGGGAATAACTATCAGCTCAACCAGTATTGCAACCCTCCAGGATAGAAAAAGCTCCTCACCGGCAGGCTTACCACTCGTGTACAAAGGGTAATAAACACCCACTACCCAAATAAGTTTATATAAGAACTGAAGCACCATAAGCGGAAGCAGTTTATATGGATACCTAATGCCAAGCAACATGAGTAGGGCATAAGCAGCCCAAACACTGTATGTGACTCCATAGATCGGATCCCAGGTGCCTTCGGGCATAAGAATTTCCCTCCATGCCTGAAAACCAACACTTACGGCCGTAGCCAGATAAATAAACTGCAGTAAATAGGTTCTGATTTTATTGAGTCTTTGAGAATACATGCTCTGTCGATGGTTGATGTCAGGATTCGTTGTTTTCAAACGTTTCGAGTTCCTGAAGATGATTAAGTACTTTGTTTAAAGAAAAATTGATAGATAAATCTGTAAGAAATGACTGTTTGGCGAGCTTTTGCCACATGACACCATTGCCCGGTTTGTCATACTTGCTTAGCAACCAGTGGGCGAAAGGAAACCAGCTCACCAACAAGAACACATGAGCCCATACCGTGAGAGGACTCTTCTGCCAGGTATTTACAAGAGCATTGGCAATATCCCATTCAAAAAGGGTGATAATCAATGACCAGAAATAGACTATACAACTGTAGAAAATTAGCCGATTGTGCCGAATTCTTTCCAGCTTTAGCCTTTCAATCTTCTTCTGATACTTTGCTATGGGCAAAGCCACATTTAGGCTATACATACCCTGGAGTTGTTTTATGTTGAGGTACGCAACCCAACCACTAAGCAGCCATAAAAGTACTGCACCCATAACAACCGCTATAACCTGTTTGTGACTCCATAAAACCATGGTTGACCACCCCAGCATTACCAGGTTATAGAACAAAAAGAGCCATGTATTCAACTTGGTTCGGTCGATTACCCGTTCGGCCTTTTGATGCTTTACTTCCTTAAAAATCCTTAGCACCAGGTCATCAGAATTCTGGGCTTTCCATGCACTATGCAATTTATCTTCTATCATAACCCTCTTTCTTCACGTTCAAATTGTTGCTTCAATACCTTCTTTATCCTAGAAATCTTTGTTGCCACATTAGTTTTACTAATACCCAATGCAGCAGCCATATCGTCATAAGTCTGTTCATCCAAATAGAGTAACATTAATGCCCGATCTAGCGGACGCAGGCGCCCAATGAACCTGTAGAGAAGCTTGTGGACTTCCTCAGTCCGGTCCAGTTCTTCAGCTTCAATTAACTCTAATTCAACCTCTTCAATGGCTCTATACATTTGCACCCGTTTGCTGTGTTTTCGGTAAAAGGAGATGGATACATTAAGAGCAATGGTATATACCCAGGTAGAGAGTTTATACTTTGGGTTATAGTTAGGCCACGATTTCCAAAGGTTATAGCTTACTTCCTGAATGAGGTCGTCTCTATCGTTCTCTGTGTTGGAGTAGGCGTTGGCCACTTTTATAACAATGCCTTTGTGCTGCTCCAAAAGTTGGAAAAACTGTTTTTCGCTATGGTTAAATGCTTTCACTAAAAAATACTCTATTGAAAGTGCCGATTAAACCAGGAAGAAACAATGCTCATGGCTTTTTTGCTGTGGCGTATACCTCCATGTGAAAGCCCTTCTAACACTACTGCCTCACCATTGCTAAATTCTGAAACAGCAACCGGGTAAGCCGAAGCCCGGAATACTTCGTCTTTACCTCCCGCTAAAACCAGCAGAGGTTGGTTTACAGCCCTTAAGCCCTCACGGTAATCATTGGGAGCCATGCTTTCAAATGCCCTGTAGGTATAATGACGAAAGGGGAACTGCTCCGGCAGATTAAAATATAGCACCGGCAAACTATCATATCGATGTTCTTGGAGCAGGTTCAGTATTTTTATTCCCAGAATCCTCCGAGAATGTGCTTTTAGCATTTGAGAATTATCGGGGGTGTCAGAAGATGGCACAGAAGTAGGGGAGTTTTCACCAAAAAGAGGGGCAAATAAAACATAGCCGCCTACTTCGGGTACGTTCTTCTTCATGGCATAGCGAAGAGCTATTCCACCGCCCATGGAATGTCCTGCCAGAATAATCTTGCGACTTGGTTTTTGCTTCATTAAAAAGGCCACTACATCGGCCAGGTCGTCCACATACTGATCCACATAACTCACATCTCCTTTAATACCTTCGGAATTGCCATGGCCTCTAAAATCCAGGGCTATTACCTCAGCACCGGTGGCCTCACGCAACAGGCCTGCCGTTTTGTTGTACAGATAACCCGTAGAAAGAGCCGCATGGAGTAATAGAAAGGTGTAGTTACTTTCTGAGGTATAATGATAGGCCTGCAGCTTGTTTCCATCCCTCATGGTCATTTGAATCAGGTGATTGGCATATACCTGTTCAAAGCCAATGTCTTCCAACTCTTCTAAGGTTGGGGTAGAACTTTGAAAAGGGGAAAACTCCGGTGCTTCAGAGTGTATCAAACTAAGGGCCTGTTGAACAATGATATCCAAAGCCCCGGCCGTTTGAAGAGAGTCTCTCGCTTGTTGAGCATTGCCATTGCTCGCCAACATCAGCCAAGTGATACAGATCCCAATTAGCCCACGTGCTTTTGTTCTTCTTAACATTTTTCCTGAGTGATTTTTTTCATAACCCTTTACTCAATTATTCGCAGCAAGGGCCTGAAAATCACACCGAAAAGTATAAAACGAACAAGTCCGCTCAATCAACAATATCTAATTAACTCATAATCAACACTTCAAGTGAAGTGGGGTCGATGTCAAGGTCAGTCCTTTCTTAACATGGGTAAAGCCTTAAATCACGGGAGGTGCTCTATAAATTAAGGCTTTATTGAGCCGCGTACACTTTCCATTCAGAACCAGCAGTCGACCTCTCGGCCCTTTCGCCATAGTTCAAATAATAGATTTCATTTAATGAGGGGTCTAACTTTACTAGCTCGTTCAAGCAAATACAGATAAAAGACCAATAACCCGTGGGCAAAAAAGAGATTCCGGATATCCGCTGCGCTACTTCCGGAATGACGTACTGATGGTGAGCTGGGCCACTATTTGATGATGTACAGTTCCTAAATGAATTATCCTACTTCTCGTACTCGATACTCATGATTTTCCAAACAAAATCACCCAATTTGGTCGTAACAATGGCTTCGTCACCTACTTGTTTACCAAGTAATGCTTTGGCCATGGGGGAGTCCATAGAGATATAATTTTTATTGCCAATAAGCTCTTCATAACCTACAATCCGGAAGCGATTACGGAGGCCTTTTGCTTCGTTTTTGATTTCTACCCAGGCACCAAAATTTACTTTTCCTTCCTGGTTGGGGTGGTAGTTTATGACTTTAAAGTCATCGATACACTTCCTTAAATAACGAAGACGACTATCAATTTCTCTTAGCCGCTTTTTGTTGTAGTGGTAATCGGCATTTTCTGAACGGTCTCCCAGGCTGGCTGCCCACGACACCTTAGCGGTAACGTCCGGGCGTTCCACGCGCCACAAATGATCATGTTCTTCCCTTAATTTTTGCATGCCTTCGGGAGTAATCATTTGCGAGCGATTGAGTTTTGGTAGCGTTGATTCAGGGATTTTTCGCCTCATGGTCAATGAGCAGGTTTTGACTTTTAGCAAAATAAGCGAATGATCAGCAGTTTGTTGGTGCCAAATACATGAAAATAGGGCAATATGTTGCCTGAAACTTTCAGCAGGTATTTGCAGAGTAATCGTGGATCACTCATAATCATCATTCCTTTGACATAAAACCTGACGTTATTGTACTAGAGTCGATAACTGATTTTATATTAAATGCATGGCACTGCGGGAATTGCTGGGTTTGTTATATAATGTCCTGCGTTATATTAATATAGCTTAGGGATTGAGGGGAGGCCCTTTTTCATCCTTTGGAGCAGTCATGAGCACTCTTTTGACCTCTTTGGCGAGAGGGAGGGAAGTGGGAATGGCAAATGTGTGCGGATAGATAAGTATAAATCCGAACGCACCGACTCCCAAATAAACATCTCAAATTTTAAGATAAATATCACAATGTAGCTATCTTCCACTTTGGTTAATTCGATAGATGATGAATCGAATAAAAGTGGTACTTGAAGAAAAGGGAATTAAGCAAACTTGGCTGGCAGAAAAGCTTGGTAAAAGCTATAATATGACTAACTCATATGTGCAGAACAGGAGCCAGCCTAGCATAGAACTTTTGTTTAGGATTGCGGAAATACTTGATGTGAACCCTAAAGACCTGTTGGCGGAGAGAAACGAAGCAAAATCGAATAGAAACAAATGAAAATAAACCTCAAGCAAGCTGTAAAGTACTTTTTCACCAATCCATCGCTTGAATTGGTCTATGTAGAAGCAGTTGCCAATTCAATTGATGCAGGGGCCACGAAGATTGATATTGAAATATCCATTGAAGAACTCAGTAAGCCGGAGACTTTGCGTATTGTAATTCGCGATAATGGCGAGGGTTTCACTGATCACCGATTCAACAAGTTTGCTGAGTTAATGAAAGTGGAAGATGATAGTCATAAAGGCTTAGGTCGATTAGTTTTTCTGTCGTATTTCGATAAAGTTGATATCACCAGTTATTTTGGCAAACGAAAGCGGGTATTTCAGTACTCGACAGGTTTTGAAGAATCACAAATGTCTGTCCAAGACATTTCTGGTAAAAAGCAAGAAACTGAGCTTATATTCACGGCATATCATCTTAAAAAGATTGCTACGCATGATTATTTAAGACCTGGTTACCTCAAAAAGCGGCTGCTGGAGAACTTTTATCCAATTCTCTACTTAATGAAACAAAATGGTCAGCAGTTGGAAATCAATATTCGATTAACACTAAACCAAGAAGACGCCAGAGTTCAATTAGCATCAGAAAAGAAGACCATCTCCATTAATGAAATAGAAGACCTTAAAATTGAATCAATTGATGCTTCTGAGCTGGCAATGTTCGAGAATATGGAACTGCACTATTCTATAAAGGAGAAAGCAGGTGAAAAGACCATTATAACAGCACTGTGTATTGATGGCAGGACGAAAAACATGGATATTATCTCAGATGAAAACATACCATTTGGTTATGAAATGATTTTCCTCTTAAGTTCCTCATTTTTTGATGGCAAAGTGAGCGGCTCAAGAGATGAATTGAAATTGAATGAAAAAGAAAAGAGCATAGTCAAGAGGATTTTTCGAAAGAAAGTTTCAGAAGTTCTAAAGAGGGAAATTCCGGTTATTGCAGAAAGCAATAAAAAAACCAAAGAGTCATTAGCAAATACATATCCGCACCTCCTGGGGTATTTCGACAAAGAAACCATTGGCTTCGTGAAACGCGAAGAGTCCATTGAAAAAGCTCAAAAGAGGTTCTTTAGGGACCAAAAGGAGGTTCTGGAGGCTGTCTCATTAACTGACGATAAATACGAGAAGTCACTTGAACTATCTTCAAGAGCTCTCACGGAGTATATTCTTTATCGGCAGCTGACTATTGACAAACTGAAGAAGATTGACCGGAACAATAGTGAAGCTGACATTCATAACCTTATTGTCCCCATGGGTAAAACTTACAGCCAATCAACCTTCATGAAAGATCTGTATAACAATAACGCTTGGCTGTTAGATGATAAATACATGACCTACAAAACGGTTCTTAGTGACAAGGTCATGAGTGAAGTGGTCAAAAAGATCACTGAGGATGACACGGAAAAGGATAACTCTGAACCTGATATTACACTTATCTTTTCTAATGACCCAGAAAAGACCGAGAAAGTCGATGTGGTGGTGGTTGAATTGAAAAAAAGGGGATTAAAGCTTGAAGATAACATTACAGCAATTATACAGCTTGAAAAACGTGCCTTAAAATTGATGCAGTATTATCCTGATAAGATTCAAAGAATTTGGTTCTATGCCATAGTTGAGTTTGATGATGAGCTGAAACTGTACCTTGAGAACAATGGTTATACCTCATTATTCTCTTCCGATACACTATATTATGGAGAGAGGACTTTGAAGCTAAGTTTGACTGCCACAACTCATGTGAATGTTGGGTTTTATATCCTATCGTTGGATGCCTTCATTAACGATGCAGACATAAGAAACTCTACATTTTTGAGGATTTTGAAAGAGCACTTCAATGAAGAAGATCAGCCCCAGTAAGTTTATCTTTTATAAGCTCAATTTGAAAGCAAAAAAAGCTCCCTAAAAAGGGAGCTTAGAAAGGCCGACTTCGAGCCAAAGGAAGCGAACAAAAGATATAAATGCCGCCCAGCCATAAGAACCGAGCCTGAAAGCCACACCGCTAAGAAGCCTCACGCGAAAACGAAGAAGATAAGATAACACATAACTTTGCTTTCTCCTTAGTGCGCATCAAAACCACTCAAATCAAGCCGTTCATTTATAAAAGGGGAGAGGAGAAGCACAAAAAAGGGGCATCAAGGCCCCAATCTTTCAAAACAGCCGCCCACCAAAGCGCATGCTTGCAATATTTATGCATGGCAAGCTTTCTTGCGCAATAGCGATTAGAAGCCAACACCTCAAAAGATTTGAGGCATTCAGGAAAAGGCAAGCCCGGAAACTGAAGGACAACGAGATAATTAATTATATATGGCAAAAAGATTTAAATGAACCCCGGCAACCAGCGCCAGGGCATGCCATTGCCACATGGGAGAACGAGGCAAATGCAAGGCCCAAAGCGGTTTTTGCACTTTATGTGCGGAATCTGCCTTATTTCTTCTAGATTTTTACATACTTTTTATCAATGAAAAGTATGAGCCCAGCGCCTGCCTGCCGGTAGGCAGGGCTTGAGTGATTAAGCGAACACAGATAAAAGATAGGTGGCCTATGAGCTATGCAGACTCTGCTAAGAGTGTTAAGAGATTCCGGATATCCGCTGCGCTACTTCCGGAATGACGTTCTGGTGGTGAGCTGTGTCAAAACAAAGCGCCCGCCTGAGCGAATTCATTCGGGCAGGTTGGCCTTCAAGTGTTTTACAGGCAAATTACTAATTGCGGAGAAGTGCGTAGCATTAGTCAGGCTCAATTGAAAAAAATCTAACGCTCGAGAATTGAATATTTGTAAGCAACCTGGCCAATAAAATAGAGCAATACACTTTGCCTATAAATCTCTTGGTCGGGCTTACTTGAGTCTCGGCCCGGATTGATCTGGCTTAAAACGATAACCAAGAACTTCAAAGAAAGACGAGAGTGTACGGTTCCCGATACTTCGGGATTAAACTAATATAGAGTTATATAACAAGCGTGGCCGTAATTCCTTTAACATAAAATCTGACGTTATCTAACTGAAGTTGAGATAACTGATCTTATGTAAACCACTGCGTGGCCGCAAAACACTATGTGTTATATAATGTTTAAAGCGTTATGTTACTTTGCTTTGGTTAAATGAGTGTCTTCCCCAGGAGCAAAGCGGAGTGGGGGAGAAAGCTCATTTATTCAGGGAAGTGATATGGCTTTTTCCTTTTTTTCAGGGCGGGGCATCGCGGCCCCGACCAACAGGGAAGAGAGAAAAATTTGTTTCTGATCCTACCTTTGAACTAGTGATTTATAGAAACTACTGAAAGATTCACATTTTTCTCCGCTATCCAGAGTTTCGTAATCTTCTTTTGTAACCTGATTTACTAGTTGGTCAATATCTCCTTTGCTCTTATCGTAGCGTCTGCCTACTAATTCATAAATCGCTTTAACCTCATTGGCTGGATGAAAGAACTCCGTTTCGGGGTCAATTTCATCAATATTATACTTCCTGTGCTCTTCTATGTATTCAGCCGTAAGCCGATTATCCATCCTCGTTAATGCTTCTGGCATACCAAGAAACCAAGCTTCAGCTTCCATGACCGCAAAATGAAATCGAATACTCTCTGGCCGTGTGGCTTTGCTCCGAATTTGTTGGTTGTGGCCATCAATGAACTTGTCGCTTATTTCTTTCTTGATGGTTCTGTCCTTCACTATTTTGATATAATTCTCAGAAAACATGTCTCTAAGGCCAAGTATTAGATCATATCCGGCATTGATCAACTCTTGTTCGCGATTCAAGAGTCTCGTCAAAACAGCATTATCGCCTCCTACATTTATTATTTGAAAATGGGTTTCTGCAAATTCATTTGGAGCGGGGAATGAGTAATCTGTAGCGTTAAGCTTATTGTCCGAAAAAAGAGTGTAACAAGCAATACTAACCTCCTGATATGCGAAATGCCTCAATAGCATTTCTCTTATCAAAATCAGTTCCGTTTGCCCCTCTACAAAAACTGCTGTCTTCAAGAAATTTCTGTTTTTGATAAATAATCAGAAGCAAAAAAGTCGAAATTAGATAGTCCGGTGAACCTGAATTGCTCAAATAATTCCGGGTGTGACTGGTAGTTTATTACTTCAACAATTTTCCCTTTTCGAACAAGCACATTCCAATATTCAATGTCAATCTTATCCATTAGGAAGCTATCATTAGATGTAGCAATTAGCTGAATATTGTGCTTTTTACATTTAGCAAAGACAATTTCACTCAGTTTGCTGGCTCTTGCGTAATCTAAACCCTCGCATAAGTCATCTATGATTACAGTAGCTGGACGTTTTCTACTGATCAAATACTCTAGATAAATTATGACCGAAAGCGTCCTGAACATCCCTTGTGAGAGATTATAGTGCGGGTGTTTTTTGGTGAGTCCTTCTTCTTGCACATTGATTACCACCAAATCTCCCTTTTGCTGAATAGATATATCTGTGATCGCATACCCTATTTCATTGAACTCAGCAATGATCTTTAACTTGTTTTCTTTTTGCAAAGAAGAGTACAGGGCAGGGATGTCTTCAATGGATGTAAGGAGGTCGTATTCCTGCTGATTAAAGCCTGAATACGGACTGATATTTCCAAACTTGAAGCCATAAGACTGTTCAGCCCATTCCACCAAATCCTCAAGAAAAGGGTAGTTTTTTACATCACGTCTAACATGTAAAACTAGCTTATCCTTTGGAGGGAAGATCTCTTCCGTTTTCTTTGAAAGACTGGAATACAGAGTGGTGATAGGCATATTTCTTTTACTTGTCTCTCCTCTGTAAAGTACTTGTCGACCATCAACTGTAATTTTTTCAAAGGTGACTCCTTCTTTCCTCTGACTCGTAGCAAATTGATATACTATGCTTTGCTTCTTGTGATTAATGAACTTCAATTCCCATTTAGACCCCCAATTCAAATCACGTTTTTGCGTAATCATTTTATAAAGCAGGTCTATTGTTGAGAGCGTCCTCGACTTTCCTGTCGCATTTTGGCCAACTAGCAAATTAACATCTCCCAAACAGAGGTTACGCAATTCCCAATTAGTATCTGTATATGACAGTTCTATTAGTTTCATTTATAGCTTCTTATGTTCCATTTTATAACTCCCGAATTTCTCCAAGCCGCAACCCCGTAAGCTTCTTGATCACTTTTTCATCATAACCTTCCTTCTTCATCTTCTTCGCGATGACTTCGGCTTTCTCGTGCTCACCTCGCTGCTTTTCCATTCGCAGTTGCCATTCCTTCAACTCCGCTTTCTCCCGCTCCACAATCTCAAAAAGTCCCGAGCTTTTCAGCTCCTCAATGATTCCCTCATCCGCGAAACTGGTGTAGCTCTCTTCGGAGATCACTAGGTGATCCAACACATTGATGTTAATCAGCTTGCCGACTTTTAGCATGCGGTCTGTGAAATCCCTGTCAGCCTGACGGCATTAAATGCCCACTCGGATGATTGTGCACCAAAATCATACTTACCGCGAGTTTGTAAATGCCCATTCGGAACACATCAGGCGGGTTCGTATTCACCCGGTTCCCCTGCCCAAGGCCTATCAACTCAATGAAAAGGATCTTGTTCTCGCGCAGCAGGATTTGCTGCATGATGCTGTACACAGCATCTGAGTTAAGCAGCTTGATCCTTTGTTCTTGTGACAAGCGGACGTTCATAAAATCAAATCTAACTATTCCCACTGTAAAAATATCTCATTTTGCGAGATATATTGATACAAACTGTTATTTTTAATCCTTGGAACTCCGAATGAAAATGAATCGGATCAAGGAAGTATTGAAAGAAAAGAGTGTAAAGCAAACGTGGCTAGCTGAAAAATTGGGCAAAAGTTATAACATGGTTAATTCTTATGTTCAGAATCGTAGTCAGCCGAGTTTGGAGACTCTTTTCCGTATTGCAGAGCTGCTTAACGTTGATCCAACAGACTTGATCGACAATAATCATTCTCAGAAGGACTGAGTAGGCACCTAGTATTGGCACATGACCACACAGCTTAAAATATTTATAAGCAGCACGATTGCTGATATGCCTAGCGAGAGAAAAGCTGCACTTAAAGCTGTAGAAAAGGCTGGGGGTTTTCCTGTGATGTCAGAGTTCACAATTGAAGCACAAAGCAAAGATTCGTTGACAACGTGCTTGGAAAAAGTCTTGGAATCAGACATATATGTTCTCATACTTGGTGGAAGGTACGGCTGGCAACCTGAAGGACAGGAGTCTATTACAGAACTAGAGTATCGAACAGCCTTAGAGTCAAGAAAACCCATACTCGTCTTTAATACAACGTACTCAAAGGAGTCACCGCAAAAGCAATTTGAAGCACGGGTCGAATCAAGTTTCTTTAGAAAAACCGTTTCGGACGCGTTCGAACTTCAAGATGAAATCGAAAAAGCACTTAAAGCAGAAATACAGAAAAAACAAAGCGAATTATTTAATCAGACTGAACCTGTCTACTCTAATCTGGTCAGAGTTAACTTTCCTGATCATGTATACAGGGCAGAGCTGAATATTGACAAGAAGGCTATTAGAGCCCAAATGAAAGAACAAGGGTTAAAGTTGAAGCATAAACCTACTTTGTTTGATTATGTAATTGGGGCACTTCGCATAAAGGACATACGTTTTCCTGGGGATTGGGTGTTGTGGGGAAACTCTATATTGTCCTTTCACGATCTCCAAGACCCAAGCTTGCCCTTGGCAGAAGTAATCGATTTAGGAACCGCTGAGCGCTTATCATGTGATGAGGTTTATGACATGTCAGAAGACGATATGTCAACATTTAAATTTCTTCTAAAGAAGTGCCTAGAAACAAAACTTCATAAGTTGAAGATTAAATGGATTAAGGATGAGGGTCTCTTTGCTTTCATCCCTAACCAAAAAGACCCTTTAGATCAGTGGATGAGCAGGTCTGCTGAATGGAGAAAAGGTAACAAAAAGGCAACTCGCAAAGTGGTAGACATTAAGCGGAATTTGAAGAATAAGCAGGAAGTATTTAATATGAAGTGTTTGGCCTTTCGTGTTCGATTTGAGCATTTTGGTGGTGAATGGTTTTTGGCAATTAAGCCTGACTGGATTTTTCTGTGGCCGGATTTTAGGGTATCAAACTTGGCTTTCAAAAATATCCAATGGCTAAAAAAAACAGAGAGGAACATGCCAGTTTTCAACCACTTCAATTTTATTCTAAGGTACTTGCAGCCTTCCATCAATGAATCTCTATTTGAAGAATTTAGAGACTATAAGTTCCTGAAGCTAGGGCAAATTGAAAAGTTTGATTTTTCACCAATCGTTCCTGACAATATTTGGGTCAATCTAGAAGCTCAAGGAGTACAAAAGAAGCTAAGTGATAGTAGTGGCGATGTAGATCTTTTTGATAGTTATGAAAGCTGAGTATTTAGAAGAGCCTTTTTTGATATTTGGCAAGGGGAAAACCATCTGTCCTCGAGAAGGGATATCCGGGTTGAACGTTTACGACACTGTACAGTCGGCCAGAAAAGATCAGTTGCTGATAGGAATGGTTGGCCTTGAAGAAGATATTGAAAACCTTAAGGGTTGGCTTCATAGATTCGAAAGCTTTATACCAGCAAATCCAAAAGGAAAACAAAAAGGCTTGTTCAAGTCCTTTCCTGGATTCAATCAGGATCAAGGGTTTTGTGCGAAGTTCCTATACGATACTAACTACGATCGAATATTATCCCCGAAAGATGTGACCGAAATTGCTAAGGAGTCAAATCACGAAAAAAGAATTCTGGATGCAGTTAAGCTGTTCGAGGAAAATATTAAGTTTTTGGCAGATATAAAGAACTGCGATGTAATAATGTGTGTGATTCCCAAGTCGTTTGAAGGTAAAATCGTCTTAGAGAACAAAGACGAAGAACCGGTTGAAGGAACGGCAGAGGATGATGATGGCCCTGAATTGGAGACTAATTTCAGACGTGCATTGAAGGCAAGAGCCATGCGGTTTAATGTTCCAATTCAGATTATCAGAGAATACATATTGCACGACAACAAAAAGTCCCAAGATGCCGCAACAAAGGCATGGAACTTATGTACCGCTCTTTACTACAAGGCACTCCAAACAATTCCTTGGAAACTTGAAGTGGATGAGAACCGACCTAAAGTCTGCTTTGTGGGGATTGGCTTTTATAGAAGCCGGGATAAGCAGACAATTCAAACAAGTCTTGCACAAATTTTCAATGAAAATGGCAAAGGGGTTATTCTCCGTGGAACTCCAGTAACGGAGGATAAAGAGGACAAAAAGCCTCATTTGACTTTCGAGCAATCTTATTCGTTACTCAAAGATGCCTTAACGAAATACAAGTTCGCAACCGGAATGATGCCAGGCAGATTGGTCTTACATAAGACTTCTAAATATTATGATGACGAACAGGACGGCTTTGAACAAGCTATGGCGGAGCTAGGAATTACGGAATATGATATTGTAACAGTTATGGAAACAGACTTACGATTTTTCCGAAATGGCCTTTATCCGCCTGTGCGAGGCTCCCTATTTCAATTAACTGAGGATAGATATGTATTGTACACAAGAGGGTCAGTCCATCAATATCAAACATATCCCGGCATGTATATTCCGGCTCCTTTAGAGATTAGAATAGTTAGTCGTGTGTCATCCGCCAAGACCGTTTGTAGGGAAGTCCTTGGCTTGACCAAAATGAATTGGAATAATACTCAGTTTGATAATAAATATCCGATAACTATCGGTTGTGCTAGGAAGGTAGGGGAGATTATGAAGTACTTAGGAGAGAATGAGATGCCTAAGGAATCTTATGCATTCTACATGTAGTATTTGAAAGCAAAAAAAGGCTCCCTAAAAAGGGAGCGCTGAAATGCCGACCTCAAACCAGAGGAAGCGGACATAATAGAGATAGACACCGCCAAGCCATGAGAAACAGCACCTGAACTGGCAAATAGGCAAGCGACCTGCATAAACATAGCCACTAATGGCTTTCACTTTGACATTGAAGAAATAACGAAACATAGCTGAAACGATTTAAAATGAACCCCCAGCACCGCGCTGGGGAAAGCATTTCAGCCATGGAGGGAGCGAGGCAAATGCAAGGGGCAAAGCGGCTCGATAGAGCGGCTTTGATTCATTTCACCCTTGTCATTTCCCGAACCCCGCACATAACTTTGCTTTATCCTTAGTGCGCTTCAAAACCACCCAATTCAAGCCGTTCATTTATAAAAGGGGAGAGGAGAAGCACAAAAAAGGGGCATCAAGGCCCCCAATTTTTTAACACAGCCGCCCACCAGAGCGCATGCTTGCAATATTTATGCATAGCAAGCTTTCTTGCACAATAGCGGTTGGAAGCCAGCACCTCAAAAGATTTGAGGCATTCAGGAAAAGGCAAGCCCGGAAACTGAAGGACAACGAGATAATTATACATGGCAAAAAGATTTAAATGAACCCCGGCAACCAGCGCCAGGGCATGCCATTGCCACATGGGAGAACGAGGCAAATGCAAGGCCCAAAGCGGTTTGCGAAGCCTGCGAGCAATCGGCTTTGAGTTCATTTTAGCCTTGTCATTTCCCGAGGCTCGACCATAAATTTGGCTGCCTCTGGTGCGGTAAACAGAACACCTTTACATTATGTTAAATAGAGAGCTTCAAAACTGACCGTGAGCGATGATCTGTGGGGCGCGTTGGGCGAAAATATGGCCGGGGCTTGCGTTGGCCTTGCGGGCGGAAGTGATATATTTTCTTGATTTTTGCGCAACTTTTGATCAAGCAAAAGTTGTAGAAGAAGACAAGCTGGCCACCATCAGCCGGAGAAACCACCACCGTTCATTCCAGCTTTCTGATCTGCGCCACACAATTCCTACACAGACAATCCGATTACGTTTCAATTAGAAACGAATACCTGAATTCTTAACTCTCTGAGAATCGCGTAGAATTTTTCATCTAGTAGAATGGAGCGTACAAGCTCTGGATTTCGCACGTATGATCGATGCATAGTCAGACCAGAACAAACTTCAATCAAAGACGAAGGCGTGAAGAATGAATTTTTCTCTCGCGCGTGGGTAAAAAAGGAAAAAGGCATTTGTGGGCATGGCTCAGGGCTGAGCGGGTCGGGTGGCAAAATTCTCTTGGATGCGCAGCAGACAACACAGAGTGTTTTGCCACGCAGCGCAATGGCCGCGGGGCAATTTACACATAACGCAAATTATATGACAAAAGGGTTCGGTCGCTGAATCTGCCGCAATCCTTAAAGAACTTTCTAAAGGAACGAGAACGTCAATGTCCCCGCGACTGCGGGGTTAACATAATGTCATTATGTAACAAGCGCCAACGGGGTTTTGCCTGAATACCGCATTTCATGCGTTTGTTATATAATTTACATTATGTTAAATATGATTATACTAATTCAAATAATTAGTATTGTTATATTCCAAAGGGTTTGTTAAGTGCATAAATATTCAGTTTTAATCTATGATTTTTATCATAGCCCTAAACTGCTAGTATTAACAACTTTGCAACAGAAAAACAGATGCTACCAACATCAGTACAGAGTAACGGGCGTAAACGCTCGCCCGTACTCATCAACCAACTTTACAGGCTTTTAAAACCTCTCGGCTGGAAATTTGACAGAAGTTTTCAGCTATTTACTCATCCCCACTATCACGGGTTTAGGGTGTTTGTAAAACACCTAGAAGAAACTCGTTATTTTTTATTTCAGCAGTGGGAAAATAAAAGTGCGATCGAATCTAACAGGATTAAGCATGTACATGCTCATGATTTGTTTTCTGTTGAGGTTCCAGCTTCTCCACTCCCTGACCTCCTTTTGAAATTGGTCAGGTTCAAAATGATTCCTGAAGACCATTTGAAACAGATATAAAAAGAAAGCCCTACCAAATGGCAGGGCTTAACATTTAATGACTCCTACGTCTAATTAAATGTGCATAAAAAGATGCTACCAACAAATTTTAAATGCTATGAAAATTACAAACAAAAAGCGAACCAGCAAAAACAAAGTTCAATTGGTGGGACTTCTAAAAGTCGGCCAAAAGTTCAAAAGAAGCCTTTTTACTCCTGAAATTCTGGAAGTTACACACCGAAATTCTACGGGTGTAGTGATGGCAAAAAACATTCTCACCGGGAATTATGCCCAGATTTTCCAGACTAACAAAGTCTACCCTCTACCCTATTAATTCAAAACAACGCATTTACCACAAAATGAGAAGTACGTTGATCAGGTACCCGAAAATGGAACTGGCTGTTAAGTATGGCCAATCGAATTGGAAGTACTACAAAGTCAAACATTCAAGGGATGTTAAAAAGCTTCAGGACTTATTTAAGAAGTCGCAGAATTTCAGGTTTGCCATTCTCTACGGTCTTAATCAATCTAAAGAAAGGACTGTACAACTCGCATATTTTGACAAAAGACGAATAAACATCTATTGATATGGAAAATACAAGACATTACTGTTCATGCTGTAATAAGAAACAATATGAGAAATACATGTTTCAAATGATGTTTGCATGTATTAAACGCTTTTGGCTGTGTGATAAATGTTATCGAAAACATAGGTACGAGAAGACTATGTTGGTTGATTTCAAATATCCAACTCGTAACTGTTAGTGTCTTCTGCAGTGGACAATTAACCTGGTTAATCGTCCACTGCAGAGGACTTCTCAAATTTTTGCTACCAACAAAATCACATTTAAATGACAATCTTTCAACAAAACCCAGAATTACGTGACTCCGATTTTCACGAGCGCGTTAGGTCTAACGCGCAACAAGTGAAATTTCAACGAAGCCCACAGGGCTTCAAATGCTCAATAGGAATAGACTATTGCATTATGAATTTCACTAGGAGCGAAAACCATATTTTTAGTGAGTCGCCCAAACTCAAATTAACATATGAACCGTTTGGGACTCGTCATTTTAACCAAAGGGCTCAAATTTTTATGCTCAATGGTTCTAATGAGTTTGAGAACATTGGAGTTCTTTTGTATGAACCTAAGAATCCATTTATCCAAGACAAACAATTGGCAAAGGTTCAAATATCAAACCATTGCTTCTATCGTAAAGATTCCTTGAACTATTATATAGTCCTTGAACATCTTATTGAATTTTGGCAACTCATCCCCAAAGGTTTCGAAAGGCTTGATTTTTATATTGATAAAAATTCTCGTGAGGATTTGGAACTTTTCGAATTATGGTATGCTAATCGAATTGAAAAGAAAGGCCGTCCACTCAATGAACCTTCAATGCACCATCAAGACAAAACAGACAACCGAAGGTTGACTGGTTTGGGCATTGGCAAAAGATCATCCAGAAATAAGCATTTGAGGGTTTACGATAAAACGATCGAAAATACTGACAAACCAAAAGCACACATAACGGAGTATCATAAAGCTATTTTTGGTAATGAACGGGTTTATAGAACTGAATTTCAACTACATGATAATTGGCTAAAAACGCTTTCAGTTTCTGACATCAAAGAAACCGACCGTAATTTTTGGATGGCTGTAATTCGTCAAGTTAATATTCAATCAATTATCGAATTTGCTAATAAAAACTTCTACGTCTTTTTGACTCCATCAGGTGAAGAAATAAACAGTCTGGAAGGTCTTAACCCTCTGCCCTACCAGCTTGATCATACTTATGGAGGGCATGACATTGAGCGTATTGGTAGACGCAAAAAGAAGAACACTCTTTACAGTCAAAAAATACACGTTAAGAGGGTTTTCAGATCATATTATGAGGCCGACAACTGCGAAAATTGGGCGTATTGTCTTAGTACTCTTTTGAATGCAAATGAGGTTTTGAAAGAATACTTTTTGATGAAGGTTGAATATTGGCTTAAAGACTTCATTAAAGAGTACGAAAACCCACATTTTAATTTTGAATTCCTTCACTTAGACATTCAGGAATGGACAAAATAACACCTAAATATATCGCATGGAAGTTTGGGTGTTCAGTTCGAACCGCTCAACGAAAGGTTCAACAGTGGCGTGATTCAATGGGTATAAAATACGGTTACCCAACTGAACAAAATTTAAAAGATTTTGGAATAATCTAATAAATGCGCCAAAACGACAATGGTTTAGCCTTAACCCTCCAACCTTTGTAATACAAATTCAAAACAACAAATAAGGCATGGAAGGATACAATGCTACTGGAGCTTTAAAGACGGGTAAGCTCACCGTTAATAGACCGATTGGCGCAGTTGCCATTGGTGTTAGTGATGTGGACGCGTTAACCAATGAAACGCTAACATATTACATCGAAAGTCCAAATGGCTCAGAAAGAGGGGCAACGAAAATTAACCTTTTGTCTGTGGTTGCTCTTAGCGTTCACGGTTTGGGCGGTGGTTTTGTCATGGATGGCTTGACCTATTTCGTTATCCCTGTGGCTATTGGTGGCGCTCTCGACCTCTCAGAAAACGAGGAGTTCGTTCTCGAAATGGAAGGTTTGAAAGCTGCTGAAAGGTACGCGGTTGAGTTCTTGGACGGAAACGAAACAAACGGTTCTCTGCAAATCTTTGATCAGAACGTTTTCATAGCCGAAAAGACTACAATGACATTGAACACTGAGGGTTTCAGATTCATGGCCATACGCGGTGTTTCAAACCTTTCTGAAATCAACTGTCAGTTGGTTAAATCAGGCGGTAACAGGAAATACACGAAAGTAGGTATTCGCGCAATGGAAAGTCAGGGTAATGACTTCACACATGAGCAACAATTGACCGAAGGAACCATAGACGGCATTTATGCTAAAGTGGGTTTCACTCAGGACATTGCAATTCTCAATGTTGCTAACTATCGAGAAGTGGAATTTTTGAAAGCTGCTGGAAATGCCGTTCAATTTGAAATGATAAGATAATATGCGCGGCATCAACTTAAACGAAGGTGCAGTTGAGGTTTATTCAACTCTTAAAGGAGGTGAAGCAAAGGCAGCCCGCAAAGAGTTGCGGGCTGCAAAAAAAGAGGCGTTGGACGAATGTAAAACACTGAAAGGAAAGGCCAAACGAGACTGCAAAAAGAACGTAAGGCGAAATTTCAGGAAATCAAAAAACAATGTCATTCGAGACGGTGAAACGTGGGTAAGTACAGCAGTGAACAAGGTGGCAAATATTGCGACCCCTCTTACTTCTCTTGCTTCTGATCTCGTGCCTGGCGCATCATTCATTCAATCAGGTTTAACAGCTTTAACAGGTCAGAAAATGACAAGAAACGAAAGATCAAATGAACAGATTCAAACAGCGGTTGAGCCACAAGGGGGCGCGCTCGGTACTGCTCAGAAAATTTTGGATTTGTTCAAAGGAACAAAACAAACTCAAACAACTGCCCCAAAAAGTGAAAACTCAAAAACAGTTATGAAAGAACAATTTACAAACTGGATGGCAAAAGCTAAATCCCTCCTATCAGATACCCGGGTTAAAATCGGGCTTGGTTTAGTCGCAGCTTTGGCCATAGGTGTCTGGGCTTGGAAAAAGTTTCGTAAAGGCTCAAGGCCAAAACCAAGAAAACTTTAAACGTGTAAAGTTATGTCAAGAAGAAACAACAATAAAAAATCAGATGATTGGGATGGCGTAAAGCGTTCAGCATTTGAAAAGAAAACCGATAAAAACGGTTCTGATTACTTCAAAGGTTGGGTATTGACAAAGGCAGGAATGATTGATATAACTGTCTTTCCAAACAAGGCTGGCGAAATGAAGAAAACCGAAGGTGGCCGTGACTATATGTATTGTCTGGCAATTTGTAAAAATAGATATGCCTTTCAAGTTTCGAAACTCGATGCATACTACTACCCAGACAAACAACAGGTCGTTATTTCGGAGGTTGATGTTGTTTGTTCGCTGAACACTAGAGGCGGCAAAACGGCTAATGGTGTTAAAGTGACTGGTGCTGTTTCATTCATAGATTACAGTTATAGCAGATGAAAAGGTTTTTTAAAAAACTAGCTGGGGCGGCCTTAAAACAGGCCGTCTTAGTAGCTGTCATTAGTGTATTAGAATATGCTCTTGACGAATTAAAGGAATATAAGTCAGACCCTAAAAAGTATGAAAATGATCAAACTCAAAATCTACCTTCAAATACTTCTGATAAAGAACCTGCTTTATCGACAGTTTAGAAATATATCAACACGTGTTATATATGCACAAGCTGTTCATGAAACGGGAAACTTTACATCGGGTGTATTTCTTAAGGGAAACAACCTGTTCGGCATGCAACCCAATTCACGAAAATGGGATGATGATAGTCCAGAAAGAATAGGGAAAGAGGGGTCAGCAACTTATTCAAGCCGTTACCAAAGCATAAGAGATTATTTTGATAGACAACTGCAGTTTAAAGTTGATTTGAGCAACGATGGAGAATATATGCTTTCAACGCTTCGAACTGGATATGCTACCGACCCAAATTATTTAACTGCTTGGCAGGCTCAATATCTTAAAGTACCACGAATTCAAAACAACATTTTATATGCCCTTGCTATTATCGTTACTGCCTTCATTGTTTGGCGGCTTAAAAAAGGTAAGTCTTAAAAAATATCTTACCCCAACAAATTTTAAAATCTTAGGTTCTATCGTTCTTGCAATCCTTGTTTGGCCTTTCATCAGAAAGGCTTTACAAGGCACTCCAAAGACTTTATTGGAGGAAGTAAAACAGAAATTTGGCGCAATTACACAGCCGACTAGCACAGCAACAGAGGAACAAATAATAGAGTATGCTAATGACTTAGCGCATGCCTTTGGGATTCATAAAAGTATTTCTAAATGGTCACTTAGAGGTTCAACCGAAGATGATCAACGGGCATTTAATATTTTGATGAAATTGGATTTTGAGACATGGAAACAGGTAAGGAAGGTTTACCCACAATTCACTAGGACCACATCAGATTTAAAAAATGATACGGTTGAATTTTTGAATAATAAACTGATGTACAAGCTTCCTAAATACATGTATCAATGACCAAAGGTTTTTCGATTGTTACGGGACTTTTTACGGGGTTGTCTCTCTCCCATTTTGCCCCAGAGGTCGGCCAGATAGTAACTGCCGTTCTCTCCTATTTCCTCATTGATTTTATTGATAAGAAACGAAAGAAAAGAAAACAGAAATGATAGTATTTGGAAGAACGCCAGAAGGTGTGTTTAAGGCTTTTAAAGCGTCTATTAGCGAAAGTGGAGTAATAACCTATTTTGCTGATTATGACCATGCAGTTGTATATGCCGTTAATGATGAGGGTTTAATAATGGTAACCCCAAGCATTGATTTTGTTAATAATAACCTTTCTCCTTTAGAGTTGATGGGAATAAATAACCCTAAATTTTTTGATTATATGGGGAAGGGTTACGATTATAGGGGCAAGGGAACCCACCAAATTTATACCAATGGTAAGTTTTTTAATCCTTTGGGTTCTGGCGGTGGTAATACAGTTGAACCAATAGACCCCGATCAAGCACTTATCGGTACTTATTCTATCCTTACCGCTTTCTTAGGTTTTCAGACATATTCAGGGGATTTGTCGGCCTCTGGTTCTAGTCTCTGGATGAGACATGTGTTTTTAGACAATACCTATATCAAAGTATATAATCGTCAGCCCGACAGTTCATATATATTTAATCGTGACTTGCGCCCCGATGACGCGGAGTATGTTTCTAATGGGCATCATAGGTTTGTTTGGTCTCAAAATCAAATATGGGCTTTAAGGAATTTATCGGATGATTCACCAGTGTTTTTTGAAGATGGTCAGACACAAAAATGTTTTAAGTGGCTGAAAGCCTTTAAAACCCAGTCAAACGGTGGTGATATTTGGAATACAGACAACTACGATTTGAGAAGCGTAGACGACACAAACTTTTTTGATGTACAGGACAATTATGTACGTGTTTATTCTTCAGATGGTGTAGAAAATAACCAATTGGGCTGGCAAATTATAGAAGAACCACAACCAGTATAATATTAGAAAAATTATATTGTGGAATACCAATATTTAGGTATATTAGGGCATGCAAAAAAACGGTATGCCCTTGTTTATATGCCTCAAAATGGAACATATACAGGGTTAGCCTCCTACCCTTTTAACATAATGCAGGCTTAAAGAAGTTCAATTTACATTATGTTAAATAATAAATTCATTTATAAAGGGAGGCTCCTCAACCTCCCTTTATTTTGATTAGTTACCTCCTTCGAGTTTTTCTAATCTATCCAGTATCTCATCACGCTTAGCATCCATTCCTAACTGATCATAGATGGTACTCAACGGTCTTAGTGAGTACACATCGTTCGGATCGGCAGCAACTGCCTTTTCGAACATTGGCATGGCTTCTTTGAATTTAGCCAGAGCCTTGTCCTTTAGCTCCTTATATTTCGCATCATCATCCATTGTGGTATTGGCTTCAGTCATAAAGGCCGCACCTTTATTATAGATTACTGAAGCGGCTACGTATAGAGCTTCTGCGTAGTTAGGGTCTAGCTCTAGCGCTTTTTTAGCGTTCTTCTCGGCATCATCCAGGTTATCGTTGTTCCATTGCAGGTAAGCCAACATGTAGTAGATATTTTTTTCAGCATTACCACCTTCGATAAGCTTCTTGAGGTTTTCAATGGCCTCGTCCATTTTCTTAGTCTGAATAAGTACATCTACCTCCCACTGTCTGTAAATATCATCTTCAGGGAAAGCCTTCTGAGCTGCTCTGATTGAAGCCAAGGCTGCATCGAACATCTCGTTCTCCATTTGGTGCTGAATAACCATGTTGTAGGCGTAGTTCTTATTCTCGTACTCCTCATCGTAAGCAATTACTTTCTTGTAGTACTCATAAGCCACATCATCGGCTTCTGCATTCTGTGCAGCATAACCTACGAAGAAATCTTTGGCAATTTCAGTTCTAATCATGGTGGCTACGCGCAGCAACTGGTAGGCTGTTTCGTAATCTTCCTCTTCCAGCGCTTTATTACCTCTGTCGAGCAAGAAAGCTTCTAACTGGCCAAGACCACCACCACCAAGGGTTTTGGTCGGATCCTGAGGGTTTACCACCGCTTCTTTCATCAGGTCTTCTTTCACTTTATCGCCACCCTTTTCTATAGCTTTTTGGTACCACTCATAGCTGGTTTTGGCCAGCTCGGCATCGGTTTTCCCATCTTGTACATATTTCTCTTTATAAATATCGCCCAGCAATAAGTATACATCCGCTTCTGCACCGGTTTCAGCATCTTGAGTAGCCTGAGTAGCCAGCTCAATAGCCGACTCCATTTCGCCCTTTCTAAAGGCTTTCTGAGCGTCTTTAAGTACTTTCTTTTGTGCAAACGCTCCCATTACCAGAAATGAAAGCGCAAATGTGAAAAACAGTTTTTTCATGAGTATTAGTCTAATTTTAGTTTCAATAATTATTCAGTAGTTTCTGAGGTGGTCTCTTCTCCGCCCTCATTGTTTTCATCGGTAAGCTCATTGTCAAGCTCCGCATCTTCTTCCATTTGTTCAATTTTCTCTACAGAAGAAATCTCATCGCCTTCCTGCAGTCTGATTAGTTTAACGCCCTGGGTAGCTCTACCCATTACACGCAAATCAGCTACAGAAATTCTAATGGTAATTCCCGATTTATTGATAATCATCAAGTCATCAGAGTCGATTACCTCTTTGATAGACACTAAGTTACCTGTTTTTTCAGTAATGTTAATGGTCTTTACGCCTTTACCACCTCGCTTGGTAATTCGGTAATCATCTATTGGAGAGCGCTTTCCGTAGCCTTTTTCAGAAACGACTAACAGATTAGCATCATCTCTAGAAACACATACCATGCCAATTACCTTATCATCGTCACCTTCAAGGGTTACTCCCCTCACTCCTGCAGCCGTACGACCCATGGCTCGTACATCGCTCTCGTGGAAGTGAACTACCTTGCCACTACGCTTACCAATAATGATGTGGTTATCGCCATTGGTAAGTTTTACTTCCAGCAGACGATCGCCTTCGTGGATAGTAATGGCATTGATTCCGTTAGTTCTCGGACGCGAATAAGCTTCAAGCGAAGTTTTCTTAATAGTACCAGACTCTGTACACATCACCACATAGTGGTTGTTTATGTAATCTTCGTCTTTCAGGTCTTCGGCATTAATTACAGCCCGTATTTTATCACCGGGTTCAATATTGAGCAGGTTCTGAACGGGACGTCCTTTAGAAACCTTGCTTCCTTCCGGAAGTTCCCATACTTTTTTCCAGAACACTTTACCAAACTCTGTGAAAATGAGCAGGTAATTGTGAGTCCATCCGGTGAATAGATACTCGGTAAAGTCATCGTCTTTGGTAGCGGCACCTCTGGCGCCCACACCTCCGCGGCCTTGTCTTCTATATTCTGATAATAGGGTACGCTTAATATATCCCTGATGCGAGATGGTGATAATCATCTCTTCGTTCGGGATCATATCTTCGGTGGTGAAGTCTTCGGCCGAATGGACTATGTCTGTTCTTCGCTCATCACCATAGCGATCGCGAAGTTCAATCAGCTCGTCTTTAATAATACCCATTCGAAGCTCCTCTTTCTCAAGAATCTCCTTCAAGCGGGCAATGAGCTCCATAATCTCTTCGTACTCTTTCTTAATCTTATCGCGTTCAAGGCCTGTCAAACGCTGAAGTCGCATTTCCAGAATAGCTTTGGCCTGAATCTCTGACAGACCAAACTTATCTATTAGCCCATTTTTGGCTATTTCCGGATCTCTGGACGAACGAATGAGGTTGATGACTTCATCGAGGTTATCAAGTGCAATGAGGTATCCTTCCAAAATATGAGCACGCTTTTCAGCTTCGTTAAGCTCATACTGCGTTCTACGGATAACCACCTCGTGCCGGTGATCTACATAATTCTTGATGAGGTCTTTGAGGTTGAGGGTGTATGGTCGGCCTTTCACCAAAGCCACATTGTTCACCCCAAACGAAGATTGCAACTGGGTATACTTAAACAAATTGTTTAAGACCACGTTTCCAATTGCATCTTTTTTAAGCTCATACACAATGCGTAATCCACTCCGGTCAGACTCATCGCGTATATCGGAAATACCCTCAATCTTCTTTTCATTGACCAAAGCCGCAGTCTTTTCAATCATGCTGGCTTTGTTGACCATGTAAGGAATTTCCGTAACTATAATTTGCTCTCTTCCACTCTTGGTGGTCTCAATGTCGGCCTTAGCCCGCAGCACAATTCTTCCTCTTCCGGTTTCGAAAGCCGACTTTACCCCGGTATAGCCATAAATGGTACCTCCCGTTGGGAAGTCGGGAGCGGTTATGTGCTCCATCAATTCGGCTATGGTAATGTCATTGTTTTCTATGTAGGCAATGGTACCGTTTACTACCTCCGTAAGGTTATGAGGTGCCATGTTGGTGGCCATACCCACTGCAATACCGGAAGAACCATTGACCAACAAGCAGGGCAATTTACCCGGCAGTACGGTAGGCTCTTTGAGGGAGTCATCGAAGTTGAGCTGAAAATCGACCGTATCTTTGTTGATATCGGCCAGCATTTCTTCTGCTATGCGCTTTAGCCTGGCCTCGGTATAACGCATGGCCGCGGGCGAATCGCCATCGATAGAACCAAAGTTACCCTGCCCATCGACCAGCGGATAGCGCAACGACCACTCCTGGGCCATACGCACCATGGTATCGTATACTGAAGAGTCACCGTGTGGGTGATACTTACCCAACACCTCTCCTACAATTCTAGCTGATTTTTTATATGGTTTATTCCAGTTGACCCCAAGGTCGAGCATTCCGTAAAGTACCCTTCTGTGTACAGGTTTTAGGCCATCTCGAACATCTGGTAATGCCCTTGAGATAATCACCGACATGGAGTAGTCGATGTAGGCACCCCGCATCTCATCTTCTATGTTTATCGGGATGATTGTTTCCTTGTCTCCTTCTGCCATAAATTGGTTAAAAAGTCCGTTTGATTAAGGCGGCAAGATACCAAAAAATATCCGATCGACAGGGCAAAAACCAAGGGTTTAATTGCCTTTTCCGCTGCCTTTTTTCGACTTCTTTTGTTTGATGATTGGAAAGAATGAGCCTCCGGGTTTTCGCCTTACCCGGTTTTGACCGTAGCGTGGGTTTTGCTTTTTATAAAATGGCCTTCCCCGATACATTTTTCCGTTGAAAACATGCTCCATTTGCACCTGATTGGCCACGTACCGGTTGCGCGGATAGGTAGGGTATTTGAGCAAAAGCCCCAGGTCTATGCTAAACATGGTGAACTTGTGCGGCATACTGATGGCGTCATCGGCCAAGGTATAGGACCGCATTTCAAACGAAGGTCTTATGTAGCCTTTAAAGTATTTGGAAAAGGTGGTTTGAAACATGAGCCCCACATTGAAGAAGGGATCGTAAGTTACCTGTTCCTTATTTACCTGTGAAGCTTTTATCTTCCACACTCCGCCATACACATCGGCCAACATGGAAAAATCGCCCAGCGAGTAAAAGTTATAGCTTACAGAACCAAAAAGCTTGGTGGTGGAGAGTTTGGTTTCAGGAAGGCTGTAGCGCCTGAGTATTGGGTCTACATCTTGCTCTGAAGAGGGATGCCTGAATTTCATTGCCCCAAAGCCAATACCTCCCCCTACTCGGATCAGGTCATCGTCCAGATAGCGCTTCTCTCCTGTTCGTTCAAAATGTCCTCTGTCTAATTTTTTAAGACTAAGAGAAACGCGCAACGTGAGTGGATTGTATCGGCCTGAGTTGCTGTATGCAAAGCTTGCCGTATCGGTGCGTACAATCTGACTGTCATCGTCTATATAGTCAATGGTTGTGGTTTCCAAACGATTGAACCAGTTAGTATATCCTGTTGCGGGTAGATTGGTGCCGGTTTCTTCTCCAAGAGGCACCAGGTATAAAAGGTCATTTCTGGGGTTTCGGATTACTGAAACTCCCTCCAGCGGATTTTGATAGGCAAAGTAGCCGTAGCTCTTTTCTATCTGAAAATTGAATCGGTTGAGCATTTTGCGCACCGGACTCACTAACTGACGTTCCAGAGCTTTTTGGCGCTCTTCCGGAGTCACTCCCTCTTCCAGCACAAAGCCTTGAATTTCGCTCTTCTTCTTTTTGTTCTTTTTCTTGAAAAGTTGCGCATGGCCACTTACGGGAGCCAAAAGGCATAGGCATAGAAAAATGATTTGCCAGTGTTTAATCTTCAAGCGAATGGTATTTTCTTCTAATAAAGACAAACCTATTCAATTATTATGGAATGCGTAAAAAAAGACCACGAATTGAAGCGGTTTATGGTTTAAAAATGAAACGTACTGCCTGTATGGAATAAAGCCCAAATGGGTTCCAAGTAAGGACTGGACACAAAAAAAGACTGCCTTGGGGCAGTCTCTTTTCGTTTTTAGTATGTTAAGGTTGATTAAGGCTTTTCTACTAAATCGGCCATGAAAGCATCTACTTTGGCCTTAGCATCGCCACCTTGTGCGTAAGCTTTTTTAACAGCGTTATATTTTGAAGCACCTAAGCTATGTTTAGCCAATGTAGTTACTACACTAGTGGCAGCCTGTTGCTTTTCTTTAATTTCTTTGTTCACCAGGTTTAAGAATTGCTTTTCCCAATCTTTGGCCGGCTCGCCTTGTTTAGACCTCAACTCTTGAAATCGTTGGCCGGTCATACCCTCTTGTCTTGCAATAAGATCGTTCACCATTGGGCTAATTTTGTCAGTGATTGCTTTTTGAGCTAGAAGAATCACTGCATAATCTTTGTAATCCTGATCGGTCAATTCATCTTGTGCCATAGAGGCAACAGATACGAAGGCAAAGCAAACAGCGGCTAAAACAACTCTAGATAGTCTTTTCATGGTCTTTTTTGATTTTTAGTTTAAGAAAGGCTAGCAACCTCTCTCCCTCAGTTTAGTAGTTTAGTTATTTTTTACAGCGTCACAAGAAAGATGATTTGTTCAAAACATACAAGTGAAAGTTTTCCAAAATTGATTCGGAACGGATAATTTTGGCCGTTTTATTGGAAAAGGACAAATAAAATTAAAGATGAGAAAAGTTTACTACCTCTCTACCTGCAATACCTGTAAGCGCATTATGGATGGTTTCGATTTGTCAGATTTTGAAACACAAGACATTAAAAACGAACCAATTACACCCGACCAGCTCAGTGAAATGAGAGCTCTTGCCGGAAGCTACGAAAGCCTTTTTAGTAAGGTGGCCAGAAAATACAGATTGCTTGGGCTTCATGAAAAAGAACTTTCTGAAGATGAAATGAAGCAGCATATCTTAAATGAGTACACCTTTCTGAAGCGTCCGGTGTTTCTGATTGATGGCGAAATATTTATAGGTAACAGTAAGAAAACCATTGAAGCCATTGCCAAAAAACTGAACTGAGCCGATAAATACGCTGCTCACTGATGGTTTTTAAATACTGAGGGTGAAAGGGTGATTTGGAATTCCCCCTCTCCCTTTGGTATACTCTCATTCCAAGCATTTGCAAAACCACACTTACAATCGCTCCGGGTCATCAGAATGAATCACTTTTACGGTATGCCTCAATAACGGCCATTTCTCCATCAGCTCCGGGCCGACTGTTACCATGCTCCATCCCTATGATTCCATTGAATCCTTTGGCATGAATGTGTTTGAACACATTGAGATAATTGATTTCTCCTGTAGTTGGCTCTCTCCTTCCCGGATTATCGCCTACCTGAAAGTATGCAATCTCCTCCCATGAGGCCTCTATGTTAGGAATGAGGTTGCCCTCGGTTATCTGCTGGTGATATATATCGAACAGAATTTTACAGGAAGGACTATCTACGGCTTTACAAATCTCATAGGCTTGTGCCGCTTTGGTCAAAAATAAACCGGGGTGATCGCGCTTATTTAGAGGCTCCAGTACCATTACGAGTCCATGGGGTTCAAGAATTTCAGCGGCCCGCTTGAGGCTTTCTACCACATGGGCGGTCTGGTAACCCATGTCTTTTCTTAGGTCTACATGCCCGGGTACCACGGTCATCCACTTAGCATTTACACGCTTGGCTACCTCTACCGATTCTTGAATTTCTTTTAGAAAGAGCTCTCTGCCCTCGGCTTTTCCACCGGCCAGGTTAGGCTCAGTCCAAAAAATAGTATGGGCCACAAAAACACCCATTTGCATGTTATGCTTTTCCATTCGCGCTGCAATCTGCCGTTGCTGCTCTAAGGGGCGCTTTTTCATGTCGTTGTCTTCCAACGACCGAAAGCCTTGTTCGGCCATAAAATCGAGTTCATTTAAAACGCCTCCCGGGGCCGAATGTCTGAACATACCAAAGTGAGGCGCGTAGTTTAGCTGAAAAGTCTCTGCCCTTGTCGAAGAACGGCTCCACTGGTGGGGGAAAACTGAAAGTGCACTGGCCAGAAGACTGCTACCCAAAAATTTTCTACGGTCCATGAATGAATATTTTGGGGAAGATAAAGATTAAAGCCCTATTGCATCAACTATACACGGCCTTAATTGAATTGATGGGTACTCTACAACTCGCTGCTCCTCATTAGATAATTGGGTTACTTACTTAAGCCGCAAGAAGTATATTCCTGAACCGTGCCTCCATTTGTATCTACACAAATGGCTGTTAAAAGACGCTGTGAGGACACAGCTTGTGGCTAGTATACTGGATCTAACAAATGCAAGCTAAATGAGTAACCCTATTAGATAACTCCCTCTAAATGCCAAATAATGATTCCGTATACCACAAAGCGGAGTATTCTGAAGGAAGAATAAATCAGGTATTTTTTGAGCGGGTAGTCCATTGAGCCGGTGACCAGAGAAATCAGTGAGTATGGCAAGGGTGTAAGTGCAGCCACAATGATAAAACCACCTCCATATTGATCGTACCTCATTTGGTACTTTTTTAGTCGCTTATCGAACCAGCGATGAAAAAAATCTTTGGTGCTAATTACTTTTCCCACTGCAAAGTTTAGCCATCCGGCACCAATAGAAAGCAAGGCCATCACAATTACAATGATGGTATAAACCATTATGGGGTCGTCCTTAGACCAAATCATAAATAGCTCCGGAGGCAGAATACCTACCAATATTTCCGACACCACAAAAATGACAAGCATCAGCAGGTAATCGTCAGATACCCAATGCTCAATGGTATCATACTGGGTCTGAAAATAGTTTTTAAAGAGAATGAGCAGTACAACAAGTATAACCAGATAAAGAATGCCTTTTATCAGGTTTTTCGAGAAGTAGTTGTAGAAGTCTTTCTTGCTGCTTTCCATCGGTTGAAGGCACCAAAATAAGACAAATCTTCTGCATTTTGGGGTGTATATAGGCTATTTAGTTTGCGCTGCTTTATACTCATCAATAATCTGCTTGAAGAACATGGGATTAGTGAATTTATCGATGATATGAACCTCCCCGTAATTTTTTAATTCTACTGAAAGTTCGTCTTTCAGCTGGCCACTGTATATGTATATCCAGGTTTTATATTCACTAAGTGTTTCTATTACTTCGGCAATAAACTCAGACCCCTTCATATCGGGCATCATTTGGTCAGAAATGAGTATGTCTATCTTGTGCTTTTTAACCTCTTCTATAGCATCCCGGCCATTCATTGCCTGGTGAATAACCAAATCATCGTAAAAGAATTCGAGAAAGTCTTTTAGGGTATCTCTAACCGAAAAATTATCGTCTACCAGCAGTAAATTAATCATGGCGTTCTATTTCAATTCTAACGGAAGTTCCTACACCGGTTTTCGACTCCACATTTATGCTGTGACCGAGAAGTTGTGTCAACTCCTTGGCAAGGTAAAAACCAACACCTGAAACTTCAGATTTTTCATTCAGTTCAATCTTGGGATTTCCAAGCTCGGTGAGTTCTTGTTTTGTCATTCCCTCACCATAATCTCTTACTTCAATGACCAACCGCTTTTCTACACTAGCCATATATATTTCGGGCTGTCTGTCGCTGTTCATGGAGTATTTACGGGCATTACTCAGCAGAGTGCTCAACACATATTCCAGCGTGGTAATGTCTGTCTTGTATTTTCCCTTGGTTAGCGTAGGCCGTCTTACTTCCATCGAAAACCGATGACTGATGCGATCGGCAATCTCATCAAAAGTATATACCCCTGTAGACTCTCCTCCCCGACTCATAAAGTAAACAAAGTCGTTGACCATTTCCTTGATGTCTTCTACCGCTTCGGAAGCCCCCTGAAGTATTTTAGACATCAGCTCGGGTGGCATTTGTCGGGCTCCCTGGCTGGCACGAAGCATTTCCATATTCATTTGCAGGGTAGCCACCGGTGTCTTAATCTCATGAGAAATGAGTGAAAGCATGGTCTGTTTGCTGCGATTGATCTGCTGCACCGAATCTTCCTTATCAATGGCTTTAATCTTTTGAACAAAGGTTCTGAACAGGGCCAGGTTGCAAAACACGATAATTAGCGAAACCAAGGCTACATTGAGGTAATAGGGTATTTCTCGAATACTCAAAAAGTTAATTACCTGAAAGAGGGTCCAAACCAACACCACCACAAGTGCGAAGAGCAGATAGCCTGAGGTTATTTCCTTTTCGGCTTTGGCCTTTATAATAATGTTTATGAAAACCGCCACATAAAATAGTACAAAGAAAAGGAAGTACTGCAGCAGACCGGTGAACACTATGGGCTCCAGAAACACCACGCAGCCCAGGCTTATAGCCACTCCGGAGAGGAAGATATACTTGAGATACTTGTTGGTTTGTCTGGGATACAAATAAAATATGAACAATCCGCCAAAGAGTGCTGCTGTGTGTATGGTTCCATATTCCATGTGAATAGACCAATCGAAAGGCAACTGATTGATAAGGGTATGCAAAGGATACGGATCTGCTCCAAGCATTCGATACATAAGGCTTATGGAGAATAATGCGTAAAAGGGTATTTGCCACTCCAACTGCTGATAAGCAAAAGAAAAAGCCAGTAACACAAAGCCGGTGATAAAGAGGCCTCCGGCCAGAAACAAATTCACATCTTGTTGCAAATTTAGCTCATAACGCAAGTCGGCATAATTGCCTAACTCCAGTGCGTAAATCATTCCAGAGTTTATATGGTCATAATTGGCCACCTGAATGATAATTTCATAGGTTCCGGAAGCGGTAGGTGCCAATGAAAATACCTGCGGTTCTCTATAGGGCACATAGCTTTCTTTAGTTGTACCAACCCTACCACTCTCATAAACTAATCCCCTGTTTATGAATAGTTTATAAGAGCTAAAAATATGCGGAATGTTCAACCCCAGTGGCTCCTTCTGGCCAGGGTTTATCCGCACCAATGTGCGGTAAGTGCCATAACCCGTTTTTGCAAAACCCAATTCTGCGTTGTCATACCAATCAGAAGGGACCTCCAGAACTACAGGTGTCAGCTTGTCCAGGCCATCTATCTCCAGAGTATTCCAATAAAACTCCCAATTTCCTTCCAGTCGTACGGGCTGCTCAAAAGCCTGGTCAGTCAAATCGAAAACCGATAGACTACCTGAGCTTTGCGCTAACATAGCGCAGTTTATTAGCCATAGACTTATGAGCAGTGATATTCGCATAAAAGCCGCTTAACGTACGATGATTATCTCTTCCTGGCGGCCATCAATGTAGCGCACTCCGCTGGCATCAAAGTATGCTTCTTCCTCCAGCATTATACGGATTTCCTTCCCCCACTCCTCAATGTAGGTGGCCGCATTCAGTTCGATGGAATAGGCCGTATTCAAATGCAGTGGATAGTCGCCCGTAACGGGTACCCCGCCCTGCGAGTCCCACATACCGAGTGTTGTGCCTGCAGCATGGCCGTGGTAGCCAATAGGGTGTGTATATATGGAGGGCTTAATTCCCTCGGCAATGGCTTTTTCACGACTCATTTTGAGCACTTCGTTGCCCGTGCGCCCTTCTTTAAAATGACCGGTGAATATATCTTGTAGTCTATTTCCGTTTTTAAAAGCCTTCTTCAGGTAATCGGGAACATCGGTTTCTCCGGGTCTCAGTACATAAGCGTGCTGCTGCTGATCGGTATTCAACCTTAGGTAAGTGATACCGAAATCGCAGTGCAACAGATCGCCCGGCATAATGACGTTCTTTTCTGGTCGTTTAGAAAAGGTTCGCAGATGATCGAAACTCTCAGGGTCTGCCCGCTGCACATCAATAGTTGGATGAAACCAGGTTTCGAGCTTCAACTCTTTCACCTTTTCGCGCATCCACCACACCACATCTTCAGTAGTCGTTACTCCCGGAGTAATCACCTTGCTGGAAAATGCCTCCTTAATAATATTATGCGACAGCCTCACAATGTGCGGATATATGGCCATCTCTGCTTCTGTTCTGGTTTCGAGCCAGCCAATGGCCACCTTTTCGGCCGAAACAACACGAGAGGCCCAATTGCCTAAAGAAGCTTTTAGCTCTTCATAATCGGTGGCTACAATACCATCGGCCAAGCCAAAGTACTCCGACTTATTCACTCCAATCTTCTTAGGGTTTCTCTCCTTGACCAACTCCGCAAAGCGTACCCATTGGTTAGGCTGTTGCTCCTTGTCCCAGGCACTTTTAAAAATAGACCCCACATCGTAGCGGGCTACAGCCAGGGTTTCAATGCCCTTTTCCGGCCCACGATCATAAAAAATAAGAATGGTTCTTCTTCGGGCAGCCAGCCATTCGGCAGGCAAAAGTGTTTTAATTACCGGGTCTTCGTTGTACTCACGAGAAACTACCACCCACATGTCTATACCCTCTCGCCTCATGATTTCCGGCAGGTAGTTTTGAACTTTATCTTCCAGCAGGCGGTTAATGGTGGCTGCACGATCTTTCATGGATAAAATATGGCCGTAATCGTGCTGGGCATTCAGTGAAAAACTGAGCAGGGACAAAGAAATGAGGAGTGTTAGTTTGTTCATGCATTTAAGGTTTACTGCCTAAAACTATAATAAGTATGGGAAAGAAAAGTGCAGAAGGACAAACAAAGTTGAACATCTTCCGAAAAACACATCAATTTTTTGATCAGTATAAGCAATACGCTTTCCTAATCAAACACACTGTTCATTTAAATAAAGGACTTTACTTAACTCCCCTTGCCTGACTCTGACCAGCCATAAGGGAATCGCCTATGGGCATTTTTGCCCTGACTGTCGTTCAAACAGTTTTTTTAACGTTAATCAAAAACCCAAGTCACTTTTTCTCAATCTGTCGTTATTCGCCAAACAATTAAATACCAATGCAAGGACTAAAGCTCACCACACTACTTGTCTTTTTAACAACCGGCTATTTCAGCTTCAATAATAACCCACCTAAATCAGAGGATAACGGCCAGAACAATGAACCTCAAATTCTGCACCCTGGCACACTCTCCAACGATTTACCACAATGGAATAACTACTTTAATCGCAAACTGAGCATTGGCCTTTGCACCCAGCTCATAGATGGCAAATCTCGCATTATTCAATACCCCTATGCAGACAGTGCCTTCTCTCAGGGCAGCATCATTCCTTTCAAAGAACAGTTTGAGTATGCTTCTCCTTGGGTGAACCTGGAGGGAGATTATATGTTGCTTCAAGCTAATATTGGCCCCTTAGGCGAAGTAAGTCGCGACTTTGGTATTTGCGAATCAAGGTTGGTAAACGGCCAATGGACACAACCCAAACCTCTAAATCACATAAATAACATGCCGGGCAATGAAGGTTCTCCGGCTCTTGCCGAAAATGGAAATCTCTATTTCAACGCTCAGAATGGCAACAGAGGCTACGATATTTTTGTACTGAAAAAAGGGGCTACCAAACCCGTTGCGTTACCCGAAGCAATTAATTCTACTTACTACGAAGGAGACTTTTATATTGATAAAGATGAGAAGTTTATTGTGTTTTCTTCGGCCGATAGGCCCGATGGACAAGGCTCGACAGACTTGTACATTTCTTTCAACGAAAACGGCCGATGGACAAAAGCCGTTTCTTTAGGCAACCGCATTAACACAGCCGCAGAAGAGTTCAGTCCCTATGTATCTATGGACAGGCGTTTTCTGGTGTTTACCAGCAATCGCAATTACCCCGATGGCCTCATTCCTTCCTATAACCACTTTATTGTAGAAATTGATCTGGACAGAATAAAGCAGCACTTTGGTGACTGACCCTCTCTATGACGGTATATGTGGCAGCAGGCCATAAAAAAGTGTGGTGCATTGCAAACGTTTGATTGGGTGAATTAGATCCACTCAGCTTCATATCTTTTCTCAAATCTTGAGAATTGATTAGTTTACCCTACACAAACCGAAAACTATGACCCGATACCTGATTAGCCCGCTTGCTCTGTTATTCCTCCTTGTTTCGTCTCTTAGTGCGCAAACCGATTTACGGGTAGAACCTCCTTTTTGGTATACCCAAATGCAGAGCAACCAATTGCAGCTCATGATTCACGGGGCCAACATTGGCCGGTTTCAGGCTTCGGTAGATCATCCGGGAATAAAAATCACCAAACAGATTACAGGCGACTCACCCAACTATCGGTTTGTTTATCTCCAAATTGACCCTGACGTAAAACCCGGCAGTTTTAGCCTAAGCCTTAAAAACGGAGATCAGACCAAAACCATTACTTACAGCCTGAAAGAACGCGCCAAAAGCATCAACAGAAATCAGGGTTTTAGCAGTGAAGATGTAATATACCTACTCATGCCCGACCGTTTTGCCAACGGTAACCCGGCCAATGACACGGTAGAAGGAATGCTGGAACCCGCCCGGAGAAACGACCCCAGCGGAAGGCACGGAGGAGACATTAAGGGCGTTCAAGATCATCTGGATTATATAAAGAATCTGGGCATGACGGCTGTTTGGCTTACCCCCGTTTTTGAAAACGATCAGACTCCCGAATACAAGGCTTACCATGGCTATGCCGCTACCGATATGTATAAAATAGACAGGCGTTTTGGCAGCAATGAGGAGTTTGTAGCCTTTGTAAAGGCTTGCCACGATAAAGGACTTAAAGTGATCATGGATATGATTCACAACCACATTGGCGATCAGCATTGGTGGATGAAGGACCTACCCTTCAACGATTGGGTGCACGATCAGTCCGTCTATGGCAACACAAACTATCGTGGCACAGTAGCTTCCGATCCCTATGCCTCTCAGCACGACACTGACCGACTGGTAAAGGGCTGGTTTGTGAACGAAATGCCCGACCTGAACCAGCGCAACCAGCAATTAGCCGACTACCTTATTCAAAACACCTTATGGTGGATAGAATATTCAGGTATAGATGGTATTCGAATGGATACCTACCTCTACCCCTATCAGGACTATATGGCTCGCTGGGCCAAAGAGGTATTGGAGGCTTATCCTTCATTCAATATTGTTGGTGAATCATGGGTAGAAAGTGTAGCCCATGAATCATACTGGCAAAAAGATCGCGATGGCGAAAATGATGGCTATAACTCTCACCTGCCATCGGTTACGGACTTCCAGATTCATTTTGCAGTTCGTGATGCCTTTAACTCTCCCTTCGGATGGGAATCGGGCATCATGCGTCTCTATTACACCCTTTCGCAAGATCGGTTGTACTCAGACCCCATGCAAAATGTGATCTTCCTCGATAACCATGACATTAACCGCATTTACAGCACTCTTGGCGAAAACCTGAATAACCTTAAAATGGCCTACGCCTTCTTAATGACCACCCGAGGAATTCCGCAAGTCTATTACGGAACGGAATTGGCCTTTAAAGCAGGGCCTGGTTCTTGGGGAGATGGTGCCAAACGGGCCGATATGCCGGGCGGTTGGCCGGGAGACGCTCGCTCGGTTTTTACGGCCGAAGGGAGAACACCGGAAGAAAATGCCATGCATAGCTATGTGACCAAGCTAACCAACTGGAGAAAAACCAGCGATGCAGTTAAAAATGGCAAGCTGATACACTTTGTACCCGAAGAGAATGTGTATGTTTATTTTCGATATACCAATCGCGAGCGCGTAATGGTTATTATGAATATGAACGATACGGAGGCCACCATTTCACGAAAAAAACACCTCGAAATGTTAAGGGGCTATACCTTTGGCCTGGATGTAATCACCGGCAAAAGCACCAATGTGGGACAAGATTTTAAAGTTCCGGCCAGAACAACCACAATACTTACTCTAAAATAAACCGTATTGGATTTTTCACAAGCCAAGCATAGTTGCGATGAATTCATCTACAATGCCCTCTTTAGAAGCATAGCCCCACTCTTGCGTAATTTTCTCTATGCCCGCTACAAGGATGTAGAAAAAGCTAATGACATGGTGCAGGAAGCCTTTCTTGCCTTATGGAAAAACTGCAGTAATGTGCTACCTGCCATGGCCAAAGCCTATGTCTTCAGAGTAGCACAAAACCAAATGCTTAAAAGCATTGATAAGGAGAAGACCAAAGACAAGCATATTCACTTTATTCAAAAAAGTACCAATTATGAAACTCCTCACTATCAACTCGAATTCAGTGAATTTGACCGAAAAGTGCAGGCGGCTATTACCAGTTTACCGGAGGGCCAGCGCGAAGTGTTTCTGATGAACCGGATTGAAAAACTTACCTATACTGAAATAGCAGAACTACTGGAGGTGAGTGTAAAGGCGGTTGAAAAACGCATGCATAAGGCCCTCCAAAAACTAAGAGCAGACATTCATGAAAATATATAAACGTTAGGTAGGGTAAAATCCATCTGACCGGATGTAAGGGTAGAACAACACCAATGAGCGACAACCACCATAGCGAAGAAACCATTAATCGCTGGCTGCAAGGCAAGCTTTCGGAAGCCGAGCGTATAGCTTTTGAGCAATCGCCTGAGGGACAGGACTACCTGCAAATTTTGCAAGCCACCGACAAACTGGGCTTTCCTGACTACGATGTAGAGGCCGAACTACAAAAGCTACACGCGCTCAAAAAAGAGCAAGGACCCAGCACTTTCTCGTTCTGGAAAATAGCCGTTGCAGCCCTGCTTATCGTTGGTGTAAGCTTGGTATACTACCTCACCCAAACCGGGTATACCACTCACAACACCGGCTTTGGTGAGACCTTAGCCATTACATTGCCAGATGCCTCTGTGGTTACCTTAAATGCCAACAGTGAACTGCAATACAAAACCTCTGATTTTGCGGAAGATCGAAAACTGAAGCTCAGGGGAGAAGCTTTTTTTGAAGTAACCAGGGGGATAGATTTTGAAGTCCAAACCTCTGAAGGCAGCATAAAAGTACTGGGCACCAGTTTCAATGTGAAACAACTTAGAAACGTGCTGGAAGTACAGGTATATTCAGGGCTAGTGGCTGTTGAAGGGAGTAGCACCCGACAGCAGCTTCAAAAAGGCGAAGGCTTGCGGTTAGAAAATGGTGTATTACACAAAAGCTGGACAAAACCGGTGGAAAACAAACCTTTATGGATTAGTGAGCACCTGGTGGAATTAGAAGATGCTCCCCTTCAGGAAGCACTTGTGCAACTAGAAAATAGCTATGGCATAACCATCCGTTCTAATATTTCAACGGACTCGATTAGATTTACAGGAGCTTTCCCAACCGATGATGTAGAGAGTGCTCTGCGCATCGTCTTGTCGGCTGCAGAACTAGACTATACCTATGACCCGCAAAATAAAGTACTTACGATCAGCGGCCGTCAAAATCCTTAGTTTTTGGCTGTTCTCAACCTGTTGTGCTGCGGTCTTTGGGCAGGCAGAAAGTAGCTCTAATGAACAGCAGCCTTTAAAACAGGTGTTGGCCCAACTGGAAAGTACTTATGGTGTCTATTTTTCCTACAATCCGGCAGAAATTAAAGGATTAACAACTTCTTTACCGGACTCAACACTTTCTACGGAAAAGGCTCTCCGCCAATTGCTGCAGAATTTACCCTTAAGCTTTGAAAAGGTTAAGGATAAGTTTTATGTCATAAAAAAAGCAAACTCTCGATTTGTAGAACTGCAGATTGAAGATGGTGAAACAGGAGTACCACTACCCTTTTCAACCGTTCGGCTAAAAGGAACCTCCAAAGGGCAAATAGCCAACAATGAAGGGGTTGCCCGTTTAATTATTCCGGCCGGAAAAGAACAGTGGCTAGAGGTGTTTTTTCTGGGCTACCAAACCAAAAGCATTTGGATAGATACCTTGTCTGCGGTAAGTAGCCTCAAACTCAACCTTTATCCGGAACCACTGGAATTGAATGACTATGAGATAAAAGAATACCTGAATCCGGGCATAGTAGCTGACCCCAAAGCCAATAGCTTTCGCATTTTACCACAAGAGATGGAAATTTTGCCCGGTCTTTCGGAGCGTGATGTGCTTCTTTCAGCACAAATTATTGCAGGCGTCAGCTCCAACGATGAGTCGGCCTCCGGCATCAATATAAGGGGCAGTTCCAGAGACAATACGTTGCTTTATTGGAACAATGTGCCCATTTATCATACTGCCCATTATTTTGGCAATATTTCTAGTTTCATTCCCTCTTCGGTGGGGGCACTCGATATCTACAAAAACTACATTCCGGTGCGCTACGGAGGAGCTTCTGCCGGCCTAATAGCCATACAACCCCGAAATTCTGTTGAGGACAAAATCAGCGGAGAAATAAGTACTAATATGACCCATGCCGATGGTTTCCTCAAGTTGCCTGTGTTGGATAAAAAAGGCTCTCTGATGCTGGCCGCCAGACGTTCGTATAACGATGCCATACCTACCTGGACCTTCAACTCATATGGCCGCAAGCTTTTTGAAAGCGAGACTAGAGATAGACAAGGGCTATTGCGTGTAGCCGACTTTAGCAACAATCTGAATTTTAGCGACTTAAACCTACAATGGAACTATGAAGCGTCCAGTCGATCCAACTTTAGTATTGGCTACATTTCGGCACATAGCCAGTTTGGCTATAAGGAAACGAATCCTCAGCAAAGGATCAACATTGAGCAGGCGCATGAGGTGAATAGCTACGGAGCCGATCTGGCCTGGAACTACCGGGTGGCCGATAGAACTTCCTTGGCTGTTAGCATGGCTTATTCCGACTATGCCATGGCCTACTCTTTCACCAACCTGCGTAACCCCTCCGACACCAGCGATGACGATACGGAAAGCAGAAGCAACACAGTTAAAAACTGGGAAGCCCGGGTGGCACTCACCCAAAGATTTGGAAAGGGTCATTTGCTTAGTTATGGCTATCAGTTCAATAATTTAGACATTGTCAATCTCATCAATACCCAAAACTTCTTTGAACAAAACAATGCTGAGCTAATCGACTCAAAGGCCAATGTGCACGCCTTTTTTAGCGATATGAATTTAACAATGAACCAAGACTTTGAGTTGGTGCTCAGTGGCCGACTCACCCTGCTCGAGTCGCTGCAAAAAACAGTTTTCAGTCCTCAAATTAAGCTCAATTACAACCTGGGCTCTCACCTGCTGTTCAAATCATCGTACGGTCTTTACCATCAGTATCTAAGTACGATCAAAGAATCTCAGTTCACCCTTTCTAATGCCGTGGAACAGCACTGGTTACTAGCTGATAGTGAAGAACTTGTACCTTTAGTAGAAAACCAACAGTTGAGCATAGGGTTGATCTACAATTATGCAGACTGGTTATGGGATGTGGACATTTACACAAAAGCTATCGATGGGCTATTGGCGCGTAATCTGGGCTTTGGCTTTACTCGCGAAGATGGCTTCAACCAGGGCAGCGAACGCATTTGGGGAGTAGACCTTACCCTGCGCAAACGCTGGAAATATTTTCGCACGTGGGTAAATTACAACTTTCAAGACTCTGAGGTTAGCTTCAGCAACCTTTTTCCCAATTCCTTTCCTTCAAGTCTGAATATTCGACATCAGGTTGGTTGGTCGGGCAGCTACAGCAAAGGAGCATGGGAATTTTCGCTGGGTTACACCTTTAAAACCGGGGCTCCTTATACCAGTATTGACAATGTGAGGCTTGATGACAGACGACCTCCGCCACCTCCGGGGCAGGGTAACCCGGGAGACAGACAATATAAACTGCGTTTTAGCGCACCTAATAGTATCAGACTGCCAAATTACCACCGGGTAGATGCTTCTATTTGGCACAGGTTTAAAGGACATAACTGGAAAGGTGAAGTAGGCCTTAGCTTCATCAACCTGTTGAATAGAACCAATACCTATGCTGTAAGCTATTTGGTAGATTTTAATAGGAATGGCGATGTAGATGTGCTTGAACGAACCAAATTCTTCTTACGCTTCACTCCTAATGTGAGTTTACGCATACTTTTTTAGCCCTGTAGGACTAAAAAAAGCGCCAATAAGTTCTGTAGATTCCAAACTTATTGACGCCAAGGCCGGGTTGATCAGGAGATCATTTGCCCCGTTGACCCATAAATAGTTTACCCTTCATTTTCACAATTATCACCTCCATGATGACCATAACGTTGACTCTCAATAAAGGAGCCATCGGCTGCAAAAAGCAGTGCCAGGGTTGGTTCATTTAATATTACTCCATACTCACCAGCCGCGTTGGTTCCGGCCCGCATTATAGTGGCATCGGGATAATTTGTGGCTATATAATCCAGCACGTTTTGGGGCAAACTCTCAGAATCTATGGCCGTCCACTCTCTGCTGTGATGACTGCCGAGTTCTCTGGCCGCAATAAAATGACCATCGGCATCGAACAAGAGCGCAATGGCCGAGTCCAGAACAACTCCATACTGCCCTTCCCTGTTTGTTCCGGCACGGACCAATTCGTTGTCTGGGTAGTGCTCGGCAATGTAGCGTAAAACAGATGTGGGCAAAGAGTCGGTCGGTATGGCCTCCCAGCCTTCATCATTTGCTCTGCGCTTTCTTCTTCGTTTTTTGTCTTGCGCGCTTCTTTCTTCTATAAAATTGCCCTGCGCATCGAATATTACGAGTGGTCCCTCGGCCAGCTTCACATAATATTGGCCTTCGGCATCTGTTCCTGCCCTTTCTATCGCAAAATCGGCATAATTATCGGCCAGATAGAGGCTAATGGCTTCCGGCAGATTTTCAGTGGCTATGGCGGTAAGCTCCGGTCTTCTTTTTCTTCTACCGGCTTCCTCTATGGTTTCAGTATGATTCCCGGCATTGTCAAAACGCAGGGCTGTCCTGTTTTGCAGCAATACCACATAACCACCATTTTCGTCTAGCCAGGCTTTGGTAATGGTTTCTGAAGGATAATTTTCGGAAACATAGTCGACAACAGCTGGGGGCAGGTCATCGGCAGCAAGCACCGTCCACTCTTCCATTTGACTACTGCCAAAGGCTGCAGAATCCAGTTCGGTAGCCTCAGCTTCGGCTGCTACTTCATTCAAAATGTCTGGGTTGGCATCTTCATTATCACAGGCTGTACACAGCCCTACCAATAGCACGAGTGCCGCTAACATCAGGTTTTTTAGGTTTTTCATTCCTTTGAAATTTAGTTGTACATGCATTTTTGAGTTCATTTCACTTGAACTTTGACCTTAAATACTGTTGGTAGCCATTTACCCCACCCCCATAGACAGAGAGTAATCTGTAATAGCTTACCAGTTATCGAAGAATCACTACCATTGATCGATTCTGCCTGAAAAATGCCTGTAAACGAGGCAGATTTGAAGAAAAACAATCGCATGGAAACCATACTTATCGTTGAACACAGCTACATGATGAGACTCTTCCTCATCAATTACCTGAGCAAGAATTTTGATGTGAATGCCGTAGAAACCCCTACTGAGGCATTAGAATATCTGGAAAAGAATTTGAGACCGGCAGCCATACTGTCCAACTTTCATTCGAATGCCAGCCGTGAGCGTGAAGGCTTTCAGCAAATGATAGCCACGCTGGAGCAAAACAACATTCCACTTATTGTATTGACCGATCAGGACAAGAGTGATCAACGCATTGAGGCCCTAAAACTTGGAGCCAAAGATACCATGAGTAAACCCTTTAATCCCGTAGAAATGCAGCTTAGACTTATGACAGCCATGGGCTTTAAGCAAAAAGATAAGATGAAACGAGTGGCTTAGATTCTGCCAATAACCGCTCGTTAACCAAACACTAATGCAACAACACCAAAAGCCACTATTCAAATTAAATTTTCACCAGAGCAAACAACAATGAAAAAACTATTGCCATTGATTACTTTGCTTCTCCTGGTACAAAGTTGCCTCGAAAAGCCAGTTGTTGAATTAGAAGAAACGGTTAACGAAACTACTAATTTCGACTTTGCCACTACCCAGGAGGTTGCCATAGATATAAGTTTGGCTGACGCCTCAGGGAACGCCTTTAAGGGCGTAAAATTCTCCATTTTTGAAGTTGACGGAGATACACTTGGTAAGCAGTTGTTTACTGCAGTTACCAATGCCAGCGGAGCTTTCCGCGACAATCTTAGCCTTCCGGCATATTATGAATCTGTTTATGTTCAATCTGCATTTGTAGGTATTCCAGGACAAATTCAGGTACCCATTCAAAACAACCTCATAGAAGTTGTTTATGCTCAAGGAGAACTGAAGTCGGCCATTATAGAGAAAGAGGAACAATCTCAGGGAGGCACTGCTGCCAACCAAAGCTATTCAGTAAACGGAATTACTTTCAGCTACATGGATAACTATAGCTTTTGGTGGGGTGTGCCCAAAAACCTGGAGAAGAAAAGAGATAAGATTAGTACCGATTTATTGGACATCATAAATTCTTCATTGCCTGAAGGACAACCCGTTCCCGATTATCATCCTACCTACCTGGCCGATGGCCGTAAAACTACTCTGGATATAGTAGAAACTGCCGATGTATGGCTAACCTTTGTACATGAGGGTGCAGGATGGAGAAATGCGATTGGTTTTTATACCTACCCTACGAGCAACCCTCCCAGTACACTAGACGATATTGATGTAATTAATGTGGCCTTCCCGAACCTGTCTTATTTTGGGTCGGGCGGTAAATTACGATCAGGCGATAAAATTAATCTTGGACGCTTTGAACCCGGCACCTCCATTGGGCTTGTACTTTTGGCTGACGGATGGAATGGCTGGAATTCTGAAAGCTATGATTATCTGGTATTTGCCGATAAAGACCTGAATCCTGAGAGCGATCCTGCGCTTAGACAACACAATGTGCTTCTTTGGGACGAAGAAAACGAGCTCTTTTTACTGGGCTTTGAAGATGTGAATCGGGAATACCTGTGGTGCGATCAGGATTTTAACGATGCCATTATGTTTGTAACTTCTAACCCTCCCACCGCTATTAGCACCACTAATGTGAGCCCGGTAGATAAGCCAGGAACATTAGACTCTGACGGTGACGGAATCAACGATGTGTTGGACGAATTCCCTAATGATGCTAATAAAGCTTACTCCAGCTATTACCCTTCATCTTCTACCTTTGGCAGTTTTGCCTTTGAAGACAATTGGCCAAACTATGGAGACTACGACTTTAACGACCTGGTGATTGACTATCAGTTCAAGCACATTCTGAATGCGGATAATAAGGTTGTAGAAATGGAGTCTAAATTTAAGGTGAGAGCCATTGGAGCTGGTTACCGAAACGGCTTTGGCTTTGCCACCAAGCTGCTGCCTGGAGACGTTAGTTCCAGCACCGGACAGTTGATTAACAATGCCAACATAAAGCTGAATGGAAACGGCACTGAACAAGGACAAGACAATGCGGTGTTTATAGTAACCAGCAGTGTACACGACCTCTTTTCTACTTCAGGGTTTGTAAATACTGAAGACGGAGCACAAGAGTTGGAACCTCAAGTTTTGACCATACAAACTCAGCTGACCAACCCAAAGGCTTATTCAGAGATTGGCACAGCTCCTTACAATCCATTCCTTATTATTGGACAAGACCGTGGACGTGAAGTACACCTGCCCGGCTATGAACCAACCAACCTGGTGAACTCAGAATACTTTGGAACCTTAGACGATAATTCCGATCCGGATGCCGGAGTCTATTACCGTTCCAAAACAGATTTGCCGTGGGCTATTCACCTGCCTGAAAGCTTCGATTATCCTACGGAGAAAATAGATATTAGAGAAGGCCACCTTCGGTTTAGAGACTGGGCCCAAAGCTATGGCTATAGCTATATGGACTGGTACAAAGAGCGAGATGGCTACAGAAACAGAAGAAAACTATTCAAAAAGTAAGTGTCGGTTTAGTTTGTGTTTTTTGGGGCTGCTCAGTTGAGCGGCCCTTTTTTTATGCTATGCCTCCTGGTTTGGGTCGAACAAGGTTCTCCACGCAGTGCCAGTATGTCTCAGCTTCATGGTATGCAACGGCTTCCCTGCTAATCGGACAGCCGAAGACAGCTACAAGAAGTGGTACCAGAGAAAGATTTGACACAGCCCGAAATGGCGCTAGTGTAGTTCTCCCGAAAGGTCTAAAGCCAGCAATCTCATCCCAAAGTGACCAATTGCACAGCACCGCCTCCAATCACCCTCATTTTTCATTTACCGACAGAGAAGGGCATTCATCTGCCATTACCGGTCAGTCATCTAATAAAACCGTCATGGCCTCAGGCTTAAATTATTTTTGATTAAACGAAAAACACAAAAACCGTGAACAAAAGAGCCACATTTATCGTCAAACGAATCTTCGATATCCTCTTTGCGGGAACGCTGATTCTACTTATTAGCCCCATCCTGATAATCGTGTCACTGGCCATAAGGCTCGACTCGAAAGGGCCCATTTTCTACTATTCATACCGGGTAGGTCGAAACTACAAGATCTTCAAGTTCTACAAGTTCCGTTCTATGAGAACTGATGCCGACCGATTGGTTGAGAAAATGAAGCACCTTAACCAGTACGGAGTTGCAGAAGACAACCAGTTGGAAGAGCGTGCCTTGAACAGACATGCTATTGCATGGCATGCCGATGACCCGATTGTAATTGCTGATGAAAAATATAGCGAAAAGGATCGCTTTGAAGATCTCAAATCTCAAGACAACAGCAATTCATTCGTAAAATTTAAGAACGACCCACGCATTACAAGAATAGGTCGGTTTATCCGAAACACCAGCATCGATGAACTACCTCAGCTTTTCAACATTCTTAAGGGCGATATGTCGGTAGTTGGCAACAGACCTCTACCGCTTTATGAAGCAGAAAAACTTACCACTGACGAACGAGTGGGCAGATTCCTCGGTCCTGCTGGCCTTACCGGCTTATGGCAGGTAACTGAACGCGGCAAAGAAAATGTAGACCCGGAAAACCGAGTGAAGCTGGACATAGAGTACGCCATGAATTACAATTTATGGATGGACCTTAAAATATTAATAAAGACGCCTCTGGCGGCCTTCCAAACCGAAAATGTGTAATCATGCAATGGCTTCTCAAAAATCTGAAAAGACCCAATTCGGGCAGAGCTTATCTTCCATTTGTTGACGGAATACGATTTGTAGCCATACTGCCTGTTGTAATTCTCCATGCCAACGAACGATTTCTCAGGTATGTATATGGCGAACACAATCTGGAAGGTGCTACCGAACAAGTGAGTTACCTGATTAGCCGAGGAGCCATTGGTGTTATGATTTTCTTCGCCCTGAGCGGTTTTGTACTGGCCTTGCCTTTTGCCAAAGGTAGCAGCAATGGCCCTTTTAGTTATAAAAAATACTTTACCCGAAGGTTGGAGAGGCTCGAACCTCCCTACATCTTCTGGATGAGTTTGTTTGCCCTCGTACTCTTCCTTAAAAGCAATATCCCCTTTGAACAACTCGCTGGCCATTACTTCAGCAGTATTTTCTACGTGCACAATATAGTATATGCCGATTTCCCCATCATTAACCCTGTCGCCTGGTCGCTGGAGGTAGAAATACAATATTATCTACTCGCTCCATTTCTAGCCATCGGTTACTTCAGTATAAAAGCGGTGGTTAAAAGACGCCTAATGCTGATTGGCTTCACAGCCCTGTTCATTGTGGCACAGCATCTTTTAGGCTGGCAGTTCCAACCCTTCCGAGCGAGCCTGCTGGGCCAATTACAACACTTTCTCATTGGCCTTTTTGCAGCCGACTTGTTTGTGCACTCCAAAAACTGGTTGGCAGCCAAGCACAGAGCTTATGATCTACTTGGGGTTATTTCCTTTGCCATTATGATGTTTACCTGGACAGACGATATGGAAAAAGCACTGCTCTTTTCGGTTGCCCTCTGTGGGTTCTTCCTTAGTACACTCAAAGGGCGCTCTATTCCACAAATTCTTTCTTTCAAGTGGATTCCTGTCATCGGTGGCATGTGCTATACCATCTATCTTACCCATTTACCCCTTTTGGAGTTGTTTTATTCATTCATCGCCAAAATCGGTTATTCAACGACATATTTCTTAGGTCTAACGATAAGCCTGAGCATTGCGCTCGCTATGGTCTTACTTAGTAGTATCATTTTTTACCGGGTCATTGAGCGGCCATTCATGAAGAAAGACGGAATGAGCCAGGTGATCGACAAAGTGAAATCACTCTTCGGTAAGAAAATGGCAAAAACAGAATAAGACCATGAAAAAGACACTTAGCATACTCGCCCTTCTTATCGGCCTTCAGTGGGTGGCCATGGCTCAGAGCCCCACCCAGCTCAAGGTAGAAAACCTTAGACCCGTAGAAGAACTTATTGCTGTGGCCATGCAACAGTCATCGGCTATCAAAGCTCTTGGAGTGGCTCAGCTACAGGCCGATCAGGAAATACAGATCAACAAAAAGAAGTGGTTGCAGCACATCACGGTGGCAGCAGGTGTCAATTATGGTAACGGCATTGTGGCCGATCAGCTTACGGGCGATCAAAGCGGTACAAGACTTACTTACCTGAGCCGTCAGAATGTAACCTACAACCTTGGTCTTAACATTAGACTACCCTTTACCGAGGTGAGCTCAAGAAAAAACGAAATCAAGCTTCAGGCGCTTGAAAAGGAAAAGCTGGATCATCTGAAGGGCAAAGAAGAAGAACTCATTAAAAAAGAAATCATAAAAATTTATTCTAACCTGAAGCACTTCATCAAGGCGGTTGAAATTCAGGTAGAAGTAGTACAATCGAACGAAATGGCCCTGGAAGTGGCTGAAGGCTACTTCAAAGCCGGTAAGCTTCCCCTTGAGCAGTACCGAATGGCCATGGAATCGCTTTACTCCTCAAAAATGGAGTTTGAAAAAGCCAAAAACGAAGCGTGGTTGGCTTACACTACCCTTAAGACTATTGTTGGAGAAGATATACTCAAGTAAGTCATGACCATTGTAGAAATCGTACGACTTATAGTAAGGTACTTCCACTTTATAGCCGGAACCGCCATACTCCTCGCCTTCCTGGTCTTCTACAGTACCAAAGACGGTAAGAAAGAGTACTCCACTCATACGCTACTCAATACGGGTCTCATCTCAGGTTACAGTATCGAAAGCAATGCCAGCGGCAGAGTGGATTATGCCAAAACCAACAACGAGTTAGAAAACCTCATCAACCTGGCTACCTCTTACGAAACCAACAAGGAACTCTCGGCCCGACTAATGGCACACCTTCTGTTGGCCCGCAAAAAAGGAGTACTAAGACTTTTGCCAGAAAATTTAGATCACTTTGAGCAAACCCTGAAAAACCTGGAAATCAATATTACTGATCAGGATACAGAAATCTCAATTTATCAGAAACTGGTAAATATGAGAGAAGCCGATCAGTTCAACGAAGTATACCTGATTGCTAATTCCAAGAACGATTTCTTTGGCATTGAGCAATTGGAAAACCTGGTGGTAACCCGCGAAGGTAACAGCGACATGATTCGCATGGAATACACCTCAATAGATCCGTATATAAGCCAGAAAACACTCGAACTCCTCACCGGCATTTTCATGTCGAAGCAAAAAGGAATTAAAGAAGGCCAAAGCGATTCTGTAATTGGCTTCTTCGAGCAAGCTGTAAACAAATCTTCTGCAAAATTAAAAGGGGCTGAGGATGCTCTACTACAGTTTCGTGTAAACAACAAAATCATTAACTATTACGAGCAAACCCGCTTTATCTCGGGCAACAAAGAAGAACTAGACAAGCAGTACCAGGACGAGTTGAAAATATTAGCCGGAGCCAAATCAGCCCTTGCAAAAATTGAAATTGAAATCTCCGACCGCGACATCCTTGCCAGCCTGCAAACCAAACTTGCCAATAATCGAGGCAACATTTCTAAGTACAGTGCCGAGCTTGCTTCACTTGAGCTAACCGCAGACACCGTACCTAATCAGGCCATGGTAATTCGCAAATCTGAGCTCAACCTGCAGATTGACTCGCTCAAAAGCCAAATGACCAATATTGCCAACGATTTGCTGTTTACCAGCCAAACTCCTGATGGGCTTGAAACTCGCGAAATGCTTACCCAGTGGCTCAACTTCACCATTATGAAAGAAGAGTCTGCCGCCAAGCTATCCGTAATGGAGGCACGCCAGCAGGAGTATGAAAGAATTTATGACCGCTTTGCCCCCTTAGGTTCTACCCTAAAGAGACTTGAGCGCGAAATTGATGTGGCCGAAAGAGAATATCTGGAAAACCTACATAGCTACAACCAGGCTCGACTGCACAAGTACAGCATGATGATGTCGAGCAATATTAAGGTAATAGATGCGCCTTACTACCCCATTAAGCCGCTAAAGTCTAAGCGAATGATGATGGTGATTCTGGCCTTCTTAGTAGGAGCCATTTTGCCTACAGCCATCATTATTGCCTCAGAGTTGATGGATAATTCTTTGAAGAAGCCGGAAACAGCCAAGGTGCAAACCGGATTGTATGTAGGCGGCATATTAGCCAAAAACACTAAAAAGCTTCAAAAGAGCATAGACATGGACTCGTTGGATCGATTGGCCCTTAACCTCTTTGTCCAGGAATTAAGAGCCAATGCACAAGGGGTAAAAGAACCAAAGACCGTAATTTTCTTTAGTACCGAAGCGGCAGAGGGTAAAAGCTACATTATTGAGCAATTAGAGAAGCACTTCCCCTATCTCAATTCGGGTGAAAATCCTGAGTTCATTTTCAAAGAACTTCCTTCTATTCTGCATAACCCATACTCGGAAGAAGAAGTAGCCAGCGGCAATGTGCATGTACTCGTAGCCCGTGCCAACAGAAGATGGATGGCCTCAGACAAACATGTATTGAAGATATACCGCAAGCTTGCCAATAAAAAACCCCTACTATTTATCAACGCGGTGACTGCCGAGGTAATGGAAGAAGTAATTGGCGAAATACCTAAGAAAAGAAGCTGGCTGAGAGCCAGAGTAAAACAAGTGTTAACCACAGGTTTTAAAACTAACTCCATATGAAAAAAGTGATCGTTTGTCATAGTTTTCCGGCTTGGGACACCCCCTATATTAAGTCTACCATTGAGTTGCTCAAGCAATTAAGCGCAGACCATCGTGTAATAATGATAGACTATCACTACACACTTAAGGATCTGTTTTTCAATAAATTTGCTCCTGTTAAACAAATTTTAGGTTTAAGCAGAAGAACACGTACTTTCACCACAAATCAGGGAGCCATTGAGGTAATCTCAACTCCCCCTATACTGCCCATCAACTGGATTAAGCACAAAGGTTTGTTTAAGGCAATGGCCCGGCTAAACGCCTGGGTCATTGGCAGGAGCATCAAAAAACAGCTACAGCGATCAGCAGTAGATTCTTATACTTTGGTGAACGCCTTTAATCCCGTCTATGGCTACTACTGCCGTTCATACTTCGCTCCGCTTAAAACAGTCTATTACTGCTACGATGAAATTGCCGCTACCGAATGGTCGGGAGTGCATGGAGCAGCCTATGAAGAACGTTTTATGCCATTGGCCGATGAGGTGATTTGCACCAGTAGTGTATTAAAAAGAAACAAGTCAGAGCTGGCCAAACAGATTCAGTTTATACCCAACGGGGTAAATCTGGAGCTCTTTCTAGCCCCACACAAAGAGAAAAGCAACGGCTCTACGATTGGCTACATCGGAGCCATTGATAGCCGGATTGACTTCGATCTGGTTGCACATTGCGCTCAGGCCCTGCCCGAGTTTGAATTTCAGTTCTACGGACCGGTGAAAACCACTTTGCCAAAACTACCGGCCAATGTGAAAATGCTGGGCGCAGTGGCTCAGGAACTATTGCCCGAAAAAGTTCAGGCCTTTGATGTTTGCCTCATTCCATTTGTAAAGAGTAAACTCACCGAAGCCATTTACCCACTCAAAATCAATGAATACCTGGCCATGGGAAAAGCCGTAGTTTGCACCGATTTCTCAGACCTTTCCGACTTTGAAAAAGTGGCCGAAATAGCCACAGACAAAGATGGTTTTGTAAAGGCCATTCGGAAAGCCCTGCGGTACAACACCAGACTAAAAACCCAAAAACGAATTGAGTTTGCCAAACAAAACTCCTGGGAACATAGAGCCCGGCAGTTTGCCGAAGCACTTTCCGCTTAACGCTCTTTTCGGTTATTCACCGAAGCATACCATCCATTGAACGAGTACAGACCAAATTGGCCTAAAGCCTTTGCACTTTTGTATTCATGGATAATCCACAAAACGTTTATACTCCAAAGGGTGCAGCCATTTTTGGCACTCCATTAGGATGGCTCATTATTCTGGCCATTCTGGGGCTTAGTTTTGTACTTATTCACTTTATAGGCCTCATTGGTGGCATGCTACTGCTAGGGCTACCCGTAGGCCTGGTAGTAGTTTCCTACATATGGAACCGACCCAAGATTGGCGTATGGGGAACACTCATTATGGCTTTCTTTTCGGCCGGAATTACCCGATATGTTCCCGGCCCCTGGGGACTCACGGTAGACATACTGCTTGCCCTTTCATGGCTAAGTATAATTCTCAATAAATCCATTAAACCTAACTGGAAACACGCCAAAAACCCGATTGTGGCCCTCACCAGCTTTTGGATGCTTTTTCTGACTCTGGAAATCGTAAACCCCAGTGGCAACGGGCTCATTGCCTGGTTTTATGCCATGCGCGGAATTGGCTTTTATCAGGCACTTACGGTACCCCTGGTCTTTCTCTTTTTCAGAAAGCAGAAAGACATGAATCAATTCTTTAACGCCCTTATACTATTCTCTCTAATTGGTACGGTTTGGGGCTTTAAGCAGCAAATACTGGGAGTAGATGCAGCGGAACATCACTGGCTTTATGCCGAAAACCATCATGAAGAGCATGTATTGCATGGGGTATTGAGGGTCTTCTCCTTCTACTCCGATGCGGGGAGTTTTGGCTCATCGCAGGCCATGATGGCCCTTATGTGCGGTATTCTGTTTATGGGTCCCTACCCCACAGCCAAGAAAATAAAATACCTTGTTCTTGCCATTGTATTCTTGCTGGGCTTTGCCATTTCAGGAACCAGAGGGGCTTTGGCCGTGCCATTGGCAGGAGGTATTGCATACCTCATACTCATAAAGAATTTTAAAATACTTATAGCCGGCTTTAGTGCCATGATCATTGTGTTTGTCATACTCAAATACACCTTTCTTTTTCAGGGTGTTGAACAGGTAAGGCGAATGCGAACGGCATTAGACCCTAATAACAAGTCGCTTAGTGTACGGCTGGAAAACCAGAAAACCTTTGCCCGCTATCTGGCCACACGACCTTTTGGTGGAGGCATAGGCACAGCTGGTTTTTGGGGCGCACGATTTAACCCTGATTCTCTGATGGCCAATACGGCCACCGACAGTTGGTTTGTGAAAATCTGGGCAGAAACGGGGCCCATTGGCTTAATGGTTCACCTCGTTGTGTTGGGATTTATACTAGGCTATGGTGGTTTAAAGATTATGCGGATGCGCTGTCTCAAAAACCGCACACAAGCTTCTGCCTTATATGCCATGCTGGCAGGAGCCATTTTTGCGAGTTATGGCAACCAGGTACTCATTCAAATGCCCACCGGTATCATACTCAATTTTGCCATTCCGTTCATCTTCTTAATTGCTGAACGAGACACCAAAACCTGGCTCAAAGGCATTAAAAAGCCATCTAAACTCAGAGAGCTATTACAGTAATCTAACCTGGATTCGATTTAAGTAAGTAGTAAAATATCCCCTCTTAGGAGGTCACTGCGGAATTTTCCTCTGAAAACTTCACATACGCAAAGGAAAATATCCGCAATCTCATTTAGGCTCTGTTGAGATACCGGAGAAAACAGCCCTTTTTGATAGTTTAAGGCCTGTTTTTCCGACATGACGTTCTTTTCGTACATCGAACTCAGGTTAATCTAAGCACTCATTTCATTCATCGTTGATTTCCTGCCATTCACCTTATAATTCCGGAAGGGAGCTTTGGTGGAGGTAGATTTGAATAAACATCGAAACATGAAAACTCTAGCCCAAATCATCATCGCGTTTCCAGTAGCTTACCTGGTGGTAGCTAGCCTTTACCAACTAATTCTGGCCATTGCCAGCACATTTAAGACTGCAAGAGTGGTGGTTAAAGAAGAGGGCCTGAGCAAGTTTCTGATTCTGGTACCTGCTTATAAAGAAGATCAGGTAATTCAGCAGACTGTTAAATTGAACCTCCAACACAGATACGAGTATCCCAAAGAGCACTTCGATCTGGTAGTAATTGCCGATCAGCTGCAACAGGAAACTCATACGGCCCTGGAACAAATGGGCGCTAAGGTTCACGCAGTATCATTCGATAAAAGCACGAAAGTAAAGTCGCTACAGAGCGCCATGAACCACTACAAAAACGGTTATGATGCCGTGGTAGTGCTCGATGCGGACAATGTGATGGAAAGAGGCTTCTTATTCAAAGCCAATCGCCTGATGAAGTCCGGTTTGAGAGCTGTTCAGGGATTGCGCAAAGCAGCCAACAGCAATACTTCTACTGCATTGATGGACGGCTTGTCTGAAACGGCCAACACGGCTATGCTATGCCAGGGAGCTAATAATTTAGGGCTTTCCTCTAAGCTATCCGGTTCGGCTATGGTATTCGACTATAGCTTGTTCGACACAGTAATAGCTCAGTGCAAGGCCATTGGTGGCTTTGATAAAGAAATGGAGCTTATCCTTACCAAAGGTGGTGAGTTCATCCATTACTCTGAGCAGATTTCGGTTTTAGACCAGAAAGTTTCATCTACTGAAGCCTTTACTCGTCAGAGAGGGCGATGGCTCGAGGCTCAGTACACCTATTTCAAGAGATCGATTAGGGAGAGCATGGTGCAACTGGCAAAGGGCAACTTCGACTTTTTCCATAAAGTTATGCAGTTGGCGCTACCCCCGCGTGCGGTAGCTCCCTTTGCCATCACTTTGTTTGCACTTACCGGACTGCTATTAAAAAGCCAGGTGCTTTTTGTAGCCAGCACCGGAGCACTGCTAGCCCTTATTATAGCTTACCTGTTGGTGCTTCCTACTCAAGCACTTCTCAGAGAGTCTTTTCGCATCGCGTTCAGCCTTCCCAAAATTGGCTGGGCAGCTTTCAAGGCTCTTTTACTTATGCAGAAATCCAAAAAGGAATTCATTCACACTGAACACCAAATTTTAGAACTATGATTTTTCAAGGAATGCCCTGGCCGGCCGTATTGCCAATTGCAATTCTAGCCATGATTTACGCCATTAACCTAGCTAAAAAACACGAGAAGACAGTTGTGAAAGACAAACTGGACGGTCTCAAAGACAAGAAAAACAACCATTAAGATGAAAGCACATTCCACCCTTCATATACTACTCATCTGCAAGACACTTCCCTGGCAGTTTAAAGGGGGTATTCAAACCCACACCTGGGAGCTGGCCAGAAGCCTTGCAAGCAAAGGACACCAGGTGTCTATTCTGAACGGTGGAAGCTTTCGGAAGAGAACCAAGGTTGCGGAAAAAGAAGGCATCCGGATTATTGAGGTGCCTTACTTTCCCGGCCGATACATAAAACCAATTTCGTTGATAGCCGAAGAGCTGTCATTCAACTGGTCGGTTCTTCATTGGGTTAGAAAAAACCACATGAAGTTCGATATCATTCACGCTCAGGGCCGAAGCGGCTACCTGCTAAGTTTCTATTCTAAGATTCATCATAGGCTCGTGAACACTGTACATGGCCTCATCGATATAGAAAACAAAGGCAAGAAGTGGTATCACATCAACCACCAGTTACACCATACCTTCACCCGAAGAATGGAAAAAAGGCTTTACAACAGTGCAGCAGGATTGGTAGCTGTTAGCGAGGCCTTAAAGCAAGAAATCTATGAACGCAGACCTACGGGAAAATCAATCAACGTGATTACCAATGGCGTGAGCAGTCAGTGGTCAGACTCCAAGAGCGAACTGGCCGGAGTGGCTAAGTTTCTTTTTGTGGGCAGACTACATCCTGTAAAAGGCATTAGCAAAATTGTGGAAGTGATGGACCAGGCCGCAGACCATGTGCAACTGGACATTATTGGCAATGGCAGCGAGCGTGTGCGCATAGAGCAAATTATTAAATCCAAGAAGTTAGAAAGTAGAGTCAGACTGCTCGGGGAGTACAGCAATGATAAAATTCATGAAGTACTCCCCTATTACACCGCGCTGATTTTACCTAGTCAATATGAAACACAGGGCATTGTATTGCTTGAGGCCAACTCGGAGTCTATACCCGTAATAGCCTCAGATCTGCCGGCCATTCGTGAAACCATAGAAAATGGAGAAAACGGCATACTCTGTCCTGATCATAACCCTAAAGCCTTTATTGAGGCCATGAATTATATGGCCGAAAACCGGGAGCTTGCCAAAGCCATGGGCATTAAAGGACGCACAAGGGTTAAAGCCCGCTTTACCTGGGAAAAAATTGCCGAAAGAACAGAAACCCTCTACCGAAGCATTGCCCAATGAAATCGTTAAAACAAGATTTGGGCAGAACTTTCTATTCCTTTGCAGGACAAATCTCCTTTCTGCTTAGCAACTTTATTCTGTTTCTCTACCTGGCCAAACGCTACGACCAGGCGTCTTTTGGCCACTGGGCTATATTTATTACCACAGTGTCCATACTAGATGGCTTAAGGCAGGGATTTACCCAAAACGGACTGGCTCGGCTTATCATCCGGCAGCCCGACAATCGGGAGATTAGAAGTACAAGCCTCTTGCTCAACTATGCCATAGTAGCTCTCACCAGCCTTTTTCTGGTGGTTTTCTCTCTGTGGTCGGTTCCTGAGCTTAGCATACTGTATATCAATGGGTTTAAAGCCTTGTTGGTACTAGCTACTATACAATTTCTAAATTCAGTAAATCAGGCACAGCAAAAGTTTAAGAAGTACTTTATCACCAACTTCATCTACCTTATTTCCTTTATAGCGGTACTGTCTGCTCAGCTGATAGTAGCCGGACAACCCAGCCTCACCCGACTGATAGACATAATGTTTCTTTCGGTGTTGCCGGTAACCATACTGGCTGTTGTTCAAGGCGAGTTTAGGCTGGTAAGGCCACTAAAGAGTACGGCCATGGAGCTTATTCACTTCGGCAAATACTCCTCTGGTACTAATCTGCTCTCACTGCTTTTTCAGCGGGTAGACTTACTCATGATTAACTACTTCATGGATCCTACAGCCGTAGCAATTTTCCATTTTGCCAACAAAATAATCGGTTATGCCGAACTCCCCCTGCAGGCCATTTCACAAGTCATTTATCCTAAAATTGCAGCCAGTTATCTTCAGTCGGGAGGCATTCATCTTAAAAAAACCTACGGCAACTCTATTCTGTGGTTATTAGCCTTTATACTACCGACTACGCTTATTGTGCTACTCTTTAATAAAACCATAATAACCATCATAGGATCAGAAAGTTATCTTTCAGCCTCCGGTATAATAATCATTCTGGCAACCGCTACACTATTTAAACCGTGGGGCCGCGTTTTTGGCCTTACCCTGGATGCCGTTGGTAAACCAAGAGTAAATTTTCTGATGCTGGTTTTTAGCCTGGCGGTCAACGTAGTAATGAATTGGTTGCTGATTCCTGCTTTTGGTGTACAGGGAGCAGCTACGGCCACCGCTTCCAGTGTTATTATAACCATCATTATAGGTCAGTTAAACATTAAAAGAACGCTTGCCATACACCCTATCAAAGAGTTTGTTGTGGCAGCCAAATCATTAACACATCTAAATGCTTTGAAGAAATGGAGCTAACCTTTGGCACATCGCAGATATTCACCAGCGAACGCATGAAAAGCAAACCCAAACTAGCCAGGCTGTTTAAATCGGTCTTTGGCTATACCAACGTGGGCAACTATGCGCGGTTTACCATTTTCAAGAAACTAATGAAACACATAGACCTGCCTCAAAATGCTAAAATACTAGATTTGGGTGCCGGCTATGGTGAGTATAGCTTTAGTCTGGCCAAAGCTCTTCCCAAGGCTAAAATTCATAGCCTCGATGTAGACAAGGAGCGCATTGCCACACTCAACGAAGCCATAAAAGCTAGTGGAACAAACAACATTACCACACATTGTACCTACACGGAACAATTGGAAGAAAGAGAGTTCGACTTCATATTTTCTATCGATGTTTTCGAGCATATCACTCCGAAAGAAATGCCTTTTAAAGCAGCTTATGACAGGCTAAAGCCCGGAGGCTACTTCATGGTGAAAATTCCTAATAAACACCAACGAACCCTATTGCCCGAGCGATACTTTGAAGAGCACCATGAGTGGCTCGAAGAAGAGCACGTTGGTCAGGTATATAATCTGGAAGACCTCTGGAAACGATTCATTGGTGAGGGTTTTCGTGTGGTACACGGCTCGTACTCTGACGGTTGGTTCTCTCGCCTGGGTTGGGAAGCAGCCTATCTGGGCAAGAAAGCAGGCCTGCTCGGTCAGATTTTGAGCTTGCCATTTGCTAAACTATGTATCAAAATAGATCGCCTGGTACACGGCAATTCCTGGGGAAATGCCATTCAGGTAATCGGAATAAAAGAACCATCATGTCAGCCTTAGTCTCTATAATCACCGTAAACTACAAGCAGGCGCAGGTAACCTGTGAACTGCTCGAATCCATTGGCAAATTGGCCTACAATGCGCTAGAAGTTATTGTGGTAGACAATGGTCAGTCGGGAGACGATACATCTTTATATCAATCGGTATTACCCAATGTGAGGGTCATCAACTCATCGGAAAATATTGGTTTTGCCGGAGGTAATAATTTGGGTATTCAAGCAGCAACAGGCGAGTTTCTATTTTTGGTGAACAACGATACGGAACTAGACAATGGCCTCATAGAATCTCTGCTAACCCATTTTGAAGACGATCATGTGGGGGCTGTCTCTCCTATTTTAAAATATTACGATCACCCCGACCAGATTCAGTTTGCGGGCTTCACAGAGATTAATCCTATTACCGGCCGCAATGAGCTGGTGAGAAAAGCTAAGTCGAGCTACCCCTACTGTACCCCATACTTCCATGGAGCGGCTGTTATGCTCCGAAGATCTGTGGTAGACCAATGCGGGCTTATGCCCGAAGAATTCTTTCTGTACTATGAAGAGTTGGAGTGGTCTCGAATTATACGTTCTCATGGTTTTGAGCTACTGGTTGACCCTACGGTGCATGTGCTACACAAAGAGTCGATAAGCACGGGTAAAAACAGTCCGTTAAAACTCTATTACCAAACCCGAAACAGGTTGCATTTTATGCGAAGAAACGGTTTTAAGAACTGGACGCTCTTCATGCTTTTCTTCATGTTTCTTTCTACCCCAAAGCAACTTGTCCGCTCGCTTCTCTCCAGAGAATGGGCTCACCTGAGCGCCTTTTCCAAAGCCTGGACCGATGGGCTATTGCACAAGCGCTTTGGTTTCAGACCGCTCTAAGCAACTCATCGAAGGATTCCGTTCATTCATCGAAATCTCCCCTTTCAATTCACTGAAATTGAGCTAATTCAAAGAAAAACCACGACCATGGAAATTCTTTTTTGGATCAGCATTTTCATCATCTTCTATGTCTTTATTGGCTATGGCATAGTAATTAGTGTACTGGCCAAGTTTAAAGCAAGCGACACACCGGTTGCTTTGGAAGATGAAGACCTTCCGCATGTTACCCTATTGGTTGCAGCTTTTAACGAAGAGGATATTATTGATGAAAAGATCAGCAACTGTCTGGCACTAGACTACCCAAAGGAGAAGTTACACATTGCCATGGTTACGGATGGTTCTACAGACAATACCAATCACTTAATTGAACAACACCCTTCTATTACCCTGCATTATACACCACAACGAGCCGGCAAAATTGCAGCTGTTAATCGTGTAATGCCTACAATTGACACCCCTATTACCATTTTCTCTGACGCCAACGTGATGATTAATGCACAAGGACTAAGGGAATTGGTAAAGCATTTCCAGAACAACAGGGTAGCGGCTGTTTCAGGAGAAAAAACAGTATTGAGCCAAAAAGCCGATGGGGCAAGTAGCTCCGGTGAAGGTTTCTATTGGAAATATGAGTCTTACCTAAAAAAGAAGGATGCTGAATGGAATTCGCTGGTTGGTTCGGCCGGAGAGTTATTTGCCATTAGAACGCACCTCTACGAGCCTATAGATACCAATACGTTGATCGAAGATTTTGTACTTACCATGACTTTGGCTGCTAAAGGATATAAGGTTGCCTATGAACCAAAAGCACTGGCCCTGGAAACGGGCTCGGCCAATATGGAAGAAGAAACAAAAAGGAAGGTAAGAATTTCTGCTGGTGGCATTCAGGCGGTCATCAAACTACTGCCACTACTTAATCTGATGAGATACGGAAAGTTGAGCTTTCAGTACATATCGCACCGGGTTTTGCGTTGGACACTCATGCCTTTAGCCCTATTGGGAGCTACTCTGGCTGTACCTTTTTTGGCCATTGCCAATGGCATCTACCTAATTCCGGCCATTGCCTGTTTGCTGATTTATGCACTGGCGGCCATGGGCTATCTCATGCGTAATAACCCCACGCGTATCAAAGCCCTGTATATTCCCTACTATTTTCTCTACATGCACTACTGTGTGGTGCTGGGCTGGAAAAAATATTTTACCGGACAGCAAAAAGTAACCTGGGAGAAGGCCAAAAGAGCCAACCTGCCTTTACAACAGGTTGAGTCTCTTAATTAAAGCTTCTTTGTTAGAGCGTGAAATAGGAATTACCTTATTGTCAATTAGCAAATTAGACTCTTCAATGTCTATTATTTTGCTGAGGTTAATGACATAGGAACGGTGCACTTTGGCAAAGTTATGTGGAGTTAGACGGTCTTCTACCCGCTTCATTGTAGTGTGTACAATGTGCCCCTTCTCTTTGGTCTTAAACAAGGCATAGTCGCCCTTAGCCTCTACATAAAGAATATCGTCAATCTTTACCTTAATGAGTTTAGAGTCCACTTTCAGGTATATACTATCTTGAATTACCTTAGACATAGTGGAAGCAGATTCGGCCTTTTTTAACCGATCGAAAGCGGCCATAGCCACTTCAATAGCGGCATTGATGTCTTTTACACCATAGGGTTTAACTAAATAGCCGAAGGGACCTTTTTCTTTAGCCCTGGTAATGGTTTCATTGTCTGCAAAAGCGGTGGTAAAGATGAAAGGGATTTCGAAGTTCTGATTCAGCAGCTCTGCCAACTGCACACCGTCTATATCGCCTCCAATCTGAATATCGAGCAAGGCCAGGTCGGGCACAGTCTCATTGCATATAGCAATGGCGGTCTCTGCGCTTTCTGCAACTCCAAGAACTTCATGATTAAGTACGGCTATAATATCCTGAACGCTCTCCGCGATCATGGGATCGTCTTCTACAATTAGAATTTTCAACTGACTCATTAACTTTTTTTGAACAATTTAATAATTCAGATGAGCAAATTCATGAATTCACCTAAGATAAAGGTAATTCAACTGTAAATTCTGAGCCCTTATTCTCTTCGCTATCCACGGTAATGGTTCCTCCGTGCAGCTCAGTGAACTCTTTTACAATGGATAGGCCCAGGCCGGTACCTTGAATATTTTTAACATTGGTAGCTCTGTAAAAAGAACCGAATAGTCCTTTTAGATCTTTTTGTGGAATGCCTATGCCGTAGTCTTTTATTGAAACCTTTACGCTCTTAAGCTCATTAAAAGCCACCTGAACCTCAGGAGCCTCACTATTTGGAGAGTACTTAAGGGCATTGGAAAGCAGATTAGAAAACACATGCTCCATCAGTGAGGAGTCTATAGATACCTCTCTTGGCACACCTACTACTTCCATCTTAATCTTTCTTCCTTTACTATCGGCTTCGGAATGCTTATTCACCAGGCGCTCAACAAATTGCACCAGGTCGGTAGACGATTTCTTCATATTAATGCGGCCTGCCTCAATTTTGCCCAGCATAAGAATGTCGTTCATTAGAGAGGTAACCCTGTTCAAATCGCCATCTATACGATCCAGAAATTTCTTGTATCTTGGGAAATCGTCAGGGTGCTGGCCTTCTAACTGAAAGCTGATCAGGTCTGCATTCTGTTTTATGGTAGTAAGGGGTGTTCTAAACTCGTGGGAGGTCATGGATACAAATCTGGACTTTAGTTCATTGAGCTCACGCTCTTTTTCCAGCGCTTTTTGCATCTCTTCCTGCACCTGCTTTTGTATGGTTATATCACTCAGGAAGGCCGTAAAGGTAAAGTAGCCTTTATTTTCAACCGGAATAATAGCCATGGCCACCGGAAACTCCTCTCCATTTTTTCTGAGAGCAGTAATCTCAATTTTCTGATTTAAAACCGGACCTTCTCCCGTTTTAAAGAAATGTTGCATGCCCCGCTTATGCGCCTCTCGGTGTATTGGAGGAATAATAGTTTCCAAAAGGGTTTTTCCTAAAGCCTCATCGGCCGAAAAACCAAAGATAGACTCTGCCTGCCTGTTCCATTCGGTAATAACTCCTTCTCTATCTATAGTAATTACCGCATCAATGGCGTTGTGTAATATTTTTCTGAGCTTTTGTTCGCTCTCAATAAGTTCTTTTTCTGCCTTTTCCTGCTTCTTCTTAGCAATGGCATTTTTTAGTCGGTTAGAAGCCAGGTTAGCAATGGTGGTTAGGGTATGCAAATGCTCCTGATTGAAGAAGTTACGCTGCCGGTGCTCGGAATCAATAACTCCAATTACCTCTCCATCGGCAATAATAGGTACCGTAATTTCAGAGAAGCGCACCGCATCGTCTACAATGTAGCGACCGTCTTTGCTGGTATCGTTCACAATCTCTGCGATTCCCGTTTGAGCAACAGCACCTACAATTCCTTCACCAATTTCTATGGATATGGGGTCTAGAACTTTTCTGGTTTTGGATTGCTTGGCGCCATAAGCGGCCACCTGATCCAGTTTACCCGATTCATCATTTTTCAAGTAAATGACACAATCTTCATAACCGAATTTCTCAATCACATTCTCCGCGATCTCCCAGGAAATTTCCTGAATGGAGTCATCTGATAACAAGCTGGTTACAAACCCATTAATAGCACTCAGGTGCTTTTGATTACGCTCTAATTCTTTATTCTTTCTGGCCAAAGCGCGTTGCTCTGCCTCTAGTTTTTCCTGATTTTCAATGAGCGTGAGCGTATAACCCATCCACTTAGAAAAAAGCTCAACAAACTCAAGATCGTAGGTATCGAACTCTTCTTTGCGGGCCTTGGTAGAGGTAAAATTGATAGTCCCTCTTTTTTCTCCGTTTACCCGATAGGCAATGCCAATGTAAGACTCTACACCAAAAAGTTCGTGGCAGGGATGATCGTAGTACTTAGACTCGCTCACATCTTTCATAAAGAGGATGTCATCTTTTTTGATGACTATATCGCAGAAAGTATCGCCCAGCTTAAACTTATCGCCAATGTTGAGCCCGGTATCGTCTGTGTTGGAGTAGAACTGTTTAATCTCATAAGAGGCGCCATTTATTTCACTAATTATGGCAAGGTCTAGACCCAGGTACTCGGTGGCTATTTTAAGCCCCTGATCGATTTGCGAAACGGAAGAAAGGCTCAGGTTTGACGTTACCGAGTTAATGGCCTCCAGTCCGTTTTTGTATTTGCTTAGCTTCGCTTTGGTTTCTTTAAGTTCCTCTTCGGCCAGCTTACGATTGGTAATATCCATGTGAATACCAATGGATCCGCGGATGGAACCATCTACATTGTAAATGGGAGCTCCGCTAATCATTGCCCACCTGTATGAGCCATCTTTGTGTTTTAGCGGTATCTCATAGACACTGGCACTACCTTTGGATCGCTTATGCTGTTGAGAGGCTATAATCTTTCGTGCCTCTTCGTCTACCAGAAACTCCGTAGCCACTTTGCCTATCAATTCTTCAGGAGTATAACCTGTTATTTCTGTCATTACCGGATTGGCAAAAACAATTTTCTGGTTCAGGTCAACTTCCATGAGGCCATACTGAAGGTTCTGTATTATGCCCCTATATTTTTCTTCCGATTGCTTAAGAGCCAATCGGTTATAATAACTCTCCGTGATATCGCGCCCCACTCCCAGAAAACCCATAATCTGAAAGGCGTTTTCCAACAACTGCACATTGAGCCCAATCCAAAACTGTTCTCCGTTTTTAGTAATAATGGGCAGTTCCTTATAAGTAGATTTTTCGCGGGTGCCGGCCTGCTTGCGGTAGAATTGCTGAGCCTCTTCGCGGTATTCGGGATGAATAAGCTCCAGGTATGATTTACCAATTATTTCATTGCGTTCGTAGCCTGTTACTTTTAAGGTCTTGGGGTTAACATAAGTAAAGTCTCCGGCCGCATCGGTCTCATATATAATCTCATTGGCTGCTTCTACAATGAGTTTGTATTTTTCACCATCTTGGGGGCCTTGGCTCATGGGGTTTTCCTCAATCAAAAATTGTAGTGTGTAGGACTGATCGGAAATTAAAACGCGATAATCGATATCGCAACCAAAAACCTTTAAACTTGCTATACGCTCCTGCTGGCCGTTAGTCAAAAAACCGGACACCAGTTTGGCTCGTTCAGAGGCCTTTTTTCGTTCAAAAAAACCGTAAAGCTCTTTTGAAACAAGGGAAGCTTTGAGAATTTCCCCCTTCTTATTTATGGTTATACTAGGTTTCATGAGGTTAAATGCTCTGTAAGCAACAACTATTTCATGAATTTTCCGGAGCTCATTCGATGAGTCGACATCAACCATCGATGAATGACAATATTCTTCGATCAGTTGAATATTCTTATCTTCCCCTTTCAACCAAATGATCTTATGAAATCAATTACTACGCTATTTCTAAGTTTGCTGATTATGGCTCCCTTACAGGCCTTTCAGGTAAGATCTCTGAACCCTGAGACCTGGCCGGAATCTGACAATGACACCACCTACTACACTGTGAAAGGTGAAAGGCACGGAGTGAGTTTTTTCAGACAACACCGCCACCCCGAGGTGCAGTATGAACCGCTCAAACAGCTCGACTTTGAGAGTTATCATACGGTAGATGTGATGTACTACTGGTACAAGCTGTGGGCAGAAAAGTATCCGGACATTGTAGACCTCTACGAGGTGGGCAAAAGTTTTGAGGGCCGCCCGATTCTGCAAATGACCATTACCAACAAAAAAACCGGCAAAGACACCGATAAACCGGCAGCCTTTTTTGAAGGCGGACGTCATAGCGGTGAGATTACCAGCAGCGAGTCCATTCTCTGGCTCACCCGGCACCTTCTGGAAAATTACGGGGTGGATAAGGCCATTACCCACCTTATTGACACCAAAGCCATTTACCTGAGACCACAAAACAACCCCGATGGCAGCAACCTCTACTTGCATACGGCTCAAAGAAACCGAAGCAGCGTAAGGCCGCATGATAATGACCGGGATGGCTTGTTAGATGAAGACGATGAAGAAGACCTGGACGGTGATGGTATCATTTATCAAATTAGGGTAAAAGCCAAAGAAGGCGAAGAGGGTACACATATAATTGACCCCAGAGACCCTAAGGGCCGTTTGATGAAGCGGGTACAAGAAGGTGGAGACTACTTTGTTTATTCGGAAGGCATTGATAATGATGGAGATGGCCGGTTCAATGAAGATGGAATAGGTGGATTGGATTTGCACAGAAACTACCCGGAAAACTGGAGACCTGATGTGGGTGGCGATGCCACAGGAAGAGGTTATACTCAGTATGGAGCCGGGGCCTACCCTACTTCAGAACCTGAGTCTCGTTACACCGTGCTTTGGGCCCTTTCACACCCCAATATTTCCGTTGTGAATTCTATGGACACCCGCGTACCTATGCACCTGAGACCTCCCAGTACTTCGAAAAGCGAAGAACGCATGTATCTTGAAGATCTGGAACTCTATAAAAAGTACGACAGCCTTGGCCTTACCATTACCAATTACCCCTGGGCAGGCGATGTGTACGAAACCTACGCCACCCGCTACAAAGTGAATCGCACTACCGGAGACCCTCTAAAACCCAGCCCACTGTTTGGCCATGGCCCAGACTTCGGCTATTTCTACTACGGTTCTATTTGGTATGGCGATGAACTGTGGAATAACGGAGCCATGAAAGACTATGACAACGATGGTGTTTATGATGATTATGATGCCTTGCGGTGGGACGATGAGGAAAATGGTGGCAGAGGATTCAGAGAATGGGAGCCATTTGTTCACCCCACTCTTGGCGAGGTAGAAATAGGCGGTTTTCATCCTAAGTTCTTTAGCCAAAACGGCCCACCCTGGCAACTGGAGCGATGGGCTAAAAAGCAGGCACTCTTTAACCTGGCAATGGCCATGGAACTGCCGCTTATAGAGCTAAATGATGTGACGGTTGAAAAGAAAAACAGAAACACCTACAGAGTAACAGTTAAGTTTACCAATGTGGGCCAGCTACCAACCGCCCTAAAGCAAGCCCAGTTGGTTAAGATAGTGAGAGAAGACCGGGTACAACTTCAGTTTAACGGAGAACTGTTAAAAGGTGGAGATGAGGCCAAACTTAAGATAGTATCTCCCACCCTGGCCGATAAAACCATTTATCTCGATCGTACCCTTCCCGGAGAAACCAAAGAAGCCGTTTTCGAAATTGAGCTAAACGGTATAGAGGGTGCAAAAGGCAAAGTAAAAGTACTTTCAACCCGCGGAGGCTTCATAGAGAGAGACTTACAGATTGGAAAATCGAATTGAACGAACTTCCACAGACAATAACCAGACAATAGATGTCTGGTTATTGTTAATTTATATTAACATATGTTAATTATTACATGCATATTATATTCTAAATAATCCCATTCAATCTCTGCACACTTACCCTTTCTTTTCTATTTTTGCACCTCACAAAATAAACTATGGCCAAGAAAGCAAAAAAATCGAGTGAGTCGTGCGTAACCATGACAGAGTTGGTGCTACCCAACGACACCAACACCCTCAATAACCTGATGGGAGGCAAACTCATGCACTGGATGGATGTAGTTTCTGCCATTGCTGCTCAAAAACATTCTAACCGAATAGTGGTAACTGCTTCGGCCGATAATATTTCTTTTAAACACCCTATTCAGCTGGGCGATGTAGTAACACTAAAAGCTAAAGTAACCAGGGCTTTTAGTAGCTCTATGGAAGTATATGTAGAGGTATTCGCTGAAAACATTCCTTCAGGCACCAAGTTTAAAAGCCACAGTGCCTTCTTCACCTTTGTGGCTGTAGACCAAGGCGGTCGTCCGATCGATGTGCCTGAGCTTATGCCTGAAACAGATGAGGAGAAAGAGTTGTACGAGGGAGCCTTGAGAAGACGCCAGTTGCGTCTGGTTTTGGCCAAACGAATGAAGCCTGAAGAAGCTACCGAGCTAAAGAGCATATTCTTTGATAAAACCATTGGCAAAGCTGAATAATTGAAGTCTCTCCATTGGTAGCCATGGCCTGAAATTGTAACTTTGGCTTATGTCTGATGCTGCTTTTCTCAAGGAACTTATTCAGGAACCTGTTTATCTGGTAAAGAGTGCCGAAGCCAATAGGGTTTCGATTGCCCCTACCCCAAGCCCTGCTGTTTATGCCGAGGAACAACCTGTTTCAGTAGCCGAAGAGCCTAAAGCAGAAATAAAACTAAAGGCATTGAGCACCTCTGGCAATAACCTAAAAGCCTGTATCATTCTGGTAAATTGGGCAAATGAGGCGCTCACAGAAGAAAAAGAACTGCTACTTAAAATATTGGGTTCGGTTAAACGATCGGAAGACGATGTGCTATTGGTGCACGCCAAAAATGCCACTGGAGAGCAAATTGAGGCAATTCTTGCTGAGCACAAACACAAGCAACTGATTGATTTTGGGACAAACACCTGTGCTCCATTGCAATCACTTGCCCTCTATTCTCCTCAATCTGAGGGTCCGAGAAAAATGCTACGTGCCGATGCGCTTAGTGAAATTGCCAGTGATGTAGAAAAGAAAAAGAGCCTTTGGAAGGCTCTTCAACAAATGTTTCTTTAAAGCCACCTGAGTTCGATGTAAGTAAGTAGAAAAATATCCCCTCTTAGGACGTCATTGCGGAATTTTCCTGTGAAAACTTCACATACGCAAAGGAAAATATCCGCAATCTCATTTAGGCTCTGTTGAGATACCGGATAAAACAGCCCTTTTTGAGAGTTTAAGACCTGTTTTTCCGGCATGACGTTCTTTTCGTACATCGAACTCAGGTTAAAAACAGAGTTACTTCTTACTGATTCTTCAACTCTTCAATGGTCAGCAGCGGATCTACCGATTTAAAAACGAAGCTCCCGGCCACCAGCACATCGGCTCCGGCAGCAACCAAAGGCCCGGCATTCTGTCCATTCACTCCTCCATCAATTTCAATAAGCGTTTGTGCATTGTTTTCGGCAATTATCTCTTTCAATTGCCTCACTTTTTTGTAGGTATTCTCTATAAACTTCTGTCCACCAAACCCAGGATTAACACTCATCATACACACCACATCGATGTCTTTAATAGTGTCTTCCAGCAATTGCACATTGGTGTGAGGGTTTATAGCCACACCGGCCTTACAGTCCAGACTTTTTATTTCTTCCAGCACACGGTGCAAGTGGTTGCAGGCTTCGTAATGCACGGTAATAGTAGCCGCACCGGCATCTCTAAATGCCTTCAGGTATTTCTCAGGCTGTACAATCATCAGATGTACATCCAGTGGCTTTTTCGCATATTGATTAATGGCTTCCATCACCGGAAGACCAAAAGAAATGTTCGGTACAAAGACGCCATCCATAATATCAATATGAATCCAGTCGGCCTGGCTCTCATTGAGCATTTCAATGTCGCGCTGAAGATTGGCAAAGTCTGCCGCGAGTACAGAAGGGGCAATAATGGGTGAGCTCATGCACAAATATATATCAATATTTAATGATCTTACGAGAGCTTGCTCCCCTATTGGTAATTACCCGAACAAAGTAAACACCGTTTTCCTGCAAGCTAATGGTCAACGGATTTCTGTGACCGAATGGAATGAATTCTACCTGCCTGGTAAGCTGGCCCTTGGCCGAAATTATCTCTATTTGAATACGCTCTCCATAGAAAGCTTCATCTACTTCTATTTGCAGGTCGGCCTGAGTGGGGTTTGGATAGGCGTTAAAAATTGAAGCCGATCCCTCAGTGTTTTGTTTTAGCAGTTGCACTACTCTCAAAAAATTAGGCACGCCAAAGCCAAATTGCTGGTGCGGTTCAGAGGCCCTATCTCCGGAGTTACGAATTATCTCTCGCATTTCCGCAGCAGTTTTGCCGGAATAGGCCTGCCATATACCTGCCGCAAAACCTGAGATGATGGGGCCTGAAAAAGACGTACCATTCTGTCGTAAATAGGTGCCTTCTACCGAAATGAGTAAGGTACTTTGCCCTTGAGCTACTACATCGGGTTTAAAGACATCGGGTGTATATGTACCCCGGCTACTAAAGCCTGCCAATAGCCCATCTTCATTAATGGCACCAACCGCCAGTACATAAGGACTATCGGCCGGAGCCGAAACAACGGTCCCGCTATTGCCTGCAGAAACGATTAACAGAATGCCCTTAGATGCCGCTATGTTGGCTGCGCGGGTTACCACTGTAGTGGCACCGTTCAACTGCTCGGGCCTGTAGTTCATAGATGGGTCCGAATAGCCATGGGAGTATCCCAGAGAAGTATTTACAATATCTACACCGGCACTATCGGCCTTTTCTGCTGCAAACAGCCAGTTGTACTCTTCTATTCTGTATTCTCCCGGAGCTTCGGTAGCGCACAATATATATTTTGCATTGGGGGCCGTTCCCGTATAGTATTCGTCATTGGCGGCCATAAGCGAAAGTACCCTGGTTCCATGATGTCGGCCGTTATTTACACTCTCAGTATTTCTGGTAAAGTCAAAAGAATAGAGCAGTTGATTGCCCTGTGTCAAACCATTGAAGGCAGGAATCGACCCCAGGTTTTGAAAACCATCGTCAAACACCCCAATAATTATCCCCTCTCCTTTTAGTCCAAAATCATGCATCTCATCTATACCATGCATAGTAAACTGAGGCAATGAGGTCACATCTTCATTCCAAATGTTGCCGGCATTGTCCTGCACGGTAAGCGATGAGCTTTTGGAAAGTGGGGCATCCGGGCCCACATACTCAGTAGCTCTCACAAATTCAAGGTTATCTACCAGGCTCTTCTGTCCGTTATCCATCTGAACCAGAACCCCATTCATCCATTTGGTGGTATAAAATACCTGCACCCCCATTTGCTCCAACAGAGCTGTATATACCGGACTAACCGGTAAGTCTTCTTCTGTGACAGGAATATTTTGTTTTGCCCGCCTCTGAATGGCTCTCTCCGAAAGAAACTGTTGGGGCGAACTTGTGCTGTAAGGGGTCCCGTTCTTATCCTTAAAAAAGACCATGTACCGATCTTGGGCAGCCGATTGAAGGCTTATCAAAACCAGTATGATGATGCTACTAATCTTCTTCATTGAGGGTACCATGGGCTATCAACTCTTCCCTGTATAGTCTACCGGACTCCACCTTGTTTTGACCAAGACATTCCGGGCGAGAGCATAGTTTCACCTGGTTATAGAATTTGTAAATGAGTCCAATGCTATCGCGATAAACTTCTCTGCGAATATCCCGAAAAGTGATTCCGTCATCTTGGTTGCTAATCTCTATCTCAGCCGCCTCCAGGAAGGTATTGAGGCCTACGGTGAAGGGCTTATTGAAAGTTTTGAAGCGTTGGATAACCGGCTGCCTGCTATTCATGAGGTTGCCGTCCCATCTGCGCGAAGTATCGGCAGGAAAGACCATTTTAATAAGGGGAACATTGTTTTCTACCGATATGGCCTTATCTCCCTCAATTCGGGCGGTCCATACGGAGTCTAACTCCCAGGCCTGGGCAGAAGTTGGTCGTGTATACCGTCTGATAAAGTGAGAAACCTGCCCTTTAGGGCTTTCGAATGCCTCGCCTACTTCTTCTCGCAACTGATAGCGCAGGGTATCGCTGATATCGACCGCCTGATATCGGATTTCATATACATTGTACTCCCGGTATTTGCCTTGCTCCAGAAAGAAGTACGACTTCCCCAAATTAGGGTCAGTCGGAGCCTCAGGCTCTTCATCGGATCCCTGGCCACAGGCCCAAACTGTTGCCAACACAACACAGAGAAACAGAAACCAGTTTTTGAGTTTCATATAGCGAATTAAGACCTTAATTAATCGTTTAGCAAACATTTAGACCTGCTGTCTCATAATATTCTAAAATGAGAACTGGGTAATGCTCCTGATGACTAACGTAGAATTCTGATTTATATACATATCGAACCGTCTTTACCCTAAGTTTTGTCCTCATTTCCCTTCTACATTTTAGATTAAGTTTTTGGAATGACTTAGTTTTGCCCAGCTAAAAACACTTGAGTAATGGCCCTAAAGACTTTTGTTATTGTAAGCGGAATCAACAATTTAAGCGATGCCCGATATTGTGCAGGCATGTTAGTTAATCAGCTTGGATTTAACATTGAAAAGCAACACAATAACTATACTGATCCACAGTCGTTTAAAGAGCTTTCAGAATGGGTTTCAGGGGTTGAATTTGTAGGCGAATTTGAATTGGAATCTTCTGCAGGTTCACTCAAAGAGCAAATCGCTGAATATGATCTTCAGGCCATTATGGTTAGCTCCGTTTCATTGATTAACGAAGCTCTTTCAACAGGAAAAAGCGTGATCTATCGAACTGATCGTCTGGCCGATGCTCGGGAGGCATGGGAAAAGTGGGGTAAACAATTAGACTATATTATTCTTGAAGATGAGTCGGCCGGCACTAACGATCTGGCCCAACTGGCCACCACCTCTCCCATTGTATTGGGCAGCGGTGTATCTGTAGACACGGTAGAGGCTATTTTGGATAATATTCAACCCAAAGGAATTGCCCTTAAGGGTGGGAACGAAATTCGCCCCGGATATAAAGAGTTCGATGAAATGGCCGATATTCTGGAAGCCCTTGAAGATGATGAGTGGGCCTGATTGCCAATATTGCTTTTTCAACCCATAGCTTTACCACTCCTCCTGTTTGCTTCATCTGCCAAAGAAATTTTGTGTAGTTTTCGGTTATGAGAAAGCTAATAATCTGCCTGATGCTGGTTTCAGGCTTTGGAGTGAGTCCCATTCTGGCACAATCTGATTTAACTACCTTTATATTAGTACGCCATGCAGAAAAGGGTGATGATGACCCCAGAGACCCTAGTTTATCGCCAGAAGGAAAAGCCAGGGCTGAACGACTGGCTGTTTTACTGAAAGACCAGCCTATTTCGGCTGTCTACTCTACTCCCTTTAAACGAACTCGCTCCACGGCTGCTCCGGTAGCACAATTGCATCAGCTACAGGTAATGGATTACGATTTCCGAAGCCCCACTTACCTGGCCGAAATGCTAAAAAAACACCAGGGCGGAACCGTATTCATAGCGGGTCATTCAAATACCACGCCTATGGTAGCAAACTTACTCCTTGGAGAGCAACGGTTTGAACAGCTCGATGAGAAGGAATATGGTAAACTTTTTATTGTGACTGTTTCCGCACTGGGCAAAGGAACTGTAACGGTTATTAATTATTGATCACACTTAAAGCTTGCAATGTTCGCTCAGTGCTTGCTTGCCATCCTCATTCCCTAGTTCTGCAGCCTTCTTAAAATCTGTGCAGGCATCGAACTTATTGCTGATGTTTATTTTTGCAAGCCCTCTGCGATAATAGATATTGGCATCTTGTTCCAGATTGAGTGAAGACGTATAATCTTCAATAGCTCCGGTATAGTCGCCTGCCTCTTCTTTAATATAAGCCCTATAATCATAGTAGACAGCAGACTCAGGACTCATGCTAATGGCTTTATCAATATCGGCTCTAGCGGCTTTCATCAATGAAAGTTCCCAATAGGCCAAGGCTCTGGCGGCATATACCCGGTGTAAAGTGCTATCGCGCCTGAGTAGGTGGTTATACTGCTCAACCGCTTTGTTGTACTCTTCGTTTACCTCATATATCTCGGCCAGATTGTAATAGTATTGATTGTTAGTGCTGTCACGCTCAATAGCTGCCTGAACAGCCTCTCCGGCCTCACTATAGCGCTCTAGCCGGTATAAGGTCACTGCTTTGTAGTTGTGATATTCCGCCAAATCTACACCTAGTTCTCCGGCTTTCACATAGTCGGCATACGCCTCTTCATATTTCCCCAGCTCGGCTCTGCCAATAGCCCGGTGATAATATGACTTACCAACAGTACTGTCTATGGCTATGGCTCTGGAATAGTACTTGTCTACCCCTTCGTAATCATCGAACCTGAACATAAGAAGCCCCATGTTCTGGTTATAATTTATGTTGAAAGAATCGGCCGCCAAAGCCTTTTCGTAGTCCGCTCTGGCTCCCTTGTAGTCGCCCAGGTAGTATTTGGCCAGCCCCAGATTATTGTAGAGGGTTGGATACTCGGTGGAATCGGCCAGTTCCATGGCCCGTCCAAAGTCGGCAATAGCTCCATAGGTATCGCCTGAATATAACTTGGCCAAACCTCTTCTGTTCAGTACAATGTTGTCGTTAGCATTAATTTCCAGCGCCTTGTTGAATTTCTTTATGGCGTCATCGTATTTCTTTTCACCCAAAAGACTCACACCTTCTTCGAACAAAACCTGAATTGGAGATGGCTCTGAAGTCTTACTCTTTTCGGCCTGTAAATGAGCCGAATAAGCCTCACGAACTTCCTGCGTCATCTCAAAAAGCGCAGCATCGATGGAGGTTTCAAAATCGTATTCCGATATATCCATTCGCATAACGCCATCCTCTTCGCTAATGGATAAATAAACTGTAGGAAGAAGAATGTTATCTATCACATCATAGTTTAGGCTCAGACTGTAGACGTCATCGTGACTTACCCCAATCATGAAGTAGGTATCTTTCTCAAAATAAAAGCTATAGGTCAGATCGCTCTCAATGTCGTTTAAATCAGAAGCTTTGGTTTTTATCATAAGCTCATATACCTCAAGAGAGTCCAGAACCGTTTCTTTAACTTCTAAGGGTTCCCAGCCGGCTAGCTCTATCAGTTCTTTTAGGTCATAGGCCTTTGTTTCATCAAAGCCCAGAGCATCCACATCTCCATCTTCTTTCTCAAAGGTGTAGCCTTTCGCAAAGGGGTCTTTGGTCCAGGAAATAGAATCGTTGGATACCTGAATCATTTTAGCCCCCATAAACTCCATTTCCATTCTTGCGTGGCTTTTCCAGTAGGTTATGGTCAGAGGTATATTTTTAATTTCTCCCACGGCCATGGTTCCTCTCATTATGAACTGCTCCATGGATTCATCCTCAATGTCCAGGGTTTTGTATTTCTCGATAGCCTTGAAATGGTTATTGATAAGCTTTTTTGTTGAAATTTCCTGAGCCAATGCTGGCTGTGTAAGGCCCAAAAAGAGCATTAGGGCTAATAATGAAAGGTTTTTCATAAGAGCTAGTAGTATTGCCCACTAATGTAAATTATGGACAATAAATTGACTAATCTTTTCCTAATCTTTTGGTTGCGAAAGCCTGAGAAAAGGTAGCCCTCCCAACGCACTGAAAAGACTAATGATAAAAAACAATGTAGCCAAAGCGGTGGCACTGGTCTGGTCTATAAGCAAATAGCCGGCACCTTTCACCATGACCAACTCACGCACCCCAATGCCTCCTGGTAAAGATATGGGCAGAGTGGCGGCTACCGAAGTGATCAGAAAGAGAGTGAGGTAGTCTATATTGGCATTTTCTACTCCAAGCGATTTGAGTATAAGAAAAGCACTAATCACCTGAAGTCCCTGAACACCAAGGGCTTGAAGGTTGGTGGTATGACTAACGGACTTAAAACGCTTAAATAATAAATGCACGAGTAAATAATAGGCTGGAAATGCAAAAATAAGCCCCAACCACAGTATAAAACTAAAGGCTCCGAGTGCCGTGGCGGTATGCCCAAAAATAGCAAGTCCGCAAGCTAAAAAACCAAGGGCAACTACACCACTCACACGGTCGAGCAAGGTTGCACCTATAAGCTGTTTCAAGGGTGTTCCATACCACTTATTGAGCAAATACACTTTGTACCCATCGCCCCCAATGCCGCCCGGTAAGAACTGATTGTAGAGCATGCCAAGTAAATAAAGTTTTAGGTTGAACCAATCGTTGAGCTTGAGCCCGAGTGCCCTAAAGAAGAAGTTGAGCCTAAAAGCGCTAAGGAATTTAGAGGCTAGAAAAGCGGCAAGTGCCAGAATGAGCCACCAGAAATTAGCTGATAAAAGCGTGGTTTTTAGCTCGTTAAGATCTATTTCCTTAACCACAAAGCGAATAGCCAATACAGCAATAATAAGCTGCCCGGCCACCTTGAGCCACCGTTTAAGCTTTTGGTTTGCCAACGAAGGTTTCTTTTAAACGATATACTTTCTTGTTTTGCGATTCGAAGTAGGTTCGCATCATAAGTTCTGCAATAATACCCACTGTAATGAATTGTATTCCGGCCAGGATAAGAATGCTTCCCAGAAGTAACAACGGTCTTCCCCAAATATCTTCACCGGTCCAGAATTTATACACCACCAGGTAAAGGTCGATTAGAAAACCGATAATAAAGGTGGCAATACCCAAACCGCCAAAAAGGTGCATTGGCCTTCTAAGATACTTCTGGAAGAAGATCATCAGAATAAGGTCGGCCATAACTCTGAAAGTCCGATTGATGCCGTATTTAGATTGTCCGTGAATTCTGGCATGGTGGCGCACATCGACTTCCGTCATCTTAGCTCCCTGAAGTTTGGCGAGTACAGGGATAAAGCGGTGAAGTTCTCCGTATAGCCCCAGATTCTTGGCAATGTCTTTTTTATATATCCTAAGGCTACAACCGTAGTCACTCAGACGCACATCGGTTGTGTTCCTGATAATCCAATTGGCAATCTTGCTGGGAAACTTACGTAAAACAAAGCCATCCTGCCGATTGGCTCGCACTCCGGCCACCACGTCCATTCCCGATTCTTCCAACTTGGCCATCATTACCGGTATATCGGCCGGATCGTTTTGCAAGTCGCCATCCATAGTCACTATATAATCTCCCTCTGCAGCATCAATACCTGCCTGCATAGCGGTACTCTGCCCATGGTTTTTATTGAAGATTAATAGCTTGGTACGCTCATTAGCTATTTTTTTGGCATTTTCTACGGTCTTATCGGTTGAGCCGTCATCTACCAAAATCAACTCATAGTCTATCCCTTCCAACGCCTCGTATTCCTTTTCACACAACGGAATAACGTTATCTTCTTCGTTGTAGAGTGAAACAACCACCGAAAGTTTCATGTATCTGCTAGCTATTTAAGTGGGCCAAATTTTCGCAGTGCAAAGTAAATGAGTTCTGCCTCAAATACCTAATCAGGGCCTTTGTGTATCACTTCTATAAAATCCCTTTGTTTATAGCAATTTCAATTAGTTTTGTGAGCGCATGAAACTGAATATCATATTTGCCTGTATTGTTGCTCTGGCCATAGCTGTGATGTACGCCAACATTGGTGGGCTGGATATATACGCTCTCGATGAAGCCAAAAATGCCGAGGCTGCCCGGCATATGTTTACCACAGGCGACTATGTGGTGCCTTATTACAACGGTGAATTAAGAACCGATAAACCACCCCTGCATTACTACTTTATGGCAGCAGGTTATTCACTTTTCGGAGTTAATCCATTTGGAGCACGTTTCTTTTCATCCTTTTTTGGAGTGCTCACCGTAATACTCACCTTCTTATTTGTGCTCAAGCATTTTCATACCAGGGCTGCCATTTGGTCCGCTTTAGTGCTCATCACATCGCTGCACTTTAATTTGCAGTTTCACATGTCGGTTCCCGATCCTTACCTGATTTTCTTTACTACCTGGGCCTTTATATCGTTTTATGAGGCCTATAAAACGCACAATCGCTGGCAGCTTTTTTTCTTCTACTTTGCCATTGGCTGCGGCATTTTAACCAAAGGACCGATTGCCATTGCTTTGCCGGGGCTCACTGCTCTGTTTTTTCTGTTGTTCAATAAAGACTTTAAGTGGAAAACTATATGGAGATTACAACCCGTGGGCGGTTTGTTGATCTCCTTTATGGTGGCCTTTCCGTGGTATCGAGAGGTCCATCGTCAAACCAATGGCGCATGGACCGAAGAGTTTTTTCTGAAACACAACCTATCGCGCTACTCAGAGGCCATGGAAGGCCATGAGGGCATTTTCCTAATCACGTTTGCCTATGTGTTTCTCCTGGGCATGCTCACATTTACACCTTTTGTCTTTCAAAGTGTGAAGCATGCCATAAAGCAGCGTAAAGAAGAGCCGTTACTCTACGTACTTATAGCCACGCTGGTGGTAGTGGTTTTCTTTGCTTCCTCAAGCACTAAGCTTCCAAACTATACCGTTCCTGCCTACCCTGCCCTGGCCGTGATACTGGGAGTTTATCTATCCCGAATCGATGAACAATGGCTTAAAAACACATGGAATAAGGTTGGACACCTAATGTACACCATAGTGCTTCTGGCTTTTCCGGTGGGTATATATGTCGGGCTTCAGGCCGATGATTCCCTGGGTCACCTGAGTTATCTGGCCTGGTATTTTATTCCACTAAGTCTATTGGGAGTGCTCAATGTTGTATGGCTCATTCAGAAAAGAATTTACCCTCTATTGGTGAGTAATGCTGCCGGATGGTTGATCACAATTTTACTCTTCTTCCACCTCATTTTTCCTCCGGTAGACGCTGAAAATCCGGTGAGAAAATTATTGCCGCAAATAGACGAGACCCAGATGGTTTTATCCTATCAGCGGCTAAATCCGGCTTTTGTTTTTGCTTTGGAGCGAGAAATTACACGCTTCGACAATCTGGATGGGCTGAAAGAGCAAATGAAGCAATCACCTTCAGGATATGTCATTTCCCGCACAGAGTTTAGGGATGAGTTGGAGCAAATTGAGGGTCTGGTGTATCATTCTGAGGCAAGAGACCTATTCGAAAACCCTACTACACTTATAATGCGCTGGGGCCCATAGACCCTACCTTCTTAAAAGACCCCACTGGAGTTTCGGAAGTGTACTTTTAGGTGCCATGATGGCATAGGCAATTACGACCGAAAGAATACCGAATATACTCCCGAAATATACATCGCGTGCAAAGTGCTGTAGTATGTACATTCTACTTATGCCTACAAGTATGGCCGATATAAATAGAGCTATTCGTAAGGCATTAGACCGAACCACAAGCATTAAAAAAAAAGCCAGTGTAAATGCAGAGGCCGTATGTCCTGAGGGAAAGGCATCATAGCTACGCACCGTAACTCCTTCAACAAAATTCAACCGGTCTAGCTCATCTTGAAAAAACAACTTTGGGCGTGGCTCACCGGCATATAACCATTGTTTAAAAACGTGCACAAAAAGGGTCTGGAAAACTATGGCGATTAAAAGGGTGTAGAATCGGTGGTAGTGTGTAAATAGAAAATAAAGAGCCACCAGCCCCAGTAAAAAACCATCGCCCACATAGGTCCAATACTTAAAAAACGAATCGGCCAAAGGACTATGCCGATCGTTTAACCAAAGCACCAGATCGCCATGGCTGGTAGAAACCAACAATATTCCTCCCACCACAAAATAGAGGGCTGTTAACCAGTGAACGGGTTTTCCGAATAAATCAGCCTTCATTTTTAAATCTAAACTTTAAGAATTTTATCGTCTCGCCTTTCTCTAAAAACTTCCGCTCAAAATCGGTTTGAATACCGTAATGATCCGCCAGCAAAGGTGAACTATAAAGATCGTGTGTTTGGGCTACAATTTCGGTATCCTTACGTTCTTGAAGCAATTCCACCGTATAGTCAAAAAGCTGCGTGTTATCCGTTTTAAAGTTCACCAAACCGTTTTTATGGAGAATGAGCTTGTAAAGTTCCAGAAATCGCGGTGAAGTAAGCCTTCTTTTAATGTCGCGCTTTTTGGGTCTCGGATCAGGAAAAGTTATCCAAAGTTCATTAACCTCTTGTGGAGCAAAGAACTGATCTAAGTGTTCTATCTGAGCCCTCAAAAATGCGGTATTGTTCAAATTTTGATCGATAGCAATAGTGCTACCCACCCAAAGTCTATCTCCTTTAACGTCTACACCCACAAAATTTCTGTCGGGAAAATGAGCTGCCAGGCCGGTAGTATAATGGGCCTTTCCACAGGCCAGCTCAACCGTAATTGGCTGATCTTTGGAGAAGTACAACACATTCCAATTCCCCTTCAGTTCTTTATACAGTGCTTTGCTATCCTCCAGTACATTGTGCCTTTCAACATTCTGTGCAAAACGCTTCAGTTTCGATCTCCCCATTACAACTCTTCAATTTCTGCTACCACAAAGGTACTTCCTCCAATGTAAATCATATCGCCCTCCGATGCTAAACTACGGGCCTTTGTGATGGCTCTATTCACATCCTGAATGTAATACCTGGTTTGCTTCATGTACTGTGTTCTTTCTCTCAACTCTTCCAGCAAAAGAGCACGTGGTATTTGCGGTTCGCAAAATATAAGTACAGCATCTTCCGGCAGCATGTTCAGAATTGGCTTTAGGTCTTTCTCCTTCACAAAGCCTAAAACCATGTATAACTGGTCAAATAATTCTCGCTGAATCTGGCGTACTATATATTCAAATGCCTCCTTATTATGGCCTGTATCACAGATAGTTAAAGGATGAGAACCAATTTGCTGCCATCTCCCTTTTAATCCTGTGTTAGCCTGTACATTTTGAAGCCCAAGGTGAATGGCCTCATCAGAAATTTTCCAACCAGCAGTACGCAGAATGTCCAAAGCTGTAAGTACTCCTCGCACATTTTTGGCCTGGTAGTTTCCCTTTAAATCGGAAAGCGGAATGGCATCAAATTGCACCTCTTCTGCAAAGGTTATGGGGGCATTGCGGTTATTGGCTATCTGAGTAAAAACAGGAACGGTGTCAGCTTGTTTTTCTGTAATTACTACCGGAACATTCTCTTTAATAATACCGGCCTTTTCCATTGCAATTTTGGCCAGGGTATCCCCCAACAACTCCATATGATCGAAACCAATGTTAGTGATTATGGAAAGTTCGGGTCTAATAACGTTCGTAGAGTCAAGCCTGCCTCCTAACCCAACTTCAATTACGGCCACTTCTACTTTTTTCTGAGCAAAGTACTCGAAAGCCATTACCACTGTGATTTCAAAAAAGGAGGGCTTAATTTCCTCAATTAGCGTTTTATGCTTTTTAATAAAATTAATTACGAAGTCTTGCTCGGCTTCCTTACCATTGAGTCTTATCCGCTCGGTGAAAGACTTAAGGTGGGGTGATGTATATAAGCCGGTTTTATATCCGGCCGACTGAAGCACTGAGGCCAGCATGTGAGAGGTGCTTCCTTTCCCATTTGTGCCGGCTACATGGATACTTTTAAATTTCTGTTGTGGATTTCCCAGCGCGTTGCAAAGCTTTAATGTATTGGTAAGATCTTTTTTAAAAGCAGACTGTCCCACTCTTTGGTACATGGGCAATGCCTTAAACATGTAATCAAGCGCCTCCTGATAGGTCATGGTACGAAGATACTAGGTGCATGGTATCAATTTAAGCCCAAGCCAATAAATTTCTGAACCGGATACGTGTGAAGGTGCCTTACAACGTCATCCAATTAAATGTCATAAACTCAAAATGAAAAAACAGTTAACCATCTATTTATTGCTAGTTGTGCTCATTTCGACCCTTAGTGGTTGCGATGAGCAAAGTATTGCCGGACGAGGGCCGGTGATTGAAATGGAGCATTCTGTAGACTCTTTCCAGGCCATATATCTACAGCTTCCGGCCAGGCTTTATGTTCGAAAAGACAATGAACATACGGTTCGCATTCGAACCAATGAAAACCTGCACGACCTAATTGAGGTAAGGGTCGAGAATCAGAAACTGAAGCTGGAAACCATCGCGAACACCAATATTCGTAGAGCCGAAATGCTCCATATCTACATAAGTGCGCCTCAAATTTCAGGTTTCTTTCTCAATGGGGCGGGTGATATTCTGGTGGAAGATTGCCTGGGGTCTGATGAGCTGACTTTAGAGATTAATGGTTCGGGCGATGTCTATGCTTGCGGACTTACTGAGTCATTAGTTGTCAGCATTAATGGGTCGGGCCAGTTTAACGGATTCGATTTGGAAGCCCACCGTGCTGAATTAAGGGTCTCCGGTTCGGGCGATATTGAAGTAGCCGTTACGGAATATCTGAACGCTGTGATTTCCGGTTCCGGTGACATTCTCTACAAGGGGAATCCTGAGGTAGAGCAGCGAATAAGTGGCTCAGGAACCATTCGCAGAAGACCTTAATTGGTTTTGATTACAAAGGTAACCTCGCCTTTAGAAATTGGGGCGGGTGCCTTTGACATATCCGTTTGAATAAACTTGAGGTTAAGTACTTGTTTACGGTAAAAATCTACCACGGTGTTATCACTAATGGTGGTTCCCGGAATAATGGTGGCCCTCAATACTTTTCCTCTGTCGTCCACCTCAATGGAGAACTTAATGACCCCGTCTATTTGTGAGTCATCCTTTTCTGCCGGAGGGCTTTGCCACTTCCAACCATCAAGGCTGTAGCTAACTCCTAAGTCGGCACCTCCCGGATCTGTTCCCTTGGTATTCGTTTTTCCTTTAGGATCCCCCATATTACCACGGGTGTCTGTTTGCGTACCCTGGTTGTTAGAGGCCTTTTCCTTACTATCAGTGTTAGTCTTTTTACCCCCCATTAGCGCCCTGTTATCGATGACAGGCTTGGGCTTTGGTTCTTCTTTTTTCTCCTCAACTTTTGGTTTCACCTCTTCCTTCTTGGTTTCTTCCTGCTTTGGAGGCGTTGTGGTTTCCTTTTTAGTTTCGGTTACAGGTGTGGTTTTCTCTTCAACCTTAACTTCAGACTTTTCCGGACTGGTTACTGTTTCTTTAACGGTTTGTTCTACGGGGGGAGCCTCTTTGGGCTTTTCTGTTACCGGTGTAGTCTTGGGTTGCTCTTGAGGAGTTTGCTTTACTTCTGCTTTTTCGGTCTTCTGCTCTACCTGCTGCTCAGTTTCTTCTGTTTCAGAGTTATCAGTATCTGACTCAGCATCGGGAGGAGTATCATTTTCGGTTTCTTCAATTTCAGCCTTGTTGTTGCGTTCTAAATCGCCACTACCTGCTTCTTGAAAACCTAAATTCAATTCTATACCATATTCAGGAAGCGGTGGATCGGGAGCCCTCCAAGCCACTAAAATCAGGAATAGTGCTATCAACGAGCTATGAATAATAGCCGACACTACTATGCTAAATCGTTTGTCTTTTTTTTCCTGATCTGACATGACTCTATTATTCAGGCCGTGTTACCAACACGGTTTTTTGCTTGAGCTTTGCAGCAATGCCGGCTACTCTTGCTGTGTGTCCGGTAGGTACCGCTGCATCAATATTCAAACTTAGGGTTCCTTCCTGCCCTCCTGTTAAACGCATAAGTTCTCGTTCTAGTGTTTCAGGAGTTACCTCCTGATCGTTCAGAAAGTAACGTAAATCGGCACTAATGGTTAAACTGTTCTTCTGCATCGATATGGTTGAAGATGCTGCTGTAGGCAAATTCACCGTCAAGCCAGAGGGGGTAATAAAGGAGGCTGTGAGCATGAAGAAAATCAATAACAGAAAAACAATATCTGTCATTGAAGACATGCTAAAAGACGACTCTACTTTATGTTTTGACTTTATATCCATATTACTGGGGCTCTTGTAGCAAGTCAATAAAATCTATGGAAGTGTACTCCATGTAGTGAATGGCTTTCTGTACCTTAGAAACAAGGTAATTGTAGCCCAAATAAGCAATAATACCTACCACCAAACCAGCTGCAGTGGTCACCATGGCTTCGTAAATACCTGTAGAAAGTAACTTAGGACTCACAGAACCTTCTTCTTGGGCTATGGCTATAAAGGCCTGAATCATACCGGAAACGGTACCCAAAAAACCTATCATAGGAGCAGCACCAGAAATGGTTGCCAGCAGCGAGAGGTTCTTCTCAAGCTTGTACACTTCTATTTTACCCACATTTTCTATGGAGGCTTCGATGGTTTTTAAAGGTGACCCAATTCTATGAATTCCTTTTTCAATCATTTTGGCTATGGGCGAATCGGTCTGTGCACAAAGCAACTTGGCACCGTTCACATCGCCATTTACTACCAGGTCTTTTATTTTATCCATGAACTCAAAAGGAGTTTTGGAGGCCCTGTTGAGGTTTCTTAACCGTTCAAAGAAAATGTAAATGGCCATGAACCAAAGAATGACTAGTGGTATGAGCCAAAAACCACCCTTTAACAATAATTCAAAAAAGAAAAGAACGCTATCTTCTCCTCCGCCAACAGATGTAGTATCTCCAGCGGCTAGTTGTTGCAATAATATCACCATTTTAATATTTCAGTACCCAGATATTTTCTCCGAAAGTTGATACTAACTCTGTTCTCTTTTGTTCGGCTTCAGCCATAGTTGCAGACTGTGCTATTCCTACTCTATGAAATTTAAGTTGACCTGTAGGGTTGAGTAAGTAAGCACTTGTTCCTGAGGCCACTATAGCTTTGGCTTTATCTTCCGCAAGATCTTCGTCATAAAAACTTCCGACCACAACATAGAAACGGCCTTCAGGCGCTGAAATTGTGAATAGTTCTGCTTTTGGTTTTACCGGCTCTGGCTCTGGTTCAGGCTCTGGCTCGGGCTCCTGTTGTGGCGGTGTATTTTGAGGCTGTTCGGTCTTCACAGGCTCTAGCTCCACATTCTTTTTCTTAAATACCAAAAAGTAATAGGCGGCAGCAGCTATTACCAGTATTAGGATGACAATGAGGACAATAATACCGTTGTTATTTTCCTTCTTCTCCTCCTTCCCTGCTTTTGAGCTTGGCTCAGAAGAGTTTTCCTGAGGCTTGGCTTCTTTCTCATCAGTGTTGAACACAAAGGGTTCGGGTTCTTCTTTTTTGGTTTCCTCAGTTGGCTCCGGTTCTTTGGTAAGTTCTACCGACTCTTCCTCCGGCTCAATATCGGCCACAGGGTCTTCTACCAAACCGGTGGCTACCGGCTCATCAGAAGTTTCATCTACTGGCTCAAGTTCAATATCGTCTAAGCCAAAGTCATCGTCTGTAACCTCCGGTTCTTTAGGAGTTTCTTCTTTTTTGGGCTTGGACGATGGCTTAGCACCTCGTTTCCTTCCGGTTTTTTTTGCTTTATCTTCTTCTTTAGATGAGTCGCTTTTCTTTTTTGCTGCCATTTGAATTCGGTTGAAAGATGAATTTACAAATTAGTAAAATAAAGGCTATACAAAAACGGGCAGAGAGTAAGACTAGAAAGCCACTGATAATCCACCTAAGAATTGAATACCACGCGATGGATAGTTGAGATACCTCTCGTATTCTTTGCCGAACAGGTTGTTTATCTGCAAAAATACGCCAAATCGTTCATTTATCTCATACCTTCCACCCAAATTCAGGTCAATTATATCATCAAGCTCAAAAGTCTGGGCCGTTTCCCTGTTCAAAGCCATTAGTCCTGCCAAGTAATAAAGGTCTGTGGTGACTGTGAGCTTCTTAATTGGGAAAATGGTAGTATTGAAGGCTGTTTTAAAATTGGGCTTATGCCAGGCTTCCTCTAAGCTGGCCAATGCGTAATTAAAATAATCAAAGCGAAGCGAGCTTCTCACTTTTCCTGTGTTCTCAAAATTAATGGCCGAAAATACATTGAGTCTTCGGGTGGTTCCATCTTCATAGAGAATCTCAAAACGTGTGGAATCCGATCCGTTGGTAAAAAACTGGAGATTGTTGAGCGAGGCGTAGCTAAATCCTGAGCTAAGGGTAAATCCTTCAAAAAGCTCAAAGTCCAGACCTCCAAAATACTCACTCTTCTTTTCAGTATTTCTCAGGTCGAAATTGGCCATGAGAAACGGATTCTCATTAACTGAAGATTCTACAGAGTTAAACTCAATATCGCCATCGATTCCGGCATAAATTCTAAAACCCGAACTAAGCGCATAATCGGCTTTAATGGTTGGGTAGAACTGCAATCCCTTGTTGTAGCCATTGTCTCCGGCCAGATTGAACCCGGCTTTGAAGGTAAAGCCATTGGTTTGATAGTTGACTCTGGGCCTGAAGTTGAGGTAACTACGGTTGTCTTCCTGCAAATCCTGACGTTTGGAGAGTGTGGCTAATAAGTCGGCACTCAATCGTAGGTCGTCATTTATAATATAAAAGCCACCTACATCGAAGTTAAACTTGTTTTCACGTGCATCGAAGTTGTCTTTAAAGAAAATCCAGTCGGTTTTAAAGTGATAGTCGAAATTCTGCTCTTTGTTGGCATTCTCTATAAGCACGTTGGTAGAGAAGCGAGTAAATTTCTGCTCTATTTGACCGGCTTCATAGTTCAACACCGGATTATAACCATAAAAATGAACCTTATGATTGCTATAGTTCATAGAGCCAGACACCTTGTTTACATTGCTAAAGTACTTGGCTCCAATGGCGGCCTCAGTTCTTCCTTCCCCTGAGTTTTCATCGAATACAGGACCGTTTTTAGATGACAGGTGTCTCACGTACAGATTAAACAGATAAGACTCCTGACGCTTAGACCCCAGATAACCTTCTAAATAAGGCGTTTGATAATTGCCATAGCCTAGTTTTAAGAAGTTGCTGGTGAGCTCAGAAATGCGCTCATTACCCTGAAAATTTACGGTTCTGAAAGTCGGTTCTAAGGGGCTCAGCCTGTAACTGAAACGCTTGAAAGTATACTCTTGCTTGGTATCAGTTTCACTAACCGGCAATTGAGGTATTTTCTCGAAATTCCGTGTGGCCGGTGGCAAAGTAATTCTTCGATCTTTCCGAATAACAATCTCTGCTTCTTCCAGTTGGCTGCCCTGTCCTTGTTGAGCTACTGCAGGCAAAGCCAGGCACAAAAAGCCTGCAACCCATGTCGCTTTAATTAGCTTATTCATTGTTGCCTCCTTTCTTCACCTGAGTTGAGTCCATTCGAGTGCTATCGCCTTTTATTTCTTTCTGGCGCAAGGCTTCTTCCATCTTTTCTATTTCACTTAATTTTTTTCTGGCCTCTTCTACCACTTCAACCACTTCGGAATATTCAATGATGGAGTTTACGGTGGCCTTGGCCTGGAATAACTCATTGAGGGCAATGTAGTTATCGGCAATTAACAAAAAGGCCTTACCCAGCCATTCTTCGTGATCGGAAAAATTCTCATTAAACTCAAAAAGAGTAGTCAATGACTGTTGGTATTGCCCTTGCTGATAGAAAATTTTACCGAGTAAAAACTGGGCTTCTGCCCCATACTTATTCTTAGCAGTATTAATGGTGGAGAGAAGTTCATCGATGGCAACATTAAAGTTACCCTCAATATAGGAGGCCTTAGCCAGGTATAACTGAGCTTTATTGACCTGATCTTGACTAATGTTGCCTTTGGTTATAATGTTTCGGGCATAGGTTCTCATCTGGTCGTATTGTCCCAAATTGAAATGGGCCTCCAAAAGCCCCGCCCACGCATCGTTTTCCTGACGCTTGGAAATGGCTATTTTCTCCAGTTTACTGTAGTAATTGGCCGCTTCGCCAAAGTCTCCGGCTTTCAATTGCAGCTCTCCTATTCTTTGGAAAACCACATCTATGTCAGTCACCTGGGCTTCGCGATCCAACTCGTAATACAATTCCAGTGCTTTATCAGTGTTGTTAAGGCGGTAGTAAGACTCGGCCCTATAAAACTTAGCCTGATGCCTTAGCGGGCTTCCTGCATAATTCTTTTCATAGTCTTCAAACGCTCCAATAGCAGCATTGTATTGCTGACCGAAATACAGGTTTTTGGCAGACTCCAGCTCTATGTTTTCAAGAGCCTGATTGTCTGGGTTTGCACTTTTGTATTTGGCCAGGTACTGATCGAACTCCAATACTTTATCGTTGAGTTTAAGGGTATTCTGCAAGCCCAAAAGTGCGGAGTTGGCCACTCTACTGGTAACGTACTTATCCAATATGGTTTTATAGTCTTCCTCTGCCTTTTCCAATTCATTTAGGTTGAAGTATGCCAACGCCCTGCTTTCATAGGCATAGGGAATAAAGGGGCTTTGCTCCAACCGATCGATTATGCGGCTGAATCCTTGAATGGAAGCCCTATACTCCCTGTTTTCCAGTTGAATTTGCGCCTTCTTATAAATGGCGTCATCGTAGTATCTGGAACGGCTATACCTGTTGATCACTACATCAAGAGCTTCTATGGCCTCATCGCTCTTATCCTGAAAATCTTTAACCACTCCTTTTTGGAAATAGGCATAGTCAATGTTCGGGTTGTTGGTATCTATGGCTTTCTGGTAGTACGATATGGCCGTGGCATAAGCCTTATCTACGTAGTAGCAATCGGCCAACCTTAAAAGCGCATCATCATAGTTCAATTTGCTTTGTGCGCCTTCCAGGGCATCTACATAGCGCTTAAAATAGATACGGGCATTGGGGTAGTCGCGCGTATTGTAATAGGCATACGCAATACCATAGTTGGCCTTTAAGTAATATTCAGAGTCTCGGTTACGGGTTCTGAATACTTGCTGGTAAGCGTCTATGGCATTGGTATAGTTTCGAGCAGTGGCCAGGGCTTCTGCCTTCCAAAATAGAGCAGCAGTTTCCAAATCACTATCTATTCGGTAAGTCAAAGACTTATCGAATAATTGCACTGCATTGGTGTAGTTGGCACTGTTGAAGTACTCTGTTCCTTTATAAAAAGTCACTTTCTGGTATGCAGCCTGAATTCTAGGGCTCTTGTTCTTAATGCGTTCAATAAAGGTTATGGCCCGGGTAAAATCGCTTGTATTCAGAAAAGCCTCAGACAAAAGGTTGTTGGCTTCAGGAATGTATTGTGAGGTAGGATATTGATTGATGAATCGGTCAAGAGAGGTAATAGCCTGAGAATAATTTTTCGATTCGAAATTGACTTTGGCTACATTGAAGGCCGATTCTTCCTGAATTTCCTTATTGAAAGGCAGTTTGCTGGCTTTGTCGAACGCAGAAGTGGCAAATACATAGTTGCTCTGTTCTACGTAAAGCTGCCCCAGATAATATGAGGCGTATTGCGCAAGAGTGTCTTCTTTTAAAGCCACCCGCTTAAAGTCTTCAATGGCCGGTTCGGCATTGCCCACAGCAAAGTTGGCATAGGCTATGCGATAGAGTGTTTCATTACTAATGCTTTGAGCTGCCAGCTTGCGGTATAAGCCATAAAATTCCAAAGCTTCATCATAGCGGGCTTCAGCAAATGCCGACTCTCCTGCCAACTGATACAGTTGATAGAGGTAATCCATTCGCTTGCGCTCCTCGTCTACATTTTTAAACTTACCCACATAGGCCAGTACTTCTCCGTATCGCTTTTGCTTAAAGTATGAGCTGGTGATCATAATCGGTACACGATACTTATACTTTTCACTTTCTTCAGCCTTACGAAGGTCTACAATGGCCTTATCGTATTCCGCATCGGCATAAGCCAGAAAGCCCGAATAGTAGTTCGCATCGGCCTGAAAATCTCCGTTTTCACGCTTGGCCAAATCGAAGTATTCTATGGATTCTTCTTTTCGATTGAGGCTAAAGGCTGAATAGGCAATTTTAAAATAAGTCTCTGCTCTCTCCTGATCGTTGAGTGCATTCAGATTGGCCAGTTTGAGATATTTATTAGCGGTTTGGTAATCTTTTACCTTAAAAGCATTTACCCCCAAATTGTAGTAGGCTTTGGAAGCTTTCGGGTGGCTGGGCCGTTTCTTCACAAACTCAGAAATAAGCTGCGGCCCATCTGCATTGTTCAGGTTTAGGGCACAAAGGGCGACATAGTACTCTGCATCGGCCTTTTTAATTTCATCAGATCCTACCAATAAATACCTTTCGAACTGCTCACGGGCAGCACTGTACTTTTCCTTATCCAGCAACTCCAGTCCAAACCGATAGTATTTGTTGTCGCTGTTTTGGTGTAAAGTACTTTGAGCTTTTAATGACCCGAGCGTTACAAGGCTGATGGTAACAAGCGTTAGTACGTTCCTCATCAATTTGTATTTGCTCACTTTATTCCTAAACTCTTTTGTTGGTTGAATATTGTTGCGCTCCATAGAACAATTCAATGCATAAGTTTGAACACCAATTCTCTTAAAATCTCCTCTTCGGGCATAGAGCCGGAGTCTACTCCTTTAGACCTAAGGTCTGCCTCTCTCAGGTGCGAAATACATTGCATTACTTTCTGAAGAGGATACCTGTTGGCCGCTACTTTATACTCCTTTACCACAAAAGGAGGAAGCCCCATGGCACGTGCAAGGCCACTGTCCGATTTATCTTTGGCACTATGAAGCAGCAATAGCTTGGTATAATAGCTGTATAACACGGCTATCATTGGAATAATGGAATTAGCCCTGATATTGGCTGAAAAATAATTCACTATGCGGTTGGCCTTAAGCACATCGCCAGTAGAGATAGCTTTTTGGAGCTCAAACACATTGTAGTCTTTATTGATACCCACATACTTTTGAATGTGGGCCGGAGTTATTTCCTCTCCCGGCTTTAAATTAATGGCAATTTTGTTGACTTCGTTGCTAAGACGCTCCAGATTATTGCCCAGGTATTCGGCCAGCATTTGCACCGACTGATAACCAATATTGAAACCCTTTTCTTTGGCAAAGCCCTCAATCCACTTAGGCACCTCATAGTCTCGCAACTTGGTAGTGGTGAGCAGCAGAGCCTTTTTAGAAAGAGCCTTTGCCAGAGGTTTTCGCCCATCCACTTTTTTGTGTTTATGAGCAAACACAAGGACGGTACTCGGCACAGGGTTATCGAGATAATTTATGAGCAGGCTCTGCCCTTCCTCTTTGTTAATATCCTGAATATCCTTGGCTTCTTTAACAATCACCACCTGTCGTTCGGCCATCATAGGAAAACGCCTTGCCGCTGTAAGCACCTGGCTCATAGCCACATCTTTTCCATACATAATGGTTTGATTGAAGCCTTTTTCGGCTTCGGCCAAACAATGGTCTTCGATGTAATCAGATATCTGATCGATATAGTAGGGTTCTTCCCCCTGTAAAAAATAAACCGGAGCATATTTTCCGGCTTTCAAATCGCTTAAAATCTGGTCGGGAGTCACTGCCATGATCAGAAGTCAAATATACAACCTCCATTCTATTTTCAAGGGAAATCGAACCAAGACTTTTATGAGGTGTTTATATTTGCAAAAAGCCCCAAAATGATCGAATCGATAGTTGAGAAAGGAATTGAAGCCTGCCGATCAAATGATTTCAAAAAAGGCATTGAATTGTTCAATCAGGCCTTAAACCAGAACCCTAATCATGTCGCTGCACTATACAATCGTGCTCGCGCACTTTCTAAAAACGAACAATTGACTGAGGCCCTCTCCGACTTTAAACGACTCGTTGAACTGCATCCGGAAAATGCCACCTTCATTAGTGATTTTGCAGTAGCTCTGCACCTCAACAACCGAAACGATGAGGCTCTGACTCAATTCGATTTGGCTCTGAAACTAGAACCACAAAACCCTTATCGCTGGTCTTCCAGAGCTTTTTTCAAAGATCGTATTGGGCAAAGTAAGGAAGCCTTAGCCGATTATGAAAAGGCTTTGGAGCTTGACCCTGACGATGCCATAACCTTAAACAACAAAGGGCTTATTGAAGAAAAATTAGGCTATATAGAAAGGTCTAAAAAGAGTTTTAACAGGTCTAACGAATTGGTGGGTTATTCGCCTGGCACCGGTAAGCCTATGGAAAGGCCCTCTGCACCAACTCCTTCTGCAGAAAAACCCAAACAAGAACCCTTAACACGATGGAAGGTGATAAAGTCAGTTTTTACTAAAGAGGGTTTTAAAGACTTTAGCAATTTCACCAAGACCAAGGTGCTTAAAAGAAAAGGTTAAACCACTCGCACCACTCACCGTATGCAAAGTGTGTAAGCTATTGGCTACCTTTAGATATGCGTAGCAATGAATAGCTACAACCAACACTTAACCAACACAACCCAAATGAAGAAAATTTTACTAGCCAGCTTCTTTGCCTTAATGTCGGGCAGCCTTTCGGCACAGCAAATGAGCAAAGAAGATCAGATTAAATCGGCTGTTTTAGCTGCCCCGGCAGCCGTAAGAGATGGAGCCCATGTTTATGGCTTTAACGAAAAAGGCGAAATGATAACCCTAAGAAAAGGAACCAACAATTTCATTGTTCGGGCAGACGACCCCAATAGTCCCGGCTTTGAGGTGGTGAGTTATCCGATTGATGTGGAGCCTTTTATGGCCCGAGGCAGAGCCTTGCGGGCAGAAGGCAAAAACCGTGGAGAAATTTTACAGATCCGAGAAGATGAAATGAAAAACGGAAGCCTTCAGAAGCCAAACTACGGATCTACGTTGGCCATTTACTATGGAGAGAATGCGCGCTACAATCCGGAAACGAATAGCCTTGAAGGCGGTCAGTTTCGGTACGTTATATATACCCCATTGGCCACAGCTGAATCGACCGGACTGCCCATTAGCCCCAACGGTAAAGGGCATCCGTGGGTAATGTTTCCCGGGCTTTACAGAGCGCATATTATGATCACTCCTCCGGGCGAAAACTAGAAAACCACTAAGAGTTATTTAAAGAGACTGCTATGAAGCGAACTGCACCATACCCTTAATGGCGGAGCAGAGTCAAGAGTCATAACAGTCTCTTTTCCATTACCGACTATTCGCTGCGTAGTGCCTTTACCGGATTGCTCATGGCGGTTTTCACGGACTGAAAACCAACCGTCAGCCATGCAATTACTGCTACAAAAAGAGCCGGCAACAGCCAAATAAGAGGATTGTTAAGGTTCATTTGATAGGCAAAATCCGCCAACCAGCCTTTCATTACTAAATAAGCCGTAGGAATGGCTATTACAGCCCCAATAAACACCAGAAAAGTAAAATTACGGATCACCATAAGCGTCAGGCTTTTTACTGAAGCTCCCAAAACCTTGCGTACGGCAATTTCCTTGAACCTACGCTGAAGAGTAAATGCTGCCAAGGCAAACAAACCCAGACAAGCGATGGCTATGGCCAGCCCCGAAGAAGCTGTAAACAATTGTCCAAACCTTTCTTCTTCTTCATACAGTGCATTAAAAGAGTCGTCTAAAAAGACATATTCAAAGGGCTCATCGGCAATGGTTTCTTTCCAAATATCTTCTACTGAACTCACCGTTTCCTGGAAGTTACCCGAAACCTTTAGGGCAAGGTAGTTGCCTGCATACCAGCCTCCTTCGGCATGCCCATCGTCTGTCATTAGTCGAAGCACAAAGGGACTGATTCCACGCTTGAGACTGTTGAAATTAAAATCCTTCATCACACCAATTATAGTGTAGTCTTCGCCATTACCTCGGGAAAGTTTTTTTCCAATGGGGTCTTCCCATCCCAGCCACCGGGCAGCCGCCTCATTGATGAGTATATTAGAGGTATCTGACACTAATTGTCGGTTAAAATTGCGGCCTTTGAGCAGCTCTATGTTCATGGTTTCCAGAAAACCGGCCGTAGCAAACATATTAATGAAACTGTAGCTTCTCGGATTATCTTCCAGGGTCTGATAGCCCCAATCGGAAATCCATTCGGAGGGATATTGACTGGAAAGGCTTACGGATTGTACCGTTGGCACCTGCTCCAAACGCTGAGTCATTACCTGAGCCTTCTCTCCAAGCCTGGATACATTCTTAACCACAAGTACTTGTTCGGCATCAAACCCCAGGTCTTGTTTTTTGAGAAACTGCAACTGTGAAAACACAACCACCGTGCTCACCATTAGGAATATGGAGATGGCAAACTGAAATGCCACCAGACCTTTTCGAAGCAAAACACCACCCTTACCACGGGCCTGTGCCTCACCTTTAAGGGCCTTAATGGGTTGAAAAGAAGACAAAACCAGGGCCGGGTAAGAACCGGCCATGAGTCCAACCACAATCATAAGGGCAAACAGTTTAGCCAGCGTGGCTACCTCGAAAAGTTGAGCATGTTCAAAGTCTCTATTGGCCAGTTGGTTGAAACCATCAAGCCCCAGAGAAGCAATGAGTAAAGCCAAAACCGATGAAAGGAGGCAAACCAAAACGGATTCGGTCATAAACTGACCTACGAGCTGTCCGCGCAATGAGCCCAATACCTTGCGCATGCCCACTTCTTTGCTTCTCATGGCCGACCGTGCCGTACTCAAATTCATAAAATTAATGCAGGCAATAAGCAGTATAAACAAGGCCACCGCTGAAAATATATACACATTGTCTATGCTGCCACTAGACCCGAGAGCCAAATGAGGATAATGCAAGTGCAAATCCTTCATGGGAATAAAAGTAAATGACTTCTTTCCCCCTGCAGCCAGAAAATCATCATAGGTTGCATGACCTGAGTACTTGATTAGCGCAGGCCCCACATGCTCTCTGACAAAATCGGGAATTTTGGCATGCACTTGTTCTGGAGTAGCTTGCTCGGTTAGCTTGGCATAGGTAAAAAAGGCATTACCCGTCCAGTTACCCACGGTTACCCAAAAATCATGTGGGTAGCTCAATACGTAATTGTAATAGAAGTGGGTATTCTTTGGCGGATCGGCCACCACTCCCGTAACCATTGTTGCTTCACCATCAATATAAATTATCTGACCCAAAGCTTGTCCGTAGTCAAAAAACTTGTTGGCTAACGACTGAGTAAGCACTATCGTGTTCGGTTTGTTCAAGGCACCTTCAGCACGGCCTTCAACAAACTCCATGGTGAATATTTTATGGAAAGTGGAGTCGGCACTAAAACCTCTCTCCTCCTTGAAAATTTTGTCACCAACCTTAAATGTTTGGCTAAAAGGCCCATTGATACGGGCCACTTCTTCAACCTCCGGAAAATCGGCCTTCATTTGTGCGCCCAGCCTGGCGGGTGTCCAATTGCCCGATTGGCCATTGGCCACTCTATACACTCGGTCTATGTCTTTATGATACTTGTCGTAGCTGAGTTCGTGGCTTATGTAGAGTACAATGAGCAAACAAGCGGCAAGACCAAGAGCCAGTCCGCTGATGTTAATGAAGCTGTAAAACTTTTGCTTAAGCAAGCTTCTGATCGATATTTTGAGATAGTTTTTGAACATAGCAATGTTGTTTAATGAGTTAAAATCTTCCAGACCTTTGATGTAGCGAAAGCGAAAAAACCTGAACACGTCCCACGAAAACTTTCGCCTGGCTGCCTTTAGACCTTCGGTGGCAGCCCGCTTATAAAAAAGCTCATAGGCGTCTCCTTCTATAATTTCCAACGCTCTTGGCTTACAATAAAACCGCAGTAGTCGTAAAGCCCACTGAGGTGGTTCCTGTTTAAATACCGACATACTTTAGACCTAGATTTGGTATTTGATCGTGCAGACGATTTCGCTGCTCACGGATGGCATCAAGGGTCCGCTGACCCGCTACCGTAATTCTGAAAAAGCGCTTTCTCCTTCCTCCTCTTTCTGCTGTTGCACCTCCAACTTCAGATTTGAGAAAGCCCTTCGACTCCAGCCTATCCAGAGCCGAATGTACCGCAGAGATATTGATCTTTCGGCCCGTTTGGTTTTCAATTTCTTCCATCACACTGACACCATAGGCATTTTCATGAAGTATGGCCACTATAAGCAGCACCACTTCTTCAAACTCACCAATATTTGTTCTGGTCATATTAAAAGTTGTTTTCAACCCATTGATCTTTTGGGGCAATGAGCATTAAGTCATGGTTAAATATTTCGTTTATTTCAGATTGCTTTGCTGTCCAGATACCCGATGCTATTTTTCTTCTGATCGGCCTCAAGTCTATAAGCGCCCACTGGTCTGGCAAACCAACAGTCATAAAGAGTTGAACAGGTGCGTAGCTTTTCGATTTAAATTGGTCTTTACCTTGCCAATAACGCCTCATAAACCTGATATGCATTGATTTTGAACCTAATTCACTGGCCAGACTATCTACCCAGTGACCAACATCTTTATAACCGATTGGACTTTTAACTTTTGTGGTATGATAGCTGCCCATTTTTATAAGCACTTTCGGATATTGGTCTCCTTGCCGGGCTTCTTCCAACTTCCTTTCAAGGTTTTCTTTCATATAGGCGATTCGTGTGGTATTGTTTTTTCCATACTCGCCATTTTCGTGATGACAATAGATTTGCCAGGACTTTCTAATGGCCGTAATCAACTCCTGTGCCTTGGCATTACTAGAACTGAACAAACTGAAAAAGCCTGCTATTGTGGCGTTTTCTAAAGACTCACAACTTCGATGCTTTTCACTGATTTTGTTCCAGGCCTTTTTAGAGTCCTCCAGAGCATTATTGACAGTTCCTTTATCTGCACCAGTATAGAGACCTGCCAATTGGTCGAAAAGCATAGGAAAGGCAAGTGCAAATTCCTGATCTATTCCCCATATATCGAAATTCAATTTTCTGGCAGTTGTCAGAAAAGTCGCATCTTCCTTTCCTTTGAAAAAGGGGATCGGATATCTGTTATTCTTGCTATTGTACCGTTGGTAGAGTTGCCTAAGATTGCCTGTAGTTTCTTCAGGCACTTCAGACAATTTCATTAAAACTTCTGCGGTAAACGGCCCTACTTCAGCTATCAGCGTATTGTAACGGTGCTTTGCTGCAATCTTCAGCAGCTCATTGAAGAAAAGAGCCGACTGCTGCGAATTGTGAAGCTCACCAAACAAAACAAATTGACTCGATGCTAATTCTTCTTGAATAAGCTCTGCTCCCTCTCCTTCAAAACCATCATTTAAAGTAAAGTAACGGGTATATTCTTTTATATCTGAAGCATCTAAAGCGTGTTTCTGTGCCAGGCAGGTGGTGGAAATAACGAATAAAAAGAGAAAACTACTGACCTTTTGAATTCTGATTGACCATTTCATATTCTGTTGCTGGAGTTATTACTTTCACAATAGTAAATGAAATATATATGTTTCACTATTGCAAATGAAATACATACGGTTGATCATTAACTGTCGAAAATGTGAATTGAAACGTTCAGAAAGCTTCCTGAAAGCTAATAACCGGCCTCCCGATTTACCTTGTGCAGCAAATCTCTCCCTTCTATTAAACGCTTTGTATTTTCCAAAACCAGTTGCATGGCCGACTGTGGAGCGGTTACACTAGCTACGTGCGGTGTAATTCTGATTTTCGGATGTTTCCAAAACGGATGTCCTGAAGGCAAAGGCTCTTCCCTAAATACATCAAGCAGTGCTCCGGAAAGCCTGCCGGAATCGAGAGCGAGCAGCAGATCATTCTCCACCAGATGGTTTCCCCTTGCCACATTGATAAGGAAAGCACCTTCTTTGATCTGTTCAAAAAGGTCTAAGTTCAAAATATCTACGGTGTGTGGTGTAACCGGCAAAAGATTAATGAGCACATCTAGCGGAGCTAAAAACTGGTTGAGTTCACCACCATTAAAACACTGAACACCAGGGAGTTGTTTAGGTGTTCTGCTGTAGCCCAAAACTTCAAAACCCAATTGTGCAAGAGTGCTAGCACAATGTCCTCCCAACTCTCCCAAGCCCAAAACTCCTACCTTCAATGAACTGTAAGACAACCTGTTCCAAATTGCTTTCTGTTGGTTTTGCCAGTGTGCTTGCATACTACGTTGATGCATAAGCACCCCCATTATACAATAGTTGGTCATATCGCGGGTTAGAAACGGATCTACTATTCTGGTAACAGGTATGTCGCTGGGTATTTGTTGGTCGTTAACCAGGTGGTCTACACCAGCCCCCAGTGAACTGACCCACTTTAGGTTAGGTAGTTTTTGCACCACTCCTTCATCTAAAGGTTTCCACACAAACAGACCTGAGACTCGGCTTAAATCGGCCTCAGTAGGCCACAAGTGCACTTGGTTTATATAAGTAGATTGAGAAAGGCCTTCTACCCAAGGCTTAGGATCCCATACCTTAATGGAAAGTAGTACGTCTATTTTCTGCTGATCCATGGATTGTCTTTTATATAAAATCTCCAGGGTTTGAGGGCATCTTCTTCGGCATAATCTACCCCCACTCTGGTACTGGTTACTATTTCATGTTCTTTGAGGCATGGAGCATCTTCGAGCCAAATGTGCTCACTGAGCAACGATAGACCGTAATGCTCCCGGGTGTGTATACCCAAGGCCTGACTGAGCGTTCCTGGACCCGAGCAAAGGCTTTTATCCACCTCTACTTTCTGTCTACGCTTCATCATAGTTTCTATGCCTTCAACCGGTTGAACAGCCCTTACCAACACCGCATCGGCCTTGTTACGACCGTTGGTAACTATGTTAAACAAATGATGTATGCCATAACACAGGTATACATAGGCAACACCTCCCCGGGCGTACATAATTTCCGTGCGTTTGGTTCTCATTCCATTGTTGGCGTGGCAGGCCTTGTCATTTCTACCGCTATAGGCTTCTACTTCTGTAATGATCGCAGAAGTATGGTATCCGTTGACGCAGGTATGTACTGTTTTTCCCAGAACTTCTTTTGCCACCTGGACAACATTTTCGCGCAGATAAAAACTTTTTTGAAGCTTCATAGCTGACACAAAGCAACTAAATTCGCTCAAATGAGTTTAACTTGTTGAATTAAAAAAACCGAACAACAATGAAAAAAGGATTTATTGCTTTAGCTACCCTACTTTTTATTTTTAGCGCTAATGTTGTGCTGGCACAACGCGGACCAGCTGCCAGCCCCACTACCACAGTTTCGCAAATGATTGGTAATACGGAAATGACCCTGGTGTATTCCCGACCAAGCCTTGACGGTAGATCGCTGGAAACCCTGGCTCCTAAAGGACAAGTTTGGAGAACTGGAGCTAATGCCAACACCAAAATTAGTTTTAGCAAAGAGGTAACCATTGGCGGACAAAAACTGCCGGCCGGTGAGTATTCTATGTACAGCATTCCGGGCGACAACGAATGGACCATTATCATTAACAAGGCCAAAGTGTGGGGCACTAACTACGATGAGTCGCAAGATGTTATCCGTTTCAAAGCCAAGGCTACTAAAACTGCCAACTCTGTCGAGACCTTTTACATTATGATGCAGGATTTTGACAAGAACAATAAAAACAAAGCCACTATTGAATTGGCCTGGGGCAATACTTCGGTGAAATTTCCGATTGAAGTAACCAACTAATCGAAGTCCCAAAAACAACTCAAAGCTTCTATTCAACGAATGGAAGCTTTTTTTATAAATTCACATACTCAAAACTAAACCTTATGAAAAGAATTATACTTAGTGCAATTGCTTTGATGGTGGCAACACTTGGCTATGCCCAGATTCAAATGCCAGCCGCCAGCCCTACCTTTGAACTGAAAGGAACCGTTGGGCTAGCCGAAGTTAAAGTGGTTTACTCACGCCCTAGTGCCAAAGGCCGTAAAGTGGCCGGTGAACTCATACCCTACAACGAAGTATGGAGAACCGGTGCCAATGCATCGACCAAAATATCGTTTAGCGAAGACGTAAAGCTGGAAGGAAACCCGGTGCCTGCTGGTGAGTATGCCTTATATACCATATTTACAGAAGAGGAAGCAACCATTATTCTGAGTAAAAACCTTACCTGGTGGGGCTCATTGGGTTATGACTCAAAAGATGATTTGCTGCGCTTTAAGGTACCTGTAAAACACCCTAGCAGTCATTATGAAACCTTTACCATAAGTTTTTCGGACTTTACCATGAACTCTGCTTATCTGAACATGAAATGGGAACACACCAAGGCCATGTTCAAAATTGAGAGTGATGTAGACGCAAAGGTGATGGCCCAAATTAAAAGTCAGGTTATTGATGGTAGTCCTCAAAATCCGGGAGTTTATTTTCAGGCAGCCGGTTACTACTACGACACCGAACGCGATGCTCAACAAGCCCTTGAGTGGGTCAACAAGGCTATTGAAGGCTCTGGCCAAAAACAATACTGGGTAATTCATCTAAAAGCCAAACTACTCGCCCGACTTGGCAAAAACACTGAGGCAAAAGCAGCGGCTCAGGAGTCTATGAAGTTGGCCGAGGAAGGTGGAAACCCAGATTATGTGAGGTTAAACCAGAAGTTAATTGCCGGTTTGAAATAAGCTCTGAGTGCTTTTTTAAACAAAAGGGCTAAAACTATAAAGAGGCTGTTTCCTTTGAATCTATACCATTAGATTCGTAGAAAACAGCCTCTTATTTTTTCTACCCGTCAGGCTTTGGTTGCTGACTTCTTGCTCTTTTCAGAGCTCGCTTTGGTGGTAGTTGTATTTGTTTTGGGCTTTCTTGGCCTAGTGTTGCCAAAAGTTCCCATGGCAATTTTGCCTCTTCTGGTTTTTCTATCTCCTTTTCCCATAAACTGTCTGTTTAAATTTGGAGAATGAAATTACAAAAGACAGAAACTCCTGTCAACGGTAAGAGAAATTACCTTCTTCTGCCCTTTCTTGGCGGACGGGCTCTCTCCTTTCTACGGTTTCGTTTCTCAAAACCAAACTCCCTATTTCTGTTCTTCTGTTTTTTAGAATCTCTCGGAGGACCATCAGTATCTTCATTTACCCGTATTGCGCGCCCGTTGACGCTAATTCCTCTGAATTTAGAAGAAATGTCTTTGCCCAAAACCGGATCCAGATAAAAGAAGCTACAGTTCTTCTTCACCTCTACCTCTTTGAATGCCCCCTTATCGTAACCTGATACGTCTACTAAGAAATGTACCAAGTCGGCTTTTGTGGCTCCATCAATGTCTCCCACATTTATAAAGAAACGCTGAGAGCCATCGCGATTAACAACCGCCCCTCCTCTATCTTCTCTTTTGCCTTGAACCTCGTTCAGATCGTCCGGTTCGTCAAAATTGGTACCATTGTCAACCGCCAGGTGATCCAGCTGCAGAGACAATAATCTTTTGAGCAAATCATTCTTGCTCAAGCCCAGAAGGTCTTCATTCAGGTGAGCCATCAGGTCATTCACCTCTTCATCTACCTTAGTTTTTAAGATAAGATTAGCCCAATGGTTAATACGGCTATATTTGAGGTCGTTTTTATTAGGCACCTCAACCAACTCAAACTTTACTCCGAGCTTGTTTTCCAGTTCCTTTATCTTCCTGCCTTCTCTGGGGTTAATAAAAGCCAGCGAAATTCCTTTTCTACCCGCTCGGCCCGTGCGCCCGCTACGGTGAGTGTAACTCTCTAATTGATCGGGTAAGCTATGGTGAATTACATGCGTAAGGTCGTTTACGTCTATCCCTCTTGCCGCCACATCGGTAGCAATGAGTAACTGCATGGAACGTGCCTTAAAACGTTTCATTACCGCATCGCGCTGCCCTTGCGACAAATCGCCATGCAAGGCTTCAACACCATACCCCATGTTAGAGAAGGCATCGGCAAACTCTTGAGTTTCTCTTTTGGTGCGGCAAAACATTATGCCTCGCATATCGGGCTGAATGTCTAAAAACCTTCTAATAGCCGCCAGTTTGTTTGCCGTTTTGGTAATGGCATACTGATGGGCAATATCCAGGTTGCTCTTCTGGTGTGTATTCACCGCAACTTCGATGGGCGTGTTCATGTATTTGTCTACAATCCGCCTGATTTCTTGAGGCATTGTAGCCGAAAACAACCATATAGACCGGTCGTCTTGAGTATATGAAATAATTCGATCTATATCTTCCTTAAAGCCCATGTTGAGCATTTCATCGGCCTCATCGAGCACTACATAACGAACAGCATCTAATGACACTGCCCTCCGCTCAATCAAGTCGATCAATCGGCCCGGAGTGGCCACAACAATTTGAACGGGCTTTTTAAGGGCCCTGATTTGTTTAGATATATCTACTCCTCCGTAAACAACTTCTACGTTTAGTTTTCTTTGGTTGGCCACAAAGCTTTGTAACTGCTTGGCCGTTTGCTGACCCAATTCACGGGTAGGTGCCATTACAATGGCCTGTGTACTATCGTCTTCAAGGTCTATCAAATCGATGAGCGGAAGACCAAAAGCGGCTGTTTTTCCCGTTCCGGTTTGTGCAAGACCAATAAAGTCGGTAGGATTATTCGATAATAATTGTGGAATGGCCTGTTCCTGAATAGGTGTTGGTTGTTCAAAACCCAACTGATCCAACACTTCACATAGTTTTGGAGATAGGCCTAATGATTTAAAATTTGACAAAAAGGTATTATTTAAAATGAGGTCGCAAAGGTAGGAGTAATAAATGGGAACTTACTGTAAACCAGAATATTTATTCCATCACTCCTAAACAATCTAAACTACTTGTAAATCAGCAAAATGCCACCGAATGAATCATGGGTAAATTATGACTCAAAACTTCCCAGGACTCCCCGTCATCGGCAGATAAATAGAGGTTGCCTGTGGTGGTACCAAAAGCCAGTGTATTACCGACCACATCCAGCGCATGCCTGTACACAATGTCATAGGCCGACTCTTGCGGAAGCCCCTTTCTAAAGGCTTTCCATGTGGCTCCACCATCGTCTGTACGGCACACACAGAGTGCCCCATCAATGGCCACTCTTAGCATATCACTCACACCCGGCACTACCCAAGCTCTTTGCGGATTGGTTTCACTTGCCGCAATAGCAAACCCAAAATTAGCCGGACCATTAGCTTCACTAATATCAGCCCAGTTCTTACCTCCATCGGCCGAACGGTAAATTCCGCAGTGGTTTTGCTGCCACATAACCTGCCTGTTGGCCATGCACCACTCCACCAAATGCGGGTCTTGACCTATTTCAGAATTTGGATCGGGCAAGAAATCTGCCTTTAGCCCTTTGTTTCTTGGCTCCCAGCTTTTACCTCCATCGGTGGTTTCGAAGGTACCCGCACAACTTATGGACACATAGAGGTGGTCCGGATTTTCAGGATTTACCAAAATGGAGTGTATGCCGGGGTAATCTCTTCCCCCACCAAACCATTGATCTTTCCTGCTTGGATGATCCCATAAGGCACGAACCAACTCAAAACTGTCTCCATTATTGGTACTCTTAAAAAGCCCTCCGGGCTCTGTTCCAATATATATTGTTCCGGGTTCGCTCTTTGCACCGGGGCTAAAAGCCCAGAGATAGCGCGTGGTGGCCGGTACACCATCTTTCACTTCTTCACCTTCCGGATATTTGGGTGCTTCCAGCTCTTCCCACACTTTTCCATCGGCCGAGCGGTGCAGTTTACAACCCCAGTGTCCGTGATCTAGCATAGCCCACCAATAACCGGTATGCGCATCTATGGCTGCTAAACTCACCGGAATACCCAGAAAGTGGGTATCGGTATGTTTCCACTCTTGCGAGCCTTTAGCTCTTTGGTACACCATAAGCCCTTTTCTTGAACCTACGAGAAGAATGTTTTTATCTGCCATGGATCTTTTAGTTATGAGTTTTGCTAACCACCCGAAAGTGCCTGCATTACATAAAGCTCATCACTGGCTTTAAGTGCATCAGAGAGTTTTTCTCTGTCTTTAATGAGTTGGTTGCCTATAAAAATATTGACATGTTTTCGCAGTCTTCCTCGCTCATCCACAATGTAGTCTTTCAGCCCTTCATACTCACTCTCAATGAGTTCAACGGCTTCTCTTACATTGCTGCAATTCGCTTCAATAGGCCGTAAATCCGGATAAAAGCGTTTAAGATTAGAGGTAAACTTTATTGTTGCCATACACTAACCTAAGTTATTCATTTTCAAACAGATTCTAAATCCATTGTTGATTATTGTCCGTCTTTTCATGAGTTACTTCGCCTGTATGAAGTGTAGCAGCAGGTTCAAACAGCATTACCCAAACTTCCTCATCGTCCCTGGTATAAGGGTTATGCTCCACTCCTTTCGGCACCACTATTATTTCGCCTGGGTGCACCACCTCTGTTTTATCGCGAAACTCCATATACAAAGTACCCTTATGTACGTAAAACAGTTCGTCTTCATGCGCATGGCTATGCCATACAAAAGCCCCCTTCAGCTTGGCCAGTTTTACCAACTGACCATTTAGTTCGGCTACAATTCCGGGCTTCCAATAGTCTGTAATGAGCCGAAATTTCTCTTCAATATTTTTGCTGATCATACTGCATGTTACAAAAATTGAAAATGCCTCCATACAGCGCCCCACAAAAGAATTGGCAGATTTAATAATCTTCCCTGCATTATTTGCACTATTCATGTAGGCACATACAAGTTTTGACTCTGTTTTGAAATGTCATCCAAATGGCCTTATACTTGCGGTTGTTCGATGAGTCACTCAACCATGGATAAGTTCATTGATGTTCGCAAGCTAATTGCCAGTAAAAACCCTTCGCTGGTCAAGTGGCTTCCCGGTTTCATCATTCGTTACATTGAAAAAATCATTCATCAGGATGAGATAAATGCCTTTATGGTTAAGCAGAAAGGTGCCAGTGCCTATGAGTTCTGTAAGGCGACCATGGAAGAGTTTGGCATACAGCTCAACCTCAAAGGAAAGGAGAATGTAATAGCACCTCCACAAAGCTGCATATTTGTGAGCAACCACCCTCTGGGGGGCTTCGATGCCGTGGCTTTTGTATCGTCAGTCAATGACGTTAGACCGGATATTCGATTTATTGTCAATGACTTTTTGCTGAGTGTAGAAAACCTTAAAGAACGATTTATTGGGGTAAATAAGGTGGGAAAAAATGCCATTCGCTCTTTGCAGGAGGTAGAAAAACAATTTGCTGATTCCAGTGCCACCTTCATTTTTCCGGCCGGACTGGTGAGCCGTAAACAACAAGGTATAATTAGAGATTTGGAGTGGAAGAAAACCTTCGTTTCCAAAGCAAAAAAGTATAAAAAGCCGGTCATTCCGGTGTATATTGAAGGGAGATTGACCAACCGGTTTTATCGACTGGCCAACATCCGTAAGGCACTTGGCATAAAACTAAATATTGAAATGTTCTTTTTAGTAGATGAGCTATTCAAGCAAAAAGGAACAAAAATGGACATCATTATTGGTGAACCCATCGCCCCCGATACATTCGACAACAGTAAGTCGGAGAAAGAGTGGGCCGCATGGACAAAAGAAAGGGTTTATCAATTAAGACAGTCTTAAACGACTCGTATGAAGCAAAGTAAGGTACAGAAAGAAATCATTCCTCCGGTAGAACGCGAGCTCATCGAAGATGAGTTGACCAGGGAAAGGTTCGTGCAGTGCACTCACAAGGGTAACAATGAAATTTACATTGTCAATCATCATAATTCTCCGCACACTATGCGAGAAATTGGCAGGCTCAGAGAGGTTTCTTTCAGAGCTGCCGGTGGTGGAACAGGTCATGAAATTGACATTGATGAGTATGATACCAATGAGCGTTGCTACGAACAGCTGATTGTCTACAACCGAGAAGATCAGGAGATAATCGGAGGTTACCGCTTTATTACCGGACCAAGGGCCCTGAACCCTCAAACCGGAGAATTTGAGCTCTCTACAGCTCATTACTTTGATTTCTCCAAACAAATGAAAGAAGAGTATCTGCCCGTTTCAATAGAGCTGGGCAGGTCTTGGGTACAACCGGAATATCAGCCTTCTGTAAACCCCAGAAAAGGCGTGTTTGCTCTGGCCAACATTTGGGATGGCTTGGGAGCTCTCATTACCAACTATCCGGAAATAAAGTACTTCTTTGGCAAGGTAACCATGTATCGTAACTATAACAGCGAAGCCAGAGATATTCTACTGGCATTCATGGCTCACTATTTCCCCGATCACCAGAAGCTTTGTACACCTAAAACGGAGCTATTTGCCGGATTCGATAACCGTGTTTTCAAAGAATACTTTCAAGAAGATATTCCTTTTAGCGATGGGTTTAAAGTTCTCCATAAGCTTTTGAAAGATCGTGGTGAGTGGATCCCCCCTCTCATTAACATCTACATGAACCTGTCCTCTACCATGATGACTTTTGGCACTGCCTTCAATCCCGATTTTGGAGGCGTTGAAGAAACTGGCCTATTAGTAACCATTGCCGATATTCACGAGGAGGTAAAAGAAAGGCATATTACGGACTACAAGCGCAACGACTGTGTAGATAGTGAGTAGAATTTTGACCGGCCTTTGTCCCATTTTCAGGCGGCCAATCGTGATGGGTATAGAACAAGTTAATTTATACCCTTATGAAAAGATCATTTTTAACCATCAGTGTTGTTTTGTGCTGGGTCTGCATGTCAGTATCGGCCCAACACATTAACAAGGAAGAGCGGCAACTGGCGCTAAAGCATCTAAAGAGTACACAGAGCGACCTATCTCGGCTAGCCAAAGGGCTATCTGATGCACAGCTCAATTACAAACCCGATAAAAGTGCATGGTCTATTGCCGAATGCATTAAGCACATTGCCCTTACTGAAGATAATATTTGGAATTACTTTGTAGCCACCGCCTGGGCTTCGGAGCCAAAAGCCGACAGGCGTGATGAGGTAGTAATGACCGATGAGCAACTCATAGCGGCCATAGAGTCGAGAGCAAATAAAGTAAAGACCAATGAAGCCTTCGAGCCCTCTCAGCTTAAAGTCGCACCTTTAGAAGCTCTGGAACTATTCCAAAAAAGCCGAAAGAGTCACATCGCAGCTTTTGAAGAAGCAAACAATGCCATGAGACATCAGTATGCCAGCCTGCCCTTTGGAATCATAGACGGTTATCAGGCGGTACTGTTCCTTTCGGCCCATACCCGAAGGCACATCGAGCAGATAAAAGAAGTTATGGCTAGTCCGGGTTTTCCGGCTCAATAAAACTATATCCGGGCCGCTGAATACAAAATCATTCCGCGGCCTGATGGTTCAACTCATTGAACATAAGCTGTGCCACACGTTCAGAGGCACCAGTTCCACCTAGTTTGGTCTTAAGAGAGGCATAGTCCGCGAGTATTCTTTGCCTATTGTCCTCATCAAAAAGAAGCTTCAACTCCTTTACCAATCGCTGTTCGTTCAGATCGCCTTCAATAAGTTCCTGAACCGCCATCTTATCCAGAATAAGATTTACCAGGCAAATGTATTTGATACTTACAATGCGCTTGAGCAACTTATATGTTAGCCAACCCGGTTTATAACAAACCACTTGTGGTACACCGAGCAGTGCTGTTTCCAGGGTGGCTGTACCCGAAGTAACTAAGGCTGCCGATGCATGATGGAGAATGTCATAGGTGGCCCCAAAAACCACCTTTACCCTGCTCTCGGTGTACTTTTCGTAAAGGGATAAATCAATGGTTTCAGAGCCGGCCACTACAAATTCATAATCAGGAAAATGGGGAATTACCTTTAACATACGAGGTAGCTTGCCAATAATTTCCTGCTTTCGGCTACCCGGCAAAAGTGCTACCAGTGGTCTATCGGCCAATTGATGAGTCGATAAAAATTCTTTTCGGCTTAATAGATGTGACTCCTTTTGAGCCAAAGCATCCATAATGGGGTGCCCAACAAAGTCAATGTCGTAGCCATATGATTTATAAAAATCCGGTTCAAAGGGAAGGATAGAAAAAATTCTGTCGGTCCACTGATGAATAGTGTGTACCCTTTTGCGCTTCCAAGCCCAGGCCTGAGGTAAAATGTAATAGAACACTTTGGTATTAAAACCACTTTCTTTTACATACTTGGCAATTCTGAGGTTAAAACCGGAATTATCAATAAGAATGAGTACATCCGGTTGAAAGTTGCGAATATCGGCCTCGCAGAATCTAAAGTTTTGCTTTATGGTGCGAATATTCCAGAGCACTTTGAAAATACCCATAAAGGAAGTTTCTCTAATGTGCTTGGCCAACTCCTGAGCCTCTTTGGCCATACGGTCTCCGCCCCAAACCCTAAAATAAGCGTTCGTATCAAGCTTTTTTAAGGCCTTCATCATGTTGGCCGCATGCATGTCGCCAGAAGCCTCTCCTGCAATGATGTAATACTTCATCGTCCAATTTCGTGGCGGCAAGTTCAGGCTTTGTCGGCAAATATCAAATGGAAAAACCAACTGCCTGTATGCCAGGAACGCCTCATATCATAACTGCTTGATTAATCTGTTCAAAATGGGTAATTAGCCAATAGAAAGTATACCTATGAAAAAATTACTCACCCTTTTTTTGATGCTCTTTGCCCTTATGGCTGGTCAGCAGCAAAAAGAATCGGCAAAAGCCGATTTCAATGTAGCCTATGAAAAGTTCGAGCTGGACAACGGACTAGATGTTGTGTTTCATGTAGACCGTTCAGATCCGGTAGTGGCTGTAGCACTGACTGCCCACGTGGGTTCGGCTCGCGAAAAAGAAGGCCGAACCGGATTTGCCCATTTATTTGAACACCTGTTATTTCTCGAATCGGAAAACCTTGGTAAAGGCGGGCTCGACAAGCTAAGTGCGCGGGTGGGTGGTTCCGGAGCCAACGGCTCCACCTCACGAGATCGCACCAACTACTTTCAAACCGTTCCCAACGATGCCCTTGAAAAAATGCTTTGGGCCGAAGCCGACAAGCTGGGATGGTTTATCAACACTGTAACTGAACCCGTTTTAGCCAAAGAAAAACAAGTGGTAAAAAACGAAAAACGTCAAAGTAATGACAACCGCCCCTATGGCCATACCAGCTATGTTATAGACAAAAACCTCTACCCTGCCGACCATCCTTACAACTGGCAGGTAATAGGTTCTTTAGAAGACCTGCAAGCGGCCACCTTAGCCGATGTGAAAGAGTTCTTTCGAAAATGGTACGTACCGAATAATGTAACCCTGGTGGTTTCGGGCGATTTTGATACCGAACAGGCCAAAGAATGGGTGAAGAAATACTTCGATGAAATTCCCAGAGGTGAAGAAATAGAACCTCTGAAGCCAAGGCCCGGTGTGGTAGCTGCCACTAAAAAGCTGTACCATGAAGATAATTTTGCCAGACTGCCGGAGCTCACCTATACCTGGCCTACCGTGGAGCAATACCACCCAGACAGCTATGCGCTGGATGTACTCACTCAATATCTGGCCTCAGGCAAAAAAGCTCCATTCAACCAAGTGCTGGTTCAAGACAAGAAACTAACCGCTTCCGTACAGATGTACAACAGAACTTCTGAGCTAGCCGGGCAACTCCAGCTTTCCGTTCGAGCCTATGCCGATACCGACCTGGATATAGTAGCAGAAGCTATTAACGAAGCCTTTGTGCGCTTTGAAAACGAAGGAATTACAGAGAAAGACCTTGCCCGAATAAAAGCCGGACAAGAAACAGGCTTTTACAATAGCCTAAGCAGTGTACTTGGCAAGGGCTTTCAGCTAGCTCAATACAATATTTTTGCCAACGACCCCGGGTTTATTAAAAAGGATATTGAAAACATATTGGCGGTAACCACGGCCGATGTAATGCGAGTGTACCAAAAGTATATCAAAGACAAAAACTACATTGCCACCAGCTTTGTACCTAAAGGACAGAAGTCTTTGGCCCTGGAAAACTCTGTCCAGGCACAGGTAGTGGAGGAGCAAATTGTTCAAGGAGCCGAAGAAACCTTCGATGCCTCCATTCAGGCCAGTTACGAAAGAACCTCATCATCTTTCGACCGAACTGTAGAACCACCCTACGGACCGGCACCACAAGTTCAGATTCCGGAAGTTTATGAAACTAGTCTCAATAATGGACTAAAGGTATATGGCATTGAGAACAATGAAGTTCCTCTGGTTCAAATTAACATGGTGATAGATGGAGGGCAGCTACTGGAAGGCATGGATAAACTGGGAGCCGCCAATCTCATGGCTGCTCTTATGACCAAAGGCACAAAAAACAAGACCCCTGAAGAACTGGAAGAGGCCATCGACCAGTTGGGGGCTTCTATTGGCGTGTATGCAGGAAAAGAAAGCATAAGAATTTCTGCTAACACACTGGCCAGAAACTATGAAGCTACCCTGGCCCTTATGGAAGAAATATTGCTTGAGCCGCGCTGGGATACGACCGAGTTTGAACTTGCCAAACAACGTACCATAAGTCAAATAAGACAGCAAGAGGCCAACCCAAATGCCATTGCCTCCAATGCCTACGACATTCTCATTTATGGCAAAAACGACATCCGCGCACAAAACCGATTAGGCACTATTGAAACAGTGAATAATCTGACAATAGAAGACTTAAAGACATATTATACTTCTTTTGTTTCTCCTTCAGTAGCCAGGTTCCATGTGGTCGGAGACATCTCCCAACAAGACCTGGTCGCATCGCTCAAGGGTTTGGAATCTCGCTGGAAAGCTAAGAGTGTGGTATTACCGGAACTTCCTAAACCTTCTGCACCGGAAAAATCGCAGGTCTATTTCTTCGATGTTCCCGATGCCAAACAATCGGTACTTACCATTGGCTATCCTTCCATGCCGGCCACCGATGAAGATTACTATCCCGCAGTGGTTATGAATTACATTCTTGGTGGAGGTGGCTTTGCTTCAAGACTTACTCAAGAACTGAGAGAAGGCAAAGGCTATACCTATGGCATTAGATCTGGTTTCTCAGGCAACAAAACAGATGGTACTTTTACCATTTCGAGTGGAGTGCGAACAAATGTAACACTTGAGTCTACGCAATTAGTTAAAGAGATTCTAAGCAACTACGGCTCAACCTTTAGCGACAAAGACCTTGAGACCACCAAAGGCTTTTTAATTAAAAGTAATGCCCGGGCCTTTGAAACAGCAGGAGCAAAACTGAACATGCTTGAAAACATCAGTGAACTTGGACTACCATATGACTATGTGAAAGAAAGAGAAGAGGTTGTTCAGGGCATGACAGTAGAGAAGATCAAAGAACTTTCACAAAAGTATCTCAACGAAGATCAAATGATTTGGCTGGTAGTTGGTGATGCTAAAACGCAGTTAAATCGCATGAAGCAGCTTGGTTTTGGAGAACCCATTTTGATCAATAACCTGAGTGGGCCGGAGAAAAAGCCTAAATAACTTAATGAAGTTTGGGGTTCATGGCTACAGAAGCCATGAACTCTGAACCTTCTGTCTTCATTTTCAAATCAATATTTATGAACAGAGCCCTTCATTTGAGAATCCCAAATAGAACAGCCTACTTGGACTCTGCCCCACAAAAACACCCTCGGCTACAGCTTATGAAAGGAATAGTCTGTACCATGTTTATGAGCCTGCTTATGGTTGTAACAAACCTAAATGGTCAGGAAATTGTAGGGTATCGGTTCGTGAAATCAGTACCTGTACCTGACTCCGTAAAACTCGGTTTGTTCAATGACTATACCCTGGTAAATGACGGTAAGTGGCTGGTTGCCACGTTTGGATTTAAACCATCTCAACACTTTGTATTCGATTTAAAATCGGGAGAACCCCTCTGCTACTTTGAGACTCCCGGTCATCAATCTTATTACTATTATGATGAGCAAATACCGTATGAAATACACATTTATAAAAACCATAAGACCTACTTCATTTATAATATGAACAGCCAATTGCTGATTAAATCGAGGCGAAAGAAACCCGTAAAAATAGATTTAGACCGGGGTCGTTATATGCACATTTACAGCAACTATCTTTTCAACAGACAATATGCCCAAGAAAAGAACTGGCTGTTTGAGGTTTTGGAACGCCAATGGTTCAACCTGTACCATAAGGTCGAAGACAATTGAGCTTAGCGCAAAAAGCGTTCATCATTCTCCGGGAAGATTGTCCCATAAACCATGAGCTATGAACAACGAACTTTGCCCCAAACCTTGAACTTTTAACTTAAGAGAGTACCTTTGCCGCACAGCTAAAAAACACCATTCATGCTCAAAATTGGGGTTCTCGGTGCCGGTCATCTCGGCAAAATTCACATCAAATGCATTAAAGATATTTCAGAGTACCAACTTGTTGGTTTTTACGATGCCCAACCTGACAATGCCAGGGCTGTAGCCCAAGAGCATGGAATAAAGGCATTTGAAACTATCGAATCGCTGATTGAAGCGGTCGATGTAATCGACATAGTCACCCCTACTCTTTCGCACTTTGAGTGTGCCGAAAAGGCACTGAAAGCCGGAAAGCATGTATTTATAGAGAAGCCCGTTACCAACACCCTTCAAGAAGCCGAACAGCTTATTGCCCTAAAAGATGAACTGAAACTTAAAATTCAGGTTGGCCATGTAGAGCGATTCAACCCCGCTTTTGTGGCAGCGAAACCATTCCTAAAGCAGCCTATGTTCATCGAATCTCACCGATTGGCCCAGTTCAATCCCAGAGGACTCGATGTACCGGTAGTACTGGATCTGATGATTCACGACATCGATATCATTCTCAAGTCGGTGGGGTCAGCGGTAGAAAAGATATCGGCCAGTGGCGTAAACGTAGTAGCCGATACGCCCGATATTGCCAATGCCCGACTGGAGTTTGCTAACGGATGTGTCGCCAATCTTACCACCAGCCGCATAGCAGTGAAGAACATGCGCAAATCAAGATTTTTTCAGAAAGACGCTTATGTGGCCGTAGATTTTCTGGAGAAAAGCTCCGAGATTGTGCGAATGCAGGAAGCTACCGGAAATGAAGGCCCGTTTTCAATGGTGTTGGATTTGGGTGAAGAAAAGGGTAAGAAGGAGATTATCTTCGAGAACCCCAAGGTACATCCATCCAATGCTATTCGAGAAGAGCTAGCCAGTTTCCATAGAGCCATAATAGAAGATTCCGTACCCATTGTGACCATTGAAGACGGATACAAAGCCTTGCGAGTGGCTCATGACATTCTGAACGAAATAGAGAAGAACCTGCAGAAAATCGGCTAAACTATTTGCCCATATTCTGGCTTGTACTAACAGGTTCATTTTTCAACACTAAACCCCAAACCAATGGATAATAGAAGACTTCTTCCCATCATTGTTATTTCAGTTATTGCCCTTATTGTTGTGGTAGGGCTATCTTCCAGTATTTTCTACACCATACAGGCCAATGAACGGGCCGTATTGTTCAAGAAGTTTTCGGGAGGCTTAGACAAAGAAAACGTAATAGCCCCTGGGTTTCACATGAAAGCCCCCTGGAACGACCTTATTGTTTTCGATGTAGCCGAAAGCAAGAGAGAAGAAACAATGGATGTGCTGGATAAAAATGGTTTGAGCATTAAAGTAGATGTCTCCGTACGCTTTAACCCTAAGTTCGATAAAATTGGACACATCTATGAGCGTTTCAGACTTGACTACATCAATACGCTGGTTGTGCCTGAGGTACGTTCCACCGTTCGGCAGGTAATGGGTCGATACTCGGCCGAAGAAATTTATTCTACCAAACGCCCTGAAGTGGAGGCGGCCATTCGTAATGAAACAGCCGAAGTGTTGGGCAATGAAACCAACAATATTGAAATGACCACCCTGCTTATCCGATCCATTAATTTACCGGATAAAATCAAACAAGCCATTGAAAACAAATTGCAGCAAGAGCAAGAAGCACTGGCCTATCAGTTTAGGTTAGACAAAGAAAAAAGTGAGGCCGAAAGAAAGCGTATTGCAGCAGAAGGAGAAGCTCAGGCCAACAAAATTGTCAATAGCAGCTTAACACCAAACTTACTTAGGATGAGAGGCATTGAAGCCACATTAAAACTGGCAGAATCGACAAATGCCAAAATAGTTGTGATCGGTCAGGGAAAAGACGGTTTGCCACTCATTCTGGGCAATAATTAAAATATTGCCCAACGACAGAACAAGAATTTTTTTTCATTGTTTATTAGAGTAAATTCGCTCGCGCGATTGAAAACCTACAAAAGTTAACACAATCTAAACGATGTCAAATACTGCAGAATTAAGAATTGACGGAAAGTCCTACGAACTTCCGGTTATAGAAGGAACCGAAAATGAGAAAGCAATCGATATTTCTTCCCTAAGGGGAGAAAGTGGTGTAATAACTATCGACCCCGGCTTTAAAAATACAGGTTCAACAACCAGTGCCATTACATTTCTCGATGGCGAAAAAGGTATTCTGAGATATAGAGGTTATTCAATTGAAGAGTTGGCTGAAAAGTCGAACTTCCTGGAGGTGGCTTATTTGCTCATCTATGGCGAGCTGCCAGACAAAGCAACCTACGATAAGTTTGTGAGCGATATTACCATGCACACCCTGGTGCATGAAGATGTTAAGAAAATTTTGGAAGGCTTTCCGTCTACAGCACACCCAATGGGGGTACTTTCTTCATTAGTATGTGCTCAAACAGCCTTCTACCCTGCCTCGTTAGATCCGAATCGTTCGGCTACCGAAGTAGATATGAGCATTATCAGGCTGATTGCAAAAATGCCAACTTTTGCGGCTTGGTCTTATAAAAATCAGATCGGTCATCCGGTGAATTACCCGGACAATAACCTGAATTACACAGCCAACTTCCTTAAAATGATGTTTGCTACTCCTGCCGAAGAGTATGAGGTAGACCCTGTAGTAGCCAATGCACTTGACAAGCTATTAATATTGCATGCAGACCATGAGCAAAACTGCTCTACCTCAACCGTGCGAGTAGTTGGATCTTCTCATGCCAGTATGTATGCTTCAATTTCTGCCGGAATCAATGCATTATGGGGGCCGCTTCATGGAGGTGCCAATCAGGCTGTAATTGAAATGTTGGAAAACATTAGAAAAGATGGCGGTGACACTAAAAAATGGATGGCTAAGGCTAAAGACAAAAACGATCCGTTCCGTCTTATGGGCTTTGGTCATAGAGTATATAAAAACTTTGACCCGCGAGCTAAGATTATTAAAAAGGCTGCCGATGATGTTTTGGCCAAACTTGGAGTGAAAGATCCGGTGTTGGATATTGCTAAAGGCCTTGAAGAAGAGGCATTGAACGACCCTTACTTCGTTGAAAGAAAGCTTTATCCGAACGTAGACTTCTACTCAGGCATTATCTACAGAGCGTTGGGTATTCCTACCGATATGTTTACTGTAATGTTTGCCATGGGTAGACTACCCGGCTGGATTGCTCAGTGGAAAGAAATGAGAGAAAACAAAGAACCAATTGGAAGACCACGCCAGGTGTACACCGGTGCCAACCAAAGGCCTTATGTAGGAATGGATAAGCGCTAAGTACAGCTTAAGCCTTCCACTCAACCGGCTCAAGTGTCAGTTCTATAGTATAGAAAGACCTTGAGCCGGTTTTTTTATGCCCCCTACTCTTTCACCAACAATACAGGGCACTCGCAGTTATATGAGCATGGCAACGTACTTATTTTTTTATCGTAATGGCATTGCCCGATGGTTCTAAAAAATATTTTCGAGAGCCGTTCAATTCACTATTGAAAAATCAATTTACTATAGATATTAGCTGCATGGACAATAAGACCTTTCAAAACATAGAGTTATCATACCTTAAGATAGAAGACTATCAGGAGCTCAAAGAAGCAATGATCAACGCATACTCCAGTATGCCCGATGCCTACTGGAAAGAGCATCACATTCAGTCGCTTCTCGATAAATTTCCTGAAGGCCAAATTGTGGTGAAAGTTAATGGCGACATTGCGGGTTGTGCCCTATCGATTTTGGTGGAGTCTAAAAAATTCAAGCATCAGCATACCTTCAGGCAAATAACCGGAAACTACACCTTTAGTACCCATAGTACTAAAGGCGACTTACTCTACGGCATAGAGGTTTTTATTAAAGCCGAATTCAGAGGTATGCGCATTGGACGGAGGATGTATGACTACCGCAAAGACCTTTGCGAAAGGCTCAACTTAAAAGGTATAGTGTTTGGAGGCCGTATTCCCAACTACCACAAATATGCCGATGAGTATACGCCTAAAGAATACATTGAGAAAGTACGCCAGAAAGAAGTTCACGATCCCGTGCTCAACTTTCAGTTGTCTAACGACTTTCACCCTGTAAGCATTCTAAAAGGCTATTTAGAAGGCGATGAAGCTTCCAATGAATTTGCCGTACTTCTTCGCTGGGACAATATATACTACGAAACGCCCAGTAAAGAAGCCGCCATTACCAAAACGGTCGTAAGGCTAGGTATTGTACAATGGCAAATGCGGCCATACAATGGATTGGAACATTTACTTAAAAATGCAGAATACTTTATCGATGCACTAAGCGGATATAAGAGTGATTTCGCTCTGTTTCCTGAGTTTTTCAATGCCCCACTTATGGCCGAATTTAACCACCTCAGTGAGCCGGAGGCCATTCGAAAACTGGCCGAATTTACGCCTGCAATAGTCGAAGAGTTTTCTAACCTGGCCATTAGCTACAACATCAATATTATAGCCGGTAGTATGCCTGAGGTGGTAGATGACAAACTCTACAACGTGGGCTACCTGTGTAAACGAGACGGAAAAATAGATCGCTACGAAAAACTACACGCTACCCCCGATGAAAAGAAAGTATGGGCCATGACAGGCGGAAACACCCTGAAAACGTTCGATACAGACTGCGGGAAAATAGGTATTCTCATTTGCTACGATGTAGAGTTTCCTGAGCTTCCTCGTCTACTGGCCGATGAAGGAATGGATATTCTCTTTGTTCCGTTTCTTACCGATACTCAAAACGGCTACTCACGAGTTAGACACTGTGCGCAAGCCAGAGCCATTGAAAATGAGTGCTATGTAGCCATAGCCGGTAGTGTAGGCAACTTGCCCAATGTGCACAACATGGATATACAATATGCCCAATCTATGGTTTTTACACCTTGCGATTTTCAGTTTCCAACCAATGGAATAAAAGCAGAAGCCACCCCCAACGCAGAAACCATAGTGATTGCCGATGTGGACCTCGACTTACTCACCGAACTGCATAATGTGGGAAGTGTTAAAAACCTGAAAGACAGAAGGAAAGACATCTTTAGCTTAACAAAAGTTTAGCACACACAAGTGCCTGAACAGATGGGATAAATAAAAGCCGGGTTAAAGCTGTATTCTAAAAAATACGGTTGCCGGCCCTTGTTTTCATACCAAAGTATGAGAAGAAACTATACTTGCCCGGGCAAATTTGCCTGAAGAACCGTAGAATTATGACTTGGAAAAAAGGAAGGGGAAAACTTGGACTATTTGAGCCGTTACTCGGCCGGTGGGTAGCCGAAGAACACTCTGCACAAAGGCCTGCGCTTCGTTGCACCAGAACGTTCAGTAAGGTACTAAAGGGTAAGTACATAGCCTTAAATGCCCACTGGCAATCGTCAGAAATAGACTACGAAGACCTGACTCTTTTTGGTACAACAGCTCTGAAAAATATCGGGTTTTGGTCATTTCAATCAGACGGAAAGCAGGCTCAGGGTTATTTGGCCAATGCTGAAGACATCCACCCACAAGCCATCTGTTTCGAAGCACAAATGCCATCCGGACTGGCCCGGCAGGTCTATTGGCCTGATGAAAAGGAAGGATTTCATTGGGTGGTAGAATCCAAAACCAAGAAAGGATGGAACCGATTTGTACATCATCATTATCATCCAGCTCCGTAAACTTTCGGTCAAAGACTTCATTTCTTTCTACCTAATTTTCGGGCATTACTTACCTTTGCCAAAAGGTTTGAAAATGATTGATATGAATAACCCCTGGCACAAGGTAAGTGTAGGAGAAAGTGCGCCAGATGTGGTGAATGGCATTATTGAGATACCACAAAACACAAGAGCCAAATATGAGCTCGATAAAGATACAGGACTGCTAAAGATGGATCGTGTGATTTACTCCAGCATGCACTATCCTCACAACTATGGTTTCATTCCTCAAACATATTGCGATGACAACGACCCACTAGACATACTTGTGCTTTCCCAAATTTCTATTGTGCCCATGTGCCTGGTTGAAGCCAAAGTAATTGGAGTAATGCGCATGCTAGATGGTGGTGAAAAAGATGATAAAATTATTGCTGTAGCCAATAACGACATGTCGGTAAAGCATTTTGACGACATCAGTGAACTCCCGGAGCATTTCATAAAAGAGCTTCGCAATTTTTTTGAAGACTATAAAAAGTTGGAGAATAAAACTGTTGAGGTTGAAGAATTCCAAAACGCGCTTACGGCCAAAGAAATTATTAAAAAGAGCATTTCAGACTACAAGGCAAAATTTACCAGTTAGTCCGTCTCAGTTTAAACCATTTAGACCGTTAATGACTAGCGGCCAAAGAGACCACTCTAAAGTCTGGAGCTAAGAATGCGTTTAAGCGACCAATGAGGTTTAGAGTGGCCTCTCTCCTCCTTCCGGTTAAAACTCCTTGCCTCACTGAATGAATAGCCTTATCTTCTTGCTTAATCTGCCAAGCATGGATAAGCGTACCTTTCTTAAAAACCTGATAGGCACAACGTTGGCTGCCACGCCTTTCTATAATGAAATTGGGCAACTTGTTGAATTAAACGATAAATTCTCTGCTGAGGAGCTAGCACAGAATGAAGATTTTTGGGGTAAGATTAGAAAAGACTACCTGCTAAAGCCGGACTACATCAACTTAGAAAACGGCTACTATTGCATGATGCCTCAACCCACCCTTGAGCGCTATCTCGAAAGAATTCGATACATCAACCTCCATGCGTCTTATTACATGCGTACCGACCAGTGGCGCAACAAAGCCAAATCGGCAGCGGCACTGGCCCAGCTGGCCAAGTGTAATAACGATGAACTGATTATTACACGAAATACCACCGAATCTTTAGACACCATTATTCAGGGTTTTCCATGGAAAAGAGGCGATGAGGCCGTAATGGCTAATCAAGACTATGGAGCTATGCTAAACATGTTCAAGCAAGTAGAAGCCAGGCAGGGAATTGTGCTTAAGGCCATTGATGTACCTATGAACCCATCGCGAGACGAGGTGATTGTAGAGGCTTATCGAAAGGCCATTACACCTAAAACCCGCTTATTGATGGTCTGTCACATGATTAACATAACCGGTCATATTCTGCCCATTCGTAAAATTTGCGATATGGCTCATAGCCTGGGAGTTGAAGTAATGGTGGATGGGGCTCATGCATTCGGACACATTGACTTCGACATGAAAGAGCTAGACTGCGATTACTATGGCACCAGCCTGCATAAGTGGATGAGTGTACCTTTAGGCGCTGGCTTTCTATATGTTAAAAAAGATAAGATCGATAAAATATGGCCCTTAATGGCCGAAGGAAAAACAGAACCTGGCGACATAAAACGACTCAATCACATAGGTACTCATCCGGTGGCCACTGACCTGACCATACTAGACGCGATAGACTACCACAACATGATTGGGATTGCCCGAAAAGAAGCCCGACTCAGGTATTTAAAAAGTTACTGGGTAGAAAAAGTGAGGGGTATTGAAAACATAGTGCTCAACACCCCTCAAGACAAAGACAGGTCTTGTGCCATCGCCAATGTTGGTATAAAACAAATGAAACCTTCAGATATGGCTAAAAGCCTTATGCAAAACTATAACATCTGGACTGTGGCCATTGATGGAGCCGGTGTGCATGGATGCAGAATAACGCCCAATGTATATACTACCACCCAAGAGCTAGACCGCTTTGTTGAAGCCTTAAAAGATATGGTTTAACATAGTGACAGGCTAACTCATCCAATTGGCACTAGTTGGTTTGTGGCACGGTGCATTAACCTTGTAGGCCTATTGCAGTCAAAAAAGGTTTATCGCTCTTCGTCAAACACTTCATTAAACAAACTCATTAGCTCATTCCAACTGGCTTTATCCGCATCTTCGTTATACATCAGTGGCAGGTTGAATTTTTCACCTAAAGCGTTGGCACCCGGGCTAGTAAAGGCATGGACAGCGCCATCATAAGCCACATACTTATAGTCTGCACCCACAGAGTCCATAGCGGCACGGAAGCGAGCTACTGAACTTGCCGGAACAAAAGGATCATCAGCCCCATTGGCTACCAAAATCTTCGCTTTAATATCCTTAGTAGGCTTTATGGGTAAATCTACACCGGAATGAAATGCGGCAACGGCATCCAGGTTATAACCTGCATTGGCCATGCTCAGTACGACCGACCCTCCAAAACAGTAACCAATTGCGGCTATTCTGTCGGGGTCTACATTGGGATTGGATTTTAGAGTTGCCAAAGCCGCATCGAACCGGGCTTTGGCTTCTTCCAGGTTAGACATTACCTCTCCTGCAAATTTACCTGCATCGTCCGGATGTTCGGCCTGCTTCCCTTCACCATACATATCCACAGCCAGAGCCACATACCCTAGCCGGGCTAATTCATCGGCCCTACTTCTCACATACTCATTGTGTCCCCACCATTCATGAACGACTATAACTCCCGGTCGCCTTTCTTTAGAACTTTTATTATAGGCTATGTAGCCCTTCATTTCGGTAGTTTCCGTACTATAGCTCACCTCCTGACCTACCATATCTGAAACACTATCGTTACCCGATGAAGACCTCTCATTGCACGATACTAGAACAACCAGCAGTAGCGAAAAAAGTATAGTTTTTATTGACTTCATATTCTTCATGCTATCATTTGTTTATAAAACTCTCATTCCGGTAAATGGTTCGCTTGCTAGATACTAAAACCATCATCACTGTAAAAAGTGCGTCTGTGTAATTCGGCATGTGCGTTATAAAAAAATGATTTAGCTTAGATTAAAACCTAATGGATTAGTTAAACCGCAATGCTCAGTTACACCATGAAAACTTTTCGACTTTTTTTGTCCGTATTCGCTTTAGTTATACTTAGCGTTAGCCATACAGCTCATGCCCAGAACACCGAACAGCAGGTGTCTGAACTCTATGACCTGGCCACTCAATTAAGAGCAGACTACGGCAGTCTCTCCCGCTTCTATGCCATTTGGAATTCTCCTGAACGAAGAGAGCGTTTTGAGCAATTTTTCAACGACTACTCACAAAAACTATCGGCTTACAACTTCAACAAGCTATCGAGAGGTGGGCAGGTAGATTACATTTTGATTGATAACTACATAAAAGACCACCTGTATCAACTCCGAGAGGAAGCTAAAGAATATAATGCTGTGCGGGAATGGGTGGCATTTGCAGAGCCTATCTATGCCATTGAGAAATTGCGCAGAAGAGGAAAACACCTTAACTCTGAAGAGGTGGCCTCTCAGCTCAACACCATTTCCACACAACTGGAGTCTACCGCCTCTAAACTGAAAAAAGGGTCTACCCTTTTTCCGAAAAACCTAACCGATCGTGCTCAGGGCATCATAAGGGGGCATATTCAAGCCCTAAAAAGTGTATATGACTTTTATAATGGCTATGACCCACAGTTTGGCTGGTGGGTTAGCAAACCATACGAAAAACTAACTAAAGAGTTGAACGAGTATGCCACGCTAATACAGACAAAAGTAGACCCTAAAACTCAACCAGCTGACGATGGCAGCGGCATTATTGGTAACCCAATTGGCAGAACAGAACTCATTCGGCAGCTAAAACAAGAAATGATTCCTTACACCCCGGAAGAACTCGTAGACATGGCCATGAAGGAATTTGCCTGGTGCGATGAGGAACTACTAAAAGCATCGCGCGAGATGGGCTTTGGAGATGACTGGCGTGCTGCTCAGGAAAAGGTAAAAATGTCATTCGTTCCGGCCGGGCAACAACCGGAAGCCATGTTGGAACTATACGACCAATCGGTAGCATTTCTGAAAGACAACGACCTCATTTCAATTCCTTCCATAGCTGAAGAGACTTGGCGAATGACCATGATCCCCCCTGAAAGACAATTAATCAGCCCGTTTTTTCTGGGTGGCGAAGTGCTTCAGATCTCTTACCCAACCGATGAAATGGAGCACGCAGATAAACTCATGAGCATGCGCGGTAACAACCCACACTTTTCCCGCTCTACGGTACACCATGAGTTAATTGCCGGCCACCACATGCAACGCTTCATGAACAACCGATACAAATCTTACCGTTTTTTTGGTACTCCTTTCTGGACAGAGGGCTGGGCTCTTTATTGGGAGTTGCTGCTGTGGGATATGGACTTTCCACGCTCACCCGAAGATAGAATAGGAATGTTGTTTTGGCGAATGCATCGCTGTGCAAGAATTATATTTTCTCTAAACTATCATTTGGGCAAATGGACTCCTCAGCAATGCATTGATTATTTGGTAGACCGTGTTGGGCACGAAAGAGCCAATGCCGAAGGAGAAGTAAGAAGATCGTTTACTGGAGGCTATGGGCCGCTCTATCAAATTGCCTATATGGTTGGCGGCCAACAGTTTTACGCTTTAAAAAGAGAACTGGTAGATAGCGGAAAAATGACTCTCAAAGAGTTTCACGATGCTGTAATGAGGGAAAATGCCATGCCTGTTGAAATGGTACGCGCCTTACTCACCAACGAAAAGCTTAGCAAGAATTTTGAAACCAGTTGGAGGTTCTACAACAATGAACTGAACAGGCAAAGCATGAAGAAGTACTAGGTTAATTCTTTGTTGAGAGTGTTGAAATACCAACACACCTGACTGTTGCAGAAGCCCATCCACATCATCAGAGTAACGGACAAAAACTTTGATGATGTGGAGTTTTCAATGGCATTTTAAAACAAAGCCTCGGCAATTCTCTTAACTACCTGGCTCTTGCTCATGGTGTAATAATGGAGCACCGGCACACCTGCCTCCATTAGTTCCTTAGATTGTTGAATAGCCCAGGCAATGCCTACTTCTCTGGCTTGAGCATTATCCTTACACTTATCTAGTTCATCTACCAAATCATCGGGTAAGTCTACATGAAATATACTGGGTAGAATGTTCATGTGGTTGAGAGTGGTTATTGGCTTAATACCCGGTATAATAGGCACATCGATACCATTTTGGCGGCATCTATCTACAAAGTCGAAATACTTCTTATTATCGAAAAACATTTGGGTGACAATATAATCGGCTCCCATGTCTACCTTTTTCTTCAGGTATTTGAGATCCGATTTTAGGCTGGGTGCCTCAAAATGCTTTTCCGGATATCCTGCAACTCCAATGCAGAAATTCGTAGGATTTCGTTTTACCTCTTCATGCATATATCGGCCCTCATTGAGTTCCAACACTTGTTGGAGTAGCTCGCTGGCATAAGAATGCCCTGCCGGATCGGGAACAAACCTACCTTCTGACTTTATGGCATCTCCCCTAAGTACCAATACATTGTCGATGCCCAGAAAATCCAGATCTATAAGTGCGTTTTCAGTCTCTTCTTTATTAAAACCTCCGCAAATAATATGGGGCACGGCATCTACATGATACTTATTCATTATAGCCGCACAAATACCTACAGTTCCCGGTCGCTTACGGGTAGTAACTCTCTCTAAAAGCCCATTTTCGCGCTTTTTATACATGTACTCTTCCCTATGATAGGTTACATCTATAAAAGGCGGTTTAAACTCCATTAGCGGGTCTATGGCATCGAAAATATTCTGTACACTTTCTCCTTTTACCGGTGGTAAAATCTCAAAACTAAAGAGAGTTTTGCCCTTGGCGTTTTTAATATGTTCTATGACTTTCATGGGTGTCGGTTATCCGTTCGTCAGTTTGTAGTTTTCAGGCTCATTATACATCATAACTCAAATTGGGAGCCAGCCATTTTTCAGCCTGTTCAATGGTCCAGCCTTTGCGAGAGGCATAGCTTTCTACCTGGTCTTTTTCAATTTTCCCCAAACCAAAATACTTGGCTTCCTCATGCATAAAATAGAATCCGGAAACAGAGGCCGCAGGATACATGGCAAAAGACTCGGTTAAACTAATTCCGGTGTTTTTCTCAACCTCCAGTAAATCGAAGAGTATCCCCTTTTCTGTGTGTTCAGGACAAGCCGGATACCCAGGTGCCGGTCGAATACCCTGATATCTTTCTCGAATTAATTCTTCATTATTAAATGCCTCCTGAGGAGCATAGCCCCAAAGTTCTTTTCTGATTTTAGCATGCATCAACTCTGCAAAAGCTTCGGCCAAACGATCGGCCACAGCTTTTATCATAATTGAGTTATAGTCGTCATGGTCCTTTTCATACTGCTCAATCAATGGCTCAATACCAATTCCGGCTGTAACGGCAAAAGCACCCATATAGTCGCTGCCTTGCCCCTTGGGAGCCACAAAGTCCGCCAGTGACAAATTAGGAAGTCCACTCCCCTTTTTACCCTGCTGACGGAGCATATGAAAGGTTTTTAGCACTTCAGATCGTGAATCGTTTGTGTAAACTTCTATGTCATCACCTACCGAATTGGCCGGATAAAGCCCCACTACGGCATTGGCAAAAAGCAGGTTGTTGGCAATTACTTTTCTAATCATTTCCTGCGCATCATCATATAACTTGCGCGCTTCTTTGCCCACCACTTTGTCTTCAAGAATTCTTGGAAACTTCCCTTTGAGCATCCAAGTACTGAAGAAAGGAGTCCAATCAATGTATTGAGCTATTTCTTCCAGTGAGTAATCATTGAAAGTTTTATTCCCTATGAATTTTGGTTGAACAAATTTCTTTGCCGTCCAATCGATTTGAAGCCTGTTGGCCTGTGCTTCCTCATAAGGTATGTAGTTTTTGACCTGTTTGCGGTTGGCATGATCATCTCTAAGTCTGGCGTATTCTGTTTTAACCCGGCTGTATATGTTTGGGTAGGTCTCCTTACTAATAAGTTCTCCGGCTACCGGCACCGATTTAGAAGCATCTAAAACATGAACTACCGAACCGGAATATACAGGGTCTATTTTTACTGCGGTATGAATACGGCTTGTAGTGGCGCCACCAATCATTAGTGGAATCTGCAAGCCTCTTCTCTCCATTTCTTTTGCCACGTGCACCATTTCATCGAGTGATGGAGTAATGAGCCCGCTCAAACCTATAGCATCCACTTTATGCTCAACGGCAGCTTCGAGAATTTTTTCGGCCGGCACCATAACACCCAAGTCTACAATATCGAAGTTGTTACAGGCCAATACCACTCCCACTATATTCTTACCAATGTCATGCACATCTCCCTTCACTGTAGCCAGAAGTATTTTTGCTGCTGAGCTTTGGTCGTTATTAGCTGCTTTTTCTTCTTCAAGAAAAGGAAGAAGGTAAGCTACTGCCTTCTTCATTACCCGGGCACTTTTTACTACCTGAGGAAGAAACATTTTACCGGCACCGAACAGGTCGCCAACCACGTTCATTCCGTCCATTAGCGGCCCTTCAATCACCTTCAATGGCCTTTCATACTTCTGACGGGCTTCCTCTGTGTCTTCATCAATAAACTCTACTATACCTTTTACCAACGCATGCTCCAACCGTTTTTCAACCGGTTCCTGCCTCCAGGAATCGTCTTTTACCTGAACTTTTCCGGCACCTTTCACTGTTTCGGCAAACTCCAGAAGTCGTTCGGTGGCATCGGGCCTTCTGTTCAGAAGAACATCTTCAACACGTTCGAGTAAATCTTTAGGAATATCATCGTAAACCTCCAGCATAGTGGGGTTCACTATGCCCATATCCATTCCTTCTTTAATGGCGTGATACAAAAAAGCAGAGTGCATGGCTTCTCTAACCGGGTTATTCCCTCTAAAAGAAAAAGACACATTGCTAACTCCTCCGCTCACATGTGCTCCGGGCAGGTTTTCCCTAATCCATCGGGTAGCTCTAAAGAAGTCAACCGCATTGTTGTTGTGTTCTTCTATGCCCGTAGCCACAGGGAATATATTAGGGTCGAAAATGATATCTTCTTTGGGAAATCCTACCTTCCCTACCAGTATGTCATAAGAGCGTTTGCATATCTCTATTCTTCGCTCATACGTATCGGCTTGCCCTTTTTCATCAAAGGCCATTACAATAACTGCCGCCCCATAGCGCTTTACCTTAGTAGCCTGTTCTATGAAAGTTTCTTCGCCTTCTTTAAGAGAAATGGAATTGACCACTCCCTTACCTTGAATGCACTTTAATCCCGCTTCAATAATCTCCCATTTAGAAGAATCTATCATTATGGGAATTCGGGCGATATCGGGTTCTGCGGCTATCAAATTAAGGAACTTTACCATAGCCGCCTTGCCATCCAGCATCCCTTCGTCCATGTTTACATCTAAGATCTGAGCTCCTCCTTCTACCTGATCTCTGGCAATTTCAAGAGCCTCATCGTACTTCTCTTCCTTAATTAAGCGGGCAAAACGCTTGGAGCCGGTCACGTTGGTTCGTTCACCCACATTTACAAAGTTACTCTGAGGCGTTATTATCAGGGGCTCAAGACCTGAAAGCCGCAGGGTAATTTTGTTGTTTTGATCTAGGTTTGGCTGCTTAGAGTCCATGGTGCTTGTTCGGTGATTTTTTAGATAATTGAATCATTTGATAGCTCTGCGAAATAGTGTTGAATCATTCGAGTGATTTGCTTCCATTGCCATGCTAATTAATTGTCTGAAACAATGGAATGTGAGATATGGACTAACCTTGGTGAATACCTGGAAGCCTCCTGGGCAATGAGCCTTATATGCTCAGGCGTAGTGCCACAGCAGCCTCCCACAATATTGAGAAACCCATCTTTCAGGAATTCTCCAACCTGCTTTACCATTTCTTCAGGAGTTTGGTCGTACTGACCAAATTCATTGGGTAACCCCGCGTTGGGGTGTGCACTGGTGTGAAAAGGCGCTTTTTCTGAAAGGGTTTCTAAATACGGGCGTAGTTGTGCTGCCCCCAAAGCACAATTGAGGCCAATAGAGAGTATGGGCATGTGCGAAACAGATATCAAGAAGGCTTCGGTAGTTTGACCCGACAGAGTTCTGCCACTGGCATCGGTTATGGTTCCACTAACCATTACAGGCACGCGCTTTCCTTCTTCTTCCAGTAGCTCTGAAATAGCAAAAAGAGCTGCCTTAGCATTGAGTGTATCGGTTATGGTCTCTACCAAAAACAGATCGACTCCTCCATCTAACAAGCCTTTGGCCTGTTCTTTAAAAGCTATTCTTAACTGATCGAAATCAATGTTTCTAAAACCGGGGTCATTGACATCGGGCGACATGGAGGCCAGCCTATTGGTTGGCCCCATAGAACCGGCCACAAAGCGAGGCTTTTCCGGTTGCTCGCTAGTAAACTCATCGGCCACCTCTCTGGCAATTCTTGCCGATTCATAGTTAATGTCGTAAACAGCATCTTCCAAATGATAATCGGCTTGCGCAATTGTGGTGGCACTAAATGTATTCGTCTCCACAATATCGGCACCCGCATCAAAGTATTGTCGGTGAATTTCCTTGATTATATCGGGCCGGGTAAGGGAGAGTAAGTCGTTGTTTCCTTTAAGGGGATGAGGATGGTCTTTGAAACGATCGCCTCTGAAATCATCTTCAGTAAGCGTATGTCGCTGAATCATGGTACCCATAGCACCATCTAAAACCAGTATTCTTTCTTTGAGAATTTTCTCTATGTCGTAAGCCATTTTACAGATTTAGGGCTTACCGAGAAATTTGGAAGGATTACTCTCATCTTTTCCCCGATGCCTCGAGGCTAGGAATTAGCACCAGGTATTACCCAGGTTGCTAAGACATCTCAGGGCCTAGTCCCTCCGTCTTTCTTGATAAGCACTGCAAATAAAGCGAAAGTTTATGTAGCTACATAACTGGCAAATGGAAAATATGACTGAGGCTGATATTTCGAATGAGTAAATCGAAGTATTACATTGGTTCGGCAGGTCATTTTAAGAGACGTATGACAACCTTGAATGAGACATCCACAGCCCACTGTAACCTGGCTGAAGAAGAGCCTTCTCTGAATTTTAAACCGTATTCTTTCTCATATTCAATGGGCTTGCGATCATCGGCTTTCAATTGACTAGACATAGCCCCCAGAGCTATGGAAGACTCAAAGTAAAATGGGCCTGCAATTTCTGCTACAAAACCCAATTGAGTCCGTACTCCCACCCTTTTATCAACCATACCATAGTTTACGCGCTCAAAGTAGTCGCAATCTTGCCCACAACTCAGCTTATAAGTTCGGGTTCGGTCGAAACCAAGTTCATTATAGAACAACTCCAGTCCATAGTAGGGAATTACACCTTTAGATGCCTGAGAGACTCCTAAAACAGGCCGACCAGCAATTTGCAAAATTGGCTGTCCATGGCTTATGTATTGTTTAAAAATCAACGATGATTTAAAGCCAGACTTATTACTAAAGTAGAGTTCATCATAGTTCAAAACATTTCTATCTATCAGCCCTCCAAGTCTTAGTTCAATTCCTTTGCCTGTTGGCCATACGTATTCACCCGCCAGCATGTGAGAAGTGAACTGGCCTATATACTGAGAACCATAATATTTGAGCATCAGCCTTGGCAAAACTTCAGAAGCAGAACCGTCAGGCTGACTTCTCTGCGCAAAAGCCTTGGATCCACAACAGAAGAGTACAATGTAGTAGAAAAAAACAAACCTACTCATTAGTCTATTTTGGCCAGAATCTGAAACACTCCGCTGTCAGTATAACTTACATTATAAATGCCTTTATCTGTTCTCACTATAAGGTGTGTTGGTGCGTGTATTACATCTAGAGGGGTATCATTGCCAAAATCGAAAAAGCCTTTTAACACTATATTATAAGGGTCGGAGATTCCATAGAGGGCTATTCCACCTCTCTCGCAAACGATTAAATGAGAGCCTCTAACGCTAAGGCCATAGGGCGCTTCTATGTTGTATGATTTGATAAACACCGGGGTTTCAATGTCTCTGATATCTATCACATCCAGTGACTCATCGGCATCGAATCGACAGCCACTATTGCGCAAAGTTGAAAAGGCCACACCATTAGCAGCTACTACCGGATCGCAAGCGGTCAGATGAGAGTAACTGGATATGAGATCGAGAAAGTTATTGTCGTCAAAACCGAGAAAGAACACCTGATTATTGCTACCTACCAAAGCATATTCACCGTATGGGTAAATGGTCTCAAGACCACCGGAGAAAAAAGTAAGCGAACGTCCCTCCGTCAATGATCCATCGTGCTGTATAAAATACTGATCAATGGCGTTTTCATGCAGCACCAACAGGCTATTCTGCACTATGGCAAACTTGGCCAAAGATCCACCTGTTCCAGTGCCTCCCAAATCGGGGGTAAAATCGTTGCTGTCGGTCTGACAAGACACTACTATTATAGCCAAAAGGGCTAAAACCAAACTTCTTACCTGTAGCATTTCGGGTTATTTATAGTGGTCAATTGCCAGCCAACTACTCTTCCTTTCTTAGGATCGGCACATTCAAAATAATAACCCGTGCCAGGAGGAACGGCTACGTTCAAATCTTCTCTGTTGAGAATTGACTCGTGTTCAGACAGCACTCTTATGTTGTTCAGATCATTGACATCGATGGCCAAAACAGACATAAACTGATTGACATACAAAGTTCCATCTTTCATGGCCATATTTTCAGCCCCCAGTATTTTCAAAAAGCCTCTGTTCTGTGGAGCCTCTGGGTCTGTGTTGTCTATCAGATGAATCCCTTCTCCCGTTTCATTGATAAGCAACAAATTGCCTTTAAGATAAATTTGTCCGCCATTCACTATTGGTCTGGCTTCTTCTAAACGGATTGAAGCATCGTTGTCCGTAGCATAAACCGGCTTATACCCCACTACATCTCCTTCTGGAAATTCAGGAGGCGGATTGAAACATGCTTGTACCAAACATATTAAAATGAGACAAGTGTAAACTCTTTTAGACACAATCTAAGATAGGCTTACTTTCTGTAATGAAAGATGGTCATCAATTAAATAATTGTTATCAAATGCAACATTATTGCACAAACAAGAGCTATTGAATACATGTATAAATCTGAAATTGAGTGTAAATTGGAGGCTTGAAGTTAGCAGCGATAGATATTGGTTCAAATGCCATTCGGTTTCAGGTAACTAATGTAATGACCTATGAAGGTCAGCACTATTTTAAACGGTTAGAATACGTACGCTTTCCTTTACGGCTTGGTCATGATGTTTTTCAGCACAAGAGAATAGGCCCTGAGCAGGAAGATAAGTTCATTCGGCTGATGAATGCCTTTAAAATTCTCATTGACCTATACGAAGTAGATAAATACTACGCCTGTGCTACTTCGGCCATGCGAGAGTCTCAAAACGGACGCGAAATTGTCGAAAAGGTGAAACAACTTTTTGGTCTCAAGATCAACATTATTAGTGGAGATCGTGAAGCTGAATTGATTAACCGGGTGGTCATGGAAAAGCTGGCTAAGGGTACTTTTTTGCACATCGATGTTGGTGGAGGTAGCACAGAGCTAAACCTGATTAGAGACGGACGCAAGGTAAAATCGGAATCGTTTAAAATTGGCTCCGTAAGAACTATTCAAAGTGCTTCTTCCAAAGCGGTATTGAAGCGTATGGGCCAGTGGATAGAAAACCAGATTGTAGGCCACAAGGGTAGTATTACAGCTGTTGGTACCGGAGGGAATATTGCCAAGATTTATGAGCTTTCGGGCACCAAATCGAAGGTGAGAATGCTTCGGTTAGAAGCCATTTTGGAGGTTCAGAAGCGTTTGTCGGCACTTACTCTGGAAGAACGCATTTTTAAAATGCATCTGAATCCTGACCGGGCCGATGTTATTCTTCCTGCCTCAGACATTTACCTCCATGCAATGAAATCGGCCAAAATTCAAAAAATTCAGGTACCCGATGTGGGTCTTAAAGACGGTATAATGCACATGCTTTTTGAAAAGCACGTAAAGCAAAGCGTCATTGCATTGAACGACTAAAGTTTATAGGCTTTGTAAGTGAAGTCGTAAGGCCTCCCAGCCAAGATTCGCGCAAGTCTTTCGTTCGGGAAAATCTCTGGCTGCAGCAAAAGCCAACAATTCCTTACTGTCAGTGAGTTGTTCTGGACTTACAGAAGATTTATCATCAATCAACTCCAAAAATGTATCTATAATCAGCAACCCTTCCTGTATGGTTTTATGGCTTAATGCATCGCACATTACATCGGTTGATGCTTTTGAAATTGAACAACCAAAACCACTGAATTTCAATTCCTTAAAAACCCCATCTTCAATAGATACATAGAGATAAAACTTATCACCACATAGTGGATTATAAGCTTCTACTGTGGGGACTAAATCAGGAGCTTTACACTCATACCGGGGGACTTTTGCCCTACTGAGTATTACTTCTTTATAAAGGCTTTGCAGGGCTTTATTCATCGGAAAAAAGCAATGGCTTCTTTTAGTTGATCAACAGTTTGTTCTATCTCTTGCCCGGAAGAATAACAGGCCAATGATATGCGCGAACAGGCCGTTATTCCAAAGTGCTTCATAAGAGGCTGCGCACAGTGATGGCCCGCACGAATACTTATGCCTTCAGTTGCTAAATACGTAGCCATATCGTGCGGATGTACTCCCTCAACGGTAAAAGAAACCACCGGGCATTGCAGGCTTGAAGATCTTCCCAAAATGGCCACCCCCGAAACCTCATTTAGTTTCTTTCTGAGTAGCTCATAAAGTGCGTTTTCATGGGCTTGAATATTGGCAATTCCTTGTTTTTCTATGAATGCAATTGCAGCTTCCAAACCAACTATCCCTGCCAGGTTTAAGGTACCCGCTTCATGGCGATGTGGAAGCATTCGAAAAGTTGTATCAGATTCATTCACCTCTTGTACCATTCCGCCACCATAGGCCAACGGGTTCAATTCAACAAGAACTTCATATGTGCCGTAGAGTACTCCAATGCCGGTAGGTCCGTAGGCTTTATGTCCGCTAAAAACCATAAAGTCACAGTCCCATTGCCTCACATCTATGGGCTGATGGGCCACTGCCTGAGATGCATCTACGACCAAAAGAGCTCCTGAATTATGAGCCATCTGAGATAAACGGGAAATATCATTACCTATTCCTGTCACGTTAGAGGCAGCACTTACGGCCACAAGGCTCGTTGGCTCTTTCAACAACTGTGCATAAGCCTCCATGTCTATGGCCCCCGAGTCGGTTAGGGGAATCACCTTAAAAGGAAGCGAGCCATGCCGGGCAGCCATCTGCCAGGGCACAAAGTTAGAATGATGCTCCATGCCCGAAACCAACACTTGTCCTTCACGCTTTTGACTACCTCCAAAAATAGCCAGAGCAAGTTTATTCAATGCATCGGTTACTCCATGGGTAAAGACTACTTCTTCAGGCCTTGCAGCCCCTATGAACTTTGCCAGTCGCTGCCTTATGTCCACTACTCTACCCGTTACTTCCGTTGCCGGCCAATAGACACCACGTCCGGCATTGGCATTACTGAACTTGTAAAAGTCAGCGATGGCGTCAATTACACAATCGGGCTTTTGAGTGGTAGAGGCATTGTCTAAATACACCAATTCCTTTCCCACAGGTGTTTTCTGCTGGAATATTGGAAATTGCGATTTTATTGACTCCAAATTCATTTAACTCATCTTTTCGGTGATTGCCCGAGTATTTAAGGGTGTGCCGAAACCCAAACCTCTCCATCTTCAAACACCTCTTTCTTCCAAATGGGTACTGTTTTCTTCAAAGTATCTATGGCAAATTCACAGGCTTTGAATGACTCCTTTCGGTGAGCAGAAGAGCAAGCAATCACTACTGCGGCCTCTCCTATGCCCACCCTGCCTACTCGGTGGTGAATGGCCATATCGTACAAGTGCCAACGCTCAATGGCTTCGCGGGCAATTTTTTGCATCTCTTTTAGGGCCATGGCCTCATAGGCCTCAAAATCCAAATATTTCACCTCTTTTCCCTTTGTCTTGTTGCGCACATTACCAATAAAGACAACCAGACCCCCGCTGCCATTATCGGCAACGGAATTAATACACAACTGACTATTCAGCGGCTCCGAAGTAATTACAATGTTTTTCATTAACCTCCACTTACGGGCGGAATTAAAACCACCTCATCATTTTCTGTCAGTTCAAAAGAATCATCAACATAACTGGTATTAACGGCAAACCTGAGCGATGCCAATTGCTCAAATTCGGGAAACCGGTTCACCAAACAGGTACGCACCTCTCCTACACTCTTTCCTTCAAAATCCAGGGTCATCTGTTTTTTTCCAACAATGTCTTTGGCGATACCAAAGGCTATTATTTGTATTTTCATTTTCCGTTTTGTTTGAGCGTAACGCTCAAGGATTTAGTTGATCTTGCTTTTTTGAACCTTAACCATAGGCCAGAATGGTTCAATAGGCTGTCATACTTTTATCGATCTCTTTTTGCCAGGCCGTAATACCTCCTTTAAGGTTAAGGAGATTATTAAAACCTTGCTTCTGAAGCAGTTCAATAGCTTTTTTACTCCTTCCGCCTGTTTTGCACATAATCACCACTTCTCTGTCTTGCGGAATTTCACTCGACTTGCTCAGTACTTTATTCAGCGGAATTAACCGACCTCCTAAATTAGCAATTTCATACTCGTAGTCTTCGCGTACATCGATCAATTCGAGTGTTCCAAGACTCATTTTCTCTTTCAATTCATGTACACTAATCTCACGGATTGAAGACTGACCTACAGCGCCTCCACAAAAAGCTTCATAATCTACCAAGTGGGTTATAGTGGGCTCTTTTCCGCTAAGAGGATTCTGGTCGTTTTTTTCTACAGACAGTTGAAAGGTGCTAAAATCCAATGCATCGAAAACAAAAAGCTTTCCACTCAGGGTTTCGCCCACATGAGTCAATAGCTTAATGGCTTCATTGGCCATCATTGCACCAATAATTCCCGGGAGTACTCCCAAAACTCCCCCTTCGCTGCAACTGGGCACCATTTCGGGTGGTGGTGGAGAGGGAAAAAGGTCTCGATAGTTGGGGCCACGGCTTCCGTCTTTGTGAACCGCATTGAACACCGACACCTGCCCTTCAAAACGAAAAATTGCTCCGTATACCAGAGGTATTTTTAATAAGTAGCAAGCATCGTTAACCAAATAGCGGGTGGGTAAATTATCTGAACCATCAACAACCAAATCGTAGCCGCCAATGATCTCCATGGCATTGCGCGAGCTAATGGCCTCCTCGATCACATCGAACTTCACATCCGGATTCAACAGTGCAAGCTTTTTGGCCGCAGTTGATGCCTTTGACTGTCCTATTTCCTGTGTATTGAATAGCACTTGCCTCTGTAAATTGGAAAGTGATACCTCATCGAAATCAACAATACCGATCCGGCCAACCCCGACCGCAGTAAGATATTGCAAAATGGGCGCACCAAGTCCTCCGGCTCCAATAACCAACACCGAAGCATTTAGTAATTTCTGTTGTCCTTGTTCACCAAACTCCGGAATTATAATCTGACGATTGTAGCGAAGTAGTTCTTCTTTATTCAATGGCTTTTAGCATTTTTTGGTAATCTATGGGTGTGTCAATATCTGCAATAAATCGGTCGGAAGAAACCTCAAGTCGTTCGACTGCATTCAAATTGTGCTGAACAACTCCCGAACACCCATTGGCTCCTTTATGGTTCAGAATCTCATGAAAATGTCTTTTGTCAAAAACAACGGGGTTTCCCTTTGCTCCCTTGTAAATGGGAACCAATATGGTTTTCTCGGTATTCCTAAAAGATTGGATAAGACCGGTATAATCGCTGGAGCTTAGCAAGGGCATATCGGCCAGGCAAACCATAAGCGCATCCATTGACATTAGTTTGCGCAGTCCACACTGAATGCTGGAAGTCATGCCTCGTTCCGGTTGCGGATTAACTACCAAATCTACCTTTTCGTTAGAATCTACCTGAAACTCGCTAGCGTTTCTGCCCAACACCAGGGCTATTTTACTCACCTCGGAGTCTAACAAATGCGTAAGTGTAGCTGTAAGTATAGTGGTATGGCCAAAAGGCAGTAGCATTTTATTTGGGCCTTGCATCCGGGTGGAGAGGCCTGCCGCCAATAGTACAGCTCCTATCTTCATGACTGGAAGTTGGCGATTTTCTTCTAGTCATTCAACAAAAAAGCTGTCTCGACAAATCAAGACAGCTTTTAATAACTCGAACTCGCTGAGTTCTTAAATATCTACTTTGGCATACTTGGCATTTTTCTCAATAAACTCACGTCTTGGAGCAACTTCATCACCCATTAGCATGGAGAACAAATGATCTGCTTCTGCTGCAGACTCTATGGTCACTTGTTTTAAGCTTCGCGACTCGGGGTTCATGGTGGTTTCCCAAAGTTGTTCCGGGTTCATCTCTCCAAGACCTTTGTATCGCTGAACTGACACGGAGTCTTCTTTGCCATCTTTGGCCATTTCTTGCGTAAACTGGGCACGCTGTTGCTCGTCCCAGCAATAGCGCATTTCTTTACCTCGCTTTAGTAAATACAACGGAGGCAACGCAATATATAAGTAGCCTGCGTCTATTAGCGGGCGCATGTAGCGGAAAAAGAAAGTAAGAATAAGGGTTCTAATATGGCTTCCGTCAATATCAGCATCGGTCATAATCACTATTTTATGATAACGAAGCTTCTCCATATTGAGGGCCTTCTCGTCTTCTTCTGTTCCGAAGGTTACTCCAAGGGCTGTAATGATGTTCTTTATTTCATCATTGTCATAAATCTTGTGTTCCTGAGCTTTTTCAACGTTCAGAATCTTACCCCTTAGTGGCAATATGGCCTGAAAGTGTCTGTCTCTACCTTGCTTGGCCGAACCACCTGCCGAGTCTCCCTCTACCAGATAAAGCTCACTAATAGAGGCATCTTTAGAGGCACAGTCGGCCAGCTTGCCCGGAAGTCCGGTACCGCTCAGCACATTCTTACGCTGCACCATTTCTCTTGCCTTTCTGGCGGCATGTCTTGCCTGAGCGGCCAGAATTACCTTAGCCACAATTTGCTTGGCACTTTTGGGGTGTTCTTCCAAATAGGTATTGAGTACATCGCCAACAGCTGATTCTACCGCACCGGCTACATCGGAGTTACCCAATTTGGTTTTGGTTTGCCCTTCAAACTGTGGTTCGGCTACTTTTACAGAGATTACGGCCGTTAGTCCTTCTCTAAAATCATCTCCGCTAATTTCAATCTTTACCTTGTCCAGCAATCCAGACCGGTCGGCATAGGCCTTTAAAGTTCTGGTCAAAGCCCTTCTAAAGCCCGAAACATGGGTTCCTCCCTCTATGGTATTGATGTTATTCACATAACTCACCACATGTTCGGCATAGGAAGTATTGTAGCTCATGGCTACCTGCACAGGCACATCGTTTTTCTCACCTTCAATATAGATGGGTTGTTCAATAAGGGTTTCGCGAGAATCATCGAGGTATTCAACAAACTCAAGCAAACCACCTTCCGAGAAGAAGGTTTCTCCCTTAAAAGAGCCGTCATCGTTGGTTTCGCGCTTATCAATCAGGTCGATTTTAATTCCTGCATTGAGGTATGAAAGTTCTCTTAAGCGAGAAGCAACGGTTTCATATTTGTATTCGGTAACAATGAAAATTTCCGGGTCGGGGTGGAAATGAACAATTGTTCCGGTTTTATCGGTTTTCCCCACCTCTTTTACATCGTACTGAGGTACACCTCGGGAATATTCCTGCTGAAAGACAGTGCCGTTTCGGTGTACCGTGGCCACCAACTTGGTAGATAGAGCGTTCACACATGATACACCTACCCCATGCAGACCACCGGACACTTTGTAAGTATCTTTATCGAACTTACCTCCGGCATGCAGTACCGTCATTACAACTTCAAGAGCCGATTTTTTCTCTTTGGGGTGAATGTCGGTGGGAATACCTCTACCGTTGTCTTCTACAAGAATTGAGTTATCCTCTTCGATTATCACTTTAATGTGATCACAGTGACCAGCCAGGGCTTCATCGATGGAGTTGTCTACTACCTCCCAAATCATGTGGTGAAGTCCCTTAATACCAACATCACCAATGTACATGGCCGGGCGTTTTCTTACTGCCTCAAGACCTTCTAATACCGTGATGTTACCTGCTGAATAATCCTTTTTTGCGTTTGAATTTTCTCCGCTCATAAAATCTCTCTAACAATACATTGGGGACGCCTCAAACATAATGATAGATTGATCAAAAAGATGGGTAATGTGCGCCCCAAAACAAAGCACGAATATAAGTAAAATTGATCAGTAATTGCCCACAGAAAGCATAACTAATGTACAAGCTTCAAGACATTTTATTCCCTGCTTTTCGGCCATGTTTTTAAGTTCTTGATTTTCAGTGCCAGGATTAAAAATTATACGCTCCGGCTTAAGACCCAAAAGGTAATTGTACCACTCTTTTTGACGTTGCGGATTGATATACAGAGTTATGGTATCTACATTCTCTATCAATGGCTTATCGTATAAGTTCAGTATTTTTTCTCCAAACACTTCTCCTTCTTGTATGCCCACAGGAACAAAGTCATAACCCTTATCACTGAGCATCTGAGCTGCTTTTTGAGCGTATTTATAAGGTTTTGGCGAGCTGCCAATAATCACTGTTTTTTTCATTAACCAATATTAACGTATGTAGGTAGCACAAAAGAGGCTAATTGATTGGCAATAATTACCTTTGCCATCGTTAAAAGTTGAAACTAAGACAGAACTATGAAAGTTCATCTCACTTTATTAGGCATTTTTCTTTTCGGCTGGGCTGGAGCTCACGAGCTGGAAAGCATAGACTTTAGAGAGGTTAAGTCTCTCGCAGAGTGGGATGCAATTTTTGAAGAGGCTAAAACCAATAATAAGCTGGTTTTTGCAGATGCGTATACGGACTGGTGTGGCTATTGCAAGAAGCTGGACAAAGAGGTTTTTACAAACCCGGAGGTAATCTCTTACTTTGAGCAGCACTTTATTAACATAAAATTCAATGCAGAAACCGAATTTGGCTATCCGTTGGCCGATAAATATGGTATTGACGGCTACCCTACTATGCTCTTTCTTACGGGTGAAAGAAATGTGTTTTATCGCATTGGCGGTTTCGTTGAAGCTCCTGTGCTCATGGCGCATGGTAAAGAAGCCACTGAAAATTGGACTCTTCTGCCGGATCTGCTTCTAAAATATGATGCGGGGATAATTGAAAAAGAAGAGCAAAGGCAGCTTATAGGTATTTTATCAGCAACCGACCCCTTAAAGGCGCAGGAAGTGGCCAAAGAATTGGCCGATAGTTTTACAGATGAGGATTATATGGAGCTGGAAAACCTATGGTTACTGGCCAACTTTGAAAACACCATCAATTCACGCCACTTTAACTTTATAGCCAACAACAAGGCAAAAATAATTGAGGCCCATGGTATAAGTGAGTTTACAGATTACATGAGTGCCATTTACAACCAAAATCTTCAACTGGCTATAAAGTATGGCGATAGAGAACTGCTGGAAAAAATCGTTTCTGTGGTTATTCCGCTTTTTATTGATCAGGCCGAACTCCCGGCTGCCCAATTTGTAACTCGTTCAGTTTTTTTTGCCGAACGTGAAGAATATGACAGTTACAAGCTGGAAGTAAACAGCTATATGAACAACCACCTGGCCACTGATCAACAGCCTGATTTTGTCATAAGTACTGTGGTTGAAATTATTGAAAGCTTTGGAAGCCAGGAGTTATATGCTTTTAGCAAACAACTCCTCTCCGAATCTTTAAAAATAGAAGCCAACCGGTTTGAAACGCACGCTCTTTTAGGCTACATCAACGGTTTGCTTGGCAATTTTGACAGTGCAAATCAGTGGTTGGAAAAGGCCAAAAGTCTAGCCAAGACTGATGAGCAAGAAGGGTTTGTAGAAAACCTCAAGGAAGCCGTTCGAATGATGCAGTAGGCTCCTGATTTTTTAAAAACTTATCCGTAGGCCTTAATCAGCATATCGGCACACTTCTCGCCATCCATGGCCGCAGAAAGTATACCCCCTGCATAACCTGCCCCCTCTCCGCACGGGTAAAGCCCCCTGATCTGAATATGCTCACAGGTTTCTCTGTGTCTGGGTATTCGTACTGGCGATGAGGTTCTGCTCTCCACTCCCACAATTTGGGCTTCGTTGGTATAGTATCCTTTCATTTTTCGACCAAAAGCCTTAAAAGCAGTCCTTAGTCGCTCATGAATGGCTTCCGGAAGCACTTCATTCATATTGACACTAACTAAACCGGGTTGATAGGATGTTTCATTTAAACGAGAGGAAATTCTACCTTCCACAAAGTCAACCATTCGCTGAGCCGGTGCGGCCTGGGTTTTGCCGGCTGCTTCAAAGGCCCTCTGCTCTATTTGTTGTTGAAAAGTAAGCGCTTTAAAGGGATCGTCAACCGTCTGAATATGCGCTACATCTTCCAGCTCAATGGCCGTAACAATACCCGAATTCGCAAAGCGAGAATCACGCCTGGAAGGACTCATTCCGTTTACCACAATTTCTCCGGGAGCCGTGGCCGCTGGTACTATAAACCCGCCAGGGCACATACAAAAACTAAACACACCACGTTGTTTCTCATTGTAATAGGTCTGATGAACCAAGGCATATGAACTGGCCGGCAACCACGGTCCACGATCTACTTCACAATTGTACTGAATTCGATCGATCAATTGCTGGGGGTGCTCAATTCTAACTCCTAAAGCAAAGGGTTTGGCTTCAACAAAAACCCCTCTTTTATGAAGCAAGTGGAAGATATCTCTGGCTGAGTGACCCGTTGCCAGAATGACTCCCAGTCCTTCTATTTTTGTTCCATCGTGAATCACTACACCCTTCATCCGATCTTCCTCCATCAGGAAATCGATGACCTTCGTATCAAAGAGAATCTCTCCTCCTGAACCCAGAATGGATTGGCGGATCTCCTGAACCACTTTAGGAAGTTTGTTGGTACCAATGTGTGGATGAGCGTCTAAAAGAATATCTTCTGAGGCACCATGAGCCACCAGGATTTCCAGTGATTTTTGAATGTCTCCTCTCTTTTTGGAGCGTGTGTATAGTTTACCATCAGAATAAGTACCGGCTCCACCCTCTCCAAAACAGTAGTTGGATTCCGGATTTACCCTGTGTTCTTTGTTAATGGCAGCCAAGTCTCTTCTACGCTTTTGCACATCGCTTCCCCGCTCCAAAACAATGGGTTTAAAACCCAGCTCAATACAGCGGAGTGCTGCAAACATTCCGGCAGGACCAAACCCCACAATCACAACGGGCTCAGCATGAGATACATTGGGGTAATCTCTTTTGTAGGAAATGAGCGGTGGCAGATCTTCTTTCACAGAAACCAATGCCTCCATGTTCACCTTCACACTTCTACCACGGGCGTCAATGGAGCGCTTTAGTGGCCTCACTTTTACATCGGCCTCTTTTATTCCTGATTTTTTAATGAGTGCTTCCTCCAGCACATCAGGATTAAAGGCCTCCTCCGGCCTAAGGGTGAGTTTTATTATCTTCTGCATATAGAGTTTCTATCTCTAAAAATGGTAATCAGAAATCGGTTGATCAGCAATCAGTAAAACACCGAATACCAGACTAACTGTTTTCTGTTTTCTACTTTCTATTCAACTGCTCCAAAACCCAGTGTTTACCCCACTCCTCTTTTTCTTCTTCTGACCATATATCGGGAAAGAAAATTATTTTCTGAAAACGTGGCGGAAGGTACTTCTGCCAGTTGGTTCCTCCTGTTGCCGCAATATCTTCAGGGCTTCGCTGCAAATAGCGTACGGCAGACCGATAATGAGCCAAAGGCCAGTCTACGTTGGCCAGTAGATCGAATGCTTTGAGTTGCTCCACTATTCGATCTTCTCCGGGTTGCCCTTTGTAATGCTTTAAATATAACTGATTGAAGTTGCAGGTTTTGGTATCCTCGGCCAGTTGTAAAAACTCCTTAGAGTACTTTTCTTCGAACTGCTCTAACGTAAGTGTTTTCTTTCCTGACTTTAGCTCAGTGGCGCCCGTCTTCCAATAGATACAATCGTATAACTGATCTATGGATGCGTAATCATCAAATTCATCTCGTTTATCTTTATTCACGAGGTTTATCAGGTCGGTTGCTCCAATCTCAATCATTCGGTACTGAGCCGATTGAAAGCCGGAAGAAGGAAGAAGAGACATTCGGAACTGAAGAAACTGCTCTTTTTCCATGCCCTCTGTCATAATACTGAACGAGTGGCAGAGGTGCTCGAAATAATTATTCAGTCTTTTTAACCTTGCTTCGAAGAAAGAAACATCGGGGTGCTGTCTTTCAAAAATCTGTTTCATTTCCCAACGGCAAAGCTTAAAATAAAGCTCAGTAATCTGATGGTAGCAAATAAAGACCATTTCATCAGGGAAACTGGTTTTAGGTTGTTGTAGCCCAAGTAGGGAGTCCAGGTTAATATAATCCCAGTACTTTAAATAATCGGCATGAAGTAGCCCATCCAGGTAAGAAGCCATATCTTGCCCCATGGCTTCATATTTCTCCGAAAGCTTTTGTAATCTATCAAGTATCTTTTGGTCTATTTCCGATTGGTTCATACGTTTGCATAGGTTAAAAAGTGGGTGCAAATTTGACCACAATTCATTCAGAAACCAAATTACCTATGGCTACCGATAAAGCATCTCAAATTCAGAAATCATCCAAGCAAGATCTTTTTGAACATCCGGACTTTTACTTACTGGACGACTTGTTGAGTGAAGAACATAAAATGGTTCGCTCAGCTGTACGTGACTTCGTAAAGCGAGAAATATCTCCGTACATCGAAAGCTGGGCTGAGCATGCTTACTTCCCTTACGAGATGGTTAAAAAGTTTGGAGAAATAGGTGCTTTTGGTCCACAGTTGCCCGAAAAGTACGGCTGTGGAGGCATGGACTACATTGCCTATGGTCTGATTATGCAAGAAATTGAGCGGGGTGATTCCGGCATGCGCTCAACGGCTTCCGTTCAGGGTTCTTTGGTTATGTACCCTATTTATAAATTCGGAAATGAAGAACAACGTCAGAAATACCTCCCTAAACTAGCCTCTGGCGAGTGGTTGGGCTGTTTTGGCCTTACAGAACCCGATCACGGATCTAATCCTTCGGGAATGACTACGCACTTTAAGGATATGGGTGATCATTATCTGTTGAACGGTGCCAAAATGTGGATATCGAATGCTCCACATGCCGATGTTGCCGTAGTATGGGCTAAGAATGAGGAAGGCAGAATTCATGGCCTGATTGTAGAAAGAGGCATGGAGGGCTTTAGTACCCCAGAAACACACGGCAAGTGGTCTTTGAGAGCCAGTGCCACCGGTGAACTGGTTTTTGACAATGTAAAGGTTCCGAAAGAAAACCTCTTACCGGGCAAAAGCGGGCTGGGTGCACCAATGATGTGTCTCGATTCGGCACGTTATGGTATTGCCTGGGGCGCCATTGGAGCTGCCATGGACTGCTACGAATCGGCCAGAAGATATACCCTTGAGAGAGAGCAGTTTGGTAAACCCATTGCTTCTTTTCAGCTACAGCAAAAGAAACTGGCCGAAATGTTGACCGAAATTACCAAGGCTCAATTGCTAAACTACCGTTTAGGACAACTATTCAATGAAGGAAAAGCAACTACTGCACAAATCTCTATGGCCAAAAGAAATGCTGTGGAAACCGCTCTGAATATTGCCCGCGAAGCGCGTCAAATGCACGGAGGAATGGGTATTACTCAAGAGTATCCTATGATGAGACACATGGCAAACCTGGAATCGGTAGTAACTTACGAAGGAACCCACGATATCCATTTACTTATTTTGGGTGCAGACATTACGGGAATTCCGGCTTTCAAATAAACTCCCTTAGCTACACCTTCTTAAAAGGCTCTTAGTATAAACTACCCCGACTGCGCACAGCCGGTGAGGGAAAGGTTGTTGACAATTCAGCAACCTTTAGCTAAAAGAGACACAGCAAGGATTACATAACAGCTATAGTAAGAAGTGGTTTTAGTTTCATTGTGGTTGACATGAAAACTCAATGATAACTTGACCTCAGGATATGCCTGACCGGAGCTACTTTTACGAGGATTCTTATTCTAAGTAATGCTATCGTCTATTGTTTGTAAGCTGTTTTCTGCTGCTCAAAAAAACCGGAAGGCATAGAAACACTGCTAAAGTGGAAAACACCAGGCCTCCAATAGTTCCAATGGCTAAGGCAAACCAAAAATATTCGGACTCGCCTTCTACTAAAAATGGAATGAGCCCAAAACAGGTAGATAGAATGGTGAGCAAAATGGGTTGTGCTTTTCCCAGAACAGACCGTATAACCGACCTATTGTAGTGCTTTAGGCGGGTATTGTTTAAGTCGTTCACCACAAATATTGAGGCATTTACTACCAGTCCACCAAGCATTATAAAGGCCGCAAAGCCTCCCGGATCGAACCGAAAATCGAACAAAGAAAAGATTAGAAATAAACCAATGAATGAAATGGGTATGGTTATAATGATGTATAAAGGCTGCTTGAGATTTTCGAAAAGAATAGCACAAACAAAGAAAATACCTACCATAAGAAGCGGCAATAAGCTGTACTGTCGCTGTTTCTGTTTAAAACTAAAATATCGGTTGTTAGATTCTATACTATAACCAATTGGAAGGATCTCCTCCATTTCTTCTATACTCTTCTCCAGATATTTTCTCCCAAAATTCGAAGACCCCAAATAATCGAATGAAAGTCTTCTCAGGTATTGCCTGTCTTCTTTCTTGAGTTCATTGGCGGTTTCTTCAAAAGTTAGTGTGGCATAATCCTTTATCTTTACCAGACGTGCAGTATCTATAGGTAGAGCTTCTTGCATTAAATCCCATTTAGAGAACTCTTCAGCATTTTTAGCCTTTATATACACTGGTAGTCTTTGGTTGTTAAGGTTTGCCTCGAGAGAGCGCCCCCCCGGCTTCGTAAGATCGCCAAGTGTTTGGACAATTCTACTTCGGCTAAGGCCTGCATCGGCCAGTCGCTGAACATCGAAATTAAGCACATACTCCGATGTTTTTACACGTGAGTAGCCCAATTGTGCATTGGTATTTACTTTTTGAACCCTCACATGCTGCTCCAGTCTGTTCGCAAAAATTTCTGCCTGACGCCTAAGTTCATCATAATTATATCCTTTCATAATTACTGAATAGCTCGGAGTCTGATTACTCTCGCCTCCTACACTAAAGCCTTGGCCTATTCCAAAAATAGACCATTGCACTCCGGTTAAATCTAACGAACGTGCCTGTAGCCTCGCTTTGAGCTGGTATGGCATAGCACTGTTATCATAGGCTTCTTCAAAAGTAATTTCTATACTGCCAGAGAGATTATTCACCCGTGTCACGTACTTGTCTATACCTTCTACAGTAGTCAAGTATTCTTCTATTTTAGACATAGCATAATTGGCATCATCCAGAGTAGTCCCGAATGGTAAGCGCGCTACCACCATTAACTTAGTTCGCTCGGGCGTACTATAATAATAGCCTTCGTATACTTCGGTGACGAATTTGCGAAGGGCCCCTCCTAAAGCCTTATCTACTATGGGTCGAATATCGTCCTGATACTTATCGCTCCCGATCGTTTTATTGTACCAATCTTGCCCTTCTATTTGCACAGGCAACTGAAAAACCGGTAGACCAAAAGCCAATATAACCACCACAATAAATGCCTTACGGTAGCGCACGACAAAGCTTATAATTCGACCATAAAATTGGAAGCCTCTAACCTTTCTTCTGAGTTTACGGAATGTGAGTGCGGTCTCTTTTCTCTTGAGTTGATAACCAAAAAGGAGCTGATAAAGAGCGGGGGTAAAAAACAGGGCTATTAGCAAAGAGGTAGCCAGATTAATCGATACTACAATACTAAAGTCTGTAAGGTCCCTGCGATCTTCTTCAGGCAATAGAAGTACAACCAGCAAGGCCAGTATTGTGGTTATGGAGGCTGCCATCAGAGCCAGAAAGATTTTTGAATTCTTTTTACGATGCAGATGATCGAGCATTACAATGGCATTGTCCACAATGAGTCCAAACGATATTGTGAGTCCCGCTATACTATAAATATGCAACTCTACATTTAATGCATAGATGATGATAGCCGTAATGCACAGATTAACCAAAATACCCAGAAAAAGCGTAAACAGGTAGCGCAGATTACGATTGATAATAAAAATAAAGAGCACGAGAATAGCTATGGACATACCCGTTCGCATATAGATTTTGTCCATTTCTTCCTGAAGATACTCTGTTTCATCTTGTTCTAATCTGATCTCAACATCGGATGGTAGCTGATGTTTTAGCTCTTCAATCTGAGCCCTGACTTGTTTAGCCAGTACAATCTTATTGACTGAGGGACGGGCATATACAGACATATAAACGGCATTTTGCCCATTAATGCGTGTATAAGAAGTTGGTTCTTGTTCCTCTACATATACACTGGCAATGTCTTTCAGATAAATGGGTTTACCGGAAACAACAGCCACTTCAGTTCTCTCCAGATCGGGTATATCGGGTATTTGGGCAGTAGTCTTGAGAAAGTATTGTTGCCCACCCGGTAGTTTGGCTAAGCCTGCATACACTGCACTATTGTAACTATTTAACGCCCTGGTAATATCGGCTTTGCTCAGCCTGTACCTGATCAAAGCCATAGCATCAAAATCTATGGTTATTTGCAAAGGGTTTCCACCGCTAATTTCAATACTGTGTATATCCCTGAGCTGGCTAAGCGGTTTTCTAACATACTCCTCTACATCTTGTTGTAGCTTGAAGGGAGCGTATGGCCCGTTAATCGAAAACATGAGCATAGAACTACGCTGCTCATCCGCATCCTGTCCACCCCGTTGGTCTACCCTTGGGTAACTCATGTTCTCAGGTAGCTTTTTGTATAGGTTTCGAATAATGGCATTCACCTCGAACTTTCTAAATTCCATATCCTCCCCTTTATCGAAAGTCATGGTAATGTAGCCTCTATTGTATGCCGATGTGCTTTCTAAGGTGTTGGTGCCTTCTATTTGTGAAAGGGCATTTTCCAAAGGTGAAGTTGCCAGGCGCTCCACAATATCGGGCGAAGCATTGGGCAAGCTGTAGCTTATATGTAACGCTGGAGTTGAATATGTAGGCGTAAAATTGATGTTGAGCCCGGGAATACAGGCCACTCCAATAATGGCCAACACCAGAAAAATAATTACTACTCTAAAAGGTCTTTGTGTCTGCATTCAGGAACAAAGTAGCAAGGAAATCACAAAAATCCACCTCTCAGGGTATAATTACTCACATTCACTGATAACCTTTAAATTGACCTTAAATAGGCAAGCAATTATATTATTAAACTTTTATGGTTTTTTATATTTATTATTTGCTTTAGTTAAAAAATGAACTAATAGACTTATTTTCAATTCCGGTAAGAAAGAAGGAAGCTCATCCTGCCTTTTGGCGCAAGAGCAATTCGAGTGTCTGAATTTGTGATTCAGATGGACTTTGCACAACCAACTCTTGTACCTAAGTAAAAGAGTAAATGTTAAACCTGTCAAGTTGAGTTTAAATTTTAGCTCAGCTTGACTTTTCTACTTTAGATAATGAGATATTTACCGATTCTATTAATCCTCTTATTTTCCTGCAGAGAAAATGATAAAAGAGCAACAGTTCTTTATGAACCTAACTCTGTTAAAAATGTTAAACCAGAAATCGTTGATACAATCTCTTTTGAGGAAAATTATACTTATATCAATGCTGTTATAGGCATATCTGACATTAACAATAACCTTCAAGGGTTTTGGGCTCACGATGGCAAAGGTTTGTCAATATTTAAATATGATAAGGAAGGAAAAATTCTGAACAAAATTTCACTACCAACAATTAACGAACCGTATGGCTTAAATAGAATAACAGATTTTAAAATTATAAATGAGGATTCCATCTTCGTCTATGATGGAGAGTTCTCCAGACTTAACTTGGTTAATTCACAGTCTGAAATTATTAACAGTTGGAAAATTCATCAGTATGTGGAAGAAATTTCACCCGAATTTTCTAATGAAATAGTGGATTTATATTTAAATAAAACGAATGAGCTGATTTTAGAATTAAGCGGATATAGCAATATATATTATACTTCTGACCCTAACTTCTTTGAAAAAAATACACTTCTCTATCAAATCAATTTAACCACCGGAAAGGTGAAAAGTGGCATAAAATATCCGCAGAATAGTCCTTACAAAAACTACCTTTTCTGGAGTGGTATAATACCATACATTAGAAAAATTGACTCGACCTATCTTACAATTTTTGCACATGACGAACACCTATATTTCCATGGCCAAAACCTTGAATTAATTTCTAAGTATTCAACACTACCTACTAATTTTCCACGGGGTCGTGGAAATGAATGGGGCACTAAACAGAAAATGAATTATGCTAGAATAAATCGAAAATTGAATGGTTATAATTTTAAAATAAAAGAACCTTTTGAAACGAAAAATGGAAAACTTTTAGGTAGAGTCTATTCTGCACCTTTAGGTGACAACCCCAGTATTCCAGACGACATGCAAAGCTTCATGAAAGATAATTTTAAATCTAAATATTACTTACAAATATTTAATCTCAATAATAATATTCAAAAAATATACAATGATATTGAGATAGGCTACTTAAACCTGGGTAACCTGATTTTTATCGATAAAAATGAATTCTACTATTTCCTTGAAAACAATCCGAACAGAGAGAGCTATCGAATATTTAAGGTACAACTTAAAGAAATAACCACTTGAGGTTGTATTAGGCTCTCCCTCCCCCTTTTAAATAGTTTCTAGTTTAGATAATTTGAAACTATTTTTAGCCTAATGAAAAGCACCACACTATTACTCAGTCTTTCTTTGTTTATACTATGGCTATCAAATTCGAATTTGTTTGCTCAATCTTCAAATCCAGAACCATGGTTGGCATCAAGCGAATATTCACTAGTTTGGGCATATACTAGTTTAGATTCAATAGAGAGACATGGGTGCTGTGTAGAATCATCCGAAGACAACGCATGTAATTTAACAGTGCAGACTGATCAAAGTCTTTGTAAAGCAGGAAGAACAATAGGTTTTATGAAAATTTGGGATATAGAAACCAAATAATCTGAGTAACTGGGTTCCATAAATGAAACCCATTCTTTTCAATTTATTTATTATGAGAAATACTTTATTTATCTGTTTAATTATTCTATCCATTGGCTGTAGCGATAAAAATTCGATTAACACTAATCAAATTTTTGCCATCGAAATAGATGAGAGTAATATTAACCAAGAGTTAGACATCTCGAATATATTTGATTCACTGAGGGTTACTCCACTTGATTATAAGACAGGGTTTATTGGTAAAATTGAAGGCATCGAATTCTTTAACAATAACTACTTTATTCACGATAGCTCTGTTGATCAAATATTAATCTTTGATCTTGAAGGCAATTATCAAAATAAAATCTATGCGCAAGGTCCTGGACCAGAAGAATATGGAACTATAAACTTCTTTGATATAGATAAGTCAAATAACCAAATTGTGATTTTTGATATCTCTATGGGAGCGTTATCTTATTTTGATTTTACAGGTAAATTTTTAGAAAAAAAACATTTAAAGGCGATTTGCAGAGATTTTTCAATAACAAAGTCTGGAAATATTATATGCTACTCACCAGATGAAATCTTCGAAAATAACGATAAGATATATCAACCAGGTATATTCTTGATTTCGAAAAATGGAAAAATCATTGACTATCAAGAACTAGGAAATACAGGTTTCATACCTATGCTCCCTGGAAAAAGTCTCATAGA
>NZ_BNAG01000005.1 GCF_014653175.1 Roseivirga thermotolerans
ATTCCCTTGTTCCAAAAGCGGATGCAAAGGTAAAAAACTTATTTTATTAAGTGCAAAAGAATTTGAAAAATTTATTTCCAATCCCACACAGCCTCTCAATTTATCCCCCCGTTCCTTGCAAACGGGAGGACAAAAGTAGGAGATTATTTTTGATCTATAAAGCCCTTTTCGAAAATATTTTGAAAAGTTTTTGAGCCATTTTTAGATAGCTCTAGTTATCAACGGATTACGGTTTGAGTTCTGTCAGGCCCTACCGAAACTATCTTTATTGGAGTATTAGTTTTAGACTCAATAAACTCTATGTATTGCTTGAGTTGGTCTGGCATATCTCCATAAGATTTTACTTTGGTAAGATCTTTTTTCCAGCCTGGTAACGTTTCATAGACCGGCTCTACTTCTTCATCGAGCAACTGAAATGGCATTTCCTGAGTAAGGGTTCCGTCTTTGAGCTTGTATGCCGTACACACTTTGATCTCGTCTAAAAAGGAAAGAACGTCTGCCTTCATCATAAAAAGTTGGGTTACTCCGTTAATCATGATGGCATAGTTGAGTGCCGGAATATCTAACCAGCCGCACCTACGTGGCCGACCGGTGGTGGCTCCGAACTCATTGCCTTCTTTTTGTATGGCGGCACCAGTACTATCGAACAACTCGGTAGGGAATGGCCCTCCTCCTACTCTCGTACAATAGGCTTTGAAGATACCGAACACCTCTCCAATGTTTTTGGGAGCTACTCCCAAACCCGTACAGGCTCCGGCTGTCATTGTATTGGAACTGGTTACGTAGGGGTAGCTCCCAAAGTCGATGTCTAGCAACGATCCTTGCGCTCCTTCCGCCAGCACTGTCTGATTGGAGCGTATGCATTCGTTAATCTTATATTCTGAATTAACCAGAGTGAAGTTCTTCAGAAACTCTACTGCCTCAAAGAATGGTTTTTCTACCTGGTTGAGGTCATACTCAAAGTCATAATGCTGAAGTATTCTCTCGTGTTTATTGACGAGGTTTCTGTAGCGATCTTCGAAGCCAGGAGCCAGTATATCTCCAACTCTCAGTCCGTTTCGGGCAATTTTGTCCTGATATGAAGGCCCTATACCTTTTAAGGTTGAACCTATTTTATCTTTTCCTTTAGAATGCTCATAGGCAGCATCCAGCAATTTATGTGAGGGCAGAATGAGCTGAGTTTTCTTTGAGATAAAGAGGTTTTTGGTAAAGTCTATATTGAACTTGGACAAACCTTCTATCTCTTTCTTAAAGATCACCGGGTCTAGCACGACTCCATTACCAATAATATTGAGGATTTGCTCTCTGAATATACCTGATGGAATTTGATGCAAGACGTGCTTGTGGCCATCGAACTCTAGCGTGTGGCCTGCATTGGGCCCTCCCTGAAATCTTGCCACTACATTATACTTTGGAGCAAGGTAATCTACAACCTTACCTTTTCCTTCGTCTCCCCATTGTAAGCCTAATAAGACGTCTACTTTCATTATTTATTTATTCTATCAGGAAATTAATTCGTTAACGGCCTGCTCTACTGAGTCGGCTATTTTAAAGATTGCTGTGAGCTTGGTAATTATTAACAGCTTTTTTACGTGTTCTGAAGGGTTTACAATAATGACTTCTCCTTCTTGATTTCTAAACTTAGTGAGCAACGTAATGAGTACACCGATACCACTACTGTTAATGTATTTCACCTTTTCTATATCTATTGCACACTGTACGAGCCCATTGTTAATGGCATCGTTGGCAGCATCGAGCAGACCTGACCCTACTTCTTCGCCAATTAAATTACCTTCTATTTGGAGTACAATGACTCCCTGGTTTTCGTAGCTCTTAAATGTCATGATTAGTCGATTTTGGCTTTTTTGGCCCTTGGTTTAGCGAAAAAGTACAGGGTATGATGCATGATGTCTATATCGAACATTTCTTCCAGGGTGTTTTTGATGTTTTGGATTCTTGGGTCGCAAAACTCAATAACTTCAGAAGAGTTCATCATGAGAATGTGGTCGTGCTGTTTAAAACCGTATGACTTTTCGTATTGGGCCATGTTTTTACCGAACTGGTGTTTGGTAACCAGATCGCATTCAACGAGCAGATCGAGTGTATTATATACAGTGGCCCGGGAAACTCTGTAGTTCTTGTTTTTCATACTGATGTACAGAGATTCAACATCGAAATGACCGTCTCTTGTATAAATTTCTTCGAGTATGGCGAATCGTTCGGGCGTTTTACGCAACGTCTTGTTTTCCAGGTAGGCTGTAAATATCTGTTTTACCTGATCGAATACTTTTGGATTAAGCGCCATTACTCCGGGTTAGGGTGCAAATATAAAATAGTTTATGGAATAGCCGCAGCTAGATTTCATGAGTGGAATCGTAGCGCGTAACTCTCATCACACCAGTAACCTTTTCTAGTTTTCTTATGAGTTCATCGAGGTGCTTGGTGCTATTTACGTATAACCGAATTTGCCCATCGAAAATTCCTGTCTCAGTGTCAATGCTGATGGACTGCATATTTACTTTAAGTTCGCCTGAGATAATATCGGTTACGTCTCTCATCAATCCTACCCTATCGGTACCTATGATGCGGAGCACTGCCAAGAAGGCATTTTGTTGCTGAGACATCCACTTGGCCTTTACAATGCGGTTGCCATGGCGTGAAAGTAGTTCGGGAGCATTGGGGCAAGTGGTACGATGGATTTTTATCCCTTCATTGACGGTGATAAACCCAAAGACATCGTCTCCCGGAATGGGGTTACAGCATTTGGCAAAGCGATAATCCAGCACATCCATATCTTCTCCTATAAGGAGTATGTCTTTACCGCCATGCTCGGCCTTTTTAATGTCATCTGTAAACTCAAACTCTTCGGCCTTGACCTTAAGGGACTTTGTACGTTCTTTTTTAAAGTCTCTGAAGTTTTTTATTTGAGAGGGGTCAATTATTCCGCGGCCTACTTTATAATAAAAATCAATAATTGTTTTTTCATCGAAGTATGCCCTCAATTGGTTAACCACATCGCCATCGAAGGGAATCTTCATTTGCTTGAGCTTGCGCTGCACAATTTCCTTTCCGTCTATGGCTGCTTGTTTTTTTGCTTCTTTAAGAGTGTCTTTAATCTTGGATTTAGCCTTTGAGGTAACAACAAACCTCAACCAATCTTCATTGGGCTTTTGCTTGTTTGAGGTAAGTATTTCAATCTGATCTCCATTTTTTAACTGGTAATTGAGTGGTACCAGCTTGTTGTTAACTTTTGCCCCGAGGCATTTGGCCCCAATTTCGGTGTGTATATCAAAAGCAAAGTCCAGTGCGGTTGCGCCACTAGGCAGTATCTTGAGGTCTCCTTTAGGAGTAAATATGAAAACTTCTTCGTTGAAGAGGTTGGAGCGGAAGTCGTCCACAAATTCAATGGCATTGGTATCGTTTTGCTCCAACATATCTCTGACCTTCTGAATCCACATTTCCAGACCAGACTCATGAGATGGACTCATTCCGTCTTTGTACTTCCAGTGAGCGGCATACCCCTTTTCTGCGATATCGTCCATACGTTGGGTTCTAATCTGTACTTCAACCCACTTACCGGTGCGGCTCATTACGGTAGTATGGAGCGATTCATACCCGTTGGCCTTGGGGGTGCTTACCCAATCTCGTAGCCTGTCGGGGTTGGGTGTATAAAAATCTGTTACTATGGAATATACTTGCCAACAGGCCGACTTCTCCTGATCGTATGGCGTATCGAGAATTATGCGGACTGCAAACAGATCGTACACTTCTTCAAAAGGTATGCTCTGTTTTTTCATCTTATTCCAAATGGAGTAGATTGACTTTGGCCTGCCTTTTACCTCGTACTTTAGACCTGTCTTGTTGAGTTCGTCCAATATTGGGGCAATGAAGCCTTTAATAAAACGAGCTCTGGACGATTTGCTCTCGGCAATCTTTTCTACAATGTCCTGATATATCTCCGGTTCGGTGTATTTGAGCCAAAGATCTTCGAGCTCCGACTTAATGGCATATAGCCCCAGCCTGTGGGCTAAGGGGGCGTATAGATAAATAGTTTCAGAAATTATCTTGAGTTGCTTATGACGAGGCATGCTGCCCAATGTGCGCATATTGTGTAGCCTATCGGCCAGCTTCACCAAAATAACCCTAACATCTTCTGAAAGGGTAAGCAGCATTTTTCTGAAGTTTTCGGCCTGTTGAGAGCTACCATGATCGAACACTCCAGATATCTTGGTGAGACCATCGATAATTTTAGCCACTTTTGGACCGAAGGAGTTTTTTATTTCATCGAGCTCAATCTCGGTATCTTCTACCACATCGTGAAGAAGTGCCGCTATAATGGATGTAGTACCTAGACCAATCTCTTCAACGCAGATTTCGGCTACTGCCAGTGGATGAAAGATATATGGCTCTCCTGATTTTCTGCGCATCTCTTTGTGCGCATCCAGCGACAAATTGAAAGCCTTCTTAATGAGTTTGGCATCATTGTCTTTCAGAAAGGGTTTGGCCTTTCTAAGCAGTCTTCTATACCTTCTAAGAATCTCTTTTCGTTCCGCTTCAACATCAACTGCAATCATAAAGTAAAGTTAGCTAGAAGTAAGGTTATAAGTGTTAAAAAAATATGCAAACAATTTATTGACTTCAAAAGGAATTCCTATACCTTTGCAATCCATTTCGAAACAGCCAGCGGATGTGGCGAAATTGGTAGACGCACTAGACTTAGGATCTAGCGCCTCCGGGCATGGGGGTTCGAGTCCCTCCATCCGCACAAATTGAACCCTCGGTCGAAAGATTTGAGGGTTTTTATTTATTGACAAAAACAGTAAAGCATTGGACATTACTTTAGACAAAAAAGATTCGAATGTCGCTTCTATTAAAGTTAAATTAAACGAAGCTGATTATCAATCGAAAGTAAACGAAAAGATCAAGGACTATAGCAAAAAAGCCCAGATCAAAGGTTTCAGACAGGGCAAGGTTCCACAGGGTCTTATCAAGAAAATGTACGGCAAGTCTATTTTGGTTGATGAAATCAACCATATGGTAGGTCATGCTATCCAAGACTACATTAGAGATAATGAGCTTAAAATTTTGGGAGAGCCAATTCCCAACCAGCAGCAAATTGAATCGGTAGACTGGGACAATCAGGTGGACTTTGAGTTCGAGTACAACATTGGTCTTGTTGACGACTTTAAAGTAGACCTAACAAAAAAGGTAAAAGTAACCGAGTACGAGATTGACGTAAACGACAAGGTTATTGACCAAACCATTGACGATGTCAGAAGTCAGTTTGGAAAAATGACTAACCCGGAAGTGAGCGAAGAAGGAGATTTGCTTTATGGCACCCTAACTCAAGAAGGCACGGACTTTAGCCATGACACTACTTTCGATCCTTCTGTACTTACCAAAACCAATGCTAAGAAGTTTGTAGGCAAAAAGAAGGGCGATGTGATTGCTCTCGATTTGGGCAAACTTTTCAAAGAGAAAAGTCAGCAAGCCGCTCATTTAGGAAAAACACCTGATGAAATCGAAGGCATGGATCTGAACTTCAGTTTTGAAGTTAAGAATGTAAACCGAAGAGAATTGGCTGAGGTGAATCAGGAGTTATTCGACAAAACCTTCGGCCCGGATACTGTTTCGAACGAGGAAGAATTCAGAGCTAAAGTAGCCGATACTATATCTGAAAATTACTCAAGAGAAACCACGGCTTGGTTAAATAAAACCATTCAGGACGAGCTAATTAAGAATACCAAGATTGCCCTTCCCGATGGATTCCTTAAAGATTGGTTGAAGCTTTCTAGTGAAGGCAAAGTGACCGATGCTGACCTGGAGAAAGAATATGATATTTATGCCGATCAGCTAAGATGGAACCTCATTTCAGGTCAGGTAGCTAAGGAGAACGAGATTAAGCCTGAGCATGAGGACATTAAAGCAGCCACGCAAAAAATGATTGAGGCTCAATTTAGAGGATCAGGATTAGGACAGCTGGCCGATCAGATGGATTCGTTTGTTGAGCACTACCTACAAGGCGAAAACGGCCAAAATTATATGAAAATGGCTGAGCAGGTGCAGGAAGAAAAGGTGCTCGAATTCATCAAAGAGAAGATCGAAATTAAGTCGAAAAAAGTTAGTCTGGACGAGTTCAAGGAAATCGTTAATAAGTAAGCGAACCTTTGGTACTTGCAAGATGTTAAATGAAAGTCCTTTCTCGGAAGGGCTTTTTTTTTAATTTTGTTCAGTTAAGGTGAATTAAACTAATGATCAACAAAGACGAATTCAGAAAATACGCTATTCATAATCAGGGAGTTCAGGGTTCTACATTCGATGCTTATACGAATTGGGTAGAGAACATGACTCGTTCGGTTATTGAAGAAAGACCGACCCGATTTGCAGAAATTGATGTTTTCTCCAGACTTATTATGGACAGAATCATCTTTTTGGGCATGGGGGTAGACGATAATATTGCGAACATTATTACAGCACAGTTGCTCTTTTTGGAGTCGGTAGATCCTCAAAGAGACATCACCATGTATATCAACAGCCCTGGTGGGTCTGTATATGCCGGCTTGGGCATGTATGACACCATGCAGTTTGTTAAGCCCGATGTGGCTACCATTTGCACCGGTATGGCTGCTTCTATGGCTGCAGTGCTAATGAGTGCCGGAGCGGAAGGCAAAAGAGCCGCTTTACCTCACTCAAGAATAATGATTCACCAGCCAAGTGGCGGTATGCAGGGGCAGTCCAGAGACATGGAAATTACCCTAAAGCAGATGCAGGAACTACGAAAGGACTTGTACGACATTTTATCAAAACACACTGGCCAGCCTTACGAGAAAATTGAGCAAGACTCTGATAGAGATTATTGGATGCGTGCGGCTGAAGCTAAAGAGTATGGTCTTATTGACGAGGTACTCTCAAGAAAATAAAAGATTATGGCAGAGGTTACTTGTTCGTTTTGCGGACGCAACAAAAAAGATGTTGACTTGATGATATCGGGTATTCATGCCCATATATGTAATCACTGTATTACTCAAGCCAACCAGATTCTTTCGGAAGAACTTAAAACGAAGTCTTCTGAAGACTCTCCTAAATTCAACCTAATTAAACCGGTTGAAATGAAGAAGTATCTTGACCAGTATGTGGTAGGTCAGGATGAAGCCAAGAAGGTAATCTCTGTAGCTGTTTATAATCACTATAAGCGGCTTATTCAAAAATCTAACGATGATGATGTTGTGATTGAAAAGTCCAACATCATCATGGTTGGTGAAACAGGTACGGGCAAGACCTACATCGCTAAAACGCTGGCCAAAATACTTCAGGTTCCTTTTTGCATAGCTGATGCTACAGTTCTTACTGAAGCTGGTTATGTTGGAGAGGATGTTGAAAGTATTCTCACCAGACTTCTCCAAGCGGCCAACTATGATGTTGAGTCTGCCGAACGAGGAATCATCTATATTGATGAGATTGATAAAATAGCCCGCAAATCGGATAATCCATCCATTACGCGCGATGTTAGCGGTGAAGGTGTTCAGCAGGCACTTTTAAAGCTTTTAGAGGGAACGGCCGTAAATGTCCCCCCTCAGGGAGGAAGAAAACACCCTGATCAGAAAATGATCTCGGTAAATACGGACAACATTTTGTTTATCTGTGGTGGCGCTTTTGATGGTATTTCGCGACACATTGCCAACAGGTTAAACACTCAGCCTCTGGGCTTTGCTGTAGGTAAGGATGAACAGATGCAGGTTGATCGTGACAACCTTCACCAATATGTAAATGCTCAAGACCTTAAAAACTTTGGTCTGATTCCGGAGTTGATCGGTAGGCTTCCTATTGTCACTCACCTGAACCCTCTGGATCCGGAGATTCTCAAGAATATTCTAACAGCTCCTAAGAACGCTCTGATAAAGCAGTACACCAAGCTTTTTGATATGGAAGAAAAAAAGCTGGTGTTCGAAGAAAGTGCGCTTGACTATATAGTCGAAAAAGCGTTAGAGTTTAAGCTTGGTGCCAGGGGACTTCGCTCTATCTGTGAGGCGATTATGACCGATGCTATGTTTGAGTTGCCCTCTGACCCTGAAACACAGGAGCTAGTTATTGACAAAAAATACGCAAGAGAGAAGTTCGAGAAGTCTAAGTTCAAGAAACTTAAGGTGGCGTAAGAAGTCGAGCAAGGTTTAACCGAATCTACTTCAGGTTTCTTTTGCCGATCGACTCTTATTCCCCGAAGTACTCTACAAAGTTTCTTGGGGTCTCGTAGAGCTTTAACGAATGAAGCTTGCCGTGTGGAGTAATGGCATCTACCTTGGGTGCCAAAATTTTCCATATCTCCATCACTAATATCTCACAGCTCGCCATTTTACCTCTCATAAAATCTACATCGAGGTTGAGGTTTTTATGATCGAGCTTATCGATCACCTCGGCTTTAATAAGTTCAGAAAGTTGTTTTAAATCCACTACAAAACCGGTTTCCGGATCTGGCATACCCTTTACAGTGGTGATTAACTCAAAATTATGGCCATGCCAGTTGGCATTGGCACAGGGACCAAAAACCTCCTGATTCTTTTCATCGCTCCAATTGGGATTATACAACTTGTGTGCAGCGTTGAAATGTTCTTTTCTACTGACGTAAACCATACTTTCTAAAATTGGCTGCAAATATAAGTGTTTTCTGAGCAAGGGACATGTCTAATCGGAAAGATTACTACCTACCAGGGTAACTCAATATCCTGACCTGTAAATAGATGCGATCTGGACACAAAGGCTGTTTGGGCTTGCTCTACGCCTCTCTTCCTTTTTTTCCTATCCACCAACTTTCTGAGCAAGGCCAATGGAGTAAGGATAAGGAGATATAAAAGACTAAGCAAAACGGCTCCGTTAATTCTACCCAACACGTGCCCAAGCCCCAACCACAAGCTTGCCAGTGCGTGGGTTAGTTTGCCGGAAATGCTACACAAAACGGAAGTGGCTATAACCAGATATGTAATCCACTCCTCTTCAACAAAGTAGTTAATAACCAGCAGGCCGGCCACAAAGCCCAGAACCATAGCGTGGGGGTTCGTAGGTTTAGGCATTTTAAACATGGTCGTTTTCTTTAGTAATGTAAAAATTACCAACTGCCAGGCTGTCCATGTGAGTGCTCAAAAAGCATTGATAGGCCTCTTGAGGAGTACAAACAATAGGTTCATTGTTTACATTAAAGCTTGTGTTTACTAAAAGCGAATGCCCGGTTTTTTCTTTAAACTTAAGCAATAGCTCATATAAAAGCCTGTTGGTCTCTTTATCTACCGTTTGTATTCTGCTGGAGTAGTCTACGTGTACAATACCGGGAAAGCTCGAATTTACCCATTGACACTTTTCTTTAATGGTAAGAGCCTCGTAGTTATGCGGTCTTGGCTTTCTCCATTGCTCGGCTATCTGGGCTACAATAGCCATATAAGGACTTGGCTGATTCAGGTTAAAGTAGTCTTGCAAGTCTTCTTCTAAGAGTATGACTGCAAAAGGCCTGAACGATTCTCTAAACTTTATTTTTCTATTGAGTTGCTCCTGAATGCCTGGGTTAGCAGCATCGGCCAAAATAGACCGGGAGCCGAGTGCCCGAGCACCAAATTCCATTCTCCCCTGAAACCAGCCTACTACCCTACCTTGTATCAGGTCATCCACTACTCTATCTAAAAGTTCACCAGTCTGGTATGGCACTGTTGGACCGTCTACCGACCGCAAAACTGACGAAATTTCAGTATTGGTAAACTGAGGCCCCAAAAATGAGATCTCATTTTTGAGGTAGCGTGTATCTTTTGCCACATGGCCTAACAAGCTGCTGACCAAAAAGCCGGCTCCCACGGCCGAGCCTGCATCGCCAACAGCGGGAGGCACATGAACACTTTTAAAAATTTCTTGCTCTATTATTTTCCCATTGACCACACAGTTGTACGCCACACCTCCTGCCAGACAAAGGTTCTCCTCTCCGGTTTCTAACTTTAAATGGCTAACCAACTTTAAAACAACCTGTTCAGTAAAGTTCTGTATGGCCAGGGCCAAATCGCAATGTTCTTGCCTGATTTGATCTGCACTATTTCTCATTGGCAGTCCAAACATCTGTTCCCATCGTTTCTGATGAATCATTCGACTCCCCAGCTGAAAGCAAAAGAACTCCATATTCAAGCGAATTGAACCGTCTGGAAACACCCTTACCAGATGTTTTTTGATGGTTTCTTCTGCTCTCTTATAGGTATAGCTTTCACTGTTGCCATAAGGGGCCAAGCCCATCATTTTATATTCTCCATCATTCACCTTAAACCCCAGGTATTGGGTAAATGCAGAATAGAGAAGGCCAAGGGAATGTGGGTAATGCTGCTCTTTTATAAGTTGAATAGCTCCATCTTGTATCCGGTATAAAGCAGTGGTAGTCCATTCACCCACACCATCGATTGTAAGCACAGCGGCATCTTTAAAGGGAGATGTGTAATAGGCCCAGGCCGCATGAGACAGGTGGTGTTCAACAAACTTAACAGTGGGCAGTTTTTTTGCTGCTTTGTCTATGGTTTTTAGTTTGTCGTTGAGATACTTTCTGAAAAAAACTTTTTGCTTTACCCACGCAGGCATGTAGCGAACAAAGGCCAATACTCCCTTAGGAGCTATATCGAAAAAATTCTCCAGTACTCGCTCGAATTTCAATAATGGTTTTTCGTAGAAAGCCACATGGTCTATCTGCTCCAGGCTCAAATGAGTGTATTCTAAACAGAACCGAATGGCATTGACCGGGAATGTGGAGTCATGCTTTAGCCTGGTAAATCGTTCTTCTTGAGCAGCTACCAGTATTTCTCCATCGTGAATAATACAGGCTGCGGAATCGTGATAAAGAGCTGAAACACCGAGCACATACATTGCGGATGGAATTAAAACATACTATATATGAATGGTGCTACTGCAGAACCTTCTACAAAAACAATCAATAGGCCTAGCAATACCAAAACGATGATTATGGGTGCCAGCCAAAGCCTTTTTCGGGCAGCCATAAACTGAAAGAGCTCTTTAATTTGGTTCATAGGGCTTCACTAACATTATTCAATGCGTATTAGCATCTTTGCCCAAGCTAGCAATAATTATCGTTTTGCAAATAGTTCTTTACATAGTCGTCAATTCCTTCTTCTAAAGGAGTAAATGGTCTTGTGAAGCCAATGGCTTTTAACTTATCCATATTGGCCTGGGTATAGTATTGATATTTATCCCTTATGTCTGCCGGGGTATCGATAAAAGACACTACAGGTTCTTTGTCCATGGCCTTAAATGTGGCATTTACGAGATCTAGAAAGGTTCTGGCCTCTCCACTCCCCAGGTTGTAAATGGCCGAGTCTTTTCGGTGATGCATGAGGAAGTAACATACTTCTACCACATCCTTAACGTACACAAAGTCGCGCATTTGACCACCGTCTTTGAAGTCCGGATTATGGGATCGGAACAATTTCATTTGGCCTGTATTTCCAATTTGATTGAATGCATGGAATATCACGGAGGCCATTCTGCCTTTGTGGTATTCGTTGGGACCATACACATTAAAAAACTTGAGCCCGGCCCAAAAGAGCGGCTGTTGTTCCTGTTTCAGCACCCATTTGTCGAACTCATTTTTAGAGATACCATAGGGATTTAGTGGGGCAAGATTTTCGATAACGGAATGATCATCATTATACCCATGCTCTCCACCACCATAGGTAGCGGCAGATGAGGCATAAACTAATGGAATCTGATACTCAATGCACTTATTCCACATCTGCTTGGAGTAGTTCAGGTTTAATTCATTGAGCAGTTCCATGTCGAATTCTGTAGTGTCGGTTCGCGCTCCTAAATGAAAAACGAATTCAACCTGCTTATGATTTTGGTCTAACCAATGGAAGAATGAACCTCTCTCTACCTGCTCAGTTATTTTCTTTCCTTTCAGGTTTTTGTTCTTAGCGGGGGTGTCGAATTTATCGACTGCAATGATATTATTGAATCCTTCTTGATTGAGCTTGCTAATTAGACAGCTCCCTATAAACCCAGCGGCACCTGTTACAATGATCATTGTTGTTGTTTTGGTGCCAAAGATACCGGATAACTATGAAAAGGGGAATCAAAGCTTAGACTGACTTAACCAGTCTACCGAGTTTACCCTAAAAAGATGAGCCTTGTCTGCATTAAGAAGTGTAAGGATGTGTGAATCTCCATCTATACTAATTTTCTCTACAGCGGTTATGGCTCCTTCCATTATAAAACCTGAACCGAAAAGCGGCACTGCCTCAAACTCACCCTTTCCATTACCTCTCAAAAGAAGTGCGGTTTGCGCATCATAATTACCGGTAAATACCTCGGTACCATAAGAGTTACCGGCTAGTAGGATATCATGGTATCCGTCTTGATCGTAATCAAAAATGAGCATGTCGTTAACTCTTGTAAACTGTGCCTGAAGTGGCATTTCCTTCATTTGGAAGGTTCCATCGCCATTATTTATAAAGTATGAGCTCTGAAAATGTGTCGCCTTTACTTGATAAGCTCTTTCTAACACGGGTTGTGGTAAGACTTTATCTATAGTAGATTCAGCGTATTTAAGATTATTGGTAAACTTCTTCTTTATGGGAGGCATTTGCTGAGTAATTGTAGCCCGGTCGGCCAACGGATACTCCCTACCTTGATTGTAATAGGTAAGCACGGCATCGAGTGTTCCATTTCCGTCAAAATCACTGGCATATGCACTCAATGGCTCTGTAACAGATGCCTTATATCTGCTATTCAACCCTAGATTGCCTGCAATTATATCCATGTCGCCATCTCCCTCAACATCGAGAACTTCTATGGTATTCCACCAACCCACGTAATCTTCCAGCCCGCTTATACTGGCTCTGGGTTTAATAATACCATTAGCTACTTCAAAGATCATTAGGGGCATAAACTCACCGGCCACCAGCAGCTCCTTTTTCTCATCGCCTAATAGATTTACCCATTTAGCGTCTTTTACCATCCCTACATTCTTAAGCGATGGTGCGTATGCATCAATCTTATCGATGAATTTGCCTTTCTCATTAATTAACAATTGACAAGTGCCTGGCTTTGGGTAATTCTGGGGTAGTGATCGGCCACCAATAAACAGGTCGAGGTCTCCGTCTCCGTCTACATCATTAGCTACCACCACACTGCCACTATAGTAAGCCAGCGGAAGACTTTCTTTGCTTCGCACGAAATTGCCATTACCATCGTTTAAATAGAGTCTGTCGAGGTATCGTTCGTCTCCTACAGGAAATTCATTACTACCACTTACCACATATAAATCAAGATCACCGTCAGAATCTGCATCAAAGAACAAGGCTCCGGCATCTTCACTTTCTTTCTGATCTTCGATGAGGCGTTTTTCGAAAGTAGCTCCTTGTATTCCATGCTTTTGCAAGAAAATTGTAGCCGGCAGACCTGCCGATCCTCCAATGTAGAAATCTTCAAGGCCATCGTTGTTCACATCGCCCAATGCGGTAACAGGCCCTTCGGTCGATAGTTTGTGCGGCAGCATTGCTTCTCTTTTAAAGTCTACATAAGGAGACTCTTGATGAGTAAAGTCTATGCCTCTTTCTTCAGCTTTATCTACAAAGGCCTGGGCTACATTGGCTGAAGGCGCAGACTTCTTTATTTCTACTTTATTTTTCTCAACTGTTATTCGGGAGTTGATCTTAACATCGCTAAGAACAGACTCCGAAAGGTCGGGCCAAATCACCTTAACTTCCTTTATTGAAGAGGACTCACCAAGGCCCAAATGAACGGTCGGGTCTACGCTGGATTGGAAGCCTCTGTAAGGGTTAACCTCGGCCATTAGTTCTTCTCCTGAATTAAGCGCAACTACCACTTTTGTTCCAATGGCCAATTGTTGGTTGCCGTCTATACTGAAGTCTATTTGCAGATAGTTCTTCTTAAACTTCTGAGAACTCATGTTTTCGTAAAGAAAAGACGGGTCGTTCAAGTTGTTTACCACCAAGTCCAAATCGCCATCATTGTCCAAGTCGCCATAGGCTGCTCCGGTAGAAAAGCTTGGCTGGGTTATGCCCCACTCTTCTGAAACATTGGAGAACTGAAGCCCATTCGTATTTCTAAAAGCATAGTTTAATACCTTCTCGCCCTTAAGGTCTTGCAGTGCTCCTATAAGCACCTGAGGATCAAAGACTCTGTTTCTCTTTCTGGTTTCATTAACTACATAATCTCTAAAATCAACATCCGTAACATCCTTTACATAGCCGTTAGTAATGTAAATATCTTTAAGACCATCATTGTCTAAGTCGGCAATAAGCGGACTCCAACTCCAGTCTGTTGTACTTATACCAGCCAGATAGCCTATTTCCTGAAACTTCTCCTTCCCCGTGTTCAGTTGCAGTGTGTTGCGCATGTATTGCGGCAGATAACCTCTTGCCAATAGCATCTGCTGCCGATCGTAGTTCATTCCGCTCAGGAGCTTTTTCTGTCTTCTGTTGTCTTCAGGAAGCATATCTACTTGTAACAAATCTGGTTTTCCATCATTGTTTACATCGGCCAGATCTATACCCATACCGAAATTGCTGGTATGTTCAAAATATAGGTTTAAAGACTCTTTGAAGGTACCGTCTTGTTGATTGATATACAGAAGGTCGTCATAGGCAAAATCATTGCTAACATAAATGTCTAACCAACCATCGCTATTGAAGTCAGAGGTGTGAATACCCAATCCATAGCCTTCATGTATTATCCCTGCTTGTGCAGACACTTCTTTAAAAATCTCGCCATCATTTCTATATAACCTATCTTGGCTTACAGTATTGCCCGAGAGGTTCTTTGGTCGTATAACATTGGGGTCTTTATTGGGGTTGTTCTCATAATTAAGAAGATAGGCATCTAAATCGCCATCTTGATCATAGTCGAAAAACACCGTATGCGTGGTCAGTGAAGTGTCGGCCAAACCAAAGCGCGCTGCTTCTTCCTCAAAAAGCATATCACCTTTATTTACATAAAGCTTGTTAGCGGCCTGCGCAGATTTTTTTATCCCCCCCACACTTAAATAAATATCTTGAAGGCCGTCATTGTTAATATCTACGATGCTCACTCCATGCACCCAAGGAGTTACTCCTTGCAGAGGGAGTTCAAGTGGCTCAAATTGTAAATCGCCCTTATTCACATATACGGTAGTAGGAACCATATTTCCGGCCATCACTACATCTTTAAGGCCATCGTTATTTAGGTCGGCAATTGCAACACCTGAACCGTTGTAGATATATAGGAAAGTATAGGCGTTGATTGAATCTGATTCGGAAAGGATATTTTGAAAATTTAGTCCGGAGGAGCGCGTATCTATGGACTGAAAGATGGCATTTCTTCCACTTTTTTTGCCACAACCAATGCATACAACAACACTGATGGCAAGAACAAGACTTGTCAGATATCGATTATTCACAGCTTAGTTTAAGGTTGACACGGCAAAGCTGAACCTTGCCTAACAGACAACTTAAAAAAAGTTACGAACTCAAAAAAAGGGATTAGAATATAATTTTCAGAAACGGAGCAACTTTAACCGATAATCCTAAATTATGTAGAAAAAGTATCGATTCATTCGGACGCTAATATTAAGAACCAAATAATCTAGATACTACCAAGCCTTCTTTCTAACGATAATAACCTCTCGCTTGAGTCTCTGCCAACTTTCAGACTGCCTAGCAATTGCTGCGCGGCTTCTGATTTTTCAAGGAAAATATACCCCTCTAAAGCATCTAATAGGACTGATTCAGGCATTTCATGCAGTTTCTTCCCAGGCTCCAACAAAAGAATAATAGACTCAATACTCTTGAGTTGATTGGACAAGAGATAGTCTTTGGGTTTCTGACTAAGCAACTCTTTGGTCAACTCTGCCGCCAGATAGAACTGATTGTTGGCTAGAGCGTTTTTCTGCCGTAGTGTGGTAATTCTTACAGACTGTAATTGCTTTGGCATGGCAGACAGAAGCTGTTCAACTTTTTCGAACTGCCCCAAACGGAGGTAGGCTTCTCCTGTTAAAAGGTAAGGTTCTTCTCTATGAGGCGAATCCTGAAGCATTACTCTTGCCGTTTGCAGGGCCTGGTACGGAGTACTCCCCAACTGGGAATAATAGCTATCGAGTAAAACCTGGTCCCATGAAATAGCTCCTGAAAAAACCTGAGCTGCTCTTGAGCCGGGGTCTATGCGCTGTGACTCATCACCTCTGTTAAATGGCCAGTCGAGCAATAGTTGACTTATCAGTATTTCGGCATAAAGACTATCGGCCGGAGCAATGGCATATTGAAAGCCACCTCCTTGAGAGGGAAATAGCCCCCATTGTTCGGCAATTGTTTGAGCAACCGCAGTAAAAGCTCTATCGGCCATCAGCCGTTGCCCCTTTAAATTGGGATGCACATGTTCATGCATCAATTCACCACCAATTAATCGGTCAGGACTGTATTGTTCAAAAGCATCTTTTATGTCAATCAAACGCGCTTCATACTTATCGCTGAGTTGAATAATAAGGGAGTCGATACCTGATGGAGCTCTAAACTTTAGCAAGTCCATATCTTTAGCCTTATTGAATAAGGAAACCGCCTCCTCGAGTTCACCATTCCTTCTTTTCTCTAAACCATCATTGTATAAAGTCAGGGCACTCTCACTACCGTTTTCCGAAAGAAACGGGCTAAAATCTGCCAGGTTTGACACCAACGTGGAGAGCCCCACGCTAACTCCCGCCCTGCGATACTTATTGAGCAACCTCGACAAATTAAACTCATACTGTTTCAACCCTTTTACATAAAGGTCCGACCCGTAGGGGATAGCATCTTCTCTGATCATTCTGGCCATGAGCGTATGGGAACTTGAATTGGGCAAGTTAGCCTTCGCCCTTATGCTCTGGGTTAGCTTACTAAGCAACTGTACAATTCTGTACTTCTTTAAACTGAGATAGGTATTTACCAACCGCGGAGAACTACCCTTTGACTGGGTAGAAGCTACTCCAAGGGCTCCATAATACTCATTGTGGCCGCCATAAATAATGACCATATCGGGCTGAGCATTGATAATCTCATTGGCCATGTCAAGCATAGCATAACTGTTCGTAGCTACTAGACTGGTGTTAATAACTTCTACATTAAGCGTTGGGTACTGTGCTTGCAGTCTTTGCTCCAAAAGTTTTGGAAATGAGGCATTGTGATACGGAAAGCCTGCAGAGGATGAGGCTCCCTGAACGAAAATTCTGAACGTAGAGTCTCCTTTAGCCTTTTCCATAACCTCGTATTGTGGGGCGGTTGCAAACGCCTGGTCACTAAAGTAACGCTCTGCAAATCTTGGGTTAAGCGTCCAATATCCACTATCAAATTTGTCTGTTACAAAGAGCGGCTGAGGAGATTCTCCATAACCAAACATTCTGAGTAAAAGCTCCAACGCAATTAACAGAATGATAGGAGTAAGGAGAGTAATAGCATAGAAAACTATTCTTTTCATAAAAAAAGCCCTTTACCATACTTAAACAATGGCAAAGGGCTTTTGTCAATTCTATGACCCAATTATTTTATCACCGGATTGCCGGGCCCTTGCAGCCCAACCTCTTTGATAAATTCAAAGTCTCTCAGGTAATATAAACTATTTTCATTTGAAAACTTGAGCTGCCGAACGGCTTCTTCCATTTCAGGCTTAGTGGCAAAAAAGTGAATTAGCTTACTCGCATTAGGGTTCTTTAACCTCATGGCTTTAGCTCCTAACTGTTCCTTGGCTACTCTTAGTAACAATTGTTTATTGGTTGCCTGCACAGCTGACAAATTACTAACCAACATTTTCTTTGATACAACCAACGAGTCAGTATCAGTTAAAACTTGCAGTCCACTCTTGAGCTCAAAGTTGCCAAAAAAGTAAACCGTTGTATCTGCCGGGTTCCTAGTTTGTGCCTGGACAGCTACAGAAAGGCAGAATAAAACTGTAATAATTGAAAGTCTCATAGTTATATAGTTTAGTTAGCAGTCGTAAAATCATCAAATATCATTCCACTTTACGCACAGCGGCACCATATCCCTCACTGGTGCTCACCTTGATTTTCTTTCCATCATGCCTCATAAGGGTCATCTTACCACGTGACATGTCTAACGAGTGACCAGCAAACTTATATATCTGATTGCCTTGTTCATCGCTCTTCACTGCTAAATGTTTAAAAAGCTCAAATACCACCTGAGCATCGCCATAGGTAGAGAGAAACTCGTGCGATTCAGCACCGGGAATATAAATCTGCTGGAGAGTTGTGGGAAGGATATCAACGGTGTAGAATTCATTTTCCGGAATGGAGTCCTCCTTCAATGCCTCGTACGTGTCTAAGTGTTTAAAAGTAACACCATCAATAGAAATCCACTCATCTTTCTTAAGTGTATCATAATACTCTATCTCAACTGTTTCGGCTAGCACATACTTCACTTTATCTCCTCCAGAATTACAGCTCATAGCCAGGCTCAGAGAAAAGATTAATAATACGGCCAATCTTATTTTAGTCATCATCAATAAATGGATTAAAGGGAAATAAAAAAGCCCCGGTAAACCGGGGCTTAAAATTATCTAAATATGGTCTTATGCGCCACCAAAAGTGTACACATCAATACCAAGAATCTCAAGTTCTTGAGCCGGAACAGGCATTTGCTGAGGAGTTCCCGGCTGAAGCTGATACTGATCTACAGTAGTCATTCTTCTGAAGAACCAACCATTCAACGCGCCATCCCAGGTAAACTCTACCAAACGCTCATAGTAAAGTGCCTTAAGCATATCAGCATTAGACTCTAAACCAGTAAGAGCTGGAAGTTCACCATTATCTACTCTGGTGTTGTTGATATAAGCCGCAGCCTGCAACTTATCACCACCAGTTCTGATCAATGCTTCTGCTTTGATTAAGTTTTGCTCATTCAAAGTCAAGTGAGGCATAGGTCCTAAGAAAGCGGCCAAATAATCAGGATACTTTCTGAAATTGTAGCTTGAGAAGAAGTAATAACCTCTTGCTGACTGGAACTGCACACCTGTATTGTACTGATAGTACTTAGTGATTCTAGCATCTCTTGGATTGGTAATCTCAGGAAGAGTGCTAGTACCATCAGGCCATGGATATGGAGCTGTTGGATGATTAGGATCGTTGGTACTAGGACCACCGATACCACCTTCCATCATGTTGATCAATCGTTGTGAAACTCTAGACCATAGAGGGAACTGTCCTTGAATTAGAATTCTAGTCCACCAGAACTGACCATCACCAGCAGGTGAAATGTCTGCAGTAGTACCACCGTTAGCCAAAGTAAGAATTCTATTCCAATCGTTAGCAGCGGTTTCAGCACCAGATCTGGCTTTGTAAGCCAAAAGCTTAGCGGCATAGGCTCTACAGAACTGAGCAGCACCAGTGTTATCATAATTCAAACCGTTGATCGCAGTGTGAGTAGTTCCACTGTTTGCGGCAAACATAGTAGCAGCCTCAGTCAGCTTAGTCACAGCAGCCTCAATCACATCAGTGTAAGGACTCATCTCTAAAGCAGCAAGATCCTCAGCACTCAAAGACTCGTCAGCTATAAAGGCCTGGTCGAAAATAAGACCCAACCAACCTAGAGTAAGACCTTGAAGCATTTTGGCGTTAGCCACAGTTTGAGCTGTCAGGTCATTACCTTGATTATCCTGAATAGAGCCGTTAAACTCTGTTTCCAATACTCTTAACACTTCATTGGCCTGAGCCAGAGCGTTGTTAAGGTTATACCAAGGCGTTGTCATGAACGCTCGGTTGTTATAGGTCACGGTGTTTTGGATTGGGGCTCTTGGAATAGTACCCAAATCTTGCATACCCCAGTTACCCCAGCTTGAACTCAATGTTTGAGCCGCCACCGAAACAGGCATGTTAGGCGAGCTCAACTGAATTCCTTGCCACCAGGTAAGGAACGCACCGTCAATTACGCTAGGAAGAGAAGTTGCATCAGCATAAACTGCCCTACTATCGAGGTCATTTAAGTTCTCAACCTCCAAATCTTCACACGAAGTAAGAACGACAGCCAAGGCCACCATCATTACTCCTAATTTTTTGAACGTTTTTTTCATTGTTCTTTACTGTTTTTAATTATTAGAAAGTGAACGAAACTGAACCAGTAAATGTCCTTACAAGAGGGAAGTTGAAGTCATCAACTCTAGAGTTGAAGCCACCGGTAGCAGGATCGTATCCAGGGTACTTGCTAAGAAGCAACAAGTTTCTACCGATCAAGCTTACGTTCATTCTCTTGAACACATTATCCAATCCAATTTTAGCAAGTTGAGCCGAACCAAAATTGTAAGCAACAGAAAGCTCTCTTAGTCTCAGGTGCGTAGCATCTTCAACCCAGAAGTCAGTTGCTCTGTTTACGTTATAAATAGTCAACAAATAAGTGTTGTACTGTCTTTGTCCTTCAGGATACTGTCCTTGGCTAAACATTGGGTGTAACCTGTCTCTAGCCAACCACTGACCACCTTGGTAGTAAGTATCTCCACCGTTCTGGTATTCCCATGACATGAACACTGACAACCCTTTGTAGTTGAAGTTTGTTTGCATAGCCATGTTAAAGTTAGGCTGAGCATCACCAATCAACAAGTCATCTCTCTGCACACCAGACTCATCTGTAATATATACAGCAGCCTCGTTAGCAGTAAATTCGTTAGCAGCAACGATCAAGATACCATCTCTGTTTACCTTGAAGTCTGCAGGAGTCAAACCACCTGAAACGTTAGCCACTGTACCATCATCAAGAACGGTCAAATCACTTACAGAACGAGCAATTTTACGTCCGAACATGGTTGTTGGAGAGTTTCCTACATCCCAGATGTTCAATCCGGTAGGGAATCTTGGTCTGTCGAATTCAGTGATTTCCTGACGAGTTCTGTCAAAGATCAAGTTGAAATCTAGGTTCATGTCATTCTTCTGAATGGCAGTATAACCCAATGTGAATTCTATAGTGTTAGTTTCCAAGGTACCAGCGTTCTGCACCTGAGAGCTACGTCCGGTTGCAGCAGAAAGAGGTACAGAAAGAATCTGGTCTCTGTTGTCCTGCTTAGAATAAGAAGCAGCGGCAGTAAATCTGTCAAGGAACTCAACGTTCAAACCAATTTCAATCTCATCTGTAATACCAGGACCGATAAGTGGGTTAGGTAAATTAGTAGGGTTATTTACATTACCGTTGGTAACTGTGGCAATCTCGAATCTATCATCGAAGTTAGGAAGAGTACCTGCCTGACCCCATGATGCGTTAATCTTACCTTCCTGAACACCAGGGATATCCAAGTCCTCAGTGAATCTCCATCCACCTGAGAAACGAGCAAAAGTATTCCAACGGTTATCCTCACCAAACAATGAGCTACCGTCACGTCTTACCACGATATCGAAAAGGTACTTATCAAGGTAGTCACCACCTACTGAGAATGAGAAACTGTTCGATACGATAAGATCTTGATCGAATGAGTCACCATTTAGGTAAGGGATACCATCATTTGGAGAAAGAGTTACGTTATCAATATCATCGAAACCAGGGATACCAAGGTTTGAACCACTAATATTGAATCCAGTACCACCTCTTTGCTCATACAAGAAGAAGGCGTTTGATCGGATATTCCAGTCACCTAACTTCTTAGCATATGTCAACTTAATAGATGTGTTGATTGCTTGGTAGTCATCAAATGAACGAGAAAGGTTACCTACACCTGGAACACCTTGGTTAGCTAGGTATCCAATGTCTTGATAGAATCTCGTTTTATCCATCCAAGTATCTAAACCGAACTGACCTTCTAATTGAAGACCTCTAATGATTTCGTACTTCAATGCAGCAGAACCAACAAATCTTCTTCTAACAAACTCATTTCTCTGATTTGCCAACTGATAGAATGGGTTAAATTCTGACGTTGGAGAGAAACGGTTAGCATTGTAGTTGTAAGGAGAACCATCCTCTTCGTTAGGAGCGAAAAGATCAGCACTTGGATCCATCATGGTCAAAGTTCTGATGTTTCTTGGACGGTTGTCATTTTTCTGATGGATGAACTTCATACTGGTAGACAAAGTGAGTTTGTCTCCCAAGTATTGGTCAGCATTAAAGGCAATGTTGTAACGCTGGCTACCATCGTGTAGTTTAATACCACCAGTTTGGTCTTGGTACTCAGCAGAAACCACCATGTTTCCTGAAGTTCCTCTTGTACTCAATCTTGCATACTGAGTAAGGAAAGTTGAACCCTGGAAGAAATCTTTAATATGATCTCTGTAGCTAGGGAACTCCCCATCAGAGATACCACTTGGATCGTCAACAGCAGTACCAGTGTTATCCAAAAGGAAATCACCAGTAGCCGGGTCAATCTGGAATGGGTGATTAACCGCTTTCTCAGGAGATCTTGAGTTGTAAGCGTTTTGGTTACCCACCTCAGTTCTTACAAATACTTCAGTAGTTCCTACTTCAAGGTTTCTACCTCTTTTAGTAGTAATGGCAATTACACCATTAGCAGCACGTGAACCATAAAGAGTAGCCGCAGAAGCACCTTTCAATACTTCGAAACGCTCCACATCCTGTAGGTTAATGTTTGCCAAAGATCCTTCAACGAATACACCATCTAATACGATAAGTGGTGAACTTCCTCTGGCAAGAGAGGTGTTACCTCTAATCTGAATAGCTGGTCCTCCACCAGGTACGTTACTTGGCTGAACCCTTACACCGGCAATTTTACCTGCAAGTGCAGATCCAACGTCAGTAGCAGGTACTTGCTGGAATACTTTCTCGTTAACAGAACTTACTGTGAAAGGAAGTTTTTTAGCCGGAGTAGCTGCCGCCACACCAGTTACAACAACCTCTCCCAGGTTAGCCACGTCAGGAGATAGAGGCACGTTGATCACAGATCTGTCCCCTACTACCACTTCCTGAGTCACATAGCCCAAGAATCTGAATACTAAAACAGCATCCGGACCTGGCACCTCAATGCGATACTCTCCGTTGGCTTCAGTAGGTACACCTGTGGTCGTACCCTTCAACAAGATAGTCACACCAGGCAATGGAAGACCATCGTCTGAACCAGTAACTTTACCGGTAACTATCCTGCTCTGTGCAAATGCTGAGGTGGTTAAAACCATCAGCACCAACGAGAAACAAGTCAGTAAAATTCTCTTCATTTTGCTTTCGTTTTTAGTTTAATAGTTGATTAAAAAGTTTGTTTAGAAAGTCAAACATAAAATAAAATGTCATCAATTAATAATAATGACGAAACAAAATGGGGAGTCTGAGCAGCATGAAAATGTGCTCTATTTTTGGCTAAACGGCACTTTTGAGGTCAATCAAAAAATTTTATTCCGATGAGTAAGGGTCTTTATAGGCTAAGGTAGCGTTAACAAAAATTAACTTTTGGTTGACAATAGTGTGTTAGATTTTTATTAAAAATTAAAGATCAATTTGAAACATTATGTTTTCGAAAAAAATAAATATTCTGAATAGTTTTTCATTTACAACAATTAGCAATTCTCAACTATAATTTCTCCTGACCTGAATACCCCCAGATGGCTTGTTTTGAAAATAAACAATTATGGCAAATAATATTTGGCGGCATTTTTTTAAAAAAAATTGAGGAATGAACGACATTTTTTTTGCCGTAAACCTCATATCCTTCTACTAAAAAAGGGAGCCGACAGCTCCCTTTTACATATTAAGTAATTCAGCTCCTATTTAGTTAATGAAGGGGTTGTTCTGAATTTCCGCCTGAGGTATTTCAAAGGTCAGTCGGTCATCATCATAAGGAATAGGCTCACCAACGAAAGAGAGGTGATTAGAGCCCCTTACTATAGTAGCCTGATTTCTCTTCATGGCCAAGTATGACTTACCTTCAGCAAAGAACTCGATTCTGGTCTGCAGATAAATCTCATCAATCAAGGCCTGACCCGTAAGCAGATCTACATAAGCATAATCCAATGGGTCTGCAAAACGCTCAGCCAAAAGAGCCTTCAGAGAGTTTCTTGCCGTAATCAAATCACCGGTTTTCGCTGCGGCCTCTGCATTTAACAAGTACATCTCTGCCACTCTCATATAGATATAGTCTGTGGTTACTGTTCTCTGTCCACCGGTTACACGTGCCGGGTCATAGAACTTATTCTGTGCAACCAGATGGTAGCTGCTGTTAGGGTTGTTCAAAAACTGTCCCTTTCTCACATCATTTGCCGGAATCTGATCGAACAGACCTTGATCCAAAGCTTTTCTATCACCTGCCCATTGATAGCTATAGGTGTAGCGGTCCATCTGACCCCACCAAGACACAAGGTTGATACCATTGTCGGTGGTAATATCTACACCCCACATCCAACCCGGAGTATTCACATCATTGAATCCACCAAGAACTTCAGTGGCATCCATGATAGGATAGGTACCTGAGTTAATGACATCAGCTGTAAGTGTTTTTACTTCAGCATAGTTGCCCAATGCTGCATGAACGTAAGCTAAGATACCCTGTGCCACACTTTTATCGATTTGTGTTTTGGCGCTACGGTTGAATCCATCCAAAAGCGAAATAGCGTCTGTCAGGTCATCTACAATAAGATTGTAAACCTCCTGAGCAGTGCTCTTAGGCTGGTTAGGCAAACTTGGATCATCGTAAATCGGCAGTATTTCTTCAGAAAGATCGAGGCCTTCCTGGAAGAACTGAGCCAGATAGAAATACGAATGAGCTCTCATAGCCTTCGCCTGACCCATGATATAGCGGTTTTCGGCAATTTCGGGAGTAGCATCGTTACCACCCAAGGCGTCAATTACCAAATTGGCCGAACGAATGAGTCGGAAGTAGTATCTCCAAACCTGATAGTTATCATTGAACGTAAAGTCCTGTGTGGCCTGGAATTCCGTAATAGTTCTATACCAACCGTAGGTACTTACAGTGAGCGCAAGGTCTCCAGACAGCATATCGCTGAAGATGTCATATCCTTTTTGCCCAAAATCGTCATGTCCACCGGTTCCTCCTGTGAACGCCTGAAACATGAGCGTGTAAATACCGCTCATACTACCGGCAATAACCTCAGGGTTATTGGCCGCAGCCTCCGCAACCTGCTCTGCCGTTAGGAACTCAGATGGTTGCACTTCAAGGTAGTCTTCGCTACAACCCAGCATGCTGAGTATAGCAAAGCCACATAGAATAGAATATATTTTATTTCTCATGTTCTTCATTGTTTTAGAATCTAACCCTCAAACCAAGAGTGAACGTTGTTAATGGGTCGTATCTGTAAATACTAGAAGCACCAGTCTCTGAAGTTGAAGGGTTAAAGCCTTCTCTGGCGCTGAGCAAGAACAGGTTATCGGCAGAACCAGAAACACTAACTGCTTTCAATCCTGTACCGTTCAACCAAGCCTGAGGCAAGTTGTAACCAACTCTAATGTTATTTAAAGACAAGAAGTTGGTAGATGTAATGAATCGAGAAGACTGGCTGTTCACGTTTGTGTCGAAGTTATCCGAGAGTCTTGGCACATTGGTTACATCGCCAGCCTGTTGCCATCTGTCTCTGATATCCACATGCCAGTTTTGGTTACCCGCTTGAGGGTTCCCCATTAGGTTGGCATAGGCTCCGTCATACGCATGACCACCAAGGCTATATATAAACTGAGCACTCAAGTCTATTCCTTTGTAACTTGCTGCCAGTCTGAAAGCACCACTCACAACCGGAATTGGCGATTTGTCGAGGAATTTCTGAGTCGCATCGGAGTAAGATTTTGTTGTAGTCTTCTGAACATTAGCGTCAGGGTTTTCTACCAGATACTCATATAGGGAAGCGATCTCTTCACCACTATCATAAATACCATCATTGTTGGCATCATCATAATAGAGGTTCCACATGGCTCTACCATCTTGTGGGTCTACACCAGCCCACTCTCTCATGTAGAAATCGAAGAGAGATCGACCTGCTGTTCTACCGTAAGCACCATTGATGTCGAGTACCTTTTCTTTACCCGTGGCCGGGTCAATAGGCATTTTAGTAAGCTCATTACCCAGGAACGATCCATTTACGGTAAAGTCCAGTTTAAAGTCGCTCTTATTAAAGATGTGAGTAGTCAGGTCAAACTCCAATCCTGAGTTTCTCAAACGTCCATCGTTAACAGTTTCTGTAGCATAACCTACAGATGGCCCCACGTTTCTGTTGAAAATCAGGTTGGTCGTATTCTTAATATAGTAATCGATAGAACCGTCCAACACTCTACCAATGGTAAACTCGGCTCCTACCTGATATAGATTGGCTGTCTCCCATGTAAGGTTAGGGAAACCAATGTTTCTTTCAGAAATTGAAATAGCACCATTCAGGTTGTCTACATTAAAGGTGTTGTATCCTGGATACAGACCTACACCTGCCTGATCACCACTCACTCCATAGCTGGCCTTCAGTTTAAAGAAGTCAACAAATGGCAGAGCATCCTGGAAGAAGTTCTCTTCAGACATAATCCAGGAAGCACCTACAGAACCAAAGGTATCCCACTTGTTATTCACGAATCGGGAAGAACCATCGCGTCTTAGTGAGGCACTAAAGAAATACTTCTCTTTATAGTTGTAGTTGGCTTGGCCAAAGTAAGACTCCAAGCGGCTGCTGTTCTTAAAGGATGTTGGAGGCGAAGAAACAATAATGTAGTTATTGAACTCTGCCAGGTAAGGTAAAACAGCCTTCTCTTTGCTTTGCGAAGCAAATGTTTGGTCGAAGCTATTTGTTTCATGAGCGGCCAGAACTTCAATCGAATGATTTCCAAAGCTCTTCTCATATCGAGCCAAATTCAGGAAGTTTTGAACAAAAAGCTCAGTATCTGTTCTAAACAGTGAACCTCCCTGAGATGCTCCAGAACCATAGAATGGGTTTCTCAATGAGGTAGCTCTGTTATTGTAGTATTGAGCACCAAACTTAGACTGGAAAGAAAGCTCCGGTGTAATTTGAGCATCAAAAGTAAAGTTGGCGTTCAACTCATGTCTTTTACTTCCATTTCTGTCAAAATGTGCATCGGCAATAGAGTTAGTAAGCGCACCAAAACCTCTACCGGAATCGCCATAATCATACTGATTGCCTCCAAAGATTGGGTCTTGCACAATATTACCCTCTGAATCCCTTAGAAACAGTGGATAAATTGGAGGAAGATTATCTACGAACCAGAAGATGCTTCCTGAGTTACTCGATTGACCGTTGGTTTGGTTTTCAGAAAGGGCATAACCAATGTTTACGGAACCTGACAACCACTCTTTTACATTGTGGGTAAGGTTGAGTCGGGTTGAGTAACGCTCGTAGTCCGAGTTAACAATATACCCCACATCATTCAAGTAACCGAAAGAAGTAAAGTACTTGGTGTCTTCGCTACCACCACTCAATCGAATGTTTGCCTCGTTTCTTGACGAGTTCTGGAAACCATAGTCTTCCCAGTTTTCCGGGTTGTATCTACGGGTTACTCCAGGTCTCACTGTTCTGGTGTTAGGGTCGATAAGTTCGCCTCCATTGGCCACATTCCACATATTATAGAATGGAGCAATACCTCCACCTGAGAACAAGCGTGCATTAGCATATGCCTCAGGATCGGGCTCACCAGTAGCCACACCTCTATTGTACAAACTCTCCCAGGTAAGGGCAATGTACTCCTCAGGAGACTTGATGGTTTGTTGACGCGGCAACAGGCTCATGTTAACTCCAGACTTCAGGTCGATTTCTATAGAGTTGTTAGAAGCCGAACCGCTTTTCGTGGTGATCAAGATAACACCGTTAGCACCTCTGGCACCATAAATGGCAGTAGCCGTAGCATCTTTCAACACGGTAGTCGATGCGATATCGGCTGGGTTGATAGAGTTAATGCTTCCTGAAAATGGAACACCGTCTACTACATACAGTGGATCTCTGTTTCCGTTAACCGAGCCAAAACCTCTAATACGAATAGTAGAAGCTGTTCCCGGCTGGCCAGAAGTATTGATTACCGTAACACCAGCCACCTCACCGGCAAGAGCCTGTGATACGTTGGAGAAGTTTTTGGACTCAATATCCTCTTGTTTCACCGTCTTAGCCGTACCGGTGAAAGACTTCTTTGTAGACTCACCGTAACCGGTTACCACTACCTCTCCAAGAGATACGGCATCGGGCTCTAGTGAAACATTAATAGTTGTTTGATTACCTACAGTGACTTCCTTGGTGATGTACCCTAGGAATCTGTATACCAAGACAGTTTCCGCGCTGGGAACTTCCAGGCGGTAATTACCCTCAAAATCGGTAGTAGTACCGTTTGTGGTCCCTTTGATCATAATGGTCACTTGCGGTAGCGCAAGACCATCATCTGCTCCCGTTACTGTTCCCGTTACAGTTCTGGATTGACCATAGGCCACACCAGAAAACAATAAGCACAGCAAGGAGACCAAAGACAATGAAATTCTCTTCATCCCTTGTTAGTTTAGTTTAATAATAAATAGTTTGTCTATGATTAAATTGAATTAATCCTATACAGTTACGAACAACTGAGAAAGAACTTACCCTAAAGCCACTAGGGTTTTATGGATAAAAATACTCATCCCCAAATGTTCAATTGGCGAATTTATAACTTTAAGTAGACAAAACAATATTATCAGGCTAAGAGAAAGCTTTTTAAATGTACATACACAAATAAACACTTGGTAATCAGGCGGTTTATTTTCTAACCGTTCGTATAATAATTTCTACCCTACGGTTGTTTTGCTGGCTTTGAGGGTCTACTTCCGGGCTAATTGGGCGTTTTTTTCCAAATGAAGAAATGAAAACTCTATTATGGCCAATGCCATGGGCTTGCAACCAGGCGGCTACAGCCAATGCCCGTTTTTCAGAAAGCTGTTGATTATAGGCCTGCCCTCCTATACTGTCTGTATGGCCCTGCACTTCTATATCTAATTCCGGATGAGCTTTGAGCAGTTCCAGAACGCTCATCAATTGAGAACTTACACTTGGCTTTAACTCAAAACTATCGAAGTCGAAGAGTATGGGTTCGTTGAGCAGCGCCTGACCTACTGCGAAGGGTTCCATTCGAATGGTGGAGTCTGTAATGAACTCAGACCATTCCACCAGTTTGGTTCGATAACCGGTTTTTTTCGCTTTCACCTGGTTGGCCTTTTGCAATTCAAACACCCCACCTTCGGTTTCTAGCTCAATCAGGCCCGAGTTATTGAGAAGCTCTACTTTGGCTTGTAATGGACGTTCATCTCTTGCATCAATTACCCGACCAAACACCCTTGGCGTCTCTACTTGGGGCAGCACATTTTCAGGAATTTTGAATCGCTTCAGCCTCAAACTACCGCTGGCATCGCTTGCACTAAAATAGGCCCATAAGTCGGCCGATACACAGTAGCCAACCTGATCAAAGGCATCGTTGATGGGGTACCCCAGGTTCTCCGGTACACTCCATTTTGCATCGGCCAGCCTCAACGTTTTAAATAAATCGTATCCTCCAAGTCCTACCCTCCCCTTGGTGGAGAATATAAGTGTTTGTCCATCGAGGTAGATAAATGGTGAACAGTCGTCTTCCGGAGTGTTGACATCTTCTCCTAAATTAACAGCCTGCTGCCACTCTCCATCTTCCTTTCTACTCATCCAAATATCTTGTTTACCCATTCCTCCCGGGCGAAGACTCACAAAGTAGAGGGTTGCTCCATCGACTGTAAGCGAGGGTTGAGAATCCCACTCAGGGCTGTTTACGCGTTCATTTAACAATTCTGGCGCTGACCATTGCTGCCCTTGTTTGTACGAAACGTATAAGTCGCAGCTACCAATATTGTCAGGCCTGTTACAACTGGTGAACACCAATGTTCTGCCATCGGCAGAAATAGATGCTGTACCCTCGTTCCTGTCTGTATTTATCTGATCTGATATGTTTGCGGGTTTGGCCCAGCCTCTTTCGGTCAACTGGCTAAAGAATATATTTTCGTCCCCTCGCCCATTATTGTCACGAGTAGTAAAAACCAATTGCCCCTGTCTGGTAATGGATGGAAAATACTGCTGTTCGAAGGCATTAATGGGATGAGGAAGCTCTTCGAAAGTGAGCGGCATTGGGTCTGCCACTTGCTCTAGGGAAAACTGTATAGATGTTTTAAGAAACTCAACCTGCTCAGCCCCAACTCCATATACTTCATGACCCAACTGTGTTATATATTGCTGTGCCTGGGTATATTCTCCCAATTGATAGGCATAATTGGCCTGAAACAGCAAAAGTCTATTAAGGTAGGGTGCTTCTAGTTCCTCTCGTTTGGCAGCAATAAGTGCCACCGCCCTTTGAGGCTCATCTCTCTTCAGTAAAACCTCATGCAGCAATACGATCGCTTCATCAAAACCAGGATCCTTGTTGAGTACCTCGTTCAGAATTTCTGCCGATTTAAAAAGGTTACCTATACGAACCAGTTCTTCGGCCTGTTGGTACTGTTCAACGAGTTTTTTTTTCTTGGTGTGGTAGTCGATTTGCCCCCAACACAAAGTGGAGCATAACAGAAATGAAATAATAACGGCTTTTTTCAACGCTAAGGAATATGCATAAACTTATGTGTTTGTAGCGAAATTTTCCAGCGAGGGTTGTCTTTTACGTAATCAATTATTTGCGGAAGCATCTTGTCTGACTTGTCCCATTCGGGTTGTAGATAAAGTAAACACTCCGGTCTAACCTTGGCAGCGTGCTCTTCCGCCCACTTAAAGTCACTTTTGTTGTACACCACTACCTTAAGCTCATCGGCTGCGGCATAGAACTCTTCTTTGGGTTGCATAAACTTTTTGGGCGAGAAGCAGAGCCAATCCCATGTTCCGCTGAGTGAATGAGCTCCTGAGGTTTCAATGTTTGTATGGTACCCTTCTGCCCGTAACCTATCGGTCAATGCGTTAAGGTTGTACATGAGGGGTTCCCCTCCGGTAACTACAACAAGCTTCCCTTTGTATTTTTTTGCACCGCCAACAATCTCATCGATGGAATGAAGGGGCCAGCGCAATGCATCCCAGCTATCCTTTACATCGCACCAAACGCAGCCAACATCGCATCCTCCCAACCGAACAAAATAGGCTGGGTTTCCTGTAAAATGACCTTCGCCCTGGATGGTGTAAAATGCTTCCATTACAGGAAGCTTGCCGTGGAGTTCGGCTGTTTGTTTACTTTCTTTCATAGACAATTTTTTATAGCAGGTGTTGAAACTGCTTTACTATTGAATCTCTTTAAAACGTCATTCCCAACCCGATCAGCCAACTGCTATTCATGGAAGATATTCCCACAGCAAGGGACTGACGACAGTGTTGGATTTCAGTTATACTAATTTCTGACTGGCCAAATAGGTATTCCAAAGCAGTGAAGCGATGGTCATCGGCCCTACACCTCCCGGAACAGGGGTAATGTAACTACACTTTGGTGCTACTTCATCGAACCGAACGTCTCCCTTGAGCTTGAAGCCTGACTTAGTCTTATCGGAGGGCACTCGATGTATACCCACATCGATGACAATAGCTCCTTCCTTCACCATATCTTCAGTAACGAAACCTTCCCTGCCAATTGCTACAATAAGGATATCGGCCTGTCGGGTTACCTCCGCCAAGTTCTTGGTTCGGCTATGACACAAGGTAACCGTAGCATTTCCGGGCTTAGAATTGCGACTCATCAATACACTTATGGGCGTACCAACGGTGTGGCTTCTCCCAATCACTACACAATGTTTGCCACTGGTTTCAATACCGTTTCTCTCCAAAAGAAGCATCATTCCCTTAGGCGTAGCGGGTAAAAGTGTGGGCAGATCCAACAGCATTTTACCCAAATTGGTCGGATGGAATCCGTCTACATCTTTTTCTGGCAAAATAGCCTCTACAACTTTCTGTTCATCGATTTGCTTTGGCAAAGGTACCTGAACAATAAACCCGTCAATTTCAGGGTCTTTGTTCAGTCGGTCTACCGTGGCCAGCACCTCTTCTTCAGAGGTTTCTTCCGGCAAATGAAAAAGGGTAGAACCAAAGCCGATAGCCTCACAGGCTTTTACCTTGGCGTTTACATAGGTTTTGCTGGCACCATCTTCACCAACCAATACGGCCGCTAAATGAGGCACTTTTGCTCCTTTTGCTTTTATTTCATTTACTTTTTCGGTCAGCTCATCTTTTATTTGCTGAGCTGTGGCTTTTCCATCGAGTAACTTCATTTTAAGTTTTTTGGTGTTTGGTGCACAGTGCTCGGTTTACTTCTTCAAATCATTAATATCGGCTTGAACGAATTTCATTCAACGGATAGCTGACTTACTTACGCTTTTTAATCCAACTTCAGAACCGCCATGAAGGCCTCTTGCGGAATCTCCACATTACCTACCTGACGCATTCTTTTCTTTCCTTTTTTCTGCTTTTCAAGCAATTTACGCTTACGCGTAATGTCTCCTCCGTAACACTTGGCCAACACGTTTTTACGCATGGCTTTTACAGTTTCTCTGGCTATTACTTTTGTACCAATCGATGCCTGTACCGCAATTTCAAACATCTGCCGTGGAATAAGATCCTTTAGTTTTTCGCAGAGCCTTTTTCCCCACTCATAGGCTTTGTCTCTGTGCACTATAGCCGAAAGCGCATCTACTTTGTCTCCATTGAGCTGGATGTCCAGCTTTACCAGGTTGGACTGTCTGAAGCCTATCAACTCATAGTCTAATGAAGCGTAGCCTCTGGAAATGGTTTTGAGTTTGTCGAAGAAATCGAAAACTATCTCGGCCAGAGGCATTTCAAAGGTTAGCTCTACTCTGTCTGAGGTAAGGTAAACCTGGTTTTTAATGATACCACGCTTTTCCATGCACAGCCCCATGATGCCTCCCACATACTCAGACTTGGAAATAATTTGAGCACGGATAATCGGCTCTTCCATGTGAGACATCTTATTGGCCTCGGGCATTTCGGAGGGTGCATTGATTTTCTTCACCGTGCCATCGCCCATTATGGCATGAAACTGAACAGACGGAACGGTTGTAATCACCGTCATGTCAAACTCCCGCTCCAATCGCTCCTGCACAATTTCTAAGTGCAGCATTCCCAGAAAACCACATCGGAAACCAAAACCTAGTGCTGCCGAAGTTTCAGGCTCCCATACCAACGAGGCGTCATTTAACTGAAGTTTCTCCATAGAAGCCCTCAGTTCTTCAAAGTCTTGTGTGTCGACCGGATAAATTCCGGCAAAAACCATGGGTTTCACATCTTCAAAACCCTTTACCATTTTCTGAGTAGGCCTATCGACATGGGTAATGGTATCACCCACTTTTACCTCCTTGGCCACTTTAATACCGGAAATGAGGTAACCTACATTACCTGCCTTAATTTCTTGCTGTGGAGACTGTTTTAATTTGAGAATACCAATTTCATCGGCATCGTATACCTTGCCCGTATTCACAAACTTTACCTTATCTCCCTTTCTTATAGTTCCGTTGAAAACGCGGAAGATTACTTCAATTCCTCTGAAAGAGTTGAAGACTGAATCGAAAATCATGGCCTGAAGGGGTTCGTCAGGATCTCCGGTGGGTGCCGGAATTTTTTCTACTATGGCCTCCAGGATTTTATCTACACCAATCCCCTCTTTACCGCTAGCCAGAATTACATCTTCTCTCGCACAACCGAGTAATTCAACAACCTGATCGGTCATTTCTTCGGGCATGGCTCCCGGCAAATCAATTTTATTCAACACAGGAATAATCTCCAGATCATGCTCCAGGGCCAGATACAGATTAGAAATGGTTTGTGCTTCTACACCCTGCGAGGCATCCACAATAAGCAGTGCTCCTTCACAGGCAGCAATGGAGCGCGACACTTCATAAGAAAAATCAACGTGGCCGGGAGTATCAATTAAGTTAAGAACATACTCTTCACCCTTGTAGTTATAGTTCATCTGAATGGCGTGCGATTTAATGGTAATACCTCGCTCGCGCTCCAAATCCATATCATCCAACAGTTGATTTTGCATCTCCCTTTCCGACACAGTACCTGTGTACTGCAACAACCTATCGGCCAGGGTGCTCTTGCCATGGTCGATGTGCGCAATGATGCAGAAATTCCGAATTCTCTTCATATACCTCTAAACGAACCGCAAAAATAGAAAAAGTTGATGCATTTTAAGATTCTGACTACCACTCATTTTAGAATGACTGCTCAGGCTGCCACTTAAGCGGCATGTGCCCATTTGTTTTGGGCCGCTACGCCCCAGAAGATGATGAAATATATTCGGCATCACGGCCATATTGGCTACTTTTGCCGCATGCTTTTGGCCGACAAGAAAAAACAGGAAAACATTTCGGAATACATCATTTACATGTACCAGACCGAGATGCTCATTCGAAACTTTGATTTCGATCTTGAGAAAATAAAAATTCATGTTTTTGGAAATATCCCCGATGAAAAGATGACTGAAGCCCAGCGAGAAGAGGCCATTGACTGGTATGCTGAGGTAATTGCTCAAATGAAGAAGGAGAAGCTAGAAAAAGAAGGTCACCTGGCAGAAGTGCAACAGATTGTAGAACAACTGTCTGAGCTTAGTATTAGGTTACTGTCAGAAAATGAAGATTACCGTGCAGTATTCAATGCAGCGCGCCCGGCTATCCGCGAAAACATTGAAGCTTCTGAAGGGCTAATCTCAAACCCTGTTCAGGTTTGCCTCAACGGGGTTCTTGGGCTATTAATTGCCCGCATGAACGGCCGCCATATCCCGGACGACACTATGGCTCAGATTGAACACTTCGGAAACATACTTTCCCTGCTCTCCCACTTTTATAAAAAGAATCAGTCTTCGAGCTAGCGTAACAGTATTCGATTATACATACTTCATCTTCTCATTGTTTTATTTTGTAACTTATGGTTGCGATATTGACCTCAACCAGTTACTCAAGCCACACAATGAGCATGAAGCACATACATACACTGGCTCTATTCCTATTTGCCCTATGGCCTTTGAGCGCTCAAACCATTGAAAAGAGCTACATAAGCACCGATAAGAATATCTATGCCCCCGAAGACACCATTTGGTTTAAAACCTTTGTAGTGGGTATAGACAACCAATTATCTGACCGCAGCTTGGCCTACCATGTACTGCTAGCCGATAGTTTGGGCAATAAAAAAGCCGATACAAGCTGGCCGGTTTACAATGGCATGTCAGACGGTTACCTAATTGCCCCGGCCGAAGAGGGACTTTATACGCTTATGGGTGTTTCGGGGCAAATGGTTGGTTCAGACTCGTCCCTGTATTTTTCAAAGTCGGTTTTTGTAAGAAGTATTGAGCCCGATGCGTACAAGTTACTGGCCTTTCCCAGATACAGCAGGTTTAGTAAAGATGCCGCCAACCCTGTGGATGTTTATGCCCGAATTGACAATGACAAACCGGTTGCTCAGCTTAACCTTACCTACAGAGCTTTGGCCAACGGAGTGACCGTTGAAAGTGGAAAAATAAAGACGGATACTACAGGGGCAGCAAGGGTGTTTCTCGGTTCTTCCAAAAAATCTATACCAACTCCCTCTCACCTATGGATTCAGGTCGATGAAGCATCACTAAGCAAACCCATTCATCTTTATGTTCCTCTTCCGGCAGAGCAGGAAGAAAAGATAGACTTACAGTTCTTTCCGGAAGGTGGGCACCTAATTGCCAATACCATAAACCACATTGCTTTTAAAGCTATTGATCGAAGAGGCCGCCCTTTCGATTTCGAAGGATATCTGAAAGATGAAACAGGCACAATACTGGATACTCTCAAGAGCACCCACGCGGGCATGGGAAGTTTTGAACTCATGCCAGAACTCCACAAAGAATATTCAGTGGTCATAGCTAACTCCCCTCAGCCAGAAGAAATCTACTATTTACCAGAGAGCCATTTAACCGGTATTGCACTACACCTCAAGCGCCAGAACAATGATAGAGTTTTAGCAATAAAACCCAGCCAAAACCTAATGAATACGAAAGGCTTTCTTACGCTGAGCAATCAGACCGATACTATTATGCACCTAGACTTTACCTTGCAAGAGAACTTGGCCTGGAGAGTACCTGAACAAAATTTAATTGCAGGCATTTATAAGGTTACTGTGCAGAGCAAAACACTTGAACTCGTTGCAGAGCGACTCATATTTGTTAATGCCGAACGAAAACTGAACATAGACCTTCAACTGGACAAAAAAGATTATTCTCCTCGCCAAAAAGTAGAGTTGACACTTACTGTCAAAGACGAAACAGGTGCTCCGGTAAAAGGAAATTTTGCCTTGGCCGTAACCGATCAGGAGTTCTCTAAAGCCCCTAACAATCAACAGCCTCATTTGCTTTCGCAACTGTTGCTTACGGCCGAGTTAAGAGGAAAAATTCCTACTCCTAATTTCTACTTTTCTGGCCAACCCGGGGCCTTAGAAGGACTCGACCTGGTAATGCTCACTCACGGCTGGCGAAAATACAGTCCAAGCCGTTATAAAGATCCCGAAGCCATTGTTGGCCAGAGCCTATCCTTTATTGGTAACAACCCCATTACCGGTGTAGAAATACTTATTGCTACCAAATACTCTGAAAAACCTGACACTGTGCGCTCAGGAGAGAACGGACGCTTCATTGTTGAGTCATCTTTTTTCAAAAGTAAGGGAGACTCTGTCTTACTATTTCTGGCCGGGCAAGAGAAAGGGAAGAGAAAAGTACAATTGGTTTCAGACACGGAAAGACGTAAAGCATTAATAGGTTCTCTCATTAGAGGAATAGGGCATGAGAAAAACTCGTATGCCCCTCTTGAGATATATAAACTACAATTTAAGGTGGCAAAGAGCCGATTCAATAATTCTACTCTACTGAGTACTTTCAAAGTAAAGTCCAGCACTGTCATACCTCGAGGGAGCTGTAATGTAGAGGATTTTCACACTCAGTTTCCCTGGAAAACCAAAACCATTGAAGAACTAGATTTATCGGATAACGATATAATTGAGTTAATAAAACAAGTAAGCAACGAAGTAGAAGGTATTGGTGCCACCAAATTAAACCTCGATTACTCCGACCCCTTTTCAGGATCAAGAATTCCCATCAACGATGTTTTGAAAAGCAAAAAATGGCCACATGTATTTTCTATAAAGGTAAACTGTGACCCTCGCGGCATGCAAGCTGTTGGCAAACGCACAGTAAGAGAACCCATGGGAAGAGGTCAAGTTGAAGTACCCCGTGGCGGAGCCTATGAAACTCTCTACACCATTGACTGGAGCAACCTGGAGTCTATATCAGTAAGCTATCCTGCACCCTCATCTTTGATTTTAGGTCATGGAGACGATGGAAAGCCCAACGAGCTCAACTTTCCGGAGGTAATTCTGAGAACTAAGAACGGAGTGGTAATTCCTAAGCCTGCTATTAACGATCGAATAGTTCATCCGGTGCACCGCAATTACACCAAAGAATTTTACTCACCCCTATACGAAACCGATGAGCAAAAAAACGACCCTGTGCCGGACTTAAGAACAACCATATATTGGAATGCCAACGTGGTAACGAACGAAAACGGTCAGGCCAAAATAACGTTTTACAATGCCGATAGGCCCAATCCAATTCAAGTTACGGTAGAAGGCATTGGAGCCTACAGCCGTCTGGGTTATTCCAGTATAAACTATCAGGTTATTGAAAGCAACCAGTAAAGATCTATTGCTTAACTATTTGCCCACCTTTCATCACAAAGCTCACGCGAGTCATGACTGAGATATCTTTTATAGGATCTCCCTCCACAGCCACTATATCGGCCAGTTTCCCAACCGAAAGGGAGCCTACCGTATCATAAATACGCAACAGTTCTGCGGCTGTCTTTGTGGCCGACTGGATAGTCTCCATGGGGCTCATCCCCGCTTCCACCATATATACAAACTCCTTTCCATTCTCTCCATGAGGAAAAACACCCGCATCGGTTCCAAACGCAATCTTAACTCCCTTTCGGTAAGCTTTGGCAAATGTGTCTTGTATTTGAGGGCCTACCTCCAAAGCCTTAGGCACTACTACCGGAGGAAAATAACCCGGTATCTGTGCCTTCTCTACCACAAACTTTCCGGCCGAAATGGTAGGCACATAATAGGTGCCTTTTTCAATCATCAGATCCATGGTTCTTTCACTCATAAAAGTGCCATGTTCAATTGAATTAATACCTGCCTCAACAGCCCTGTACATTCCCTCATCGCCATGAGCATGGGCAGCCGTCACAAAACCGTATTCACGGGCTGTCTGCACAATCCCCTTAAGTTCATCCATTTGAAATTGAGGCCCCTGACCATCCTTGGCAACCGAAAGCACCCCTCCGGTAGCCGTAATTTTAATTACATCGGCTCCATTCTTATACCGCTGCCTAATAGCCTTTCTGGCCTCATCATAACTATTTACCACACCTTCCTTGGGACCCGGGTCTCCCATTAACTCAGCCTTTCCCCCATTAGTAGGGTCGCCATGACCTCCTGTGGTTGCAATGGTCTTTTCTGCAGTATAAATGCGGGGACCTAACACCTTTCCTGCATTAATGGCATTGCGAAGCGATACATTGACTCCGGTTCCTCCAAGATCTCTAACAGTAGTAAAACCGGCCATTAAAGTGCGTTCGGCATATACCTGAGCATCATAGGCTATATCTGCCGGATTGAGCGTATAGCGTTGTACTTGCGAATTCGGACTGCTCTGACTTTCAATGTGCACATGCATATCCATAAGTCCAGGCATTACTGTCTTACCTTTTAAATCGATCACCCGGTCGTCTTTTCCAGGCGCGGAAAAGCCGGAGTTGATGGCCACAATTTTATCGCCTTCCACTACAAGGGTCATGTTTTTTTGCACCCTGCCCAACTCAACATCAATCAACTGCCCGCAATAAATTAGCTGGCGTTGCGCCCATGCCTGAGTATAAAATAAACTGATGATAACAAGTACTATTAACCGATTCATTGCCTATAGATTTATTCAGAAAACTAAATATAGGAATTTGAAGCTTGTCGCAAGCAACTATCTATTGATGGCATTTTTTTTCGAAAAACGACTCTATTTCTTTCGAATGAGTCTGGCGAGATACTGATCGTTTTCTTCGTGTAGAATGTAGGTGTGCCAGCCAAGCGCATCAGCCTCCACAGTCAGGGTATCCGCATCAATATATACCCAATCGAACCAGTCGCCCCTCTTGCCTCTGTATTCATACTGAAAGCTTACTTCACCATAGTAGGAGTCTAAAGGCTTGACACTAGCCTCGTAGAGGTAAGAAATATCGCTCGAGTCCACAATAATTTGCCCTTCTTCACCCAATAACTCTGAAGCCTTTTTGAGAAAAACCCGAAGACTGCTAAGCCTGCCTATAAAACCAATGCCATTCATAAGACACAAAAGTGTATCGAAAGGAGCCGCTGTATAGCTGAAAAAATCGTGACACACAGCATTTTCTATACCTGATTCCTTTGCAATGCGCATAGCCTCTTGCGAGGTATCAAGGGCCACAACCTCATGCCCCCAATGTTGCAACACCAGGGCATGGCAACCTGTGCCTGCACCTACATCGAGCACACGACCTTCGCACACGGAGAGGGCCATTTTTTCCAGATCAGGCATTTCTTCATAACTCCTGAAAAAATACCACAATGGCATTTCTTCGGCCGGACCATAAGTGTTGTGAAGAAGTAGTTTATGCTCTTCGTTACCAGAGAAAAAATCGCTCAGGGCGCTATCGTAAGGTGTTTTCATGTGCTCCGGCAAACTTAGCCAAAATATCGTTGTACCCTGCAACCCCTTACCACAATGCACTACCGAACTTTCTTCGGTAATTAGCAAGAATAACCGAACAGAAAACCCGCATTCACAAACATAACCTTACGGAAAAAATGCCATGGGGAGAAAGTAAAAAATTCAATAAATATCAGTAGAACAGATAGTTACATGAGCGGTAACCATTCAAACCCAAAATAGACCGATTTGGATAATTCTGATATAGCCCCCAATTAACAATCGCGACTTTTACATGTTCATACATTGGAATGCTATTGCCAGACATGAAAAGGTCGATTCTTTTACTGCTACTACTCACTTCGCTAAATTTTGGTGTTGCGCAAGTTCAACCAAAATCCTTCAATGCTGTTCGTACTACCGAAAAGATAAAAATAGATGGGGTGTTCGATGAAGCTTCCTGGCAGGAGGCTCCTGTGCTTACAGACTTTGTACAACGCAGACCAAACCCGGGAGCTCCCTCTCAGCGCAAAACAGAAGTACGGCTAATGTATGATGACGAAGCTGTTTATATAGCGGCAAAGATTTATGAAGATCGGGATCAGGTTTTCAATATACTCACTAACCGTGATAACATAGGCAACTCCGACTACTTTGGCGTTGCTATAGACCCTTTTAAGGCCGGTCTCAATGGAGTAGGTCTATTTGTAACCGTGGCGGGCGTTCAGTACGATGCCCTTTATTCTAATGGTGGTAATGAAAGAATATGGCGCAACGACAACGACTGGAATGCAGTATGGTTGTCGGACACCAAAATAAATGACGATCACTGGACGGCCGAGTTTAAGATTCCTTATGCTGTACTTCGCTTTAATTCCAGAGAGGTGCAGGAGTGGGGTATTAACTTCTTCAGAAAATCTACCGCTCTCAATGAAGACTCGTTCTGGAACCCTATTGATCCTCAAATTGATGGTTTTCTAAACCAGGCCGGAGTGGTAAAAAACCTTAGAAACATAGAAACACCCACCAGGTTGTTCTTTTACCCTTATGTGTCTACAGTAGTAAGCCGCTCTACGGCTACTGGCTTTGTAGAGCCTCAATTCAATGGGGGAATGGACATTAAGTATGGTATAAACGATGCCTTTACCCTGGATGCAACTCTAATTCCCGATTTTAGTGGAGTGCGGTCAGATAATCAGGTGCTCAACCTCTCGCCCTTCGAAGTTCGGTTCGATGAAAACCGCCAGTTTTTCACTGAAGGTGTGGAGCTATTTAACAAAGCGGGTCTTTTCTATTCCAGAAGAATTGGTAGCACATTTGGCAACCTTACCGAAGAATTGAACGACAATGAAACTATAATAGTAAGACCGCAGGCCGCTCAGCTTATCAATGCCTCTAAAATTACAGGAAGAACCAACAGCGGTCTTGGCATTGGCTTCTTTAATGCCTTAACCGAGCGCACCTTCATTACTGTTCAGGATACTGAAACGGGAGCTGTTCGGGAGATAGAAGCCGATCCGCTCACAAACTTTAATGTAATTGTACTGGATCAAAACCTTAAAAACAACTCCAGCCTTACACTAACCAACACCAACGTTCTGCGAGGAAAAAATGCTGACGATGCCAACGTAACGGGCTTAAATTTCAACCTCAATGACGAATCGCTCACCTGGCGTGTTCGGGGTTTTTATGCCTATAGCCAGATTGCATCGCATAATATCGAAAACAACAACATTGACAGAAAGACCGGGTATAAATACAACATAGGCTTTTCTAAAACCCGTGGCAATTTTCAATTTGGTGTTAACAGAAATGTAGAAACAGACGACTACGACATTAACGACCTGGGCTTTTTAAGAAGAGCCAACCGAATAGACCATGAGCTAAACCTCTCCTATTTACAGTTTGAACCCAAAGGCATATTCAACGACTATCGCTACGGAGTTCGTCTCGAACACAACAAACTGTACAACCCCAACATGTTCTCAGAATTTCAGGTAAGTGCAAACTTTGGAGGTAGTTTTAGAAACTTTTGGGGTTTCTCTGTAGATGCCAATACCAACCCGGTAGAGAGCAACGACTACTTTGAAGCTCGTGTACCGGGCTACATTTTCAAGCGGCCGGAAAGCTACTCTTTTGGAGCCCGCCTAAACACCGATAGCCGAAAAAACTTTCGACTCTCCGGACGTTTAAGGTTTTGGAAACGACCCGACTGGGATCAGGTAGACAATTCTGCCAATATTGGCGCTCGCCTGCGAATGGGTACGAGAGTAGAAATTAACCACAATGTAGACTATTCGTTCCGTGAAAATGAAAGAGGCTATGTGAGAAGAATCTATGACAACAGCGGAGCACTGGAGCATGTGGTATTTGGAATTAGAAATGTGAGAAACCTCACCAATACACTATCCTCCAGCTACATCTTTACCAATCGCATGGGAATCACCTTTAGAATGAGACACTACTGGAGCCGGGTTGAGTACAACGATTTCCTTGAACTTACAGAAGACGATAGACTGCAAGACATTGATTATACCGGAACCGACTCTACTACAGGAGAACCACTCCACAACCGCAACTTCAACCAGTTTAACATAGACATGGAGTACAACTGGCAGTTTTTGCCAGGTAGTGAAGTGCGGGTAATCTGGAAACGATCTATTGGTACAGACGACCTGAATACTCAGCTCGACTTCTTCGATAACTTTGGCAATACGCTTTCCGCGCCCAACTTTGACACAATAACTATTCGTATGGTGTATTTTGTTGACTATCTTAAAATCAAGAATATTTTCAGAAAGTCTTAACAAACGTAAAACCTATTAACTTTTTAGCGCACCTCTATCTTTCAGGCCCCAACGCACAGTTAACTGTTGGCAACTTTATGGGTGACTTTGTGAAAGGAAGCCAATTGGGCCATTTGCCGGAGATGGTGGCAAAGGGCGTGATACTGCACCGCGAAATAGACCACTACACAGACCACCATCCAATCGTTGGTCTTAGCAAGGATAAACTCCGGCTAAAGTATAGGCATTATGCAGGAGTGATCGTGGACATGTATTATGACCATTTTCTGGCCAAAAACTTCAATGAATACTCTAGCCAACCACTATGGGCCTTTGCTCAGGAAAAATACGAGCTTCTTCAGGCCAACTACGAGTTCATTCCTCCACGCGGCCAACACATGCTACCCTACATGATCAAAGGCGATTGGCTGACCAATTATGCCCGCAAAGAAGGTTTACACAGGTCGCTCACCGGCCTTTCCCGTAGAACCAAATTCAACTCGAAACTTGAGCTTGCCATCCAGGACCTTACGGAGCACTACTCCGTTTTTGAAACAGAATTTCGTGAATTCTTTGCTGAAATAAGGGAGCACATTTCCCAATTCAGGCAAGATTTGATTAATTCGAAGCTATGATCGTTTCCCGTCCTAAAAGGAACACCATTTTTGCCCTGGGAGTGTCCACCCTTATCTGCGGTTTTGGGTCGCTCTATTTTATGCGCCAAGTATTAGCCGAACCCGATGGCGTGTGGAGATATATAGTACTGGGTATATTGTTGTTGTGTACCTCCATTCTTATATACAAGCTGCTATTCAATTATAAGGTCATTAAAATAAGCCACGATCTGGTGCATATTTATTACCCCTTTCGCTTCTTTAAAACGGTTCAGCCCATCAAAGACCTTGGTGCCTGGCAAGAAACTATTATTGAAACGAATAAAACTGAATTTAGAGAGCTAAAGCTGGTTTTTTTGAACAAAGGGTTTGTAAAAATTACAAACCAGGAAAATAGCGACTATGACAAGGTATATAAATACGTGAAGAAAAAAGCTCCCAAAAAAGAAGTGAAAGAATGATTAAAAACCTGCTCTTAGTGGCCTTAGGTGGTGGAGTAGGCAGTGCCTTGCGCTACTTTATTCAAGAAGGATTGCACAAGCAGCTAGAAGGCTTTGCTCCATACGGCACCTTTGTGGTTAATATAGTGGGCAGTTTTCTTATTGGCCTGTTTATGGGCTGGGCACAAAGTGAAAAGTACCTTTCCGAAGACACCAATCTGCTACTCATTTCCGGCTTTTGCGGTGGTTTCACTACCTTCTCTACTTTTGCTATGCAAAGCAATGAGCTTATGCTAGGAGAAAAACCTCTTCAGGCTATTCTATATGTTGGGTTAAGTGTGGTGGTGGGCATGACTCTAGCCTATTTAGGGTATAAGCTGGGGAAGATATCCTAATTGCACCCTTAGACTTATCTTTTCGGCTATATAGAGCTTGAAAAGACCTTAGAAGTAACAGGTTCTGCATTTCAGAAAACATATGCTAAGATGAATTAAGAAATTTCAGCTGCTCAAGAATGTTTCCTTACAAAGGAATGCTCTATTCTTTTATGGGAAATCATGAACTCAAAAAATCCTGGGTCAATTAGGTCAGCATAGAGGAATAGATCTTGATACAGCCATACCAAGCTGACTATTTTTATCTTTCACGTCTCGATCGATAAGATTAAAACTTATATTATTGTCAAAATCAATAAGTCAAGATTATTCCGTGAGCAGTGCATCGAGAAGTTTGAGGTTTTCTACGGTTCTCAACATTCTAAAAAAGAGACCAATATCAGCCGTCTTGGGAATTCTACCCATATTAATTCCGGGTTTTGTAGTGATTATCTTGATGATTGTATTTTCTTCTATTGATAACGATGTACCGAAAGTAGACTTAGACCTGATACACGCTAAAGGCGTAGACAAAACTGCACGAATCATTGATATTGAAACTCAATATAATATATCAATTAATGGCGTTCATCCAACAATAATACACTACAGTTACAATGACAATGGACAGGACAGAGTGTCTAAATACCGTGTTCTTGAAGATCGAAAAATTCAAGACTTCGGAGTAGGAACCGAAATTGATATTAAACTATATCAGGGAAGTAGTATAATACTCGGGCTAAAGCCTTACAACTTAGAGAAAGGCCTCTTCTTACTCATCCTATTCCCCTTTCTAGTTGTTGGAGCACCATTCCTAGCGTACTATGTGTATCACCTATTGAAAGAGATAAAGCTATACAAACATGGAAATTTGATGCAGGGTAGACTTATATCATCCATTCAAAAAAGAGGTCTACCGTTTTCAAATATTGGCCACAGTGTTTCTGTGCTCTACGAATATGAAATCAATGGCCAGAGAATGGTAGGTGAGTCAAAAACAGACGACTTGTCCTTCGTGAATAACCAACCAGGTGACTTAATCCCCATATTTGTCTCGAATAGCAACCCTAAAAACTCATGTGTGGTCCCAAAACAGGAAGCTTTTCGAAATAGTTGGAACATTAAGTTTGAATAAAGCCTCCACCAAAGAAGAGGAGACTAATAACTACCTTCGTAAGTCTTATTTGACAGGGAATACAGAACCATTCTACCAGAGGGAACTAGAAAATCAGGTCGCTCAATCATTACATCCCCCTAATCGGACTGTGGCAAGCTGGCAACATGATCTGAATATGCTTGTAAACAATCTCCTTGAGTGTATGGAGGCTAATGACTCCAATCATAGCCATCCAACCCCTCTAAACAAGCAATTAGCAAATCAATAGCACCTTGAATATCGTCTTTGTCGGCCATTTCAATCACCTGATGCAAGTGTCTGGTTGGAATGGAAATAGCGCCTGAAATAGCTCCTTCCTTACCCATTCGCTGCACTCCGGCCGTATCGGTACCTCCCGCAGTCAACACCTCAGGTTGCCATTTAATTTGAGCCGATGTGGCCGTTTTCTTCATGAAATCTACCATGCGATAATCGCAAATGGTGGAAGCATCCATAATTTTAATGGCCACCCCTTCTCCCAACTTTGTTACCATTTCGTGAGGTTGGGCTCCCGGCAAATCGTAGGCAATGGTAGTATCTAAACCAAAGCCAAAATCGGGATTAATAGTGTGTGCCGAAACATTGGCACCTCTCAAGCCAACCTCTTCCTGAACGGTAAACACACCATAAACATCATACGGATGGTTTTGAAGTTGTTTCAGCGCTTCTATGAGAATAAAAACCGAAACCCGATTGTCGATAGACTTGCAGTTTACACAGTTGCCCATCTCAATTAGTTCACGCTCTCTGGTAATGGGGTCTCCTATAGCCACCCACTTTTCTACCTCTTCTTTCTTCATTCCAAGGTCAATAAAGTAGTCAGAAGTTTTAGCCACTTTACCTCGTTCTTCCTGACTCATTACATGTATGGGCTTACTTCCCATAACCCCCACCACATCTTTCCGACCATGAATAATCACTCGCTGAGCAGTTAGTGTTTTAGGATCGAAGCCCCCCAGCGTATGAAAGCGTACAAAGCCATTGTCATCGATATGAGTAACTATAAAGCCAATTTCATCCATATGGGCAGCTACCATGGCTTTCTTTCCTTCCGGGTTATTCTTACCCTTTTTTACCGTGATTACATTGCCCATATTATCTACCCTCCACTCGTCTACATGGTTCTTCACTTCTTCAATAACCATCTCGCGTACGCGCTTTTCGAACCCAGGAGCACCAGCTACTTCACAAATTCGCTTTAGTAGGTCAACGTTAATAGACATATCGATTTAATTTTTGGTCGAATATAAAGCTTGAGAAAGGGGAATAAAAGAGGAAGGAAAAATAGAATACAGAAAGACCACTAAAGGTCTTCGGCCAGGGTAAACACAACGGTGAGCGAGTAAACTCCCGGTCTATATCCCATACCGGGAGTTAATTTATAGTCAATTCGGAAACGGTGGGTAAAAGGATCGTTTGAGCCATCACCAGGCGCATTGGTGCCTACTCCGGAGTTTACCCGAGCATCATCGGCTGCCGAACCTATTAAGTAAACCGGGTTAGATACATCCTGTAACTGAAAGAAGGTATTTTGCTGAGAAGTTCCACCCGGGCTAACTGCCCTTATTTCTAAAATTGAGACTGGTACTGTAGAGGAACCTGCACTGGAGTATGAGGTGAGCAAATCCCACTGACCGGGTGTGGTAGTTTGGGTGCCTACATACAAATCCCACTCGGCAGTAGACTCAATTCTAAACTCTGTGGCGTTGGGACGAATAATACCATTGGTGTATTGACGTATGGTATTAAAGGTAAAATCGATATCGGTACCTCTTGTAATAGAAATGTCCAGGGTCTGGGCAAAACAATAAGAGGCAATTAGGTGAAAAACAATCAGAAAGGTTACCCTTCTGCTCATATACAAAAATATGGAATAAAGTAATACAAAAAGAGGTAACATGAACTGTTACCCCTTTTACCAATCAACATAAATCGAACTAACTTATTTACTACGTCTTAGTAAAACTGTATTTCTTAATTTCTTAAAGGTCTTCTGCCAAAGTGTAGATCACGTTCAAACCATAGTAACCAGCCTGATATTGTGCTGTCAGAGTAGGGATAATTCTGTAGTCTACTCTGAAGAAGTGAGTATCAGGAGTTGTTAGGTAAGAACCAGCAGCAATACCGTCACCGGCAGCTACAGTACCTACAATGTCCAAGCGAGTATCTGTCAAAGAAGTAAAGTTGTTCAAAGCAGAGTTTCCGGCACCATCTATAATTCTTACCTCTAACAAAGTAGAAGGAATTGTTGAAGTACCTGCGCTTGAGAATGCCTGCAACTGAGACCAGTTAGCAGTTTCGGCCTGTACGTAAAGATCCCAAGGCACAGTAGACTCAACACGAAGTTCAGTTACGTTTGGCTTGATGATACCGTTTACGTAGCTAGGAATGGTATTAAAGGTGAATTCTACGTTAGGGTCTGTAGCCAGCGTAAGGTCCAAAACACCTTGCAAGTCCATAGCTACATACACGAATTCATTGTCGTCTGGTAAAACCTGAGCATTTGCCTGGTTTCCGAGAGCTAAGGCAAAAACTGCCGCTACGACAAATGCCTTAAAGTTTACTAATCTTTTCATGAGTATTAATGTTTAGGTTAAAAGTTTAGACATGTGAATATATGGACTTATATTCATATATACAAATATTCCTCAAAAATTTCTCAACTTTTTTTACCGCTTCGGCAAGCGAAGCCGTAGAGTTCTGCCATGTGAGAGCTTTGAGGGTGCCCATCTATTCTTTACTTTTTTCTTTAATTTCTATTTCAATTTCTGCGGCTGCCACTTCATCCCTATTGCCATAATCCAACACACCCAAAACAGAATACCTGCCCGGAGGATAATCTTTAGGAATAATAAATGTGACATCGCGATTGCTAGCGGGTAGTACCGTAAAGTTGCGTGGTTTAAGGCGCGTTATCTCACCCGTTTGCAGGTTGGTAAACTCCGCATAAGAATTGCATTTGAGAAAAGTCTCTCCCACATTTCTTAGTCGAAGCACCAATTGGTCTTCTTGCTGAGTAAAGTCGATCAACTCTCCTTTAGCGAAAACAGCATTTGGAGGAGTTTGGAAAATGTACACCCCAAAACGATAGGCCTGGTTTAGGTTAACGATTAGCCCATCGCTGTTTTCCTGAGTCGATTGTTTTTCTTCACTCAACCGGATGTAGGCCACTGCCCATCGTGCAACCAATGCACTGGAATCTTGTGGCACGTCCATCACTACTCTGATTTGCTGCGATTCTCCCGGATCTAATTCAAAAAGTGCGGGAGTCGCGCTCAACCAATCTGCACAAGAGCGAGGCAAGGTTCCTTTTTCCATGAACTTACTCTTACCCGCACGTGAAGCATCAAAGTCTCCAAAATCTACAGTAAAGGTTTGTCTACGGTCGGCATTGTTGGTCACAGTTATAAGTCCTGTTGATGACCCACCAGGGCTAACCTTGTAGTTCAACCTTGTCGGAGAAGTGGAGATTTTCTGACCGAAAGCATCAAAAAATGTAAGGCAAAGCAGCATTACTACCAGCGCTGCCCACCGCGTTCGACTGTGTTGATAAAATGATCTCATATGTTGATTGTTAGTTGTTGTCAAATCGTTTAATGTTCAGTTGCCTTCTTTTCTCAATGAGGTAAAAGGCCAGCTGGTAATTTCCTCCTAAGTTGTTGATGTCTAAAGTGTAACTAGACTGGGCAAACTCAAACTGGCTATCTACCGCCTGCTCATTCACCTTAATAGTATATTGGCCAAAAGGCACATAAAGCCTAAAGCTACCTTGCAAATCGGTTAGTGTAGAGTAGCTTTCGCCAGTAGCATCTGTAGCCGTTACCCGAATGCCGTTAAGCTTCATTCCTCCCTCACCTAGTGCCGAGTACTGTGCTTTTTGCAGAATGATATTCCCCATTATCTGCACTCCTCGCTTCAGGGGTATGTACACTGCCTGACTGGAGTTTACATCTACCTCCACGCCTTTAGATTTGAACCAGCCCTCTGAATTGGTCAGCAACTCAGTCTCTACAAAATATTTCCCTTCCGGCAGGTTTCTAAAGTAAACCACACCATCCTGGTTTGTCATAAGCGCCTGCCCGTTTACTCTTACAATCACATTTCGCTCAAACTCTTCCCCCTGGTCTCTCAGGTTGTTTCCATTTAAGTCTTTAAATACCACCACCTCAAGGTCATGTGCTTTTTTGCCCGGCTTTTTCAGGTTGAATTGTTTTTTTATTCCAAAGCGAAGAAATGCATTGGACTGGCTGAACGGGTTAAATGCCTGAGTGCCAAACTCAGAAACATTGGCCAGTGGGCTTTCTCCTTGTTTGATACTGAAATATTCAACCGTCATATTAAACTCCAGGCCGCTCTTCGAGAAGTAAGTGACTTGCGGTGCCATATTGGCTCTCCACCGGGCCAAAACTGACTCATAGGCCATAGTGAACATGGGACGAACAGAAATTCGTGCCTTTGTAAAATTTAGCTGAGCAAAAGCACTCAAAAACAAGGATTGTGGATTTATGCCATCTTCCACAACCCTTAGGTTGTCCAGCACATTAAAGGGGCCATAATAATAGCGGGCCGAAACGTTGAGGTTTTTATAACGCAAAGTGTTTTCCCAGCGAGACACCAGATATGGCTTCATGTTATAGTCGAGTGCTTTGGTAAAGCCAGAAAAGAAACGGGTAAACAAGCGGGCATCTGAACTTTTGTTGGTGCTAAAGCTTAATCCCATACCGGTGGTCGATGTTCTAAGGTCCAACACTTCCTCATAGGTATAGCGCGGATATACCATAAAATTGCCGTTCTCTGTGGCCCAACCATACTGCCCTTCAAAGGTATTGCGCACAAATTCTCTTCTGGGAAACAGAATACCCTTGCTGTATATCTCAGGGTTACGGCTGTTCATATTCACTCGTAAGCCCACATAAGTAGTTTCTCCCAAATTATACCTGGCATTGGTATTGAAATCTACAGAACCCCTGAACTGCGAGGAATAGTTGGGGCTGTTGTACCGCCCTTGCGCAGAAAGACTAACGCCCTGTATTCTTCCGGTGTAGCGAGCCGTAGCCCCAAAACCCGGCACAGAGAAGGTTCCGCTGGCCCCCTCATGCAGTTCTGTAGAGTACCCTACTTTAACATCCACAATGCTCTGGTTGGGTAAGCGATAGTTTGCCCTGAGTGTAGCAAGGTTGCGGTTTACCTGGTTGAACTGATCGTCTTGATTTACCAATTCGGCCGTGGCATTGAGCCCTTGAAAAACTCTGTACCGAACTGATGCTCCCATGCTATTCAGGTTGTTCTGCACATTGCCGTTTTGTGGCCGGGTAACATAAATGGCCGAAACACCCACCTTATCGAAATAGTAGGAGCCTTTTACACCAGTTCCATTAAGCAACAGCTCCATGTTCTGCCCTATGTCTCCGGCAGATACAGAATATTTAGGTGTGCGATATTCAGCAAATCGATAGGAGCCTAAAAACTGGGTTCCGGCAAGGCTATTGCTGGATATGATGGTCTGATAATAATAGCGAAGGAAGCGATCTTCTCCAAGATCGGCTTCCCCGCTAAGATCCAGACTGAAATTCGTGAACTGCGACAACACATTGTAAGTGTTGAACTCCAGGTTGATTGGAATGGTGGATGAACCATACGCTGTTTTAAACTTGTGTTCCTGATTTAGCTTCTTGAAATCTACTCTTCCGCCCCAGCTTGCACGGTTACCCGCTACATCTTTTACCTGAATATTGACCTTATACTCAGACTGATCGGTCTGCTCAGAATCTATGGCTCCTGCCGTGAAGAAATTCTCTTTTTTGGCCTCTTCGTCCAACTGAGCAGTAAAGGTAAGGGTGGTATCAATATCAACCGGGAGCTTAAGCGGTAGCGAATTGTCTGCAAAAGGATTTCCCTGCATGTCCAGAATTTTCACCTTCACATCCGGATTGAACAGAATCATCACATCTTCTGCAGAGTTGCCATTGTTCTTTAAGTTCACCTGGAATTGTGCCTCCTTTTTATCGGCCGGAAAAAACACCTCCGACTTTACGATTGAAGCGAACCAACGCGACACTTTTACCACTTGCATAGACCAGGGCGTGGAAGCCAACGGAATTCCGTTGGTGGTAAGTGCAGTAGCATTAATAAAGTAATTTACATTGCCTGTAGCCGATTTTTCAGGCACCACCCGAATGGGGATGAAGAGACTGTCGTTGTTAGCTACGTTATAAACTTGGTCTTCAGCCCTTACGCGAGACCAATTAGGTGGAGTAGCAATTTCTATTTTAAATACTGAGGTACGACCTGTTCTGTTCACCACCTTGAGCACATTGGAGGCTACTTCATCAACAGAACCGCTTGTTTGGGATTTTAAGAACTGTAAAGTGAGACCACTCGCTGTTCTCTCTTGGGCTACGACACTTGTCTGAAGCATTAATAAGAGCATACAGCTAGCGCATACCACAAAGGAGAGAAATCTCCTATATCTGGGATTACACGTAGTCAAAATAAGTTAGTTCTTACGGTGTTAGGTATTTCAAATATAAGTAGTTTATAGGTGAAATACGCAAAGATTTTCGGCCGATTTCTATTATAAATGGCGGTTTTGAGTGTGAAAAGATTTTTTTTGGTAGCCACTTACGAAGTTCTGAGTGCAAAAAAATACCCTCACGGACAATAAATCCACATTTGAAACGATAACCATCCCATTAGAGGCTTTTACCAGCTAGTCGGAATTTTGGATAAAACCAGGAGTCATCCACCCATAACTCACTGATAATAAGACCATATAACACCCGGATTCTTAAAAACTGCAGTCCAAAAAGCAAAAATGGGCAAGCAAGGGTTTGTGTAAACATCCTTGCTCGCCCATTGGACAATGCCATGTGGCCTGGGTATTAAAAATTTGCCCGCAATGAAATCATAAAGTTTCGGCCGGGAGCTGAAATACCTGAACTATATGGCCTGTAACGTTGGTCTGTAATGTTTTCTACACCTGTAGTCACCGTTAGCACATCGTTAAAACTGTATTGCGCTTTAAAATTGAGCGTGTACCATGCAGGTGCGTAAGGGTTACCATTTTCATCGGCAGCATATATTTCTGTTTTGCCTTTCTCATCTTCGGGCATTTCATGGAAAGACACTTCCTCGTGGTAGTTGGCATAGAGGCTAAGCCTCCATTTGTTGCCCAGATAATTGAGTCTGCTCACGCCAAAAGCGGGTGCTGCATGCCGCAATGGACTTTTGGAGCCATCATCTAATTCCTCCTCTCCTTGCTGAAAATTATACATGGTATTAAAACTAAAACCTACCGGTAGTTTTACTTCTGCTCCCAACTGAAAACCGTAGACCTCAGCAGCGGCAGCGTTTTGAATGGCCTGCACCTTGCTCATCTCTCCGTCATACATTATTTCAGTCATTCCATTGAGAGTAAAATCTCTTCTGACCAGCGCATTGTCCAGGTAGGTATAAAAGGCCGTTACATCTACCTTCAGTACTCCTGAGAATATTTTAGCAATGCCTATATCGGCATTGTATGCAGTTTCAGCCTTCAGGTCAGGATTGGGCACAACCACTGCTCCAGGCTCCGAATCGAATATTTTACCCATATCGTCTACATTGGGCGACCTGAAGCCAGAAGCCATGTTGGCACTAACTACCCAAGTAGCATCTGGACGTAATATGGCTCCTAAGCTCCCTGTCAACGCCCCTTCGTTCAGCGAGGCCTCCGTGAAAGGGAAGGGATAGAACCGGGTATCGAAAGTTGCATCTATTCCAAAACGATTATAGCGCAGGCCTGCCTGAAAGGTCAGGTAATCCGTAGGACTGTATTCCTGAGTAATGTATGCCGCATACGATGTCCATTCGGCCTGAGGGTACCGCGAGGGCCCTTCCGTTGAAGTGCCATCTTGTATATTCTGCTCATAACCGGTAGAGTTCACTTCATTAAGCACCCACTCTACCCCGTAGAACAGCTTACTTTTGTCACTCAATCGCTTGTTGGCGTCAATATTTACCGAATAAGCATCTACTTTTTCTACGCGTACCGATCGCTGATTACTGTTCAGGCTTCTGTCTCTGCGGCTTTCTTCAAAATGCTGGTAGGCGAGTCTAAGCGTAACGGCATCATACAAACCGGATTTTCTCTGATGACTGGCACTTAGGTTATTCATCATCCAGATTTGCGGCCCGTAACTCCACTCTCCATAGCGTGGCGCCCCATTGCGTGTTCTCAAGTGCCGGTCATACCGGCCATAATCAGATGTTTCTGAGTAGTGGAACCCATATTGAAAGTCCCAATATTGGCTGGGTTTATACCTTACCTTTTGAGTGATGTTGAACTGATAATAACCACTCGGATTTTGTACCCTTGGGTCGGAGTTGGTAAGCACCACATCCTCATTGCCTCTCCTTTCTACCGTGTAGGTTTTGAGGTAATCGTCAGGCCCGTTACTTCCCATTTTCAGGTCATCGAAATCATTGGCACTAAGGCTAGTGGCAAAAGCCCACTTTTTGAGTCCCAACATAAAGCCTACATGGCCAGTCATTTCGTTGTTGGCCGAAGCATAACGTAAAACTGCTTTTCCGCTAATCTGTGGGGTACCGGTTAAAGATAACTGTGGGGTGAGTGTCTGAAAACTCATTACTCCCCCAATGGCATCGCTACCATAAATAACCGAACCAGGGCCAAAAGCAATTTCGGCACTTTCTATGGCAAACGGGTCTAGCGAAATTACATTTTGAATATTCCCACTTCTAAAAATTGCGGTATTCATTCGCACACCATCTACCGTGTAGAGCAGGCGGTTAGTAGCAAAGCCACGAATCATGGGGCTGCCTCCTCCCTGCTGGCTCTTTTGCACATATATTTGGCCGGAAACCGAAAGCAAATCGGCCGCTGTTTGAGGGTTCTGAAAAGCCACCTCTCTTGGAGTGACAGTAATTACTTTTTGAGGCACTTCTGCAGAAGACTGACTCCATCGGGTAGCAGAAACAACAAACTGATCGAGCGAAAGACTAGTAGGACGAAGGCCTAGCTGAAAACCCATAGCTTCCAACTGTTCGAAGCTATACTCTGCTGTGGCATAACCTAAAATGCGTATCTGTATAAGTTCTGCCCCCTCCAGTGCGGCAATATCTGCCTGGCCTTTGGCATTGGTGGTGAGAACGGTATTGTCCTTTTCGCTGACAATAACAGCCAGCTCCAATGGCAGACCGCTTTCCTGGTCTACCACGGTTAAAACCTGGGCTTTGGCTACGCAACAAAGTAGGCACAGCCAGCCCAGAAGAATAGTTTTCTTCATGATTAAAAAGTGAATTGTTAAACATGTTCAGTCTTGCCGACTGAAAAACTGATAAAACAAGCCTCTTTGTGAGGTTGTCTTAAAAACCCGAAATGCTTAACAATAGATGGGTGGAGGAACGGGAGGACTCCAACAGATTGACCGATAAAAAACCGGAGCTTGCATGGCTTCATGGATATGAAAACCAAAGCCGATGGGTAGGTCTGAAACTATAACCGAATGATATAGGCCTTTGAGAAAACGTTCTATTTGCACCTGATTATGCTGTTGATCAGGATCGTGCTTCATGGCCATGGCCACCAGGCGATCGAGTTGGTACTTAATTTTGGTTTCTGCCTTATCCCACCAAACGTGGTAGATAATTTTCCCTTCAAGTTCTTCTTTTTCTACCACATCGTAGCTCTGGCCCTGGTATTCGAACTCCCGCTCATGCTCCCATTTCAACGTAGCAGCCTGCTCAGCTGTAAATGTAAGCTGAATGAGCTCCCCTTTGTCTACCCCAAGCAGAATCTGATGTTCAATGTCTTCTCTCAACTTCCACTGTTTGAGCTTAAGCATGGCATAGCTAAGCCCTAATGGGGCAAGAAAGCACATGAGCAGTGCTACAGAAATAAACTGTCTGGTTCGAGTGGCCATTTTACAGGCTTACAATCTAAGAAAGAATAACTGATTTGATAAGCAGAGAGTGACAGGAGGCACTTTATTACTGTAATGGGCAGATCAGCAAATGAGCTTGTATCCATAGCCTCTTACGTTTAGAATCTGTATGGAAGTATCTTGGCTAAGCTTTTTCCGGAGCTTGGTTATGAACACATCCATGCTTCGGGCATTAAAAAAGTCATCGCTCCCCCACAGGGTATTGAGTATTAGGGTTCTTTCTGTCAGGTCGTTTTTATGCAGGTATAATTCATGGAGCAGTTGGGCTTCGCGGTGCGTCAATTGCTCTTCCTGATCTTGAAAACGCAGTGTTTGTCTCGAAAAATTAAAAGTGTACTGCCCTATGGATACGTCTTCTGAGGGTTGACCTCCTGCGTGTCGGCTGAGCAGTGCCTTTATACGCACAATTAGCTCTTCCATAGAAAATGGCTTCCTTAGGTAGTCATTGGCCCCATAGCCAAACCCCTCCACCACATCTTCTGTACGGCTCTTAGCGGTTAGAAAAATAATGGGAATTCGGTCGTTCTTTTTCCTGATTTCCCTGACCAGAGAAAATCCGTCTTTTTTGGGCATCATTACGTCTAGCACCAATAGTTCCGGACCGGTTTGCTCATATTTGAGCCTGGCCTCTTCGCCATCGGCACAATAGATTACATCATAGCCTCTGGTTTCGAGGCTTTCTTTCACTATGGTGCCCAGGGCTACCTCATCTTCTGCCAAAAGTATCTTATGCTTTGCCATGGGGTACTTCTACTATAAAAGTGGTTTTACCGGGCTGCACACTAAGTGTTACCTCTCCGCTATGTTTTTCTACCAGGCTTTTGGTATAGAAAAGGCCAATTCCAAAACCTTTTACGTTGTGAATATTGCCCGTGGGTATACGATAAAATTTATCGAATATGCGCTGTTGCTCCTGCTTACCAATGTGCCCCCCGTTGTCTGTCACTCGCCAGGCTATTTTATCGGTACTGGCCGAAAGCTCCAACTCTATCTGATTACCTCCATACTTAATGGCATTGTCCAATAAGTTGCCAATAGCATTTTCCATATGAAACACATCCAGAAAAGCCGTTTCGCCAAGCAAATCGGTTTTAAAGCTCAGCTTTTTATCTCCTTTTATAAGGTAATAGCGTTCATAGATTTGCCGGGTAAAAGGCACAACCTCTACTTCCTCTAGCGAAATTTCAAGATCATCGGAATCCAAGGAAGCCGTTTCCAGTAGTTTTTCTACCATACCATTCAGCTTGCCGAGCTGATCTTTTGAAATATCCAGATACTTGGAGGTTTTCACCGGATCGTTGGCTTCATTGAAATTCGAAATACCTTCCAGAGCGGTAGAAATAGTAGCAATTGGGGTTTTAAACTCATGAGTAATATTGCTAATCAGGTCGTTCTTTATCTCGGCCAACTCCTTTTGCTCGCTGATCACCCTGTAGAGATACAGCAGGGAGCCAATAACCATAAAAGAGATAACCAGTGAAATGAGTAAATCCAGCCCTCCTCTTTTAAGAATAGCCAGAGAGGCATTTTCGAACCTCAATTGCAGCCGCTGATTTTTAGTTAGAAATGTGCTTTTGGAAAACACATCGAGCGGGTAATTTTCCAGATCATCGACAGGCTCTGATAGTAGTGTGTCAACCTTAGGCCTATTGAATGTAATCGCCCCATTTTTATTACTGCTTTCAACCACCTCTAGCCCTATCGGCACTGATTTGTAAAGCACCATCACATGGTTTACCCTTAGATTTCTTCGGTTCAACTCGTCTTGCAGGTGGCTTTTCAGAGCTTCGAGATTCAAATTGCTATTGGTTAACGATATGATTATTTTTTTGGCAAAGCCCTTAATCTGCTCCAGACTATCAGTAACCTTGATTTCTACATTGCCTGTATGCGACTGACTAAACAAAATACTATCGGAGATAGCCACAGAAGAATGGGCCATGTTTTGCCAGACACCAAATTTCTTAACGGGTGAGTCTAACTCTACTTTGGAGAGCTTGCCTTTCTGGAGACCTAGGGAATCCAGAAAAACAGACCAGTCGGTGGTTTTTCTAACCGAGTCTGACGAAGATGTCCATGCTCCGCGAAAAACGATACCCGGCATAAGGGTATCGTTAGGATCCAGTCGCCTATACATTATATCTTGCCGAACCAGATCGGCAAAATAGCTGTCTATGCTCACATCCAGAGCCCGTTGCATATCTTGAATAAACCGCTCTTTGTTCAGGTCATAGTTCTGAACATTCCGATACACCTGCGTAGCAATGGTAATTATGGCTGTGGCCGTAATGAGATAAATTATACGTTTGAGTTTCAGAGCGTTCACAAGGCAAATATACACACAGAACTCACTTTCAATTTTGAGCTTAACACACGTTAACACTGCTTAACTCAATGTTTTACAGCGTCTATATTCATTTGTAGAGTGATAAACTCAAGTATTATGAAAAAGACTATAAAAACACTTTATCTATTTTTTGCCATGCTGTTTTTTCTGAGCACTTCTGCTTTTGCTCAGAATTTCCAGGGCTACGCCACTTATCAGTCGTCTAGAAAGATGGACGGTTTCGGGGTTAAACTGGAGGGTGCCAGCCCCGATATGGAAGCCAAGCTAAAGGAGCAATTAAAAAAGCAATTTCAGAAAGAATACGAGCTCAAGTTTAACCTGACCGAGTCGGTCTGGAAAGAAGTGGAAAGTCTGGATGGTGGACCTACTTCGGCTTCCTCTGGCGGTGTGGTTGTTCGAATTGCGGGCAACATGAGTGGGGTTACTTATAAAAACACAGCCGAGAACCTTTATTTACGGGAGTCGGAAGTATTCAATAAACCTTTTCTGGTGAACGATGAACTGGAAAGTAGGGAATGGCAAATAACCAACGAAACCAAACAAATTGGTAATTATACAGCCTACAAAGCCATTTACAACGACATTCGCGAAAGCCGCGTCATTTCTTTTAGTAGTAATTCTAACAAGCCTAAAGACGATAAATCTGAAGCCGAAATAAAAACAGATACCGTGCAGGTAGTAGCCTGGTATACTCCACAAATTCCGGTATCGCAAGGACCTGGCGACTATTGGGGCTTACCCGGGCTGATTCTGGAGCTTACCGATGGCCCAACCACCTATTTATGTACAAAAGTGGTGCTTAACCCTGAAGAAACTGTGGTTATTAAAAAGCCTTCAAAGGGCAAAAAGGTAACCCGTGCAGAGCTGCAGGCAGAAATGGACGCCAAGATGGAAGAAATGGGTACCAAGTTCAGCAATGGTAAGGGGGAAATGAAATTCAAAATAGGAGGCAACTAATTCTAACACCAAGCCCAAGTCAAAAACTTATTATATGAACAAGCTAGTCCTTTTAATAGTGCTTTTAGCAGGAGCATTTTCAATTGCGCATGGTCAGCAAAAGGTAATTTTTAGTGGAGAGGTTCGCGATGATCAGGGGGCACCTCTGGAATTTGCCAATGTAATTGCCATTGATACGGTAAAAAAAACCATGGCGGCCTTTGCCGTAACTAACCCTCAGGGGCAGTTTAAAATCTCGCTGGAAAAAGACAGGGTGTATACCATTAAGGTAAGCTTTATAGGCTTTCTGCCATTTGAAAGAACCTATAAGGCAGAAGAAAGCAACTCTACCCCTTTTGGCATTGGCCTGACTACCGATGCCCAGCAGTTGGGCGATGTAGAGGTGGTGAGTGAAATGCCGGTGCTTATTCAGGGCGATACGATTACCTACAAAGCCGAGGTTTTTACACAAGGCAACGAACGAAAATTGGGCGATGTACTGAAAGACCTGCCGGGGTTTGAGGTAGATGCAGACGGAGGAGTGAAAGTGCAGGGTAAAAGTGTAGATAAGGTTTTGGTTGATGGCAAGGAGTTTTTTGAAGGAGACACCAAACTGGCAACCAAGAACCTACCGGCCAACGTGGTAGATCGGGTGCAGGTGCTTCAGAACTTCAATGACATAAGCCCACTGAGAGGGGTAAACAACAGCGAACAGCTTGCCCTGAACATTCAACTAAAGGAGGATAAAAAGAGTATGGTGTTTGGTGACCTGAAACTTGGTGGCGGACCTGAAGGGCGTTACCTGGCTCATGTAAACACATTTTACTACGACAAGAAAACCAATATCAACCTGATTGCCGATGCCAATAACGTGGGGATTCCGGCCTTCAGTATGAGTGACTATTTCCGGTTTTCCGGAGGACTGGGGGGCTTTTCGAGAGGTGCCGGCTCATCCATTCAAACCACATCCAATCAGCTGGGCATTCCAATGGCTGAAAGAAACAACGCCAAGTCGCTAAAAAATGAACTTGGGGCTCTCAACTACAATTTCACCCCTTCTAACAAATGGCATATTAATGGTTTCGCCATAGGGTCTCGGGTAGACAACACGCTTGGGTCTATCTCACAACGTACCTATGTGCTTCAGCCGGGCAACAATACCGAATTACTAACCTCCGAACAGCAAGTAGAGAGCACTTCCGGTTTGTTCAAGTATGGAATTAAATACATGCCTAACCCCAATCTGCAGGTAGACTATAGTGGCTTTGGGCGTTTGGCGAGTATAGAAAACCTCGACTTTCAAAACTCAACTTTTGGTAATCAGTCGAACGACATTAATGGCGCCACTACACAGGAACCTTACAGCATTCAACAGCAACTTAGGGCATTTTGGGCGGCAACAAACAAAGACATATGGTCTTTTGAAGGCAGCTATTCTCATGAAATACAAGACCCTACTTACAACCTTGTGAATTCAGGACAGCCGTTTGCTTCTATTATTCCGATGACTGGCAACAGCCCTTACAACCTCACACAGCTTAGGTATGTGGCTACCAATAAGTATGAGTCTGCCCTCAATTATTACCGCATTCTCAACAAAACGAACCACGTAAACTTTAAGCTGGGTAGCAATTCCACCAGTCAAACACTCAATTCAAGCATGTACGAAACGTTGGACGATGGCACGGTAAATGAGTTTAGTCAAAGCAACCTGATAAATCTGGTGGACTATACTTTTGAAGACTACTATCTGGGTATTCTTTACAAAACAAAGTTCGGTCCGTTAGAAATGAGCCCTTCGTTGAACTTGCACCGATACAAGGTGTGGAACAACCAAAATGATTCACAAAACGGTTTCGACAAGACTATGCTGCTCCCTGGTTTCTCTGCCCGCTATCAGTTTAGAAGTTCTCATACGCTCAACCTCAACTATGCCGTAACTGCAGAGTTTACAGATGTGCAAAATTTTGCTGAGGCTCTTGTGGTGAGAAGTTATAACTCGCTATTCCGGGGAAACACTGATCTCAAAAACAGTCTCTACCATAGCCTGAACCTTCGCTACTTCAACTTCAACATGTATAACTTCCTAAACCTGTATGGCGGGCTCAATTATTCCAAACGACTGGATGATGTGAGCAACATTGTGCAGTTTAACAACCTGGAGCGGGTAAACTCGCCCATCAACATTAATGCAGCCAACGAGGTGATGTCGGGTTATGCAAGTTTCGACAAACGATTGGATGCTTTCCGGTTCAACCTGAGCGCCAACTGGAGTAGAAGCACCAGCAATAACATTATATCTGACACCCCTAATCAAAACGTTAGCTTCAACCAAAGCTACAAGGCCACCATTACAACCACACTCTTTAAAAAGCTGTATCTCGATTTCGGATATAGCCTGGCTCTGAACAACTATGAGGCAAGGAATACCACCAGTCAGTTTGAAACCCATCAGCCATTTGGCAATCTGGAGATTGGTTTTCTTAAGGGCTTTACCCTAAATGCCAACTACGAGTACAATAGCTATGTATCTTCTACCAATCCCACTCAGACTTTCGATTTGCTCGATGCCGAATTGCGGTATAGAAAAGAGGGTTCACCCTGGGAGTTTAAGGTAGAAGGAATGAACCTGTTGAATACCACCGGCATTCGAAGAGACTCTTTTAGCGAGAGCCTCATTAGCACCTTTGAATATTTTATTCAGAAGCGCTACTGGGTATTTAGCGTAATGTACGACTTATAGAAATGACTGTTCTTCGCGAACCATATCTGAGCTCAGAGGTTCGCGAAGAACGGTTTAACTCCTATTAAAAAACTCGGTCATCTTAGCTATAACAAAATCCTGTCGGTCATGTTCCAGGCCAGGATAAACAGGTAGCGAAAGGGCTTGGTTCTGAAGTTTAAAGGCAACCGGAAAGTCGGTTGCTTTTGTGTTTACAGTTGAGTAGGCCTTGGTAAAGGGCAGGGCCTTCGGATAGTGGATCTGAGTTTGAACACCGCAATCCTTTAAGTAAGCCTTCAAATCATCACGATGCTCTATTAACACTTGAAAGACATGGTATACATGCTCATTGTTATCGGCTTTATGGGGCAATTGTACAGCTGAAATACCTTCTAAGCCCTTAAAATAGCGCAAGGCCAGCGCATTGCGCTCCTTATTCCAACCATCAATATATTTCAATTTAATGTTCAACACTGCCGCCTGTAGGGTGTCCATGCGGCTGTTCATACCTGCAAACTCATGGTCATGTTTGTCTAAAGCCCCGTGGTTGGCCATCTTTCGGCAAGCTGTGTACAATGCCTTATCGTTTGTTACAATCGCTCCGGCATCGCCCAAAGCCCCAAGGTTCTTGGTCGGATAAAAGCTAAAGACTGCAGCATGGCCAACGGTGCCTGCCATGGCACTCTTCTGTTGGGCAAAGTGTGCCTGGGCACAGTCTTCAACCACCCAAAGTCCATGAGCCTCGGCCACCTTCATAAGAGAATCCATATTGGCCATTTGACCATAGAGGTGTACCGGCACAATGGCTTTTGTACGCGGGGTAATCTTTTCTTCGAGTTGTGCCACATCAATGCAGTAAGTTTCTGCATCAACATCCACAAACACCGGTACCGCTCCAAGGTTAGAAACCACCTCAGCATCTGAAATCCAGGTCATGGCCGGAACCAACACTTCATGCCCCTGACCAACACCCAGCATCTTGAGTACTATAAAAAGCGCGTCTGTGCAATTGCCAACGGCCAGGCAATGTTCAACCCCCAGCTTTTGAGCAAAAGCCTTTTCAAAATTGGTGACGGCACTACCATGCACAAAATACGACTCATCCATAACCTGACGATAAGCTCCGTCAAGCTCTTCCCTTAGCGAGTCATGAATGGGTTTTAAATCTAAATAGGGAACTCTCATTGCTGAAAGATAAAGAAAAATACTCCTGAGAGCAGTCTCTGCTATGGGCACTATTATTAAATTAGACATTCATTTAACACATAGTAACTATGGCTAGTCCTGAAGAAATGTTGCAAACCATGATTGCCAATATGGCTGAGAAAACCGGAAAAACACTTGAAGAGTGGAAGGCCGTGCTCCATAAAGCAGCGCTTGGCAAACATGGAGAGATAATGAAGCTTTTGAAAGGCGAGTATGGTGTGAGCCATGGTTTTGCAAACACCATTGCACAGCTTTATCTGAAGCCCGAGTTGCTAGAGAAACAAACCGCCTCTGATGATTCGCTAGACCGGGAACTTTTAAAAGGTAAAGAAGATATTGCCCCCCTCTTTTACACAGTAAAAAATTTGTTCAAAGCACTTAAGGGCGAGGTAGAGTTTGCCTACAAAAAAACCTATATCAGCCTGCGCACTCCCAAAAAGCAATTTGCTCTTCTGCAGCCAAGCACAAAAACACGCTTAGATATTGGCCTTAACCTAAAAGGGATTGAGCCCGAAGGTAAGATTGAAGCTGCCGGAAGCTGGAATAGTATGGTCACCCACCGCATCAGAATTCAGCAGGTAGAAGACCTTGAGGGTTTGCAGGCGTGGTTTCAAAGAGCTTACGAAGCAAATCTTTAGGGGCTTGCCCGACAAATCTCCTCCCAATGCCCAACAAGTTTCAACCCATAGCATTTCAAGATTTAGACGATCTGTTTGCGTTTTTACCTGAAGAAGAGCTGAGTCTTGTCAACACCCTGAGAAACCTGGTGTATGAGTGTATTCCGGAAGTGAAAGAAAAACTAAGCTATAATGTTCCGTTCTTTAGAGCGCGAAAAACCATATGCTTTATTTGGCCGGGTTCCGTGCCATGGGGCGGTACATTTGAAGGTGTACAGTTTGGATTTGCACAGGGTCATTTACTTTCTGACCAAACCTACCTGACCTCAGGAAAACGCAAATATGTAAGAACCAGAACTTATAAGAAGTTAACTCCCGAAGATTTGGAAACCCTGAGAGGTCTGTTGTTCGAGGCTGCCGATTTAGACCGCTCAAAGTAATTAAGAACTCGTAAGCATTGCCACTCCACAAAGAGCCAATCCTTCTTTAGGAAAACCAATCTGTGGAGGGCAATATTCATTTTAGGCATTCACCGTAGCTGGTGCATATGTAGTATAGCCCTGAGCTCCCGGGGTATAAAAGGTGCTCTGATCGGGTTGTGCCAGTGGCAGGTTTTCTTTCATGCGCGTAACCAAATCAGGGTTGGCAATAAAAGGAACCCCAAAGGCTATCAGGTCGGCCTTGCCCTGCTCGATATCTTTCTGAGCAGAATCTTTTGCATAAGCTCCATTCAAAATCAGAGTCCCGGAAAACTCTCTCCTAAGCGTTTGCTTAATAGAATCCGGAACCGGAACTTGGGTCATGGCAGACATATCGGCCATATGTAAGTAGGCAATACCCATGGCGTTGAGTTGTCTGGCAATAAATTCATATTGCGCATCTATGCCTTCGAATGCTCCCATACTATTGAACACACCGTATGGAGAAATTCTCACTCCCACCTTGTCTTTTCCAATAGCATCAATAGTCGCTTTAGTTACCTCAAGTAAAAATCTGGACCTGTTTTCGCTACTTCCTCCATACTCATCGGTGCGCTGGTTGGATTTTGGATTTAGAAACTGGTTGATCAAATATCCGTTGGCTCCATGAAGTTCTACCCCATCAAACCCCGCCTCCACGGCCAGCCGGGCTGTTTCGGCATATTCCTTTATGGTGCTTTTTACTTCTTCCAGGGTCATTGCCTGTGGTTCGGAAATAGGCAGCATGCCCTCCCCATCCACATACATTTTGTCGAAAGGAGCTTCTACACCTATGGCCGAAGGAGCCAATACACGACCACCTTTCGGAAGATTCTTCTCATGAGAAACTCGCCCGGTATGCATTATTTGCAAGAAAATCTTGCTCCCCTTTTCATGAACGGCATCGGTAACCTGCCTCCACGAAGAAGCCTGCTCTTTGTTGTAAATAGCCGGAATTCGCGGATAACCGACACCATTGGGCGATGGAGACGCTCCTTCGGTAATTATAAGGCCGGCTTCTGCGCGTTGAGCGTAATACTCAGCCATCAGCTCGTTGGCCATATTGCCAATGGCTCTTGACCTGGTCATGGGAGCCATCACCACCCTGTTTTTCAGGTGCAGGGCTCCTTTTTCATACGGTTGAAATAAATTAGACATTACTTATTTGTTTGTTTTTAATTTTCTCAATCAGCCCTCACAACAGCGTGTATATACATATGATTTCATGAATTGGGACTTTTTTGCCCCACCGCCTTTAAAGCTCCTGTAATACAGGCAGATATCTCTTCACTTTTTTCTTACTGCATCAATTCACTCCAGCTTGCTCTCACAGAAAAGCACTGGCTCTGGCCATTTTACCATAGGCTATCGCTAAATTGAAGTCATGTCGAACACAGGGTTAATTATTGAAGAAAGAAGCCGCGACATTGGCGACTTTATGGTTGGGAGACTTATTCCTTTTCGAAAAAAGCGTATGGTGGGGCCTTTCATATTCATCGACCATATGGGGCCTTCTCTGATTCAGGATGGTCATTATATGGATATAGGCCAACATCCACACATTGGTCTTTCTACTCTTACTTATTTACTGGAAGGTGAAATAATGCATCGTGACTCTTTAGGTACAGAGCAGTTGGTAACGGCCGGTTCAGTGGGTTGGATGACTGCCGGCCATGGCATTGTGCACACTGAGAGAAGCCCGGATCATCAGCGAAATGGTGGCACATTTCCTATTCATGGATACCAGATTTGGGTGGCTCTACCTAAAGACAAAGAACAGATAGACCCGCAATTTTCATACACGCCCGGCCATGAACTGCCCGAATGGCAAACTGATTCCCTACGGTTTAAGCTTATTGCCGGACAAGGCTTCGGAAGGCAGTCGCCCGTTCCAGTATTCTCCTCTTTGTTTATGCTAAAAGTAGAAGCTAGCAACGAAGCTTCTTTACAAGTCAGTGGCGAGCTTAAGGGCGAAATTGGCGTATGTGTGGTTAAGGGGCACATTCTGGCCTGCAATGAGCGTATTGAAAAAGGCAATATGTTGGTATCTAAAGAGGAAGACATGTGCCACATAACACTGGCTAAGGGATCCTTGGTGTTGATTTTTGGTGGGGAAGCATTTCCTGAAGAACGGTACATTTACTGGAACTTCGTTTCTTCTGACAAAAGTGTGATTGAACAAGCCAAACTACGCTGGAAAAACAAGCAGTTTAAAATGGTTCCGGGCGAAAAAGACTACATCCCTTTGCCGGAATAATGTACTCAATCAGACGCATTATATACCGTTCCTTTGGTTGCCTAAAGGTTCTCCAGATCAATTGATTGATATTCGGCTTATGAAAGATTTTAGCCTGGTAATTGAAGAACTACAGGTTCGAGCAGAAGGAACCAATAACCCTCACCTTAAAGAAGCGCTTGAGAAAGTGATTGCTCTGCTAAAACATCTGGATCAACGGGGACTAGCTCCACAAGCATTCAGTAATGAACTAGCTACTTTGAAGAAACAACTCGCTGGCGACACCAAACCTTCACAAATCAGAGCATTTTATAATATGCTCACTGACCGTTTGCGAAAAAAACATGGCCTCACCGTACCGCACTTTTACAGAAACCTGTGGATGGGTATTGGAATGGGTGTATTCGGTGTGCCCTTGGGCACAGTCTTCTCTTCCCTACTCAATAATTTCGCATTCGTTGGAATAGGTATACCTGTTGGCATGAGCATAGGCATGGCCATTGGTATACAAAAAGATCATCAGGCTTTGGCCGAAGGTCGCCAATTGAACATTTAGCCTGGTGTGGGCATATTGTAGTAGAAGCGCTCATGTACAACCAGGTTATTTTTCCACTGCTTTACAGAGACCTGCTCCATCTTTATTCTGTTCCCGTCCATGAAGGTCACATCTATCCAGGTTTCTGTAGCGGTTTGCCCGGTTTCTTCGTTAGCGGTCAGTGCACCTACTCCACCACCATGTACTTCTTTTATCATGGCTAAAAACTGCTCTTGTCTCTTTCTGTTGGCAGCTTTGCCTTCAAATACATCGCCATTGCCCTCATGCATGACCACTTCTTCGGCATAAAACTTATCGAAAGCTTCAATTAGCTGGCCTCCTCCGGCCATTTGCTGTAAGTCTTGCTCTAATTGTAAAACACTCATGGTTATATTTTTTAATTTTCAAGGGCCATTCTCCTGGCTCGTAAAATCACCTACTCTCAATAAGTCAGAACCAGTTCACAGAAGAAAAGGCCCTCACGGTTGAAACCGGTCATTTGCGCTCATACAAAAAGTAAGGTCCGTTGTGATAAGTTAAGCAATTAACCTCAGCTGCTAAGCTTTTATTCTGCTTTTGAAATTTCTTTAGGCGAAGCGCATGGAACTGATACAGGGGTAAGTGTAGGTTATGCACCTCGACACCATGCAGAAATAACTCATTAATTGAAACCCACAACCATGTAAAGATTCAAAGGTTTGTAGCTTCTATACAGAGAGCTTCGGTTGAAATGTAAAGGCAATAAAAAAGCCCCTTTCGGGGCTCCTTTATTTACCTTTTCGGTAATAATCCACAATTATATCTCTCACTGAAACGCGCTGGTGATTGAAACTTTGTGAACTTCTTTCTTGATGCAAGCCTGCACCCGTTTTAACCTTGTTGGCGTTAGACTCGCTCATTTGACTAGACTTTAATACCTCCATTAGTTTACCTTACTTACAAAATTCTAAACTGCCCGTCAGGCTGAATCTCCATTTCCGATTGCAATATTATGCAATCGTTTGCATTATCCAAAAAAGCTTAGGCCCTTTTTTACAATTATTTAATGGAGAAAATCGGGGCTTAACAACAATTATACACCGAAGGTCAAGCACACCCTACTTTTGGCACTTACTCTTCTTCATTCCCTTGTCCAAAGCTGATCCTAAAACCATTGAGATCGTATAAATCAAAATCGGTCATTCCATAGTCAGCCTTCACCAACTCACTCACTTTCAGTCCTTTTGACTTGAACTCCCGGTAGAGCGATTCGACATTGCGAACAAAGACATAAAGCGTGGGGTGTACCCGCTGCAACTGAAAGTCTGTTGGTGCCTCCGAAAAATGAATAACCAGTTGGTCTCTTTTAAGAATAGCATAGGTAACCGGGGTTTCCCAGGTGAACTCCACTGTAAACCTCAATTTATCTTCATACCAGGCAATGGTTTCTTCTATATTGGTTACGGGCACCACAGGCGCAAAATGATCCAGAAAAGGTTTATCCGGCTTCATTTGATTGCTGTTTTAAATAGGCCATTATAATATCTCGCACATCGTTCTTTACCTGGCCAAAAGCCTCCGGGTTTCTAGCCGTATCTTCATAGTTTTTGAGAAACTCGAGGTTGGCTTCTCCGCCCCCCATTACAAATTGAGGTAGCGCTAACACATATTGCCTGGCCGGGTTTAGGAGCTCTCCTTTAATGTACCATTTACCTTCTCTCTTTTCTGCATTGGCCAACTGCAGGTAACCTCCCAACCCCACATTGGTTACGGTGCCTGTTTCAAGCACTCGCTCAATCACAGAGCCATTGAGTTTTACCAGCGATATTCCTCCTCCAAAAGGGAAGGAACGCAGGATATCGTACTCTGTTATGATACCTGTAAGTTGGTCGTCTAACCGAATGGAACCAGAGTTAAGAATGGCCAAATCGGCCTCTGGGGCAACATATAAAAAGGATTGGGCTGTTAGTATAGGATAGTTAGTAGGGCGGTATCGAATACTGCTTTCTCGGCCATCGAGTGTATCGGTCGTGGTCATTACCACCGCATCGGGGGTATAGCCCATGCCGGCCATACTTTCATTGCCAATAGCCACCCATTTGTCTACTACAGCCTTCACTTCCGGATCTTCCTCCACGGTATCATCAATAGTTACCAGTTCCGACTGAATGTCGGTTACTTTAGTGGCCTTATTGTAAGTGATTCGGTGCACGTATACGGTTTTGGCATTGGCATCGGCCTTGGTCAAAATGGTATTACCTATAACATACTTCATATTGGTATGATCGTGCCCTCCTAAAATGAGGTCTAACTCAGGCACAAAATACCTGGCCAATGAGTCATCCATTTCTTCTTCCAGATGTGTAATAGCCACCAGCACTTCTGCCTGATCCTTCACTTTTTCATACGTGGATTTTACCGACTCGTATTTATCGGTATACCCCACATAAGAGGCTTTATTGAACGGTACCGTTGACCCAAAAAAAGCCACATCAACTCCATTTATACTGTACATGACATGGTCAGGAAATGGCTGTCCTTTTTGCTTCCAGTCAATAAGCTTTCCGTCTACTCTATGAAAACAATTGGTGGTGGTCCATTGAAAGTCCGACTCGGCAATTCTTTTTAGGTGTTCTCCTTCCTTAATGTCGTATTCATGGTTGCCTGGTACCACAATATCTACTCCCACAGCATTCATTACTTCCACCATGTGTCTGCCGGCAATTTTCTCCCCCTCATAGGTAAGCGTACCCAACAACGATGGACTCACAAAATCGCCAGAAAGGGTTGTAATTACGTGTGGATTCTCCTGAAGGAGCTGCTTCTTAATGGTAGCCACCCGAGCCATGCCTGCCGATTTACCTCCTTCAATAGGTGCTATTTCATAGACATCGTTCATTTGGAGAATAATAAACTCAACCGTTTCACTCTTCTCGCAAGAATGAAAGATAAGAGCCAGAAGGGATAAAAGGAGTAACTTTTTCATGACGCTGTGTTTACCGCCAAAAGTTACGCTTTTGTGCTGTGTAAAAAAACCAAATGCGCCTTGCCTAGTGGGCACATTTGGCTAATTCAACCCTTGCTACCAATTAAAGATTACTTGATTAAACTCAGCACAGGCAATAAACAGGCATATTTTACCTCGTGCTACAACACGTCTTCTGTTAAAGTCTGCGCATACCTCGATAGAAACTTTAATACCATTCTCATCATATCCCCAGCCTACACATGGTTTCGTTTTCAAAAGGGTAGCACTACCTACTTTTACCCCATATATAAAAAAGTAGGCTCTGATTCTATCAGCCTCCTGACGGAGACAAATTCCCAAAGGCCCATAGGACCAGCAACTTTGCAGCTCAAAATCTGCGTAGTTATCAGCATCTAAACTGAAATCGGGTACCTGAGACAGATAGTTTACCTCATCCTTGCTTAGATCTGGCAAACGCTTAAAATAGAATTCTTCTTTCATGATTATAAATGTTTGATTTGACAACTTGAATCAAACATCACTCATGTTCAGCAGGGCTTCAATACCTCCCAAGGGGTAAGATTCCTATCTTTCTAAGTAATCTGATCAACGGTCAGCCTTAGCACGACCCTGGAATACACTCATGCTTTTCTGGGAAAGAATTAGTACTTTCATAAACATTCCGGCAAACACCCTCTCACCAAGAATACTCCCTGATAGGTATTGATCAGCGCACTTATGCAACTCAACTTGACACACAAACCAAACCAACCATACCATGAACATTTACAAGACCTTAACCTTCGTGTTTGCCACTCTCCTGGCGCTGGCGGTTATCAGAATACTGGTACCTACAGAAGATGATAAGTTTCTCGATAAGCTTAGTGCCACGCCAAGTCTTCAGCAAAAATTTCAAGGCAGCAGAATCGACCCCGAGGGTACCGGATCACTTATTTCGCTAAAGGAAGCTCAAGACAAAATGAAAGTGTTCAATCGGGAAAACCGAAGAAGCAGCACCGCTGACTCCTTACGAATCACCCCTTTTGCTTTCGCCTTTGGATCGGCTCACTTCGACACGTTGTTTTCTCGAATTAAAAGAATAAATGAAGACATTGGAGATGACCCTGAAGAGAGGGTACAGGGATTGAGAATTTACTTAACCTGGAACATCAAAAATACTCCAGGCCATATAGATCTGCTGGCCGTACCCGTACGAGGCAATGGAAAAGACTTTGTTCAGGTTAACCCTCCCAACTTTTTGGAAGAAGAAGTGGTACTCAACACTTCCGCCCCCTGCCCTAACAATTGTGACCCAGGTAAATAATAATGAATAACTGGGACTACATATTTATTTACTCATCTGTGTTTTCTCCACTTATTCCCATTGGTATTTACCTTACTCAAAAGCATAATGACCGGTTCAAAGTCATTATGCTCTTTGTATTTGTCTCCTTTGCCTCAGACTTACTCTCTATTTATGTGGTAAAGGGCTCTAATTACCTCTTTCTTCATGCCTATGGTTTAGTGGAAGCCATGCTCCTGTTTCTCTTTTTCTACAAAGTACTGGAAAACAGAAGGTGGATTCCCTTCTTGGCTGTATGCTACGGCATTTACTATACCATTAACTCACTGCTTTTTGAAATGGGCATGTTCAATACCATTGGCAGATCTATTGAATGTCTGCTTATTATCTTTCTATGTCTTCGTCTTTTCTATCAGTTTTTCCACAACGAAGAAGACCTGTTTTTGGAAAAATCACCCTTGTTTTGGATCACCGTAGGTCTTCTCACCTACTTCTCAGGTGCTTTTCTCACCTTTGTGTTTAGTCGGTACATTCTGGTCGATGAGCCTCTGTGGATTCTCCATAACATCTCCAATGTGCTCAAAAACACCTTTATTGCTATTGGCCTATGGAAAATGACACTCAAATAAACTACCAGGCATTTCTAATTCTGGGCACCATAGGCATGTTGCTGCTGGCTTTTGGAGTCACTTTTTTTATTTACTTCTACCAAAGAAAACTCCTCAAGAAAAAAATTGCTTTTCAGGAAATTGAAGACCTTCTGAAACAGCAAGAACTGCACTCGGCCTATACACTATTGAAAGGGCAAGACATGGAGCGTAAGCGTATTTCTCAAGAGTTGCATGACAATCTGGGCAGTCAATTGGTTACTCTAAAAATGTATGCCGACTCTGCAGTTTCAGCTCCATCAACCAACCAAAAAAATGAATTTCTAAGCAAAATAAGTCAACTGGTTGAACAGGCCAGCAACGAAACACGCAAGCTTTCGCACGAGTTAGATTCTGTAGCCTTGAAACACTTTGGCCTTGAAACGGCCATTGCCGACCTAAAATCCACCATAGAGTCGCTTAAGAAAATAAAAATAACCACCTCAGTAATTCTTGAAGACAACCTATCGAGCAATATGGCTTACCAGCTCTACAGAGTAATTCAGGAATTGGTGAATAACACTCTTAAGCATGCTTATGCCGGGCAAATCAGCATAGACATTCACCAAGACGAAAGGCAGCACCTTCACCTTATATATAAAGACAATGGTGTGGGCTTTGACATTGGAAAGGCCAAAAAAGGGATGGGGTTATTGAATATACGATCGAGAATAAACGAACTCTCCGGAGAACTGTACATTCTATCCAATTCCGGAGGAACTTCTATCACCATTGAAATTCCGCTCTATGAAAATTAAAGTATTATTGGCCGATGATCATGCCATTGTTATCGAAGGCCTGAAGGCTGTACTATCGGCACACCCCGAAATTGATGTTTGCGGAGAAGCACACAACGGAAAGGAGGTTTTGGACTTTCTGGATACTCACTATGCCGATGTGGTTGTTTTAGACATTAACATGCCCGTAATGGATGGGCTAACCTGTGCCCGAAAAATCAGACAGAAGCATCAACGTGTTAAAATTATAGTGCTCACCATGTATGCTCAGAAGTCTTTTATTGAAGAAATGCTCAGAATTGGCATAGATGGTTCTTTATTAAAAAGCAATACAGGGCAGGAACTAAAAGAGGCTATCTATCGGGTGCATAGTGGAAAATCGTACTACGATATGGTTCACACCTTTGACGATGCAAGCAATACCGTAAGCCAATACAAACTAGGCGACCGCGAAATAGAAATTATTAAACTCTTGGCCGAGGGGCTCACCAGCACTGAAATTGCCGATAAACTCTTTATTGCCGAAAGCACGGTGAAAACCCACCGTAGAAACATTCTTAGAAAAACAGAGTTACACAACACCTCACAACTCATACAATTTGCTCTCAATCAAGGCATTATATAGGATTTAAAGCACCCATTGTGGCATGCCGGGGCTCCTCTGCCACTCGCGGATCATGAATATACCGGAGCTTTCGCATAGAAATAACCTCCAGGCTCAAAAAGTCAAATTCTTCCACAATTTTACCTTCAATAGCATAAATACCCTTTCCCCGAAACGGATACCTTGCTGCAACAGGCGGAAAGTGCGTGCTGTCTATAAAGTGGCCCTCACGGTCTATCCAGGTACCAAACTGCATACGCTTGCCACCTGAAGTATTGGTGTTCTTTATGTGCACCAGATACCCCACCATAGTAACTACCTTATTCTTAAACCGCTCCATTTGGCTAACCAAAACCTCTTGTGCCGGCAACTCCTGAAGCAAATCGAAAGGATTACACAACGGAAAACCCAAAAGGTCAATCTGATCAAAAGCATCTTCCAGCCTATCATAGCTTAGAGGAGGTATGCTAAAACGCTTTACTTTGGGGTCGAAAAGCATTTTTACCGGCCGGGTCTTCTTTGCATGACTAAGCTGAAAATGTGCTTCCCACAACAACTCTTTCTTCGACCGTCCGGTAAATCTAAATGCATCAATTCTCACCAAAAGGGTCACTTGTTCCAGAGAAATAGATACCCGCTTCAAAAAATTATCAAAGCTCATAAAAACCCCATTGGCTGTTCTTTCTTCCAAAATGGCCGCTACAGTAGTTTTATCTAAATCGCCAATAAAACCGAGGCCTATGAAAATACTACGCCCATAAATGACACAAAGCTCTTCACTCAAATTTACACAAGGAGGCTGCACATCGCCCCCATGCATATAGGCCTCATGCGCATATAGCTCTACACTATAAAACCCGCCACCATTATTCATAGTAGCTACCATATACTCCAACGGATAGTGTGCCTTTAGGTACAAACTCTGATAACTCTCTACGGCATAGCTGGCCGAGTGCCCTTTGGCAAAAGCATAACCGGCAAAGCTTTCTATTTGACGCCATACATCAGCCGCCAATTCATACGAGTGCCCCTTTTCTTTGCACTTCTCAAAGTATTTATCCCGTACTTTCTGAAACTCCTCTCTGGAACGATACTTACCTGACATACCTCTGCGTAGCACATCGGCCTCTGCCAGGCTCAATCCGGCAAAATAGTGTGCCACTTTAATCACATCTTCCTGGTACACCATTACCCCATAAGTATCGGGCATAATCTCACGCAGAATAGGGTGCGCCTCCTTTCTTCTCTCCGGCTCACGAAACCTCAGAATATATTGCCGCATCATACCTGATTTGGCTACCCCGGGCCGAATGACAGAACTGGCAGCAACCAGCCCCAGGTATTCATCTACCCTCAGCTTTTTGAGCAACATGCGCATAGCCGGAGACTCCACATAAAAACAACCTATAGCCTTGCCCTCGCGCAGCAAATTCTTTACACGTTCGTCCTTCTTGAAGCAAGCAATATCATGAATATCAATTGGAGGCCTGTCGGGGTGGTTTCTACGAATAACTTCCAGGCTATCACGAATTTTGCCCAGTCCCCGCTGGCTAAGGATATCAAACTTATATAACCCAATGTCTTCGGCCACAACCATATCGAAATGAGTTGTAGGAAAACCCTTGGGAGGCAAATCGGTTGCCGTGTAGTAATGAATAGGCCTTTCAGCAATGAGAATTCCTCCGGCATGTATACTCAAATGACTCGGAAAACCTTCAATATAATGCCCGTAGCGCAGCACCAACTGCTGAGTATGATCCAACTTCCGAAGCTCAGCCTTTTGAATATATTCTATCTCATGGGGAGGAAGCCCCAGCACCTTGCCCAACTCCCTAACCACCGCTCTAAACTGAAAAGTACTATAAGTAGCCAACAGAGCCACATTCCCTCCCTCTCCATGCTGAAATTCTCTGAAAATAAACTCTGTAATATCTTCTCTATCCTTCCATGAAAAATCAATATCGAAATCAGGAGGATTTTGACGATAGAGATTAATAAATCTCTCAAAATACAAGTCCAGCTCAATAGGATCTACATCTGTAATTCGCAACAAATAAGCCACTACACTATTGGCTCCACTACCCCTTCCCACATAATAATATCCCTTCTCCCTGGCATACTTACACAGCTTCCAGTTAATAAGAAAATAAGACATAAACCCTTGTTGTTTTATTACATCCAACTCTGTTTTTACTCTTTGCTTTATTTTCTGAGAAGGATTGGGATAGCGATAATAGAGCCCTTCCTCACAAAGCCTTTCCAACATGGCATAGTCTTGCTCAGGGGTTTCGCAAAAACAACGAAGATTCTTATTCAGGTTCTCTCCCTCAAAATCGAAGTGTATCTCACAAATACTTAAAAGCTTCTCCGCATTTTCTATCAGGTAGAGATGGTTGCTATATAACCGCCTTAGCTCTTCGGCCGGATAAATAAAATCGCCAGGGTGTGCCTCTTCAGAGCGCGGCAATCTGCTCAACAACATGTTATTGGCAATGGCTCTTAACAACCGGTGAGCATTGAAATCGCGCTTTAATACCTCCCGCTCTCCGGTTTTGGTATTTACACTACTTCTAAAAGTGGCCGTTGGCATAGCCAACATCTTTTCTTTGTCAATTGCATGAGGAGGATAAACCAACCTTGGTAAATCTTTGGGTTTTACCCCCACATATTCATAATCATTGAGATTAAAGCCTGTATATTTTTCGAAAGGGTATATAACCAACGCCTGATTAAAACGAGGGGCACGGTACGGAATCTTTTCTCTGGAGTGCAAATATTTTGAGAGGTAATCATTGAGCTCTCTAAAGCCCTCATTATTTCGGGCAATAGCCACATACAATTGATCAGCTCCATTTCTAAAGTCTATGCCTAAAATAGGTTTAACACCATAGCGAGGAGCCAAACGTACAAAATTGAGGGAGGCCGCAGTACTATTAATATCGGTAAGAGCCATACTCTTTACCCCAGCCTGTTGCATCAGCTCCAATAAATTGGACGTTCGTATAGTGCCATACTTGAAGCTAAAATATGAATGACAGTTAATGTACATATTGCTATGTGCAACCGCGATAGAAAACGCTCATCCATTCACTGGACCGCAAGAACAAAGCTAATAAAAATAGCAAACTAATTTTATTAGTTTGTTAACTAAAATATAGCTGAATAGGTAAGGATAAAAAAAAAGCCCGGCAGCATTGCCGAGCTTTTAAGCAGTCCCTAGGGGAATCGAACCCCTGTTTCCAGGATGAAAACCTGGCGTCCTAACCCCTAGACGAAGGGACCGTGACATTGTCAATAAGTGCAGAGGAGGAGGGATTCGAACCCCCGGTACCTTGCGGTACAACGGTTTTCAAGACCGCCGCGTTCGACCACTCCGCCACTCCTCTGGATGTGATCTCCCGATTGGGACTGCAAAGATAAATGGAATTTTTTTTCTTCAAACAAGAATGCTCAAATATTATTCTCAGCTTTTAGCTTATCAAACTTGGCCTTGTCCAAAGCAGCATTCATTTCAAAGCCTACCAGCAATATGAGCGAGAGAATGAACAACAATAGCATGAGCACCAGTAAGACTCCTATTGAACCGTAGAGCTTATTATATGTACCGAAATTGTTGATGTAAAAGGAAAAGCCAAAAAATGCGGCAATGCAAGCCAAGGTAGAAAATATGGATCCGGCACTAAAGAAATGCCAGCGTTCATGAACCGCAGGGGCAAAGTAGTATATACAGGAAATAGCAATTTGAAAGATTAAATAAATAACCACAAACCGCAATACCAACACAAGATCCAGAGAGATTACATCTTGCACAAACTCCCTTACCTTATTGTCCTGCAACAATTGCTGCCCAACCACCAGTAGTGCAATTGAAATAATCACAGAGAGTGATAGTATAAAAATGAGCATGGTAGCAATAAACCTCATTTTAATGAAACCGCGGGTTTCAACTGTTTTATAACAGGCGTTGAATGCCGCCATCAGAGCATTCATTCCATTGGTAGAAAGCACCAGTGTAAGTATAAAACCAAAAGAAAGGAGCCCTCCTCTTTGCTTACTAATAATGTCGTGAATAGTGGTAGAAGCCGCATTGTACAGGTTCTTTGGCAATATATTCTCCATGAACATAATGATCTCCTCATTGGTGACCTCCGGAAAGAATATTTGAATATATGGGGTTAACGTAAACAGGAAGATTATGGCAGGGAAAATAGCCATAGTAAAACTAAAGGCAACGGCATTGGCTCTTCCTACTATTTCATCATCACCCATTTTTTGCAAAAAGATGACAATTGCCTCGTACAAACCTACCTTCTCTTTGCCAATCTTTATTCTCTGCAAAAAAGAGACGAACCTCTTATATGCCTGATGATTTACTACCAGATTGACTAAACGACTTCTCATTCGAAATGTGGCTTCAAAAGTTCCAGCAAATAGCCCGGTGCCCGGCAGGGTCTTCCCGTAGACTTATTGATAAAAGCCAAAGTAGTTTCTCCCTGATTAAGTTTAATACCCTGTTCATTGAACACTTCGTACAAAAATTTCATGCGCATTTCCGGCAAGGAGGGTATACTCACTCTCACAGTAAGTAGTTCATCGTATTTCGCTGGCCTGATAAACTTACAGTGGAGTTCGGTTACGGGCATCATCACCCCTTCTTCTTCCATTTTTTTATACTGAAACCCGGCTTGCCTCATAGCCTCTACCCTAGCTACTTCATAGTAGGTGGCATAGTTACCATAATAGGCATATCCCATCTGATCAGTTTCGGCATACCTTACGCGTACCTGAACATCGGCCTTATACATGTTATCTGTATATGTTTCTTTTGTTTAGTGCCTGCTGAAACAGCCTGGCATTTCGGTTGTGTTCGGCCAGGGTTTTAGCAAAGCGGTGGTAACCAGAGAAATCTTCCTTGGCACACATATAAATATAAGAATGCTCTTCGTAATTCAGAACGGCATTTAGGGAACTGATTGAGGGCAGATTAATAGGGCCGGGAGGAAGTCCTCGATAGCGATAGGTGTTGTAGGGGCTATCCACCTGCGTATCGGCTGTTAAAACACGTTTAATAGTAAAGTCGCCAAGAGCAAACTTCACTGTCGGGTCAGCTTGTAAAAGCATCTTTTTATTGAGCCTGTTAATGTACAAGCCGGCAATTTTGGGTTTTTCATCTCCCATTATGCTTTCATCCTGAACGATAGAGGCCAAAGTAGCTACCTCAACGGGGCTTAGCCCAATGGCAACCGCTTTGTTCTTTCGTTCTTCCGTCCAAAAGTTCATATACTCTTTGTGCATTCGTTCAAAGAGCCCTTTGGCCGATATGGTCCAATAGACCTCATAGGTATTAGGAATAAACATGGCCATAACATTCTGGCTGTTGAACCCAAATTCTGCCAGATACTCGTCATCGTTTAACAAGGCCTCGAACTCCTCGGTGCTCGCCCCCACATTAGAGGTGATTTTTTCCGAAAGTTCCGATTTAAAGCGCACGTTATTGAAGGTAATATCGACCGGAGTTTGGTTGCCGGCCCGCAGTTTTCTGATGGCGTCAAGGTTGCTCATTTTAGAGTCGAGCAAATAAACACCCGGCTTCACAGCTTTTTGGTAGCGCAATATTTTGGCCACAAAACTGAATGAAACGGCATCTTCGATAACCCTGGCTTCATAAAGGTTATTTCTTAGTGAATCGAAGGTATCGTCATGATCTATGAGTATGGTCTGAGCTTCGGACTCCGTTAGAATATTGGCTCCATAAAACAACTGATAGAAATAGAACGAAAAGGTGGTCAGCAACAGAGAGAAGATGACCATAAACAACACAAAGCGCTTTCTTTTCTGCATAGGGGCACAAAAATAGTGAATTTGTCCTAACTTCGGTTTTATTTCAAAGTGATGCCGGCTGAGTTCATTCGACTGTACGAAGAAAACCCTGAACCTCATAAACTCGATCAGATTGTGAAAGTTTTGAGAAATGGAGGAGTAGTGATTTACCCTACCGACACGGTTTATGGGATTGGATGCGATTTTAGCAACACAAAGGCCGTGCAAAGGGTTTGTCAGATAAAGAACACAAAGCCACAGGCGCTCTCATTTATTTGTTACGACCTGAGTGAGATCTCAGAATACACCAAACACCTGAGTACCCCGGTGTTTAAAGTAATGAAAAAGGCGCTTCCGGGCCCTTTTACCTTTATTTTGGAAGCCAGCAGCAAGGTGCCTAAAGTATTGAATGCCAAAAAGAAGACAGTGGGTATTCGAGTTCCCAACAACAATATTCCCCGGGAATTGGTGAAGCGGCTGGGCAATCCCATTATCACCACATCGATAAGAGACGAAGACGAAGTGATTGAGTATTCGACAGACCCTGAATTGATTTACGAAAAGTATGAGAATCTGGTAGACATTGTGATTGATGGAGGCTATGGCGGCAATATGCCATCGACTGTTGTCGACTGTTCGGGCGATTACTTCGAAGTAATCAGGGAAGGCTTGGGAGACATTGAAGAGTTTATGTAGTGAAAGTATTGATTGAAACACAATACATGCCTTCGGTGGCTTATTTCACTCTTTTATGCCACGCAGAAGAAGTATTTATAGAGGTAAGCGAAAATTTCGAAAAACAAACCTACCGCAACCGGTGCGAGATTTTAACCTCTCATGGCACACAAAGGCTCACTGTTCCTGTACAATCTGCCAACAGCAAGATTCCAATTCGCAACATGCAAATTGACCACCGCCAGAAGTGGATCAACAACCATTGGCGGGCTATTCAATCGGCCTATGGCAAAGCACCCTTTTTTGAGTACTATTCGACCTACTTCGAGAATGAACTTAAGAAGGAAAAAAAACATCTAATTGAACTAAATCAGTCGTTGCTGACATTATGTCTTAGACTGCTTCAACTGAATGTGAGCATCGAATTCACTAAAAAGTTTGAATTGACCCCGGCAAAGGGTATTTTGGATGCAAGGTCTGCCGTGCATCCTAAAAAGCCATTAGAAAGCATGACATGGTTTCAGCCAAAGGAGTACTATCAGATGTTTGGCAAAAACTTTGTACCTAACCTCAGCATATTAGACTTGTTGTTCTGTGTAGGGCCGGATGCCTTAATGGTTTTGAAGCAGTCAGGTGTATTCTTAAAGAACAAATAGGTTTTTGATACCGTTTTCTATTAAATCTTAACCATATCTTATTAAATTGTTTGGGGTTTAATAGACTAACATTAGACCAAGAGAAAGGCGATAAATGGAAGCAAAATTTTCAAATAGAGTAAAGGAAGTGATTTCGCTTAGTCGGGAAGAGGCGCTGCGTCTCGGCCACGATTACATAGGCACAGAACACTTGCTTTTAGGAATGATTCGTGAGGGTGAAGGAGTAGCCGTGAGCATCTTGAAAAAGCTTGGTACTTCTTTGGAAGAGCTAAGAGAAGCCATAGAAAGAGCAACCAAGGGAACAGCCAATCACAATGTAAAAAACCTGGCCAATATTCCCCTGACAAGACAATCAGAAAAGGTACTGAAAATCACCTACTTAGAAGCAAAAATATTTAAAAGCCAGCTTATTGGCACAGAGCATTTACTATTATCTATTCTGCGCGATGAAGATAATATTGCTACCCAAATTCTCGAGAAATTCGATGTGAACTATGAGGTGGTTAAAGAGATGCTCGAATACCAAACAGATAATCCTATTGCTTCGTCAGACACTGACGACCCGGACGATGACTCTTCACGTATGTTTAGCAGTGGAGCATCTGGCGGGGGCTCATCTGACCGACCTACAGGCAAAGGTTCTGAAAAATCAAGAACCCCGGTATTGGATAATTTTGGCAGAGACCTGACTAAATATGCCGAAGAAGGCAAACTAGACCCTATTGTGGGCAGAGAAAAAGAAATTGAGCGTGTAGGTCAAATTCTTTCGAGAAGAAAGAAAAACAACCCAATTCTTATTGGAGAACCGGGTGTTGGTAAATCGGCCATTGCCGAAGGACTAGCCTTACGGATTATTCAGAAGAAGGTATCACGTGTTCTATTCAACAAACGAGTAGTTACTCTAGACCTCGCCTCTTTGGTTGCCGGAACCAAGTACAGAGGACAGTTCGAAGAGCGCATGAAGGCCGTTATGAATGAGCTGGAAAAGTCTCCTGAAGTGATTCTGTTCATTGATGAGCTTCACACCATAGTGGGAGCAGGAGGAGCATCTGGTTCGCTCGATGCCTCCAACATGTTTAAGCCCGCTCTTGCACGCGGAGAAATTCAATGCATTGGAGCTACCACACTCGATGAGTACCGCCAGTATATCGAAAAAGACGGGGCTTTGGCGAGAAGATTCCAGCAGGTAATGGTAGACCCTACCACTCCTGAAGAGACCATTCAGATTCTCGAAAACATTAAAGAACGGTATGAAGATCACCACCATGTGAATTATACCGAAGAAGCCATAAAAGCCTGCGTTACACTCTCAGACAGATATATTTCTGACCGATTTTTGCCCGATAAGGCCATAGATGTATTGGATGAAGCCGGTGCCAGAGTACACATAAACAACATCCATGTACCCGATGAAATTGTAAAGCTGGAAGAATCGATCGAGGAAATAAAGAAGGAGAAGAATAGGGTAGTAAAAAGCCAAAAGTATGAAGAGGCTGCCCAACTGAGAGATAAGGAGAAAAAGCTCATTGATCAGCTAGACAAGGCCAAAGCGAAATGGGAAGAAGAGAGCAAGTCTAAACGATACGTAGTAGATGAAGATAATGTAGCAGAAGTTATAGCCATGATGACCGGCATACCTACCAAGCGTGTGGCTCAGAAAGAGCAAGCTAAACTGGTGGGCATGGCCAGCCAGCTTAGTGGCAAGGTTATAGGCCAGGAAGATGCCATTAAAAAGCTCACCAAGGCTATTCAGCGCACAAGAGTAGGACTCAAAGACCCCTCAAAACCAATTGGTACTTTCGTATTCCTTGGCCCCACCGGAGTGGGTAAAACAGAGTTGGCCAAAGTATTGGCCACTTATCTTTTCGATAAAGAAGACTCACTGGTGCGCATTGACATGAGTGAATACATGGAGAAATTCTCTGTTTCGCGGTTGGTAGGAGCGCCTCCCGGTTATGTAGGCTATGAAGAAGGTGGTCAGCTTACCGAAAAGGTGAGAAGAAAACCGTATTCTGTAGTACTGCTCGATGAGATTGAGAAAGCTCATCCCGATGTGTTCAATATTCTTCTTCAGGTACTTGACGATGGTATTCTGACTGATGGCTTGGGCCGAAGGGTTGATTTCCGAAATACGATTATCATCATGACCTCGAACATAGGGGTAAGAGATTTAAAAGATTTTGGAACTGGCATTGGGTTTAGCACTCAGGTGAAGCGTGACAACGAGGAAGCTATAATTAAAGACACTATCCAAAAAGCGCTTAAAAAGACCTTTAGCCCTGAATTCTTGAACAGGTTGGATGATGTGATAATCTTTAACTCACTTTCCAGAGAGCATATTCACGAGATCATTGATATATCATTGAAGAAACTCCTGAGCAGAATTGAAGCCATGGGTTACCAAATTACCCTAACCGAGAAAGCCAAAGACTTTTTGGCCGACAAGGGCTTTGATCCGCAATATGGAGCCAGACCTTTGAATCGTGCGATTCAGAAGTATCTCGAAGACCAAATTGCCGAAGAAATATTAAAAGGCGATATCAACGAAGGCGATACACTGATGGCCGATCATAAAGAAGGCGAGGCAGAGTTGACCATAAAGATTAAAAAGAAACGAAAAACCAGTAAAAAGACTGAAGAGGAAGACTCTACAGACTAATGTGGTAAACAGATAGTAAGCGAAAGCCGGTTTTGGGTGACCTTCCAAAACCGGCTTTTTTTATAACCGATTGATAAGTATTTGCCAGAAAAGCCTTGCTCCGGTGTTAATAATCTCATCGGGAAAATCATAGAAAGGATGGTGCAGAGGAAAACACCCTTCGCCACTGCCAAGCCCAAGCAGCGCCCCCGGAACTTCGTCTAGAAAAACACCAAAGTCTTCGCTCCAAAGATTGGGCTCGGGAAGTGTTCTAACCTCAAGACCAAGCTGTTGGCACGCCTGCCTTATCACCTCTTCTTGTTCTTTATGATTGGTGGTGGCCAGAAAGCTTTCATGCTTCGATACTTCCAAAACTAAACTTTGCTGATGGGCCAACTCGTTCGCCTGGCTCTCAATAGCCTGCAATAGCCCCCTCATTTCGTTATTGGACAACGATCGAATGGTCATCCAGACTTCTCCTTCACCAGCTGAAACACCAAAACTTTCATCGCCTAGATTTATATGGGTAATGGTATAAAAGGTATGACTATGAAGCCCCAACTGTCTAACCCTTTCCGGCAAACAAACAATAAACTGACCAATGGCTTGAGCGGGATTCTTACCTTTCTCCGGTTCACTAGCGTGTGAAGTATGACCTTTGAACAGCAACTTAAGCCCAATAGATGCCGCACAAAAAACTCCACCCTTACTGAGGATGGTGTGTAAAGGATAGCCGGGTAAATTATGTAAGGCAAAAGCTTCATCAGGCCTGTTTTCTTTAAAGAGAGGGTCGCTTACAACCCGGCCTGCGCCCTGCCCTGTTTCTTCAGCCGACTGAAACATGAGGCTGACTTTCCCTTTTTCAATCCCCTCACTTACAATTCGGCAAGCCAACTCTAACAATATGGCCATGTGCCCATCATGACCACACTTATGGCTTATACCTTTATTGACAGAGGCATATTCAATAACCGACTCCTCTTCAATGGGCAGGGCATCTAATTCGGCCCTAAACATAATATGCCTGCCCGGCTTCCCACTGTCCCAAATAGCCCATACGCTGCGGCCACCTATTGGAGCCATCAACTGTGTGGGCTTAAGTGGCCTCAGCCAGTCTACAATCTGGCGGGCCGTCTCTCTTTCATTACCGGACAGTTCCGGGTGTTGATGCAGCCAATGCCTTTTCTGAATAGCGTTGAGTTTGAGCATGGGAAAAAGATACCTAAAAAAGCAAAGGAGAGCTCCATCCGAGCTCTCCTTCTTCAACCAAAATATATAGTATATGAACTATAAATTCTCAATCATTACCGAAAGGGTTCGAGAACTTTTCATCGCTTATAAACGACTGATCGGTAAGTGTTCTCAAAAAGGCCACCAAGGCTTGCTGCTCCTCCGCATTCAAATTCATTCGAACAGCCCGGTTATTGCCTTCTCTCAATCGGTCATCAAGATTAGGATGGTTCTGAACACCCCGGTTATAGAAGTCGATTACTTCCTCCAAAGTTTCAAAACGTCCATCATGCATGTACGGGCTAGTGAGTTCAATGTTTCTCAATGAATTGACTTTGAACTTACCATTGTCGCGTTGATTGCCGGTAACTGCCCCAAGGCCCAGGTCTGTACTATTGGCGTTGAGCCCATTGTTTCTGGCTCTATCTCCACTAAACGCTACTGTTTCATGACAATTGGAGCACTGTGTTCTACGGCTAAAAAATAAATCTTTACCCAAATTCTCCAGTTCAGTAAAATTGGAAAAACGGGCATTACTGTTTCCGTTGGCGGCAACAAGCCCAAAATCGTATGGTGCCTGATATGAGACCATGGCTCTTACGAATTGGGCAAGTGCATTGGCTATTCTATCGGCAGTAACTGCCGAGCTACCAAAAGCATCGGAAAAAAGCGGCTCATAGTAAGGTTGTGCCTGAACTTTAGCCACCAGTTCATCTAAGGTTAACCCCATTTCCACCTCGTCCTGAATAGGCATCAGTACTTGTGCCTCCAGGCTTGTGGCTCGTTCATCCCAAAAGAAACTGCCATTGTTATAATACCTGGCGTTGGCCAAGCCCATGCTATTTCTGCCGGTCTCTTCGCCTTCAAAACCAAGGCTTCGAGTCCGCGAATCGGAAAAACCCTTGGCTTGCACATGACAAGAAGCGCATGAAACGGTATTGTTTGCACTTAACCGAACATCATAGAAAAGCACTCTACCCAGGGTTGCCCCTGCATTGGTTATCTGATTATTGGTAGGTGTATTGTCTATACGCCTTATATCATTGTCTAAAAAATGATCGGGAAGATCGGGGTTGGCATAGTTGTACCAACTGTCCGGTAAGTTCAAACCCTCAAGAGCATTTGGCTCTATGGTTTCTTCTTCCAGGTTTTGAGAGCAATTGGCACATAGCATGGCCAGGCTCAAAAGAAAAATCGCCTTTGTTCGCATAGTTTGTTTGGTTTTAAATTTTTGGTGCAGTCCGACTCCGGCTTTGAGGTTTCACAGGTCTTATGGCCCGCGCCTTTTCTTCTTTTGCGGTGGTGGCATACGGCTGTGCGGAGCCCCTTGCTTTAATACCGACATAATAATGGCATCGAAAACCTGTACCTGTTCTTGAGCGCACAGGTCTCGTATTTTCATGAAGTGGTTGAAGGTGGCCTGCTCTATCCGGGCCTGACTATCTCCTATTACCCGGCTCAAACTGTCCGTAAGGGCTACCACCTCCGGCTTTCCGTAAAGACCATGCAGTTGCTCACGAGCCTCGTGCATTCGGTCCCTCAGCCTATTCACTTCTATAAAATGGTTATGACGCAAGCGTTTTAACTGTTCCAACTGCTCATCGGTCAGGCCAAGTTCTTGTTCCAATATTAACAGCCCTTCCATACCGTTTTTAATGTGCTGATCTGGTTTGCCCCACCAAAGCAAGGTCAGGAGCACCACGTTCAATACCGCCAGAAACACTACCGCAATGCCTATTATTCTTGAACTTTTCATTTGTTTAGATTTAATAACCGAATTCGTTGGGCGGCATAAAGTATTCTCTAGACAGCGTTTCCCATGCAGTTTCTACAGGCAGAGGTCGCTCATACCCTAGCAGAACCAAGCTAAAACCATTGAAAACCAGAACAATAAGAAGCAAGAGCGTGCATAGCTTCATATTTTCTAAAAAGGCATAGCGGTTACTCTTACCCAACAACTCTGCTTCCATTCTGGCCTCCAGCCGGCTATAAAAAAAAGCAGGTGCCAACGCTCTTTCTACAGCATCCAAACTTGCTATACTCTGCTCTACCCTTTGTGCTATAATTGCTTTCTCTTTCATGGTATCTTATTGGATGCCAACCCTTTAATTTTCTTGCGTTAATCAATCATATTTTTTTCATAGAAGTTTCTCAGTTGCTTCTTTAGGTTTTGCCTGGCCCTGAACATGAGCGACTCAACCGATGACACACTTACCTGAAGTACCTGAGCCACTTCTTCATAAGAAAGCCCTTCCAGCTTGTGTAGAGTAAATGCCAATCGCTGATTATCCGAGAGCTTATCGATAGCCGCCAGCAAAGCCTTGGCATTTTCCTGTTGCTCCATAGCCACTCCCGGATGCATCCAATCAGCAGGCTGGAAGCCCTGCGCCACACCTCCTGAAAGGCTCCTCATCCACGCAAAGCGCTTTTTTGCTTTCATCCTTCTTAGTTTTTCAAGACTCTTGGTAGTGGCAATCCGGTATATCCAGGTAGAAAGCTTAGCCTCTGCCCTGAAACTCTCTACCGATCGATACACCTCCATGAATACATCTTGGGCGCTTTCTTCAGCCTCTTCTTCATTCTTTAAGAGGCTCAGGCAGGTGTTGTACACTTTGTCTTTGTAGTCTTCTACCAATTGCCTGAAAGCTTCTTCAGATCTGTTTCTCAAGGCCAATAAAAGTGTTTGCTCTGTCAATGGTTGGTCTAAGTTGAAGGAGGTGTTATCCTCCCTGTTTTGGTTCAGAAGCTTTTGGGCCTCCTCATTCCCTCCCCGCTTTATTGGCCTGTACAGCAATTGCCTGTTTAGTGCTAGCCGCTGCTCATCGCAAACAGGCTCTTTATTTCTGCCACACTTTCCACTTTTAGTACGAGGAGTTGTGCCCTTAAATCCGTTGTTCGCTCAATTACCCTACCCACCGCTTTCATATTTATTTTGTGGGCCAATTGAAGTTGCTCCATTCGGGCTTCTCCAATCCTCAGCCGAGCCTGCAAAGGCTGTTTCTCTTGTTCGGCTATTTATTTGGTCTGGTGTATACTGTTATTCTGTTCTTCGGAAAGCCCGGGAATATGATAGGAAACCTGACCAGACGGCTCGCTTTGGGAGACCTCTTCCCTTGTAACAAAAGGCTTTGTACAAAAGCCAAAGGCATAACCACTATTGAGGCCAACAGCAAGGTGACTCCGACAGTAGCTTTAAACATTTTTATGACCTTTTAGATTTTGTTTTTGGAAGGCTTAATGAAAAACAAGCCCCGGACTTGCTCCCTGAAAAGTTAAATTAGGCTAAGGCTATTCAGGGTTTGTGTGTAGATTTAGCCCAAACAATCAGCCAGCGATTTTGAGAACACCCTTTATAATTAGTGGAAAGCCCGTAATGCCGGGCGAAGAAGCAGTTATCAACGTAAATATTGCCCGATTGCCCTCTCACTCAGAAATTAACCTGAAGATTACGGTGGCCCGGGCTCTTGAAGATGGTCCCACTCTTCTTCTAAGCGGAGGCCTGCATGGCGATGAAATTAACGGAACGGAGATAGTTAGGAGAATTATTGAAAAAGACCAACACAAACCCAAAGTTGGAACAGTAATCTGCATTCCCATCATCAACATGTTTGGGTTCATTAACTTTAGCCGTTATGTGCCCGATGGAAAAGATGTAAACCGGTCGTTTCCCGGAAATAAGAACGGATCGTTGGCCTCGCGCGTGGCTCATTACCTTACCAATAATATCATACCCAAAATAGATGTGGGCCTCGATTTTCATACCGGAGGGGCCGACCGAACCAATTACCCACAAATACGCTGTGTACTTAAAGACGAACGCAACCGCGCCATTGCCAATGCGTTTGAACCTCCTTTTATTCTCAACTCCCCCTTTCGTCCAAAGTCGTTGAGACAAACAGCCGCCCGAATGGGTAAGCATATTTTGGTCTATGAAGGAGGGGAATCGGCTCGCTTCGATGAACATGCCATTCAGGCAGGAATAAACGGGGCTTTGAGGGTAATGAAGTACCTGGGCATGCGCGAGAGAGCCCCAGATGCCATGCAAAAAACCAGAGTCATCTACAATTCATCGTGGGTAAGGGCACGCTATTCCGGTATTTTTCTGGCCGGAGCAAAATCAGGAGACTTTGTAGAAAAAAATCAAATTGTAGGCTATATAGCCGAACCCTTCGGGGCTTTTAAGCACAAGATTAAAAGCCCGGCAACAGGCTATGTAATAGGCCTTAACAACAACCCCATAGTACATCAGGGCGATGCATTAATGCACATAGGCGTACAAAAGTAATCATGGAAAAAGAAATAACATTTTTGGAAGAACTCTCTTCGCTCATTGAACTAAAAGACAGTGAGAGCATTCATCAGTTGATGGAAAGCCTGAAAACGGAAGACCTGATCTATGCCTACAACCGGCTCTCCAAAGATGAACAGGTTTCGCTTATTGGCCTTTTAAGCCCGGAAGATGCCGCTATGCTTCTGGAGCGAATACCCCAAAACCAGGCCATAGAAGCCATAGAAAATGCTCAGATAGAAACCGCTGCTTCTATTCTTAATGAGTTGTATAGCGATGACCAGGTAGATATTCTGGCCGAGTTGGAAACGGAAGAAGCCGAGGCCATTCTTGAAGAAATGCGGCCTCAGGAAGCCGAAAATGTAAGAAAGCTCATACAGTACGATTCTGAGTCGGCCGGTGGGCTAATGGTAACGGAATACCTGGCCTATGACTCGGCCATGACGGTAGCCCAAACGGTAAAAGACCTTCAGGAAAAGGCCGAGGAATACGAAGACTACCACGTACAATACATCTATGTTACCTCCGACAACCGCTTTGTCGGGGTTTTGCAAATGCGCGATTTGTTACTTTCTCGTCCCAATACCAAGCTGGATACCATAGCCATTAAGAATGCTAAAACCATGCTCCCTAATGCCCGTTTGGAAGAGCTCATCGGTTTTTTCGATAAATATGATTTCTTTGGAGTGCCCGTGGTAAGCGAAACCGAAGAACTGCTGGGTATAGTACTCCGAAAAGACCTTCGCGAAGCAGAAACGGAAAGGTCTAACCTGGAGCTTTTGGAAACCCAAGGTATTGTGGGAGGAGAGGAGCTCCGCTCTATGCCGGTATGGCTTCGTTCAAAAAGAAGGCTTTCGTGGCTATCTGTAAACATTGTGCTCAACATTATTGCCGCAAGTGTTATTGCCTTTTACCAGGACACCCTCGAAGAAGTGATTGCCCTGGCCGTGTTCCTGCCTGTTATTTCCGACATGAGCGGCTGTTCGGGCAACCAGGCCGTAGCGGTAAGTTTGCGCGAGCTTTCCCTGGGTTTGGTTAAGCCCTATGAACTGGCCCGGGTACTTTGGCAAGAGATCAAGGTAGGACTGATCAACGGGTTGGTACTTGGCCTGCTCATTGGTCTGGCAGCCTTTATCTATATGGGCAATTTTTATTTAGGACTTGTTGTGGGTGGCGCTCTGGCCATTAACACCATTGTGGCCGTAAGCATTGGTGGCACCATTCCGTTGTTTCTTAAAAAAATGAATACCGATCCGGCTCTGGCATCGGGCCCTATTCTTACAACGGTTACCGATATGCTGGGCTTCTTCTTAGCTCTAACCTTTGCCGGAGCAGCAATGAGCTATTTAGTGTAAAAAAGAATCTTAAAATCATCTTCTATTCAAATGAAATAATTTTAGTGAATTATTTATATTACAAGAAAATATAAGGATGGATGAGACTATACAACTCCTTAGTGGTGGGGTTGATTCCACAGCTTGTATTCAGTTTTTTAAAAGCGAAGGGTTCAAAATTCGTCCTTTATTTATTGACTATGGACAACCCGCAGCATTAAAAGAAAGGGAGGCTTGTGAATGGGTTTGTGATTATTTCAATTTAAACCTAGAAATAATATACATCAGCTCACTAGGTAGTTTTAGTTCAGGTCTTATTGACGGTAGAAATCTATTTTTGCTTTCGTTAGCAATCATGAAGTCTAGTGCAAAAACAAAGTATATTTCAATCGGTATTCATTCTGGAACAGATTATTTAGACTGTAGCGAAAACTTCATTAGTAAATTTCAAGACACTCTTGATTCAAGTCTAAATAGTAATATTAGAGTTCTCGCTCCCTTTATTAGCTGGAGAAAACATCAAATATGGCAATATCTTAAAAGCACGAATATTTCATTCCAAAACTTGGTAAGCTGCGAAATAGGGACCGATGTACCATGTGGTCAATGTCCATCATGTTTAGAAAGGATTTTTTTAGAATCTCATGAAAAGTAGAACAATAAAGCACCCAACTGGGGTAGAAATTGAAACCCCACTACTAATTCCTTCTTTTTCCTCTAAGGGTTTTGCCCTTCTTAAAAAGAAGATCAATAATAAGCCCAAAGAAGTTTCCGAAATATATGATGTCCTTAATGTGCCAGCACAAGAACTATTACACGAGTCACTATTAGTGAGTGCTTATGATGTTTATCATGGATACATTCCACCGCTTTCAGAAATCGGCATAACAAACGTGGTTTTCATTGATAGCGGTGGCTATGAGACTTCTGAATCCTTTGATATCTCTGGGGTTAACAAGACACGGCATGAAGTTCTTGATTGGGGGGAAGAAGAACTGATACGTACACTTTCTAGCTGCCCTGAGGAAACTTCATTTGTAATTGTAAACTTTGATCATGGAGAAATTAGACTCCCATTTGAAGATCAAATCCAAAATGCCGATAAATTCTTCAGTCAATTCAGGAATAGAATGCTGACCGATTTTCTAATTAAGCCTGAAAAAAAACAACAGCCTAATGTTGTCATCGATGACTTGTTGAGAAGTATTCATAGTCTGAATAAATTTGACATCATTGGGCTGACAGAAAAAGAATTAGGCAATTCGATTTATGACAGGATGATCAACGTTAAAAAGGTTAGGAAATCATTGGACAGTAATGGTCTAGCCGATAAACCCATACACGTATTTGGTAGTCTTGATCCGGTAACCTCTGTTCTATATTTTTTTGCAGGTGCAGAGATCTTTGACGGATTAACATGGTTGAAGTTCTCGTATCATAATGGTATGGCCATATATACTCATAACTTTTCTGTTTTAAGTGAAGCTTTAGGGGTTCAAAGCAAAGACAAAGCAATTGCTCTTTCATCATTAATTTCGAATGTCAACTATCTGGAAAAACTTAAATTTGCCATGAGAGACTTCTCAAAGACCAGAAGTTTTGACTCATTCAATTATCTTAATAATGACAAATTGATAGAGGTATTTGAGGAATGTTATAATCGAGTTAAAGACTAATCAAATGGCAAGTTCAAAGGATACATATTTTTATCAAAAGCAAACACCTGATGAAATTCGCAAAAAAATTGAAGAGGCTCGAGAAAAATTAACAGACCCAAAATTTGATCAAGAGATTAATAATTTAATACGTGAGCTTTTATTATCTATTAATAGTCGGGATAGTCAAGCATTACAAACACACCTAAATGAGATTAGGAAAGCCTTAGAATCTGAAATAGCCGGGACTATTGACCTAAAATATGCTGGTTCAGTAGCAAAACATACATATGTAAATGGATTGAGTGATGTCGACACCTTAGCAATTTTGAATGGCTCGGAACTTAAGAATCTATCTCCTTCCGAAGTAAAGGATTACTTTTTTCATAAAATCCAACAACGGTTTCCTAGAACAGAAATAAAGAAAGGAAACTTGGCAATTACAGTCAGGTTTTCAGATGGAGCCGAAATACAAGTTTTACCAGCAGTTAAGTCTCAAACTGGAGTCAAAATATCCTCCTTGGATGGAGATAGCTGGTCTCCAATTATTAAACCCGAAAAATTTGCCGTTTCCTTGAGAGCTATTAACAGGTCAATGTCCGGCAAAGCAATCCCTGTAATTAAGCTCGCCAAGTCTATAATTGCTCAACAACCTGAGAAAAGAAGGCTATCTGGGTATCATATTGAAGCATTGGCAATCGAGGTCTTTTCAAAGTATAATGGATCAAAAAACATTAAATCAATGATCAAAACCTTCTTCAAAGAAGGAAGTGTTAGAATATTAAATCCTTTAAAAGACAAAACAGGACAATCAACGCATGTTGATGACTATTTGGGAAATGCAAACAGCATATCTCGTAAAATTGTCTCAGATGCATTTAGGGTGATGTCAAAAAGAATGGAGTCGGCTGACTCTAACAAAATGTCAAGTGTCTGGAAAAATCTTCTGACATAAAGTGACCAGTCTAGATAAAAAAATGAGGGTAATTCGAATGATGCTTGACATGCACTCATTTGAAAGGGATCGGTTTAAAAGAAAATCTCTCCTGTTGGATATTTTAATTATACTTTTTACTGTTGTGTTGAATAGCTTTGTTTTTACCGACTATTCTTTTCTAGGTGCTTTTGGTATTGAAAGAGACGCTCAAGTTTTTCAAGTAATTGTTCAATTATCTGGAGTTTTACTATTCGCGAGTTCGATTGTTTTGATGATAGTAAATTGGAAGGGCAAGGCCTCTGATCATGAGAATGCTACGAAAAAGCTCTTTTTATTAAAAGTGAAATTAGAGGAGGCTCACAGCAAAAGAGATGAATCTTTAATTGATAAATTCCTTCTGGAATATAAAAAAACGATGGATTCCATTGTTCCAATTGCAAACAATCGATTCAATCGTCTAAAATCACGACACCTTAGGAAAGTAGGACTGAGTAAGTATATCAGTGACAACCCCAATAAGCCATTTTGGAAGGCCAAATTTGACTTTTGGATAAACTCTCTAAAGAAAAATGACAAGAAGGACTGAAAATTTAGCAAATGCATATTTTGACATAAAAAAGCATTTGTTGTCTTCACCGTATTATCATGAAATACTATCAGAAGAAACCAAAAACCAACTACTTGATTTTACCGAGCAAGAATTACTTAGAGAGATAGCTTGGGTAATTCTTAATAGTGGAATGAAGGAGAATGTGATAAGAGGACTTTTTGAAAGATTCTCCAATTCATTTATGAATTGGGATAGTGCGTCTATAATAGTTCGGAACAAAGAAGAGTGCTATGAAAAAGCAATGAAAGTCTTCGCTCATACAGGAAAAATAAAAGCCATATGTGAGATTGCATATTTAATTTTTATTGAGGGGGTAGACTCATTCAAAGCTAAAATACAAAGAGATGGAATTGAATTCATAAGTTCTCTTCCTTATCTCGGATCAGTAACTGGCAGACATCTATTGAAGAATCTTGGATACGATGTTATAAAACCGGATAGACATCTAATTAGAATCGCAGAATATTTTGGCTACTCTTCGCCTGAAGAAATGTGTTCAGAATTATCGAATGTTATTGACGAGAAGGTATCGGTAATTGATATTGTGCTATGGAGATTTGCGAACTCTAACAGGAACTATCTGAACTATCTGGCATTAGAGATAGAGTAAGACTATAACTCTATAGTTCTTTTATTCTTAAACTTTAAGAACTACAGTTAGTTCAGAGAAACTTCAAAAGTCACTTGACGATCATACCATAGACTCACCAACCAAGTATGTCATAACCTGAGGCCCTTGTATTTCTCACACAATATTTACCCTCCTATTGGCATTTTTACTAACATGTGATTTGTAGTACTTCACTTTGTTCTAGTATTTCACTCTTTAAAATAATCTTGAACTATCCATGTAGATACCAATTACCCAATAACCAAACTCATGGCACGAACACCTTCCAATATGCTACCACTGGGCACTCCGGCCCCCGACTTTAAACTTCCGGACACCATCTCAGGAAAAAGCCTAAGCCTGGCTGAACTCAAGTCAGACAAGGCAACGGTAATTATGTTCATTTGCAATCATTGCCCATTTGTGAAACATGTAGACGAGGGCATAGTATCGCTGGCAAAAGACTATCAGGCAAAAGGAGTCTCGTTTATAGCCATCAGTTCGAATGATGTAGAAAACTACCCGCAAGACTCTCCGGAATTAATGAAAGAAGAAGCTGAAAAAGTAGGTTACACTTTTCCCTACTTGTACGATGAAACCCAGCAGGTGGCCAAAGCCTATGATGCAGCATGCACCCCCGACTTCTATGTTTTTGATGCAGACTTAAAATGTGCTTATCGTGGCCAACTGGACGATTCTCGCCCCGGCAATGGCAAACCTGTAACCAGCAAGGACCTGCGAGCTGCTTTAGACGAAATATTGGAAGGCAAGCCTGTTTCTACTCCACAAATCCCAAGTCTGGGCTGTAATATTAAGTGGAAGTAATTCTGCTCTCTCCCTGAGCCGGCCTGTCGGCAGGCAGGCTTAGGCCGACAACACCTTCAGGCAATCTTTATTCCTTCGCCTCAATCCTAAAATTTTTCTACATAAGCTAAATTATTTAGTAACCTTGCCTCCATTTGTGTCTTCACAAATGGTTGTAAAAAAAACGCTGTGAGGGCACAGCTTGTGTCTAGTATACCGGAATCTAATAAATACGATCTAAATGGGTAACCCTATAACTTAATTTCACCCAACGGGTTGATAATAATATTTTTTCACCTATTTGTAGTTAGACACTAATACAATGAAAAAACTATTATCTTCATTCTTAATCGTTATAGGGATAGCTATTGTAACTATAGTTATAAATCCTTACGAAGCAAAATCTTCTAGTGGCGGCTTTACCAAAGTAGATACGGATTGTTATGATGACACAGGTGCAATTCTGGCTAGCTCTAGTAACTGTGTATTGGGTGACGGAAGATGTATTGACAACACATGTCCTGAAGGACTAACAGAAGTTCAACCTGAATAATAGACATATGAGCACTCCGTTTTAATTCACTAGTTTCAAACTGAGTGCTCTTTTTTTCCTTACATAAGGCCATACTTATTAAAAGTCTCTTTTATTTATTCTATTATAGTTTTTTTCAACAGCACACATATCAATTTCCATCACTTGAAGTATCTATTTTTTATTCTCTTGTTCGCTATCTATTCGTGCCACTCCAAAAGTAGGGAGGAGGTATTAGGTGACATTCCTTTTTCAGAAATAGAGGTTTCACAATCCGAGCTAGATTTAACTAAAATATATCATTCAATCGAGCTAGTTGCCTTCCCTGACACTCCGTTCATAGGAAGGATTAAAGATGTTATCGTCAATGACAATTTTGTCTATGTTTTAGATGACATTAACAACGACATTAAGGTATATAATTTAAAACTCGATTACCTTTTCTCTTTTGGTAAACAAGGGCCAGGACCACAGGAGTACCACTCAATTACCAATATTGCACTTGTTGACAACCAAATAGTGGTACTCTCTCATTTTGATATGGCGATATTAAAATTCACTTTAAACGGAGAGTTTATAGAAAAGGTAAAACTAAATGACCGTCTTTTAGGTATGGTCGCATTAAAAGAAAACTTTGTTACCTATTCTAACTACAATTCTATTTTTCCTGAAAAACCAAATTTAATAGTTTGGGGACTTGATGGCACTCCTAAAAAGATGGGAGCAAATTATACAGTAGATATGCCATCACTAATAGGTTACTCTGGAGGTATAGCTCCAAACTACGACTCCCCATCCACATTCTATTTTCAGAAACCTTTATCGGATACATTGTATCAACTAGACAATAACCTCCATGTAAAACAGGTATTAAAGTTAAAAGTACTTCCCAACCCTTGGCTTGGGAAAATTAACGACCCTAACCTCACGAACATCCGACACGAATATGACTATATAACAGATATCAAAAGCGTAAAAGACAATTTTATACGCTTCTCATTTGTCAAAAATAAAAGGCTGAGACATGGAATGGCTGATGTAAAAACCAAGGTCGCATATATTGAGGATTCAATTCTACCTAAAGGATTGGTATACTTTATATCTAAACCAGCCGGGATTGGTTCAAATGGTTTCCACTATTCAATACCCGAGTATCGCTGGATATCATACTTTCCTGAAGGCAAACCCGAGAACATACCTTCAATTTTTAGTGATTTTAAAGACAAACTTGGTCTGGAGAACTTTAAATATTTGATAAGATACAAATTGAAGTAATTCGTGTTCGCCCAAACTACACCTGTAGCCTTCCCGAAAAAACAAGCAGGCTACATGATGATACGACCGAAAGTCGGGTGGTTGACGGCTAAATTTTTCTACGTAAGCTAAATTATTTAATAAACTAAAATAATTAGCTTTGTGTGATAAGTCCGTAACAACCTAAAGCGTGGAGAATACCATATTACATCTTGACCTGGACACTTTTTTTGTGTCGGTGGAGCGGCTGCTAGACAGTCGCCTAATGGGTAAGCCCGTGCTCATTGGGGGTACGAGCGATCGTGGTGTAGTAGCCTCATGTAGCTATGAAGCCCGGGCTTACGGTGTTCATTCTGCCATGCCCATGAAACGCGCCAAAGAGCTTTGCCCCGATGCCATTCAGATTAGAGGCAACTCAGGCACCTACACCAAATACTCCGAAATGGTGACGGAGATCATCAAAGAAACGGTACCTCTTTACGAAAAAACCTCTATCGATGAATTCTATGCCGACCTTACCGGGATGGATCGTTTTTTCAACAGCTACCAGATGTCTACGGAGCTACGAAAACGAATTATTAAAGAAACGGGCCTTCCTATTTCTTTTGGCCTCTCCAAAAACAAAACGGTCTCTAAGATTGCCACCGGAGAAGCCAAGCCCAACAATCAGTTGCGCATAGACTATGGCAAAGAAAAAACCTTTCTAGCTCCGCTTTCCATCAGTAAAATTCCCATGGTAGGTCAAAAGACTCAAATTACCCTTTATGGCTTGGGGGTTAAACGCATTCAAACCATTCAGGAAATGCCTGTAGAACTTATGGAAAAGGTTTTGGGCCAAAATGGTATAAGCATTTGGAAAAAAGCTAATGGAGTGGACACTTCGCCTGTAATACCCTACAGCGAGCGGAAATCTATTTCTACAGAAAGAACCTTTGATCGTGATACCATTGACGTATACAAGCTGAGAGGCATACTTACTGCCATGGCCGAAAACCTGGCTTTCCAACTCAGAAGAGGCCTTAAGCTCACCGCCTGCGTAACGGTAAAAGTGCGTTACTCCGACTTTAACACCTACACCTTACAATCGCGTATTCCTTACACTTCTGCCGACCACATACTCATTCCTAAAACCCTTGAACTTTTTGAAAAACTCTACCAAAAACGACTACTAGTTCGGCTCATTGGTGTTCGGTTTAGCCACCTGGTAGAAGGAGGACTACAAATCAACCTGTTCGATGATTCTGAAGAAATGATTAACCTCTACCATGCCATGGATAAAATAAGGGATAAGTATGGCGACCGAAGTGTTTTGAGAGCTTATGGCATGGAAGCCAAAACCATTAGTCGTTTTAACCCATTTACCGGAGAACCTCCACCTTTGCTGGCCAACAGGCGGCAATGATTAAACCCAACCTCCTTCAATCGTTTGCAGTGGAATAGGCTCATGCATAGCATCCCGTTCGCACCGAAAAGAGTATTTTTGATTATACTTAACGCAACATGACCACTGAAATTAAAAAGATAGGGGTACTTACCAGTGGGGGCGATGCTCCCGGAATGAATGCTGCTGTAAGAGCAGTAGTAAGAGCCTGTATTTATTACGACATAGAAGTTTTTGGCATATACAAAGGCTACGATGGCCTTATTAAAGGCAATATGGAACAGCTCTATGTAAGGTCTGTTTCAAACATTCTTAGCCGTGGAGGTACTTTTTTGCTCTCGGCCAGAAGCAAAGAGTTTCGTACAAAAGAAGGCCGTAAGCAAGCCTATGAACATTTTAAAGCCAATGGCTTAGATGCTCTGGTGGTGATTGGCGGAGACGGGTCGTTTACCGGAGCCGACATCTTCTCTCAAGAGTTTAATGTACCGGTAATTGGGATACCCGGAACCATAGACAACGACCTCTCCGGTACCGACTTTACCATTGGGTTCGACACGGCCTGTAATACGGCCCGCGAAGCTATTGATAAAATAAGAGACACAGCTTCTTCGCACGAGCGCCTCTTCTTTGTAGAAGTAATGGGCCGCGATGCCGGGTTCATTGCCCTCAACTCTGCCATTGGCGGTGGTGCCGTGGCCATGATTGTACCCGAGCACAATTGGAGCATTGAGGCACTCATTAATCGACTAAGAAAAGGAGCTGCAAACCAAAAAGCTTCTAACGTGGTAATAGTAGCCGAAGGCTGCCACCTGGGTAGCTCCTATGAGATAGCCGCCAAGGTAAAAGAACAACTCGACTACTTTGACATTCGGGTTACCGTACTGGGGCACTTGCAAAGAGGGGGCACCCCCACTACCTTAGACCGAGTACTGGCCAGCCGCATGGGAGTAGCCGCAGTGGAAGGGCTTCGCAATGGTCAGTCCAACGTTATGGTGGGCATTATTAACAACCGCATTGCCTATACTCCAATAGGAGAAGCCATTAAGACTATTAAGCGACTGGACGATGAGGAGTTTCGTATAGCTAAAATTCTCTCCATCTAACCACATGCTACAAAAAAATGGGCGATGTCCGATCAACTCAAACATCGCCCCAACCAAGATTAATTCGTTTATCTAATCTGCCTGTTCCGCCTATTAGTTTCTGCCAATAGCATTCAACTCATCGAAAGCTCTTTCCAGGCGCTTCACTACAGACTCCTCTCCTTTTCTTAACCAAACCCGTGGGTCGTAGTATTTTTTGTTCGGAGAGTCTTCACCATCAGGGTTACCAATTTGCCCCTGCAGATAATCTTTCTTCTCTTTATAGTAAGAATGAATACCATCCCACATAGCCCACTGCACATCCGTATCGATATTCATTTTTATGGAACCATATGAAGTAGCTTCTTTAATCTTTTCCGGCTCAGAACCAGACCCTCCGTGGAACACGAAGTATACGGGCTTTTCTTCCGTGCCAAATTTCTTCTGAATAAACTCCTGAGAGTTTTTCAATATTTCAGGTCTTAGCTCCACATTACCGGGCTTATACACCCCATGCACGTTGCCAAACGAAGCCGCTACAGTGAAAATATCACCAATCTTGCGCATCGCGTCCCATGCTTCGGCTACTTCTTCTGGCTGAGTATACAAGCGCGATGAATCTACATCGGTATTATCTACTCCGTCTTCTTCACCACCGGTAATACCGAGCTCTATTTCAATACCCATACCAAGTGGAGCCATTTTCTTGAAGTACTCAGCACTAATTTCAATGTTTTCATGAAGTGGTTCTTCAGAAAGGTCGAGCATGTGAGTACTAAAGAGCGGCTGCCCGTTTTTGGCATAATAGTTCTTGCCGGCTTCCAGCAGTCCGTCAATCCATGGGAGAAGCTTCTTAGCACAGTGGTCAGTATGCAAAATCACAGGCACACCATAGTGCTCGGCCATCAAATGCACATGCATTGCTCCGGATATAGCTCCCTGAATAGCCGCATTTTGCCCATCGTTAGAAAGTGATTTACCAGCATAAAAAGAGGCTCCGCCATTAGAAAACTGAATAATTACCGGGGAGTTAACTCGTTTGGCGGTTTCCAATACTGCATTGATGCTATTGGTACCCACTACGTTAACGGCCGGTAGTGCAAATTCATTTTCCTTAGCATAGCTGAGACAGTCTTTCAACTCCTGACCGTACAGCACCCCGCTTCTGAATTTTCCCATTTCGAATTTGATTATGTTTTTAAAAGTGATGCAAAGAAAACAATTGTGAAGTTAAAACTTAAACCTCTTAACAGAAATGGTATAAAACACTTATAGCGCAAAGGTTTGCGCTATAAGTAAAGTAAACTATAATAGAAATGGAGGAAATTACTGACAGTTCATCTCAGAAAGTGCTCTGTCAGGGAACCAAAGTAGGCATTAATCTATAATTAGTCAATCTAACCCATTGAGCCCTAATTACCTATGAATATTCTGCAAACGATTGAAATAGCCAAATTTGCTCAAATTCGCACAATACATTTTTTGAAAAAATTTTGCAAAAACTAGATTATTCAAAACATATAAACTTATTTAAGAGTCCATTCCAAAGTCTGTTTGAAGAAGGCCTCCATGAAGAAGGGACAGGTTACCATTAAGGATATTGCCAAGGAGCTCAACATTTCTTGTTCTACTGTTTCCAGAGCATTGAAAGACTTTCCGGGCATAAGCCCCAGCACAAAAAAGGCCGTTACCGAACTGGCCAACAAATACAACTACAGGCCCAACTCCATTGCCCTAAGCCTAAGAAACCAACGCACCAATGTAATAGGTGTAATTATACCCGAGACTGTCCACTTTTTCTTTTCCACGGTCATTAGCGGCATCGAAGATGAAGCCATGAAAGAGGGCTACAACGTAATGATCTGCCAATCGAACGAAAACTACGAACGGGAAGCCGACAGCATTGACGCCCTCATGAGCGCCCGCGTAGATGGCTTACTGGTTTCTATTTCGAGAGAAACTTCCGATCTGGAACACCTCAAAAAAGTAGTGAGTGAGGGCACTCCCATGGTGTTTTTCGACCGACTGGTAGAAGGCATGAATGCCTCATCGGTTATTGTAGACGACTATCAGGGTGCTTACGATGCGGTAGAACACCTCATTGAACAAGGCTGTCGCCACATTGTGCACCTCTCAGGCCCCAGCAATTTAATTATTGGCCGAAAGCGCAAAGAAGGATACATAAGTGCTCTGGAAGATTACGAAATACCTATCAACGAAGACAATATTATTGAATGCCGCAATGGCACCGAGCAAGAAGCCGAACGCGCAATGACTCAGCTGTTGGCATCTGGAAAGAAAATAGATGGAGTATTTGCCAGCAACGACATGGCCGCACTGGGTGCACTAAAAGCCGTAAAAAAAGCCAACATCCGAATTCCGGAAGAAGTGGCCATTGTAGGCTTTAGCAACTGGCAGTTTTCTTCACTCATTCACCCCACGCTTAGCAGTGTTGCCCAACCCGGCTATGAAATGGGGCGCGAAGCAGCCAAGCTAATTTTTCAGGAGATCAATGAGTCTTCTAACGGCAAAAGCATTATAAGAATTCTCGACACTGAGCTTATTGTTCGCGAATCGTCTGACAGAAAGACGGTTAAGGCAGCCATGCCATAAACCGTCCATGCAAACGTTTGTGACAGCATTTCTGCCCGTTCTCCATTAAACCACCTCTCAAAAACACTATTTTCACATTACAATTGTGCAATAGAGAAGCAAGCTATTGCCCCTCCAACCCCAAATCCCAATGAATTTGAGAAACGAGTCCATAGGAACCATTCAGCATTTTTCGTGGCAAGAAAACGGATTGTCCGGCCTTGCAGGAAATAAGCAATTCAGTATAAAGTTTTACACCAGCAAAATTTGCCGCATTCAGGCTTCCAAACACGAGGCTTTCGATGAAAACCCTTTTTCAGTAGTTCTGCCTCCTCAAAAGGTGAGCATTGATGCTAAAGAAACAGACCAGAGCCTGACGCTAAAGACGGCTGATATTCAACTGGAAATTAAGCGTTCTCCGCTCAGATTGTGCTTTAAAAACAACCACGGACAAATACTGAATGAGGACGACCCTGCCTTTGGTATTAGCTGGTTGGGGCATGAGGTGACCAACTATAAAACTCTGAGCCCTAATGAGGTTTTTCTAGGGCTAGGCGAAAAGGGAGGAGGGCTGAACAGGCGCGGATCTTCATTTGTAAACTGGAACTCCGATGCCTTTGCATTTGGCAATGACACCGACCCGCTCTATTTGTCGGCCCCATTCTATATTGGCATCAGAGAAGGTCAGCCCTATGGTATCTTCTTTGACAACACCCACAAAACCCATTTCAATTTTGGGGCTTCTAACAATAACCGATTTAGCTACTTTGGAGCCGAAGCTGGTGACCTGAACTACTATTTTATTCAGGGCGATACCGTTTTAGAAGTAATTCAAGAATATGCGCGGCTCACCGGCACGTCACAACTTCCTCCAAAATGGAGCCTTGGCTTTCAGCAATGCCGTTACAGCTACTACCCGGATCATGAGGTATATACGGTGGCTGATACGTTTAGAAAAAAGCGTATTCCGGCCGATGTTATTTATCTGGACATCCACTACATGGAAGACTACAAGGCCTTTACCTTCGATAAAAACCGATTTCCCGATCCTAAGGGGCTCATAGAGAAACTGGAGGCCCAGGGCTTTAAGGTGGTGGTAATTTTAGATCCGGGTATAGCTACACAACCGGGCTATGGCACCTACGACCGGGGAGTTGAAAAAGACATATTTGTAAAATACCCCGATGGCAGCCGTTTTGAGGCTAGCGTATGGCCAGGCAACAGCCATTTTACTGACTTTACAGCTAAGGAAGGTCGTGATTGGTGGGCCGATGAGCTCAAGTTTTACACCGATAAGGGGCTGGAAGGTTTTTGGAACGACATGAACGAACCGGCCTGTTGGGGACAAGACATTCCCAACCTCATTGAGTTTGACTACGAAGGCCAAACGGCAAGTCACAAAAAGACCAGAAATATCTATGGCTTTCAAATGGTGCGGGCAACTTTTGAAGGAGCCAAAAAACAACTGAACAACAAAAGACCCTTTACACTCACACGGGCAGGGTTTGCCGGAGTGCAGCGCTATTCGGCTGTGTGGACAGGAGACAACGTGGCTGGCGATGAAGACATGCTATTGGGAGTTCGGTTGGTGAATAGCCTTGGTATGACAGGAATACCCGTTTCCGGTTACGATGTGGGCGGTTTTGTGGGCGAATCGGCCCCAGCGCTATTTGCCCGCTGGTTGGCTGTAGCCACTTTTGCTCCATTTTTTAGAGTACACAGCATGGTTAATGTAAGAGACTCCGAGCCCTGGGCCTACGGAGAGGAAGTAGAAGAAATTTCCAGAAACTATATTAACCTACGCTACCAGCTTATGCCTTATTTGTACAGTCTGTTTTTTGAGGCACACCACAAGGGCAACCCCATTAACCGATCGTTGGCCGTAGACTATTACAACGACCAAAACATTTATCAGGGCAACGCTCAAAATGAGTTTACGCTGGGGCAGTGGTTATTGGTTTGCCCAACCACCACTACACAAGAGTATGCCAAAATTTACCTGCCTCAAGGCAAATGGTATAACTTCTTTACAGACGAACTTCATGAAGGAGGTTGCCATATGCTGGTAGAAACCCAGATGGAAGACCTGCCGGTATTTGCCAAAGAGGGAGCCATCATTCCTTTGCAAAATGTGGTTCAAACCACTCAGGAAAAAACGGATGGTATACTCAAGCTGCACCTCTATTTTGGAGAAGTAGAGACTCATCAAACGTACTATGAAGACGATGGCTCTACTTACAACTTTGAGCAGGGCCAGTACTGCAAACGCGAAATTTACTTTAATGGAAAAATGAGTACGCTACAGGTTGCCAAACAGGAAGGAAGTTATACTTCTGAATTCCACAGCCTCAAAATACACCTTCATGGTTTTGAAGCTAACTCCTTTGAAATCAATGGCGAATCGGTAACTTTCCATGTGGAAGACCTTCAGCTACTGGCACCTATTACGGAGTTTGATCCATTGCCACAACGGCCCAAACGCGATTACTGGAGCAAAGGAGTAAAGACATTGGAAATACCGTTTACGCAAGAAGAGATTAATCTTAACTGGAAATAGCATGAGACTGAAAGCATTTTTTGCAAGCCTATCGCTAATTCTATTGGCTTGCGGGGGAAATGAAAAAACCAATCGGCCGGAAGATCACGCAGCGAGAGTGAAGCATCCGGAGTGGAGCAAAACGGCCGTAATTTATGAAGCCAACATAAGGCAACATACCCCCGAGGGCACCTTCAATGCCTTTGCCAAAGAAATACCTCGCCTGAAGGCTATGGGGATAGACATAGTTTGGCTAATGCCCATTCACCCCATTGGAGCAAAAAACAGAAAAGGCAGTCTGGGAAGCTACTACTCCATAAAAGACTACACAGCCATAAACCCCGAGTTTGGATCCGAAGAAGAGTTTCGACATCTGGTTAACACCATTCACGCCCATGACATGAAGGTGATTATCGACTGGGTGGCCAACCATACAGCCTGGGATCATTCATGGACAGAGACACACCCTGAATACTACAACCGAACAGAAAGCGGTGAATTTCAGCCGCCCGTTGCTGATTGGGAGGACGTAATAGATCTGAACTATAACAATGAGGAGCTGAGGAAAGAAATGCTCAATGCCATGAAATATTGGGTCAGCGAATTCGACATTGATGGCTACCGCTGTGATGTGGCCGGCATGGTACCCATTGACTTCTGGAACACCGTGAGAGCAGAGCTAGATGCCATTAAGCCTGTATTTATGCTTGCCGAGGGAGAAGAACCGGAACTCCACGAGGAAGCCTTTGACATGACTTACTCCTGGGAGTTGATGCACCTGATGCGCAGAGTTGCGAGCGGTGAAGAAAGCCCTGAGGCCATTAAAGCCATGTACAAAAAAGACTTTGAACGCTATCCCAAAGGCTATTATAAAATGAATATTATTACCAACCACGATGAAAATTCATGGAACGGTACGGCCGAAGAATTCTTTGGTGAGGGACAGGAGGCGTGGTTTGTTTTTGCAGCCACCACTTATGGCATGCCGCTAGTCTACTCGGGGCAAGAGGCCAATAATACGAAGCGACTGGAATTCTTCGAGAAAGATAGTATTGATTGGTCTGGTGGATATGTTTTCTCCAATCTGTATAAAACCCTGTTCCAACTGAAGGAAGATAACCCTGCCCTGTGGAATGGAGAGTTTGGCGGAAGCCTGGAGTGGATAGAAACATCGGCAAACGAAAGTGTATTGGCCTATAAGAGAAAAAAAGGAGAGCATGAGGTAGTGGTATTCATTAACATTCAGGGCCAACCCATAACGCTTACTTTCGAAGAAGAGTTGGGGGCAATGCGCAACGTAATGGACAATATAGAAACAGTAGTTTCCGGTGAGCTTTCGCTGCCACCCAACGGATTTAAAGTATTTGCTAAATAGATAATTATGGCCATCAAACCTCGCTTAAGTTTTATCCAAATCTGGAACATGAGTTTCGGGTTTCTGGGAATTCAGATGGGCTTTGCCTTGCAAAACGCCAACGCCAGTAGAATTCTTCAGATTTTTGGAGCCAATGTAGAAGAACTATCCTGGTTCTGGATTGTAGCCCCTCTGACCGGAATGATCGTACAGCCTATTATTGGCCATTACAGCGACAAAACCTGGACCCGGCTTGGCAGAAGAAGGCCATACTTTTTGGCAGGTGCCCTTTTAGCCTCCGTGGGTCTAATTCTTATGCCGCAGGCAGATATGTTCATTGCCTTCCTCCCTGCTCTTTGGGTTGGTGCAGGTTTTTTAATGATTATGGACGCCAGCTTTAACATTGCCATGGAACCTTTCCGGGCTTTGGTGGCCGACAAACTCCCGGGCGACCAAACCACATTGGGTTTTAGCATTCAAACAGTGCTCATTGGTATTGGAGCCGTGATTGGTTCGTGGTTGCCCTGGGCCGTCACCAATTGGTTTGGTGTTGCCAATACTGCAGAACCGGGCTCAGTACCACCCAGTTTAATCATTTCCTTTGTTTGCGGAGCGGTGGTACTTATTGCAACCATATTAATTACTGTAATTACCACCAAAGAATATACGCCTGAAGAAACAGCTGTATTCGAAGAAGAATTTGAAAAATCTATTGCCTCCCCGACCGAAGGTAAAGGCATGAGTCAGATTGCTAAAGACATTGCCAGCATGCCAACTACTATGAAGCAGTTGGGGCTGGTTCAATTCTTTTCTTGGTTCGCCCTATTCGGAATGTGGGTTTATACCACTCCTGCAATTGCTCATCATATTTGGGGGCTGCCCGTTGATGATAACTCCTCTCAGGCCTATCAAAATGCCGGAGATTGGGTTGGAATCATCTTCGGGGTTTACAACTTAGTATCGGCTATATACGCCTTCTTGCTTCCTTCAATTGCTGCAAAAATTGGCAGGAAGCAAACACACGCGGTGTCACTCTTTATTGGGGGCTTAGGATTAATATCCATGTATTTCACTCCAGACAAGTACTGGCTTATTGGTTCAATGTTTGGAGTTGGCATTGCCTGGGCAAGCATATTAGCCATGCCCTATGCCATTCTTGCAGGCTCAATTCCTCTCAAGAAAATGGGAATCTATATGGGGCTCTTTAATTTCTTTATAGTATTCCCTCAGATTGTCAATGCAACTATAGGCGGGCCAATAGTAAAAAATCTGTATGGTGGAAACCCCATGTATGCTATAGTTACCTCGGGAGTATTCATGCTTTTGGCAGCCTTCTCCCTCCGATATGTCAGAGACAATGACGACCCGGTGCTTAGCACATAAACCAATCATTTAAAAAGCAGCTCAACGGCTGCTTTTTCTTTTTATCTTCACCGCTCAACGCTAATTCAAATGAAAAAACCAATCATTCTACTTTTTGCACTTGCTGTAGTATTTGGCTGTTCGCCAAAAAAAGATGATCAAGCCACTGTTTTTAAAAAAATAAACGAAGAGGTTTTAGCCAATTCCAGAGCCTATGAAACGCTGGAAGAAGCCACCAAAACCATTGGCCACCGACTCACAGGCTCTGAAGAAGGGGCCAAGGCAGAAGAATATACCTACAACCTTTTGAAGAGTTACGGCCTTCAGGTAGAGTATCAGCCTTTTGAGGTAGAGTCTTGGAGCAGAGGAGATATTGAAGTACAGATTGGTTCTCAAGGCAGCCTGGCACCTATGCCTGCCGTAACCCTGGCACACTCGCCAGTCGAAGCTGAGATAACAGCTGAAATTGTAGACATGGGCAACGGAGTTGACGCTGACTATGAGGCAAAACCGGGAGCCGTAGAAGGTAAAATTGCGCTTGTTTACATAGGCACTTTGCCCAACAGCCCTGAAGGCACTCCCGGGCTACACCGATCCGAAAAAACTGCCCTGGCCATAAAGCATGGGGCCATAGGCATCATCATTATCAACCAGGTAGATGGTGGCGTTTTACTCACCGGAACTGCTTCGGTAACCGGCAGCCTAATTTCTATACCGGCCGTTTGTATTGGCAAAGAAGACGGACTGGCACTGAAAGAAACGCTCACAAAGAGCCGTCAGTTTGCTTCCATCAGAATGACCAACAAGTCAGGACTCATTAAAGCCAGAAATGTAATAGCCACTATTAAGGGCAGCGAATTGCCCAATGAAAAAGTAATTGTTGGCGGCCACCTCGACTCTTGGGATTTGGCCACCGGAGCCATAGACAACGGCATTGGCTCATTTGCTGTGTTAGACATGGCCCGAACCTTTGCTGCACTGAATCTTAAACCAAAGAGAACTGTTCAGTTTGTGATGTTTATGGGTGAAGAAGAAGGCCTTTTAGGTTCAAGGCATATGGTAAACCAAGCCATTGAAAATGGCACAATCGACCAGATTAAGTACATAATGAACCAAGACATGTCTGGCAACCCTGCCGGTTTCGGAACAGGCGGAAGACCGGAAGCAGAGCCTTTCTTTAAGCAAATCGGTAAAGAAATCATGGCCATTGACTCTACAACTTATAAGAATGTAGTCTCCAATGGCGCAGGCCTCCACAGCGACCACCAGCCGTTTATGTTGCAAGGAATTCCCTACACATCTCCTGCTTCCAGACTAGATAGAGCCATTTATGGTTGCTATCATTCAGACTGTGACGACTTTGATTTGGTCAACAAAGAGCATATGGTGAATAACGTACGCTTCAGTTCCATGATGCTGTATGCCTTGGCAGATGCCGATACACTTCCCGCTCAAAAGCTGACGGACGTTGAAACCAAGGCTTTTTTAGAAAGACATAATCTTAAGCTCAAGCTTCAGATCGGTGGCGACTGGAGATGGGATGATTAATTGAGTGAACTCAATGATATGGACGTACTGAACATCCTCCTGCTTTTTGGTGTCGGTCTTGTGGCCGGGGTCATCAATACGCTTGCAGGAGGAGGTTCATTACTCACCCTTCCTGCACTTATTTTCCTGAATTTACCTCCCAATGTGGCCAATGCCACTAACAGAATAGGCGTTTTCTTTAACGGCCTGATGTCTTGGAGAGGCTACCACTCTAAGGGAGTGAAAGCCGAAAAATACGACCTTTGGCTCAGTGCCACCTCTTTTATTGGAGCCATCCTAGGCTCATACGTTGCTGTAGACATTAAAGGAGAAACCTTTAATAGAATCTTGGCAGCTATCATTGTATTTATTGTGGCCTACATGGTGTTTGGCAAAAAGCTGCAGTCAGGCAACCAAATTAAAACCACCAAAAAATCTAAAATCATCGGACTCATCACCTTCTTCTTTATCGGAATCTATGGTGGGTTCATTCAGGCAGGCGTAGGCTATCTCATCATTGCCTCCATGTCTTTTATTCACAACTATGGTATGGTCAAGATCAATATGATTAAGTCGCTAACCGTGTTGATATACACCCTTTCTGCCTTGGGGATTTTCATCTATTCGGGATTGATCAATTGGGAATTAGGACTTGCTTTGGCTGCCGGAAATGGTGCCGGAGGTTGGCTCACCAGCCGATGGAGCACCAAGGTAAACGAAAAGTACATCCGCTACTTTGTAATGGTTACGGCCATTGCTTTTGCAATCAAACTGTTTTTGGGATAGACATCAGAGGCCAGATAAGGTTCAACTTTATACTTTTTTATAGTTGCGCGTTTCTCTTTTCATCCCAAAAAACCTGAGGGTTTGCCAGGCAATAAAGGTTTGGTCAGATTAAAAAACATATAAGAATTTGAGCCCGGTCGCATTTTTTACGGCTTTCGTTTCCTGGCAGAATAAACTTCGACTTCTTCATAGTTTTTATGGAACTTCACCTCCTTAGCCATACTTAGAGCTGTAAAAAATGATTCCATTTTAATAATTTCCAATATGGAAGAAGTCTACACCGGTTTAAGAAAAAGTATTGAACAATACATTTCGCTAAACGAAGAAGAGTGGCAACAAATACGAACCTGTTGGAAGCCCTTTCACTACCACAAAAATACCGTTATCACTTCCGTTGGTCAGGTGGAAAAATACTTCTACTATGTACACGAGGGGTTAATAAGAGGCTTTTTTGAGAAGAATGGAACAGAACACAACATGGGCTTTACCTACAACGGAGAGTACAGTGGTGTATACGACTCTTTCATTTTTCAACGACCGTCTGACTGGAGTCTTGAAACACTGGCCGACAGCTCCGGAGTGCGAATAAGCTACCATCAGTTAGAAATGCTTTACTCCAAAGTACCCATACTCAAAGAATGGACGTTCCGGTTCAACCGGCAGGTAATGTTTGGACTTGGTATATTCATTCGCAGTTTACTGGCCGACTCGGCAGAAGAGAAATTTGAACGCCTAATGAGCCAGAGCCCTCACATTATTCAGATTGTGCCTCAAAAGCACCTGGCTTCCTATTTGGGCATGACACCCGAAACCTTTTCGCGCATGCGAAAAAAATGGGCTCAGTAAAAACTTGATCTATATCAAGACACCAAAGAGCAGGCCGTAGTTACTTTGTAAGAAAAACAATGAAGGTCAGGTCAGAAGATTTCGTCAATCAATCCATTCACCGATTGAACGACATACTTAGCCACGTAGAAGCGCTAACCCAAGATCTCTCATACGAAGAGCTAAACACGCAGGAAGCAGCAGGCAAGTGGAGTATTTTGCAATGCCTAAAGCACCTGAGCTTGGCCAATGGCATTTATGTAGAGAATATTGAGAAAGCTTTTAAAAAGTATCCTCAGCAAAAAGACGAAGTATTTTCGGGCCATTGGAAGGGTAACTGGTTCACTAGCATGATAACGCCCAAGGAATCGGGTGAGATTAAAAACACCATGAAAACCATGAAGAGCATGGATCCGGAAAAAGCTCTTGATGCCCAGGAAACCATCGATGAGTTTTTTCGCATACACCGTGCGTTTATAGGTCTTATGGATCAGTCTAGAAACTATAGCCTAAACAAGGTAAAGGTGCCCACGGCACTGGGCCCATTGGTTAAACTCAGATTGGGCGATGCCTTCCGCTTTTTACTCGGCCATACGGAAAGACACTTGCTGCAAATAAAAAGAATACGAAGTGCCGTGGCCTAAAGCCATCAGTATTCGTTACATTCAACACAATGAAACGAATAGCTTTTACGGCATTGTTACCGCTGCTCTTTGCCTGCTCCTCTTTCCAAAGCAGCTATGAGGCAGAGCTTGAAGCTATTGCTGCCGCTTCAAAAGCCTTTTCGCAAGCCTATGTTGCCGGCAATCTGGAGCAGCAAATGAGCTTCTACACCCAAGACGCGGTAATTATGCCGGGGAATAGGGAAATGATTCGCGGAAAAGAAAAAGTGACCGACTACTGGCGGCTGCCGGCTTCAGTAAGAGTGCTTGAACACTCCGCCACCCCCGTGCAAATCGAGTTTTCCGGAAACCTTGCCAAAGACTATGGCTACTATCAGGGCAAATCGGTACGCAACAACACCGACACCATTTCTTTTAGAGGACAATATTTAATTATCTGGCGAAAAGAAGCCGATGGCCAATGGCGTATGTCGGCCGATATGTGGAGCCCTTTAAACTAGTGGCCATGAGCAACGAAGAACAAGGAGAAAATGGAACCGGAAGACCCCGCAGAATGGGAATTGGTACCGGCATTGCTATAGGCGCAGGCATTGGTATTGCCATGAATAACCTGGCCATTGGCATTGGCGTGGGCATTGCCATGGGTATTGGTTTTGAGCTAATTAATAAGCGCAGAAATAGGGGCTAGAACAAAGAGCATACACTCTGAAAAAGAGAGCCTTGACGACCATTGACAATGAAAATTGAAGTAAAAAGATATAATCACTCAAAAGAGTACCCCGAGCTTCTGAAAATGATAAAATCGGAAGGCGAAGAATGGAGGGATTATTTTACTTCGGCCTATAGTGAAGCTTTAAAAAACTCGATCACTTACGTAGCCTATATTGAAAATGAACTATGCGGATACTCTCGGTCAATCAATGATTCCGGGTTGTTTATATGGGTTATAGACTTGTTGGTAAATAAGACGCACAGAGGCAAAGCCATTGGAAAAAGTTTGATGGAATGCCTTTTAACCGACTACCCCAACCAGGCTGTGTTTGTAATGTCTGATGTAGACGGCTACTATAAAAAACTCGGGTACCAAAAGGAAGGCTCCATATTCAGGGTTAAAAAAACAACCCCGAAAGCAGCTAACTCTTTTTAGGCAGAAGTGATCGAAAAGAGCAATGACTTGTAAAAACATACACAATGCATGACTAAAGCTTTTCTCAAGAGTCACGCATTGTGTACTACAAAACCACTAATCCTCCCTCAGTCTTGTAGCCGGGTTGGCAAATGCCGCTTTAAAGGTTTGCATACTAATAGTAACAAAAGCAATGAGTAAGGCTACTCCCCCAGCCACCAGAAAAGGTAAAGCTCCCATATTTACACGGTAGGCATATCCACCCAGCCAATCGCTCATAAAGTACCAGCCCGCCGGTGCTGCCAGCAACAGGGCAATGCCCACCAGCCAGATAAACTCTTTACTGAGTGTTGAAACAATCTGCTTTACGGAGGCACCGAGCACTTTACGTATACTTATTTCTTTTCCTCGCTGTGCTACGGTAAATGATGCTAAGCCAAACAAGCCCAGGCAAGCTAGAAATATAGCTAAGGCAGAAAAAATAGTGAACAACTCGCTGCGCTGCGATTCAGACCGATACAGGTTATCGAATCGCTCGTTCAGAAAGTTATAATTAATAGGTGACACAGGAGAAAATGCAGCATAAGACTCTTCAATTTGTGCGACCGTGTTTCTCAGATTCTGTCCGTCAATCTTTATGGAAAGAAATCTTAGTCTATTGCGGTTGTTTTGAAAGATTACCGGTACTATTTCGCTCTGCAACGACTCAAAGTGAAAGTCTTTCACCACACCAATTACCTGCCCGGCAATACCTCCATAAACCATACGTTTGCCAATGGCCTCTTCCGGGCTTTTCCAGCCTATAATTCGCACGGCCTTTTCATTAAGAATCACATGGGCGGAGTCGCGGGTAAAATCTTCCGTAAAATTTCTCCCCGCCAACATTTCCATTTGGTAGTTAGGAATAAAATCATGGTCTACCTGCAACTGTTTTATTACAACCTGTGTAGGCAACATTTCTCCATTTACCTCCGCTTGCGCCCCCTGTGAATCGAGCAACTGACCGGACGGCACACGGCTGGAAGCCCCCACCGAACGAACACCGGAAACATTGAGCACTTCATTCTTAAAGGTAGTTAGATTGGCGGCCAACTCGTTACTCACACTCAACACCATCATTTGCTCCTTATCGTAGCCCAGGTTTTTGTTTTGCATATAGCTGAGCTGCTGAAAAACGACTACCGTAGAAATAATGAGAATGGCTGATATTGCAAATTGAACCACAACCAGCACCTTTCTCAAAAGGCCAGACTTTGCCGGGCTGCTTCCCTTACTGCCCCTCATTACTTCGAGCGGCTTAAAAGCCGAAAGAAAAAAGGCCGGATAACTACCTGCTAACACTCCAACCAATAATGAAGCGCCCGCAATAAGAATAATAAGTTCCAGGTTCTGCGTGAGGCTAAAGGCAAGGTTTAGCCCGGTGAAGTCCCTGAAAAAAGGCAATACAAGAGCCGTTATTCCCACAGAAAAAACAACCGCTATCAGTGTGAGCACAACCGACTCCATTAAAAACTGATAGACCAGATTGAGTTTACCGGCTCCAAACACCTTGCGCATACCCACTTCTTTGGCCCTTCTGGCCGAACGAGCAGTTGAAAGGTTCATGTAGTTAATACAGGCTATAAGTAAAATCAGGCCTGCAATGGAGGTGAAAATGTAGACATAAGTAATGTCCGAGTTCTGCCCCAATTCATCCGAAAGATTTGACCTTAGGTGTATGTCGGTGAGCTTTTGCACATGAAGCCTGGTCCAGGTGGGTGCGTTCTCACCCAAGTGGGCTATGAGAAAGTCTTCAGACCGCTCCAAGATACCCTCAACCGAACCGGTAGATGTAAGTGTAAACAATGTGGTGAAATTATTAGACCCCCATGCGTTCAGCAGGTTTTGTCTACCTCCGTAAAACTGCTCAACCAGGGTAAAATCTCCCATCATATCCAGTTGAAAACTAGAGTTATCAGGCCAGCTCTTATAAACTCCCTGAACCATTAAATCTATTTGATTAGAGAAGTTAATGGTCTTACCCATGGGATCCTCCGCACCAAAATACTTCTCTGCCAACCGATCCGATATAACCACAGAACCAGGCTTGCTCAGTGCTTCTTTCAGGTTACCCTGAAGGGTTTCAAAAGTGAGAATATCCACTATTTCAGGATCGGCAAAGCCAAAATTAGGTTCTACAAAGAGCTTGTCGCCATATTGCACCGTGCCGGAAGTAGTAATGAACCGACCGATGGTTTCGATATCGCCTTCGTAGTAATCTTTCAGGTAGTGACCAAATGGAGGCGCTACTCGCGACAGATGAAGTGAGGTGGTTCCGTCCTGGCTCATGAACTCGCGGGTAAACCGATATGTCTCCTCAGCTCTATCGTGAAAAGTATCGTAGCTCATTTCTTCATTGATGTAAAGACCAATGAGTATGCAGCAAGTAAGGCCAACCGAAAGCCCCAATACATTTATGGCCGTAAAGCCTTTTTGTTTCATAAGGCTTCTTAGAGCCACCTTAAAATAGTTTTTCAGCATAGTGTTGTTGTTTAGATTTTGAGCAGACCCAAGAGCCTCCAGTTATTGATTCACAGAATCAAAGACCTGCGCTCAGAAGCAAGGTTGCACGAACTCCTGAAATAACCGTTTAAATCCAATAATTTGTCTATTGCCTGCATATTTTGCAGATTTGGATATGCGTGCTGTAGTGCTGTTTGGGACATTGCTATACTTTTTGCTCATGGGTCAATCGCTGGCTCAAGACTTTCAGGTAGTTTCGTTCAATATCCGCTATGGCACCCCCGGAGATGGCGAAAACAAGTGGAAGAGCCGAAGAGACCGGGTCATGTCTATTTTCAAAAAATACAAAGACGGTATCATTGCCACTCAAGAAGCTCTCCCCCTTCAAATCGATGAGATTTTGGATGAGGTTTCGCAGTTAGATGTGGTGTATAGATCCAGAACCATCGATGAAAAAGGCGGAGAATCCAATGCCATTTTTTATAATAAGAAAACCTGGCGGGTCATTGAAAGCGAAACCTTTTGGTTCTCTGACACGCCCTCTGAACCTGCCTCTAAAAGTTGGGGCAATACCCTGCCCAGAATAGCCACTTTGGTTGTCATGGAACACAAACCCTCTGGCAAGAAGCTTCGTCTGCTCAATGCTCATCTCGACCATCGCTCGGACAATAGCCGAGAGCGCAGTACGGAACTACTTCTGAGAAAGTTAATGACCGAGGTGGCAGAAATGCCAACTATTTTACTTGGCGATTTTAATGAAGAACCAGAGGGTGAGAATATTCTGAGATTAAAAGAATATTTTACCGATGCCTACTCAGGCAGCGAGTTGGAAGGCTGTACATATCACAATTGGAATGGCGGTAGCCACTGCCCCAGAATCGACTATATTTTTTATCTCAAAAGTGGGTTGAGACTTAAAGGGTTTGTCATAGACCGGTGGAAAAACAAATTCTTTTACCCCTCAGACCATTACCCCATAGTCGCTAGTTTTGCTTTTGAGCAGCCTTAGCCTTCTTACGGTTATTGATAAATACCCCTAAAAGTATGGCTGCAATACCTATGATTTGTCCCAAAATAAGCTGCTCCCCATCGAGCAAACCCCATGTTAGGGCAACAATGGGTATAAGGTAAGTAACCGTGCTGGAAAATATAGGCGTGGTCATTTGCACCAGTTTATTGAAAAGAATGAGAGCCAACGAAGTACTCATAACTCCCAACAGTGCCACATAACCCAAAGCTCTGACGGCTTCCGGGCCGGAAGCTACTTTATTGGCAAAATCGGCATCGAAAGCCAGGTAAAGACCGGCCATTGGTCCCACCAAAAGAATACTGACACTGGTGATGACCAGAGGGGTTAAGTCGGCCAGGTAATACTTAATCACATTGAGGTTGGTGCCGTAACAGGCGGTGGCCAATACAATAAAAAGGGCGTAGAAATTGAATTCGCTCACCTCACCTCCGCTTCCGGCAGTTAACAACACCACAGTACCAATAAACGCCAAAGCTATGCCCAGGTAGTTGGCGGTGGTAAACTTCTGGCTAAAAAAAACTGCGCCAATGGCGAGGGTAAAGATGGGAGTTAGCCCGTTAAGCACCCCGGTTATTCCACTATCTAGCCGGGTTTGCCCCAGGGCGAAAAGAAAAGCAGGAATAAAAGTACCCACCATACCTATGAGTAATAAAAGCTTGAGTTGGCGAGCCGAAAGTTTTCGAATAAGAGGAATACTTATGGGCACCAAAAACAAACAGGCGGCTAAAATGCGTAAAGCTCCTACCTCACCCGGGGCATAAACCTCAAGCCCTCTTTTAATAAGAATAAAACTGGTACCCCATATTAAGGCCAAAACAATAAGAATAGACCAGGCGGCTACGTTGGTGTTTTTCATAGAATGTTAAGAAGCCCAAATGTATAGGAATTAGTTCAAGAAATGGAGAGATTTTTCCCCACACTATGGGGCAATCCTGTTCTGCCAAATCCTATACGCTTCGCGTATGTCTTACACCATCGAATAGGCATCTTCAAACACACTACCTGCTTCGTCTAAAATAGCAAATAACTCATCGGGATTTTCTGACTCAACTAAGCGGGTACGGTAGGGCTTAAAGTTGGGTATTCCCCTAAAGTAGTTGGTATAATGCCTTCTCATTTCATAAATACCCTGCTTTTCCCCCTTCCACTCCAGTGAAAAATCCAGGTGTTTCTTAGCGGTTCTCACACGCTCTTCCATAGAAGGAGGGTCTAGTAGTTGGCCCGTCTTCATGAAATGCTTTATCTCATTGAAAATCCACGGATAACCTATGGATGCCCGACCAATCATGATACCATCTACTCCATATTTTTGCTTGTATTCCAGCGCTTTTTGAGGAGAGTCTATATCGCCATTCCCAAAAATAGGAATGTGGATATCCGGATGATTCTTTACTTCTGCAATCTTGGTCCAATCGGCCACACCTTTGTACATCTGTACCCGTGTTCGGCCATGAATTGTCAGGGCTTTGATGCCTACATCTTGCAGTCGCTTAGCCACTTCTACAATTCGGATAGTACTGTCGTCCCAGCCAAGGCGAGTCTTAACCGTTACCGGAAGTTGAACCTGCTTCACTATCTCTTCGGTCATTTTCTGCATTTTAGGGATATCGAGCAAAATACCGGCACCGGCACCCTTGCAGGCTACTTTTTTAACCGGACAACCGTAGTTGATATCGATAATCTCCGGCTGAGCTTCTTCGGCTATGGCCGCAGCCTGCCGCATAGACTCTATCTTATCGCCAAAAATCTGAATACCTATGGGGCGTTCATAGTCATAAATGTCCAGCTTCTGCACACTCTTCTCTGCGTTTCTAATAAGCCCCTCCGAAGAAATAAATTCCGTATACATAAGGTCGGCCCCATTTTCTTTGCAAACCGCCCTAAATGGCGGGTCGCTCACATCTTCCATGGGGGCCAACAGCAACGGAAATTCTCCAACCTCTATGTTTCCTATCCTTACCAAGTCCTATTCAAATTTTCGCGTAAATTTACGCCATTATGACGAGACTTGACAATGGCATAGACCTAACTGGCGGAAGAACTGAAAGTAGTTCCTTTTTAATCCTTCTCGGTTTGTTGGCAGCCGGCTTTTTTGTAGGTCAGTTTGTTGGTGGTTTAGTTGGGGCAATTCTGGCCCTAATCAACGGCATGGGGCTGGATGAATTCCAGAAGAACCCCGAGATTATGTTCGATTACCTGAGCCTGATAGAAGTATTGAGTACCCAAATACTTTACACGCTGGTCTTTACCTTTCTGGTACCCTGGTTTTACATAAAGATTTTTGCCGAAAAGAAGCTATCGACACTCAGCAATGAGACGAAAGTGAGGCCAATAGCGGTTGTTGTGGTGGTGCTTGCCACATTTACTTTTATGGTAGTAAACTCCTATTTCATTGAGTGGAACCAGAACATTAAGTTTCCGGAGTTTATGTCGGGCTTTGAAAAGTGGGCTCGCGAAACAGAAGACCAACTGGCCAAAGCCACTGAAAAATTCACCACTTTCAACAATTTTGGCGAGTTCCTATTCGGTTTTATTGCCATAGCCCTACTTCCGGGAATTGGTGAAGAGCTGCTGTTCAGAGGTTTGTTACAAAACAGTCTTCAACGCCTCTCTAAAAACAAACATTTGGCAATTTGGCTATCGGCCCTCTTGTTTAGTGCCATTCACCTTCAATTCTATGGCTTGGTACCGCGCATGCTATTGGGTGCCTTGTTTGGGTATTTTTATGTGTGGTCGGGCAATATCTGGTACCCCATAATTGGACACATCGCCAATAACGGTATTCAGGTAATTTTGGTCTACACCGCTCAGGTTTCAGGTGCAGAGATCATTCTGGATGATTCAGAGACCATCCCAGTTGTAGGACAAATTGTAGCCGTTGTGTTCTTTATTGTCCTCATGTTTTTCTTTAGAAATGAGTATCTTAGACCAAAACGATTGGAGTGAGTAACTGGCAAACGGTTTATAGCACAACATTGCCTCACCAGGCCGAAATTGTGAAAGATTTGTTAATTAATGCCGGACTAGCAGCCATCGTTTTCAATCTTCAGGATCATTCTTACCGCATTGGTTCGCTTGAAGTAAAGGTTAAACGAGAAGATGTTTTGCGAGCCATCAAACTGATCAACGAAGATATAAGCTTCAGTCATGAGTAATTTATTGCAGCGTATTATTACTGCCTTTATTGGTGTTGCCGGCATAATTGCTGCCATCGCATACTCTCCTTATGGATTTGCTATAGTCTTTGCCCTGCTCATGTTGGCTTGCCTCAAGGAGTTCTATGGTTTAGCCAAAAAGGATGGGAAAAGCCCTTATGAAATTTGGGGCTTAGGTTTGGCACTGGCTCTTTTTAGCGGACTTTTTGCCTTCTATCAGTTTAACCTTTCGGCCGAATATTTCTGGTTTTTGCCGGCCCTTTTTGCCATTGCCTTTATTTACCCGCTACAGACCATCAAAACATCTCATGCCATTAACTGCCTGGCCATTTCCATATTGGGTTTTGTGTATATAGCCTTTCCGTTTTCGTTGGTCAACGCCATAGCCTACATTGAAGGCGCCTATGCTTATCCGTTGGTTTTGGGCATTCTGTTTTTGCAGTGGGCCACCGACACCGGAGCTTTTTTTGCCGGAAGATCACTCGGCAAGCGAAAGCTTTTTGAGAAGGTTTCGCCCAATAAAACATGGGAGGGAGCCATGGGTGGCCTGGCTCTGGCCCTGGTTATTGCCTATTGTCTGCATCAGCTCTTCGGAATCATAAGCCTCTACGAATGGTTTGGACTGGCACTCATTACGGCAGTATTTGGCATATTGGGCGACCTGGTGGAGTCTCTTTTTAAAAGAACATTGGCCATAAAAGACTCTGGACGCATATTGCCGGGGCATGGTGGTTTTCTCGATAGGTTTGATGGGCTGCTGCTTTCTTTACCGTTCACTACCGCCTACCTTCACTTCATACTTTAATTCGAAAAATAAGGGCAATTCTGTTGGACATATTCGGTTAAAATTTCCTTAATTTTGACCCGTCTTAAACAACAAATACTCCCTATGGGTTACATAGAACCGGCTCCCATAAAGGATAAATCCAATCCTTTTGAGTCAATGATGTCCAGGTTCAATATTGCAGCCGAGGTGCTGGGACTGGACGAACAAGTTTACAACGTATTAAAGTCACCCTCAAAGCAAGTATCTGTTTCACTGCCGATCACTATGGACGATGGCTCCATTAAAGTGTTTGAAGGTCACCGTGTGATCCACTCGAACATTCTTGGGCCTTCTAAAGGTGGTATTCGCTATGCAATGGATGTACACTTGGATGAGGTAAAGGCGCTAGCCGCCTGGATGACCTGGAAATGTGCTGTAGTGGACATACCCTACGGTGGTGCCAAAGGAGGCATTAAGTGCAACCCAAGGCAAATGTCGGCCGGAGAAATTGAACGATTGACCCGCGCTTATACGCAAGCAATGACTGGTGTTTTTGGTCCAGACCGGGACATTCCTGCCCCAGATATGGGTACCGGACCAAGAGAAATGGCCTGGCTGATGGATGAGTACTCACGCTCTATGGGAACCACAGTCAATGCCGTTGTAACCGGTAAACCGCTTGTACTAGGAGGCTCTTTAGGTAGAGTGGAAGCCACCGGACGCGGAGTAATGGTTTCGGCCCTTGCCGCCATGGAGAAGCTAAAAATCAACCCTTATCATGCCAATATTGCTGTTCAAGGATTTGGCAACGTAGGTTCATTTGCGGCCTTGTTGCTTGCCGAAAGAGGCTGTACTGTTGTAGCAGTGAGCGATATTTCCGGTGCTTACTACAACGAGAAAGGAATTGACATTAAGAAAGCCATTGAGTACCGCGACAACAACAAGGGCTCTTTGGAAGGTTGGGATGGTGCCGAATTGATGGCCGATGCCGAGGAACTTCTCTTACTTGACGTGGACGTATTGGTGCCAGCAGCTGTCGAAGATGTAATTCATTCGGGCAACGTAGATAAAATTAAAGCTAAGCTGATTGTTGAAGGTGCTAATGGACCTACTTCTGCAGAGGCCGACCGCGTAATCAACGAAAAGGGAATTATGGCTGTGCCCGATATTCTGGCAAATGCCGGAGGGGTTACAGTATCTTACTTTGAGTGGGTACAGAACCGATTGGGATATAAGTGGACTCGTGAGCGTGTAAACAGAAGATCTGACAGAATTATGAAAGATGCCTTCGATAAAGTTTACCAAGCTTCGCAAAAATACGACATCCCAATGCGTATAGCCGCTTATGTGGTAGCCATAGACAAGGTAGCTGAAACCTATAAGTTCAGAGGAGGATTTTAATCTTATGAAAATACACAAAGAAGGAAGAGGATTCTTAACGATCCTCTTCTTCGTTTTATTGGTATTGAACGCGACTGTTCTTTACCTTATTCAGGCCGCTCCTGCCATAGCAATTATTGTGGGTGGCATATCCTTAGTTGTTTTCCTTTTTTTCCTGCAGTTCTTCAGAGACCCTGCACGAAAGGTAGAACTCAATGAGAAGCACGTACTTGCCCCGGCCGATGGTAAGGTGGTAGTAATTGAAACCACTACAGAAGATGAATACTTTAAAGGCAAGGAGCGCTTACAAGTGTCTATTTTTATGTCGCCTTTGAACGTGCACGTGAACCGAAACCCGGTAACAGGATTGGTGAAATACTTTAAATACCATCCGGGCAAATACCTGGTGGCATGGCACCCCAAATCAAGCACAGAAAACGAAAGAACCACCATTGTGTACCAAATCCACAAAAACGTAGAGATACTCATCAGGCAAGTAGCCGGAGCTGCCGCCAGACGTATTAAGTGGTATTTGCATGAAGGCGACAGCGTGATTCAGGGCCGGGAATTTGGCTTTATCAAGTTCGGGTCGAGAGTGGATATTTTCCTTCCGCTTGATGCTGAAATTAAAGTAACCAATGGTCAGATTACCAAAGGTGGCCAGACGGTTATCGCAGAGCTGAAATAGTTTCTCGTCACCTTATTAACTTCGCTAAATTTTCTGATGACTTGTGGGGCATGGAGTCAGTCATTGTTGGTCAAAAACGGGAGTGAAAGGGGGAAGCTCAGTTCTGTAAAACTGGAACTGTCACAAGCCCATCGAAGTTCAACTTTCGAGGCAGCTCATTTTTCAGTGACATTTTATACTTTCTTCCTCCTTCGGTAACCCAGATCAGTGTATCCGATTCAATTTTCAAAGGATAAATTTCGTCTGACTGATAATAACCTTTGTATTTACCGTCAACAAAGACTATTGATCTGCTCACTCCTTTGCAGCTAATTCCTATGCTGGTGTGTGTTGCGAGTATAATAATATTTTGGTCAACTGAAACGATCTCTTCAATTTTCTGGTCACAGATTTCAGTTTCGGAAAACAGCACCTCAGGCTGCCCTTTATTGAGGTCATTAATTAACTTTTGGGTTAATGGAGAGAGTTTGGCTTCAATTTTAGCCTCTTGAGAACAACTCAATGAAAAAAGAGAACAAAAAAGAATAACCGATAGGATAGCACTTCTCATTGAAACAAACGTTAAAAAAGCTCTTCAACTATTCTCATGAGTTGCTCCAGATACTTCTGGTCTACCGAATCGAAATCGTTCAGTTGGTCAGAGTCTACATCAAGAATCAAAGCTACTTCTCCATTCTTAAAAGCCGGGAGCACAATTTCAGACTTAGAGTCTGAGCTACAGGCAATGTGCCCCGGAAACTCATCGACATTGGGTACCAAAACCGTTTCGGCCTTGGCCCAGCTAGTTCCGCACACCCCTTTTCCTTTTCTAATTCGGGTGCAAGCAATTGGCCCCTGAAAAGGCCCCAAAACCAGCTCATTGTCTTTCACCAAATAGAAGCCTACCCAAAAGAAACCCATGCCATATTTAAGTGCAGAAGCTATATTGGCCAAGTTTGCTGTAAGATCGGGTTCACCGGTTACAAGGGCTTTTATTTGCGGTATAAGCGTTTGGTATTTTTCTTCTTTCGTTGCGGTGTTATCGATAATAAGCTCTTCTGCCATGGCATTTAAAATTGAATGCAAAGGTAACTGAGAGAATGGAATTTCGGTTCAGAATTAAGGTTCAATGCTGGAAAAGTTCAGTCGGGCGTCAGTTTATCGATTCCGGTAAACCTTCAATTCATCGCCTGTTATATTGGATTCTGCAATAGGCTGACCGGAGAATCTGGGAGCCTCAATGCCTGTTCCAAAGTTCATAGCTGATGTAAAAACCCTGGCTTCATCCCATAAATCGGCATTTATGAAGGCATTTAAAACAGCCGCTCCCCCTTCCACAATAACCGACTGTATTCTTCGCTCACCCAGGTCTTGAAGTAGGGATTCCAGAAATTGCTCCTCATCTAACTTTATCCATTCTATATTCTCTTTGTTGCCAGTCTTTTGACAGTTATAAATGAGAGTAGGAATGGAGCCATCAAAAAGTTGAAGTGCATTATCCAGCCTCAGTTTCCGATCAATGACAATCCGTATGGGGTTGGCCCCCACCCAACTTCTCACATTTAGGTTTGGGTTGTCATACAAAGCTGTTCCCGGGCCCACCAGAATGGCATCTTCTTCGGCTCTCCACTGGTGTACAAGGCTACGGGAATATGTGTTGCTAATCCACTTCGAATCGTAATTCTGACGAGCAATGTAACCATCGCGTGTCTGAGCCCACTTGAGTATAACATATGGTCGGTTTTTCTCTATGAGTGTAAAAAACCTAATGTTCTGTTCCCATGCCTCACTTTGCAGGCAGCCGGTTTCTACCTGAATTCCGGCAGCTTTCATTCTGTCAATGCCTTGTCCGCCTACGAGTGGGTTAGAATCAACAACGGCAATTACAACCCGCTTCACTTTCATACTGATAAGCAGATCAGCACATGGCGGTGTTTTACCATGGTGGGCGCAAGGTTCCAGGGTAACGTAGCACGTAGATTCAGGCAAAAGGCTTTTATCGGCCACTGAGTTAATGGCATTCACTTCAGCATGGGCCTCACCATACTTTCTGTGCCATCCTTCACCAATAATCTTGGCGTTATGGGTAATTACGCACCCCACCATAGGGTTGGGACTCACCCTTCCACGGCCATAAGCGGCCAGGTCAAGTGCCCGTTGCATAAAGCGAATATCGTCTGCACTAAAGTGGGAAGTGATATTTGCTTTACTTTGTATCATGTCTCAAAAGCCTGCGAAGGAATTGTTGCGCCAAGTTATTAATGAATTGGCAAACTTATACGAGGAGCGCGAGCTTACCGCATTGGCTCGGCATTATTTGCACGATCGCTTTCATGTCGATAGCATTAAACTGGCTCTGAACAGCCCAGTGCATTTCGATGAAAAACTGATGTCACACGACCTGAAACTACTCCGGGCAGCAACTCCCCTACAACACGTAGTTGGCTTTGGGGTGTTTTATGGGCGTAGGTTTAAGTGTGGCCCTGAAGCGCTGATTCCCCGACCTGAAACAGAAGAATTGGTGAGCTGGGTGATTCAGGGAATTGGAGAACTGAAAGATTCACAGGTGCGTGTTTTGGACATTGGAACCGGAACCGGGTGTATTCCAATAACACTGGCGCTTGAGCGGAAAGGCTTGAAGGTGGAAGGTCTTGATATTTCTAGTGAAGCTTTGGCTCTCGCACAAAAAAATGCTGAACAGCTAAAAGCCGATGTAACTTTTAGCCGGTTGGATATACTACAAGAAAACCTGATTGGCCGGTACCATGTAATTGTGAGCAACCCTCCGTATATACCCGAATCGGACAAAGCCCAAATGCACAGCAACGTTCTAGATTATGAGCCCGGCCTTGCTTTGTTTGTACCCAACAACGACCCTTTATTGTTCTACAGAGTAATTGCACAAAAGGCTATGCCTGCACTTTTAGAAGGAGGGAGCCTTTATTTTGAAATACATGAAACCTACGGACATGAGGTGATGAAGCTACTTGAGAGTGAGGGATACCAAAATGTGAGTCTCAAGCAAGATATGCAAGGCAAAGACAGAATGATAAGAGCTCGTATTTAGATTTCTGATATGGGAATCTAGAAAGCCTAGAATCAATAATACCTCGATTTAAAATGGCTCCTTTTCGTAAAGCCTGGTCCACCTTTTTTCAGTTGAGCAATCATTACAACATAGTCATCTTTGCCTGCTGCTGCGTGGAGCGTGAGAGCATACAAAGTATAATGGTTTAAAGAAAATTGGTGGTTCGTATGTGTTTTAGTGAGGGAACTACCAAAAGTTAGTCATATAACTTTACAGCCCCAATAACACCAACCCTCTGCAATCCATACGCTGTCTATAGGTACCTATCTCTACTATTTTTTTCGAAGATCTACTATTTAAATAGTAATTCTACTATATTTATAGTAGATTGAGAATTATGAAAGAACTAACTAAAGCCGAAGAGCGCATAATGCAAATAGTATGGCGTCTTGAAAAGGCCTTCACCCGTGAAATATTGGAGGAGTTTAAGAAAGATGCACCGAGTTATACTACAATAGCTACGGTACTTTCTGTGCTCGAACAAAAGGGCTTTGTTGCTCACGAAATGATGGGCAACAGCAAAAGGTATTATCCGCTCATCAGTAAATCCAAATATTCAGACTTTGCCATGAGCAACGTAATGAGCAAGTACTTTGAAGGTTCGCTCACCCGCCTTGTTTCATTCTTTGCCGATCGCAAGAAAATGGACATTGACGAGCTAGATGAAATCATTAAGATTCTGGAAAGCAAAAAGGAGGCAGAATGATTGATGCAGTGTTTTATTGGAGCTTAAAGGTCAGTATTATTCTAAGCATACTCTTTTTGGCCTACCTCATGTTGTTTCGGAACAACACGCAATTTCAATGGAGGAGAATACTCGTTTTGGGTATTCTCATACTGAGTGCCATTGCTCCCTACCTTTCATATAAGGTTACTGAAGAAGAACCTATTATTGTGCATGAGGCTCTTGCCCTTAAAACCAAGCTTGAAAATACTGCCACAAGCCTTCGCCCCTCACAATCTATCTCAAAAAACACAGATTCTAAAACAGTAAGGGCCAATCCTTCAATTTTTACCAGGCAAAGCTTCATAACCATTTACTCCATTGGTTTAGCCCTGTTTGCCTTGTTGCTGATTATAGAAATTCTCAGGCTCTTTATCTGGAAACTCATGTCGGGTAGAGATGTTATCCTTGGAAATAACATTTTAAGACATCCCTCTGTTAAAGCACCATTTTCTTACTGGAGTTGGATTTTTATACCGCAATTTAAGAATTACCCAGCCTCTACCTGGCACATCATACACCAACACGAAAAGGTACATATTCAACAAAAGCACAGTATAGACCTTATGTTTATGAGAGTCTTTCAGGCGCTACTTTGGTATAATCCGGTGGTATACTGGGTTCTCAGAGAATTAAAAACCTTACACGAAGCTCAGGTTGACCATAGGGTGCTAAAGAGTGTGCCTCTTGAGTCTTATGCCGAAACTCTTCTGAAAGTGACACTGCCCGGTTTCGAAGGTGGCGTATCCCATTCATTTGCGCGAATTTCCAGCCTATCTAAACGGATAAAACTTATGAAAACACACAAAACAACCATTCGAAAAACCATTCTGCTAAGCCTTGTTTACGGCCTCCTTGCCTTTGGGTGCCTCACCTGGACTTCTCTTTGGTCTCAAGAAAAGCAAACATCTTTTGAGTTCGATGTTTCTGCAGATACAAGTGCTTCTAAACAAACTAATATCTCAAACTCAAGCCTTCTGGCCAGTCTCTTCGAGTCGGGCTGGATTAACAAACTAACCACTGCTCACGAACGGGTCTTCCTCCTACTCAAATCGGAAAACCCAGACAAAAAAATTGCTTACCGATATTTTAAAGAAAATAACTTCCACCCTTACTTCGAATCATTTAAGCCCGGCTATAATCCCCTTTTCGTGGCTAAGCTTAATGAAGCTCAACAATCAGAACTAATTGGACTCCTGTTAGCAGATACTACCGGAATTACGTTTAACTCTGATAGAACTATCATAAACAAATGGACCTACTCCGATCTTTTTACAGAAAAACAGTTAAAAGACCAAATACTTCCCAACACCAAATACCTGATGATTTATGAGTCAACCCCCGTTTCATTAGAGTATGATGAAAGCAGTATTTTCTCTCCCGAAGAGGTGGATGTGCTACCCCAGGTAATGGGCGGTCTTGAAAACCTGGCTAAAACCATTGCTTTAGAAATTAAACTACCCGAAGGAATCGACCGCTCCAGGCTTCCGAAAACCATCGACTTTGAATTTGTTGTGCAGGGAGGCCAGTCTATTTCGCACCTCAACCTGCTGACCGAAATGGCCGGATCAGACAAACGAAACAGGGCCTACTATCTTTTCTTCGGACAGGTTCACGACACTCTGAGAAGTAAGATTGCTTCACTTTATCCCTGGAAACGGGGAGTTAAAGACGGTAAAGAAGTATTGGTTCGGATGAAAATTTCTATTCCTACACGGTACATGATGTAGGATGTTTTGTTTAGTTAAGATTGAAGGGTGCGGCTTATATAGCAGGCACCCTTTGCTATTTCTCTTCTACAGATACAAATCCGTCTTTATACTTTCAATCAACCAAAAAGGCCGTTGGTTAGACTCTACTCTCGCCTTACCATTTGTAGCACATGTAAGCTCAAAAGGTTCCAGATACATCTCGTTTTCCAGATTCTGATAAAAACCTTCGGTTTTAAAGAAAGTACCTTCTACCACAGGATGTACAGCAACTACATCGCCAATATTGAGCCACTTTTGAAACACTCCTCGGCTGGAATAAACCCACTTCTGATCATTATAATAAAGTACCGAATCGAACGTATCGGCATACAGTCGAATGGTATCCAGACAAGAACTATTAAAAGCATTGGCCAGCACATTTACCGCATTGTGCCCTAAATCTTTGAGGGCTATAAAAGCAGAAATCAGCAAATCGGCCGAATCGAAAACCAAAAGCTGCAATGGTGACTGGGCTTTGAGAGAAGGCCGTAGTTCTTCTACCTCATTGGGCCTGGCAATTACGGTATCTATTTTCACTCCCCACTTAAGCACAGCCCTTACTGCGTTGGACGTCACCACTACTTTGGGCGACCATTCCAGCAACAATTCAACAAACTCGAAACGCAAGGCTGAAGCATCATCGATCAGCAGCGCGGGTTCTTGCTCATCTCTAACTATGTGGTGAGAAGACATTTATACGGCTCTGGCTTGTTGGGGCACACGAATACCTTCGTTGTGAGCAATTTCGCTCCATACCAACGCACTGGCTCCCAACACCGCGGCATTCTTATCCATCAGGTCGGACAACCTAATTTCAATCTTACCCTTGTAGCCAGGATACAGATATTCGTTAAACGATTTTTTGGTAGCCTCAATGAGTATATCGCCTGCCTTGGCTAAGCCTCCAAAAAGGAAAATGGCTTCGGGGCTGGTAACAGCCGCAGCATCGGCCAGCTTCAGCCCCAGTATATCACTGGTATATTCGTAGGCTTCAAGGGCTATAGGATCACCCTCCAGTGCCATTTCCGTAATCTTTTTTGCAGTTAACGACTCGTATGTATATGAACGAAGAGGCGTTTCTACATTGTTGGTAGCCAATAACTTAAACACGGTCCGTTTAATACCGGAAGCCGAGGCGTAGGTTTCTAAACACCCTCGTTTTCCGCAATTACACTCTCTCCCATCTGGATACACGTTGGTATGACCCAATTCACCCGCCAGGCCATCATGGCCATAAATGAGTTTACCCCGGGTTACTAATCCGGATCCCAGCCCGGTTCCCAGAGTTATCACAATAAAGTCGTTCATGTCTTTCGCTCCACCAAACACCTTTTCGCCTATGGCAGCCGCATTGGCATCGTTGGTAAGCACCATGGGCAGGTCAAAGTACTCGCGAAACATCTCTATAAAGGGAACAATGCCCTTCCAGTGAAGATTGGGAGCGTATTCTATGGTACCTTTATAATAATTGCCATTGGGCGCCCCTATTCCTATCCCCATAATTTCTATGGGCTCATTCAGCTTATCCAGGTTTTCCTGAATAGCCTGGCTCAAGGCATCGAGGAAAGGCTTAATTTCCTTGTGGGTATATGTTGGAATGGACCCTTCCATCAGGATATTACCCTCCACATCGCTCAGGCCAAACTTGGTAAAAGTTCCGCCAATATCTATTCCAATGGCTGTCTCTCTCATGACATCACTTTTTCATACCAATCACTACATATTGCGAATTAAGCCAAATTAATGCGTTCGCAAATGCGATGATTTAAAATTAGTACAATATGCAGATTCGCTGTTGATAAGCAGGAAAGGCCGAATGAGTTTTTAGGTAAACGATTGCATAAAAATAATTGGCTCTTACAGAGCTCCGGCACGTCATCAGGCTATCGGCTATCGGCATACTTTGAAACCTTTCGGTTGGCAAAAAAATTCCGGTGACAGTAACCGCTTTCGGGCTACCATCACCGGAAATACAATAGGCTGGACTTAGAAATTAAACCCTACAGAAAAAAGGAAGTTTGTACCAGCCTGTGGGTAGTAATAGTTTTCTCTTACCTCATAGTCAAGACCACCATAATAACCAAAGGTATAGCCATTGGACTCATACTCTACATTGAAAATGTTATTCACTAGCAGGCTTAGATCTATCTGGCGGATGAAGCGAGTAGCCAAGGTGTAGTTGAAGCGAACATCGTTGACAAAAAACGCATCGATTTTACGATTCTCATTAGAGGTATTGTCAAGATACTGATCGCCCACATACTTAGACAACAGACTAACTTCGAACGACTGCGCTGGAGTGAACGTAAGCTGTGCGCCCGCAATAACATTTGGCGAAAAGCTAATGTCGGTATCGTTAAACTGAGTTCTTATCTCATTAAACTCATCGAAGGCCGGCCCGTAGTCATAAATAATTTCTTCGAAGGCCTTTATTTTATTTCGGCTGAGCGTAAGGTTGGCCTGCCACTTGAACCACTCGGCAACTTGCATGCCTCCGGCCAGTTCTACCCCCATGCGGTAGCTGTCCGGCACATTGGTGCGAATACCCGCCCCCACATCGTTCACATCGCCAGTTAGTACAAGTTGGTTCTTGTAATCCATCAAATAATAGTTAACCTCAAAAGCTGCCTTAGCAGTTCTTTTTCTAAAGCCAAACTCTATGTTGTTGAGGGTTTCGTGAGATGGAGCCGTGCCTGGCACAGCGTCAATAATATCTGATCGGTTAGGCTCTTTATTACCAACAGCAAAAGAACCATACAGAGCGGTCTGCTCACTTAAGTTGTAGGTAAGACCAAACTTGGGGTTAAAGAAGGTGTAGTTATGGTCGAAGTCTATAGTGCGCAAATCATTATCGGTCCCCTTTCCTCTGTAACGTACCGTTCTTATTTGTGCATCGGCAAATAAGTTGAGTTGTTCAGTAGCCTGCAAGTTTACCTTTAAATAGGTGTTGAAATCTGTTTTATCAGAGCGGCTCTCATACCAGCGATGGCGTATGTCTCCGTTGCTGGCATAGCGCGCCCATATTACTTCGCCAAAATGCAAACCATCATATTCGTTAAATGCTCCACCCAAGGTGGCTTGCACCTTAGAGGCCTCATAGTTCAGGTCGTAGGTAATTCCATAAAAATCATTGTCGAGCCACCTTCTTCTAATCAGATCTGTAGAGCTAATGGTAGAATTACCTACGGTTACTTCTTGCAAGCCATAATCTACCAGATCTTCATCTTCTTTGAACTCCTCAAAAAAACCGGCTCCACGGGTGTAGTGCAATGCAGTATTCAGGTTCCAACCTTCGGCCAGATTTTGGCTAAAATGAAGCTGATAATGATCTTGCCCGTAATCGTCTACCTGATTATCGTATAGGTAATAGTTGAATGTTCTACCTGAATTTCTAAGGTTGGCGGCCTGTTGAGCGTTGTAGCCATTGTTGGCAATAACCTCTTCTATGCCTGCGGCATCGTTTCTCAATCTAGCCTCGGGAGTTCCCCACCAGCTCTGATAGGTTTTCTCATTTCCGGCAAAATGAATTAACTGAAGACTGGTTTTTTTACCGAAATAGCCTCCGGAAACATAGTAAGACTCAAGGTCTGAAGAGGCCCGGTCGATATAGCCATCTGATGCTATACGAGACAATCTCCCTTCAAATGCCCAGTTATTGGCCAATAGTCCGGTTGAGTAAATGGCATTGTATTTTTGCGTATTGTAAGAACCCACGCTGGTGTTTACCTGAGCTTTCGGTACAGAGCTCACTCCATTGGTCAAAAGGTTAATGGATGCGCCAAAAGCTCCGGCTCCGTTGGTCGATGTGCCCACTCCTCTTTGTACTTGTATGGAAGAGGTTGAAGATGCAAAATCGGGCATATTTACCCAATAAACTCCCTGCGATTCTGAGTCGTTTACAGGAATTCCGTTGATGGTAACGTTGATTCTTGTGGGGTCACTTCCTCTCACACGAATGCCTGTATAACCAACACCCGCCCCGGCATCGGAAGTAACTACTACTGAGGGAGTCCAGTTAAGCAAGAAAGGCAAGTCTTGCCCAAGGTTTTGCTTTTCAATTTCCTCAGCTGATACATTGGTAAAGGTGGTGGGCGTTTTTTCATTGGCCCTGGTGCCGGTAACAATTACATCTTGCAACTGTCGGGTGTCTGGCACTAACTCCAACAGAAGCTCTACCGTTCCGTTGACAGTTACTTTTTGCGACAGCTTCACATAACCAATCATAGATACCATAAGTGTGTAATTACCCGATGCAACATTGGGCAACTCAAATTCTCCACTCACATTGGTTACGGTACCCTGCTGTGACGGACTGAGCATAACACTGGCTCCAAAAACAGCTTCTCCCGTGGTGCTGTCTACCACTTTTCCTTTGATGTTGCTTTGAGCATACATCTGTGTGAACATCAGCATTAGAACCGATGCCACGAACAACTTTTTCATTGAATTGATTTTTAATGGTTCAACAATGGCGGCTAGGGGAAGCCAACCTAAAACGTTAGACCACCACGTCCCTGCGTCAGCATTACCTGCATCAGGTTCTATGGGTATAATCTCAGCCTGTATTTCATCCCGAATGAACGGGAAAAGGCACCCCTATTACTGGGCGCAAAAGTAAACTTAGTTTATCAAAAACGAAAAACTATTTTACCCTGGCGCAAGCACTGGTTGTGCTATAGGATAGAATTTATTTTTTGAATGGCTGTTTCCAGCCTTTTTTGAAAAGAACCTTGCACTACCTCATAAGCAACCCCATACTCTTTCAAGGCCCTTTCATACAAATCGAAAAGCTCAGGACGATTTTCGGGGCTTTCCCGTAGCGGATCCTCTTCGTAGGGCACATCGTAGTAGGTGAGCAGGTAATAAGAGGCCTGATTCATGGATAGTTGCTGCAATATCCAAGGGTCGCAATGGCCATATTTAAACTCGCTCCAAATTTTAATAACAAACAGGTCGGTATCTAAAAACAGTAAGTCTTTTACCTGCTTTCTATACTTCCTTTCTTCACGCAACTGTCCTTCAGCAATTGCAATAAGGTCGTTTTGTATATAAGATCTGTTAAGGTTGGTTAGAAATTCTCTTGAATATTCCGGCACCCAAAGGGTTTTATAGTGTGCGGCCAAAGCTTCAGTAAGAGTAGTTTTTCCTGTACTTTCCGGCCCCACTACGGCAATTGTAATCATTCGCTAATCGGGTTGAGGTGCATACTCTTTTTCCAAGCCAGGTACCCGGCCACCGCCATTGAAATATACACCAGATATAAAACAGAGTAGAAATAAAGTTCTTTGTAAAAGTAGATGCCCGTAGCCAGTACGTCTATGGCAAACCAGTAGTACCAGTTGTCCAGTTTTTTTCTGGCCGTAAGCCACATGGCCGTTACGCTCAACATAGAAGTGGCACTATCCCAGTAAGGTAAGCTTGGTGCATCAATTCCTTCGAACCACACCGGCAGCTGCATTAAAAACTGGGCAAAGAGGTAAATAAATAGACCTGAAACAGCGAGGTATGTGAGACCCGAACCAAGCGAAAGTCGGGTAACAGGCAGGGCTTCTTGTTTCTTTTCCTTACCCTTAATCCAGTGTATCCAACCATAGACATTCAGCACCAAAAAGAAAATATGTAGCAACAAGTCGCCATATAATCGCGACTCATAGAAGACAAACAGGGAAATAATGGTGTAGATAATCCCGAACGGCCAGGTCCATATATTCTCCTTAATAAGGTAGACTACGGCCAGAATTCCGGAAACAAAAGCAATGAGGCCCCAAAAGTCAAAAGCTTGAACATTGGCGACAATATCCTGCCAAATCTCGTTTAGGTGCATGGCCCAAAGATATGATTAATTGGTATATTTCGTTGGTTGAAAAAACAAACATGGAAATGCTCAAAGCAATACTGGCCCTGATAGTGATAATGGTAATATTCCCAACGTTTATCACCGCACAAGAAAAAGAATACAATGTAGAGACCGAAAGCGTATCTGAATATGTAGATAAGATTTTGAACGGGCCTATAACCAAAGAAGGCCTGAGCAAAATGCCATACAAAATATGGTTCAACACCAATTACAAAACGTATCTGGTCGATACAGAAACCCTTAAAGACATTAGGAAGAAAAACCTCAAAGGGCTGCGTATTCTGGCTTTTATGGGCACCTGGTGTCATGATAGCAACCGCGAAATACCAAGACTCATTAGAGTTTGTGAAGAATTGGGCATAGCCGACCGGCTGGAATTGTATGGGGTAGATGTAAATAAAAAAAGCCGCTTAGAGAAAGAAAAGAACTGGGACATTAGAAAAACTCCGACCATCATATTCTTGCGCAACGGAGAAGAAATTGGGCGAATTTTGGAGGAACCGGAAGTTTCATTCGAACACTCCATGGAATTAATCATCAACCAAAATGCTAACTAATCAAAAAGAGCTCTTCAGTCTACCGGACGACATCACCTATCTCAACTGCAGCTATATGTCTCCGCAGCTTAAAGCGGTAGCCGAAGTAGGGGTTAGGTCTTTGTATGGCAAAGACGACCCCACCTCTGTAAAACCGGAAGACTTCTTTAATAATACTCGCGCACTCCGCACAGAGTTTGCCAAACTCATCAATGCCCGCTCCGAACAGCAATGTGCCATTGTGCCTTCTGTATCGTATGCGCTGGCCAATGTGGCCAAAAACCTGAAAGCCGGTAATGGAGACAACATTGTATTGGCCGATGAGCAATTCCCCAGCAATGTGTATGCATGGAAAGCGCTGGAAAAAGAAAGAGGAATTACCATTAAGTATATAACAGCGCCTCAACTAAAAACCGGACGTGGCCAAAGCTGGAATGAAAAACTGCTTGAAGCCATTGATACCAACACAAAAATGGTTGCTTGCGGGCATGTGCATTGGGCCGATGGCACCAAATTCGACCTGAAAGCCATTCGCAAAAGAGCCGATGAAGTAGGTGCCATTCTGGTAATAGACGGAACACAGTCCATTGGTGCCCTACCCTTTAATGTACAGGAATTCAAGCCCGATGCCGTAGTTGCAGCAGGCTATAAATGGCTAATGGGGCCCTACGGCTTGGGCATAGCCTATTTCGGAGAATACTTTAACGAAGGCAGCCCCATAGAAAACAACTGGATGAACAGAATTCATAGTGAGGATTTTCGAAATCTGATTAATTACCAGAATGAATACCAACCCGGTTCAATCCGCTACGAAGTGGGCGAAAGTGCCAATTTCATTCTTACGCCTATGCTCACCAGAGCCATTCGTCAGATCAATGAGTGGGGACCGGCCAACATTCAGGCCTACTGTAAAAACATCACAGCCCCTTATCTCAAAGAATTGAAAGACTTGGGTATTCAGATTGAAGATGAAGCCTTCAGGGGAGAACATCTGTTTGGACTCAGGTTGCCGGAGCATATGAATATGGAAGAGGTAAGGCAACGTTTTGAAATACAAAGAATCTATGTCTCTATTAGAGGAAATTCCATTCGGGTTTCACCACATTTATACAACTCCGAAGCTGATCTGGAAAAATTAGTAGAGACCTTTAAGGTTAAAACTATGGTCTGAACGTGCCAGGCAGAAGATTGAAATTTATTTGTTGAAACATATTTTTTTCAATCCTACAATCTGCGTAATTTTGTCCGGCAAATAAAACCACGTATTTATTTGCTATGCCACTCGATACTGACAAATTCCTTTTTGAAGCACTGACCTATGACGATGTGCTTCTTCTGCCGGGTTACTCCGAAGTTCTTCCAAGAAATACAGTTACCAAAACATGGCTCACCAAGAACATTCAACTGAATATTCCATTGGTGTCGGCTGCTATGGATACTGTTACCGAATACAAGCTGGCCATTGCCATGGCCCTTGAAGGAGGCCTTGGGTTTATTCACAAAAACATGACTGTGGAGCAACAAGCTCTGCAGGTAAGAAAGGTGAAACGTTCTCAGAGTGGAATGATTTTAGACCCCATCACTCTGCACGTAGAAAGCACCGCCAGAGAGGCCGAGCAAATAATGCGTGAGAATAAGATAGGTGGTATTCCTGTGGTAGATGCAGACAAGCTTCTGGTAGGAATAGTTACCAACCGCGACATGCGCTTTATCAAAGACATGACCACCCCGGTCAGAGAAATAATGACCAGCGAAAACCTCATTACAGCCAAAATGGGCATTGGTCTTGACGAGGCTGAAGGGGTATTGGAGAAATACAAAATTGAAAAACTTCCCATTATTGACGAAAAAGGTAAGTTAACAGGACTTATCACCTACAAAGACATTCTTAAAAACCGAAACAGGCCCAACGCTTGTAAAGATGAGTACGGTCGTTTACGCGTGGGAGCGGCTGTTGGAGTTACTCCAGATATTGACGAGCGTATTCAGGCACTGGTCAATGCCGGAGTAGACGTAGTGAGCATAGACACTGCTCATGGGCACTCCAAAGGGGTGATTGATACAGCCAAGCGTATAAAAAAGGCATTTGCCAATTTAGATGTGATAGTAGGAAATATTGCTACAGCCGAAGCGGCAAAAGCCCTTGCCGATGCCGGAGCCGATGCCATTAAGGTGGGAGTAGGCCCGGGTAGTATCTGTACAACCCGTGTAATTGCCGGAGTAGGTATGCCACAACTTTCGGCCGTATATGAGGCCGCCAAAGCAGTGAAAGACGCTGGTATTCCGATTATAGCCGATGGCGGAATACGATACTCTGGCGATGTGGTTAAAGCCATAGCAGCCGGAGCCAACACCATAATGATTGGTTCGCTACTGGCCGGAACCGAAGAAGCTCCGGGCGAAGTAATACTCTACGAAGGCAGAAAATTCAAGTCTTACCGTGGCATGGGCTCTGTAGAAGCCATGGAAGATGGCTCTAAAGACCGCTACTTCCAGGATGCTGAAGACGATATTAAAAAATTGGTACCCGAAGGTATTGTGGGCAGAGTGCCCTACAAAGGCCTGGTGCAAGAGGTACTTTATCAGATTACAGGAGGCTTGCAGGCCGGCATGGGCTACTGTGGTGCCGCCACAATAGAGGAGCTTCAAAAAGCCAAGTTTGTAAAAATAACTGGAGCAGGAGTGCGAGAAAGCCACCCTCACGATGTGTTCATTACTCGTGAAGCTCCAAACTATAGCCGATAACTCATTTCATACAGCCTGAGAATATTGGGCAAAAAAAGCGAGCGCCTAAAGGTACATGAAACCTCTCAGGCGCTCGCTTTGTGTTTTATGTGGAGGAGGAGTTTATTTACTCACACGCTTGCCCGACATAGGGAAAGTATCCTGCCCCATGTAAACAGCTCCATCCATAGTATCTCCATCAAACTGGCACTCAATCTCTGCCACCGTACCCATTACTTCAATACTTCCGGTGAGGTTTCTGTCCTGCACCGTTACGCCATTCATCTCCAATACTCCAAACTGATCAGTTTCAAGACTGGCAGTGTAGGCTCCCGGGTTACCGCTAATTCGCATAGTACCTGAACTACCACCATCGGGCGTATTGACAAAATACTCCCATACTCCGGTTGGGTCATATACCTTAGCTTTAACAGCCTTTTTGGCCGAAGAATTAGTGGTGGTACCCGATGCAGCACAGCCTGCAAGCACCACAGAAAGCAGAGCAAAGGCGCACATTATCTGTATCGATTTTTTCATTTTCATAACCATTGTTTTAGAATATCAGCGCATTGAAAATAGCACAATTTTTCTATAAAAAGAGGCTTTATGCCCTTCAAGAATTGTCTCAGCCAATATATACCACATTAATATCAAGCTGGTTTTGATTGTAAGCATTATGGCCTAACTTTGTGCCAATTTGTACCTAAGTCAACAAGTCGTTCTCTACCTAAAAAATGCCTAAAGACAACAGCATCAAGTCCATCCTAATCATCGGAAGTGGACCTATCATTATCGGACAAGCCTGTGAGTTTGATTATTCAGGATCTCAAGCCGCCAGATCGTTGCGGGAAGAGGGAATAGAAGTAACCCTCATTAACTCTAACCCGGCAACCATTATGACCGACCCGGTTATGGCCGACAACATTTACCTCAAGCCATTAACCAAAAAATCGATCATAGAAATTCTGGAAAAACACCAAATCGATGCAGTGCTACCCACCATGGGTGGTCAAACTGCACTTAACCTGGCCATTGACTGCGACAAAGCAGGGATATGGAAAAAATACGGGGTGCGCATAATCGGTGTAGATATTAATGCCATTGAGACCACGGAAGACCGTGAAAAGTTCAGGCATAAAATGATTGAAATTGGTGTAGACGTTTGCCGCGGAGAAACTGCCACCTCTTTCTTAAAAGGAAAAGAAATTGCTCAGGAAATTGGCTTCCCACTAGTAATACGCCCATCATTTACTTTGGGCGGCTATGGTGGCGGATTTGTAGATAATCCGGAAGAATTCAACGAAGCACTGAAAAGAGGCTTAGATGCCTCACCCATTCACGAAGTGCTAGTTGAACAAAGTATTCTGGGCTGGAAAGAATATGAGTTAGAGTTGTTAAGAGACAACCTTGGCAACGTTATCATCATTTGTTCCATCGAAAACTTCGATCCAATGGGGGTACACACCGGAGACTCCATTACTGTTGCTCCGGCCATGACACTGCCAGACACCGTGTATCAGAACATGCGCGACATGGCCATCAAAATGATGAACGCCATCGGCCAGTTTGCCGGAGGGTGTAACGTGCAGTTTGCCGTAAACCCCGAAACAGACGATATCATTGGTATAGAAATCAACCCACGCGTATCGCGCTCATCGGCACTAGCCTCGAAAGCCACCGGATACCCCATTGCCAAGATTGCCGCAAAACTCGCTATTGGATACAACCTGGACGAGCTAAAGAACCAGATCACTAAAACCACTTCGGCTTTCTTTGAGCCTGCACTGGACTATGTGATTGTGAAGATCCCACGTTGGAATTTCGATAAATTCAAAGGTTCCGATCGAAAACTAGGGCTTCAAATGAAGTCTGTAGGAGAAGCCATGGGTATTGGCCGCAATTTCCAGGAGGCACTTCAGAAAGCCTGCCAATCGCTGGAAATAAAAAGAAACGGACTTGGTGCCGATGGCAAAGAAGTGACCGATCAGGCCGCCCTGCTTCATAGTCTTGAAAACCCAAGCTGGAACAGGCTTTTCCATATTTACGATGCCTTTAAACTAGGTATCCCGTTCAAAACCATTCAGAAGAAAACCAAAATCGATAAGTGGTTCCTTCAGCAAATTGAAGAACTTATTGAGCTTGAAACTGAAATTGAACAATATTCACTCGATACCTTACCCGAGCGCCTGTTGAGAACAGCCAAAGAAAAAGGCTATGCCGACCGACAAATTGCTCATCTGCTGAAATGCTGGGAAAGTGAGGTGTTTAAGAAAAGACACGAGTTGGGCATTAAGCGGGTGTACAAGCTGGTAGATACCTGCGCGGCCGAATTCGAAGCCCAAACTCCATACTACTACTCTACTTTCGATCAGGAAAACGAATCGGAGGTAAGTAACAACAAGAAAATTATAGTGCTTGGCTCTGGCCCGAACCGAATCGGACAGGGAATTGAGTTTGACTATTGCTGTGTGCACGGCTTATATGCCGCCAAAGAGTGTGGCTATGAGACCATCATGATCAACTGTAACCCTGAAACGGTTTCGACCGATTTCGATACAGCCGATAAGCTCTACTTTGAACCCGTATTCTGGGAACACATATACGACATCATTCTGCACGAAAAACCTGAAGGTGTGATTGTGCAATTGGGTGGTCAGACCGCGCTTAAACTGGCTGAAAAACTAGACCGTTATGGCATTAAGATTATAGGCACAAGCTTCGAAGCGCTCGACCTGGCCGAAGATCGCGGAAGATTTTCTACCCTCCTGGCCGAAAACAATATTCCTTACCCTAAGTTCGGAGTAATTGAAGATGCTGACGAGGCCCTTGAGCTTTCTAAAGAGCTTGGCTTTCCTCTGCTGGTAAGGCCTTCTTACGTATTGGGAGGTCAAAGCATGAAGATTGTGATCAACGAGCAGGAGCTAGAAGAGCACGTAGTGAACATTCTCAAGGACATTCCCGGCAACAGAGTGTTATTAGACCACTTCCTGGACGGAGCCATAGAGGCGGAGGCCGATGCAATCTGTGACGGTGAAGAGGTTTATATCATAGGTATAATGGAACACATTGAACCGGCCGGAATTCACTCGGGCGACTCGTATGCTGTATTGCCTCCATATAGCTTGGGCGACTTTGTAATGCAACAAATTGAAACCATTACTAAAAAGATTGCTCTGGCTCTAAAAACCGTTGGCCTGATTAATATTCAGTTCGCCATTAAGAATGATACCGTTTACGTGATTGAGGCGAACCCACGAGCCTCACGAACCGTTCCATTCATAGGCAAAGCTTACCAGGAACCTTATGTGAATTATGCCACAAAAGTGATGCTCGGTGAGAAGAAGCTGAAAGACTTTGAATTTAAGCCGGTTAAGAAAGGCTACGCCATTAAAGAACCGGTTTTCTCATTCCACAAATTCCCGAATGTGAATAAGGAACTTGGGCCTGAGATGAAGTCTACAGGAGAAGCCATCTACTTTATCGATGATTTAATGGATGACTACTTCCTGGATATTTACTCAAAACGTAACCAATATTTAAGTAGATAAAGTTGATTCGGTTAATCCTTATTTTCGTCCTTATTTTCTGGGTCATACGATCCGTTTTTAAGTTGTTTTCTGTAGGACTCGGACAAGCCCAGCAACAACAACATAGAGGTTTTTCCAATAGCGGCAGATCGCACAGAAAACCTTCTGATGGAAATGTAAACATTGACTATGCCCCGAAAAAACCTTCGAAAAAGTCTTCGGAGAACTACAAAGGTGGAGACTACGTAGATTATGAGGAGGTGAAATAAGCCAGTATGATATAAAAAAGGGGCGATTTGAAATCAAATCGCCCCTTTTTTGTTTATGCATATTTTACTTAAACATTTGAATTGAACCCAAATAGAAAAGTCGAGCATGCCGCAACCAATTTTAAATAAACTTTTAGGGTTACTCATTTAGATCGCATTAGTTAGATCCCAGTATACTAGCCACAAGCTGTGTCCTCACAGCGTCTTTTAACAGCCATTTGTGAGGACACAAATGGAGGCAAGGTTCAGAAATATATTTCTTGCAACTCAAGTAAGTAACCCTATAAATTTTTATAAACTAAGAATAAATATATTTTTTAGTTTATTGCTATTAATAGTTTTGCCGAGGATGTTACACCAATGACACGGTATATGTTTGTGGAGAAGATGAGATTGAGCAACTAAGAAATAATGCAAATCTAAATTGCTGTTCTGGTTCCGTTATCTATTACATAGATGTATGTAGAAACATTGATGGAACACATGGTGTAACTAAACATGGAACAAATTTGAGTTGTGCACCGCAATAAGATGAGAAATTTAATGATCAAATTGCCGATACTCTTATGTATCGGCATTTTTCTCGGTTGCAACAAGTTTGAATCTAAAACCAATACAAACGAGCTATCATTTAGAATAGAGGTAAGTAAATCTGAGCTTTCACATGGCGAACTACTTCTTTCTAGCTACCCTTTATTAAATAAAGTAATTGGTAAAGACAGTCTTTTAGTATTTGACGGTGTAAGCTCGCAACTAATACTGTTCAATTTAGTGACGAAAACGCCTATTTTTAACCTTGAGTTAGAAAAAGATGGCCCTAATTTCTTCGAAGGCCATGTTTTAGATGCAGACATCAAAGATGATAAGCTTTACGTTGTAACGAATAATTACTTCACAATTGCTGACCTTACGGGTAATGTAAGTGTTAGAAGAAAACTAAAATCATTAACATCTAATGGCAATTTTCGAGTATTGGGATTCAATAGGCTTTCAGACCAATCTTTTCTATTTAGCAGGTGGCTAGAATCTTCAATTTTTGCTCATCGAAAGGACAGCGTTGACCAAAGTATATTTTTTGTCTACAATTTGAGGGAGAATTCCTTCTATGATATACCTATTTTCTCACCAGAAGAAGCATTGATTAATGATTCAACTCAGGGCTTTTATGATGGCCTATCTAGACACTCCTTTGTATACTTAGACTCAACTATAGTCTACAATTTTAAGTTTTCATCAAAGCTTTATTCTTATGATTTGAGAAATCAGTTGGCACAAGTAAGCAATGGAGAATTTGATCATATTCCCAATTTGCGAGAAGCATTTCCCTCTAACCAAATAAGTGATGTCAAAGCCACCACAAATTACCTATACAACGGAGTTCAGTTTTCAGATATCGCATATGATGAAAAAAATGAACTATTTGTTCGGGTTGGATCCGAATATGTAACAAATGAGAATGGAACAAACAATGACGTAAGATACCTTATGTTGCTAGATAAGCATCTAAACAGAGTTAAGGAGTTTAAAATAAAGGATAGAATATTTGATAAGCCCTTTATAAATGATGGCATTATTTATTTCGTCTCAGGCAATCAAACCAAAGAATCTACATATGAATTGATTACTTTCGAAATTAAGAATGAATCTATAATCGAAAAACCATAGCATTAATATGCATACCCGCTCCCACAGAGGCAAAAACCAGGTGGTCGCCAGGTTTAATTTCATGCCCCTCCAGTTCACCTTTAAGAATAAGATCGAGCATAGTTGGAATAGTAGCCACTGAACTATTGCCCAGCTTCTGAATAGTCATTGGCATCAGACGGTTTACATCGGGCTCATAGCCATACAACTTGTAAAGCTTTAGTAAAATAGCCTCATCCATTTTCTCATTGGCCTGGTGAATGAGTACTTTGTCAATATCGTTTAGGTCTAAGTTAGCCTTCTCAATGGCGCTCTTTATAGCCTCGGCCACATTAATGAGAGCATACTCGTAAATCTTACGCCCTTTCATTTTTATGAACTTATTCCCATTGGCACTTAGCTCGGGCTTATATGACGGGCCCATGGCCAAATACTGTAACTCTACGGAAGCGTCAGTTCTGGAAGCCTGACTAAGGAACCCTCCTGTTTGGTTTTGAGTAGCCTGAAAAATAACAGCTCCTGCACCATCGGCAAAAATCATAGAGTCCCTGTCGTGCTTGTCCACAATTTTACTTAGTGTTTCGGCACCTATAACCATTACTGCACGTGCATCGCCACAGCGAATCATTTGGGTAGCCTGAATGGCACCCTGTACCCAACCGGGACAACCAAAGATAATATCGTAGCAAGAGGTAGCCGGATTTTCAATGGCCAGATTGTGTTTTACCTTAGCCGCCAGGCTGGGCATCATATCAATTCGGTTGGAGCCTTCATCCAAATCTCCAAAGTTGTGTGCTACAATAATGTAATCGAGCTCCTCCTTACTAACCGTGCTATTTTCAAGTGCTCTGGAAGCAGCTACTGAAGCCAGTTCCGAACATAACTGCCCTTTGGCCGCATAGCGCCTTTCTTTAATTCCGGTAATTTGCTCAAACTTCTTAATGATCACTTCATTGGTGTAGGCAAAGGGCTCTCCGTTTTCCTGATAGAATTCATGATTCAGAAAATCTTCATTCTTTACAATACGGTCAGGAATGCAACTTCCCACACCATTGATAATTACATTCGGCATATTATTCTTCAGATTTATAGGCAACCGCATCCCAGCAAGCCTCGGCTGCTTGCTCCAGGCGGTCATTGGTTAATTGTTGATTATGATCGAGGTGTAGTTTGGCCAATGATACAATTGGCCCATAAAGCAGGGCAATAATAGTGTACAAAGGCAGATCCTTCATTGCTTTGGCTCTTTTCGACTCTATAAAAAACTGCATAATGGGGGCCAGAATAATGAAGGTCTCTTCGCGCGTCATATTGCTCACAAAGGGAGCATATCTATACTGCTCCACGAATTGAAATTCTTTAGGATGATCAATACAGTAGCGAATAAGGTTCTTCCACAAGTGTTTGAACCGTTCTTTAAAAGTACCTTCTTCGCGGTAGTCTTGCAGCATGGCTTTAATTACCCGCTTTTTAATTTCGGTAAACAATTCATTAATGAGGTGCTCCTTGTTGTCGAAATACCGATAAATGGTGCCAGCACCAATACCCGCATGTTGCGCAATAAGCGATATGGGAGTAGCATGAAAACCATACTCAGTCATGAGATCGAGCGTAGTTTGCAAGATTAGCGTTCTTTTGTCTGCGGTTAAATGTTCTACCATTATTTTGCGGAATGAACGTTCATTCCGCACAAAGGAAAAGACTATATGATTAGAATTCAAAGGTTTTTACATGAAAATTGCCTGTAAATGTTAAATGCACGCATGCATTTGGCTTTGCTTTGGCTGGTGATGACTTTTGATGTATTTTTGCCAACTCACTTGAGTAAACTCAACAAAAACCAGTTGATATGTCTTGGTTTCAAAGAAAAGTTAAGGGTATAACCACACCCACTGAAGAGAAGAAAGATGCGCCTGACGGCCTGTGGTTTAAAACCCCCGGTGGAACGATAGTTCACACCCGAGAATTGAAAAACAATGCGTATGTAAGCCCTGAAGATGGCTTCCATGTAAGAATAGGCTCCAAAGAGTATTTCGAAATATTGTTCGATGGCAACAAGTTCACAGAGCTGGATGCCAACATGAGCTCTGGCGACCCGCTAAAGTTTGTAGATAGCAAGCCCTACCCCAAACGAATAGCAGCTACTCAGGAAAGCACCCGACTTAAGGATGCTGTTCGCACGGCTCACGGTAAAATGAACGGGCTGGATCTTGTGGTAGCTTGTATGGATTTTGCCTTCATTGGTGGCTCCATGGGGTCAGTGGTAGGAGAAAAAATATCTCGTGCCATAGACCATGCACTGAAAACAAAAACACCCTTTCTGATGATCTCAAAATCGGGTGGTGCTCGTATGATGGAGGCCGGCTACTCGCTCATGCAAATGGCGAAGACTTCTGCCAAGCTTGCTCTTCTGAGCGAAGCCAAAGTACCTTACATTTCTCTCCTCACTGACCCTACAACGGGAGGAGTAACCGCTTCATATGCCATGTTAGGTGACTTTAATATTGCCGAACCCGGTGCTCTTATTGGTTTTGCAGGCCCAAGGGTAATTAGAGATACAGTGGGTAAAGACTTACCCAAAGGATTTCAAAGTGCCGAATTCGTGCTAGAGCATGGTTTCCTTGATTTCATAGTTGACAGAAGGGATTTGAAAAACCAACTGACCACGTTGCTCAAAATGCTTAAAGACTAAACTACTAAAGACTTGACCGAAAGGGTGTTGCCGTGCAACACCCTTTTTTATTCCCCCTACTCCATTTACCTACTGGGTTTAAAACATATAGGGTTACTCATTTAGATCGCATTTGTTAGATACTAGTATACTAGCCACAAGTTGTGTTCTCACAGCGTCTTTTAACAGCCATTTGTGAAGACACAAATGGAGGTATGGTTCAGAAATATACTTCTTGCGACTTAGGTAAGTAACCCTAAAACATTATTTGAATAACTAAAGCTGAAGCTAAACCAATAAAAACCCACAAAAGCACTCCATACACTAGAGGTTTAGCCCCTAAACTTTTGAGCATATTTAAAGACAGTGAACCACCCATTAGAAAAAGTACGGCAGACATTAAGGACTTAGTAGTTCCCAAAGTGAAAGTCTTTAAATGGGGAGGTATAGAGCAAAAAGAAGCCAACGTAAGAGCCGCTACAAACAAAACAATAAACAGTGGCGGAGAACCCCAACCGTTTCTTCCTTTGCGAAGCGAGTAGTAAAGAATTAAAGGCAATATCCACAGCGCCCTCATTACCTTAGCAGTAGTTGCCAACTCAAGTGCCTCGTCTCCAAAAACACCCGCTGCGCCAATTACAGAACTCGTATCGTGTATTGCCACAGCACACCACAATCCAAACTGATGGTTACTCATGTTTAATGCTGCGCCAACTGCCGGAAAAATAAAAACAGCAAGAGCGTTGAGCAGAAAGACCACCCCCAGAGCGGACGATGTATCCTTAGGCGTAGCCCCAACCAAGGGAGACACGGCAGCAATGGCACTACCTCCACAAATAGCAGTTCCGTAGGTGATTAATTGTGGCAACTTCCCCTTTAAGCCAAGGCGGAAAGCCAATAACACCCCTCCCAAAACAACCACCAACACCGAAAGTGATGTGAGCCAAAGGCCTTCACTGCCCACGGCAAATACCTGATTAAGGTCTATGCTAAACCCTAAGCAAACAATGACTATTTGCAATAAAAAGTGTCTGACCTTGGCCAGTTGATTTTCGATGACCGCCCCAAGGCTATTTCTAAAAACGAATCCTAGACTTAATGATATGGCCGGATCTAAGGCAAGCGCGAAACACAGCAGCAAAGCCAAAACCGTAAGCCCTTTTTGCCAAAACCCCACAGCTGCGTTTAGCTAGTCTAAATTCTCTAAGTACTTATAACCACTACCGGTGTTGATCATCAGTACGCTGTCAGTATCAGAAATATGCTGTGACGCTTTTAGTTTAGGTATAGCCTTAAGCAATGCAGCACCCTCAGGAGCCACCAATACACCTTCCGAAGCGGCCATTTCTTTTACTCCTGCAACCATTTCTTCTTCACTAATGGCAATACCCGTTCCTCCCGACTCATAAAGAACTTCCATGATCATATCTTCCCCAAAGGCTGTAGGCACAGCCAAACCATTGGCCAGCGATTCACGATAGGCTTTGGTTGACCTGTCAACCCCATTTAATCGATCCACTATTGGGGCACAATTTTGAGCCTGCACAACAATCATACGCGGCAATCGTGCGGAAGAATCGAGCCAACCTAAGTCCATCATTTCATAAAAGGCCTTCCAAATACCTAGAAGCCCGGTTCCTCCGCCAGTAGGATAAAGAATCACATCGGGCAGATTCCAGTTGAGTTGCTCCACCAACTCATAGCCCATGGTCTTTTTACCTTCTAAGCGATACGGCTCTTTAAGTGTAGATATATTAAACGCCCCAGTCTCTTTCTCAAGTTTTGTGGCCAAAGCACCACACCGATCAATCAGCCCATCAACCAAAATTAGCTCCGCACCAAAATACCGGCATTCGTCCTGGAAAATCCTGGGCGTATGCTTTGGCATTATTACGGTAGCCTGCATACCTGCTGCGGCACAGTATGCACTCATAGCCCCACCTGCATTACCTGCTGTAGGAATTACACAGTGTTTCACTCCAAACTCTTTGGCTTTAGAAATTGCCATGCTCAAACCACGTGCTTTAAACGATCCGGTTGGGTTCAGCGACTCGTCTTTCATTTTCAAAGACTCTAAACCATAGGACTGTGCTAATTTCTTCAGGTTAAGAATAGGGGTCATCCCTTCACCCAGCGATACAATATGATCATCCTTCAAAATGGGCAGAACCTCCTGATACCTCCACATGGTAGCAGGCCTGCCGGCCAGGTCTTCCGGGCGAAGCGACTGGGCAAAGTCATACTTAGCAACCAATGGTTTCTGGCAACAGTGGGCATAGGTCTGAAGAGTGTTTAGAGGGTAGTGCTTATTACAATGAGAGCACTCCAGATGAGTGGCCAGTGAAATGGAAGGAGCTATAGACTGATGCATGCCGCAAAACTGCATCGTCAATCATAACCAATCAAATGAATTAATGTAACAACCTATAACCGTTAGTTATAAACACTCTTTGCCTCGCGGATAAACGCCCGGGTGGTGTCGGTGAGGCTTTCTCCCGTCCTTGTGACAAAATTAAAACTTCTCTCTATGAGTAGCCCCGGAATATTCACCTCCTGAAGAAGCCCCAGAGCCACTTCACGCTTTATAGCCAGCGGAGAGAGAAACCCAATAGAATCATCTTCAATAAGAAAGTTCTTTAACACTTCCGTGCCACCAAGCCTAACTTTTATATTGAGATCGCTCGCTTTAATATTCCATTTAGACATGGTTCTGGACCAAGCCGAAAGAGTTCCTGAACCAATCTCTCTCATGGCCAGTGGTGCGGCCTTAAACTCATCCATAGAAACCTCTCGCCCGGCAAAAGGACTACGCGCAGAACACACTGGCACAATGCGGTCGTTCATAAAGAATTCATAATGCAGCGCATTAGACTCTTGCTTATCTTCTACCACCGCCAAATCGATTTCATGTGCTTTCAAAGCTTTAAGTACATTTTCTGTATTCCGATTGATTAGGGTAATTTTAACCAGCGGCCATTTTTTACGAAAAGAAGAAAGCACCCTAGGCAGTACGTAAAGCGAAAGTGTGGTGCTAGCTCCAATTTTAAGCTCGGCCTTTGCTGTCATCCGGCTTTTTATGATCTCTACATCCGCCTCCATTCGGTTCTGAATCAACTTGGCTTCTCTTAAATAGGTAAGCATTTTTTCGCCCTGAGGAGTAAGTGCAATGGCATTCCCCTGGCGCTCAAAAAGCGGCACTTCAATAAGCGATTCCAGCTTTTTTATTTGCTTACTTACGGCAGGCTGAGAAATACAAAGCACCTCAGCCGCCTTAGAAAAACTCAAGTGGCAGGCTACAGCATAGAATACTTCATACGATACAGACAGCATGGTTGCAATATAAGAAGCTCTTTGAGCTTACTTAAATTTCCTTTGGCTTGTTTTGAAATGTGAAAAACGCCTGTTACGTTTGCACCATCAAGTCATTCAATCCCGATTCAAAGGGAACGAATCGATTTATAAAGAAGCGTGGAGAGACAGGCTCTATGAAGCGCTAGCAACCACTCCCGATCCATCGGGAAAAGGTGCTAAATCCTGATCCCAAAATGGGTGCCAGGTGGCATTCGGGAGAATATAAATTGGTTAAACATGCTTTCTAATCCAATTACAAAACCTTTCAGAGGTTGGGTGAAAGCCACCCAACAGGCAGCGCTTATTACCATTATTTGTTCTGATCGAATGTGTTGTGCCTAGGCCATACACCTTCTAATCCACTTTTCACACAAATCATTTCAGAACATGTTAATTCAAAGCCCTAAAGGGTCGGCTGTAGCCAGTGCTCAGCCAGACGCTATACAACAATTTATTATAAAAGGAGATTTTAGCCTGGAAAACGGCAGCTTTCTTACCGATCCGGTTATAGCCTATCATACCTTCGGAAAGCTAAATGCCAGTAAATCTAATGTCGTATGGATTTGCCATGCCCTTACAGCCAATGCCAACCCGCTGGAATGGTGGCCCGGACTGGTAGGCGAGCAATACCTCATTAATCCGAGGGAACACTTTATTGTTTGTGCCAACATACTAGGCTCATGCTATGGGAGTACAGGGCCTAAAGACTTCAACCCTGCCACCGGTGAGCGCTATTTGAGAGACTTTCCATTGCTCACTATTCGAGACATGGTAAAAGCCCATGAGCAGCTCAGGCAACATCTGGGCATAAACCGCATTTATCTGGGCCTTGGAGGTTCTATGGGTGGGCAGCAAATTTTGGAGTGGGCTATTGAAAGCCCTACACTTTTTGAAAACCTCTGCATTATTGCAGCCGGGGCCAAAAGTTCGCCATGGGGAATAGGCATACGCTCTGCTCAACGCATGGCTATTGAAGCCGACCCAAGTTTTTTCTCGAGCTCGCCAAAAGGTGGCTGGAAGGGACTGGAAGCTGCACGCGCCATGGCTATGATTTCTTACCGAACGGATAAAATCTATAATGAAAACCAGGAGGATGGCCAGGAAAAGATTGACGGCTTTAATGCCGAGAGCTACCAACGCTATCAGGGTTTAAAACTTCAGAAACGCTTTAATGCACACAGCTACTATGCGCTTTCCAAATGCATGGACACGCACGATGTAGGTCGCAAAAGAGGCGGAGTACAGCAGGCGCTCAAACGGGTGAAAGCCAACACACTGGTGATAGGTATTAATTCAGATTTACTATTTACCCGCAACGACCAGCAAATACTGGCTCACGGAATAAAACATTCAAAACTCACTTTTATAGACTCAAACTATGGACACGATGGCTTTTTAGTAGAAGCCAAAACCATTTCAACCCACATCGAAAACTTCTTAAACGAGCACCCATGAAAAACATCAATATCGGACTCTTTGGCTTTGGCTGTGTTGGCCAGGGACTTTACGAAACGTTGAATAACTCCCGAAACTTTGCGGGTGAAATCAGCAAAATCTGCATTAAAAACCCCGAGAAGAAAAGAAAACTGCCGGCTCAACTCTTTACTACCAAAAAAGAGGAGATAATCAATGACCCAACCATTGACATAGTGGTTGAACTAATTGATGATGCCGAAGCGGCATTTTACATTGTAACAGAATCACTCAAAGCGGGGAAATCGGTTGTTACGGCCAATAAAAAAATGGTGGCCGAAAACCTGGAGACTTTGGTAGCACTGCAGGAGCAAACAGGAAAAGCGGTGCTCTACGAAGGAGCAGTCTGCGGCAGTATTCCTATTATTCGTACCCTTGAAGAATATTTTGGACATGAACCGCTGCTAGAGGTTAGAGGCATATTCAACGGCTCTACCAACTACATCCTCACTAAAATATTTAATGAACGGCTCGACTACCCTAAAGCTCTTAAACAAGCTCAGGAACTCGGCTTTGCCGAAAGTGACCCCACGCTGGATGTTCAGGGCTATGACCCCAAATACAAACTAAGTATTCTGCTTACCCATGCCTTTGGCATTCATGTGCACCCAAACGACATTACCAATCTGGGTATTGACCGCCTTAAAGCGGCCGACCTGGAGTATGCCAGAGCTCATGGTCTAACCATTAAGCTGGTAGCCCAGGCACGCAGAATTGGTGACAAAGTATATGGCTTTGTTATCCCTCAATTTGTAGAACCTAATCACAGCCTGGCTAGCATTGAAAATGAGTTCAATGCAGTGACCATTCATGGTGAATTTTGCGATGAACAATTATTCATTGGCAAAGGAGCCGGAAGCTTGCCAACCGGAGCAGCCGTGCTCTCCGATATATCGGCATTGAGCTACGACTATAAGTATGAGTATAAAAAACACTATAACTTAGGTCAGCTACCTTTCAGTAATCAATCGCCCGTGCAAGTATATGTCAGCTATAATTCACCGGAAGAAGTAGATCTTACCGACTTTGAAAACATTCAGGAGAAATACTTCAGCTTTGATCACTGCTATATTGTGGGGCACGTTTGTATTGGCAAGCTTCAGCAAAGCCAATGGCAAAACAATCCCAATATTAATGTAGTTCTCACAGCAGAAGCATGTCAGACCAGTCTGGGCAACCTGTGTGTATCTGACTTAAAAGAGGAAATTTCAGAACTAAAGAAAGGACAAAAAATCAGGGAAAGAATCACTGTTTAGGCCATTTTCCGGACAACTATCTTTTTTCAGGTTCTCTTACTGATTTAATCTTTTAGTCAATATATTTGTAGCCCTAACGGCCAGTCTGGCTATAACACAAAATATTGATTTAAAATCGCTTAGTAGATGTCATCTATCATTATTACTTCAATAGTTGCGTTCTCTGTGGTAATCTTGCTATTGGTTCTGATTCTGCTCTATGCACAATCAAAGCTGGTGCAGTCGGGAGACGTTAAAATCATCATCAACGGAGATGAGAAGAATCCCGTCATTGCTTCGGCAGGTTCTACCCTCTTGAACACACTATCGGGTCAGAAGATTTTCCTCCCATCCGCATGTGGTGGCGGAGGAACTTGCGCCATGTGCAAGTGTACAGTGAAAGAAGGAGGAGGAGATGTGTTGCCTACAGAAGTAGGCCACTTGAGCAGATCCGAACAAAAAGAAGGTGTTAGACTTTCTTGCCAGGTAAAAGTGAAGCAGGATATGCGTATTGAAATACCGGAAGAAATCTTCGGTATTAAGAAATGGGAATGCGAAGTAGTTTCTAACTACAATGTGGCATCTTTCATTAAAGAATTTGTGGTGAAGCTTCCTGAAGGAGAACACCTTGAGTTCGAAGCGGGAGGTTATATTCAGGTAGACGTTCCGCCAATTACCTGCGACTTTAAGGATATTGACATAAAACCTCATCCGGAAGACCCTGCCGGCCCGGACAAGTTTAAGGGCGACTGGGATAAGTTTAACCTGTGGGATCTGAAAATGGTGAATAAAGAACCCGTGTTCAGAGCTTACTCTATGGCCAACCACCCGGCTGAAGGAAACATAATTATGCTGAACATCCGAATTGCTACCCCACCTTGGGACAGAGCAAACAACAAATGGATGGATGTGAATCCGGGTATCTGCTCTTCTTATGTATTTACCAGAAAGCCTGGCGACAAAGTAACCATTTCAGGACCTTACGGAGAGTTCTTTATTAAGCCTACCGATGCAGAGATGCTCTACATTGGTGGTGGTGCCGGCATGGCTCCAATGAGATCTCACCTCTTCCACCTCTTCCACACCCTAAAAACCGGAAGAAAAGTAACCTACTGGTACGGTGGTAGATCTAAGAGAGAGCTTTTCTACCTGGAAGATTTCAGGAAAATAGAAAGAGAGTTCCCTAACTTCCAGTTCTTTGTGGTGCTTTCTGAGCCTCTTCCTGAAGACAACTGGAAAGTGAAGAAAGATATTCACGATAAAGAAGGAGACGGTTTCCTCGGCTTTGTTCACCAGGCGGTTATAGACCAGTATTTGAGCAAACACGATGCCCCTGAAGAAATAGAATTCTACTTCTGCGGACCTCCAATGATGAACGCAGCGGTTCTCAAAATGTGTGACGATTGGGGTGTGCCTGATGAAAACGTTTCTTTTGACGACTTCGGAGGTTAAATAAACCCAACAAAATATTGAAAGCCATCTGTGAAAGCAGATGGCTTTTTTGTTATTCATTTTTCCACAACACAAGTTTACCTACCACACAGATACTAGCCAGTTACAAACAATGGGCAGGTCCTTCGACATCGCTCAGAATGAAAACAATCAGACTTAGACATCCACATAGGCAGACAAGATGCATGGCAAGCCTGATCTTATCGAACTTCTCACCACAAACTGATACTCAGAACAAATAAAAGGAGAGCGAAGTAATACAACCCTACGAAGACCTTCACCCAGAGAGCTTTCTCTCTTAGCCCCTCAACCTCATTCTCCAAAAGCCTGTACCTCATAAACCAAGGGCCAAACACTTCCAAAAAGTGTCCAGAGGTAAAATCATCAACTCCCTTTATTTCCCCTCCTTTGAGTAAATAGTATATATGCAATACAATCTTTACTATCATAAACAAGAATGCCAGAAACAGGGATACAAAAGGGAAAAGCATACTACAAAGGGCCAACTATTCTTAGCTTCATCCAATTAATGTAGTCATTTTGTATATTCAACACTGAACCTTAATACTATGACACTGAAACGCAGAAACTTTTTGAAAAAAGCCGGTGGTTTTGCAGCCGGTCTGGCATTAGCGCCCTATGCCTGCGCTACCGAGAAAGAAGCTGAAGTAACCGCAAGCAATGCTTTTGGTATTCAGCTGTATACCTTACGCGAAGATTTTCCCAAAGACCCCAGAGGAGTATTAGCTCAGTTGGCCTCTTTTGGCTATAAGCAAATAGAAAGCTACGAGGGACCTCAAGGCATGTTTTGGGGCATGACCAATAAAGAGTTTAAAGCCTACATGGACGAGCTGGGTATGGAAATAGTGGCCAGCCATTGCGACATTGACAAAGACTTTGAACGCAAAGCGGCCGAAGCGGGAGAAATTGGCATGAAGTACCTCATTTGCCCCTGGCGAAGTATGCAAACGCTCGATGAATATAAAAGTGCTACTGAAGATTTTAACCGGAAAGGGGAAATATGCCGAGCCAATGGTCTGCGTTTTGCCTACCACAACCATGCCTACAGTTTTACCCAGTTAGACGGGGTGTATCCTCAAGACATTTTTATGAAAGACTCTGACACCAATCTGGTAGACTTTGAAATGGACATATACTGGGTGGTAACGGCCAATGAAGATCCCATAGAGTGGATGAAAAAATACCCCAACCGATTTAAGCTTTCGCATGTGAAAGACCGGGAGAAAAATGCAACCACCCACGATGCCAGCTGCACTTTGGGTACTGGCAGCATCGACTACCCAGCCATTCTGAAAGCCGCCAGGCAATATGGAATGGAACACCTCATAGTTGAACAGGAGAAATACGATGGCACTACACCCCTGCAAAGCGCAAAAGACAATGCCGATTATCTGAGCAAATTGGTTAAAGTCTAAGTCTAACCGAAGGTTGATGGAATGATCCATTTAATCCTTCATTCCAATTAGAGCGAGAAACTCTTTTTAGAATGAAGGATTTATTTTTCAGGTACCAATCGGCACATGCAGTATGAAATAGGAGCTTGCTTAGCGCACCACCAGAATTTTTTTGCGTACTACCTTGCCCTTGGCATCTCGAATGCTCAGTAAATATATGCCCTCCTGAAAACGAGAAACATTGATTTGCGACTCCTTTGCCTGTACCTCTTTCGTAGGCAATACGGTATTCCCTGCCAAATCGAACATTGACATCTGAAATGGAAAGGCTTGCGAGGCCATTTTAATGGTAATCACATCCGATACGGGATTGGGATAAGCTCCTTCCAGAATTTCAGCATCAACCTCCAGGCCGGTAATTACTTCAACGGTTACCGTAAAAGCTTTTTCTACCGCTTGTCCGGAAGCATCGGCCGAGCGAACCCGAATGGAGTAAGAAGACTGCGAATCGAAATCGAAGGAGGCCGTGGTGAGCAGGCTGTTTTCTGCTATGGAAAAGCTGGCGTTATCGGTGTCGCCATCGCCCGCCACTAGCGAATAGGTATGGGTGTCTTCAGCGTCTTCATCGGTTGTTGAAAAGGTTCCTACCTCAGTGCCCGCATCTTGTTGCTCCTGAACAGTCGCGTTACTCAGTGCAATATCTGTAGGTGCATCGTTGGCATTGGTAATGGCAATTGTGAGTTGCTGATCAAAGGTTGCCCCTTCGCTATCTTCCGCTCTCACTAAAATCGAGTACTCGTTTTTTGCCTCAAAGTTGAAAAGGTCAGCAGTTTTAATTACTCCTCCCTCAATGGTAAACGAAGCATTATCCGTATCACCTTGTCCGGAAACCAGGCTAAAGGTGTGCGTATCATTCGCGTCATCGTCCGTAGCCGATAAGCTACCCACGGTTGCTCCCGCATCCAGATTCTCAGCCACCTCATCCTCGCTCAGCTCAATACCTGTTGGCGCATCGTTGATGTCATTGACCGTTACAATAAAACTCTTTTCAAAAGAAGCGTTATTAGAGTCGGTTGCTTTTATGACTACAGTATAACGGCTCTTTTCTTCATAATTGAGTACCTCTTGCGCCAGCAGTTTATTGCCATCAATGGCAAACTTATCGTTGTCTTCAGCTCCTTCTATAAGCACCAGCTCATGGGTATCTTCCGAATCCGGGTCTGTTACTGCAAGCAGGCCAATCTCTGCTCCGCTTTCGTTGTTTTCGTCCAGACTGGCCGCACTGAGCGAGATATCTGTGGGATCATCGTTCGGATCCAGACTCACCCGTTCTACGGCCCCCGAGTAGAAAGCTATTCCTACCTGATTCCCCGGATCGGTTACCATATCACGATAGGCAATAATGGCCAGCGATCCATCGGCACTCATGTAAGACCATTGCGACTGCTCCCCTCCACCCTGGCCTCCGCCACTTGGCTCCGAGCCCATCATTTGTTTCCCGTTCTGATAAAAGACCTGGACATTGCGATCCAGCTTGGCCACCAGTTCATCGTTGGCAAAAAAGTGAGTTTCAGCTCCTTGCCTCAAAAAGGCAATGTATTCGCCTGTTTCAGCATCCATCATGTCTCCGCCAAAATTCACCACATACCGATCGTTATCAGAAAGCTCTGCTTCGAGCGAACCTGTATCGTTAATCCAAACCGTTTCTCCTGTAGCCACATCTACACGCGCCTGGTCGAACGATTTGGTGCCGGTAATTATAAAGGAACCATCCGATGAAAATTTAAGCCCATTTACAAAAGGCCAACCACCAATAAATGCCTTCCAGATGAGTTGTCCATCGGCCACCCTCACCTTTCTCAGGTGGTTATCTCCAGAACCCACATAGAGGTACTCATCGGCCTCATCGAAAGCCAGAAAGCGTATTTGACCCCAGTTGTCTCCCTGATCGGGTGCATTAGGCACCTGCCTGACAATGTCACCGGTATTGGCATCAAAAAGTGTAACCACTCCGGTTGGTACCGTTCCCACAGCTACCAGAGAGGCATCGTTACTGAGAACCGCCTCAAGACCTTCTATAGCCCTGGCAGAAGAATTAAGCTGAGTAAATTCTTTCTTCCAAAGCAGAGAGCCATCTTCTCCATTGAGCACTCCAACACCGTAAGTTCCACCATTTGGAACAAGTTGATAGACTACTTTAGAACCATCAGGGCTCATATCGCCTCCCCAGCATTCGTATCCGGGCTGATACTCCCATAGTTTTTGTCCATCAAAATTGTATTTGTAAATGGTGGACTGAACCCTGTAGACGTTTTTCTCTGTATCGGAATTTCCGAACCAATTTTCCTGGCCAGGAATAAACACGACTGTTCTTTCTTGCTCTGAAACCGCCCCCCTCCAAAAGCCGGTGGGGGTTACAATGGCTTGTGTAAGACTGAATTCCACCTGATACTCATAGTCTAGAGGAGCCCAATCAATCTCAATTTTTGTCGGGTCGTCAAAAGAGGCTACTTTAACTGTTTTGTTAGGGAAATTTACATTGGGCATATCCTGCACATTTCCACTCAAAACCAAAAACCAGTCAGATCGGTCGGCAGCCTCAAACTCAAAGCTAAGGAGTCCTTCTCCGGCAGGCCGGGTTTCTACACTGTACTCCTGGCTTTTAATAGTTTTAACCTTCAGGTTGGCTTGCGGCATATAGCCTCCGGCTATTCGAATGGTACCGGCAATAGTCATATTATCACCATCCGTTAGTGCCGGCTCTGTTCGGCCACCATCGTTTATTATGGTAAAAGATTCTCTCAAGACAAATTGCTCTCCTGCCTTTTCAAACCTGAATTCACCCACATGCTCAGAAGTACCCTGAGGTAACTGAAGACCATCGCCAAAATAGCAATTGGACCATACAGAAACTACGGTAGACTCACCAGGTTCCAGATTTATAAAGCCTCCATTAGGAAAAGTGGCACAGCCGGGAAAATTTTGTGGCTGATCATCGGCCCTAAAGTCAAAAGCAATATGGGTTACTGCATCGTTTCCATTGTTGGTTATTTGAACTCTAAGTTTTGGTTGCCCATCGAGCGACCAACGAATGGTACGCTGGGTCAAAAACTCGAATTCCAGATTTTGTGCCCATGCCGGGGTGTTATTGGCATATGTATGCAGCGGCAAAAGGAGGACAAGCAGTATAAGGCAAAAAAATTCCCTGCATGAAAAATGAAGTGATTTCATGGTCGTGTCGTTTGGTCAATAAAATTTAACAATTATTGCTCACTTTAGGAGCACAGTACTCTGATAGGCCTCTGTGTTGTACATCAATCATACGAACAAGCTAAAAATTACCCTACTTTTTCCCGTTGGCAGGCCTTAAAGCTATCGCTCGAAAACCGGCAAATTCATACCTAAAAGGGACAAAACAAGAATTAAATATTTTCCTTAGGCTTATTGCCAGAAATACAGAACTTAGAAATATGAACTGGGGATTTATTGGTTTTGGAAGAATTGCCCGCAAGTTTTTAGAGAGTCTTTTTGCTGTTGAAGGCGAAGTACCTTATGCCTTTGCATCGCGTTCGAATGCACAGACTTTGCAGCAGGAGTTTCCTCATGTAAAGGTTTATGACAGCTATGAGGCTCTGCTACAAGACCCAAAAGTGGATGTGGTTTATATAAGCACCACCCACAATTTTCATTGTGAAAACACCATTGCGGCTCTTAAAGCCGGCAAGCATGTGCTTTGCGAAAAACCCATGGGGGTTAACAGCCATGAAATAAGAAAAATGACGGAGGTGGCCGAAGCATCGGGCAAGTTTCTAATGGAGGCCATGTGGACACGCTTTTTACCGGCCTATAATGAAGCCTTGAGAAGAGCAAAAGCAGGCGCTATTGGGCCACTCAATTACCTCACAGCCAGTTTTGGCTTTAGGTCTGAAGATAAGCTTACCGCGCAAGGTCGTTTATTGAATCCTGAGCTGGCCGGAGGGGCCTTTTTCGATGTGGGAGTGTATCCTTTAACTATGGCTGCCGATCTTTTTGGCTGGCACCCTGAGCAGATTCAGGTAACGGCCCGGGTTGGCCATACAGGAGTTGATGAAAGTGTACAGGTACAACTTTCTTACCCAGAGGGAGCCCTGGCTCAGCTTTTTGCCAGTGTAACCACAGGCACAAACAAAGAGGCCTGCATATACGGACAAGACGGATTTATACGCCTGCCTCTCTTTTGGAAAGCACAAAGTTTTGAGATAGTAAAAGGCGATGTGATAGAAAAAGTAGAATTGCCTTTTATAAGTACCGGTTATGCCCATGAAATTATAGAAGTGAGAGACTGTATAAGACGTGGCGACAGGCAATCGGCCAGGGTTTCGCTGAATGAAAGCCTGAAAAGTGCGCAACTGGTAGAAAAAATTCGTGGTCATATTTTCAAAGAAGTATAAAATGCCAAAAGGATTCTTAATCGATCAGGATGGGGTTATTTATGTGGAAAACAAAATGATTCCCGGAGCTGACAAATTCATTAAAACACTGCAAAAGGAAGGCATTCCCTTCACTTTTATGACAAACAACAGCCAGCGTACTCCGCTGGATGCGGTGCGTAAACTATCTAAAATGGGCATTTATGTAGAGCCTGAAAATGTGTATACATCAGCCATGGCAACGGCTCATTTCATGGGGCAGCAGTTTCCCAAAGGTACGGCCTATGTACTGGGAGAAGGGGGCTTAATTTCCAGTCTACATGAGCATGGCTTTACACTGGTGCAGAACGACCCGGACTTTGTGGTGGTAGGCGAAGGCATCAACTTTACGCTTGAGATGGTGAGAAAGGCTATTGACTTTATTCTGGATGGAGCCAAACTTATTGCAACTAATCTGGATCCGTCTCCCCGCAAGCCGGGCTGGAATAATCTGGGGATTGCGGGTATTGTAGCTATGATAGAAGCCGCCACCGGTAAAACGGCTTTCTCTGTAGGCAAACCCAGCCCTGTAATGATGCGCCAGGCCAGAAAACACATTGGACTGGCTACGGAAGAAGTAACAGTGATTGGCGACACCTTGGCCACAGATATTCAGGGAGGTGTTCAAGTGGGCTATAATACAATACTTACCCTTAGTGGTATGTCCAAAATAGACGATCTTAACGACTATCCTTTTAAACCTGATTTAGTGATTGATTCCATTGCCGACCTAAAGTTGCCCCTTCCCTGGTGGTAGACTTTGAAAATGAGCAAGCGTATGCCTTATGGAAGAATTATCGTATAACGGAAACAGCATAGTAGTGGACTGCAAACGGGGAGCTGCACTTATGCAGTGGACCTGCCGCAAGGGGCAAAACCTCCTGCCCCTAATTCACCACAGTAAAACCTATCTGTTCGAAGGTTCCTGGCTATTTCCCTTTCCCAACAGGGTCAGCGGAGGCCGCTACCAGTTTCAGGGGAGCAGGTATGAACTAGCCACTAACGATCTGGATGGGTTACCAAATGCATTGCACGGGCTAGTGCATGATCAGGCCTTTAAGATAGCCCGAAAAGAAGATAACTGTCTGGAACTGGCCTATTCCTACGAAGGTGACCAACCGGGTTTCCCTTTTCCCTACGAACTCCGGCTCTGCTACCAACTAAAGGGTGAGGCCGAGCTGATACTGAGCATTGAAGTGGTAAATCTGGGAGAAGCAGATATGCCCTGTGGGCTGGGCTGGCATCCTTATTTCAACCTGAGTATGACACCATCTGCCCGTCTTAAACTCCCTCCTGTGACGCAGATGGAGGTTGATGAGCTGATGTTGCCCACAGGTAAGGAAAGGCCTTTTAACGACTTTAAAAATTTTGAATGGCTCCATGGGCATCGCTTCGACACCTGCTTTCGGCTTCTAAAAATGGAAGAGAAAAACAGTGTGTTCCTCAGCTTCCCCAATCAGGGTACCCTGGAGCTCTGGCAAGACTTTAACTTTCCTTTTCTGCAGGTTTATAAAACGCGCGAAGATGCCATTGCCTTAGAACCCATGACTTGTGCCATAGATGCACTCAATAACGGCATTGGCCTGAAAGTACTGAGCCCCCGGCAAAGCTGGAGGCTCCAAATGGGGCTTAGGTTTTTCTAAGGTTCCTATTCGTGCAAGACCATTAGAGGAAGCGGTATATCTAACACCATTTTTTTGGTGTGACTGCCGTGGCGTAGTCGCTCAAAGAAACCATGATGACGCGCAATCATTACCAACAGGTGTATGTTGAGCTCTTTGGCCGTTTGTTGCAGTCCTTCCTCCACATCTTCATACTTTCTAAAATGAAAACTATGGTTGGTATGCTTCACATATTTTTCCATTCGTCTGGCAATATCTATCTGGTCTTTCTTATCAACCTCACCGGTATCGATATGAATGACATGAATTTGAGCATAGAAAGCTTTGGCCAAATCGACTACTACATGAATAAGATCGGGGTTTGGAACAGATAAGAAGTCTCCGGCCAAACCAATGTGAGTCATTCGCGTAATGTCGGCATCTTCCGGCAGAGCGATTACAGGCACAGGCACGTGTTTCATTACATGGTAGGCATTGCTACCAATTAGTGCTCTGGCAAAGCCGGTAGCACCATGGGTGCCCATAACTACCATGGCCACCTGCCCTTCATCATTAATTTCATTGATGCCTTCGTGCAGAGGGCCATAGAGTATATGTCTTTTGTGTTTGAGCTTTTCCAACTGCGGAAAGTCTTCAACCAACTTATTCATATCGGCCTGGGCTCTTTCCTGCAGCTCATCTAAACCGTATTCTACACCTGCCACGGGAGCTCCCTCTGCAAAGCCAAGAGGCATGACTACCGAGTGAAACAACACCAACTCAAAGTTGGCCCGCTCGGCAATCTTAATGGCATTGGCCAACGCATTTCTGGCACAGGCAGAAAAATCTATGGGTACAACAATCTTTTTCATAACAACCTCCTTTTTTAAGTGTACTTCAATCTACTTTCAATTCCTTTCTTATTGGCTGATCTAAATCATCAAAAAAAATGATTTGTGTTTTCCCTGTCGGGCTTCAACGCCTGCAATAATTCTATTTCTGACAGCGGATTTCTCAATTTGAAAAGGCTTTGAGATACAAGCTGCCCCTTCAGCCACATACACATGGTCTGTTGTTTTGGTTGAATTTTTGAAACCAATAAGGTGTGCAAGGCGCACACACTATGTTCAACTAAAACTTTTGAAACTATGCTTACATGGGCCATTATATTCTTTATTGTAGCCATCATAGCAGGTTTGTTTGGTTTCAGAGGTGTGGCTACAGCCTCTTCTAAAATTGCCAAATTCCTGTTCTTCATATTCGTAGTCCTTTTTGTGATATCGCTGTTTTTACAGCTACTGGGCTACTAACCCTCATGGGTTTAAACGAAAGAGGCTGTCTCGTTACCACGAGTCAGCCTCTTTTTTATGCTTAGGGGTAATTTTAGCCATTGCCTGATTTAAAGAAGTCTTCAATATCATTGAACGTACTTTCCACCCACTTTTTGGTGTCGTTCCAGGTCTCTTCTGTGGCATTGGCCACGTCTTCTTTGGCTCTTTCCAAAGCAGACTTACGGTCGAGCAATTCATCTTTCTTTTCTCTTAGATTTTCGGCCACATCTTCCGAAGCATCTTTTAAGTCTGCGTTTACTTCTTCCAGGGCGTTACCCACATCGGCCAGAGCTTCATCTATCTTTGCCTGAATCTCAGCCTTTTCTTTCTCCCATTCAGATTTTGATGAGTTGCCGCAGGCCACAATACCCATAGTGACCAAGGCAATTGATAAAATAGTTACGGTTAATCGTTTCATGTTTATTTTCTTTTTGGTTTAAATGATGTTTGCTAAAGTTTCAAAGGTCGTACCACTCTGGCTGTTCAGGCTTGGAGCTCCTTAAGGTGGCCGTTTAGTTTTTCGCCTCCCTTAATACCAAAGTCGAGCGTACGAATAGGGAATGGAATGGTAATATCGTTGGCATCGAAGGCTTTTTTAATTTCCATTACTGCGCTACTCCTGGCCTGCAGGTAGTTGGGGTCTTGTGGAGAGTAGTTGATCCAGAACATTACCCTAAAGTTGATGGAGGAGTCGCCAAACTCTTCGAAAACCACGTTTACGTCTTTTTCTGAAGTGAGGTATTCATTTTTGAGAACGGCTTCTCTGGCTATTTCTTTAACTCGCTCCAGGTTATCGCCATAAGAAACTCCAACGGAAAGGTCTACCCTACGCCTATAAGTTTTGGTATAGTTGGTGAGCGCATTCTGAAAAACCAGTCGGTTAGGAATTATGACGTGTAAGCCCTGAAATGTCTCTATAACGGTAGCTCTTAACTGTATGTCTTTGACAAAGCCCATATAGCCGTTAGTTTCTATAATATCGCCCACACTCAGCGGCTTTTTAAAGGCCATAATTATTCCTGAAATAAAATTGGCCGAAATGTCTTGAAAGGCGAATCCAATAGCCAAACCGGCAATACCTGCACCGGCTAGTAAGGAGGTAACTGCCTTGCTCAAATGCAACAGGTTAAGGGCTATAACCAACCCAGAGCCAATGACCAGAATGGAAATAATGGTAGAAAGAAGACCAATTATGGCAGGCTGTTCAATAAATCGGGCCATAACTTTTCGGGCTCCGTACCTCACCATTTTAGAAAGAAAATAAAAGAGAACTAGCACTAAAATGGCCACCACAAAATTGGGCAGCATATTGGTAAGTAGTTCGAGCCATCCTTCTACCTTCTCTATTACTATGTTGATTGCTTTTGATATGTTAAAGTCCACAGTGTTTTATTTTTTGGTTATTAATGCTTTCATCTCACGAAAGAGCTCTTGTCTGTCGCAATCGAGCTTACGCTCCAACCTTCGGAGCAGCTCATTCTCTTCCCCATCTTCCCAATGCAAATCGCGTTCGCTCAGCTGGCCGTAGCGACTTCTGAGCCGTGGGGCTATTTGTGACCAGTTACTTTCGAGAAATCGTTTCATTGGTATTCTAATTCGCCATAAGGCTCAAAAAATCCATACCAATCCCGAAATATGCGTTTTGGTGTTTTCTGTGAGGTTGAAGGCCTTTGCTGTGTAGAATATTGGCGTGAGCAAGTGTGGAATATTATCCACAAAAAACCCTTCGGAACAAATGCTCCGAAGGGCTCTGTCTACTTATTAACCTCACTAATACAAAAGGTTGACTCAAAAATTATTTCTTTGAAAAGGCGGTAAACATCCAGTGGTTTTTCTCCGTTTTCTTCACCATAGCGTTCATCATATCTACAGTTCCGCTATCACCTTTATCGAGTCCGACATTAATCACATTGAACATGTGTTCTAGCAAAATCTCATAGTCTTTCAGAATTTCGGAAACCATTTCCATGGCTGTAAGGTCTGAGCTGGACTCTTTTATTTCCGATTCGTCCAGATATTCTTTCATAGTACTATAGGGTGTTTGACCAAACACTCTTATACGCTCTGCGATGTCGTCTATGGCCACTTTGGCATCGTTATACTGATCTTCGAACTTTTCATGGATGTCGAAAAAATCGGCTCCTTTTACATTCCAGTGAAAGTTTCTCAGCTTTTGATAATGTACACTGTAATTGGCCAATAATTTATTGAGGGCTTCAACAATTTCGGCTGTTTCCAATTTCGTATAGCCCAATCGTGAATAGGCTCTTTTCTTAGTTTCTGAATGTATTTTAGTTGCTACTCCGTTATCCATATATTTTTTTCGTTTGTTTCTGCCCTAAGTGTTGCCAATACCGTTCCAGTATGCCCTGGCGCCCCAAAAGAGGGGTATAGCAGAAACTTTCGGGAAGGGAGTTCCTCACTGTTGTGGAATTGCCGCTACGAACTAAAGAGCGATGGATATGGTAAAACGGGTACCCTGGTCTTCTTCGCTTATTACTGTTATCTCGCCAAGGTGGCTTTGTACAATGTTCTGAACGCTGGTGAGCCCCAGCCCCATGCCTCCTTTTTTGGCCGTGAAAAATGGGTCGAAGAGTTTCTTCTGATTTTCTTTAGAAATGCCCTTACCGTTGTCTTCTATGTGAATAAGAATGTGCTGTTGTTGTTGCAGAGTGCTCACCCGCAAAACACCTTCGCCTGCTTTCATGGCTTCTATGGCATTAATCATAAGGTTTACCAACGCCATTTTCATTTGGTCTTTGTCAAGCGCTACTGCCGGCAACCCCTCATGAAGTTGCAGCTCCAGTTTCATCTGTTGCAGGTTAATGCGGTCTTCAACCATCTGCACAGCGGCTTTTACTACTTCATTGACTTGACTGTTTTCCAAGCTAAGGGCTTTGGGTTTGGAAGACTCGAGCAGCCCTGAAATGAGTTCTTCTATGCGCCTGGCATTCCTACCTATGATGTTGAAGTAAAGTTCTGCATCTTCCAGGTGTTCGGGCACTTCGTCTTTGAGTTGCTCAAGAGCCAAGCTCAGATTGGTTAGCGGATTGCGTACCTCGTGGGCAATGCTGCGGGCAATTTTACCGGTCATGGAAAGCTTCTCTGCCAGTAACAATTCGGCTTCGGCTTGCTTGCGCTTGCTGATGTCTTTAATGACTCCCTGATAGAGCCCTACCTGGGCCTGGCTTTTCTCTAGAGCTACCAGGTTGATAAGACAAACCACAGTTTGTCCGTTGGCCATACGCATTTCGGCCTCAAACTCTTCTACCTTGTTGTTTTTATACAACTGTTTATTGAAGTGCCAGAAGGTTTCCTCATCAGAAAACAGCTCGGAAAGGCTCAGAAAACGTATCTCTTTTTGGTCGTAACCAAACAGTTGAAGCATGGATGCATTGGACTCCAGAATAAGATATTCGTTGTTCATGAGAAAAATAGAGTCCATGCTCTCCTCAAAGAGTTGCCTATACTTGGCCTCGGATTGGCCTAGCTCCAGGGCATGCTGTTTCTCTTCCGATACATCTACAAAACTAATGGTGAGCCCATCGGCAAACCGTGTGGCATGAATGGAATACCAAAGGGACTCCTGCCCTCTTCGAAATTGCACTTCGCGTTTAAGTCTTTCACCTGTTTCTACCACCTCTTTGAGGGAGTCGAAAAGAGCGTTGGTCACTTGCCCGGGAAAGCTCTCTAAAAAACCTGCTCCTTCAATATCCTCTGCCGAACGCCCCAGTATGTTCAGGCCCTCCGCATTAATAAGTTGTACCTGAAAGTCTTCAATCCCCCCTTTGGTGTTGCGTACGGCCTTAAGAGCCACAATGCCATGGGGAGTAGTGTTTAAAATACTCTTCAGTAGTTTTTCGCCTTCTGTGAGTGTCATGAGAGGTTATATGCTTTTAGCTTGTTGTAGAGTGTTTTTCGGTCTACCTGCAAGACTTCTGCCGTCTTACTTTTATTGTTATTGGTTCGTTTCAGGGCGTTGATAATGGCCGTTTTTTCAGCGGCTTCGGTTACTGCCTTTAGGCTTGGAGGGGCTTCTCCATCTATGAGTATTTCAAAATCGGGCTGATCATCTTCTACCGGAAAGATTATTTCTTCGGGCAAATGTTCTTTGCTCAAAGCAGGCCCATCGCACAACAAAACAGCCCTTTTAATTACGTTTTTGAGCTCTCGCAAATTACCATGCCAAGTGTAGTTTTCTAGTATTTTGAGTACTCTCTTGTCTATAGATTCCACATTTTTTAGCAACTGTTCATTGGCCAGTTTAAGAAAATGTAAGGCAAACACTTCAATATCTTCCTTGCGCTCTCGCAAGGGCGAAAGCTCAATTTTGAATTCGTTTAAACGGTGATAAATATCTTCTCTGAATTCGCCTTTTCGAACGGCTGTTTTCAAGTCTTCATTGGTAGCCACAATAATGCGAACATCTACTTTGCGTTCTTGGCTGCCTCCCAGAGGTTTTACTTTTCGCTCTTGCAATACGCGTAGCAGCTTTATCTGATTCTCGTAGCTCAGATTACCAATTTCATCTAAGAAAAGTGTGCCTTCATTGGCCAACTCAAAACAGCCTTTCTTGTCGCGCAGGGCCCCGGTAAAAGCCCCCTTTACATGTCCAAACAATTCGCTCCCGGCCAGGTCTTTGGGCAGAGCTCCACAGTCTACTGCAATAAACGGTGCTCCAGAACGAGCACTCTTTTGGTGAATGGCGCGCGCAACATACTCCTTTCCGGTACCCGTTTCTCCCAAGATAATCACCGACATATCGGTAGGGGCAATAAGTTCAATATGCTTATTCACCTTCTGAGCTGAAAGGCTTTTGCCAGAGATAAAGTCCGTTTTGCTTGCCTCCGGCCTAGAGGGCTTTTTGGGTACAGGCGCTGCCTGTTTATGCTCTGTTTCCAGCGCATTGGTAATGGTAAGCATTATTTCATCGGGATAGAGCGGCTTGGTTACATATTCAAAAGCTCCTTTTTTGAGTGCCTCCACGGCTATGCGCACATCGCTGTAGCCGGTAATGATGATCACTTTGGCAGCTGGCCTTATAATCTTAATCTTCTCCAGCATTTCAAGACCATTGTAATCGGGCAGTTTAAAATCGCAAAGAATTAAATCTACCTCCTGCTTCTTTAGCCATTTTTCGGCTTCTTTTCCGCTCAGCGCTTCATGGGTTTCGAAACCCTTTTTGGTCAGATATTTTCTCAAAAGGAGACATATTTCTCTGTCATCATCTATTATGAGTATCTTCTTCATAAACGTATCTGGCTTACTGCTTCTAAAATTTCTTTTTTATTGAAGGGCTTGTTCACAAAAGCGTTCACCTCAAAAGCTTTTGCCCGTTCTCTTTCTTGCAATCCATCATAGGCACTAATAATAATTATGCCTGAAACCTCAGGCTGTTGCCTGATTTCCGGAATAAGATCAAAGCCACTGCCATCAGACAGGTTCAGGTCAAGAAAATACAGGTCGTATTTTTTTTGTTTCAGCTTTATTCGCCCCTCAGCCACACTGGTGCAAAATTCTGTATGATAGCCTGCCTTTTGAAGCAACCGGGAGAGCATCAGGCCTATATCTTCCTCATCGTCAACAATTAAAACATGTGCTTTAGCTTCCATTCTATTGAGTGTCTTACACAACGCTTTTGTAGAAAAAATTACACACCTCAGCTTAATAAATGGCCCTGAGCATATTTTGTTCGAAGCGGCACGAACTTTTCTCCTTAAATGACCAAAAAAAGAATTGATATGATGATTAGAAATAGAAACAAATGGATTGGAAGCCTGCTGGGAGTAACGGCTCTTATTGCCCTGAGCTCCTGCTCAGCCCAAAAAGACCTTATTGCTACCCAGGCAAGTAACATTGACAGTCTACAAACCAGCATGCAACAGTTGGTAGCCGAGCGCGACAACCTGCTGCAATACAATGAAGAATTGCTGAAAGAGAACGATCGAATGCAAGAGCAAATAGCGGTGTTGAGAGCGAATATTGAGGCTCAAGACGAGCTTTTGGAAGATAAAACGGATAAAGCCGAGCTTGTTGAAGAGTGGCAGCAGGAAACTGAAGCCATTGTAGCTACTTTTAAAGACTATGGTATTGATGTGATGGTAGAAGAAGGCATGATTCGGCTTTCGGTAGATGAAGGGCTATTATTTGAGTCGGGCAGTGCCAAAATCAACAATAGAGGCCAAATGCTGGTTGATAGAATAGCAGAAGGTATTATGCAAATGCGCCATGCGGAGATTATAGTGGAAGGTCATACGGACAGCGACCCACTCATTGGCCCCGAAAACAATTGGGATCTTTCGGTAGAGCGCTCCATGGCAGTTGTAGAGCGTATGATCCGTGAACATGATGTTTCGGCCCAAAAGCTAATGGTTGCGGGTAAAAGCAAGTTCGACCCGGTGGCAAAAAATACCTCAGAAGCTATGAAGGCCCTGAACAGACGAGTTGAATTCATTATTGTTCCCAATGTTGAAACTCTACTGCAAGAGGTGGAATAGATTGAAACATCCATTAAAAATAGATATTTCCCAAAGCCCGAAATTCGGGCTTTGGGATTTGCTGAATAAAAAAAGATTCTAAATGAATTTTATCCTGAGCCAAGCATGAAAGTATTACTGACGGGTGCTAACGGATATATAGGCAAACGCTTGCTTTACCTCTTACTGGAAAGAGATTTAGAGGTGGTGTGTTGTGTGCGCGATGCCGGCCGATTCAACCATGCTTTGGTCGATCATCCTCGACTAACCATAATAGAGGCCGATTTTCTAAAACCTGACACGCTCAATCACATCCCTCAAGACATTGATGCAGCATATTACCTGATGCACGCCATGTCTGTTTCCGGCAATGGTTTCGAAGACAGAGAAAAGCAAATGGCACAGAACTTTTTAGCCATTGCCACCCAGCGAAGCTTTGAACAAGTCATTTACCTGGGTGGAATTGCCAACGACAACGAACTATCGCCTCACCTGAGATCGAGGCTTAACACAGAAAAAATACTAAGTCGGGGGGCCTATAACTTCACTGCTTTGAGAGCCGGTATAATCGTGGGGTCGGGCAGTGGATCATTCGAAATAATCAGGGATCTGGTAGAAAAACTACCTCTAATGATTGCTCCTCGGTGGCTCAAAACCAAATCGCAACCTATTGCGGTGAACAATATTCTTGAAATACTCGACAAAACCTTACTCAACAAGGCCCTTTACAATAAGACCTTCGACATAGCCGGGCCTGAAGTAATGAGCTACAAGGAAATGCTGCTTCGCTTTGCCCGGGTAAGAGGCCTCAGGCGATTGATAGTGTCTGTGCCGGTACTAACCCCTCGACTGAGCTCCTACTGGCTATATTTTGTAACCTCAACCTCTTACGGACTGGCGCGACACCTGGTAGAGAGCATGAAAACTGAAGTAATTGCTAAACCCAACACACTAACCAAGCAACTGGACATTGAACTAATTACTTATGAAGAAGCCGTTAGAAGAGCATTTTCGCGCATAAAGCAAAACCAATTGATATCGAGTTGGAAAGACGCTATGTCTAGTGAAACCATTAACAAGAGGTTCGAAGATCTGGTAGAAGTTCCTTCTTTCGGGTGCTTTAAAGATCACCGTCAAAGACCTGTTACTCATGAAACTGCTGTGCTTAATAACCTATGGTCCATAGGGGGAGAAAGAGGATGGTACTATGGCAACTGGCTTTGGAAGTTGCGAGGACTTATAGATAAAATGGTGGGCGGTGTAGGGCTTAGAAGAGGTCGTACCCACCCCACTGCGATCAACTCGGGCGACTCGCTGGATTTTTGGCGGGTAATTGTAGCCGATAAAACCAATAAACGGCTCTTGCTTTTTGCCGAAATGAAACTACCTGGCGATGCCTGGCTGGAATTCAAAATAGATAAACACAATGTTCTCCATCAAACCGCCACTTTCAGGCCTAAGGGCATTTGGGGCAGGCTGTATTGGTTGGCCGTATGGCCCTTTCATGGTTTTGTATTCAATGGCATGATCAGTGGTATAGCTCAAACGAAATCTGTGGAGCCCAAAATCTAATGGCAATAAAGTTATTGAAAATACTCTTTAGAAGCTTGCTACGGAGTAGCCGCCAAAAAACGCAGACTAAGCCTTGAAGTGTAATGAATTAAATACAATTAAAAACGACTGTTATGAAACCTATAGAGACCTTTGGTTATAAGAAAACCATACCCGAAGAAATTTACTTTCCTGCATTGAAGACACTTTCTTTTTACCCGGAGCTCAAAAATGTTCGCATCATTTTTCGCTTTAATAAGCCCAATGGCCGAACGGTAATGAGCGCCCGGCCGGTAATTAAAAGTTTGTTTGGTGTGCTGGTGGAACGAGCTTATTACGTGAACATTAGCCGATTCATAAAACTAGGTAGCGAAAGTTTAAAAATTGAAGACCTTCCTGAAGATGTTCTTATTGGCTGGCTGGGGCATGAGTTAGGTCATGTAATGGACTATAAAAACCGGTCAGTGCCCGGCATGATTTGGTTTGGACTCAACTATTGGCTGTCTGGCCACTTTGTGAAAGGAGCGGAACGGAAAGCCGATGAATATGCCGTGCAGCATGGCCTGGGCGACATGATTGTAAAAACGAAAAACTACATTTTGAGCCATGCCCAGATACCAAGAAAATACAAAGAGAAGATCAAGCGGCTATATCTCTCTCCAGAAGAGATTATGCAGATGGTAGAAACCAATCAGCATAACAACGCGCAGCCCGCTCTTTAAGCTTCTAAAAAATGTTCGAACTCCTTTAGCGACTCCTCGTTCATCATTCGAGGGGTTTTTACCTGGCCTCCCTTCTGCTTTTTCTCAGCATTCCAACGGTGAAAGTCTTCGGCAGTAATTAGCCTTACATCTACTCCTTTCAATGCTTTTGACCGGGCCACCCTGTAGTTTTTATTCTTGGTTTTGAGCAGCTCGTCCAGAGCCTCTGAAACCTCCTGAGCATTGAGGTCTTTTGCAGTTCCCAGGCCCAAAAACCACAAATGATAAAACTCTCCTTCGCGTTGAACCGCTCCCACTGTAAACTCAGGAATTTCTGCTCCAAACCTTTCTTCCAACTCCTGAATAGCCTCATTCATTTTAGCCACCGAAAGCTGTGACCCCACTACATTGAGAAAGTGTTTTGTTCTGCCTGTTATTTTGATTTCAGCTCGCTCCAGATCAGTAAACTTTACTGTGTCGCCAATGCTATATCGCCAGGCTCCGCTCACAGTAGAAATAAGAATAGCATAATCTTTCTCTAGCTCAACTTCATTCAACGAGAGAGCCGGAGCCTCAGGAAACGGGCTCCCGTATTCATCGAAATACTTCTGCTCAAAGGGTATGAATTCAAAATAGATACCTGTGTTGAGCGACAGTTGCATGGCCATATTTTGGCTGGGTCTGGCCTGATAGGCCAGAAAGCCTTCAGAGGCAAGGTAGGTATCGAGGTAAAGCATGGGTTTGCTGGTGAGGCTATCGAAACTAGCCCTGTAAGGCTCAAAGGCTACCCCTCCCGAATTGTACACCGCCAGATTGGGCCACAAGTCGTGAATGCTCTCCACCTTATTCCATTCAATAACCTTTTTTAGCATCAGCTCAATCCATGAAGGTATACCGGAAATGGCTCCAATATCCCATTCAGGTGCTTTTTTTGCTATGGCTTCCACTCGCTCGTCCCAATCGTCTATACCGGCAATCTCCTCCCCCGGTTTGTAGTAGCCACGAAACCAAAAAGGTATATTACTGGCACTTATTCCACTAATTTCGCCTTCATAATGCCCATCCACTTCTTTTAAATCGGTGCTGCTGCCCAGCATCAGAATTTGTTTCTCAAAAAAACTATCGGGCAAGTCGTGTTCCGAAAGACTTAATACCTGTTTCAGACCGGTTTCACGAATGGCTTCAATCATCTCCTGAGTGACGGGGATGCGCTTGCTCTTGTTGCCGGTAGTTCCTGAGCTCAAGGCAAAATACTCCGGTGTACCCGGCCAACTAATATCAGGTAGTCCTTCAATAGTTTTGTGCCACCATGCCTCCTTCATCCGTTTGTAGTCAAATGTCGGCACACGGCTGCGAAAATCTTCCACAAGTGTCTCAGACCGGAGAAGCTCTTCAAAGGCATAGGCCTTGCCAAATGCTGTATCTTTCGCCCGTTCGAGCAACTCGCGAAGCATGGTTTGCTGCAATTGGGAGGGGCTGTCGTTCGTTTCGGCTATTTGGCCTCCTACATCTATCGCTTTTTTAATGATTTTTCCGAGTAATGGCATAGTGTTATTCTTGTTTGCGCCCTATTTAATTCAAAGTTTAGACCAGATTAACCTTTACGGCTCAAGGGTTATTTGAAATGGTGAAATGACCTGGCGTAACTTTCTATCCAAAGGTCTCCCTAAGTCGAATTGGTATTGGAGAGATTTTTGAATCACTATGATCAACTCAATAGCCTTACAGATGTTGGTGTGGATTATAATTTTTCTAATTATCACGGTGAGCACAGCCTTTCTTGCCTTTACGCAACGAAGTATTTCGCGCTCCAGGATACCTCGTTTCTTCTTTTTTTTGTTTGCTACGCTATTGCTGGCCACCTTATTTATTGAAATGATAAAGATGTAAGCAACGGAAGTTCAGCAACAACATACTGTGAAACCGGCACTGACAAAGCCCATTTGCTGAGTATTTTACTTTATCAAATTGACAATGGAATTACCTATTTGGAAATAACCGGGAAAAATGCTTTTCGCCATTGCCTCTGACTTTTTTAAATAAACTTACTACTTAGCCATAACCCGATGAATGGACGAATCGGCCAGGTTAGTACTAGACGGAGTAAACCCCGCAAAATATTTAAACTCCCGAACCAGATGTGCTCTATCGGAATAACCCAGTTCATCGGCCAGGGTATTCCAGCAAGGTTTGGGGTTTTGGGTAATGCGCTCAATGGTATGGCTGAAGCGGGTAATGCGCTCGTAGGCCTTGGGACTCAATCCAAAATGACTTTTAAACAAGCGTTGTATTTGCCTGTCGCATAAATAAAAATTATCGCGTAAAGCTTTAGTGCTGAAAAGAGCGTTTCCGGTTCGCGTGGCTCCCACTGCTCTTACGAAAAACTCATTGGCAACCTTCTGCTCATCCATCCAGTCAATGAGAAACTCATCTACCAAAGCCACCTGCTTTTCCAAATTCTCTTCTTTAAGAAGGTGGTTTCTAAGCAAAGAGAATATGGGGTTGTCTAAAAATTGAGCTTCAATGAAAGCATTGTGTACACTGTTTAGCGGAAATCTGAAAATGGCAGAAAACCACTCGGGCTTTAGCGATATGCCGATAACCTGGCTGTTACCATGCATTTTCCAATGCACGGGTTTGTCCATGAGTCCTACGACATAGTTGCTCGGAAACACCCTCCATTCATTATCAATCTTACCCAATTGAAGCTCTCCTCTTACCTGAATAATCCACTCGGCCGTACCCAGAGGCAAACAGGTTTGTTCCGTGGTAAGGCTGTTAGGCTCAAAGTCTGTTGTGGTTACCCAATAATGGCTAACAATTCCCGATAAATGAGCCGAAGGTTTAAAAGTGTAGTAAGAAGGCCTCATAAATGAATACCAGACTTTGCCAATACTGTATTTTGCCAAAGAAGGTTGCAGCAGGTAAAGAATACTGCTGCAACCTCTCTGTTTCTATGGGTTGAGTTTCTGATAGGTAACCTTTGTTTTGCATCCGGTGCCCCCCTCTAACTCGATGGTTGTAAAACTTGTACTACCTGCCTGACGAATTAGCTGATAGCTATTGCACTCGGCTTCATTATTTCGACACACATCCATATGGCTGTAATGTATCTGATATTCATTTTAGGATTCTTAAATAGTGAAAAACGCCTATAAGGTTTCGAACGGTCGTGCTGCCGGAACAATATTGCGGACGGGAGGAGTAGATTTGAGGTATTTAAAAATAGCCCTGAGTTCGTCTTCCTCCAGCTGAGCATAGTTTGGCCATGGCATTGGCGGCAGCAAATCGCGACTGGCTTCAACACCCTTATATTTGCCTTTGGTCATGGCTGTTTTAAACTGCTCGAAAGTCCAGTTGCCGATTCCTGTTTCGTCCGAACTAATGTTTGCCGCATAAGAGACGCCCCAGGGGCCCACGGCCACTGTGCTTTGGTGGCCAAAAAGTACCCATTCGCTTACCAGTTCTTTATTGACCGCAGGGAGTGGTTCGTTTTGAGGGTGCCCCGAGAGCAAACGGGTGTTATCTTCTTCCGGACCAAATGCCGTAAAAACCTTGGGCGAATGACAGTCGCCACAACCAATGGTGGTAACCAGCTTTTTCCCTTTTAAAATTTCCTGCTGCTCTGTAAGTATTGGAGCCGTTATTTGCTGCTCCATAACAGGCGGTTGGCAAGCGGCTATTAGTCCCACTGCCAATGCCATCATGTAATTGACCTTGCTTTTCATAATATTTGTTGTTGTAAGTTTTGAGTATGAATTTTTATGAAATTCAGTCACGAAATTAGAGCAGAGCCATCGCTGAAGTATTGAAAAAAAGCGACATTCTAGCGAAAAGCACCTTGCTTTCAGAACTTTGCAAAGTGTGTAACCCAAAAAAACGGAAGGTCTACCGACTCAGACGAAAAACCCAGGCATGTTTCCCTTCTACACGACTGAACTTTATACCGGAGGTATCGATAATCAGCTTGCCTTTTCGGTAGTGCCAGGGCAGGTCGATAGAGTCATAACCTAAAAGATTGATTCGGGTTTCGCTATTGGGCCGGGGAATAGACAAAACCAACTCATCATCCGGCCATTGCATGGTAATGGCATATATATTACCCCGGTTTTGTGTATAGGCAATGTGTTGCTGCAGCGATTGGTAAGTGGCCTTCAACCCGTTTTCATTGCCTGCGAGGTTTACCAGTAAATTTTTCTGAGGGATGACTTCTTTCTTGCCATTGGGTGTTATCCAGTAGAGTTCCAGACGGGCATTGTGAGTTTTCTCAAAATATTCTATTCGTATAGGATACCTATTGTTTGCCTTTAAATTCAACACTCCCTGACTTACTACTACCGCATCATTACCCATAACAAAGCCATTGGCTCCCTCGGGCGCATTCTTCCATTGGTTAATAACGAGTTGGTCATTGATCCACACCCGAACCCCATCATCGGCCAGTGCTTCTATCCGGAACGGGCCGCTTTGGTCTGGCCTCAAGTATCCTTCCCAAATGGCTGTAAACTCATCTTCCCTTATAGGACCTCCGGGGTTATTCCTTACCCAGTTAAAGTTTATTTGAGCATCCACTCGCTGCAAAGTGACCTGGCGCTCCTCACCACTTACGGTATACGTTTCGGCTCCATAAATGGCTTCCCCATTAATGGCCAGCCAGTCGCCTAATTGTATTAACCGATCTTGCTGTAAAAGCGGAATCTGACCATCAGCTGTTGGTCCCACATTAATAATCATTCCCCCACCATTGGCCACAGCTCTTACAAAACTGTGTACAAGTTCAGTACCGGTTAAGTAGGCTTGCAATTTTTCGAATCGGTTCAATCCAAACGAGCGCCCCAGGCCTCTTACCTCTGCCCATGGCCTGTCTGAGGTCTTTATTCCTGAGCTGTATTCCGGTGTAATAAAGCCCATTCCTTCGCTACCATTGCCCCACCGGTCGTTTACCACAGCGTCTGCTCCCACCAAATTAAAGTACCAGGCTATTAATTCAGCGGCATGCCATTCTTCAGCCGAATTGAACCACTCTCCATCTGCAAAAATCAGATCTGGCCTGTAAGTGGCGACAAGCTCTTTGAATTGCGGAATCATGTGTTGCTCTACATATGGGCCAATGTTACGATGCGGGTCGGTATCCCAACGATGCAATGGGTGGTTCCATTCAGGCAATGAATAGTATAGCCCCATTCTAAGTCCTGCGTCTTTCACAGCCCGGGTCAGTTCTCCCACCAGATCACGCTTAGGCCCCACTTCCATACTGTTCCAGTTGCGGGCATACCGGCTTGGCCAAAGCGCATAACCATCGTGATGCTTGGCAACCATTACCACATATTTTGCACCTGCCTTGTGGAATATATGTGCCCATTCATCAGGGTTAAAAAGTTTTGCTTTGAACAATGGCGCAAAGTCGTTGTAGGTAAATTTTTCGCCATAATTTTTCTTCATGAAGTTGGTTCTCAGCGAATCACCCAGCATCAATCCGCGCAAATACCATTCTGCATAATCTTCTTTATTGCTGTATGCCGGAACAGAATAAACGCCCCAATGAATAAATACACCGAGTTTAGCATCGGTAAACCACTTGGGGTAAGGGCGGTTCTTCAATTCTTGCCAATTGGCCGAATAGACTTTTTGCCAACCGAAAGCCGGGGTATAACACAAAGTAACAACCAACAACACAACAGAAACTAACCTCTTTTTCATGGGGCCACAGGAGTAAACCTCTAAGTTAAAGGAAATGGGGTGGAGATCTCGTTGAGGGAAAGCAATAAAGGCAAGCAAACCTTAGTCAGGAATTCTGGTTAGAGCTCAAAGCCTAATCTAATTACCCATGATCTTTTATTTGGACTACGCGAAGGGTCATAGAAGAAGTCATAAAGTACGGTGGTATTAATTTTTATTTTCTCCTTAAGCACAAAACGTCTTCCAATACCAGCAAGTAAAGTATTATGCCATAGACTAGAGTATAGGTTGTCTTGTGAGTTGGTTAAATTATACTGGGTGGCCTCATAATTGGCTTGCAGGTAAAGGGCGGAGGTCACTTGATAGCGGGAAATACTTCTGATGCTTAACAAATTCTTTGCTAGATCATTATTTGTTGTGGTTTGGTCTATCTTCCCCAACCTAGCTCTTCCTGCTATTTCGAATCCGAATGCTAAACGTTTGTTTATTGGGTAAATCACATTGCCAGCAAAATCTATGGAAACTGGTTTTTCGGGAACGTAGGTAAGATTACCTCCAAACTTAAGCCTTTTCAGAAAAGGCTGATCTCTATAAGGATTGTACCTTTTGGGGGCTTCTTCCAAACTTTCCAAGCTTGGAAACTCTTCCTTGGCTTCCTGCATTTTAACCATAGCATCATCGAACCTCCCTTGCAGGCTTTCTCCAACGCTTTCTAGTTCCTTTGCCTTACTTTCTAATTTTTCTTTGACAAAATCGTTGGTCTGAAACTGATCCATATTTTGTCTGTAACCTTCAGGAAGTGGCTTATAAGCTTTCATCTTATCTATTTGCTTTTTGGCCAGTTGGGCTTCGGGTATACTCTCTACCTGAGCCAGCAATTCCTTATCCCAATCGCTGAATTGCGATTTATACTGTTCTAAATCTTCGAACAACTCAGCAGCCCTCTTATTCACCTTTCTCAGATTCTGAGCATTGAAAACATCTCTGGCCTTTAGACTATCGCGCTTTAAGGTTTCAATAGCTTCCAACTCCTTTATCTCGGAGATACTTTGTTTTACTTCATCCGATACCGGTAATTTTTCAGGCGTTTTCTGAATGTCTTCAACCAGTTGTTTGCGAATATCGGTAAAAGCTGTCTGCGTAGTATCATGCAATTCTTTTTCAAGATTGTTCTTACGCTCTTCAATGAGCCTATCAATCTCCTCATCTGACAACTCAGGATATTCTTTGGAGAGCCTGGCCTTACCTCTCTTCCTCAATTGTCTAAGCTCTTTTAAAAATTTGTTGTTGGAAGTTTGAAGCTCCCCAGAAGAGGTTTCAATTCCATTGTCATTCGAGAAATCAATACTCTGAGATAGCAAAACATTACTGGTGGTTAGTAATCCTAGCAATAGTAGAAGTAAATGTGTGTGCTTAAAGCCATTCATAGTAGCAATCTAGTCAATATATCTCTACTGTTTGCCCTTATTTTTCAGTTCAAGAATTTCTTGTTCCAACTGAAGTACTTTTTTATTCTGTTCAATAATATACAGGGTCAGCTCTTCAATCTTCTCCAAAAGTTTGAGCTGCATATCGCCAACGTCCTGGCCGTTGGCTTCCACTTCTTTGGCACTTGGCATGTTCGGAAGGTGGGAGTTGGCTTTGATATAGCTTTCCAATTCCGGTAGGCTTCTCAGTTCATAATCCGGCTTGAACACGTAATCGGGGACTGTTCCGGGAGTGGCGGTCACTTTGACCTTTTTGGATTCAATGTCATTGTCAACTATCATTTTTTGGCCAAAAAAGCTTGTGCCGTTGTGAACTAATGCCCCTGCATTGTTGATACTGAATACCTTCCCTACTGCCGTAGTAACCCCAAAAGCATAATATAAGGGGTTCGAACCCGTGTTATCTATCCACAGGTCTGGTGCATTCGTAAAGCTATAACCAGAAGATAAATCGTTGACTCTTAAGAGTGCCTGCCTTGTGCCTTTAATCAAACCATCCGCAGAGAGTCCGCCACTGGGTATATCAACATCACCAGTATTACTTATTGTAAATAAAACACTGCTTAATCCATCACCACCCACTGATCCTTTGCCGAACAGCAGCCCTTGGCTTTCACTTAGTATCATACCCGCATTTAAGGTTTGAGCATTGTTTCCAGCTGAACCTAAATACAGATAATCGGCATAATTGGAAGCCCAGCTACTATTCAGCAGAAAGTGGTCTGTATAACCCCAAGAGCTGACTTTTCTCAGTATTGACCTTTCAGTGATTTTCAGTTTTTGGTCTGTAGTCCCGCCTTCCACATATAAGTCTCCGTCTACAGTTTGGTCTTGTGCATTTGAGTATGTAAAAACAGCCATCAGGCAGGCTATGATCAGTATTCTTGTTCTCATGTGAGTTTATTTTGAAGGTTAAAAATCAACTTTTGTTAAGGCTTATATGGCCGATCCTAATTTAGTATTTTAATAATAAAAAATATTTCATTGATGTTAAGAAAGCAGCCTCAGTTTTCGGAGCCATAGAAAGTATGTCTTACCGGCTAATACATGAGATGCCCATTTTTTTTGCGGCATGGTTTCATTAAAAGAAGGATGTCTCCAAAGCCTCAAAACTGTTCATTCCGATCTTGTCTACCGACAAGCAGGTTTGCTTTAGAATCTATACGCTTGATACTCTGTGCTATGAAGACCCTGAAACCTGCCTTTGCCACAGGCAGGTTCAGGGTAACGCTTATCTGGCTGTTGAGACAGCCTTATTCTTTCTGCAGTCTTGTAAAAGAATGATGTAGTGCTTTTTTTGTGAAAACCCTTTACTCAGTCTACAGCACTACTCCTTTTGATTGGCTTTCAAATCTTCGATCTCCTTGGATTGCTTTTCAACTATTTCTTTAAGTGCCTTGACTTCTTTATTCTGTTCAATAATATACAGGGTCAGCTCTTCAATCTTCTCCAAGAGCTTCAACTGCATGTCCCCAACGTCTTGGCCGTTGGTTTCCACTTCTTTGGCACTGGGCACGTTCGGAAGGTGGGAATTGGCTTTGATATAGCTTTCCAATTCCGGTAGGCTTCTCAGTTCATAATCCGGCTTGAACACGTAATCGGGAACACTGCCAGGAGTGGCCGTGACCTTGACCTTTTTGGATTCTATGTTTCCTTCAACATAAACATGGGCATCAAATTTGAAAAAATCATAACTTCCATTGTAATAAAGAGACCCCTCACCGCTGGTATCATTGAAAAGTATCCCAGACCATAAGTCTGTGGAGCTTACCCTAATCGGAGCATCATTATCCGTACTTATCGTAACGACCCCGTTAACCGTGCCACCCCCTGATAACTTGAGATAGGAAGCGTCAAGAACAGATGCGTAGTTACTATTGTCCAGAACTCTTTTCCAGCCAACCCAAGAACCATTATACCTTTCCCTAAAGAATATAGACCCATCTGTATACGGAATGGCCAGTTGTGTAAGATTGCCAGAACCATCTTTGGAAACGTACTCAAATGAAAACGGGTGATAATAAGTACTTCCCCCCATTCCATTAGACGCACTTCCTCTTAGTAGAGTATATCCGTTACCACTTCTTGCGTTAGTAACGTGATTCCAATCAAGTGTACCAACAGTTGTCTTTGTTCCAAAGCCTCCAATAAGTTGACCATTGACCGTTTGGTCTTGTGCATTTGAGTATGTAAAAACAGCCATCAGGCAGGCTATGATCAGTATTCTTGTTCTCATGTGAGTTTATTTTGAAGGTTAAAAATCAACTTTTGTTAAGGCTTATATAGCGAATTCTAATTTAGTATTTTAATAATAAAAAATATTTCATTGATGTTAAGAAAGCAGCCTCAGTTTTCGGAGCCACAGAAAGTATGTCTTACCGGCCAATACATGAGATGCCCATTTTTTGCGGTATGATTCAATTAAAAGAAGGGTGTCTCCAAAGCCTCAAAACTGTTCATTCCGATCTTGTCTACCGACAAGCAGGTTTGCTTTAGAAGCTACGCTTGATATTCTGTGCTATGAAGACCCTGAAACCTGCCTTTGCCACAGGCAGATTCAGGGTAACGCTTATCTGGCTTTTGAGACAGCCTTATTCTTTCTGCAGTCTTGTAAAAGAATGATGTAGTGCTTTTTTTGTGAAAACCCTTTACTTAATATACAACACTACTTCTTCTGATTGGCTTTCAAATCTTCAATCTCCTTGGATTGCTTTTCAACTATTTCTTTAAGTGCCTTGACTTCTTTATTCTGTTCAATAATATACAGGGTCAGCTCTTCAATCTTCTCCAAGAGCTTCAACTGCATGTCCCCAACGTCCTGGCCGTTGGCTTCCACTTCTTTGGCACTTGGCATGTTCGGAAGGTGGGAGTTGGCTTTAATATAGCTTTCCAATTCCGGTAGGCTTCTCAGTTCATAATCCGGCTTGAATACGTAATCGGGAACACTGCCAGGGGTAGCCGTGACCTTGACCTTTTTGGATTCGATGTCATCTTCAACGATCATCTTTTGGGTAAATCGACTGGTGCCACTAACGTCTAGCTGGTACAACGGAGAAGAGTTTCCAATGCCTACTTTACCCATGCCATCAATGATCATCCTATTTCCTCCGTTGTGATAAAAGTAAAACTTATCATCCATAAAGTTTGATGTCAATTGGCTTCTATTTACTCCAACTTCTTTAAAATAAATTTGCTGTTGCCCATTGCTATTTGATTGATCAAGAGATAAACCTAAACCATTATTTAGAGTCATCGTTCCATTCACAATCGTATTGCCACCAAGTAAATTTTCATTGCCTGTTGTTATCAAGCTGCCGTAGATCGTCTTTGATTGATTTGGGGCATTGATACCATCCCACATCTGAGTGATATGGGTTGATGTTCCAGAGACATCGGTTCCAGATTCGTTCTTAATTGCAAAAGTACTTGCATTTGAACCTCCTGATGACGTATAGCCACTACTATAAACCGTTACATCTTTAGAGTTAGTCACAACATAATATTTCTTACCCCCCCTTAGATAAACCACTATTTGACCAAAAGACCTATTGCCCCTATAAATACCCAGTATTGACCGCTCATTGGCATGGTAAAGATTGTTATAGACTTCATATTCCGGGGCTAAATCCTGCCAACCACCACCACGAGCAACTGCAGTGATGGAGTGCATATTATATGCTTCTCCACCCGACTGAGATAGCATCTCGATATTAAAAAAATGTTTGAGACTAGCTACCTCACCCTCTATCACTACAGGGTAAAAATTTGTACTGCTAAGCCCATTCAAATTGGCTTCATGCCTTTTTACTGGGTATGTTAATAATCCACTTTCAATTACTGATGTTGTACTGATGTTTCCAGTAACTGTAAGGTTTCCATTCACAGTTTCATCCTGTGCATTTGAGTATGCAAAAACAGCCATCAGGCAGGCTATGATCAGTATTCTTGTTCTCATGCGAGTTTATTTTGAAGGTTAAAAATCAACTTTTGTTAAGGCTTATATGGCCAATCCTAATTTAGTATTTTAATAATAAAAAATATTTCATTGATGTTAAGAAAGCAGCCTCAGTTTTCGGAGCCACAGAAAGTATGTCTTACCGGCTAATACATGAGATGCCCATTTTTTGCGGTATGATTCAATTAAAAGAAGGGTGTCTCCAAAGCCTCAAAACTGTTCATTCCGATCTTGTCTACCGACAAGCAGGTTTGCTTTAGAATCTATGCGCTTGATATTCTGTGCTATAAAGACCCGAAACCTGCCTTTGCTACAGGCAGGTTCAGGGTGACGCTTATTTGGCTTTTGAGACAGCCTTATTCTTTCTGCAGTCTTGTAAAAGAATGATGTAGTGATTTTTATGAAAACCCTTTACTCAGTCTACAGCACTACTTCTTCTGATTGGCTTTCAATTCTTCGATCTCCTTGGATTGCTTTTCAACTATTTCTTTAAGTGCCTTGACTTCTTTATTCTGTTCAATAATATACAGGGTCAGCTCTTCAATCTTCTCCAAAAGTTTGAGCTGCATATCGCCAACGTCCTGGCCGTTGGTTTCCACTTCTTTGGCACTCGGCACGTTCGGAAGGTGGGAATTGGCTTTGATATAGCTTTCAAGCTCTGGTAGGCTTCTCAGTTCATAATCCGGCTTGAACACGTAATCGGGAACACTGCCAGGGGTGGCCGTGACCTTGACCTTTCTGGATTCTATGTTTCCTTCAACATAAACATGGGCATCAAATTTGAAAAAATCATAACTTCCATTGTAATAAAGAGACCCCTCACCGCTGGTATCATTGAAAAGTATCCCAGACCATAAGTCTGTGGAGCTTACCCTAATCGGAGCATCATTATCCGTACTTATCGTAACGACCCCGTTAACCGTGCCACCCCCTGATAACTTGAGATAGGAAGCGTCAAGAACAGATGCGTAGTTACTATTGTCCAGAACTCTTTTCCAGCCAACCCAAGAACCATTATACCTTTCCCTAAAGAATATAGACCCATCTGTATACGGAATGGCCAGTTGTGTAAGATTGCCAGAACCATCTTTGGAAACGTACTCAAATGAAAACGGGTGATAATAAGTACTTCCCCCCATTCCATTAGACGCACTTCCTCTTAGTAGAGTATATCCGTTACCACTTCTTGCGTTAGTAACGTGATTCCAATCAAGTGTACCAACAGTTGTCTTTGTTCCAAAGCCTCCAATAAGTTGACCATTGACCGTTTGGTCTTGTGCATTTGAGTATGTAAAAACAGCCATCAGGCAGGCTATGATCAGTATTCTTGTTCTCATGTGAGTTTATTTTGAAGGTTAAAAATCAACTTTTGTTAAGGCTTATATAGCGAATCCTAATTTAGTATTTTAATAATAAAAAATATTTCATTGATATTAAGAAAGCAGCCTCAGTTTTCGGAGCCACAGAAAGTCTGTCTTACCTGCCAATACATGAGATGCCCATTTTTTGCGGTATGATTCAATTAAAAGAAGGGTGTCTCCAAAGCCTCAAAACTGTTCATTCCGATCTTGTCTACCGACAAGTAGGTTTGCTTTAAAATCTATACGCTTGATACTCTGTGCTATAAAGACCCGAAACCTGCCTTTGCTACAGGCAGGTTCAGGGTGAGGCTTATCTGGCTTTTGAGACAGCCTTATTCTTTCTGCAGTCTTGTAAAAGAATGATGTAGTGATTTTTATGAAAACCCTTTACTTAGTCTACAACACTACTTCTTCTGATTGGCTTTGAGTTCTTCGATCTCTTGCCTGAGTTTGGTCATTTCCTTGTTCTGCTCAATCATGTAAAGGGTCAGCTCTTCAATCTTCTCCAAAAGTTTGAGCTGCATATCGCCAACGTCCTGGCCATTGGCTTCTACTTCTTTGGCACTCGGCACGTTCGGAAGGTGGGAGTTGGCCTTGATGTAGCTCTCTAGTTCTGGTAGGCTTCTAAGCTCGTAATCAGGTTTGAACACGTAATCGGGAACACTGCCAGGGGTGGCGGTGACCTTGACCTTTTTGGATTCTATATTTCCTTGAACTACAGCATTACCGTTCAATGTGGTATTTCTAAAACGGTCAAAATATATTGCTGCGTAAGCCAAATTGCTTTTACCAATTGGCAAGTCTCCACTCGTTGTGCCAATACCAAACCCAGCAGTTTCATCTTGAGCATTAATAAAAACATCCAGATACCTGGGACTTCCAGAAGTATTTTTTGAGTTAAACCTAATCCCTTTATTAATATCACCTGTAGAACTAAGAGAGTGTGCGAATCTAGCCATCAAAGCATTAGTTGAAGAGTTGTTTGACACCGAGAACTTCTCACCTGACAAAGTTGATATGCCAATGCCTAAGTCTCCAGTGACAGTACCTCCCATTGTGGTAATCACTCGGTTTCCATGTTCATAGATATTCCCGTTGCTATTACTCAGATAAGTTGTAGGGTGAGAGTATGGAGAGATATCTCCCAAAACCCTTAGTTTGCTTCCCACAAACACCCCATTGGCAAAATCACCACTTGAATTAATGTAAAGGAAGTTACTCCCAGTACCGATTGCATATTTTGAGTCTATGTTTAAGCGAGCTGCTGTTACAATTCCTGACACACCTAGATGTCCAGTTATGTTCTGTCCGACACTGAAGTTATTATTGACATTCGTATAAGCTTCATTTTGAGCTTTAGCAGATAAAACAGTAGCCAATAAGCAGACTGTAATAAATATTCTTTTCCTCATGTGAGTTTAATTTGATGGTTAAAAATTGGTTTCAGATAAGGTTTTAAGATCGTGATTTCCCTTCTACTGTAAAAAGAATAAACAACATGATTTCGCTGCCTTAAACCATCCCTAATCCATTCAGCTTTTACATAACATGCTCTTACACAACTGCGCCTCGATGCCTGGCTCAACCAAAGCCGTTATATAAGCATATTATGTAAAGCAGTTGGTCATACCTGCGGCAGGTAAACTCCCTTTGGACTGACAACCTACACGCATTGAGCCCTCAAACAGATTGTAAATTGCCTATAGCATTATGTACCTATGCCACCGTGGCACAATAAAAAACCAGCCCTCGTTTCTGAAAGCTGGCCTATCTCTTTAATACTGTATAAAATGCTATAATATTTAATCCTCGTTACAAACGAGGGTTCGTGGGTTGTGCCGGATGGAAAGGTGTTCTACCTGGACTTTGAGCGTTGTCCTTAACCTGTCAAGCCCGTCAAGCCTGATTCCGCCCAGGATGGTGATGTGTATGCTGTCGTATGAGTATTTGATGTGTTCTGCATTGGTGGTGTCTAAAGTCCGTCTGGGGTTTTTCATTGGCCTTTGATTTTTTGTTGACTCCTGACGCATATATCAGGCTCTTACAAATATGCATTATATACATATTTAAGCCAATGAATAATTCCTTTATTTGACACCTAAGTCATTAAATAATACTTTAGAGTTATAAATAGCGGATATGATTGATATTGGACACCGGATAAAGCAGCTTAGAACGCTTAAAAAGCTCTCTCAGAAGGAAGTAGCCTTAGAGTTGGAGATGAATCAGGGCCAGTATTCGCGTATTGAAAGTGGTAAAGTAGAACCTACTCTTTCTTCCCTGGATAAGATCGCCACCGTGTTTGACATTTCTCTTTCAGAGCTATTGAAGGATAGCGGAGACATTAATGAAGAGATTAACCTACCACTGCTCGAAAAGGTCAAAATGATTGATCAACTGGAAGAGAAGGAACGAGAGTCTTTAATGAACATTATCGACATGGCCATCTCTAAAAAGAAGCTTAAAGACAACCTTTCAGGATTATTAGCGCAATAAAAAAGACCAGCTTGCGGCTGGCCTTTTCACTATTTGTATCTTCTTGTTTTTTAGTCAAAGACTAAACCATAGTTCAAGAAAACTCTAAAAAACCTTTCTCTATCCGAAGCCTTCAGGTCGAATAAACTTACCCGAACCCTTTCCCCAGTCTTGAGAGCAATACACACTCTTTGCGGTGTTTCCTTTTCTAATGAAGCTATTTCACTCACTTTGAATTCAGCACTAGAGAAGAACTTGATCACCTTGACACTACCACTTTGTATAGTTACGACTTTGACTTTAAATACTTTCAGCAAAAGGAATATTGCAGCAAAAGCATTATATCCGATAAGTACCCAATTCCAGTAAACACTATCACTCAAATAGCCTGATAACCAAATTGCGTCAACAACGATTAATGATATCAGTATACTCGTGTAAGAATAGATTGATCTTTTAAAAACTGTGTTTTCCATTTTATTATCTAATTCGTCTACCATTCGAATTCACTCCTCCTGAACCGTACCTTATCGTACAATTATTACATTGATTGTTCTGGCCTTGTCTAACTAAACCTGCTCTTCCCCGAGCAGCAGAAGCATTAACACCTGCAGCAATAACACCTGAAGCTATACCAACACCAGTAGCCACAGGGCCCGAAAGAACCTCAAATGCCCCTGCTACACCCGTACCAACACCTCCTACAGTAGCAGCATTATTGAAATTAGTCATACCAGCATCATGCCTTGCAATTTCATCCGCAAAATCATTTCTGTTAGTAATCGATAAACCGCCATTCGCTCCCCTATAACCAACAGCCGCACCAACAAATGCAGATACGTTATCCGAGACATCTGGTGAATCCACATTTGTGGTAGTTGTACTATTTTCTAAAACAGCACCACCGCCATCACCACCAAAAGGATCCTTAAAGTGAACTTGTGTTGTTGTATTAGTTGTTACTGACTGACTAGTGGATCGTCCAATTTCATTGCCCTGATCATCGTACTTTATCTTAACAGTTGTTGTCGTAGTTGAAACTGTTCTTGTGGTCAAAGTGGCTCCATCTACTATCCCATTCGGGCTCACATTTCCATTTTTGGCAGCTTGAAGTAATGCAGCCTGAAACTCCTCACTATCATTCGAAATCTGTCTACTAGTTTGTGAGGTACTTGTTGAAGTTTCAACTATCTCGTCAGTTGAATTAGTTGATGAAACATCAGTTGACACTACATCATCAGGCATCATCCCATCAGGGTCAATAAACCTGATCGGGTTATCAAAGGCATAGTTGTAAGGAGAGTGTCTGCGCATCAGGTCTGCCGCAGGATCAACTTGCATAAACCTGCCTAGCTGTGGATCATAGAATCTGGCTTGGTAATCGTACCAACCTAGATCAAAATCGGTCTGTTCTTCGAAGCTGTTGTACTTAAAGTTGTTAGGCTTAGATAGTGGCGCACTTGAGCTAAGCGCATTTATTGACATCCCAAAAGGATAATAATGATCTTCCTGTAGTATCTGGCCCTTGGTGTGGGTAATTCTAAAGTCATCGAAGTACACATTGTGATTGGTGTTGCTCTCATTGGAGAGGTAGATGTAGATATACCCTCCCTGGGCAATAGACTTATTAAGGGTGAGTTGATGGTGAACATTAGCCGTACTGCCGACTTGA
>NZ_BNAG01000006.1 GCF_014653175.1 Roseivirga thermotolerans
ACGATGGCAAGCAAGTCACCATTCAAAGCCTGACCACCACCAAGTTTGTGTTTGGCTTTACCAAAGCCACCGGCCCCACCCGCGCAGGACTGGCCGGTGAATACATCATTACTGTAGAGAAATAGACAATTGACTCAACTGGTTAAAACCCCTTCGATAATCCATGGTTAGAGAAGGGGTTTTCTGCTTATAGCTGGTTCAATGATACCTTTTTATCTCATGCTCTGCACTATGAGATTGTGGTAAGATGAGTTTTTAGTTGAGCTAATGGTAGGGGAATGACTTGTAACCTTCTGTTTTTTAGTGGATTAGATCTTTTGCGTATAAAAGACAGTGGTTTGCGCTATTGGAAGGTTAATTCGCGCACATTCTCAAAATCACCTTTATAATATGGACTACATTGATTAAAAATAGGGGATGCCGAAAACCTTATCGAGTAGGCAATATTAAACACATACGATTATGTCATTATCATCAGGATTACCCAGAATTATTTACAAAAGGGTGTCATTCAAATGTTTTGTAGGCTTTGTGAAGGGAACCATTGAGTTTTCAGTATACGACAATGGGAGTACTACCTTTCCTGCTCTTGCTACCATAGAAACCAATCTGGGTAGCGGAAGTGTTAGTCTGGATCTTTCCGGAAACCAAACTATTAAGAAATCGGCTGCGGGTGTCGATGTTACCGTGGAGATTTCGAAGTGGACTGTTTCTAACGAATCGCTCAGTTTTCATGTGAAAGCTTCCGGTAAGAAGGGGATTTTCAGCTGTACGGTATTCGATGAAACCTTGAAGGGAGACCGTCACAGTGCATCGGAACAAGAAGCCCAAATGAATGAGGTATTTGCCAAAATGGAAGCGGCCAAAGCCTAGTTTCAGCCCAAAAAAAATACCCCCAAACATTGCAGCGTTTGGGGGTAAATGTATAATCCGGGTTTAAGAATTCATCGGTCTACAGTTCCCTCACCCAAATGTTTCTAAACCTCACAGGATTACCATGATCTTGCAGAATGATAGACCCATTGCCGTGGGCAGGGTTTTTAGGTAGGCCTATGTATTCGGTAGTTCCTCTTAAGGCCACATTGTTCTGTACCACAATACCATTATGAATTACTGTAATTGTGCCATCGGCTACTTTAATACCATCTTCATTGAACCGTGGAGCTTTATATATGATGTCATATACGTTCCATTCGCCCGGGGCAACTGTGGCATTCACTAAAGGAATAGACTGCTTGTAAATAGAGGCGGCCTGTCCGTTGGAATATGTTCTGGACTCGTAGCTATCAAGAATTTGAATTTCGTACCTTTCTTGAAGGAAAACTCCCGAATTTCCTCTTCCCTGGCCTTCTCCCACAATTTCTGTGGGCGCACTCCACTCAATATGCAGCTGTATGTCTCCAAACTTTTTGTGAGTCATAATATCACCGGTGCCACGAACTACTTCCATATATCCGTTGGTCACCTTCCAGGCTGCTGCCGAACCATCTTTGCGGCTTTTCCACTCATTTAAGTTGGTGCCGTCAAAAAGCACCACGGCATCAGACGGAGCAGCTCCGTTTTTACCCGGGGTTACTTTTCGGGGTACAGGCTCCCACACCTCTGTGGCTTTTGGGTCGGTAATTTGTGCCGAAAGGCTGACTCCCGTTAAAAGGAGCGTAGCAGCCAACAAACCGGCCTTTTGAAAAATGGTATATCCTGCTTTTGTGTTTTTCATATCAATCAATTCCTAAAAGTTTTCTGAATTCCTCATCGCTAATTCCCGCATCGGCAAAGTCATCGAAGTTCTTTTGCGTAGCTTCAATAATAAATTGGCTAATGTACTCGGCTCCCTCACGGGCTCCTTGCTCAGGAGATTTTATGCAGCACTCCCATTCCAGAACAGCCCAACCATCGTATCCATATTGAGTCATTTTGGAGAAAATGGCTTGAAAATCGACCTGTCCATCACCAATAGAACGGAATCGGCCCGGTCGCTCTCTCCAGTCCTGATAGCCTCCATACACACCAGATTTTCCGGTAGGGTTGTACTCGGCATCTTTAACATGGAACATACCAAAGAACTCGTGGTAGTGGTCTATATAGGCCAGGTAATCGAGTTGTTGTAGAATAAAGTGTGATGGGTCATAGAGAAGCTTTACTCGTTTGTGTTTTCCGGTAGCTTCGTAGAACATTTCGAAAGAGGTTCCATCGTGTAGGTCTTCTCCTGCATGCACTTCATAGCAAAGATCTACTCCATGCTCATCGAAGTGGTTGAGAATGGGTAACCACCGGTTAGCGAGTTCTTTAAACCCTTTTTCGATCAGTCCGGCCGGTCGCTGAGGCCAGTTGTAGAAATAAGGCCAAACCAATGCACCGGAGAAGGTAGCATGTACGTTGAGGCCCAGGTTTTGGCTCGCTTGCGCAGCTTTTTTTACTTGGTCTATGGCCCAGATGTTTCTTTGTTTGGCGTTCATTCCTTTAGGAGCGAACCCTTTAAAAAGCTCCTCATAGGCCGGATGAACGGCCACCAGTTGCCCTTGAAGGTGGGTAGAAAGCTCGCTGACCTCCAAGCCATGTTCGGCCAGGGTGCCTTTGAGTTCGTCACAGTAGGTTTTGCTTTCTGCAGCCTTGTCTAAGTCTATAAGGCGGGTATCCCAAGTGGGTATTTGCACAGCCTTGTACCCTAACTCAGCAGCCCACTGGGCAATGTTCGAGAGGTTGTTGAAGGGGGGCTTGTCGTCTGCAAATTGCGCCAAAAAAATGGCTGGTCCTTTAATCGTTTTCATCATCTCAATCTACAATTTCAGTCCAAACATTGCCATTTCCGGCCGAGGCCAGAACGGCTTCAATAAACTTCATTCCTCTTACTCCATCTCTAATGGTTGGGAAGGCGCCTTCCAGATATGCTTCGCCCCGTATGGCGCGAGCTGTACCGAGGTAGATGTTGGCCATGGAATCGAATATGCCTTCCGGGTGACCGGGAGCCATTTTGGTGCTTATTTTGGCCAGATCTCCGTTGTATTCGTGACCGGGTTTAAGCACCTGTAGGGGTTGCCCTTCTTGTAGAAAATAGAGATAGTTGGGGTTTTCCTGCTCCCATTTTAGCGAGGCTTTGGTGCCATAAACGGCTATGCGTAAATTGTTTTCTTCGGCAGTGGCAATTTGGCTGGCCCGTACCAGACCTTTTGCTCCATTGTCGAATTTACACATGGCCGTTCCATCAATGTCTAGCGGATTATCTTCATAAAGAGTGTCTACATCGGCAAGAACCTTCAGGGTTTTTAGACCTGTGGTATACTCAATCATATTGAAAGCGTGTACTCCAATGTCGCCCATACAACAGCTTTGCCCTGCTTTAGCAGGATCTAGTCTCCACACGGTGGCTCGTTTGTCCTTGTCGTGTATAACAGGGTTAATCCATCCCTGATAGTACTGGGCATCTACCTTCTGAATTTTTCCCAGCGCTCCTTGGGCTATCATGGTTTTCATTTGTCGCACCATAGGGTAGCCGGTGTAGGTGTGAGTCAGGGTAAACACAACTTTGTGTTTGTGAACCAGTTCTTCTAACTCAATGGCTTCTGCCGCAGTGTTGGTAACAGGTTTTTCACAAATTACGTGAAAGCCTGCTTGAATGAGTTGCTTGGCCATGGGATAGTGCAGGAAGTTTGGGGTAACCACTACCACGGCTTCAATGCGTTCGTTTTCCGGCAAGGCCAGCTCTTTTTCTATAAAAGTATCGATGTTGGGATAGGTACGTGCAGGGTCTAGCTCCAGCTTATTGGCAAATTCGAGAGCACTCTCATAATTGGAGTCAAATGCTCCACCAATGAGTGTGTACTCTTCGCCCATGTAGGCAGCTATTCTGTGCACAATACCGATGAAGGAGTTAAGTCCTCCACCAATCATACCCAATCTTATTTTTCTGTGTTTTGACATGTATTAATCGCGTTTCAGTTTATGCTTTTTTATACTCTATAGTTTCGTTTTTAAATACCAGGGCGAATAAAATGAATACCAGGGCAGAGAAGGCTGCCGGAAGAATCCAGATGCTTTCCCAGGTATGGTCGCCTGTTGCCGTGGTGTAATACTCGGAAATTTGACCGGCTGCCCAAAAACCAATGAGCATACCTACACCGTAGGTAGCCAGTGTAATAAGACCCTGGGCAGAACTCTTATACTTGTTGCCAGCCTTGGAATCGGTATAGATTTGACCCGACACAAAGAAAAAGTCATAACATATACCATGAAGGGCTATTCCCAACAGGAGCATCCATACGCCACTGTCGGCATTGCCATAGGCAAAAAGTACGTAGCGTAGAGCCCAGGCCAGCATACCGAACAACAGAGTTTTCTTAATGCCATACCGGGTAAGAAATACCGGTAGAAGTAACATAAATACTACTTCAGAGATTTGTCCGAGAGTCATTTTTCCGGTGGCATTGGCAACTCCTATCTCAGTAAGGAAGGGGTTGGCATTTTGATAGTAGAAAGCCAGCGGAATGCAAATTAGAATTGATGAAAAGAAGAAAACCGCAAAATTTCTATTGTTAATGAGCTTTAGGGCGTCTAGTCCGAGTATTTCACAAATAGAGGCCTTTTTAGATTTATCTACTACTGGAGGTGTTTTAGGAAGAGTGAAACTGAATAGCCCAAGTGCTCCAGAGGCTATGGCTGTCATATAAAAGGTGTTCTTTAATAACCCTTCTGAGATTGAGGCTTCAGAATCCCATGAGAATACATAACTAATTACCAAGCCGGCTACAATCCATCCAATAGTGCCGAATACTCTGATTTTCGAAAACTGTTTAGAGGGGTCTTGCATAGTTCTGAATGCCACAGAATTTACAAGAGCCAGAGTGGGCATATATAAAATCATGTAGCCCAATACATAGGGATAGAATGTGGTAAAGTCATTGGTTTCAGCCATCTGATACATCAGGAATGCCCCAATGAGGTGTAAAACTCCAAGAATCCGCTCAGCATTGAAATATCGATCGGCAATAAGACCAATAATAAATGGAGCGATAATAGCTCCCCAAGATTGAGTTGAGAAGGCTTGAGCGATTTGGCCATCAGTGGCATTAATGTTATTGCCTAAAAAAGTCCCTAGGGTTACAAACCACCCTCCCCAAATAAAAAATTGGAGGAACATCATGACGCTCAGTCGTATAGTGATTCCTGTCTGATTCATAGTTGTAGGTTTAGCGTATTGTTTTTAGTCGGATTAATTTTCAAGTTCTTTAATCATCACCTTTCTGAATTGAATGGGGTGACTTTCGCTTTGTAGAGCTATGTAACCACTTTTAAGCGGTTGTCCATCCGGTTTTGCTTCCGGTAAAAAATTGGCTACCATACTGCCCCCAATGGTTGGGTTTTGGTAGCGTATAATGGTGTCTCCATTTATAATATGGGCAATTTCTTTGTCTTCCCTCACCAAAATATCCATGGTTACCCATTGGTCGCCATCGAAGGTTGGAGCATTGGCGTTTATGCAATGATTTTCAATTAATTGTCCGTCCATTTCTACATGTGTTCCCGGAGTACACAGGTTTCCTGTAGGCCTTGGCCCCTCACCTAATCCGCCCAAAAACTGGGCTTCTAGTGAGATGGGAAAATCTTGCTGTTCTTGCATGGTGTAAGGGTCTTGTGAGTGAAGCATCACTCCACTATTACGCAATGCCCATGCGGCTCCACCTTCCACTTGTTCACCAACAAAGCGATACTCTACCCTGAGCAGGTAGTTAGAAAAAGGTTTTTCATAAAAGAGATGACCAAAACGATTATCGAAGCGGTAGTAGTTTTCATATGAAACGGTCAGTAGGCCATCTTCTACCCGAAAGGTTTCTCCGTAGTTTTCACCGGTCGGGTAGCCGGTAATTTTAGGTATCCACCCTTCCAAGTCCTTGCCATTGAATAGGTTAACCCATTCATTCTCTTTTGTTGAGGTACAGTTTAGGGTGATAAAGGTTAGGGCCACCCAGAGTATTGAGGTAGATTTAGCGCGTTTCATGTCCAATTTGAAGGCAATAAGTTAGCTAAAATCTGCTTCTTATCAAGCCAACTTTATACGTTGAGGAACGATTGAGCTATAAGTAAATCTTCCGGAGTGGTGATTTTAATGTTTTTGTAGTTCCCCTCTATTAAATGAACGGCATGGCCTGCTGCTTCCAATACGGAAGCATCGTCTGTAAATGATGTGTTGTATGGCTGCTCAAATGCTTTTTTGATTAGCCGTAGCTGAAAGGTTTGCGGAGTTTGAATAAGCCTGAATTGGTTTCGATCTTCTTGTTGGTTGCCGGAATGATCAACACTTCGAATGGAGTCTTTCAGCGGTATAGAGGCTACAGCAGAGCCTTTGGCATAAGCAATTTCATAGCTTTTCCTTATAATGTTCCGGTCAACTAAAGGCCTCACACCGTCATGGATGGCCACAAGACCGTCACTTTCTGCAATGGTGTTTAACCCATTTTGTACAGAGTGGAATCTTTCTTTACCACCTTTTACCAGTTGATGAGGAACGTCAAACCTGTGGGTGGCAACCAGCTGATTCCAATGGTCTGTCTGATGGTCGGGGAGAACTAACAGTATTTTAATATCATCGAAATGAAAAGCTTTAAGGGTGTGCATGAGTATGGGTAGCCCCTGAAGTGCTATAAATTGTTTGGGGAGTTCTGCCCCCATCCTTTTTCCACTACCGCCTGCGACTATTACTGCAAACTTTTGCATAGAGCAATTATAAAGAAAAAAGCCTTCTCCTCCGGCTATTGGGAAGAGAAGGCTTAGAATTATAAGGTCTTGATGATTAAATAATCAGCATAGCATCGCCATAGCTAAAGAACCTGTATTTTTCTTTAATAGCCACCTGATAGGCGTTCATGATATTTTCGTAGCCACCAAAAGCTGCTGCTTGCATAAGCAGGGTAGATTCGGGCAGGTGGAAGTTCGTTACCAGTGCATTACAAATCTTAAACTCGTAAGGAGGGAAGATGAATTTATCTGTCCAGGCCGAGTTAGGCTTAAGTCTTCCTCCGGCTGAAACGGACGATTCCAATGCTCTCATGGAAGTGGTTCCAATGGAGCAAACCCTTTTCTTTTCGTCCAGAGCTCTGTTCACCAAATTGGCTGTTTTTTCTCCTATGGTGTAATTCTCAGAGTCCATTTTATGCTTTGTGAGGTCTTCCACATCAACGGGACGGAAAGTTCCTAAACCAATGTGCAGCGTAATAGGGGTTACGTCAATTCCTTTAATTTCCAGTCTTTTTAATACCTGCATGGTAAAGTGCAAGCCGGCTACAGGAGCTGCCACAGCACCCACATGCTTAGCATAAATGGTCTGAAAGCGTTCTCTGTCTTCCGGTTCTGTTTCTCTGGGAATAACGCGGGGCAACGGAGTTTCACCCAAGGTGTCTATGGTTTTGTAGAACTCCTCATCACTACCGTCAAACAGGAAACGGATAGTTCTTCCTCGGGAGGTGGTATTGTCTATAACTTCTGCCACTAGTTCTCCTTCACCAAAATAGAGCTTGTTGCCTACTCTGATTTTTCTGGCTGGGTCAACCAATACATCCCAAAGGTGCATTTCCTGATTGAGCTCCCTCAAGAGGAAAACTTCAATTTGAGCACCGGTTTTCTCTTTTTGGCCATAAAGCCTAGCAGGGAAAACCTTGGTGTCATTGTTCACCATAACGTCACCTTCATCGAAATACTCCACAATGTCTTTAAAAACCTTGTGTTCAATTTCTCCTGTGTCGCGGTGCAACACCATTAACCTGGATTCGTCTCTGTTTTCTGCTGGGTATTTGGCAATTCGGTCTTGAGGTAACTCAAACTTGAATGCCGATAATTTCATTTTCTCGATACTCAATTCTCCTGTCTTTTGAAATAGCTGGCAAAGATAAAAATAAATGATTGAGCTTCATAAGGTAAGCCCTGTTAATGCGAATATATGGCATAGAAATTAATTTTCATGCGCCTCCCACTTAACCGTGATAACTTCCATTCGCTGGCTCTTTTCCTTTTTTTAACCATTAATGGTTTGAGCGTGTTTACTTTTTCAAATTCTTTACGTTGCATAAGTAACCACAAAAACCAATTTCAGGCCAATGCGCATCGGTATATTTTTGAAGTTAATGGGTGAAAGTATTCGCTTTGCCCTTCAGGTCTTAACCACCAATCTGCTTAGAACAACACTTTCGCTATTGGGAGTAACTATTGGGATAATGCTCATTATCTCTGTGTTTACTATGGTGGACTCCCTGGAAAAGAACATTAAGGATAGCTTCAATTTTCTTGGCTCTAATGTGGTTACCGTTAATAAATTTTCATTTGTAAATGCTGATCCTAACATCCCATGGTATGTTTATTTCAGAAGGCCAAACAATACTTATGCAGAGTATGAATACCTTAACTCTAACCTGAGAAATGCATCTCACGTAACCGTTTTTGCCAATAGATCTACAACAGTTAAGTTCAGGAGTAGTAGCATGTCTCAGATAGATATAATGGGTGTTGGAGAGGCTTATGAGAATGTTTACGCGCTGAATATTGAGCTCGGAAGATATTTTAGTCTCAGGGAGATAGAATCGGGAAGAAACGTGGCTCTGATAGGGCACGAAGTAGCTCAAACTCTATTTCAAAACATAGATCCTATTGGAAAGGAGATTAAAGTAATGGGGCAGAAGTTGGTTGTGGTAGGAGTTCTGGAAAAAGAGGGTAAGAGTTTGTTGGGGACACCGAGTAGTGATGAAAGAGTATATATTCCCTTCAAGATGTTTACCAAAATGTATTATGTAGGAAGGCAAGGAACCAACCCTACCATAGCAGTTAAAGGTACCGAGGACGACATAGGTTTGGTGAATTTACAGAATGAAATGGAGGGAATGCTACGTAAGATTCGGGGGCTGAAGCCCAAAGACGAGGCCAACTTTGAACTGAATCGGCCTGAAGCTATCGCTGATGCAATTAGTGGCGTTTTTGATATTGTTGGTTATGCAGGATGGATTATTGGGGGCTTTTCCATATTAGTAGGGGGCTTCGGTATTATGAACATTATGTTCGTATCTGTGCAAGAGCGCACTAAGATTATAGGTATTCAAAAATCATTGGGGGCCAAAAACTACTTTATACTATTTCAGTTTTTGTTCGAGTCTATTTTCCTCTGTTTAATTGGAGGGGCCATAGGTGTGTTTATTGTTTATTTACTCACATTTATTCCTTTTGGAGCACTAGAAGTTCAGTTAACATTAAAGAACATTCTTCTGGGTGTGGTTGTCTCATCTATTATAGGTGTAGCTTCGGGAATAATTCCTTCGGCCAAGGCTGCCAGACTCGATCCGGTAGATGCCATGAGGGCTGCTTAAACCAAAATTGGTTTAAAACAGTAGAGGTTGCTTTAAAGTCTTTCATTTGTGCCTGTAGATTTTACGGTACAGAAAGCTCTAAGGCAACCTCTAATTCTTTTAGTAAAAACTTGGAGGTGGTTACTCCTTTTCTACAGCCACTTCGCCATTAATGTGGGCCTTTATTTTACCTTCTAACTCTTCGGCTAGTTCCGGGTTGTCTTCAATCAGCGATTTCACAGAGTCGCGTCCCTGACCCAGCTTTTCATTCTCATAAGAGAACCAACTTCCCGATTTTTTTATAATGCCCAGTTCTACACCAATGTCCAGGATTTCTCCCGATTTGGAAATGCCCTGACCATACATAATATCGAACTCAACCACTTTAAAAGGAGGTGCAACTTTGTTTTTTACCACTTTTACCCGGGTTCGGTTGCCCATTACATTGTCAGCACTTTCTTTAATCTGGCCTATTCTTCGAATATCTAGTCTTACTGAAGAATAAAACTTGAGTGCGTTACCTCCGGTAGTGGTTTCAGGGTTACCAAACATTACCCCAATTTTCTCTCTTAATTGGTTAATGAAAATACAGGCGCACCCTGTTTTGTTAATTGTTCCAGTAAGCTTTCTCAGGGCTTGAGACATCAGACGTGCCTGGAGCCCCATTTTGCTGTCGCCCATTTCTCCTTCCAGCTCACCTTTAGGTACCAGAGCAGCCACTGAGTCAATAACAATAATGTCTATGGCTCCGGAGCGAATCAGGTGCTCGGCAATTTCTAAGGCCTGTTCGCCATTGTCGGGCTGGGCTATCAGTAGGTTTTCGGTATCAATGCCCAGTTTTTCAGCATAGGTTTTGTCAAAAGCATGCTCAGCATCGATAAAGGCAGCCAAACCACCTTTCTTCTGTGCTTCGGCAATACAGTGCATGGTGAGTGTCGTTTTTCCGGAAGATTCGGGGCCGTAAATCTCAATAATCCGGCCTCTTGGAATACCTCCAATGCCCAAGGCAATATCGAGCCCTAAAGAGCCTGTTGGTATAGAAGGTAGGTCCACTACTTTATCATCACTTAATTTCATTACTGCTCCCTTGCCATAGGTCTTTTCTAGTTTGTCTATGGTGAGCTGCAGTGCTTTTAGTTTTTCCGATTTATCACTCATGTTAATTACTGGGGTATGTCTTTTAGGAATAGTCTGTGAAGATAGCAGTAAAGCCCGCAATACACAACCATATAATCTTTGTAATTTCGCAAGCCCATGAAGGTCAAAAAAATATTGAAGTGGATAGGCCTGAGTCTTATAGCGGCTCTGGTGGTTTTAGCCATATTATACTGGCAGCTGATTGGCTATGGATGGCTTCAATTAAAAGGTCAGTTGCGTGTCATTCAACAGGCCATACCGTTGGAAGAGTTTATGGCTTTGCCAACCACTACCGATGCTGAGCGGGAAAAGGTGCAAATAATTTTGGAGGCCAAAGCTTTTGCCTTTGAGCAACTGGGTATCAATTATTCAGAGAATTACTCCACTATATACGATCAGCAGGGAAAGCCATCTATGTATGTAGTAACCGCCTGCGATCCGTACTTTTTTAAGCCGCGGATGTGGCATTTCCCGGTGGTGGGTAGTGTGCCGTACAAAGGGTTTTTCGATTTGGAAAAAGCTAGGGCCGAAGCCACAAAGATCAAAGAAAATGAAAACCTGGAAGTCGATATTCGAACAGCCGGAGGCTGGTCTACTTTAGGCTGGTTCAAAGACCCCGTGTTATCCAATATGCTCAGGCGCTCCGAAGGAGACCTGGCCAGTCTTATAATTCATGAGCTTACCCATGGCACCTTGTTCGTTAAAGATTCCGTTACCTTCAACGAAAACCTGGCTTCTTTCATAGGAGATAAAGGAGCTATACTTTTTCTGGAACAGAAGTATGGCAAAAATGCCCGGCAGGTAGAAGAGTTCAAACAAAGTTTGAATGATGAACTGATTTTTAAAGACTACATGCTTCGTGCTGCCCAACACCTGGACTCGGTTTACAGGGCTATAAAAAATGAACCTATCGAGACTAAAGAACAGCTCAAAAGAGAGGCTTTAACCAAAATCAGGGGTAATTATGACACGCTCACTTTCCAATCAGATCGTTATGCGGGTTACTTCAATGACTTTGTGCCGAAAAACACATTTTTTATGTCTATGTTGAGATACAATAGCCAGCAAGAGCTTTTAGAACAGCAATTGCAACAAGAATTTAACGGAGATTTACTGGCCTATTTGACTTATCTGAAAAAACGCTTTCCTTCGTTGTAGCAAAAAATGGTATGGCATTTGACAAGTAGAGGGTAAAATTCAGTAATGAAGAAGACTTACATAATTGGTTGCTTGTTTTTTCTATTGACCTCTGCTTATGGTCAGGGATACCAGCTTTCTAAAGAGACGCCATTTCAACCCGGAGAAAAAATAGAGCTCAAAGCCTCTGTTGGGTTTATTAGAGCTGCTGAAGCTACTTTCTCGGTTAGTGATGTTATTTATACCATAAATAATAAGCCCACCTGGAAAATCGATATCAATGCTAAAACGGTAGGCGTTTTTGATTTCTTCTCTTCGGTGAGAGATAATTGGGGAACATATTACGATACCACTCAGCTTGTGCCTCAACAGTTCTACCGGTACATAAAAGAAGGGCGATTCAGAAAAAATGAGATCCTTTATTTCGACCATAAAAATGATAAAGTAACAGTTGCCAAACTGCACAAAGAAACCCGAAGGTTGGAAAAAACCTTTGAGCACAACATTCCCCATAATGTGCAGGATATGGTGAGTGGGTATTACTATCTCAGGGCTATAGATTTTTCCAAGATTAAGGAAGGAGAAGTGATCACCATTAATACTTTCTTTGACGACAAGGAGAAACCATTTAAAGTGAAGTTTGTAGGCAGAGAAGTAATCGACACCAAGTATGGTAATATTAAAGCAATTGTGTTGGTGCCAATGATGAAAAAAGATAGCCTTTTCGTAGAAGATAATACGCTTAAGGTGTGGCTTTCAGATGATTTGAATAAGATTCCTTTAAAGTTTCAGGCCAAAATTTATGTGGGCTACTTGAGTGTGGAGCTTCTTAATATTGAAAACCTCAAACACCCTCTGGCCATTGTCGAGTAAACAATCAGATTCAACTTGATTAAAAGCTTGTAAATAGTATATCTTTGAACAATCAAAAAACAACCCATGGCAAACAAGCAAAGCCCCAAAGTTTTGGTGGTAGATGACGACCCGGATATTCTGGAGCTTCTCAAATACAACCTCAAAAAAGAAGGCTACGATGTTGAAACTGCCGAAGACGGTATAAAAGGGGTTTCACTAGCCAAAAGATTTTCTCCTGAACTTATTTTGTTAGACATAATGATGCCTCAGCAAGATGGCGTTGAAACCTGTCGGCAAATCAGGGAAATTCCGGAAATGTCCGATACGCACATCATTTTCCTCACGGCCAGAGCAGAGGAGTATTCTGAGGTGGCAGCGTTTGAGGCCGGGGCCGATGATTACATTACCAAGCCCATAAAGCCGCGGGCACTGATGAGCCGCATTAGCGCATTGTTTAGAAAGGACAGTAAGAACAAGTCAAAGCCTCAGGTTGTGGCCGGAAAATTAACTATCGATCGGTCTAGCTACACCGTTACAGCCGATGGCAACCAGTTTACCCTGCCTAAAAAAGAGTTTGAACTGCTTTATTTTCTTGCGCAAAACCCCAACAAGGTGTATAGCAGAGACGAACTGCTACAGAACATTTGGGGAACAGATGTGTATGTATTGGCCAGAACGGTAGATGTACACATTAGAAAAGTGCGCGAAAAGATTGGAGATGGCTACATCTCAACCGTCAAAGGAGTTGGCTATAAGTTCGAAGTCAATTAAGCCATGTATTTCAAGTCAAGGGTAGTGGCGTTGGTGCTGGCCATTATGGTGGCCATAGTCACTGTAGCCTTCTTATCCTTGTTGCCGGAAATTAACGAAACCATTATGCTGGTAGCAGGGCTGCTGTCTTTTGCTTCCACGTACCTGCTGGTTTATGTAACATTCGAATTTCTGGTAATACGCGAGATAAGCGAAATATACAATGTGCTCAATAGAATGCGCAAAAAAGACTTCTCCTTTATAGAAGACTTTGAAAGCACCAATTCCAACCACCCTCTAAAGCGTATTAACAGAGAGATTTACAAATACGGGGTAAACAAGCACAAAGAAATAGAAGACCTGAAAAGACTAGAGGCCTTCAGGCGGGAGTTTCTGGCCGATGTGAGTCACGAACTCAAAACCCCAGTGTTTGCGGCACAGGGTTTTGTGCATACGCTGCTCGATGGCGCCATTGACGATAAAAAAGTAAGACGCAAATTTCTCAAGAGAGCCGCCAAAAGTCTCGATAACCTCGATAAACTCATCCAGGATCTTTTAACTCTCTCGCAGATAGAGACCGGAGAAATTAAAATGCACTTTGAGCACTTTAATATTGTGCCATTAGCTTCAGAGGTCATCGATCAGCTAGAAAATAAAGCAGAGCGAAAGGATCTCACCATTCGCTTCGACCAGCCCTACAATAGTCCGATTTTTGTCCATGCCGATGCAGACCGCATTTACCGGGTAATCACCAATCTGGTGTCTAATGCGATTAAGTACACAGAGTCGGGCGAGATTTTGGTGGGCTTTGAGGTAGAAGGACAAAAAGTACAGGTGTACGTTAAGGATACCGGAGTAGGGATACCTCCGGAGCATTTAAGTCGGATTTTCGAACGCTTCTTTAGAGTAGAAAAGTCCAGGTCTAAGGAAATGGGAGGTACGGGCTTAGGTTTAGCTATTGTTAAGCATATTCTTGAAGCACACAATACCAAAGTGAGTGTGATAAGTACCGTTGGCAAAGGCTCTACATTTAGCTTTAAACTACCCATAGGCCAGGGAGCAGATGGGCTGGAAGACGGCACTGTAGACACCGAAGAGTTTGAGGAATTGGAGGAGGAGAATTAATGAAAGTCAATTTTAAATCGCTAATCTTATTCGAAAACGATGACTTTTTGGTGGCCAATAAGCCTCCATTTATGGCTTCGCTAGACGATCGAAACAGTGAGTTAAACCTTCAGGCTCTGGCTAAGGGTTACGATGAGTCGCTTTCGGCTTGTCATCGATTAGATAAAGAAACCTCCGGCTGTCTTTTACTAGCCAAAACCAAAGAAGCCTACCGGCACGCTAGTATTCAATTCGAGAAAAGAACGGTGGGTAAGGTGTATCATGCTTTTGTAAATGGTATACATGAATTTAACCATGAGAAAGTACAACTGCCCATACTTTCGCTCAATAAAGGGAGTGTGGTAATAGACTTTAAAGGCAAGCCTGCCACCACCGTTTTCAATACCTTAGATATATATAAGAAGCATAGCCTCATTGAGTGCCTTCCGGAAACAGGAAGAATGCACCAGATAAGAATCCATCTAAGTAAAAAAGACGCGCCACTTATTGGTGATGAACTCTATGGAGGAAGCCCCCTATACCTGTCGCAAATAAAACGAAAGTACAAGCTGAGCCGAGACGAGGAGGAGCAACCCCTCATTAAGCGCTTTGCCCTGCACGCGCATTCACTAACGTTTAAAGGAATGGATGGAAACAAAATAGCTGTAGAGGCACCCTACCCTAAAGATTTGAAGGTACTACTAAAGCAACTAGTCGCCAACAGGCTTTAGTGCTGTCAGTTACCTTGAGGTTGTATTGGGGGAGCTTACTCACTAAGAGTCAATTAATTTGTGGGGCTATGTTGGATTTGAAAAACCAAACTTCTATCTTTGTGTCCCTTTTTACGGGAAGGTCTGAATAAAGTATTTAAAGTCAATAAATTATACTGAAGTGGATACACTAAGTTATAAGACGGTTTCGGCAAATAAAGCGACAGTAGACAAGCAGTGGGTGTTGGTCGATGCCGAGTCTAAAACATTGGGAAGATTGGCCAGCGAAGTAGCCAAGATAATTAGAGGTAAGAACAAGCCCAGCTACTCTCCACATGTAGATTGTGGTGACAATGTCATTGTTATTAATGCCGATAAAGTAAGACTAACAGGTAAAAAGTGGACAGACAGAGTATATCTGACTTACACTGGTTATCCTGGAGGTCAGAAAAAAACTACTCCAAGAGAATTGAAGGCTAAGTCTTCAACACTTCTTGTAGAAAGAGCCGTAAGAGGTATGTTGCCAAAGAACAGATTGGGAAGAAGCATTTTCCATAATCTGCATGTATATGAAGGCGCTGAGCATCCGCATGAGGCACAAAAACCAAAAGTTGTAGAATTATAAGAAGCTTTCAATGGAAGTAATCAATACTATAGGAAGAAGAAAAACATCAGTTGCCAGACTTTACATGGAGCCGGGCAAAGGTGAAATTACCATCAATGGCAGACCGCTCGACAACTATTTTCAGTCTGATGTAATGCAGATTGTAGTGAAGCAGCCTTTGGTGAAAGTAAAACAAGATACCAACTTCGACATCAAAGTAAACGTTGATGGTGGAGGACTGAAGGGTCAGGCGGAAGCCATCCGATTGGCCATTTCTAGAGCTTTGTGCGAAGCCGATGCTGAATTCAGACCTGCTTTGAAAACCGAAGGATTCTTGACCAGAGATCCTAGAATGGTTGAGCGTAAGAAGTACGGTAAGAGAAAGGCGAGAAGATCGTTCCAGTTCTCGAAACGTTAATCTGAACAAACTTTAAAGTATATAATGTCTAATCTAACTCACAAAGACTTACTTGATGCTGGTGTTCATTTCGGACACTTAACGAGAAAGTGGGATCCGAGAATGGCTCCGTACATCTTCATGGAGAAGAACGGAATCCATATCATCGATCTAAACCAAACCCTTGACAGCCTCGAAGAAGCATCAAATGCTGTTAAGAACATCGTAAGATCAGGAAGAAAAGTAATGTTCGTGGCTACTAAGAAACAAGCCAGAGCTTTGGTTTCTGAGGAAGCCAAGAGATTGAACATGCCTTACGTTACTGAGAGATGGTTGGGTGGTATGCTTACCAACTTTGCCACCATCAGAAAATCTTTGAAAAAACTTGCCGGTATAGACAAGTTGATGAAAGACGAAGCCTACAAAGCCCTGGCTAAGAAAGAGCGTCTCATGAAAACTCGTGAGAAAGCTAAGCTGGAGAAGTTGTTAGGTGGTATTACCGATCTTACCCGATTGCCTGCTGCATTGTTCGTAATCGATGTAAAGAGAGAGCATATTGCTGTTTCTGAAGCCAAGAAGTTGGGTATACCTGTATTCGCGCTTTGCGATACAAACTCTAACCCTAACTCGGTAGATTTCCCGATTCCTGGTAACGATGATGCCTTTAAGTCTATAGAAATTATTACCAAAGCATTTGGTAAGGCTATCGAAGAAGGTTTGTCGGCTCGCAAGCAAGACAAAGAGGAGAGAGAAAGAGAAAAGGCAGAGCAGGAGAAGATCGAAACAGATTCTCAAGAAGCTTAATTCATTAGTGATAAAATCTTGATACAAATTGAACATTGAATTCGCTTCGATGTTCAATTTTTGTTTTAACCGAAATAAGAATCATAAAAATTCATAAAATGGCTATTACAGCAACAGATGTTAACAAACTAAGACAAATGACCGGTGCCGGAATGATGGACTGCAAAAAGGCATTGGTAGAAGCAGATGGCGATTTTGACAAAGCCATTGAAATCCTTCGTAAAAAAGGTCAGAAGCTTTCTGAGAAGAGAGCCGACAGAGAAACCAAAGAAGGTAGCGTATTTGTAAGAGTAAGCGAAGATAAGTCTTCAGCTATCTTAATTTCATTTACTTGTGAGACCGATTTCGTGGCTAAGAACGATGATTTCCAGTCTTTGGGTAATGAGATCGCTGATGCTGCTATGGCCAATAAGCCTGCTGATATTGCTGCGCTTAACGCTCTTAGCCTTGGTGAGTTGACCGTACAGGAAAAAGTGACTGAGTACATTGGCAAGATTGGTGAGAAGCTGGAAGTTTCGGCTTATGAAACCATTACTGGTGAGCAAGTGGCTTCTTACATTCACTCTAATGGTAAATTAGGTGTTTTGGTAGCACTTTCTGGCACAGGAGGTAACGATGTAAGTGATGCTGGTAAAGACGTTGGAATGCAAATTGCCGCTATGAACCCCGTTGCTTTGAACAAAGACGGTGTTGACCAGTCGATTATTGACAAAGAAATTGAGATTGGAAAAGAGCAAGCTCGTCAGGAAGGCAAGCCGGAAAACATCATCGAGAAAATTGCTATGGGTAAACTGAACAAGTTCTTCCAGGAGAACACTTTGTTGAGCCAGTCTTTTGTGAAAGATCCTAAGCAAACTGTTCAGCAGTACTTAGACTCTGTGAACAAAGGCATGACAGTAACTGCTTTCAAAAGAGTAGCGATCGGATAATTCATCCTTTAAGCATAAAATCAGTAAAGAAGCGACTTTGAAAGAGGTCGCTTTTTTATTTAGAAATCACTAGCTAGAGCATCTACTAGCTCTATATACCTTAAAATTATCGGGACTCATCACCATCAGTGTCTCCAGAATGGGACTCTGATGAAGAGCTTTATTTTCTTAGCTATTGAGATAAAGTTGATGGAATTGCCTTGCCATTAGTCTCAGCTTTGTTCACCGCCTGCGCAGCCGTCCGACCGCTCAAAGCGGTCGGACGGCTAAACTATCAAAACCGAAATATCTGCCCTTGCTTAGCTACATGAAAACCTGCCTGTATAACCTCTTTATACTCCCTGCTATTGACATCAAGAATAGGGTTGGTATGGTTGGCATGGATAAAGTACACCTTAGCCTTATCAGCATCTGATAGGTTCTTAAAAAGCTCCATGCTTTCTGTGGTAAAAGGGTGAGGAATCAGGCTCATGTCTCTACCTTTAAGTTCTCCATCTTTATAGAAGCTGGCATCAATAAGTATATAATCGTGGGCCTTAACCACTTCTCGAATGTCTACATCCCATCGGTTCCATTTGTCTATGTCAGGAATAAAAACAAGGCTCTTGCGACTAACTTTTATTTGATAGCCTACAGTTTCGCTGTATTCATCTCTGTGGGGAACAGTGAAAGGCATTACAGAAATACTGTTGCTCAATGAGATTGCTGTGGAGTCTGACAGGGGTTTTAGAGCTATGTTCTCTAAACTAATCAATTGACTCCAGGGTCCGTTTTCTTGAAGAAAGGCAGTCATTTTAGGCATGGCGTAAACCGGAATGGTTCGTGTACCCATTACTTCTCTACCCAAATGCATGAGCCCGGTGTAGTGGCCAATATGTGCATGAGTTAAAAATATACCATCGAAAGGATATTGTGTAGGCTTCGAAACCTTATCGGCCATTTCTAACTGTTCCCGAAAATCAGGAGTGGCTTCGAAAAGGTAGCGTTTGTTATGCTGTGGGTCTACCAGGCAAAGCGATACAGCATACTGTTTTGCTCTTAGCCCTTCTTCAATCAGCTTAAATTCTTGTCTCGATCCGGCCTGCGGATAGCCCGCATCTTGTGCCACACCGAGCACCATTAGGTAAGGGGCGTCCTGAGATGGAATATTGGTGTCAATACCTTGGGTTTCCGGGCTGCTACAGCTTAGGAAAACGAATAAAAAAAGAGCCCATAGAGGCTCTAAAGTTAAGGTTGAAGATGGTGTGTCGTTCATATTAACTACCACAACCTACGCAATCTATTTTAGAATCCATAGGCTTCACACCGTTCAATTTCATTTTTAGATTGTGAATTTGGTCTTTAATGTCCATATCGGCAAACATGTCGCCAGTGAGTTGAGCGTTCAGTTGGTCGATCTGCTTTTGTAGTTGTTCTTTAGTTTCTTCCATGGGGGTGTTATTTGGGTGATCAAAAATGAATTTAAAGTTTCTCAACATTAAATCAAATAGGAGAAGTTCAATGTTCGTGGTTTAACCTTTAAGATTCATAGTTTATAGTCGACTCAAGTCAGAGATGGACGGTTGGTGGTTGATGACTGTGGTTTAACCTGAGTTTGATGTAAGAAAAGAACGTCATGCAAAAAAAACAGGCCTTAAACTCTCAAAAAAAGGCCTGTTTTATCTGGTATCTCAACAGAGTCTAAATGAGATTGCGGATATTTTCCTTTGCGTATGTGAAGTTTTCAGAGGAAAATTCCGCAATGACATCCTAAGAGGGGATATTTTACTACTTCTTTACATCGAACCCGGGTTGGTTTAGGTAATTGGCTATAACAGCGCCCGGCCCGCCAGAGCAGGCCTGGGCGCAAGGATTTTGTGCGGTGGGGCGTCCTTCAAAATCTTCTTAAAAGAAAATCTTAAATTGTATGTAACCATTTCAATCGAGTTGAGTTTCCCCCACTGAATTCTTAAGACGAAGCATTGGATTCAATCTCAGACAACACATTAATGCTTAAGGTTAAGGCTGGCCAGCTAGATCAGCTGGGTCTATTATTCGAACGCTACAACAGGCCTTTGTATGGTTTCTTCTATAGGCTGACTTCTGATGGCAACGCCAGCGAGGATCTTGTGCAGAATGTGTTTGTGAGAATCATCAAATACCGTCATACCTATAAGGGTGACGGTAAGTTTTCTACCTGGATATTTCATATGGCGCGGAATTTATTTGCCGACTACTATAAGAAGGAGAAGCGTCTGGGATATAAGGAAGATGTGAGCGTAACGGACAAATATTATGCTGACAACGACAATGCAGAGACTTTTAAGATTGCCAGTGAGGAGCGTCATTTACTGGAAAAAGCCATGAGAAGGCTTTCTGCAGAGAAACGCGAAATATTGGTATTGAGTAAGTATCAGGGAATGAAGTACAGCGACATTGCTGAACTTCTGGATTGCTCTGAAAGTGCTGTGAAGGTGAGGATTTTTAGAGCACTGAAAGAGTTGAAGGCCAACTATGAGAAACTTGAATGTGAGGTTGTAAAACCATAAGAAGAAATGAAAAGGAATTATTGGATGGTACTGGTGGCTTTGCTGGTTGGTGCCAATGTGTGGGCTCAGGGTAAGTCCGAAACCATTACGAAACAATTTGCGGTGAACAATGCTAGTGCTGAGTTCTGGTTTTGCGTGTGCAATATAAATGGCAGCGTTGAAGTAGAAGCTTACGATGGAGAAGCGGTGCAGGTGGTAGTGAAAAAACAAGTGAACGGAAAGACCAACGAAGACCTTGCTCTTGGTATGGAAGAAGTGAGTTTGGGTGTGCTGGAGGGGGCGGAGTTTGTGAAACTCTTCTTGTCTTCTCCTAATCATATAATGGAAGATAAGGCCGACCCTCTGCAATGTAGCTGGGAGTGGAACAGAAAGAGCGAGCATAAAAACTACTGGTATACGCTCGATTTTACGGTGAAGGTGCCGAAGGGAATAAGTGTGAAGCTTTCTACAGTGAACAAGGGCAGTGTGTTGGTGAAAAACGTGGAAGGCAATGTGTATGCTTCTAATGTAAATGGCGATGTGACTTTGCAGAATCTGGCTAGCGACACCAAAGCATCGACCGTGAATGGAAAGTTGGAAGTAAACTACAAAAGCTTACCAAAAGAGTTTGGCAGCTTTAATACAGTAAATGGCGACATAGAAATTAGAGTGCCTGAAAATGCCAGTGCAATATTTAGCTTTCAAAGTCAGTGGGGAGAGGTTTACAGTGACCTGGAATTTACGGCCAAACTGGCCCCCAAAGTAACCAAGGCTCCTGATGGTAATGGAGTAAAGTACAAAATAGCCAATAGTAACAGCTACCAGTATGGAAAATCCGGAGGGCCTACTTTTGAGTTTGAAACGCTAAATGGTGATGTATACTTAAGAAAACAATGACGGAGATGGAAGAGAAATATATGTCTCTGATAACAGAATATATGGACGGAACCCTGACTGATGAACGCAGGCGTGAGTTTGAAGAATATGTGGAGCAGGGGTTCATAGATATGCAGGAGGTGAACGAGCTCAGGACTATGGGCCAACAAATGGCAACAACTCCTAAGCCTGAGCCCACAGATGCTCTGCGCTCTAACTTTTACCAAATGTTGGCAGCCGAGCAAAGAAGGGTAGAAGGTAAAGAAGACTTTCGGCATGTATGGAGTGTCTTGGGAAGGTTTTTCTTTGCCACGTCCAAGGGGCGGTTTGCTTTTGGGTTTTGTGTGCTGTTGGTGGGCCTTGTTTTAGGCAGGCTTTTTACAGGCAGTGTGTACAACAGCCAACTGAATAGGCTGAGCGATCAGATGGCTGGTATGCAGGAGGTAATGATGAAAACCATGCTGGAAGACCAGTCGGTGACTCAACGGCTGAAAGGCGTGCAGATGAGCAACGGGCTTGTGTCTAAAAACCGAGAAGTAACCGATGCTCTGTTTTTAACACTCAATAACGATGAGAGTACCAATGTGAGGCTGGCGGCCTTAGCTTCATTGGCCAACTATGCCAAAGATTCGGCTATTCGTGAACGATTGATAAAAAGTATTAACCAGCAGCAATCTCCATTGGTATTGGTAGCGATGGCCGAATTGATGGTGGATATGCAGGAAACTCAGGCAGTAAAGGCCTTTGAACCTATTCTAAATGCTGAAAATACACCCGATGATGTGAAATCAGCGCTTCGTGAGAATTTGGATAAAATCATGTAAAGAGAAAAAGAAAAAAACAGATCATGAGAAACGTGAGAAAAATGTTATCTGCGGCAATGGTAATGAGTTTGGGAGTTGCAGCCTGGGCTCAGGATGTGCAGGTAAAGACCAGTAAAAACTGGGAGGTGAAGGTAGATCCTCAAGTGTTAGCAGAAGTAGAAGCCATAGCCGAAAGGGCGGTTCATAGTGTTGTATCTGACTTTGAGTTTGATATGGACTTTGATCATAATGGTAAAAAAATAGAGTACCAGCAGAATACACAAGAGATAGAAATACCACTTTCGAAACCCGGTGAAAGAGGAAAGCTGGATTTAGACAACCGAAATGGCAAAGTGAAAGTAACAGGCTATGACGGCCCCACTGTAAAAGTGAAAATGATTAAGTATGAAAAGAAGGTGGAGCGAGGAGAGTCTAAAAATGGGATGAGGCTGGTGAGTAGCGGGGGCTTTAATGTGGAGGCTTCCGAAAACAATAACACCGTGAGGCTGGAAAGTGAAGGCTGGAACAACCGGGTAGATTTTGAAGTAATGGTACCTAAAAACTTCAACATTAAAGCAGAAACCTATAACAACGGCCACATTGTAATTGAAGGCGTAAACGGGGAGGTTAATGTGGAGAGCTACAACGGATCTATTACGCTGACCAATATTAGCGGTTCTGCCAGCGCTTCGACTTACAATGGAGCTATCGAAGTTACTTTTGCCAAAGTGACTCCTGAAACCCCTATGGCTTTTAGCACCTACAATGGAAATGTAGATATAAGTGTGCCTACCGGTACTAAGTTCACAGCAAAAATGAGAACGAATAGAGACATATTCACAGACTTTGAATCGTTTAGTATTAAGCAGGCCCAACCGGTTAGCAATAAAAATAACAAAGGCGGATTTAGCATGAAGTACGAGAGTTGGGTTGAAGGCGACCTCAATGGAGGAGGTGCCGAAGTAATGATGAAAACTACCAACGGGAATATTTATATCCGTAAGAAGTAGATAGAGGTAAACCACAAATTTGATCCTGTGAATGGCTATTCACAGGATTTTTTTATTTTTGATCTATCTCAGCCGATGAAAGTAGCCAACCACTCAACTTTTATCATTCCTTTTAATCTTTTTTTTTAGAAACACAGATTTATGAAAACTCTACTGAAAACATTACTGCTCGCTGTGCTAATGGTGGGCTCGGTACAAGCTCAAGATGCTTCTTCTAAGATCAACGAGTTGTACAACAAGTATGGCAACATACCCAACTATAAGGTAAACGTGGTATACGAGGCCATTAACGATAACATGGGTTTTAAGAATGTGCAGGAAGGCGTGTTGGTGGTTGAAGGCGCAAAATACATTTTGAAATATGGCCCCAACGAAACCTGGCTCAACGATGGTAAAACAGAGTATGTAGGAACCAAGGAGCCAGACCACTCCCAGATATTGTTCTTTTGTCCCGGCCAAAACACTGAAGCCATAGTAGACTTTGGTTCAATGATGACCTTCTTTGGTTCAGGCCATAGCGGAACCATGGAAGGCTCTGTATTAAAGCTTAAGCCATCTTCAGAAGCAGCTTACAAAGAAGTTCATGTGGCGTTTAGTGGCAATAACATTACGTCAATTACTGCTGTAGACGATTTCGGTACTTCTCACAAATATTCTTTTTCTAACTTTTCTACCAATACTTCAGGCACCAGTTTTAGTATAAACCCTGCCGAGTATTACGAGAAGATAGACGAAAGAAGAGGTTGCAAGTAACAAGGGTTGACCAATACCGTTGTATGTCGATCTAAAGATTATGGCCTGATACTCTCTGAGTATCAGGCTTTTTTAAAAAAGATAACTTCTAAAAGTTCAGGTGCATTTTTTTGCTCATTCTTGGCAAGTTGGTGTAGGGCTTTAGTAATTTAGATGTAAACCCGGAGGCTTGGATTCTCTGGCTATTGACTCCAAACCTTATGAAAAAGGTTAACCTCGATTTTTTTCTTTCAAAGCCCTACCGGTTGGCGGTTTGTATTGCTACACCACTTTTTTTGTACATATTCCTGGTGGCCTTTCTTCCATTTGGCATACATAACTACAATCCCCGCTTTACTTATACGGCCCACTTCCTTGTAGAAATGGCAAAGTTTGGCACAAGCACTTTTTTCTTGTGTGTGCTCATGGAGTTTTGGGTCAAAAGGCATTGTATTAAGAGAGTGAGCACTGCCGCTGTTGTATACTGGTATTTGGCGCTTCTGTTGGTGTTGGGGCTGTCAAACTTTGTACTGTATAATCTAATAGGAGGCTGGCACGACTGGAAATTTATTAGCGGTTTGCGCTTTGTTCTTCAAATCTCTTCGGTGCTCATCTTTCCGCTGGCTGGTGTGCTTGGCTACTTTCGATTTAGAAATCTCAAGTCGGACTACGAGCAGATGCTAACCAACAGAGAAGAAGGGCCTAAAGAAGAGTTTATTTCTGTAAAAGGCAGCGGAAACAACGAATCGGTTGCCGTAAGGTTGGTAGATTTACTTTGCCTCAAAGCACATGACAATTATGTGGAGCTTTCCTTTCTGGAGCAAAATGAGGTTAAGAAGAAGCTTGTAAGAGGTACTCTAACAAATATCTTTCGGCAGATCAGTCATCCAGAAGTAGTGAGGTGTCATAGGTCCTATGTGGTCAACCTCCATAACGTCCACTCGGTTGTTGGTCACTCGTCCATAGAGCTGCGACTGGTTTGTGTCTCTCATCCGATTCCTGTTTCCAGATCGTACCGAGAGGTGGTACTTCAGGCCATAAGGAGGTTCAAAATAGTCCACTAGCTCTCACTCACCACAAATAGCAGAATTTCGCCACAATCGTTGTTTTTTAGGCATCCCTTTGTGCTTTGGGGCGGTTTTTTTAAGCATGAAAAAACGAATACAACTTCCCCTAAAAGCTAAGGCAATGGTTGCATTGGCTTTTATTATGCTACACGGTGTTATGGTAACTGCTCCGGTTTTTGGGCAGTCGGCCGATGCCATGATTAGAGATTACGTTCAGGCCTATGCCGATGATCCCATGGCCATGAATGCCTATTTTGGAATTAAGGTTGAAGAGGATTGGTGGACGGTGAAAGTAGAGAGGAATGAGAGAGGGTACCTGGTAGGCAAAAGTCAAAAATACACGTTTCATGAAATGGGGCCACACAACGTTTCGGTTGAAAAAGGCAAACCCAGCCGGCCCACGTGGTACTTTCATTGCCCAGATATGTCTACCCTTAGAAGTCTCTACACCAATGAGCTAACTGCCGGAACGGCCAGCATGCGTACCCGTGAGTCAGATCCACAGCCTCTATTTGGTGTAGCCGATATGGAAGGTTTTAGTTCCGGGCAGGGCGAAACGGCCCTGGCCTATTTAACCATGGAGCATTTTTGGAAGAAAGGGAATGGTGAGGTAACTCCCTTTGGCCGTGATAAGTCTATGGAAACCCATGGAGCTATGATGGTATCGCTATACACCATGAAAGACAAGCGCATTGGCTGGTTTAGTTTGGGGCAAATGAAAGTGGCCAACGCTGAAGAGGACATCCAATCGAGCCAGGTACCCAACCTTTTTATTATTACCAGCGGCAAGGGCAAAGCAGTGGTGAATGGAGAGGAAATGGATATTGATAAAGGGATGAGCTTTTTTGTGCCCCCATACATTCAACATAAACTGTATAACCCTTATGAAGAGCCGCTTGAGGGAGTGTTAGTGCTTTTTGGAGACAACATAGATTATGTTTGGGGGCAATCTTACATTGGCTTTTTAGAGCAGGAATACGCCTTTTACCAAGAGAATGAAACCCGGGTAAAACAAGGCGACAAAAATTAAACATTGGCCTAAGGGCGGCCTCCGGACTCAAGGCGGAGGCTGCTCACTGTCTTTTGGTGTTTGTCTTTAGCTCGAATACATCATTTCTTTGGTAGTGGCCTGTTACATCCAGAGCCATGCGTTCTTCATAGCACCGTGTAAGATTTACTTCCTGAACAAAAACACCTTCTTTGTCCCAAATCGGTTCCATTACATAATGACCATCCGGGCCTACAATGCAGCTGCCACCATTGAGCAGCATATGGTCGGGTTTGTTCTGCAATTCTAAAGGTAAGGTGAGCTCGGCCGGAATATCTTTAACTCGCATAATTTGCCCCACACCAACGGCAAAACATCTACCCTCAAAGGCATAAGATCTGGTGGCAATCTGAAGCATTTCATGAACTTTGGGCCATACCGCCACATGAATGTGTTCGCCAGAATTGTGCATGGTTTGTCGCGTTAGAGGCATCCAATGCTCCCAGCAAATTAAACCACCAATCCTTCCTACTTGTGTTTCTACAGCCTTAAGCCCATGGCCATCGCCATGACCATAAATGAGTCTTTCGGTGTAGGTAGGCATTAATTTTCGATGATGGTTCACTAGCTCTCCATGTTCATTCCAAGTAAGTAAACTGTTGTAAATAGTGCCGTTGCCAGGTCCACTAGTCACTTTCTCGTTTATGCCCATTACAATCACCAGCCCAAGTTCTTTAGCCCATTGGCCAATGGTGGCTACTTCTTTGCCCTTCACGTCAAGGCTGTTTTCATATGTTTTGGCAAAAACCTCTTTAGTAGGTTTAAAGTCCCACTTGGCGTATTCATCGCAGTAATCTATCCAAGCAGGATAGCCCGTAAACCACGTTTCACCAAAGGTGACCAATTGCGCACCCTTTTCGGAGGCTTCGCGCAAAAGCTTCTCTACTTTTCGCATAGACTCCTCTACATTCAGGTAGCTTGGAGCCGATTGCACAATGCCTATTCGTACGGACTTTTTCATGCCTGTTAGGGGTTGAAGCGGATTTGTACCTGCTCATTGATGATTCGCGAAAGCTCTTCCAGCTCTCCCGCCTCGAACAATTCATCAATTGTATTGATGTCTATCGACTCATCGGCCGGTTTGTAATTGATGTAGTCTTGCACAAGCACACCTTCTACTCTTCGTTGGTTAATGGCTTCTCTAAATCTCAAACCGCCTCCATCGGTATGATACAGATAGGCCATGTAGTCCATTCGATAGTCTTCCGTATCGAACCAATACAAAAACACATCGTCAAAGTCTTCGCCACCGCCTTCTTGCTTAAAGGTAATGCGCACTTCATGGTAGGTTTTTCCTTTAATGTCCGTAGTTCCCTGGTATGACTTAATTACAGCATCATCATTAAGCCCAAAGGGTAGTCTGAAAAAGTAAATCACCGAATTGACTGAGCGAGAATAGGCGGCACTCTTTTCTTCAGTAACTTCTGTCGTGTCGCCATTGGTGAGCCTCAAGTGTCCTTCATTGGTCAAAATATCTACTACTTCTCTGCCGAGAGAATCGGTTTGGGTGCGTGTATATTTGTATCGCCCGTCTCTCATTGTATAGGTGTAATCCATTTCTCTGAAGGTGAGCGAAAAAGAAGAATTGTTTAGTTGTTCCATGCCATGAAAAGCAATGGCCTTGTCCACCACCTGCTGTTCCATTGGCCCTTGGTTCTGGCTGTTCTTCTGGCAGGCCAACACAGCAAAAAAGAATAAAAGAAGAATAATCAGGTATTTTTTCATGAATTATCTTTTGCGGATTTACGCCTCAATTTAACGATAAGTTCAATGATGAACTTTAAAAACTCTGGGAATGGTAGGGGAAAGACATTGGTGTGCCAGTGGGTATAAAAAAACCATCCCGATCTCTCGGGATGGCCAATAAACACACACAATACCAGAGGATTGGAACCTCCAGGTGTCTTAAATTTCTTAGACAATTCGAAGTAATAGCAAAAAATTAACTTCACCAAATCATTCGTAGAATAAACTATAAACTTTACGTTTTGGTTTTACTATCTATTAGAAAAATTCAATTTTTATAAAAAATTTAGAATTGTTAGAGCAATTATTTTTTTATCGACCATTTTAAGCTTTGAGCGTTCAGTGCACATATTACTGTAGAGAGACTCATTAAGGCTGCTCCGAGTGCCGGAGAAATCATTATCCCTTGATTGTACAATATGCCTGCGGCCAGAGGAATGGCGAACACATTGTAGCCGGTGGCCCAAACCAGATTTTGTATCATTTTTTGATAGGTGGCTTTTCCAAAGGTGATTAAACGTACCACATCGCTGGGTCTGCTTTCGGTCAAAATAATGTCGGCTGTTTCTGCCGCAATATCAGTTCCCGAGCCAATGGCAATTCCCACATTGGCCTTGGCCAAGGCCGGAGCATCGTTTACTCCATCGCCTGTCATGGCTACAAACTTGCCATCTTTTTGCAATCGCTCTATAATCTCTGATTTTTCATGGGGGAGTACTCCACTGTGGTAACCGTCCAACCCTATGGCTTCGGCCACTTGTTTTGCGGTATTTTCATTGTCGCCAGTAGCCATTAGTACTTCTATGTCTTTGCTTTTGAGTTCTTCAATAGCCTGATAGCTTTCCTCTCTAATGGTATCATCGAGTGCCACGTAGCCCAAAAGGCTGTTTTCCCGAATCACAAATACAATGGTGCCTTTTTGTTCAGTGGCCTCATTGGGCATATCAATATTATTTTCTTTTAGGTAGCCGGGGCTTACAATGGCATGTTTTATCCCCTCAATCCTGGCTTCTACACCTTTTCCTTTTTGAGCCGAAAAGTCTGTGACTTTTACGGCTTTAACTGACTGTTTTTTTGCTTCCTTAACAATGCCGCGTGCTATGGGGTGTTCCGATTCTTGCTCCAGAGCATAGGCTATGGCCAATAGCTCTTCATTGCTTAGCGAATTGTCGGTTACTTTTAGGGTTTGTACTTCAAACTCACCTTTGGTTAAAGTACCTGTTTTGTCGAACACCACGGTGTCTATTTTTCGGGCAGACTCGAAAGCCGATTTATTCCTAATGAGTAGTCCGTTTTTGGCCGAAATAGCTGTGGAGATGGCTGAAACTAATGGTACGGCTAGCCCCAGTGCATGAGGGCATGTGATAATCATTACGGTAACCATGCGTTCCAGTGCAAAACTAAAATCTTTGTCGGAGAGCTGCCACCAAACCAGCAAGGTGATGGCTCCGGCTATGATGGCCACGTAGGCCAGAATACCTGCGGCTTTGTTTGCCAAAGTCTGAGTTTTTGATTTCACCTGTTGCGCGTCACCAACCAGTTTTATTACCCTATTGAGATAGCTCTCTTCTCCGGTAGAAAGAACCTCTATTCTTAAGGAACCATCCAGATTAACGGCTCCTCCTTTTACCTCCTGACCCGGGCCAATAGTTATTGGCTTGCTTTCTCCGGTTAGTGCACTCTCATCCAGTTCGCTTTCACCCTCTTTGACCGTTCCATCGGCCGGTATTTTTTCACCGGGTTTTACTAAAATGAGGTCTCCTTTCTGCAGTTGTGTTGTTTTTACATCTTCAATATCATCGTCAGTAATTCTATGAGCATGGTCGGGCATTAACTCTGCAAGTTTTTGCAGGGCCTTTGAAGCACCCATTACAGATTTCATTTCCAGCCAGTGGCCCAGGAGCATAATGGCAATGAGAGAGACCAACTCCCAGTAGAATATTTTGCCTTCTAAACCGAAAACCACAGCAGTGCTGTAGGCCCAGGCAGTGGTAATGGCTATGGCAATAAGGGTCATCATACCCGGTTGTTTTTCTTTGAGTTCGCTAACCAAACCCGTTAAAAATGGCCAGCCACCGTAGAAAAATATAAAACTGGAGAGTCCTGCAGAAAGGTATGTGCTCCCTTCGAAACTCAGAGAATAACCCAGTATCTCCTGAATCATGGGCGATAACACAATTACCGGCAGGCCCAGAATCAGGCAAACAAAGAATCTGCGTTTAAAATCATTGATCATTGCTGAATGATCGTGATGCTGTTCATGCTCATGATGTTTGTGTTCTTCTTGTCGGTGATCTTTCATAACTCAATAGAATAGGTTGAATCAGGCCAACATGATGGCTGCCATACCTACCATGGTGAGGTCTTCTATAATGGTGACTTTGCTCATGGGGAGGTTGAAAACATCTCCAAGGCAGGCACATTTAATCTTTCGTTTGTCCAGATTGCTTTTTATTACTCCAATAGAGCTTACTCCCAATACTATAACTGTGGTAAGGTTGGTAATTGTTGGGTTAAAATGAATGAGGTAAGCAATTCCTAAGGCCAGTTCTACAAATGGGTATATGTATCCCCAGCCCTTCCAGCGAGCAGCTACAATATCGTACATGCGGTAGCTGTTAGCAAAACCTTCCAGATTCAGGAGTTTAAAGAATGAGAAAACAATAAAGAATCCGGCCATAAAGTGGCGCATCCAAAGACTCCAGTCAATGCTACCGTGTTGCCCAGCCTGAGCCAGCACACTTACCCCGGCAATAAATACCACTATGAGCAACAGAGGTTTGTAGGTGGCAAAGAATCCTTTGGTTGCTGTAGTTGACTGAGGGGCTGATGAAGAACGCAGGTTGGTTTCTTGTCTTACAATCTGGTATTTTGAATCTTTTCCGATAGCTTCCTGAATCTCGTCTTCACTGTATATGAGATTGGCATCAACAATGGTTTGGCCATTGCTCAGGTTTATCGATACGGTTTGAACACCGGGTAATTTTTTAATATTTCGGGTTACTGTGGCTTTGCAGCCTTCGCATGTCATTCCCGTAATAGTCAGTTGCTTTTTCATGAGTTGCTCATTTTGTGTTACAAAGGTGTGGCCTTTGCTCCAACCAAGCCTTACACTATTTGGGTGCCGATATATAACTTTTCCTGATACCTATACTTTGTCTATAGGTCTGCGTTGGCCAAAAGACTTGAATCGGGAAGGAGTAAGGCCTGTTGTTTTTTTAAACTGGGCCGACAGGTATTGGGCGCTGTTGTATTCCAGTTGATCGGCAATTTGTGCCAGGCTCATCTCTCCATAAACAAGGAGCTCTTTGGCCTTTTCAATCTTTTGGAGAGTAACGTACTGGCCTATGGTTTTACCCTCAATACTGGAAAACAGGTCGTTTAGGTAGGAATAGTCGTGACCGATTGTTTTACTGATAAACTCTGAGAAGTTGACCCCGGTTGGCTTTTGTGCGGCCTGGTGGTGTACCTCATTTATGATCAGTTGTTTAATCCATTCTACTTTTCTGCTTTTTTCATCTTCTACCAACTCAAAGCCGTGCTTGCTGAGCAGTTTGTCTATAGTTTCGAGGTCTTCCGGGTTGAGAGCAGTTTTCCACTCTATTTGCCCCAGACGAACCCGATAGCTAGAAGAGTCCCACTTTTGACCGAGGGCCTCTTCAACCGCTTTTATACAGCGGTTACACACCATATGCTTTACGGTAATAATCATGAAAAAGCAGCTGTGCCGATGCTACAAGGTAATGGCAATATGGTGATTGCATACCTTGATTTCGCCCGGCACAGCCTGGGTTTATCTATTGGTTAATGGTTTCCTCAACGCGGCCGCAGTGTAGCATTACATCACCAAAGTAGGGGTTGTTTACTTCCGATTCTGCTGCCAGCCAATAGGCTCCCTTGTTGTTGAAGGCCATTGGGCAGTACTGCTTATACAAGACGGTTTCTGAGTTTCCTGCTTTTACGATTTCATACATGGCCATGGAGAGAGTCTCAAAGGCTTTTCTCTGATCTTCTACCTCTGAGGTAGCGGCAATCTGCTTTAAGGGAGATACTAGCCTTTCATCTTTTGTAACTGCCATAAAAGCCTTTGCTGCTTCTGCCGCTTCTTCACTGTTGGTAGCCACCAAAGCATCTTTTAAGCTTAGGTAGGCTTCTACAGGTGCTTTCTTTTGCTCGGCTTTTGGAGTCGAAGTAGAGGAATTTTGTTCGGTTTTGCCTCCACAGGCACTCATAAGACCAATGATGGTAAGTGTTACGATTAACTTTTTCATTAAATGTATAGTTTGAAATTAATTTGGATTGTTTTCTATAGTGTATTCAACATTGCCACAACGGAGCATCATGTCTCCGAAGTAGGGGTTTATGATTTCTTCCTGAGCCGATACCCAGGTGGCGCCTTTGTCGTTATTGGCCATGGGGCAAAACTGAACGTACAAAGGGCTTTCCATGGTTGTTCCAAACGATTCTATGGCATTGATAAGGGCTTTAGAAAGATTTATAAACTGTAAGCGTTGCTGGTCTCTGTTGTCGGAACTGTTTATGTCTGATAAGCTCTGCTGCATGGGTTCCAATAAGGTCATCCAGTGCATGTGGGCATCGCCTTTCAACAGGCTCATATCTGTTTTTTTGAGTGCTTCGGAAACCTTCTGACTTTGTACCTGAATGGAGCTTGGCAAGCCTTCTACCATGGCGTCTTTCAGGGTTAAGTAGGCCTTGGTCAGGCTTTGAAGCTGATTTTTGAAGCTTCTTGGGGTAGACTCTATGTAATTTATAGTGCCTGGAAGTTCAATTTCCTGAAAACCGTTTTTGTGGTCAGAGGCACTCGACTCTGAAGGAGCCATCATGCTTATTTTTCCTTTTAGCTGGGCTTCTGCATCGAGCGTAAATGTGCCATTAACCACTACTTCTTCTCCGGCTTTCAGCCCCTCAATTACCTGATAGTGATTATCTATTGCATTGCCTAGTTCTACCTCGCGTAGTTCGAAACCTTCATTATTGGCCAGCTTTACATAGACAACCGAACGTTTGCCCGTCCATAGCACAGCCGAACGTGGAATGCTCAGCTCATTCGATGCAACTGCCTTTATTTGTGCTTTAATGAACATATCGGGTTTAAGACGTCCATTGCCATTGGGTACATCGGCTCTAACCTCTATGATGCGGCTGTTGCTTTCTACTGATGGTGCAATAAAGTTGATGGTGGCCTCAAAGTTTTGATTAATGCCGTTGGGGCTAAAAGTTACTTTGTCGCCTAGCTTTACTTTACCCAGGTCTTTTTCATATACCTCAAAAATAGCCCATACGGTGGTGAGGTCGGCTATTTGGTAAAGCGCTCCACCTTCCATAAGGTGATCTCCATTGTTAACTAGTTTTTTGAGGATAATGCCCTCGTAGTTGGATAACAGGTCGATGTTGCGCATGGCTTCTCCGGAAGCTTCAATAGCCGCTATTTGTTCATCGGTGATCTTCCAGTACTTGAGTTTCTTTCGGGCGGCTTCAAGAAGGGCCGGGTTGGTAGAGGCCAGCTTTTTGGCTTCGAGCAGTTCATTCTGAGCTGCTACCAGTTGTGGTGAATAAATGGATGCCACCTTCTCACCCTTCTTCACGTATTCCCCCTCAAAGTTTTTATAGAGCTTTTCTATTCTTCCGCCAAAGTGAGTGGTTTGGGTCTGAACCCTACGTTCATCGGCCTTTATTCGCCCGTTTATACTCAGGGAGGCCGAGGCTACTGAACTGCCTACCACTTCTGTACGAATGTCGGCTAGTGCCTGAGCGGCATTGGACATTTTGAGAACTCTGGGGTTGTCATCATTTCCGCCTTCGCTTACCGGAATAAGGTCCATTCCGCAGAAAGGGCAGGAGCCTGGTTCGGACTGTCGAACCTGGGGGTGCATAGAACATGTCCACAGGCCTGATTCAGGATGGGAGTGTTCTTCAGTGGCCAATTCCGGAGAAGAGGCACTATGGCCACCTCCTCCAAAGAATAGTGCCCCCAAAAGCAACCCTACAACGAGGGTGCCAAGGGCTATAAATACGGTTTTTCTGTCTGTTTTCATTATTCGAAATTGACTTTGGCTGTCTTAATGCTTGTCTGTTCATCGGCCTGGGTCCAGGCCATGTATATGTCTTCTCCATTGCTGGTGAGTACCGGGAATCCACTGGCTCTGGCAGCCGAAGTTTCTGCGATGGTCATGCGTTTGAGTAGTGTGCCGGTTTTATCGTATTTGGCTAACATTATCTTAGCGGTATCGTCAGCGGTTTCCAGCCAGCTTACCAGTACGTTGCCATTGTTGAGGGTGGTTGTGCCCACTCTGCCGTTGGTAGTACCATGACTCACCACCACAGCTTCGCCAAAAGTGGCCCCACCGTCTTGTGAGAAGGCCAGCTTAACCTCGGGGTATCCGCCTTTTGCCATAAACCACGCCACAGCGAGCTGATTTCCTTGGGCTGTTATGGAAGGGCCATTTACCGGGCATGCAGGCATTTCCCACATTTCTACTTTTAGGGGTTGAGGTTTGGTCCATTCGCCATTTACATAGCGTACTACCGACATGTCGCGGATTTCTCCTTCTGACCTGTCACGGTAAACCACCACAAGTCCATCCTTGGTTTGTGCGGCTGCTGTTTGACAACAATCGCAAACCCGGTCGTCTAGCTCCCATTCTTCCAGAGTCTCTCCTTCGCTATCAAAGATGGCTGCGCGAAGTGTCATAGCTCCTGCTCCTCCATGGCCACCGTCTTTAGCATGGTCTCCTTTAGTATTTCTACCATCGAGCCAGGTCACAAAGGTTTTTTGGTCTTCCAGAGGCAGCATGGTTACAAAACCATGTTCGGCAGAAATACCATCCTTATGTGGTGTAATGGGCGCTTGCCAGTTGTTGCCACTGTTGTTGGAGAAGGCTACCTGTATGTCATAGTCATAGGTGCCTTTCTCGCTCTTTTGTAGCCAATGGGCGGCCATTAGCTCATTGTTTTCTATAACTGATGGGAAGTCGGCCCAGTTAATAAACCAATTGCTTCCTTCGGCAATGAGCCGGGGGCTTTGCCATTGGCCATCTTTCAACTTAGAAAAGTAGAGCTTTGCAACTTTTTCAGGATTGCGCTCTACCCAAGACAAAAAGGTTTCTCCCTTTGCATTGGTAAACAGCCGTGGCAGGCTAGAGCTGTTTTGAGTGGGGAGGGCAAGCGGCTCTACCAAGGGTGTTTCCTGTGGGTTAGAACAACTAGCCAGAATTGCTGTGCATGCGATGAGTACTACGATTAGATTTTTCATTGTTACTGCTCTTTTGCGATGGTTTGAATGGGCAGGCTCACTTTTACGTTGGCCCAGCTAATGATGATGCTTCCCTCATGGTCTCCTTCCTGAACCTGGTATAAAAGCTCTTCTTGAGTGTGAGTAATGGTTTCGGCCTGAGTTACATAGCGGAGCACGTCAAGCTCGGGGTCATATTCATCGGCCAGGTGCTGATCGTAATTTTTGTTTAACAGAATGGTCCATTGTTCCTGACCGGGAATGGTAAACAGGGCGTACTTTCCACTTTCAATAAGGGAGTCTCCGATACGTACATTGGTAGAGAAGTCTACAGTGGTAGCTTTATGTGCTCCGGTTACCCATACTTCTCCGTAGGCTACTAAACCTCCAAAAATATTTCGCCCTCTCACTCGTGGTGAGTGGTAGGAAATGTGCACATGCGTTTCTCCAATATTGCCCATGGCTGTGACCGGAGGGCTTTTGGTGTTGGGTGTGGAGGTTTCCGGTTGCTGATGCTCCGCATGGTTTTCTGTGTTTTGTGTTTCTGCGCTTTTCTTGCAGGACACTATGGCCATTATGCAGATTATTAAAAACGTTAGTGTTGTTCTTTTCATGGGTTTAAGGGTAAAAAATTGCCTGATAAATACTGTTTTATTAATTGCGATCTCTGTTGCCTGGTTTGTGACCTGGCCTCAGCAATTTGTAATTGCAGAAGTCGCTGTTGTGTCATAAGCAACTCTTCAAAGTTGCTGCTGTTGTTGCTATACTCGCTTGTGAGAACATTCAGCAATGCTTTGGTATTGCCGATTTCGCTGGCATAGAGCTGTAGTTCCTTTTCGGCCGATTGTTCAAGGTATGTGGCTTTTGTCCATTCATTTTTAAGCGTGTTTTTTATGCCAACAGCTTCATGTTGAAGGCTTTCCTGCATTAGCTCGGCTTCTTTAATTTGAGCTTTGTTCTTTTTGCCGAATATGGGTAGACTCATGCTCACCATGGGCATAATAATGTTCTTACCATTGTCGGCAACCGCCATGTCGGTGCGTTCACTCACGAATACATAGTCTAAACCTACTCCAAGCGATGGCTTTCGCTTGAGTTGGCTCAACTTGAGTTGGCTCTGTGCGGCTTGCTGTAAGTATTGGTTTTGAATAACCTTGGGGTTTTTAACTAAAACCGAATCAACAGAAGCTTCTGAGTTGACCGGCAGGGTTTCCGTAAGGATAACCGGGGTGTCCACGGGCCGATTCAAATAGGTGTTAAAGTCGCTAATGAGCGGAGTCTTCCGTAGCTCGAGAAGTGTGAGCTGCGTACTCGCTTCTTCAATGCGAATTTGAACCCTTATGAGGTCGGCTAGTGAAGTCAGGTTGGCTTCATACTTGGTTTTAACAATGGGTTCATAACTTCTGAGAAGCTTTAGGTTTTCCTTGGAAAGCGCTATTTCTTTTTCCAGCTCAAGGAGTTGAAGCCAGGTTTCTGAAACTTTTAGGAATAATGCATTTCTGGCCTCTTCGAACTCCGCAAAACTGGCTTCGGCTAACCGCACGGCCATGGTTTTGCGCTCTTCCAAAGTGCCCATCCACGGGAACATCTGGCTGACAGACATGCGGAGTCTCTGCGCACCCACACGGGTTTCTACCGGAGAAATGAAAACACCGAAGCTCAGGTTTGGATCGGGCAGGCTTCCTTGCTGGTCTACTCTTTCAAGAGCAGCAAGGTATTTATTAAAGCTGGCTTTTAGGCTTGGGTTGTTTTCCGCAGCCATTTTCCAATAACCTTCCAGACTCTGACCGGAAAGAACTAAAGTGCTGAGCAATAAATAAAGTGTTAGTATTGGCCTGATCATGGGATTGGATTTTTAGGTAAATAGATAGTTACAGGGAGCTTGGTGCTCAATGCATCCACATGGCCCATGGCCTCATCTGCCTTTATAAAATGCATATGCAGAAAACTGCCGTGGTGAGTAAATATGCCTTCATGGTTGCGCGAATAAAAGCCCAAAATCTTTACAGTCTGGTTGTCGGTGGTTCCTGAAAAACCAGCTTCCCGATAGGCATCGTGACCAGAACCTGTAGCTTCTTTGGCATTTATTACATGCCAGTCCATGTGGGCTATTTCGCCCTCAATCCGAAAAGGAACAATGCGCTCTGTGGCTTGTCTTTCTTCAATTAGTTGGGCCAGTTGTTGTTCCAGTTCTTTCATGGAGCTAAGCGGTTTGGAGATTTGTACTTCTTCCCAATCATTCACCTGGCTTTTTACCAGAAGGGCTGCCTCAAAATGATGTGGCTTAGTGAGCAGCACGGAGTCGTGTTGTGCTACCGAGCTCCAAACTTCTCCTTCATAAATCATGAGTTCGCCCTCCAGATCTGCCATGGCTCCCAGGGCATAGCTGTTTTCATTGATGGTTAAATCGTTGCTCTTAACCCTTGCCTGCAACTGATTTTGCTGCATGATTTGCCTAAGGTTGCCATAAACTTCCGCGTCATTGATCAGAGGCTGGCTACAGGCCGCAAACCCAAGGCTAATGATTACAATTCTTGCTGCTGTATTCATAGCTCGGTGTTTTTGGGTTGAAACTTGATCTGAACCTCTTTGTAGTAGGAGTAGAGCACTGGAACTACAAAGAGAGTTATTAGAGCAATGAGCATTCCTCCAAATGAAGGTATGGCCATGGGTACCATTACATCTGACCCGCGGCCGGTGCTCGTTAAAATTGGGAGCAGTGCCAATAGTGTGGTGGCGGTGGTCATCAGGCAAGGGCGCACTCTTTTCATACCTGCTTCAATAACCCGCTTTCTGATCTGTTCCTTAGAAAGTGGTTTTTCGGTGTCGAAAGACTGATCGAGGTATGTGGCCATAAGCACACCATCGTCTGTAGCAATACCAAAAAGGGCGATAAACCCTACCCAAACGGCTACGCTTAGGTTTACCGGATGAATCTGAAACAGATCGCGCATATTTGTACCCCACAGACTAAAGTTGAGGAAGCTTTCCTGGCCGTAGAGCCAAAGCATGAGAAAGCCTCCGCCAAAGGCAACCGCTACTCCACTAAAGACCATAAGCGATACCGGTACTGATTTGAACTGAAAGTACAGAATGAGAAAAATGACAACCAGCACAATGGGAATCACTATACTCAGTCTGGCCTCAGCTCTTATCTGGTTTTGGTAACTGCCTGCAAATTCATACGATACTCCGGCAGGAAGTACGAGTTCTCCGCTGGCCAGTTTCTGGTCTATAAGGTTGCGAACATCTTGTACAACTTGTACTTCGGCCTGTCCGGGTTGCCGGTCGAAAATTACGTAACCCACCAGAAATGTGTCCTCACTTTTTATCATTTGAGGGCCTCGGGTATAGTCTATTTCGGCCAGTTCTCCCAATGGTATACTTTGCCCGTTGCGTAAGGGAATGAGTATATTTTGTAAAGCTTCAGGGTTGTTGCGCAGCTCTCTCGGATAACGAACCCGAATGGGGTAGCGCTCACGCCCTTCTACAGTTGTTGAGAGCTTCATGCCCCCAACGGCCACTTGCAGGTGATCTTGCACTTCGCTAATTGTTAGCCCATAGCGAGCCAGGTTTTCGCGTTTCAAGTCAATAAGCATATATGGTTTTCCTACTATGCGCTCTGCAAAAACAGCTTCAGACTTTACAGAAGGCACTTGCTTGAGAACGTCTTCCAGTTGTAAACCAAACTGCTCAATGGTTTCCAGGTCAGGCCCCTTTACTTTTATGCCCATTGGTGCACGCATACCGGTCTGTAGCATTACCAAGCGTGTTTCTATAGGTTGTAGTTTAGGTGCCGATGTAACTCCGGGAAGTTCAGTGGCTTTCACAATTTCTTTCCAGATATCGTCTGGCGACTGAATTTCATCTCTCCACTGCCGGTAATATTCTCCGTTAGCATCGGGAATCAGTTCACCGGCTGCATCTCTTACAAACTCTCCATTCTCAGTTTTAAAGCGTAATCTTCGGCCATTCGCATCGGTCTTATACTCACTCTTATAGTTGATTACGTTTTCATACATGGAAATGGGAGCAGGATCGAGGGCACTTTCACTACGCCCCAACTTACCCACCACAGATTCTACCTCGGGAATAGCCGTGACAGCCATGTCTAAAAGTTTGAGCACTTCCTTGTTTTGTTCCAGGCCCGCATGGGGCATTGAAGTAGGCATTAGAAGAAAAGCCCCTTCATCGAGAGCTGGCATAAACTCCTTGCCTATACCCGGCAGGCTATGATTAAGCTTTACATAGACGGAGTTGGTTCTTATTTCCGCACCAAATAGTTTGGGTACAAACCCAAATACTCTATCGAAGCCCAGCCATACGGTTACTCCAAACAACACGATTGCTGTGGGAAGCACTAGGAAAACGCGTCTGTGGCGTAAGGTCCAGTTGAGAATTGTTGGATAGAGTTTAATAAATAGGCTAAAGCTGCCCAGAGTGATACCTATTATGAGAGCCACGAAAATAAAATTGGCTATTCCTCCACCTTTAACTCCCAGCGGTAGCCATTCCTCGCTCAACAGGAGGGTGACTGCAATAAGGAAAATAATCAATGTAGCGTGTTTCAGATAGTTTCGGCTGGCTGGCCAGATCTGTCTTGCTATGTTGCAGCCTCCAACACCAATGAGTACAAAGCCGGAGAGCCACATGCTTTTGAAAAGTGCCACACTACCCACTATAACAATCATGGTGTTGATGAGCAGTTTTATTTTCTCATTTCGGGGTTTGAAGCCAAAAAACCAATAGGCAAGTGTGGGAAGAATGAGTAAGGCTACCAAAATAGCAGCGACCAGGGCAAATGTTTTGGTATAGGCCAGAGGTCTGAACAGTTTGCCTTCTGCTGCTTCTAGTGTAAATACCGGGATAAAGCTAATGACCGTGGTCATTACGGCCGTAATAATAGCCGGAGCCACTTCTTTACTGGCTTCGAAGATTAGGTCTACAAGCCGCTGTTTTTTGTCCATATCCAGATGGCGGCTAATGTTTTCAGTGAGAACAATGCCTACGTCTACCATAGTGCCAATGGCAATGGCTATGCCCGATAGGGCAACAATATTGGCGTCTACCCCCAAATAGCGCATGGCAATAAAGCACATGAGTACGGCTATTGGCAGTAAGGAAGATATAAGTACCGATGCTCTTAGGTTGAGAAGCATAACCAAAACCACTACGATGGTGATTATGATTTCCAGTGTCAAGGCTTCTTCCAGCGTACCAATGGTTTCTTTGATTAGCTGAGTGCGATCATAAAACGGTACAATAGTGAGTTTAGATTCAGTGCCATCGGCCAATACCCTGCTGGGAAGACCGGGGCTTATTTCTTCAATCTTTTTCTTCACATTTTTAATGACCTCCATGGGGTTAGAACCATAGCGGGCCACCACAACACCGCCAACGGCTTCTGCTCCCGATTTGTCTAAAGCTCCTCTTCTGGAGGCCGGCCCTATAGAAATAAAGGCTACATCCCTTACTCGAATCGGAGTGTTGTTAACCGATTTTACTACCGCATTTTCCAGGTCTTCTAGTTTCTTTACATAACCCAGCCCGCGTACAAGGTATTCAGCCTGGTTTATTTCCATGGTTTTGGCACCAATATCCTGGTTACTTTCTTTAATAGCGCGAGCAATTTCAGCAAGAGTCACCCCAAAACCTTTCATGGCAATTGGGTCTATGTCTACCTGATATTCTTTCACAAAACCACCGACAGAGGCCACCTCAGAAACTCCGGTGGCTGAGTTAAGGGCATACTTTACAGTATAGTCCTGCACGGTGCGAATTTCGTGAGGATCCCAGCCGCCTACCGGCCGGCCATTCTTGTCTCTTCCCTCTATGGTATACCAAAATATCTGTCCTAAAGCCGTAGCGTCTGGCCCTAAGGCGGGTTGGGCTCCTTCAGGAAGCAACCCTTTGGGAAGAGCGTTTAGTTTTTCTAAAATGCGGCTCCTGCTCCAATAAAATTCCACACCATCTTCGAAGATCACGTAGATAGAGGAAAAGCCAAACATGCTGGTGCTTCGAATGGTTTTTACACCGGGAAGTCCCAGTAGGGTAGAGGTGAGGGGGTAGGTGATCTGATCTTCAATATCTTGAGGCGATCGGCCGGGCCATTCGGTGAAAATGATTTGTTGGTTTTCACCGATATCCGGAATAGCATCAACAGGCACAGGGTCTTTGGGGAGTCCTATTGTCCAATCGAACGGAGCGGTTACTACCCCCCAGGCCAGGAGAACCACGAGTAACAGAAAAGTTACCAGTCGGTTATACAAGAAAAATTTAATTAGGTTATTGATCATTTTGTTGGTGTTACAATCCGTAGTTGAATTTTGCATTTAGCAATGAGGATTGGCGAACCCATTCAATGATCATTCAGCACAAATTGCTCAACGGCAGGGAACAAACAGCACAATAGTGAATAGAACCTCTAACAGATTGTTGTTTCCCTTTCTGAATGACGAACAGGGTTTCGCCTTAGGATTGTAAACCAGAAGGGATTTTGAGATTGTGGTAGAAAAGGTACAGGTCGGGGTGTATTACCTCTGGAGGGCCTGTGTCAAAAATAGTCTGTTCGTTCAAGTGAATTCCCGCAGAAAGTAGAGGGTCTGAGAAGCCGGTTTCGAATAGTAAATGATAGCTGGCCAGCGGAGCCTTTTGGAAGGCTGTAACTTGTTGCTCGTCATCAACAATTTCAAGGGTCCACTCATCGTCACAACAGTCTTCCATTCCTTTGTGCATTTCCATGCTCATGCCGCATCGAAACTCCACCTTTTTGAAGATGGCTTTTTCCTGCACACGTCCCATGCATAGGTGTTGGCCAAATAACAACCCAACGGATGTTATCAGGTATAGCATGGTAAGTCCTATGGTAACCGTTTTTTTCACGAACTGTGCAAATATACGGATGTTTTGAAAAAGTGTTTGGATTGGGAGGCTCGGATGTGTTGAAGTGGGGGGGGCAGAGCCGTACAACAATTGTATCCGTATTATTAAGATTGGTCTATCAGGATTGCTGTCGAAAGGGGTATTACCTCAAGATATCGCCTTTTTGAAAATCTGATTCACCAACCTTACCTCCTTCGTTGGTATCAGAGTCCATGTAGATTTTCCAGCGATCACCTACTTTTTTGAGCATTACCTGAAACTTACCATAATATGATTGAGATCCTGAATCTGTAAAACGGGTAAGCTTATAAATGCCTGTTTCGTGTGCCCAGAGACCCGATTGGATTCTGCTGATAAAACTAAACTCTATTTTTTGTTTCACCCGGGTTTGATTCCAACGGTTAAAATTTTCAAGATTCTGATCTTTATACTGTTGGCCAACAAGCAATAGGTTTCCGTCTATTGCCACACGAATCACGTCATTGGTGTGAATCTGATTAAAAAGGCTGGCATCTAAATCCTGATAGGCCTGCATGAAGTTGTACCACACATCTCGATTGATGGAGTCTGTTTCGGTTTGAGCCCACAGCGGTGAAGAGCAAAGAAGTAATGTGCAGAGTAAAAATCTTTTCATGCCTGTTTTTTATCGACAACGATGGAAGTCCGGTGTTCTTTTACATTTTCTGCAAAAGAACACCGCTCGACTTTTCTTTGAGCTTTTCAGGATTTTTAAAAAGGTCTATAGCTTCGCGATAAATTTCATTGGTTTGGTTAAAGACCTTGTAGAATGCGTTGTCATCGCCATAGATCTCGCGGGCAATGCGAGCCTTAATCAGGTATTTCATCAAATCTTTGGACTTGTTGAATTGCCTTTGGTTAAAACGAGTTCCATTTTTTTCTCCAAGGGCAACCACTTCTTTGAGCATGCTTTCTGTAACGTCAAATGTAGCTAGAAACTCCTCTGCTGATTGGTTTTTTAGCTCAGGGTGGTTGTCGCGGAAGTCCAGCGTATACTCTCTTATCGTATTGTTGGCCACCAGGCGGTTCACATAAGCGCTGTTATCGGTAGTGTCCAGCCCCACAAAGTAGTCTGGCATTATTCCACCTCCACCATAAACGGTACGGCCTCCGGTGGTTTCATAAGCCAGGTTTTCATCGAAGTGCACACTGTCTTGAGAGAACAATTCTCCCGAAACATAGCGGTCGTAGTAGTCATTGTTGTAGGTTTCTTCACCGTCTTCGTAAGGTTTTTGAATGGAGCGGCCGCTTGGGGTGTAATACCGGGCGATGGTCATGCGTAATTCGGAACCATCGTTAAGGTCGAAGGGTAATTGAACAAGGCCCTTGCCGAACGATCTTCTACCAACAATAAGTGCTCTGTCATTGTCTTGTAAAGCTCCCGCTACAATTTCTGAGGCTGAGGCCGAACCTTCGTTAATGAGTACCATAAGGGCTCCTTCCTGAAAAGCTCCGTCTTTGGTGGCTCGAGCTTCACTATCATACTTTGCGCTTTGTCCTTTTTGGCTTACAATGAGTGCATTCTCTCCGAGAAATTCATCGGAAATACCTATGGCAGCACTCATATAGCCTCCCGAGTTATTTTGAAGGTCCAAAATAAGTTGAGTCATACCCTTGGTTTTGAGTTCAGTGAGTGCGGCTTTAAACTCCCTGTAGGTGCTTTCTGCAAAACGATTTACTTTGATATACCCAATTTTATCATCAATCATGTAGCTGGCATCGAGTGATGTTTGGGCAATTGCTCCTCTGGTGAGCTCAAACTCGAGAATTTCATCTTCATTTTTTCGTACTACCCCAACGGTTACCTGAGAACCTCTAGGCCCCCGGAGCATATCGAAAACCATGCGGTTATTGAGCCCTATACCGGCAATATTTTCACCATCTACCGTTACAATTTTATCTCCCGCCTGAATACCGGCTTTCTCAGAGGGTCCTCCGGAAAGAGGTGTCACCACATAGAGGGTATCGCGCAGTAAATTAAATTCAACCCCAATACCGTCATAAGTGGCTCTGAGCTGCGACTGGGCCAGTTCGGCATCTTTTGGCGGAATGTACACCGTGTGAGGGTCGAGCTTATCGAGTATGGTTTCTATGGTTTCTTCCAGCAGGCTTGCCGTATTCACAGAGTCTACATAGTCATTTTCGATGTACTCCATCAGCTGGGTAAACTTCTGAATAGAAGCCTGATACTTTCTATTAGCCTTTGGTTCGGCAAAATTGGCTCCAATGAGAACTCCGGCCAGCACAGCCACGGTGAGTAAAATAGGAAGCCTGATATGATATGAAGAGTTTTTGTAATCGCTCACAATAAAGAATTTAATCGGCAAAAATAGATAAACCTGTCAAAAACATGGGCAAATGTCATGGTATGATAGTAACGACTTGTGTTGTTTTGTGTTTAACCAAAAATGTAAGTTCTACATTCCAAGTCTGAATCAAAATTGTTAGTTTCGTTAAACACGCTGAGCAAATGGAAAATCTTTTAAAACGAACTATAAACGACCTTGTTACAGAGAGCCACATCAGAGCCTCTGTGCTTTACTATTTTGGCGTAAAGTTTTACGATTACAAGACGGAAACGTTGGAAGATGTTTGCTCAAGGCATGGACTCAGGGCCGAGTCGGTAATGAAGGCCATGGAGCTGGTATCGGATAATAATGGTACAACCAAAAAACAATTGCAGTCTTTTCCTGTAGAACTGATGGTTGAATACCTTAAGCATGCCCATTATCTTTTTGTAAAAAAGCGTATTCCTTATATCGCTCAGCTTATTGATGGACTTCAGATAGTGAACTTTAGGTATCAGTCGCTTTCTGCAGACCTAAAGTCTGTTTTTCCTCTCTTTGTTGAAGATTTTATAGAACATATTTATGAAGAAGAAGACACCTTCTTTTCTTATGTAAGCCAGCTCTCTCGCTTTCTAAAAGATGATGTGCCCAGTTCGGAGGTCTTTTACTTAATGGAGAAGTACTCGGTCAAAGAATTTGCTTTAGACCACGAGGTTCACGACAATGAAATGGAGGGGTTTAGAAAGTTTACGAATAATTACACCTACTGTGAAGAAGCCGACCTTCAGATTAAAGTGCTTTACAGTGAGTTGGAAAGGCTGGAAAAAGACCTCATCTTGCACGCGAAAATTGAAAACGAGATTTTATTTCCGAAAGCGCTCCAGTTGGAACGTTTGGTGAAGCTTAAATTTTACGACCTCGCGAAACACAATTAATGGGTAGAATATTAGCCATAGATTATGGCAGTAAAAGGGTAGGACTGGCCGTAACAGACCCTCTTCAGATTATTGCATCGCCACTGGAAACGGTGCATTCCAAAGATGTTATTGCTTTTTTAAAGGCCTATGATGCTGCAGAAGGTATTGAGTCTTTTGTATTGGGAATGCCCAAAAAACTGAATGGAGAAGATACGAATGCCACACCCCTGGTAAAGCAATTTCGTAACCTTCTTAAAAAGCAGTTTCCCGAAAAACCCGTTTATTTGCATGACGAAAGATTTACCTCCAAAATGGCACTTGATGCCATGATTGCCGGAGGAATGAAGAAGAAAGATAGAAGAGAGAAGGGGAACGTAGATAAAATTAGTGCATCTATTATTCTACAATCCTACCTCGAAAGTAAAGGCATATGATTTATCCGATTCTAGCATACGGAGACAATATTTTAAGAAAAGAAGCAGAAGATTACCCACGCGATTCGGAAGACCTCACCCAGTTGGTAGAAAACATGTACGAGACCATGTACAATGCCAATGGAGTAGGGTTGGCCGCTCCGCAAATTGGTTTGTCGTACAGAATATTTGTTATCGACTCTACTCAAATGGGCGATGAAGAAGAGGGTACGGGGATCAAGAGGGCCTTCATTAACCCCGAAATATTGGACGAATATGGCAATGAATGGGCCTTTGAAGAAGGTTGCCTGAGCATACCCGATGTGCATGCCGATATATTAAGGCCCGAGAAACTTACCATTCGCTATTTTGACGAACTGTGGACTCCCCACGAAGAAGAGTTCGATAGCCTGACAGCCAGAGTGATTCAGCATGAATATGATCATCTGGATGGGGTGCTGTTTACGGATTATATTAAAGGACTCAAAAAACAAATGTTGAGAGCCAAGCTCGTGAATATTTCTAAAGGAAATGTAGATATTAAATATCGCATGAAGTTTCCGCTCAAGAAATAAGCTGCATTTTCTATCTTCATAGCAAATACACTTGTTATGAATCGAATCTTTTTAATAGGCTTACTTGTGCTTGTGTTTGGCTGTGAGCCCAACAGCAGTATACAAAATACTGATGAGAAAGCGCTGGAACACCCTTTTATACATACGGCCTACTTCTGGCTCAAAGAAGGTGTTTCTGAACAGGAGGTGGAAGCGTTTAAGGCCGATTGTGAAAAGTTGGCCGATATAGAAACGGTTCGAGCTTTTTATACCGGCAAACCGGCCAATACTACCAGAGAAGTAATAGAGAATACTTATGATTATGCTGTGGTCTTCCATTTTAAAAACCTGGAAGACCAAGAGTATTATCAGAAGCACCCATTACATCTGGAAATGATTGAGAGGCATCAACACTTGTGGCAACGGGTAATGGTTACCGATATTGAACATTGATTCAGTTGTTCTTAAAAGTGAGCCCGTACCAGTACCGTGTTCTATGGACTGGCCTATTGGTGCCAATTATATAAACAGACCCGCTTAAACCCAATTCGCCTTTGTTGGCAAGGGATAATCCCTATTTTTGCAGCATCCAAAAAACTAAACCTACCCATTTATGCAGCGATTAAACGAAATTCTGACCACTGTCGACAGTTGGATCGGAAGTTCAGACTGGTTTCCTTTTGTGTTACTGGGGACCGGACTTTTTTTCACAATCTACCTCAAATTTCCTCAGATCAGGTATTTCAGATTTGCCTTCAATGTTGTAAGAGGTAAATATGATAAAGAAGGCGATGAAGGCGATACTTCTCACTTTCAGGCCTTAACCACCGCACTCTCCGGAACGGTAGGTACCGGAAACATTGCCGGGGTGGCCTTAGCTCTTCACCTTGGGGGGCCGGCAGCACTCTTTTGGATGGTCATGACTGCCGCAATTGGTATGTGCACCAAGTTTGTGGAGGTTACTCTCTCTCATAAGTATAGAGAGAAGACTGCCGATGGTTCTATGGCCGGTGGTCCAATGTATTACATGAAGAATGCCCAATTTAAAATTGGCAATAAGTCGTTTAAGCTAGGTTGGTTGGCTGCCATATTTGCGGGAGCCACTGTGTTGTCCTCTTTCGGAACGGGCAATATGCCTCAGATCAACAGTATTGCCGGGGCCGTAAAGTCTACTTTTCAGATTGAACCATGGATAACCGGAGCTGTATTGTCTGTAATTCTGGCCGTGGTAATTATTGGTGGAATCAAAAGAATTGCCGCTGTAACGGAACGATTGGTGCCCGCTATGGCCGTAGTTTATTTTATTGGCTGTTTCTCGGTGATTTTTGCCAATGCCGGCAACATAATACCCGCAATTAGCTCGGTATTTACCAGCTTGTTTACCACCACAGCAGCTACAGGTGGTTTTTTGGGAGCAACCATTGCCTATGCCTTCAATGTGGGGGTAGGTAGAGGTTTGTTTTCTAATGAAGCGGGTCAGGGTTCAGCTCCTATCGCACACGCCTCTGCAAAGGCTCATGAGCCTGTTTCGGAAGGTATGGTAGCCATTCTTGAGCCTTTTATCGATACCATAATTATTTGTTCTATTACCGGGCTTACCCTGCTTTCTTCCGGTGCATGGCAAGAAAAACATTACAACGACTTCGCTGTAACGGATATGTCTATTATAGCGGGTGCTGATTATTCGGACGATGTAAAAGAGGACAGAAAAGCATTGAAGGAGCACCTTTCCGGAGAAAACCCTTTGCCGGTATTCGATGGTATGCTACAGGTGGAGAATGGTAAAATTGTGAGTGATGTTACGGTTATTCATGCGCGATCGGTTGCGGAAGATGTAACTGTGAATGAGTACTTTGGAGGGCCTCCATTGACTGGTGAAGTAGAGATAAAGAACGGTGTTTTGCAAGATGCCAGTATTTCGTTCTACGGAAAATCATTGGTTCATAGCTCGCCACTAACGGCTATAGCTTTCACAAAAGGTTGGTTTGGCGATTATGGTCAGTACATAGTTTCTATAGGGCTTTTGCTTTTTGCTTTTAGCACGGCCATTTCATGGTCTTATTATGGAGATAGAGCTATGACGTTTCTGGCAGGGTCTGGTTCCGTAAAGTACTATAGGGTATTATATGTGGCTGGTTTCTTTGTGGCGTCAATTGCCGATACCACCATTATCTGGACTATTGCTGCTATTGCTATAGCTCTAATGACCTTACCCAACCTCTTGGGCATTTTACTCTTGAGAAAAGAAATGAAGCTAACCATTAAAGAGTATTGGGATGGCTTCAAGAAGGAATATCCTCAAGAGAAAACGCCAGAGTAGCGCGTAAAAGAACTCCAACAAAACATAACAGAAGTCAGGCCGGAACGCCTGGCTTTTTTTATAACAAAGGGAGCAATTTTTTGCTTAGGCCTATGGGAATTAGGGGATTACCTCGACTCCTTTCCAAAAGGCAATATAACCTTCAATGGGTTTAGCAGCTTCTTTGGTTACAGGGTAGTACCAAGCTGCGTCCTGGTTTATCTTTCCGTTTACTTCCAGGTTATAATAGCTGGCCTCGCCTTTCCACGGACAGTGGGTATGAGTATTACTCGGCTTAAAGAATGTTTTGTTGATGGATTGAGGCGGAAAGTAATGGTTTCCTTCTATAACAATGGTGTCATTACTTTCCGCTAAAATCTGATTGTTCCAAATTGCCTTCATAGTTCTATGTTTACAAAGTGAACAAGATAAGGCCTTTTGGGTTCAGCAGGGGCTACTGATCTTCGTCAAATTGTGCTTCAGCTTCGGCTATCTGACGTTCGAGCTCTTTTTCTGAATGTGCAGCTTTTTCTACCGCATCGGCTACTACCTGGGCCAGAGAAGAATCCAGAGCAGAAGGAATCACCATTTCAGCAGTAGGATTTTCCAGTGAATTGGCAATGGCATAAGCTGCAGCCAGCTTCATTTCGGTGCTAATGGTGCTTGCCCGAGCTTTTAGGGCTCCTTTAAATATGCCCGGAAAAGCCAGTACATTGTTAATCTGGTTAGGGAAGTCACTTCTTCCGGTACCTACAATAGCCGCTCCGGCCTCATAGGCATCCTTTGGCATAATTTCAGGTGTAGGATTGGCCATGGCGAAAATAATAGGGTTTTCGGCCATGTGTTGAATGTCTTCCTTAGTGAGAATATTTCCCTTACTTACCCCAATAAATACATCGGCACCCTTAATAACTTCATGAATGTCTCCTTCCACATCGTTGAAGTTGGAGTATTTAAGTAATTCTGTTTTGGCCTTATTAAGGTCGTTTCTAAAACGGTGAATGGCTCCCTGAGAATCGCACACAATAAGTGTTTTTACCGATTGACATAGTGGGGAGTCGATATGAAAACAGCGGAGCAATTTGGCAATGGCTATACCGGCCGCACCGGCTCCATTGATCACTACCTTTAGCTCGGTGAGTTTCTTGTTGGTTACTTTACAGGCATTGATGAGTGCTGCCAGAGTAACAATGGCTGTTCCATGCTGGTCGTCATGAAACACCGGAATGCCAATGTCTTGCAGTTTTTCCTCAATCTCAAAGCTTTCCGGAGCGGCAATATCTTCCAGGTTAATGCCTCCAAAAGCGGGTGAAATTCTTCGGATGGTTTCAATGATATGACGGGTGTTTTTACTGTCAATACAAATAGGAACAGCATTGATTCCGGCAAACTTCTTGAACAACATGGCCTTGCCTTCCATTACCGGAAGAGAGGCCAAGGGGCCAATATCACCAAGTCCTAAAACAGCAGTGCCATTTGTCACTACCGCTATGGTATTGCCTTTTATGGTAAGGTCGTAAGCTCTTTCTGGGTTCTTCTCAATTTCTAGACAAGGTTGGGCCACGCCCGGTGAGTAAACGAGCGAAAGTTTTTCTTTGCTGTCTACTGCAATCTTGTTCACCATTTCAATCTTACCCTGCATCTCTTCATGCAGTTCTACAGACTTCTTGTATACTTCTTCCATACAAATTTAAATCAAGGGGTCAAAGTTAAGGGATTAGCCTCTTAAAAAGGCAGAAGACCATTCTATTGTTTGTTTTTAAGAGCCTTCAGGCAGTTTATTGGCTGCTTTGAGTTCTTGGGTTCTCATAAAATAGAGGTAGTCTGCCAGAAGAAATGCGCCAATGCCTGAAAATATGTGCCACAGAAAGTGAGTCCCAAAGGGGATAATATCTGTAAACTGTTTATCTACTTGCCTGAAGTAAATGGCCAGAACAAAGCAAATGGCACTAATTATTATCTGAGCAGTTTTTTTAAAATGATATTTTCTTAGAATAAGGAAAACAGGGAGGAGAAAGGCAATTCCGCTGATCATGTAGGAGGTGTTTATCCCCCTTTGTCCCGGAACAAGATCAATTACTCCCAGGCGCATAAGGAAAACCGGGGTAACAGCGATTATGCCCATCCACCATTTTGGTAAAGCTTTAATCCAGAAGTAAATGCTTATGACTAAGGTTAGGGCAAGAGCGGGCATAAAGTCCATGAGGAGAAAAATGCGTGAACTTCTTAATCCGTGAAAAAGCGTACTGCCCAAACCATTAAGAAAGAGCAATGGAATACAGGCTAATAAAAAACCATACTGAAGCGGGTTTTTACGAATTTTCCATAGATAATAGACCGCAGGGGCTGCGATGGCCAGCGATGAAAAGGCATTCCAGGGTTCTACAATTAAGCTGTCTGTGATATGAGTTTCGGCATACCATGGGCCTCCATCGGTTATTTGTTCCGGACCTAAATACATAACTGTGCTTAGAACTTGTTTAGTCGACTGAAAGTTGCGAAAAAGTTTGAGTTTTCTTTTCGTTTCGACAGACAGCCGGCAGAATAGTTTAACACTTTCTCAGACTCAATACATCCTCTTCTAACTTTGAGCCCACTTTCGTTTCTCCTATTCCTAACAAGTCTCTTCTCCTCAGAGTCTCTCCCTCCCCCCACAGAGTCTCTTGAAGAGGACTCTGAGGATTTATAACGATGAGAGCGAGTCCGAGAGGTAAGGTTTGTAACTGATGTGCCTGATGTTTTGAACATCAAAGTCCCTTGCAGGAGACTTTGATGGTGGGGTGGATAACAGTTTAACACTTTCTCAGACTCAATACATCCTCTTCTAACTTTCAGCCCACCCTTTCGTTTCTCCTATTTTCAAGCAGGCTGGTACTGATGTGGTGTGGGAGTGGTTCAGTAGGGCAGGTATGAAGTTTATAGATCCTTTAGCTTTTCTGCAGCGGCTTTTAAGGTTGTCTCGTTTTTTGCAAAGCAAAACCTAAGCACATTGCGATCTTCTCCGCTCTGATAAAACACGGAAGTAGGAATGGCCGCAACTCCAACTTCTTTTGTTAGCCACTCGGCCATTTCTATGTCGGGCTTGTCGTTAATTTGGCTATAGTCTAATAGCTGGAAGTATGTTCCGTTCGATTGAATAGCCTTGAACTTGCTGTCTTTGAGGGCTTCCAGAAAAAAGTCTCTCTTTTGTTGATACATGGAGCTTATGCTCAGATAGTTGTCGGGTATGGCCAGATAGTCGGCCACGGCATATTGACTTGGTGCATGTATGGTAAAGGTATTGTACTGATGGATTTTTACGATTTCGGCCATTAGAGATTCAGGAGCAACAAGACAGCCAAGGCGCCAACCGGTAGCATGAAAAGTTTTGCCAAAGGAGAAGGTAGCCACCGACCGCTTTCTCAGTTTTTCCGACCTGAGTACGGAGTGATGCTCCTGACCATCGAATACAATGTGTTCATACACCTCATCGGACAGAACGAGTATTTCGGTGCCTTCCGTTATTTTTTCCAGCGCAATTAAATCGTCTTCTGTCAAAATGGCTCCGCTAGGGTTGTGTGGAGAGTTGATAATGATCATTCTGGTTTTGGCAGTGACAGACTGTTCTACCGCTTCCCAATCGATGCTGTAATCTTCAGGCCGCAAATTCACCCCCACGGCTTTTGCTCCCTGCAAGTTGATAATGACTTCATAGGCATCATAGGCAGGGTTCATGATAATCACCTCATCTCCCGAATGCACCAGAGCTCCAATGCTATTAAAAATGGCTTCTATAGCACCACAAGTCACTAATACCTCTGTATCCTTAATGGTCACATCATAGCACCTTTGCACTTTGTCGGCAATGGCGGTTCGCAATGAGGCTACTCCGGCCATAGGTGGATATTGGTTCATTCCTTTTTTCATGTAGTAATGCACCCGGTCTATCAGCTCAGGCGCAACGTCAAAATCAGGAAATCCCTGAGAAAGATTGATGGCTCCGTAATCCTGAGCCATTTTAGACATCTTGGTGAATATGGTGATCCCAACGTTGGGTAGTTTCGATTCAATTTGCATGGTTGGAATATAGGCATGCGAAGAACCTTTGACAAACTTCAATTGAAAAGAAAGGACTAGATTAGGGATTGTTTAAGTGTAGGCCGATGAAAAGAAAGCTAAATTTTAAATTCAATTGGAAATATGCCCTTGGTGAAATTGTGCTCATTTTCATAGGTATCAGCTTGGCCATGGGTTTTGATAATTGGAGTCAGAATAAAAGAGAAAGGGAACAGTTGGAAGGATACTTGGAAACCATTAGGAAGAATGTGGTTAGTGATACGGCAAGTATTGCAGAAACGGATAGTCGTTACAAGAGCTTTCATGAACTAGCCTTGAATCACCTGAATATGGCCATTCACGATGAATATTCTGAAGAAACCCTTCTAGGGTCGTTACAGATTTTGGCCGAACAATATGTTGTGATAGACCAATCGGGGTTTGAGGCCTTAAAGAGTTCAGGCTTTATAAAAGACTTGCAAGGTACTACCTTAGAAGATGCACTTTTTGCCTATTACACCTCTTATTCAAAAACACTATTGGAAGAAAATAGCCTCAATAATTTCATTGAAAATATGGAGGTTGAACTTTATAATTCATCGAGTAAAGAGGTGGTACACGTCCTTAAATGGACTTCGGCCAAACAATTAGGTCTAGAGTTAGAAGAAAGAGCTCAGATGAATTCCGCATTGAGATGGTTTTTCGCAGAACCTCACCTTTTAGGAATTATTCAACGCTATGCCGATGAAGATAGCCCGCGTTACGAGTTAATGCTCTCCAATGCTAAAGAATTGATTAGCCAAATAGATTTAGAGTTGAAAAACTGATTAAGTCCTAAACATTTTCCTTCAACCTGCTTTATAGCTTTATGCCAAAGCAGGAAGTTACCATTGTCTGGTTTAAGCGAGATCTTCGACTCACGGATCACTTGCCTCTGAAAAGAGCGATTGAGTCTGGAGATAAGCTGCTTCTGCTTTACTGTTTCGATCCAGAGCTGATTGCAGACCCACATTATGATGTGCGACATTGGCGATTTATCTGGGAATCTATTGAGGATATGAATGAAATTCTCAAGCCTTTAGGTCATCAGGTTGAGGTGTTTTATACTGGCTTTCGAAAATCGTTAACCTACTTCTCTAATATCTATCATCTAAAGTCAATATACTCCCATGAAGAAAGCGGACTAAAGGTTACTTATGATCTGGACAAGTGGGTGAAGAAATTCTGCGGTCAAAATGGGGTGCAATGGAATGAGTATTTGCATAATGGTGTGTTACGCGGGGCTAAAAACCGGAAAGATTGGTTGAAAGAGTTTCATGGTTACATGAAGTCTGCTTTGGATCGACCAGATTTAGAAAAACTCCAAACAATTGAACTCGCTGAGTCTGTAAGGCAGAAGTTCGGCAAGCCGGTTCCTAAAGAGTTTCAATCGAACAATGCCAACTTCCAAAAAGGAGGAGCATCAATTGGGAAGAAGTATATGAAAAGCTTCTTGACCGACAGAGTACAGCTTTATTCAAAGTCTATCTCGAAACCGGAGGAAAGCAGAAAAGGCTGCAGCCGCTTATCTCCTTATATAGCTTGGGGGAATTTGAGTCTCAGAGAAGTTTATCAAGCCAGACTAACTGCCAAAGATCAATTTGGCTTTAAAAAACAGTCGGCCAACTTTGGTTCTAGACTCCAATGGCATTCACACTTTGTGCAAAAGTTCGAAATGGAAGACCGTTACGAGTTTGAGAACATCAACCGGGGTTATGATTTCTTAGAGAAGGAAGAAAAACCGGAGCTAATTCAAGCTTGGAAAGATGGCAAAACTGGTGTGCCATTGGTAGATGCTTGTATGAGGTGTTTGAAGGAGACTGGCTATATTAATTTCAGAATGCGAGCCATGCTTGTAAGTTTTCTTACGCACCATTTATGGCAGCATTGGAAGGAAGGTGCCCAGTATTTGGCTTCACAATTTTTAGATTTTGTGCCTGGTATTCACTATCCACAGTTTCAGATGCAAGCTGGGATGACTGGCATAAATACCATCAGAATTTACAATCCCATCAAGCAAAGCCAAGACCATGACCCTGACGGTAAGTTTATCAAGAAATGGGTTCCAGAGCTATCAGATGTGCCTTCTGAGTACATTCATGAGCCTTGGCTGATGCCTCCATTAGAGGCGCGTATGCTAAATATAAATCCTGAAGGCCTTAAGCCGGTGGTAGATGTTAAAGCCGCTGCTGAAAGAGCTAGAAAAGCACTGTGGTCACATCGCAATCATGCTGAAGTGAGAAAAGAAAACTACCGCATCCTAAAAAAGCATACCATTCCAGGTAGGCGAATGCAATAACTGTTCATGGACTGCGTCATGCCGAACTTGCTTCGGTATCTATTTGAAGTAACCTAAGATGAATTCAGGGTGATGAGTTGATTTATTAAACTATTCTATTGGGATGTAGTTATCCCATCAATGAAAAAAGGACAGTTGCCAACCAAGATTTGCCCCGTTTGCAATCGCCCCTTTGAGTGGCGCAAGAAATGGAGAAACTGCTGGCAAGAAGTGGTTTACTGTTCAGAAAAATGTAGAAGAAACAGAAACCGTCATGCTGAACTTGTTTCAGCATCTAAACTTTAAAGTCCCTGAAATAATCCCGAACTATCGGGACAGGGTGACGCAAGTAAATGAGGAGACTAAGACTAATACTAGGCGATCAGCTTAATCACCAACATTCGTGGTATCAAGAAAAAGATGAAAACACGCTTTATGTAATGATGGAGATGGGGCAGGAGCTAACCTACACCACACATCATATTCAAAAGGTTATTGCATTCTTTCTAGCCATGCGAGCCTTTGCTGAGCATTTGGAAAAGCAAGGACACCAAGTGCTTTACTTAAAGCTAGATGATGAAAAGAATAAGCAGTCATTAACAGATAATCTTTCTTGGATAATAGAGGAGTACAAAATTGAAAAGTTCGAATACCAGATGCCTGATGAATACAGGCTAGATAAGCAACTTCAGGGGTATTGCGGAGCAATTGAAGCAGACTTTGAAGTCTTCGACACCGAGCATTTTATGACTTCCAGAACTGACCTTGCTGACTTTTTTAAAGGCAAAAAGCAGTTGCTCATGGAGTCATTCTACAGAAACATGCGCAAAAAACATAAAGTGCTAATGGACGAGGGCGAGCCTGTTGGTGGCAAATGGAATTACGACCATGACAACAGGAACAAAATGCCAGAAGATACCTTTGTTCCAGAGCCAAAGTCATTTCAAAGAGATGTAACAGACTTGGTTGAGCTGTTAGAGGAAAGAGGTGTTAAAACAATAGGAAATGTAGATTCTAAAGATTTTCTGTGGTCCGTAACAAGGGAAGAAGGGTTAGAACTCTTCGACTTCTTTCTGAATGATTGTATGCCATTTTTTGGCAAGTATCAAGATGCCATGACCACCAAAGGTTGGTCTTTATTCCACTCGAGAATATCTTTCTTACTGAATTCGAAAATCCTTTCTCCAGAAGAGGTTATTCGAAAGACAGAAGAGTATGGTCAGAACAATCAAGACGTGCCACTCTCAGCAATTGAGGGCTTTATTAGGCAAATACTAGGTTGGCGAGAGTACATGCGAGGCATCTATTGGAAATATATGCCGGATTATGCCAAAGAAAACTTCTTCAACCATAAGAGAAAACTACCAGACTGGTTTTGGACAGGTGAAACCAAAATGAAGTGCCTTTCTCACACCATCGGACAATCTCTAGATTATGCTTATGCACACCATATTCAACGATTGATGGTAACGGGGAATTTTGCGCTGTTGGCGGGTATAGATCCCGATGAAGTAGATCAATGGTATCTCGGTATTTACATCGATGCAATTGAGTGGGTGGAAATTACCAATACTAGAGGAATGAGTCAGTTTGCCGATGGTGGTGTGGTGGCTACTAAGCCCTACGTTTCTTCGGCTAATTACATGCATAAAATGAGTCATTACTGTGGTTCATGTCATTACAAGTACAAGGAGAAATTAGGTGAGAAGGCCTGTCCGTTCAATAGCCTCTACTGGGATTTTCTCGACAGAAATAGAGAGAAGCTCGAGAAGAATCATAGAATGGGCATGATTTACCGGGTTTGGGATAAAAATTCTACTGAAAAGAAAAACCAAATCATTGAACAAGCGGCTAAGTACCTGAATAAGATGGAGGAAATATGAGCAGGGCGATTTACTGGTTTCGGAACGATTTGAGGTTGGAGGATAATGAAGTCTTAAACAAGGCTGTTGAGGAGAACCCAGAAATCTTGCCCGTTTATGTTTTTGATGAGAGCCTATTGAGGGGAGAGCAGTGGGGTATTGAAAGAATGGGCTCTCATCGTCTTAAATTTCTCTTGGAATCGCTGGAGGATCTTAAAGCTCATTTACAACAACTAGGCTCAGACTTATTGATTAAAGTTGGAGATACAGTTACTGTTCTTAACGATATCAGGAAAACCTATAATTGCGATGTGCTTTATGCTCAAAAGGCTTCTGCTTATGATGAAGTACAGTTGGAGGAAAAGCTCTCAGAAACCATAAACACTAAGTTCATTTGGGGTGAAACGCTCTATCACCTGAACGATTTGCCTTATCATTTAGATGAACTTCCAGATATATTCACGCAGTTCAGAAAGTCGGTTGAGAAAAAGGCAGATGTAAGAAAAATACTAGAAGCACCTTTGCAAATTCATTCGTCCCAAGGTTTCGATTCTGAAGTGCCTTCTATGGAAGACTTAGGCTTTGAGCCCGTTGAAGAAGATGATAGGTCAGTTATTCAGTTTCGTGGAGGAGCTAAAGCAGCCAATGATAGGTTGAATTATTATTTATGGGATAAGGAGTTGCTAGGTAACTATAAGCAAACGCGTAATGGCCTTATCGGAGGTGATTACAGCAGCAAGTTCTCTCCTTGGTTGGCTCATGGTTGTATCTCACCACGACAAATCTATTGGCAAGTAAAGAAATTCGAGAAGTACGTAAAGAAAAACAGCTCAACCTATTGGTTGGTTTTCGAACTGGTTTGGCGGGATTATTTCCACTTTGTGGCCAAGAAATACAGCAATCAGATTTATCAGAGAAAAGGAATTTTGGGTGAAGATAAAATCGACTGGGGATCTGATAAACTTTTTCACTTATGGCGAGATGGAAAAACAGGTGAACCTTTTGTTGATGCCAATATGCGGGAAATGAATGCCACGGGGTTTATGAGCAACAGAGGAAGGCAAAATGTAGCCTCATACCTAATGCACCAAATGAAGATTGATTGGAGGCTAGGAGCTGCCTATTTCGAGAAAATGCTGATAGACTACGACCCATGTTCAAACTACGGTAATTGGATTTACATTGCCGGAGTTGGAAACGACCCAAGAGGAGGTAGAGAGTTCAACATTGAACGTCAAAAACAGATGTACGATCCCAAAGGAGAGTACCAGGAGTTGTGGGCTAATTAAGCCTAATTCTTTATACATTTGGCTATGCAAAACCTTCGCGTAGCTCTTATCCAATCTGATATTCATTGGCATGAAATAGGTGCGAACCTAGCCATGTTTGAAGAGAAAATCTGGCAAATACAGAATGATGTGGATCTTATTCTACTTCCAGAGATGTTTCAGACAGGCTTCACTATGGAGCATAAGGGGTTAGCCGAGCCCATGAACTTCAATACTTTTAAGTGGATGAAGCAAATGTCAGCGCAAAAGAATGCGGCTATTTGCGGTTCTTACATCGTCAAGGAGGAGGGCAAGGTGTTCAATAGGCTTTTGTGGATGCAACCCGATGGACAGTTTAAGACTTATGATAAGCGTCACCTTTTCCGAATGGCCAATGAGCACGAGCATTTCGATATGGGTGCAGAAAAGCTCATAGTAGAGTGGAGGGGCTGGAAGATATGTCCAATGGTTTGCTATGATCTAAGGTTTCCTGTGTGGTCTAGAAATGTAGACTTAGCCTATGATCTGTTGCTTTATGTGGCCAATTGGCCGGCTGTTAGAGTCAATGCTTGGGACACGCTACTGGAAGCAAGAGCTATTGAGAATGTGAGTTATTCTATTGGTCTCAATCGTGTAGGGAAAGATGGAGTTGGTATTGAATATAATGGTCATTCAGCGGCATACAGTCCAAAAGGAGAGCAGCTGGCATTTTCTGAAAAGGAAGAGATTATTTACATAGAACTCTCTGCAGAAAGCCTTCAGTCGTTCCGTAAGAAGTTTCCTGCTCACCTAGATGCCGATGAGTTTGAAATCAAGAGTTGATAGATTCAGTTAAAACTGCTTTCAACTGCGCGGTAGATTGAAAGTTGTGCACCGGTTGTTTCAACATCTGTAAGACTTTCTGCAATTGTTGATTCTTCCCATTCACAAAGAACAGCTGGTTTGCTTTGCTTTTTCTCAAGGCTTCTATGGCCTTAGAAAGAGCTCCTAGACCTTCTGATTCAACTACATCGAAAAAGCATATGACTTGTTCTGATTCAGCTATCATTTTAGCGATCTCCTGAACTAAAAATGGCTCCGATTTACTATCGGCTTCCACAAAGTTAAACGCTGCATCAATTTCACTTAATGCGTCTTTCTCGGGAAAGCTGAAAGCGATTTGCTCTATTGGTTTTATCTGAAAGTAACAGAAGAGGGTCATCGCTGAATTAATAGCTTTTTAGTAATACTCCGTCCGTCCGAACTTACAATTCGAATCAGATATAGGCCAACGGGGTAGCTGGAGAAATCCAAAGTAGTTACTTCAGCATCGGCTACAGCTACAGGCTCGGAAATTAGTCGTCCACTGGTATCTACCACTGAGACCATGGCGTTGGCATTTACCAAAAGTCTGACGGAGTCCGCTGATGGGTTTGGAGACAGTGAAACCCGTAGATCGTTTTCGCTTCCGCCATTTCCGGTTCCCACATTTCTGAGAAGCAACAGTCCACCTCTTTTGGTGCCAACAACCAGCGATGGTTTGCCATTGTCAAATAAATCGGCTGTGGCCAGGTAGTTGCTTCGGCCAAGTCGTGAAGGTCTGAGGTTATTCGCTTCGCTAATTAGTGTAGTGACAGAGGGGCCTTTTTGGAATGCGGCATTAAAAGGAGCTTCATAGAGGGTCAATGCTCCCTGACTATCTATGGTAAGTAGTTGTGGTTTACTGGTGCCCGACCAGTTAGCCACTGCAACAGAAAGCACCTGACGGGTAAAATCATTTTCAAAACCGCCAAACTGTTCCTCTTCCCTAAACCTTAGGTTGCCTTCGTTGATAAATGCCGTCAGTCCTCCAAAAGCTCCGCCAAGCAGCACGTCTGCCAGGCCGTTTCCGTCAATGTCATACACCAAGGGGTTGCTATTGGGTGTAGTAGGCAGGTTAAGATTTACAGGAGTTTCGAAACGGCCATCACCAAGGCCCTTTAGAAGAAAAATAGCAGCCGAATTTCCTCCGGTTTGTGCCTGAAGAACTATATCGGTAATGCCGTCATTGTCTATATCGGCCATCTGGGGTTTGAACCCGGCATAACCCAGCGAAGACAGATTCTGGAAGTCGGTAGTTGCCAAAGCAAAGGAGGGGTTAAAACGGTTTCCGGTATTTTCAAACAGCCAAAGACTGCTTACCAGTCCGTTAGGGGTTGGTTGTCCAGCGTGCCCAACGAATAAATCCAGATCACCATCGGCATCATAGTCCCAAAATGCGGGATAGGCATCCTCCCCCAAATCTACCATCTCATGTTGTAAAAAAGGCTGTTTCCCTTCAAAGATGGGGCTTAGGTTGTTGCCGGAATTGTCGAATACTTGTATGTGGTTTGTAAAGTTTACCCTGTTGCCCAGATTGCGGTCGATGTTTGTGGAAACCACCAGTTCCATTACCTGGTCAAAATCGGTATCTAAAAGGAACGCTGAAGGAAAAAACTCAAAGGCCACAGGGTCTTGAGAAGGGAAGGGATGAAAATCGGTAATAGAGGCTTGTTGCGTGGTTCCCTTATTTTCAAAAAAAACGAGATTAGTACAGAGCTCATCTGAGGCTACAATATCTATATCGCCATCATTGTCTGCATCGAAGGGAAGAATCGTTTTGCCTCCTGCATGCAAAATCACAGCCGACTCTGAAGTCTCGGCCTTCTCAGCAGCTTCTCCAGAGTTTTCCTGACAGGGTTGTCCGAACGAAAAGTTATTGCAGCCACAATCGTAAAAATCGCCCCAGTTTCTGGTGATTCGGGTAAAATTAAGGCTACCACAGGAACCTGTGTTTTGGTAGTATTCTATCGAACCGGAACTTCCAAAGCGGTAACTAAGAATGTCCAACGCTCCGTCTCCGTTAACATCGGCAAAGCCGGGTATATCGGTGGCGCTCACCTGTAAATTAGAGCCCTGATCGAAGCGCAGAAATTCACTGGCTAGTTGCCAGGCCACACCTTCGGAAGTACTCATGTTGCGGTATACTTTAATGCCCAGCGTGGTGTTTGTAAAAAGATCCTTTTTGCCATCACAGTCAAAGTCTGTCAGTACCATCCAATTCACCACATCGGTCGGAAACAGGAAGGCATAAGAAGGGTCAAATACCCATTCATCGTCTTGGCGTATATAGGTGGTAAGGTGGCCGGACTGCCGGTGGAAGATGACCAGGTCTTGTTGGCCGTCCATATTCAGATCCATGGTTTGAAATTGCGCAGAATTTAAGCCCCCCTCAAAAGCCCTAGCTAAGCGTTCATCGTCTTGCCGGAGTTCTACCGTCTGATCGAAGGCGAAGGCAACCTGAGCCTTGGCCGTAGTGGCGAAGAAAAGGGTTATTAAGACAATCAGGTATTTCATGCGAGCAACTCTGAGGCTAAATTACGATCAGTCATTCAGAATAACGCAATTTTTGCGCTTTAGTGTTGTAACTTCACCGACCAAATGCAATGGCAATGATTGATCAGTTATACTCGGTTTACCTTCGTTCTACGGGTGTGTCTACAGACACCCGCACTCTCCAAAAAGATAACCTGTGGTTTGCTCTGAAAGGGCCAAACTTTAATGCCAACAAGTTTGCCGATAAGGCTTTGGAGCTTGGTGCCTGTGCGGTGGTAATCGATGACCCGGCCTATGCCAGAGATAATCGTTATCTGGTGGTTGAAGATGGGTTGAAGGCTCTGCAGCAGTTGGCCAATCATCACCGCAAGCAGTTTAATATTCCGGTAATTGGCATTACGGGTTCTAATGGAAAGACTACAACTAAAGAACTTGTGCGAGATGTGCTGGCTAGAAAATTTCGTGTGTTGGCCACATTGGGCAATTTCAACAATCACATTGGTGTACCTCTTACTTTGCTGAGGCTGACGGCCAACACGGAGATGGCTATAGTAGAAATGGGAGCTAATTTTGTAGGAGATATAGCTCAACTTTGTGCCATTGCCGAACCCACTTTCGGTTTGATTACTAACATAGGAAAGGCTCATCTGGAGGGCTTCGGTGGAATAGAAGGGGTGTTTAAAGGTAAAACCGAGCTATATGAACATGTGGCGAAACAAGGGGGTGTTTTGTTTGTGAACTCCCGTAATCAGCGCCTGATGGAAAAGGCCGGTCGGTTAGTAAGTGAGATAGCGACTTACCCTGATAAGGATGATGTTTACCATGCTGAGTTAATCGATGCCCAACCCTTTGTGAAACTGAGGGCCCGATCAGGCAAGGTGGTGGATACTCAGATTTCCGGAAGCTATAATTTTGAAAACATTTGTGCGGCTCTTTGCATTGGAGCCTATTTTGGGGTGCCTGAGAATGAAGCCCTGGAAGCTATAGCCGCCTATATACCTGAAAATAACCGGTCTCAGATTAAGCAATTAGGCTCAAATACCGTGGTAATGGATGCCTATAATGCCAATCCCACTTCTATGGCACTTGCACTGCAAAATTTTGCGGCCAAACCGGGTTATAAGGTGGCTATTCTGGGCGATATGTTCGAACTGGGTGAGTCAGCGGCCGAAGAGCATGCTGCTGTGGGTAGCCTGACGGCTGGCCTCGCTCTGGATCAGGTGATTTTTTGTGGTGAGCTAATGAAGCATGCCTATGAAACGAATGAGAAGGCTGAGTACTTTGAAGATAAACAAGAATTGGCGACTTACTTAAAAGGACTTCAATTGCAAGATAGCCAGATACTAATTAAGGGTTCGCGGGGAATGAGCCTGGAAACTCTTTTGGAGAGTTTTTGATGTCTTGAAAAAATAAGAGGGATGGCACCACCCATCCCTCAACCTCAACCTAAGAATCGGTGACTGAACTGCTTAACCATAAAAACAATTGTCACCTTATTTTAAATATTATTTCACCTTAAACACCACTCGTTGAGCCTCAGTATTTACCTCAAATCCTCTGCTTTTGGATAGTGCAATGGTTTGGGCGGCATCTTTCAGGCTTTTGAATGTGGTGGTTATAGGGCTTGATAATTCGCTTTCAGAGAAGTCGTGCTCAACTTCTACACTGTATAATCTTTTTACTTCGTTCAGAACTTGTTGCAGCGGCACACTCTCGTAGTCATATTGACCGATTCTCCAGCTGTCAATTCTGTCTAGCCGCGTTTCTACAGGTTCGGAAACAACATTATTTTCAACAGAAACGGAGAGTCCCGGAGTTATTATTTGCTCTGAAGTGCCTTCCGGACTACTTACTCTTACCTTGCCGGTTTTACACGCTACTTGCAGTAGCTGGCCTCTGGTTCTCACATTAAAACTGGTGCCTAGTACTTCAACCTTTCCGTTGGTTGTTAGCACCTTGAAGCTGCTGCCCCGCTTCACCTCAAAGAAGGCTTCGCCAGTTAAGCGCACCTCTCGGTGGTCTGTCCAGCCTTTTTCAGGAAATGAAACGGAACTTTCAGCATTCAGGTATGCCACCGATCCATCGGGCAAATTTACTGTTCGTACTTCTGCCAAACCGGTAGCTATAGAAACTTGATTGGTTCGTGGTTGTAAAATGAAAAAAGCACCAATAGCTAAGATGAAAGAGGCCGCTACTCCGATTATCCAATCTCTGCGCGAAATGGAAATTACTTTAGGTGAATCGTGGTTAGAAATTTTGCTTTCCAGCTTCTTCCAGGCCTCTTCCTGAGAAATGGTTTCTCTCACACAGAGGTTGCCGGACTGTTCCACAAACTTCTGCAATGACTCAAATTGAGGGTCGTTTTCGGCATGTTGTTTTGCTTCCCGGTGAGTTATTTCTCCCTCAAGCCACGCCTGCTCCCAATTGTTATGGTGCTTTTTTCCTGTCATTGTGCTGTTAATACACCAAGCGTGAGCAACACCCTACTTTTAGTATATTTATAGTGTGGCTTATTTAAGTCGTATGGTGTGTGTTTTGACATTTTTCCACTAGTCTTGCCATTTGCGAATGGAATGACACATATAGGGGCTGTTAAGGCAGCTTGTAGGTCAAGTGTCTTTTGCTTCTATCTGATCTGGATAAGTAGCCCTATAATTTAAAAATACAGATTGAGAAACAGGGAAGGGGTAAAGTCGAGCAGTACTATATCTCTGTAAAGATTGGTAGGGGCCATTTGTTCATTGTTATTAATGGCCATTTCAATTTCATCTCGCTTGAGTCTCCTGCCTTGTATGTTCTGCCGGTTATACACGTTGAGAATAGATAGCCCCATTTCTCCACGCATATGTTCTCCCTCAAACTTATGGGCAATGGAGATGTCTAACCGGTGATAATCAGGAAGTCGTTCAACTGTTTTTTGGGTGTTAACCACTTCAAAATTGATCAACTCACCCTGATTGTTTCGAATAAAATTAATAGTGGGACGGTAAAATGGTTTGCCGCTACCATAGACCCAGGTAGCTGAAAAGTTCCAGGCCGGTAGTTCAATAATATGTACAAACTTAAGTTCATTGCGCTGGTCTTCTCTTGCAGCTATTTCACTATTGTTATTTATGCTTTCAAAGCGGTTGAGTGCTTTACTTCTGGTGTAGGCAATCCAGCCCTGGTATGGGCCTATACGCTTTTGAATAAGTAGATCTAAACCCCTGATATTGCTGGTGCCGGGTGCTATAAGAATACTCGGACTTTGGCGGTTGGTGTTGGGATTGTACAGGTGAGAGATGTTGTATTCGGTGAGCCCGCTTACCTGTTTTTCATAAAACTCAAGGTCTATGGTAAGGTCGTTTTTTTCATATTGAAAGCCTGCTATTAGGTGGTCCGATTCCATTACCGGAAGGTGCCTGGGCCCTGGTTTGCTGCTTTCATATGCCAGGTTCCAACTGTTTTCATTATTCGAAAAGGGGTCGTCAAAAACCTCTTCTCGCATAATCTGAAAATACTTGCCCGAACTTAGTTTGAGTTCCAGGTGTGGAAGGGGCTGATATACGAGGGCCGCCCGTTGCCCAAAGAAGCTTTTGTCACTTACACTGGTGGTGTTGAGCCGGCCACCCAGTCGCAATTCAAGGTTTTTGCTGAGCGTAATATTGTCGGCCAGATAGAAGGAAAGAATGGTTCCGTCAGAGCTGGGGTTGCGGTCATCCGGAGTCATGCCCGATAAATCGCGTATATCTACCTTATTGAATACGTTGATGCTGGAAAGGTTAATGCCAAAGTCAAGGCTATGTCGTCCGCCCACCGTGAGTTCATTTTTTAAATTTAACTGAAGATCTTCTACTTCATTCATTCGGGTGATTTCGTAAAGCCCGATTTGATCGCCAGCACCATTGCGTCTTTCGTTGTTGTAGAAGTAGTCGAAGTAATGATCGGAAAAGGCCAGCTGCAGGTTTGAGTAATACTTTCTGTTCCAGTTTCTGGACCAGGCCAGTCCAATGCCATTGTTACCCCAGTCGGCCTTTTCATTGTAGCTGTCAATTTGGCTAATGGTGCCGGGATTGTTGGGATCCTGGAAGTTCACTATGTCAAAGTCCGTATCAAGGTCGTCCCGGCCCTGATAAACACTCAGACTCATTACATCGCGGGTAGAAACCTTGTAGGTGGCCTTAAAATTGAGATCGTAAAAATGAAAATCGGGGCGTATGAGGTCGTCTTCATTGGCCAGCCCGTTAAAAGCCTGCTGATTTACCTGATTAGATTTTTTTCGATAGTTGGTGTAGAGTTTTTCGAAGAGATTGCTGCGAATAATATCGGTGTATGCTCTTCTTGCACTCACATGAAAAGCTCCTCTTCCACTGGCAAAAGGCACATTGGCACTAAACCGAGCGCTTAGCAGGTTTAAGCCCATGGAGTAATTGGGTTCGTTGAAACTCCCGGTGGTACCCGTAATGTCTACCACCCCGGAGACCCGACCTCCGTACTCTGCTCCAAAGCCTCCTTTGTAAATTTGAATGTCTCGAACAGCATCGGCATTGATGGCACTAAAAACACCAAAAAAATGATCTAGCCGGTAAAGGGTTATACCATCGAATAGCACCAAATTGTGAGTAGAAGGGCTGTTTCTAATCGATAGGGCCGATGAGGTTTCGTCAGAACCTCCAATGCCCGGCAAATACTGAAGCGAACGAAAAATATCCAGTTCACCAAGGCTTGGTAGTGCGGAGAGGTTGTTGGGATCTATGGTGATCTGAGATATCTGATCGCCATACTTAACCGTGGAGAATTTATTTTCTACCACCGTAAACTCAGACAGATCTAGTGAGCTTTCTTGCATCATTATTTTGATGGTCTGCTTGGTTTCTCCCGGCTTCAGTTTTACCTGCGATTTTTGGTAGCCCAGGTAGCTAACTTCAATGGTGCTGGTGTCGGTGGGTACCTGGGGTAAAGAGAAGTAGCCGTCTTTATTGGTTATAACTCCTCGTTGCAAACCGCTCACTCTTACCACGGCATTGGGTAAACTTTCTCCGGTGCTGGCATCTTGCACCAACCCAAATACGGTTATGTCGAACAGACTGGGCGTATTTACATCAAGATTTACCTTTTTGGGGATGAGGATGATTTTATCATTGAGCAATTGGTAGTCTATTCCTTTATTGCGCAAGATGGCGTCCAGAAATTCGGTCACAGGCTTTTGAGCAAACTGCCCGGAAACCGTAGTGCCTGTTATAAGGGCATCGTCATAGGCAATTTTAAGGTCGTATTTGTTTTTGAGTATTCGGAGTACTTTGGCCAGTGAAGCGTTGTCAAAGTTTTCGGTTATGGCCACCGAACGGATGTCTTGAGCCAGGCTGATCTGGCTACAAATCAATACACATAAAAGCCAACTTATAATGCGCACTATTCAACAATTACCTGATCTCCGTTTCTACTGAATTTAAGCCCCATAGGTACAAAAACCAACTGCAATGCCTCGTTGAGGTTCGAAGTATTGAAGTAGCCTGAGTAATATCTTTCGCTGAGTGGTTGCTCTGAAAGTATTTTAATATTGAACTGCCTTTCCAGCTCCTCAACTACCTGCGAAAGGGGTTGAGCATCGAAGTAAAAGCTGCCCGACCTCCAGGTGGCTGTTCGTGTGAGATCGAAAGCCTGGGTTTTCAACTGGTTTTTGTGCAGTAAAGCTTCCTCACCGGAGTTCAAAACTACTTTATCTTCATTGTTGCTTACCTCTACTGTACCGGTAAAAACGGAAACACGCAGGTGTTTGGATCGGTTGTAAAGGTTAAAGGAAGTGCCCAGCACTTTTACCTGATAATTGTCTCCGATTACTTTGAATTCGTTGCCCGGAGTAATATCGAAAAAGGCTTCGCCCGATAGTACCACCCAACGATTGCGTTCCCAGTTTTTTTCTTTGTAAGACATAACGGTTCCGGCATTGAGGGTAACCATAGAGTTGTCGGGGAGTGTAATGGTTGTAAGCTGGCCCGATGCCGCCCGTACGGTGATGATCTTATTGCCGGCCGAAAAGTTAACGTAGATAACCAGGGCTATAATAGCGGCAGCCGCAGCCCACAGCCATGCCCTGCGAGGCTTTGAGGGCTGCATAATTTTTTCGTTGTCAGGAGCTCTTTCTTCTATTTTTCTGGTGAGTTGCTCCCATGCTTCGTTTTGCGATTTACCATGCGGAGCGTCCAGCTTCTCGGTGAAAGCGATAAGTTTCTCCATAGCTTCCTTCTCTTCCGGAGGAAGCTCCTGTTTGAGCCAATTGTCTATGAGATTATCTTCTTTCACCGGTCTAAATTAACTTAAATTTTATACTTAATGTGTTCGCGAAGATGTGCCAGAGCTCCGTGCATTCTTTTCTCAACAGCTTTGACGCTTAGTGCGAGCCTATCGGCTATTTCTTTATAGGTGAGTTCATCAATCCGGTTCATTAGAAAAACTTCGCGTTGCTTTTCGGGCATAGCACCAATAACTTCTTCCAACTCGGCTTTGAATTCCTTTTCTTCCAAAGCAAACTCCGGAGAGTGTTCTTCTTGTTGGGTTTTGTGCCGTTCTGCAAAATTCATCACCACCTTGTCATGTCTTATTTTGTTGAGCAACATGTTGTTGGCAATGGTGTATAAGTAGCTTTTTACAGTCTCCGGCTGAACTTCCTCCCGCTTGTCCCAAAGTTTCATGAACACATCTTGGGCAATGTCTTCGCTCTGCTCAATATTACCCGATTTGTAGTATAGGAAATTCTTGATGGGGGTGTAATACTGATCGAAAAGGCTCTTGAACTCTGAGAGGGTCATGCAGTGCTAAAAATGCTTTGGCTAAAGATAAATAAAAAACACTTTTCCGTAAGATGGAGAGCTTTTGTGGAGCGATTATAATTTTTTAAAATATTTTTGCCGACCCATTTGCATTATTAAAAACCGGTGCTACCTTTGCACTCCCATTTGATCACAAGCACAACAAAAACAGGGTAAAACCTGGTGTAAGTGAGAAATAAGGGCTCTTAGCTCAGTTGGTTCAGAGCACCTGCCTTACAAGCAGGGGGTCGCTGGTTCGAATCCAGCAGGGCCCACAAAAAAGAGGTTATCGCAAGGTAACCTCTTTTTTTATGCACTTTATTTTAGTGGGTCGAGTATAGTCCAGGCTTTTGGGTCTTCAAACGGTAAGGTGGGTGCTCATCTGCCTTCAAATCCTTTACAGTATTTATTGATTGGCAACGGCCACTCCCACAAAGGAGTCGGCTGTACCGTAGTACATAAACCACTGATTTTTATAAGGAACCAGGGCTTCCAGAAAGGTAGTGCCTGCAGCGTACTGCCCGGTAATTTCGTGAGGCAGTGTTGGGCAAATAAAGGGCTCATCCATGCGCTTTATAAACTTGGATGGATCGGCAGCACTAAACAAGGCTTGCCCACCACAATAGGTGCCTTTGGCAATGTCAGGGTCTGCAATATCGCCTTCGTCATTCTTACCATTATATATGAGCAGAATGCCTTCACTGGTCAGTAGGGCAGGAGGTCCGGGTTCGGTGAGAAAACTGTCGAAATAGCCGGGACGGGTATCCATAACTATGGCCAGCTGGTCGCCATCGGTTAGGGGAGTCCAGTTAATCAGGTCTTCTGACCAGGCCAGGTTTACTCCTCTTTCGCCAAAATACATCCAGTATTTGCCATTGATTTTGGTGGCAATGAGTTCATTGCCTTGTTGCTTGCACACAATGGATCCAGACTTACTCCAGGTGTCTACAAATTTTCCCTGAAGGGCATTAAGCAAAGCAGGGCCATGCTTGGTCCAGTTTCTTAAATCTTTGCTGCTGGCAATGGATAGGCGGGCTACATCCTGATTCCACGAGGTGTAGGTCATGATGTATCGCCCATCAGGTGCTTTTACCACCCGAGGATCTTCACAGCCCCCGGGATAGTCGTAGGCTATAAAGGCTGTGGAGTCCGGATAGAGAACCGGAGAATCGAATTTGTTAAAGTTGAGCCCATCGGTGCTCCAGGCAAGCCCAATTCTTGAGGTTCTTCCGCCTAAATAGGCTTTGGGGTTATCTTCGGCCCTAAAGAACATAAACACCGTATCGTCTTTTACTACCACAGCCGGGTTAAAAACATCGGCCTTTTGCCAGGCCACCGGGCTGTTGGTTAGTGGGTCTAAAAAGGTATAGGTACTATCGGCTTTTAAGATGGGGTTCATTTCCGGTTTTTCGAAACCGGTAAGCCAGGGCTCTTTCGGTTCACAACTCAAAAGAGCTACAAACAGTAGTATCGCAATCTTTTTCACACCCTAATCTACTTAATTCTCCTCTTCAATGGGAATTTTTTGTAGAGTGGAGTGGTGTTCTGTCTGGCCGGAAACAACAAGTGTACCCTGAGTGCCATCTTGTGCCTTAATGGCGAATAAGTCGGCTTCATCGCTCGGGTTAGTCATTCCGTCAAAGTGATAGCGTGCTACTATTTTTAGCTGGGTTGGAAGAAATTTATCTCCCCGGCCTAATACCTCTACTTCTTCTTTTTGTAAAGCAAACTGTGCCGTGAAGCCTTGCTCATGTAGCTTCTGCATGACAGTTGAAAGTGTTTTTTCGTTGGTTTTCATCATATTTATTGAACAGGTCAGTACAGGAAATGTTCCTGTAGATATAGATTTAAAAACATGAACTCAACCTCATCTAAACCGGGGCTGCCTTTCGTATCTAAGCCATGCAAGAGAAAATTAGTGTAATCATTCCTGCACTCAACGAAGCAGACCTTATTTACAGTCAGGTGAAGTCGGTCTTTCATAAAGGCAACGACTCTGCTTTGGAAGTAATTGTGGTAGATGGGGGGAGTTCGGATAATACCCGAGAGCTTGCTTTAAAAGCCGGTGCTCAGGTAATTGATTCTGCTCCCGGTCGATCGGTACAAATGAATGCCGGAGCGGCCAGGGCTACGGGCGATGTATTTTACTTTGTGCATGCCGACCTGACGATGCCGGATACCTTTGTTAAGGATATTAGAAAGGCTGTGGCCGGTGGATTTAGCTACGGTTGCTATCAAGTGGCTTTCGATAGACCCGTGAAGGGACTCAGGTTCAATAGTAGTCTTTCTAAATACCAGGGCATTTTTTTTAGGGGGGGAGACCAAACTCTGTATATAACCCGTGAGCTATTTAAGCACATTGGAGGGTTTGATGAAACCATAGTGATTATGGAAGATTATGAGATATTGTTGAGGGCTCGTAAGTATGGCAAAATTCATATTATGCCTCAAAAGGTAATTATCTCGGCTCGTAAAATGGAGCAGAATAACTACTTCAAAACCAATGTAATCAATGTGCTGGTGTTCGTGTTGTTCTTCCTGGGAGCTCCCCAGAAAATGTTGGTCAATATTTACAGTAGACAGGTGAAGGGGTCTAAGTATCGCATGTAACCATGTGCATCTAGTTTTCAGATGCTTCTTTTGTCTTATTTACCAATAAACATCTGGTGCGTTTTATGTTTTGTCTTCCTTAGGTATTTGCTATTAGCCGGTGTAAGAAGTTCTGAGCACACCTCTCATGCCCGGGATGTTGGGGTCATTTCCGCTCGATCTAAATAAGTGGTTGATACTTTTTTAAGAGGTGAATATTTAGCATATTCAAATCGGGCCAGTCAGTAGGGTAGGTATAGTGGGGTGTTCGCCTTCAACCTTTATAATACTTATGAACGTACTGCTTAGCTACCCTATTTTTCCCACAAGTTTCTGGTCGTTTGAAAAGGCTGTGCAAGGCATGGGTAAAAAAGCCTTTATGCCTCCCCTTAGTTTAGTTACTGTTGCGGCTCTGCTTCCTCAGGAATGGAATTTCAAATTGAGAGACAGAAATATTGAATCTGTGACGGAAGAAGACTGGGAGTGGGCCGATATGGTCATGTTTTCCGGAATGATCGCTCAAAAAGAGGATTTTTTAGGGCAGATAAGAGAGGCTAAGAGAAGGGGTAAGCCGGTGGCAGTTGGAGGCCCTTACGCTACTTCTCTGCCCAACGACATGCTTGATGCTGGTGCCGATTTTCTGGTGTTGGATGAGGGAGAGTATACGATAGGCCTTTTTGTAGATGCTCTGAGCAGGGGTGAGGCTTCGGGCATATTCAGGTCTAAAGATAAGCCAGATGTAACTTTGAGCCCGGTGCCCCGATATGACTTGTTGCAGTTGGATGCTTACTTTCTAATGGCCATACAGTATTCCAGAGGGTGCCCTTTTCGCTGTGAGTTTTGCGACATCATTATTCTTTATGGCAGAAAGCCCAGAACCAAAACGTTCAGTCAGGTACAGGCCGAGCTGGATCTTCTTTTTGAACTGGGGTGGCGTGGAGGAATCTTCTTTGTGGATGACAACTTTATTGGTAACAAGCGCACGGTAAAACCTTTTCTCGAAAAACTGATAGACTGGCAAACTACAAATGGCTACCCGTTTAGCTTTACTACCGAGGCTTCCATAGATATGGCTCATGACGATGAGTTATTGGAGCTAATGGTAATGAGTAAGTTTTCCACTGTTTTTATTGGGATTGAAACCCCCGATACAGATAGTTTAGCCCTTACACTCAAGCATCAGAATAATCGCCAGCCCATGAATGAATCTTTGGAGAAGATAGCTAAGTCTGGTCTGAGAATTATGGCCGGGTTCATTATTGGTTTTGACGATGAAAAGAAGGGGGCCGGGGAAAGGGTTTTTCAATTCGCTACCGAAAACGCTATTCCGGGAGTAACTTTCAGTATGCTGCAGGCACTTCCGGGAACGGCTTTATGGGACAGGCTGAAGGAGAATGGCAGGCTTCTGGACGATGCTAATTTGAATCAGACAACCCTGCTGAATTTTGTTCCTACCCGTCCGATTGAAGATATAGCCAAAGAATATGTAGAGGCTTTTTGGAAGCTATACGATCCTAAGGTTTACCTTAAGCGGGTTTTTGATCACTTTATGATGGTTGGTCAGGCCAGGGTTCACAGAGATCCGGAGCTTAGGGCGCAGCTTAAAAATAGGCATAAGACGGACTTTGATTTTAAAGGGGTTTTGTTTGGGCTAAAAATGCTCTTTAAGCTTGGTTTTGTAAGAAGCACCCGTTTTGTTTTCTGGAAGTATCTCTACTTGATGTTTAAGAAGAACCCCGGAGGAATTGGCAATTTCTTCACCTTTGCGGTCTTTATGGAGCACTTCCTCCCATATCGTAAAATGGTGAAGAAGGAGATTCAAGAAGCTTTACAAGCTAGAATGGACGGCAATGTTAAAGCATTAGAAACCGATATTGAGCTTTCTAAAGACCTGGCCAAAGAAGTAGAATGGTATAAAGCGAGCTAATTATTCTTATCTAACTCGGCAACCAGTTTTTCGTCTTTTATCTGCGACTTTTCTCTTTGAAACTCATCGTTTTGCCCATTGCACTTATAACAGTAGGCACGCACGTAAGCAATAAAGTCTCTGGTAATTTCAGATTCCGAATTGTCTACCTTTTCCAGTTTTTTTAATGCTCTTTTGGTATTGCCCCCGAGTGCCACATTCAGTATTTGATTCAGCTCGGCCAACTGAGAAATGGTTGCGTCATCCCCTTTTTCTGCCTTTCTGAAGTGTTCGTTGCTAAGTTTAAAAAAGTTGTTGGCCACTTGTTCCGACTCTATCTCCCTGGCCACTTGGCTGTAGGCTTCTCCCAGCCGCAGATAGGATAGCTGAGACTCTTCTTTTTCGTTGGCTTCGATCGCACTAAACAGGGCGTTTAAGTCTGTGGGTAAATGTGCAAAGGAAGTCAAAAATTCATCGCTGGAAGCAAAGCCCGTTCTGTCCCAAACTATCTTTTCGTCAGGCGTAATAAAAATTACCCTTGGTATGCCCTTTACCTGGTACTTCATGGCCAAAGACACCTCAAAATCTATATCCGCTTTATAAGCAATAAACTTATCGGCCATTTTCAACATTTCCTCAGAAGACCAGAGCTTTGAGTCCATGTTCTTGCAGGGGCCGCACCAAATAGCCCAAAAATCGATCATTAGAAGTTTTCCCTGAGCTTTTGCCTGGCTCTTGGCAAGTTCATAATCTTTGTACCAGTTGATTTGCGAAAAGGCCGGAGTTAGCAGAAAAGTAAAGAGTGTTGATAGAATGAGTTTTTGCATGTTTATTATTTTTAGATAAAATAAAATTCGAATAATTATAATAAATTAAAAACTAGGTTTCAAATTGAAATAGAAGAAAATATGAAAAGCAGCTCTAGAAGGCTCCTTTTTCTTAGTTTATACTCATTAATTACAGATTCACTCCCAAAGTAGGTTGTATTACTTGATCTGGGAATCAAGTAGTTATGCCTGTCTATTTAAAAAAAGCATTGCGTAGCTTTATCTCGTTATTAACTTAAAACACACACAAATGGAATATCAATCTTTAGAGGTTATTGCTAACCTCAAAAAACAAATCAGTGACGACAAGATCTTTGCTCAAGCACTTGTTCTATCGCTCAAGGCCGCAAAAGAGAATGCTGCGGATGGTAAACTCAATGCAGACCTTTATGATGCATTGAATAAGCTGTATGACAACAACGCTTGGCCGACAACATCAGAGGATTATTTAAGGTACCTCAAGACGTTTGCAGAAGTGATTCCTTCAGAGAACCAAGTGCCTGGCTACACAGCCTGGAATAATAATGATCAACAAAACGGTTACAGCCAGCAGGTATATGATAGACTCTGCCAGTTTTATTGGTTGGTCGATCAAGGCCCCGAAGTAGGTGGTGCTAAAGTTACTTTACAAGATTATAAGAGTAAAATTAATGATTTCAGTTTTGCTGAATGGTTAGATCAGTACGCCAATGCCTGGGGAAGCTTCCTGGACACTCCTGCTTCTATGACTCCGGAAACTCTTAAGTCTTTTGAAGATGATGTGATGTACAACCTTCCGGATTATTCAGACGACAAACCCAATTGGACTACGTTCAATAAGTTTTTCTTCAGGCAACTGAATTCAATTGAACCTAATCTACAGCCTATGCGTCCGGTAGCGGCACCTAATGATAATACCATTGTCTGCTCGCCAGCTGACTGCACGTTTAAGGCGATTTATAACATTGACGATCAGGGCAATGTGGTTGAGCCGTTGTCCAATGCGGAAGGTATTACTTTGAAGCATACACATACCATTGGTACTGTACAGCAATTGTTGAATAACAGTCCATTGGCTGAGCGTTTTTACGGAGGTACGTTTGTCCATTACTTCTTGAATCCATTTGATTACCACCGTTTTCATGTTCCTGTGGCTGGTAAAGTGGTAGATTCTCAAAAAGTGCATGGCAATGTTTTCTTGAATGTAGAGATTACCGACAACCAGTTTGATGCTCCTGACGGTGCCGGAGATGGTTATGAGTTTACCCAAGCCAGAGGGGTAATTATTGTAGATACTGCGGGTAGTGATGCTGGTGATGTAGGTTTAGTTGCTACTATTCCAATTGGAATGGCACAGGTGTCTTCAGTGCACATGGAATTGCAAAATGGTGCTATTGTGCACAAAGGCGATGAGTTTGGCTATTTTGCTTTCGGTGGGTCCGACATTATTATGGTGTTCGAACGTCCACAAGAAGCCTTAAGGTTTGTGAAGTATTGGGATAACCGACAGGTGAATGCTACAGACGCTCAAAAGCAGGTTGCTCCGTTCCACTTTAAATATGGACAGCCCTCAGTGATTTTTAAATAGGCAGGGATATACTAGAACTTGAGAGATGACTTCCAGAAGCCACCTCTCAAGTTTTTCTTTTTTAACTGAGGGAAGCCAGTTTCTCTTCCAATACTTTAATCTTAGATTCAGCATCGGCCTGCTTCTTCTTCTCATTGGCAACTACTTGTTCAGGAGCTCCATTGACGAACTTCTCATTGCTGAGTTTTTTCATTACGCTGTTCAGAAACCCTCTGGTATATTCCAGTTCTTTGGTTATTTCGGCTTTTTCGGCTTCAACATCAATTGAGCCTTCCGGTAGGGGCAGGTAAAACTCGTCTGACTTTATAACAAAACTCAGTGAGTTGTCTACCTTTTCTTCGGTAAATCGGAGTTCGCCAATATTACCAAGTTTAGTGATTACCCCGGCAAAGCGCTGGTAGGCTTCTTGCTCTTTGGCCCGTATGTACAGGTCGAGAGTTTCTTTGGGAGAAATGCCTTTGCTGCTGCGTGCGTTTCTGATTTGCGAAATCAGTTCAAATGCAGTTTCAGCATTTTTGGTGAGTTGGGCATCGGTGCCCCCCATTACCGGCCATGCAGAAACAATGATGTCTTGCTCTTCACCTCTTTCTCTCAATTCACTCCATATTTCTTCAGAAATAAATGGCATGAAAGGATGCAGAATTTTCATGATTTTTTCGAAGAAGTTGAGCGTTACCTCGTAGGTAGCCGGGTCGATGGGTTGCCCGTAAGCGGGTTTAATCATTTCGAGGTACCAAGAGCAGAAGTCGTTCCAGATGAGCTTGTAGGTGGCCATAAGGGCATCGGAGATTCTAAACTTGCTGAAATGGTCTTCAATTTCGGCCAATGTTTCATTGAATCTTGAGTCGAACCACTGTATGGCTATGGTATTTTCTCCCGGAGTAGCATTGCCTTTTACCTCCCAGCCTTTTACTAAACGGAAAGCATTCCAGATTTTATTGGCGAAGTTTCTGCCTTGCTCAACAAGTTTTTCATCGTATAGCAAGTCGTTTCCGGCTGGGGAAGAGAACAGCATACCCGTGCGAACGGCATCAGCTCCATAGTCGCGAATCAGGTCGAGCGGATCAGGAGAGTTGCCTAGTGACTTAGACATTTTTCTGCGCTGCTTGTCTCTTACAATACCGGTTAGGTATACATGTTTGAAGGGCTTGTCGTCCATGTATTCATAGCCGGCAATAATCATTCTGGCCACCCAGAAAAACAGAATCTCTGGTGCTGTAACCAATACAGAGGTAGGATAGAAGTAATCCAGATCAGCGTTTTTTCCTTTGATGATTTTGCCCGTTTCTTTGTCGAAGCAGTCGTCATTAAAACCATCGAAAACAGCCATTGGAAATAGCCATGAAGACGCCCAGGTATCGAGTACATCCTCGTCTTGACGCAGGTCTGAGGCAGTCAGGTCATTAGTTCCCGATTTCTTTCTGGCCAATTCTACAGCTTCCTCCAGGCTTTCTGCTACCACAAAATCGTCATCGCCCTCGCCATAGAAGTATGCAGGAATTCTTTGTCCCCACCAGAGCTGGCGCGAAATACACCAGTCTTTTACATTTTCCATCCAGTGGTTATAGGTGTTTTTAAACTTAGATGGGAGTAGTTCAATTTCATCGTCCATTACCACCTTGTGAGCAGTTTTGGAAATTTCCTTCATGTTAATGAACCACTGCAAAGAGAGCTTAGGCTCAATCACCGTATTTGTGCGTTCTGAACGACCTATTTTGGTGGTAAATTCCTCAAAGCCCATAAGGTAACCGGCTTCTTCCAGGTCTTTGATGATCTGTTTGCGTACGGCAAATCGATCCATGCCTACGTAAGCCGGTATTTCACACTTCTCATTCAGGGTGCCATCAAGGTTGATAGTATCTATCACCTCCAGGTTATGGCGCAGACCTATTTCGTAGTCGTTAGGGTCGTGAGCCGGAGTTACCTTGAGGCATCCGGTACCAAAATCCATTTCTACGTAATCATCGCCAATAATGGGGATTTCTCTACCAATAAACGGCACTAGAGCTTTTTTTCCGATTAGGTGCTTAAAGCGTTCGTCTTTAGGGTTTACGGCAATACCCGTATCACCCAAAATAGTTTCAGGGCGTTGGGTGGCAATGATCACCTTCTCATCAGAGTCTTTAATGCTGTATTGAACCTTATAAAGTTTAGAAACTTCTTCTTTGTCCGCATAAATCACTTCTTCGTTGGAAACTGTGGTTTGGGCTTCAACATCCCAGTTCACCATTCTCCATCCACGGTAGATGTAGCCTTTTTTGTACAGGTCTACGAAAACCCGAATAACTGCCTTATAATAGGCATCATCCATGGTAAAAGCAGTTCGTTCCCAATCGCAGGAAGCGCCCAGTTTTTTTAGCTGCTCAAGGATAATTCCTCCATACTTTTCTTTCCATTCCCAGGAGTATTTCATGAATTCATCGCGGGTCAGATCAGATTTCTTGATTCCTTTTTCGCGAAGCATTCTTACCACTTTGGCTTCGGTGGCAATCGAAGCATGGTCGGTCCCCGGTACCCAAAGGGCTTCCTTGCCTTCCATTCGGGCCTTACGGATGAGTACATCCTGAATGGTGTTGTTGAGCATGTGGCCCATGTGCAATACACCCGTCACGTTTGGAGGCGGAATGACTATGGTAAACGGCTCTTTTTTCGGATTGACCCGGGCTTTGAAATAGCCTTTATCCATCCAATGTTTGTACCATTTGTCTTCTACCTTTTGCGGTTCGTATTTGCTTGAAAGTGACATAAAAGTGTACTGCTTAAAATGAAGGTGCAAAAATAGGGGGAAAAGCTGGAAGCTGGAAGCTGGAGGCTGGAAGATTCGTTCGTTTTGGTTCATAGTTCATAGTTCGTAGTTTGTAGTTCATGGCTCATGGTGAACTTTGGTGACTATGAACTATGAATCATCAGTTATGAACTGATTCTGATTCTCCAATTCGTAGGATAGTAGTTGTTTACCCTTTGCTGAATACGGTTGGCCCAGCCCAATCCCAGGCCTTGGTAAGTAATCAGGTTCCAGCCGTTGTTCATGGCTTCAAAGTTGAAATTCTCCTTACGGAGATAGTTCAGAGCCTCTTCAAGATTCAATTCAAAGGTTGAAAGTTGATTGTGATCCAATGCTGTTGAAAATGCCAGTCCTTCGTTAGGGATTAGTTTTTTGCCTTTCAATCGGCCAATGTCAATGCCTTCTGAAATAATGTAGAGGTTGGAGTTGATGTCATGAATCACCTCTTTCCATTGATTAGGAAGGGCAATGAACAGGTCGTTGTGTTTGATGAAGTCGAATTGTTCAGGCTCCTTCAGCCACTGGCTGACAGTTCCAATTTCCTGTTTCGAAGCAAAATTCATGGGCTTCTTCTGCTTTCGGAGCTTCTTTTCAAAGCCATCGTTTTTTCTTACCGCAGCAATGAAGAAACCCTCACCTTTTACTTTGTGCGGATAGGCATGAAAACCTTTAATGCCCCTAGTTTCGGTTTCGGCAAAGCCCCAGTCATCGTTTAGGTTAATGGAAATACCTTCGGCATCTAGTTGCTCACTTAACCACTCTAGATTTTCTTCATTTTCCAGCGAATTATAGGTGCAGGTGGAGTAAATGAGTACACCGCCTGGTTTCAATGCCGGCCAGATATCCGCCAGAATTCGCTGCTGGCGGGTCGCGCAAAGTTTTACGGCTTCAGGACTCCATTCATTCATGGCTTCGGGTTCTCTGCGGAACAGCCCTTCGCCAGAACAGGGTGCATCTACCACAATTACATCGAATTGCACATTCAGCCTGTCGAAATGAGAAGGGTCATTATTGGTGATCACCACATTAGGAAAGCCCCATTTGGTGAGATTTTCAGCTAGAATATTTGCCCGGGTTTTGATCACCTCATTGGACACCAGCAGGCTGCCATCACTCAACAAACTTTGAATATGGGTGCTCTTTCCACCAGGCGCAGCACATAGGTCGAGCGCCAAAAGGTTCTCTTTCAAATTAACTACTTGTTTCAATATTTCCTCCAAAACCATAGAGCTGGCTTCCTGCACATAATAAGCCCCGGCATGAAAGGCAGGGTCTAGAGTGAATGAAGGACGTTCCGGTAGATAAATCCCATCTTCTGCCCATGGAATTCTGTCACCTTCCAATTGGCCCGCATATTCCTTTAATGGATTAAGGCGGATGCTTGTGGGAGAATCAGTATTTAAAGACTGAAAGAATGCTTCAGCTTCGTTGGGTAGGAGTTGCCGGATTTGGGATTGGAATTCTGAAGGTATCATTAAAGCTGGATAAGAGTTTAGAGGAGGTTCCTCAGAAAATTAGAACCTTTCAATTTCTGAGTCGATCAATTCAAGGGTTTTGGCAATTACATTTCTCAGATAGTCCGATTGAAGGTTGGTGATTCTATGGAAGGTAATAGAGGTAGCAACCATTCCCTCCAGTTCAACATCCCTCAATACCTTGTCGTAATTTATTTTGGAATGGCTTTCGCCAATATTTTGCTTGTAGTTGGCACTTTTGTCTAAGGCCTCCAAAGGTGTGTACCCATTTTTCCAGAGCTCATTTTGTAGGTTTCTGCCCAAGCCCATGGTGTTTATCTTGGGGGTTAGCTGAGAACTCCTGAACTTTTGATACTCTAGTTCCAGCTCTTGAACCTGATAGACATCAGAAGACCATCTGGAAAGTTGCTGTATAATTTCGGCATTGGTTAGCATGCGCAGGTTTTCAGTTCCAACGATGTCATTTTCAATGGGGTCGAATGTGGGATCTCTGACCAGCTTCCAGAGCGCTTGGTAGAAACCGGCTTCATCAAACGTCTGTTTGTTGTCGAAATACGACAGAATTTGAGATGCTGCTTCCAGTCCTTCATTTCTCATCAAAATTTTCTCTTCGAGCTGAGACTGGTTGAGCTTGAATTCATCTTTTAACTGCTTGAGAATTTCAAGTTCCTTATCTCGCTTTTTCAGCCCTTCATTGTAGTTGTTAATGCTTATGGCAATTAGAATACCTAAAACGACCAGAACAATTTCGCCAATAGCATAAACAAGATATCCCCTAAGTTTCGAATCTTTCAGGTTTTTGCGTCTAATAGAGCGTAAGAAAGCAAGCATTTGGGTTCATGTTAATGGGCCGATACTCTATAAGCAGTAGAGTGCAGATTCTCTGAAAGTACGAAAGAACTTTGAACATGCCCAAGATTGGCTATAGTAGAGAGTTTGGTGAGTATAAAAGACTCATACACATCCATGCTTTTGACTACCACTTTCAGTAAAAAGTCGAAATTTCCCGCAATGTGATAACACTCCATAACTTCCGGATATTGACTGACCTCGTTTACAAATTTTTCCAGGTAAGAACGTGAGTGCTTGGTAAGGCTAATTGAAATAAAGGCAATTAGTCGTAGCCCCAATTTTTTGTTGTCTACCAGAGCAACATATCGTTTTATGAGGCCTTCCCTTTCCAGTCGCTTAACCCGTTCAAATACAGGTGTTGTCGAAAGGTTGAGTTGATCGGCCAGGGCTTTGGTGGTAATTCGTGCATCCGTTTGGAGGGTTTCTAAAATTTTGATGTCTACTGCGTCAAGTTTAAGCATAGAATTTTATTCTGGAATACACGCGAATTTAGAAAATCATAATTGACTTTTTCTTTTAATCAGTCTTTTAGAAGAATAATTTTCCAAAGATTTAAATCTGATTGGTTGATTGGTATTAACAGATTAACTTCTGCATAGATTTGTGCGGATTATGTTTTCGTCATTCCCGTGAAAACAGGAGGCTCGTCAATTAATGAAGATTTCCACCTAAGCGGAGATGACGTGGAGAAGAAACCTATGGAAGATTTATTAAAAAGATTTGAGGAGAAAAGGCCAGAGATCGTTTTTGAATGGCAAGACCCGGAAACTGAGGCCGAAGGTTGGGTGGTTATAAACTCACTGCGAGGCGGAGCTGCCGGTGGAGGCACCCGAATGAGAAAGGGGTTGAACAAGCGTGAAGTTGAGTCGCTGGCCAAAACCATGGAGGTGAAGTTTACCGTTTCAGGTCCTCCGATAGGTGGAGCTAAATCAGGGATCAATTTCGATCCTAACGATCCGCGAAAAGAAGGAGTGTTGCGCAGGTGGTTTAGTGCTGTTAGTCCATTGCTTAAGTTTTACTATGGCACCGGTGGAGATCTTAATGTGGATGAAGTACATGAAGTAATAGCCATGACAGAGGAGGCCGGAATATGGCACCCTCAGGAAGGCGTATTTAATGGGCACTTCAAGCCCAACGAGGCCTCAAAGATTAACCGAATAGGCCAACTGAGAAATGGTGTGGTTAAGGTAATCGAGAACCCATTCTTTTCGCCCGATGTGACTCGCAAGTACAAAATTGCCGATATGATTACTGGCTATGGAGTGGCCGAAGCCGTGCATCATTACTACAACATTTGGGGTGGAGACTACAAGCAGAAAAGAGCAGTAATTCAAGGTTGGGGCAATGTAGGAGCCGCGGCTGGCTTTTATCTGGCTCAAATGGGAGTTTCTGTAGTAGGAATTATCGACAGGGAAGGAGGAGTGCTTAAGCAAGAAGGCTTCTCTTTCGAAGAAATCAGAGAGCTTTTTCTTAATAGAAAAGGAAATCAATTGGTTGCCAAAGACATGATCCCGTATCAGCAGATAAACGAGCAAATCTGGGATCTGGATTTTGAAATCTTTGTTCCCGCTGCGGCCTCAAGGCTGATTACTCGCGAACAGGTAAATCGTATGATCAATACCAAGCTCGAGGTTGTTTCGTGTGGTGCCAACGTTCCATTCAACGACCCTGAAATATTCTTTGGTGAAACCGGCTTGTATGCCGATAACAACCTCTCTGTAATTCCTGATTTTATTGCCAACTGTGGAATGGCGCGCGTTTTTGCGTATCTTATGGAGAGAGGAGTAGCACTTACCGATGAAGCGATTTTTAGTGATACTTCGCAGGTAATCGAAAAGGCGCTTCAGAATGTCTATGGTATTTCTGATAAGAAAACAGGAATATCAAAAAGAGCTTTAGAGCATTCGTTGAAGCAGCTTGTTTAATCCCTTTCACCCTCTATATCTTCCCTTGGAGGGGAGAAATTGGTAGGGAGTAATAATACAGAACGTCATCCTGTTCCGAGACTTCGGGATCAGGATCCTGATCAACAGATTCCGAAATAACCCGATAAGTATCGGGACGGAACGATGGTTAAAGAACAATAAAAGGTAAACTATGCCATTTTATCATCACCTTGGAAAAATACCGCATAAGCGGCACACCACTTTCAAAAAACCGGAAGGAGGTTATTACTACGAGCAGTTATTCGGCACCATTGGTTTCGATGGTATGTCTTCCTTGCTCTATCATGTACACCGCCCTACTCAGGTAAAAGAAGTCGTCAAGTCATATGATGTTTCGCCCAAGGTTGCGGTAGAGAAAAATATGCTGGCACTGGGCATAAAAGGTTTTTCTGTAGAACCAAAAGCCGACTATCTGGAAAGTAGGACACCGGTGTTGGTCAACAATGATTGCCATATTGTACTGGCTGCTCCGCAGAAGTCTTTGCGAGACTATTTCTATAAAAATGCCGACTGCGATGAGTTGATTTTCATTCATGAAGGTAAAGGAACCCTAAGAACCCTACTCGGTAACCTCAGCTTTAGTTATGGAGACTACCTGATGGTTCCTAGAGGAATGATTTATCAGATAGACTTTGAAACTGAGCAAAACAGGCTCTTTATAGTCGAGTCACACAGGCCTATTTATACACCCAAGCGCTACAGAAACTGGTTTGGTCAGCTATTGGAGCATGCCCCTTATTGTGAGCGCGACCTGAGAAGACCAACCGACCTGGAAACGCATGATGAAAAAGGAGATTTCATCATTAAGGTGAAGAAGCAGGGAATGATTCATGAATATGTGTATGCCACGCATCCATTCGATGTGGTCGGCTGGGATGGCTACAACTATCCGTATGCCTTCTCTATTCATGACTTCGAACCGATTACAGGACGAGTACATCAGCCACCACCGGTACATCAGACTTTTGAAACCGATGCTTTTGTGGTTTGCTCATTTGTGCCCAGGCTTTATGACTACCACCCTGAAGCAGTACCGGCCCCTTATAACCATAGTAACATTGATTCGGATGAGGTGCTGTACTATGTGGATGGTGATTTTATGAGCCGAAACAATATTGAGAGAGGAATGATTACGCTTCACCCGGCCGGTATACCGCATGGCCCGCATCCGGGAGCTATGGAGCGCAGTTTGGGTAAAAAGTCAACGGAAGAATTGGCGGTAATGGTAGATACCTTCAAACCACTAATGGTCACTGAAGAAGCAATGAAGATTCTGACAAAGGACTATCATAAGTCATGGTTGGAATAGTTCAAGTTTTGGGGTTTAAAGTTCAATGGAGGTAATCGCTACATATAAACATTTTGATCAATCGTTTTGCGATAAGCTTGAATATGCTTTAACTAAAGCATTGCGTAAAATCAATGATCCTGATTTAAAGGATTTTTGGTGTGATGGTGTCTTACCTGATCAGATTAGCATTCAAAAGTTGTTAATCGAAAAGGTTATTGAAACCACAGCATGGATTGGACAAGACGGACAAACAAAGTTCGACATGACCATTTTTTTAGGTGTCCTAGCTCTGGAAAGAATAACAAGAAATGAATGTTTGGAAGATTGTATTCCTTTAAATCTTGAGGATGTGTTAAACATATCTGCTGACGAGAAATGGGTGGAGATGCATTTGGATTGAGCATTGGAGACACCAAGACTGGCGAATAGTAGTAATGGGCTTTGCAGCCACCGATGGTGTCCTCACCATCGGAATAAAGAAGGAAAGTAAACAGTAAATAAAAGAATATGGCAACAGATAACGTAACCTATTCAGGAGAAAAAATATTCAAGGAAGCTCAAGACTTCCTGCCTATTAACGGAACGGATTATGTAGAACTATATGTGGGCAACGCCAAGCAGTCGGCTCACTTCTACAAAACAGCTTTTGGTTTTCAGTCGGTAGCTTATGCCGGTCTGGAAACAGGGTTGAAAGACCGGGTTTCATATGTGCTACAGCAAGATAAGATACGCCTGGTACTTACTTCGCCTCTCAAACAGGATGGGCCAATAAACGAACACATTAACAAACATGGTGACGGAGTCAAGGTAATAGCCCTTTGGGTAGACGATGCCACCAAAGCCTGGCAAGAAACTACAAGCCGTGGAGCCGAGTCATTCATGGAGCCTATAAAGGAAGAAGATGAATACGGTTATGTAGTGAAAAGTGGTATTCATACCTACGGAGAAACGGTTCATATTTTTGTAGAAAGAAAGAACTATCATGGGGCCTTTATGCCCGGCTTTAAAGAGTGGAAGTCTGATTACAATCCTACGGAAGTTGGCTTGAAATATATTGACCACATGGTGGGTAATGTAGGTTGGGGAGAAATGAACAAATGGTGTGAATTCTATGCCAAAGTGATGGGTTTCACTCAGTTGGTTTCATTCGATGACAAAGACATCTCTACCGAGTATACCGCACTGATGAGCAAGGTAATGAGCAATGGAACAGGTAGAATCAAATTTCCAATCAACGAGCCGGCCGAAGGCAGGAAGAAGTCGCAAATTGAAGAGTACATAGACTTTTACAATGGTGCAGGAGTACAGCACATAGCAGTGGCTACCAACAACATTATTGAGACGGTGGCTCAGTTAAGAGCCAGAGGGGTAGAGTTTCTTCGGGTTCCTGAGGTTTACTATGACGATGTGCTGGACCGGGTAGGCGAAATTGATGAAGACCTGGAGCCACTGAAAAACCTGAACATCTTGATCGATAGAGATGATGAAGGGTACTTGTTGCAGATATTCACCAAGCCGGTACTTGACAGGCCCACCATGTTCTTCGAGATTATTCAGAGAAAAGGAGCACAGTCTTTTGGTAAGGGGAACTTTAAAGCCCTTTTCGAGGCCATTGAAAGAGAGCAGGAATTAAGACAGACACTTTAATAAACTTAAATAGAACGTCATTCCAGTGAAGACGGGAATCTCCCAAGTGAGTTGGAGATCCCCCATCTATGCGGGCATGATGGTAGGAGAGAAACTATGATTAAAGCAAACGATCCAAAGCTAAAATCATGGGTAGAAATACCTTCCGATTCAGACTTTTCAATACAAAATATACCATTTGGTATATTTAAAACAGATAGTCTTGGCCCCAGAGCTGCCACGGCTATTGGCAACAAAGTACTTGACCTTTCTGTATTACAACGAGAGGGCTATTTCGATGGTCTAAACCTTCCTGAGGAGGTTTTTTCCAATCATGTACTCAACGATTTTATTGGTTTAGGAAAGGAAACCAACAGAGCGGTAAGAAATAGAATATCCGATTTGTTGGAAGCAGGTAATGAGGAACTCAGGTCTGATGCGAAGGTATGTGACCTGGCTTTCTTTGAGCAATCTGAGGTTGAAATGTGCATGCCGGTGCACGTGCCCAACTACACCGATTTTTATTCATCGGAACAACATGCCTATAATGTGGGCTGCATGTTTCGCGATCCGGCCAACGCATTGATGCCCAATTGGAAACACCTTCCGGTGGGTTACCACGGCAGAGCTTCATCCATTGTGGTAAGCGGAACACCCTTTCATCGACCTAAAGGACAGACTAAGGCCGATGACGCAGAAATGCCCTCCTTTAACCCTTGTCGATTGTTAGACTTCGAGCTGGAAATGGCCTTTATTACCGGAAAAGAAAACGGTTTGGGTAATCCGGTTTCTACCCGTGAGGCCGAAGAATACATTTTTGGTTTCGTTATTTTCAACGACTGGTCGGCTAGAGACATGCAAAAGTGGGAGTATGTGCCACTAGGGCCATTTTTGGCAAAGAACTTCGCTTCACACATTTCACCATGGATCGTCACCATGGATGCGCTGGAGCCTTTTAGAGTGCCTGGGCCTAAGCAAGAGCCTAAAGTCTTACCTTATCTTGAGTATGAGGGAAATTACCACTTCGACCTGAATTTACAGGTGGCTATTCAACCCGAAGGACAAGATGAGACGGTGGTAACCAACTCCAATTTCAAATACATGTATTGGAACTGCCTGCAGCAGTTGGCCCATCATACCGTAAACGGCTGTAATATGCAGGTAGGCGACATGTACGCATCAGGTACCATTTCGGGGCCAACTCCTGAAGAGTATGGTTCTATGCTGGAACTGGCCTGGAGAGGCACTAAACCTATTGCCCTGAAAGGCGGAGGTGAACGCAAGTTTATTCAAGATCATGATACAGTGATTATGCGCGGACATGCGGAAAGAAATGGTGTGCGTGTTGGTTTTGGAGAAGTAAGAGCCAAAGTATTGCCCGCCAAATAAGAAGCCTGCTTTGGGTGATATGGCACGGTGAACAGTGGTTCAAGGCTTTTTCATTTTATGTAAATGTCATCTGGCCGATAAATACCTACGGCAGAGATGAGTTTGCTGCGTATGGGCATTGAAACATATGAGAAATGAACAAGTTGAACACCAGAAATATACTAAACTGGGCTCTGAGGCTTATTCCGGCAATTATTATGCTTCAGACACTGTATTTTAAGTTTACCGGAGCCGAAGAGTCGGTTTATATTTTCACCCGTATTGGTATGGAACCCTGGGGTCGGTATGTAGTGGGTACTACAGAGCTGCTGGTCGGAATTTTATTGCTCACCCGCTGGTATGGCTTGGGTGCCATACTGGGGTTGGGTACTATTACCGGAGCTATCTTTTTTCACCTGACCGTTTTGGGCATGGAGGTGCAGGGCGATGGAGGCTACCTATTTATTCTGGCCCTTACCGTTTTTATGGCCTGCACCCTGTTGATATTGCTCCACTTTAAAGAAGTTAAAAATCAATTACTTTCTGCGATTAAAAAATGATACTCGATCCAAAGTTACTTTCTGTTCCGGATTTACACGCCTTCTTACTGGGCACCATTGGGCCGCGTCCTATTGCCTGGGCAAGTACCATCGATAAGGAAGGAAGGGTGAATTTAGCCCCATATAGCTTTTTCAATGTTTTTGGCACTAAGCCGCCCACATTGATTTTTTCGCCCGCCATACCCAGAGGAGGGCAGCGTAAAGACACACTACTGAATGTACTGGAAACAGAAGAGGTGGTCATTAACATTGTAAGCCATGCCGTTGTTGAGCAGATGTCTCTCAGTAGTACCGCATATCCAAAAGGAACCAATGAGTTTGTGAAAGCAGGGGTGACCCAGGTGAAGTCTGAAAAGGTAAAGCCGCCCAGAGTTGGAGAGGCCATTGCTTCTTATGAGTGCAAGGTAAAACAAGTGGTGCATCTTGGAGATGAGCCGGGGGCAGGTAATTTAATAATCTGCGAAATTCTGTTGGGGCATGTAAAAGACGAGGTGCTGGGTGAAGACGGAAAGCCCGACCCTCGAAAGACCGATCTTGTGGCAAGAATGGGGGGAGACTGGTATTGCCGAGCCAACGGTACGGCTCTGTTCGAAATCCCTAAACCCAACAGAAACCTGGGCATTGGGATAGACCAGATCCCTGATGCAATCCGCAATAGTTCGGTGCTTACCGGCAACAATTTGGGGAGATTAGGAAATGTTGAAAAATTGCCTGATAATGAAGCCGTAGAAGCGTTTTCTTCAATGCATGAAATAGTTCAAATTCGAGAGCGTTTTTCAAACAATGAAGAAGGTTTTGTAAATGCTTTACATAACTTAGCTCAGAATTATTTAGAAAATAATCAGTTGGAGGAGGCGTGGTTAACACTCCTTCAGTCACCTAAAAATGCTTAAAATGAAAAAACTCGTAATGATCTGCTTGCTGATGGCTTTAGGATTTAGTGCATCGGCTCAATTCTCTCTTGGTCCGAGAGTTACTTTGGTTAATTCAAAACTCACGCTCAAAGATGCGGTGGCAAATGTGGAGGAAGGTGATGCTGAATTTGGCTATCAGTTTGGAATATTTATGCGTGCTAAAGTACCGGTTATTGGCTTGTATGTTCAGCCAGAAATACTTTTTAGCAAGGCGGAGTCTGTACTGAGCGTAAATAATCAGGATGTAAGTTTTGAGTTTAACAAAATTGATGTGCCTATAATGATTGGCGGTAAGGTGGGCCCCTTGCGAATTAATGCAGGTCCTTCGTTGAGCTTTTTGACAGACGCCTCGCGTTCCGATGTAGCCGGAGACATAAAAGACAACTATAAAGATACAAGTGTGGGCTATCAGGCCGGTATTGGTTTGGACCTTCTCAAATTTGTGTTCGATGTAAAGTATGAAGGTAGCCTCAGCCAGTTTGGAGAAACCATCCGTGTAGGCAATACCACAGTAAATACAGATCAGCGAACCTCACAGTGGGTGTTTGCCGTTGGGTTTAAGCTTTTCTAAGCCATCCCCAACCCGGAATTCAGCAAACCCTCCATAGCTACAGCTATGGAGGGTTTGCTTTGTTAAGGTTACTATAAATATCGTTTATGAAGTTTATAATGGCGTTTTAGATTTGTGGCTTTTCGAGTAGCCTTTTTCCTTTTGAAGATTCTACCGTAATTGCGATAAAATTTGTGACTATGAAGAAGTTTACTTTGATTTTCGCCTTAGCATTTATTTCTCATTTGGCACTGGCTCAAAATGGAGCCTTTGGCCCCAGATTCAGTTTGCTATCTACAGAACTTTCACTTTCTGAAAATGTGAACAATGCCCAGTCTGGCGATGCAGAGTTTGGCTATCAGTTTGGGGTTTTTGCCCGTATTGGTATTCGCAAGTCGGTTATGCTAATGCCGGAAATTCTATTCTCCGATACCCAGGCAACTATTTCTAATAATAATCAGCGGGCCGATCTTGACTTCAACCAAATTAATGTGCCATTCAATTTTGGCGTAAAACTGCTTTTCCTAAGACTTCAGGTAGGGCCTTCGTTCAATTTCATTACTAAAGCAGAGAGCAACCTGAATGGAACCATTCAAGACATTAGCGACAACTATCGTAAAGCAACGGTTGGTTATCAGGTGGGAGTAGGCATGGACTTGCTCAACCTTTTTGCACTTGACTTAAAGTATGATGGTGCTTTGCAAGATATTAATAAGCAAAGTGTACTAGGTTTCGAGTCAGATCAACGCCAAAAGATGTTGGTGTTTTCCGTAGGCCTAAAACTAGTGAGTGGTAAGAAATAAATCCTATACTATAAAAGAACCCAAAAAGAAAGGAAGCCTATATGGCTTCCTTTCTTTTTTTATTGGCCTTTTTGGTGGCTTCTACGTTCTTCTCAATTCTGTGACCCGGTCGGCTCCATTTTACTTTTTCGCCCTCCGGAGGAGTAGTTTCCTCAACAGGTAGCGGTTGCGGCTTGGCTCCTTTTGCATAGGGTTTCATTGGGTTAATGCCCAGAATTTTAAAGAGCTCCATGTCTTCGTTTACATCTGGGTTTGGAGTGGTAAGTAGTTTGTCTCCGGCAAAGATAGACCCTGCTCCGGCAAAGAAACAGAAAGCCTGGCCCTCTTTACTCATTTCCGTTCTTCCGGCCGAAAGCCTCACGGTGGTAGAAGGTAGAACAATTCGTGTGGTAGCTACCATGCGGATCATATCCCAAATAGGCACAACTTCCTGCTCCTCCAGTGGGGTGCCTTCTACGGAAACCAAGGCATTAATTGGTACCGACTCCGGGTGAGGGCTCAGCGATGAAAGAGCCACCAGCATGCCTGCACGGTCTTCAATAGACTCGCCCATGCCTATAATTCCGCCACTGCATACCGTAACATTCGTTTTTCTAACATTTTTAAGGGTTTCCAGCCGGTCTTCCCACCCTCGTGTAGAAATAATCTCTTTGTAATACTCTTCAGAAGAGTCCAGATTATGATTATAGGCATATAGACCGGCTTCGGCCAATCGTTGTGCCTGATTTTCTGTGAGCATGCCCAGGGTGCAGCATACCTCCATGTCAAGGGAGTTAATGGTGCGCACCATATCCAAAACCTGATCAAACTCAGGGCCGTCTTCCACGTTTCTCCACGCAGCTCCCATGCATACCCGAGAAGAACCTGAGGCTTTAGCTCGTAGTGCCTGGGCTTTCACCTGTTCTACCGACATCAGGTCGTTGGTTTCAATATCGGTATGGTATCGGGCAGCCTGAGGGCAATAAGCACAGTCTTCGGGGCATCCTCCGGTTTTAATGGATAGCAGGGTACTAACCTGTACCTCGTTTGGGTTGTGATATTTTCTGTGGATAGTGGCAGCTTCATAGACCAGGTCGAGCAGTGGTCTGTTATAGATGTCAAGAATTTCCTCTTTCGTCCAGTCGTGTCTTAGTTCACTCATGTATTCTTGCTTAAGAGTTGGCAAAATAGTTAGGGGCAACCTCAACTCCAATAACAAACCCTATATTTGCAGCCATGTCGGGAATTTACCTCTTGTTAGGATCAAATATTGGGAGAAGGGCTAAGAACCTGGAAAGAGCCAGGGAAATGATTGTAAGCCACGGGATTACCATAAAAAAGGAGTCGGAGATTTATGAAACAGCGGCCTGGGGGAACGAAGATCAGGAAGATTTTCTTAATCAGGTAATTGAGGTAGAAACTTCTAAATCGCCCCAAAGACTACTCAAAATTTCTCAGCTAATAGAAAATGAAATGGGTAGAGTTCGTTATGAGAAGTGGGGTAAACGACTCATTGACATTGATTTACTATACTTCAACGATTTGGTTTTTCAAGAGGCCGATCTTACGCTGCCGCATCCGGGAATTGCCGATCGCAGATTCACTTTAATCCCTTTGGTAGAGATAGCCCCTGATTTTGTTCATCCTGAACTCCAAAAGACCCAACACGAACTGCTGAACGATTGCCCTGATACTCTTGAAGTAAAGGCTTTTGCACCACAGCAGGGGTAATCTACAGGTTTTTCAGAAAGGGTTGTCACCCCAATACTGTTGAGTTACGGCAATGCTATGAGCAACGGGAGTGGAGGCTTGTTTCAGCCCCAAATTAAAGATACAGGTGCTATTGCTTTACTCTTTCTTCTGTAGGGTGAGGCCAATTCATTGCAACCTATCTACTCATGTACTCCTGTTGTCGATAACTTATGTTCAGTTATCGATTTTTAACTCATTGATTCTAAGTGAAATAGTAGATTGAAGCATAAAACGATACGACTATGGAACAAAGAGATCAGGAATTTTACAATGTGTTTAAAAAGTATAAGGCACTAAAAAAAATGAAAGACACCTCTCACCTGGCCATGCAAACGTACTTTGCCAAGCGTCTTGAGGCTCTTCAGCTATTTTTCGATAGACTCCATGGGGCGCGACTCAGAGACAGGCTTTTTGAAGTGTATGATGAGCTCTGTCCGGACGATGAGATCAAGGATATTTTGGAGTACTTTTCGTTGAAAGAAGACGAGCGCGGGGTTCAGGTATCGGCATACGACTTCCCCGGAGTGCAAGCTACAGTGAGCATCAGGTTGTTTCCTATGCGCATAGAAATGAAAAGCCTTACGACCGACTACAAAGAAGTTCTCTGGAGTGCAGCATAAGGCTTTCTGTGTCTAATACTGATGAAATGCGTCTGAAACGAACTTAAGTACAACAGGCAAAGATTCACGCCAGTAGGTCCATGTGTGTCCTCCATCGCGAACTCTATATTCATGCGGTATCTCTTTTTTCTTCATTGCAATGTGCACCAGGCTGTTGCCTTCATAAAGAAAGTCGTCATCACCACAGTCTATAAACCACCGCACCGAACTAATTTGTTTAGGATCCCCATCTTCTATTAAAGAAATGGCATTGTGTCTTTTGAAATAGGCCTCTATTTCTTCATCAGAGGCCTTGAGGTTCATGCGTTTTACCTGCTCTTTAAACTGTTCTAAAGATAATGGGCCCACATAGGCACTCAGGGGTGCTGCAGAAGAGAACAAGTCCGGGCGATGCATAGCATACATAAAAGTGCCTCCGCCTCCCATAGAAAGTCCGGAAATAGCCCTGTATCTTTTTTCTTTCTTTATTCTATAGTTGTTTTCTACATAGGGCATCAGTTCTTCAAAAAAGAAATCTTCATAACGCCAGTCGGTTTGAGGTACATTGAAGTAGCCCATTTGGCCGGTTTTTGCATCGGGCATTACAATAATCATTGGAGTGGCAGTTCCGTCTTTTATGGCCTGATCGGTAATTCGCAATACTTCGCCAAACTGCACCCAACCCGTCTGATCGTCTCCTGCTCCGTGAAGCAGATACAATACGGGGTAGCTTCTTTCAGAAGTTTCGTAGTCGGGAGGAAGGTATATGGCAAACTTTCGGTCCATTTTAAGTATTTCACTTTTCATGGATAGGTTGTCGAATACTTTGCCGGTTTGTGCCGAAAGGCATCCGGCAATGCAAAGGAGGATGATAATGAAGCGCGTTTTCATAAGTTTTAATTTTGATGGATTTACCTGAGGTCGTTGTAAGGGAGGGCCAAACTTCAAATGCGGCCTATTTTTCCCAATGGAGTTTTTTCTTACAAACAACACACAGGCTGATCAGGAATTTCCAGAAAAGGCAAGTCAATCACAATAGACATGTTATGAGCGGAAGGACAGAATGGGCCGATTTTTTTGTTAAGCCTTTGAGAAGTGAAAGGCAGAGGGAGGCTATTGGTTTACAAAAAAAAAGGTGACACAAAGATCGAAGAAAACATCATTCAAAATTTGCTGGTTGGCTGACAGCTCTTCAGAATGAAGCTAAAACGATTTTTGTGACACCCTCTCTGGGTTTTTTCTTAAGGTCAAACTAGATGCTATCTACCTCAGCCTCTCTGTGGATTTTTTTCACCAGACCTTGCAGCACTTTACCCGGCCCCGATTCAATAAATTGGGTGGCTCCATCAGCCACCATTGCCTGAACAGATTGAGTCCAGCGCACTGGGGCAGTCAACTGAATTTTGAGATTTTCTTTGATCTCATCAATGTCTGTAGAAGCTTTGGCTGTAACGTTCTGATAAATGGGGCAAATTCCTTTATTAAATACGGTCGAATCGATGGCTTTTTCCAACTCCTCGCGAGCGGGTTCCATTAAGGGTGAGTGAAACGCGCCCCCCACAGGTAAGGGAAGGGCTCTTTTTGCTCCTGCTTCTTTGGCCGCTTCACAAGCTAGCTCTATACCTTTGTGGCTTCCGGAAATCACCAATTGGCCCGGACAGTTGTAGTTGGCAGCAACGACAACCTCGTCAATATCATTACATATTTTTTCTACTACGGCATCTTCAAGACCCAGAATGGCCGCCATGGTAGAAGGGTTTGTTTCACAGGCCTTCTGCATGGCCATGGCTCTTTGCGACACCAGCTTTAGGCCGTCTTCAAAAGAAAGTACTCCGCTGGCCACAAGTGCCGAAAACTCTCCCAGAGAGTGACCGGCTACCATATCGGGCTTAAATGAATCGGAGATTTTGGCCAATACAACGGAGTGTAAGAAAATGGCCGGTTGGGTTACCTTGGTTTGTTTCAGTTCTTCATCGGTACCGTTAAACATAATGTCGGTAATTCTGAAGCCTAGAATTTCGTTGGCCTTTTCCAATAGTCTCTTAGCTTCTTCAGAAGACTCGTATAAGTCTTTCGCCATTCCGGGGAATTGTGCTCCCTGACCTGGGAAAACATATGCTTTCATATACTGTGATTTAATTTGGGGAACAAAATTAAGGATAAATCCTTAGGCCTCAACAAAGCGTGCTTTTAGCTCAGGGGTGGGCATGCGGCAACTGTCTCTTTTACCCCACCATTTATAGCGATTTTTGGCAATTATGTCGTAAACCCCGTGTCTTATAAATGGCGGAATGATTATGAAGATATAGAGCAGAGGATATAGGCCCGATAGTTTTTTGGCAATGCGCAAGGCTGCAGAGCTTTTTTTGTAAACCTTGCCACCTGAGAGCAACACAAGGCTATCAAATTCGGCCTGATCATAGCCTAATTCTTTCAGCTTTTTTTGACCAAAATCTGATTGTAGTGCGGCAAACCTAAAATGACCTTTTGGATCGTGGTCGATAATGAAATTGACCGAACTGTTGCAAAGGTTGCATACCCCATCAAAAAGCAGAATGTCTTTTTGCACTATCGAATAATTTTTACCCAGTTTTTAAACTCTTGTTTCCTTTTTGAAGGATCCAATACGTCAAAGGTAACAGTGGCGGTATAATAGTAAGTTCCGCTAGGCAGTTCCACACCGTTTTTGTCGCGTCCATCCCAGTCAATAAATAGGTTGGGCTCGCCTGTTCCGCGGGTGGTATAATTGAATATTTCTGTGCCCCCCCATCGGTCGAATACCCGGAACTCTACCGAGCTTACAAATCGCGGACATTTGCCATTAGGTTGGTCAAAAGCCCTGAAAGTATCATTGATACCATCACCGTTAGGGGTGAAGGTGTTGGGTAGTTCGTAGTATGGACAGTTGTCAAAACAAATAGGATCGCTCAGTTCGCTTTCGTTATTGCTTCGGTCTAGTGCCGAAATTTTGTAACAACCTTTTATAGAGTTAAGACCGGTGTGTCGGAAGGTGGTTTGAGTACTTGTTCCCACCAGTTCATAGTCGGCTTCGGCACCGGTTGGTGAATAATAAATGTTATAGCGGGCAATATCGTTTTGTGTGTCTTGAACGGTCCAGTTAAGCGTATTGGTAAAGTTGGCAAAACCACAAGGTTCAGTACTTAGCCTGTCGCAGTTCTCATTGTCAACAATCAGCAGAGGTCCGTCCGGTCCAATGATTTCTTTGCCATTATCGGGGTCTTTGTCTATGATTGGTTTTTCTGGTGCCTCTTCATCATTGGGCTGTACACAGATTTTTTGAGAGTCGTTAATGAGGGGAGCCGGAATAATGGGATTTCCGTAGCTACCCCGGGTAGTCACAAAATAGCAGTACTCTCGGTCTTCTTTTAATTCTATACCATTAAAGCTGCCATCATCGTGGTACTTCAAGCCTTGTGAGGTAACCAGAGCACTGTCTATGAGCACAAAGTTGTCTACATCTTCTGCCGCGGCATCTGTTCTGTTTCTGTAAATAAGATGGTAGGGGCTGCTTTGCACCTGATTGGACCAGGGCACATCGGCCGTCCAGGAGAGGTCTATGGACTTTACATTGCCAAAGGCATCGAGCCATACGGAAGAAGCCGTAGAAGAACTATCAATCAGGTTGTTTCCTGCATCATAGAACCTTACCTGATAGTGATAGGGTCGGTCTTTGGTGTTTAAGCCGGTGTCGGTAAACACAGTGTCTTGTGTAGAAGTGAGCAGGGTTCTGTTGCTGCCTCCATTCTGGCCGGTATAGCGGATTAGCTCATAGGTATAGGGGCCGGGAAAAAGGGTTTGGTCTATTTCTAATGGCGAGGTCCAGCGCACATACATTTCTCCGTTGGTGTTGTCTGTGGCTTCTACCGAAACATTGGTTATGGTTGGCACATCGAGCGGTATGGTTACACACACTTCTGCAGAGGCGTAACTCGTTCCGCCTTCAGGCAAAGGGAATTCTGCCACAATGCGGTAGCAGTAATTAACTCCGGGCCGAAGGTCATTGTCGTCCAGATACGAAGTCTCGCTTACGGCTACATCGTCAATGAGTTCGTAGCCGGAATTGGCCGGTATGCCCACGTTACAATGTTCGGGCTGAAAGTCGTAGCTCTCTACCCTCCGGTAAATTTCGATTCTCGGGTTTAGGTTGCCTCCAACGTAGTTGTCCCAATTTAACTCTATAGACTGCCCGGTGACAATATTGGCAGTGAGGCCTTTGGGTGCCGGTGCCACCACAGTAACGTTCCAACGTTTAAAGTCGGTCAGGTTTGGGGCATCCGGGTCAAACGGATCGTCAGTAATTTTAAACTGTACTTCGTATGGTCTTCTTCGAACGTGCGAAAGGTTAGTCTGCCATTTGAAAAGGTATTCGGCAGGTTGCGGCCTAAAGTCTCTGTCTTGAGACATATCGGGCAGGTTAAAAAACTGAGCGGGTGATGAATTTACTCTAAATGGCCCACCAAAAGACTCTACGAGGATGTCGTTATTGTCGGGGTCGGTTCCACGAATAACAGCTTCTAACAGTTGGCCTGCTTCAATACAGGTGTCTGCCGGAACTTCGAGCAATGGCCTTTCATTGTCGCAATCTTCTATGAGAATCTGCATGTCTCGGGTTACGTAGCCCAGCAGTTCATAGCGCCCGGTGAGTTCAGAATATCTCCATTCTTCTATGATAAAGGCAATGTTGTATTCACCGGCAAACTCCGGTGCATCCCAAATCATATCTCCCGTTATTGGGTCTATACTAAAGTTGGTGGGGGTGCCTCCATCTTCTCGGATTTTGCTTATGCTGGGGTCGTCTAGCGGAAGATAAGGAATAACCTCCGTGCCGCGGTCTTGCAGGGGAACAACCATTTTGTAGGCCAGGCTGTCTCCGTCCGGGTCATAGGCCCCGGGGTTGTGGATAAATCGTGCTCCCACACAGCCTCTATCTATTGGCGGAATGGTTAGTTGTGGGGTGCCATTTACATCCAATCCCGGATCGATACGGATAACGGTTTCGATGTGGAAAGGAATACTGTCGGAGGTTGCTCCTCCAAGGTTAATGATTCCTCCATTTCGGTTTTCTTCGGTATAGCTCACCACAAACACTCCCGGTCCATCAAAGGTGTGTTCCCAGGAAATGGTAACTTTTTCGGTCTGATGGCCAATGGGCGTAATAATGAACCGGCCTTCTACCGAGGCGGCTTCCAGTGCGGGCTTGTCTCTGATAATTCTACCCTGGCCAAAGTTCATAATGCCATTCGACCCCACTTGAATGGACGATTCCGTGTCGCGGTAAATAACCAGGGTAAAGCGATATCTTAAGCTGGACTGTGATATTCTTACTGCTGTTAGTTCACCAGCTCTAATATGAGTTGCCCAGGCTTCCGTAGCCAGGAAAGTGAGCAATAGGAGCACAAATATTTTTCGTAGCATAAGATTCTATTGGCCTAAGAAGTTTAACGCGCCAGGGTCACTAAGTTATATCTTCCAACACAAAAAACTGTCATTAGGTTGTAATATCACACCTAAGGGAGGCTTTAACCCCACTTGTTTTGGGTGCAATGTCACCAGGCTTAAGTTTTAAGGCAAATTCTCTCCACTTTTTTCTTAAGTAGCAAACAAAGTATGATCACACTATGTTAGCGGGTTGTTGCTGTTATTTAGAATTGTTCCAAGCATATTTGCTTTTGTTTGGTAACGTTTGAACTGTAATTTTGACCGGAATTTTAACCATTGAAATTAAATGAGTTGGGTAAAAAATACCTTTAGTAGTTCAGTGGGGAGAAAGTTTGCCATGGCGCTTTCAGCCCTATTCCTCATGATCTTCTTGTTACAACACTTCACAATCAATTTCATCTCGGTTTTGAGCAAAGATACCTTCAATGAGATATCTCATTTTATGGGTACCAACGCTCTGGTGCAATTTGTACTGCAGCCGGTGCTGATTTTTGCGGTGGTGTATCACTTTGTAATGGGTTTTGTGTTGGAAATTAAAAATCGTAACGCCAGAGAAGTAAAGTATGCCATGAATAAAGGCTCTGCCAATTCTACCTGGTTCTCCAGAAATATGATTGTTTCAGGAGCTGTGGTGCTGGCATTTTTGGGGCTACATTTTTATGATTTCTGGATTCCGGAAATAAATGTAAAATATGTTCAGGGCGATATGTCTGGTTTGCTGGCCGATGGTAGTTTTCGCTACTACGAAGAGCTGGTTCACAAATTTGTCGACCCTGTGAGAGTGGGTATTTATGTAGTGGCTTTTGTGTTGCTTTCTATGCACCTGCTACATGGCTTTGCTTCGGCCTTCCAGTCGATGGGAGCAAGACACGCCAAATATACTCCCGCTATAAAGAAATTAGGTAATATATATGCTATTGCCATTCCGGCAGGCTTTATCTTCATTGCCTTGTTCCATCATTTAACTTCACACTAAGTAAGGAAGAATGACTAAACTAGATTCAAAAATTCCAGAAGGTCCTTTAGCAGAAAAGTGGACCAAGCATAAGAATAATATCAGGCTGGTAAACCCTGCCAACAAAAGACTTATTGATGTTATAGTGGTGGGAACGGGTTTGGCCGGAGGATCGGCCTCTGCTACCTTGGCCGAGTTGGGATACAATGTAAAAGCATTTTGCTATCAGGATTCGCCCCGAAGAGCACACTCCATTGCTGCTCAGGGAGGTATTAATGCCGCTAAAAACTATCAGGGCGATGGAGACTCAATATACCGCTTGTTCTACGACACGGTAAAGGGGGGAGATTATCGTTCAAGAGAGGCTAATGTGTATCGTTTGGCCGAAGTTTCAACCAATATTATAGACCAATGTGTCGCGCAAGGGGTTCCTTTTGCCCGCGATTATGGTGGGCTGTTGGACAACCGATCGTTTGGTGGAGTACAAGTCTCCAGAACATTTTATGCCAAAGGTCAGACAGGCCAGCAGTTGCTGTTGGGGTGCTATTCGGCCATGTCGCGGCAGATTGGTAAAGGAAAGATAAAAATGTACAATCGCCATGAAATGCTGGATCTGGTGATTGTGAATGGAAAAGCCCGCGGAATTATTGCCAGAAATCTGGTGACCGGAGAAATTGAAAGGCATTCGGCTCATGCTGTTGTAATAGCCTCAGGAGGTTACGGAAACGTGTTTTTCCTCTCCACCAATGCCATGGGTTCTAATGTATCGGCCAGCTGGAAGGTGCATAAGAAGGGAGCATTTTTCGCTAACCCTTGCTTTACACAAATTCACCCTACCTGTATACCCCAGCATGGCGACCAACAGTCTAAGTTAACCCTTATGTCTGAATCGCTGCGAAACGATGGAAGAATTTGGGTGCCTAAGAAGAAGGAAGACGCAGAGGCGATTAGAGCAGGTAAACTGGACCCGACTAAGATAGCGGAGGAAGATAGAGATTACTACCTGGAGCGCAGATATCCTTCATTCGGTAACCTTGTACCCAGAGATGTGGCTTCGCGAGCTGCCAAAGAAAGATGCGATGCCGGCTATGGTGTAGGTACCAATGAAACCGGTGAGGCTGTGTTTTTGGACTTCTCTTCGGCTATTATGCGTTATGGACAAGAGGAGGCCAATGTAAAGGGACTTCACGATGCCAGCCAAGAGCAGATAAGACAAATGGGCGAGCAGGTAGTTGAAAAGAAATATGGAAACCTGTTCCAGATGTATGAGAAGATTACGGCCGACAACCCGTACAAAACCCCAATGAAGATTTACCCGGCTGTACACTACACCATGGGTGGCGTTTGGGTAGACTACAATCTGATGACCACTATTCCGGGTTGCTATGCCATAGGAGAAGCCAACTTCTCCGATCACGGAGCCAACCGTTTGGGGGCTTCTGCACTTATGCAGGGCTTGGCTGATGGTTACTTTGTGCTGCCTTATACCATTGGCGACTATTTGGCCGATGATATTAGGACCGGTCCAATTCCGACTGACACTCCCGAGTTCGATGAAGCTGAAAAGGCTGTGAAAGACAGGATAGACTTCTTTGTAAACAACAAAGGCTCTAAGTCGGTCGATCACTTCCACAAGAGACTCGGAAAGGTAATGTGGAATAAGGTAGGTATGGCCAGAAACGAAAAAGGACTTAAAGAAGCCATAGAAGAAATAAAGGAAATTCGAGAAGAGTTCTGGAAAGACGTGAAAGTACCAGGCTCGCCTGATGGTATAAATCAGGAGCTTGAAAAAGCAGGCCGTGTGGCAGATTTCCTGGAATTAGGTGAACTATTTGCCAGAGATGCACTACTCAGAAATGAGTCGTGCGGTGGTCACTTCAGAGAAGAGTATAGCACAGAAGATGGAGAAGCCATGAGAGACGATGCCAACTTCACCTATGTTTCTGCATGGGAATATAAAGGAGAGCCTTCTGAGGCTGTACTGCATAAGGAACCATTGGTTTATGAGAATATTGAGCTCAAAACCCGTTCCTACAAATAATTATTTAGAACCTAGATATACGAAATATGTCAGCCAATAAAGGATTAAACCTTACACTAAAAGTCTGGAGACAGAAAAGTCAAAAGGAAAAAGGCCAGATGGAAACTTATCAGGTCTCTGATATTTCACCAGATAGCTCTTTCCTTGAGATGATGGATATATTGAACGAGCAGCTTATTGAGGAAGGTAAAGAACCGGTAGCCTTCGATCATGACTGCCGTGAGGGTATTTGTGGTAGCTGTTCAATGTACATTAACGGAGAAGCACATGGGCCGGGTAGAGAAATTACTACCTGTCAGTTACATATGAGAGAGTTTAAGAATGGAGATACCATTTACATTGAACCTTGGAGAGCTAAGGCTTTCCCTGTCATAAAAGATTTGGTAGTAGACCGTTCTGCTTTCGATCGTATTATGGCTGCCGGTGGTTTTATAAGTGTAAACACTTCAGGGAATACACAAGATGCCAATGCTATTCCTATAGAAAAGGCAAATGCAGACAAAGCTTTCGATGCGGCCACCTGTATAGGCTGCGGGGCCTGCGTGGCTTCATGTAAGAATGCCTCAGCCATGCTTTTTGTTTCAGCTAAGGTATCGCAGTTTGCTCTTCTTCCTCAAGGGAGAGTAGAAGCCAAGGAGCGGGTAAGAAATATGGTGAAAGTAATGGACGAAGAAGGTTTCGGAAACTGCTCCAATACCGGAGCCTGCGAAGTGGAATGCCCTAAAGGAATTTCTATTGAGAATATTGCCCGAATGAACAGGGAGTATTTGAACGCCACCTTAAAAGGGGAATAGTTTCTTTAAAGTCTCAAATCTCAAACCCTAATATTGGGTTCGCATTAAAAGTTAGAGCCTCTTTCAGATTTCTGGAAGAGGCTTTTTTAGTTGACCAAAATTTGGATTATACTATAAGGCTATCGAAGAAAAAGAATATTTATGGTTTAATAATAAATATTTTATGTAGCTGGTTTTTATCTGTGTACAACTAAACTTATAATTGAGTTTAGTTTTTCAATATGCGTGCACTACTCTTCCTACTCGGTATTTATACTTCTTTTTTATGCAATGGACAATACATGGTCGATTTACCACTCAATCTGGATAAATCGATATCCGATGCACATGTTAAAGTTCTAGAAGAAGGAGTGCTTCTCTCCTTTGAGCTTAAGAAAGCTACGGAGGTTGTTTTGCTTAACGAGAATCTGGATTTTGTTAAAAGAATTACGTTACCTGCTCCATTTAAGTCAACCAATTTTATTGGTGTCAGGGAGACAAATGAGAGCTTTTTTGTCTACCGAAAAGTGCAAGATTCTGGTTGGTTTATGAATGAAGTAAAAATAGACAAAACAACATTCGATACATATGAGCGTGTTTACCCTCTTTCAAATGACGGCTTGGATTCATTTGCGAATTTTGTTTTAGATAATGAAGTCTTTAGCATCCGTTCTGATCAGAATAATATGATTTTGAAGATACTGAGATCGTCAAAAGGTGATGACCTGTCCGAGTATAGCTATAAACTGTCTGAAAGTGATATTGAGCTCTTCAGGAAGGGCTCAGGCCTTTTTTCAACAGGTTCAGTATCTATGGAGCGAATGGATAAAAGTGCTGAACACAGCATTTATAATACTCATGAAAAGTATAAGTTTTTTACAAGTAATTCAGGAGGTTTAATACTTACCATTGATGGGAAGGAGAACTCCGTAGATTATTTGAGAATTTTAACATTTACAACTGAACCAGAAGTAGAAGGTTATTCAAGATTGAAAGAGACCTTTATGCCTAGAGTTATTAGTTCTGGATTGCGTTTTTCTGCCAATTCATTCATACACAATGATATGATATTCAGTGTAGGTATTAACGAAGATGCGATAATGCTGGATATTCTTGATTTAGACAACCTTAGTCCCATTAAGAGTTTTTCCAGCGTCTCTGAAGAAATAACTAGCAGAATCAAACCGAATATCCTTTATCAGGAAGGAGCGTTATCTCTGCTTGCCAAGACAGAGAAGAGCTACGACAAGCCAAAAAAGATTATGAGCAAAATAAGAAAGGGGCAGGCTGGTATTGTGGTTGCAGATAGAGGGAGTTTCATTGAATTAACTATAGGATCTTATGTGCCGCCCCAGACAGGAGGAGGAACTTGGGTTGGTGGATATAACGGTATGGCTCCAATGTATATACCAAGTTTCTATTCTTTTGGAGATGGAGTGACTTATTTTTACAGAGTTAAATTAGATCCTGAAACTCTTGAAAGCCTAGGTAGTATTGATGTGGAGAGAGATATCGATAAGTTAAATGACTTTTTAGAGAGCGACAAAAGCCTAAAAGAAGAGGCATTTCTGAATGGAAGGATTCTATTTGAAATGAATGGGGCCTATTATATAGGGTATCAGCAAAGAGATACTCATAAGTATAAGATTTGGAAAGCTTTATGATTAAAAGGCCTGCATTCGCAGGCTCTTTGCTATGCGTCCTTGACAGAATTTGCCTAATCGAAATCCTTAAACTTCACCCACATTAGGACGGGGTTTCCCCAAACTGAGTATAGATTGTATCTACACTCACAGGTATTTTCCGCGGCTGACTCTTCCCTTTGGTGAGAATCCTTTTTCCAAGCTCATATCATGCTTAATCAAAGTTGAAATAGTTTATTTGAAAATCTTTTGCTTCTTGGATTTTTTTGTTTATAAAAAAATATGTGAGAGTACTATTTAAACAATGATAATATCTATCTTGAAGAATTATCTGTATTCAGTTTTTAACTATTCAATTTAAACTCACATGAGAGCAAGTATACTCATTATCACCAGTTTAATGGTGTCTTTTTTACACTCAAATGCACAAGATGAAACTATCAACGGAAGGCTGACGGTAAAGAAGGCTTCTTGGTTAGGTGACATAACAGTTGGCAATCCTAACACAGGAACCAATATAGTTGCAGGGCTGTCCCTTCTTCATTCCGATACAAACTATTATGGCAACTATGGTGGAATCATGTTTTATGCGAACCAAAGCTGGACTTCATCGGCTAGGAGATATCTATTGACAAACGGTTTTAAGACAAATCGCTTTGCCATTATTCGAGCTAGCGTTAGTATGACTTCACCTTCTTTAGGACTTAACGGGGAAGCTCAAGATGGCGTAGTGGACTTCGTAATGAATAATACAGGAGATGTTGGGATTGGTATGGAATCCCCTGCGTATAAGCTTGATGTAAACGGAACAGGCAGGTTCTCAGGTTTTTTGGAACTCCAAAACCCTCAGACGCAATACACTACTTCTTTATCGGAAGTAATTAGCCGATCAGCTTTTAGCATAAAAGCAAATAGTCAGAACTCCACAAGACTAGCTTTTGGTCAAGCAGGTACAGGAGCAACTGTCACAATGCAAACTACCAATGGTTCTTCAACCGCTTCTTGGCACATAGCTTTAAGCCCCTATGGTGGGAATGTAGGGATAGGTACGGGAAATACTGATCCTTCTTTCAAGCTAGATGTAAATGGCGCAAGCCGTTTTACTGGCAAAATGATAGTTGATAATGATATAGAATCCAAGAAGGTCAAGGTCACTGCCACCCCGGGGTCAGTTCCTGATTATGTATTTGCTATAGACTATAATTTGATGTCTTTAAGTGAGGTGGAAGAATTTATCAAAGCAAACTCCCATTTGCCCAATATTCCCAATGCCAAAGCAATAGAAACCAATGGTCAGGATGTTGGAGATTTACAGCTCAAGCTACTGGAGAAGATTGAAGAGTTGACGCTTCACATGATTGAAATGGAAAAGACCATAAAAAGCCAGGCCGCTGAATTAGAAAAGCTAAAAAGTAACAATTAGGAATGGTCATAAACTCAGTTGTTCGGATGTAGTTTTTTGTTGTTTACATATATAATTGATTAAGCTTATTTTTTTTACTTTAACCATAATGAATTTGAAAGTAAGATTTAAGAAAGATTAATGTGTAAATAATCGAAATACTTAATACTTTAGGTAAATTTCAAACAATGAAACACACACTGAAATCCCTAGCCTGTTTATTACTATTAAGCCTTCCATTCAATTTTTATGCACAAAACCTTCTTGACCTAAATGGCTGGACTATAGGTTCTGGTAGCGCTTCCGGCTTCAGTCAAAATGGTTCAACATCCGAAAACACAAGAGAGTGGGGCATTGGTCCTCATGGAAACAGGGTGATTCTTTGGAAGGCAAGTCCAGATGCAGGGGGGGGGACAAGTGGAGGATGGGACTCTAATTATTATGCTATTGACCATTCAAAGGAATATAGAGTGTCTGTTTGGATTAAGAAGACCAATTCCAATAATGGCTATAGCTACCTTGGTTGCACTGGGGGCGGGAGTCATGTTTTGAATTTGGACGGTTCCGTAAACAACAATGCTTATTTCTGGGTAGGTGACCCCCCAACATTAGATCGATGGTATTTGATTGTTGGCTATGTTCATGGCAGTGGTGATAACAGCACCGAGAATTATGGTGGGGTTTATGATGGAGTGACTGGCAAAAAGGTGGTAAATATCACTGATTTCAAATTTCAAACCTCAACATCGAGCCTTCGACACCGCTCATACCTCTATTACGATTCAAATACCTCCGATCGACAATACTTCTATGCCCCCCGCATAGATGAAGTGAATGGCAATGAACCAACCATTGCTGAGCTTTTGGGTATTATGCCCAATAGTTTGGATGAGCTCTCGGTAGGAACAGACAATTTACCTTCTGGCTACAAGCTCTCTGTTGGTGGAGATGCCATAATGGAAAAGGTAAAAGTTCAGGTAGAGGGGGCTTGGCCTGATTATGTTTTTTCCGATGGGCACCCTCTACTGTCTTTAGATGAACTTCAGCAATACATTAAGGAGCATGGTCATTTACCTGGAATTCCTTCAGCCAAGGAAATAGAGGAAGAAAGACAAGACCTGGGCCTCATTCAACAAAAGCTCTTAGAGAAGATAGAGGAGTTGACACTTTATGTTCTCAATCAAGAAAAGCGCCTCTCTCGATTGGAGGAAGTTGAAAATGAGAATGACCAAATTAAAAAGCAATTAAGAGAAGCATTAGATCAGTTGAAGAAATTAGGCAATAATGAGAATTAGATTAGTATTCATTTATCTGACAATCTGTTTACCTGCACTGAGTCAAGTAAGCATTGGCAATGGTACCAACATTAGCAGTAATGATGGAAGTTCTATAAAGTTGAACTATGGCAACTCATTGGGGCATTTAAATCTAATACAAGACTCTTGGATGAATTTCTATACAGACCGTGCTAAATACTATTTTGATAAGGAAGTGGTATTCAATAGTGGTATTTCAACCTATAATTCAAACAGTCTCACGTTAAGCTTTACACCTGGGAATCTAACCATTGTCACTGATGGCTGGATGAACTTCTATACAGATAGATCAGCATTTTATTTTAGTAAGCCAATAATATCCAATAGTGGAGAATTTGGTTCTTACAATCAAAGTGATTTAATCCTTAAAACCAATGGGACAACCAGGTTGACGATAGATAACTCATCAGGTGATGTAATTATCAATGAGTGCTTAGAATCCAAGAAAGTAAAAGTCTCTGCCGCTCCCGGCTCATTCCCAGATTATGTATTTGCAAATGAATATCAGCTCAAAAGTTTGTCTGAGCTAGAAGCCTTCATTAAGGAAAACGGCCACCTTCCCAATGTGCCCACCGCTAAGGAAGTAGAAGCCAATGGTCAGGATCTGGGGCTAATCCAACAAAAGCTATTAGAGAAGATAGAGGAGTTGACGCTTTATACAATTGAACAACAAAAACTGATCAAACAACTAACTGAAAGAATTGAAAAACTCGAAAACACAGGCAACTAATTATGAAAGTCATTTATAAAATCACCCTGCTTTTTTTTGTAGCCATCGGCCTCCCGGCACAAGATTTACCAAAAATCGTTCCTTTGAGTCCAAATGCAGCCTCCATTGTAAAATATGGAGAAATACCGGTGGGCTATTTCACAGGTACTCCAAACATACAAATACCAATATATACTATTCAATCAGGTGAGCTTTCTCTTCCTCTTTCCTTAAGTTATCATGCAGGGGGCAATAAGGTAGAAAGCGTTGCTTCCTGGGTAGGTTTAGGTTGGTCTTTAAGCTCAATTCCCTCAATCTCTAGAAGTGTACGTGGAATTCCCGATGAGAGTGGTGGGTATTTTGAAAAGTACAGCGGAAAAACTGTACAGGAACTCTGGAATTTAGATGAGAGTAACACTACATTTCAGTCATACAGACAGGATTTGTACAATGGGGTTGCTGATTCAGAGCCAGACATTTTTAGCTACAGCTTGCCAGGGGAAAGTGGGAAATTCTTTTATAATCAGGAGGTAGATGCTTTCATTACCTTTCCTAAGTCTAATTTGAAAATCTCAAGAAGTGGACATGTTTTTACGCTGACAACACAAGATGGAACCAAGTTTATATTCGATGAAAGGGAAACTATTCCCAGTGGATCTGCTCTAATAACTACCACTTGGTATGCTTCTTCTATGATTTCGGCCTCTGGAAAAGATAATATACAGTTCACTTATTTAAACGAAAGCCCGATTCAAAAGACAAAAAATGTGGTTACCAAGTACCATTACCTAAGTGGTCTTTCCAACGGTTATCCGTCAGATAATGGTAGTACTCTTACAATTAATACCACCAATGCAAAAGTTATAGATCAGATAATTTTCAAAAACGGTTATGTGAAATTCAATAAGAATACTAGCTCATACAGGGCAGATATTAATGGGGGTTATAGTTTGAATAATGTTTCCGTTCATGATAATTATCAACAATTGATTGCCCAGCATAAATTCACCTTTAGTTATAAACAAGGAACAGGTAACAGTGGTGCTGGAACTGCATGCTATAATGCCGATACCCAAAGTAAGACTTGGATGTTTCTAGACAAGTTGGAACAAGTATCCAATGATGATTCAAATATTAGCTTGTCCTACTTGTTTGAATATAACGACAGTTATTTGCCTGCGTGCAGATATAGTGCTGCACAAGACTACTGGGGTTATTATAACGGAAGTGAGTCCAATTCAGACCTGATTCCTTCATATTACCTTCCCAATTCGAACAATCTAATTGCAGGTGCAAACAGAAGTGTGAACCCGGATTATTCAGATTTTGGAATCCTTGAGAAAATGACCTACCCAACAGGAGGGTATACTGAGTTTGTTTTTGAAAATAATGTTGCTTTTACGAGCGATCTTCAGCCTCAGTATAGTTCAGGCGGTCAAATTATTGCAGGAGACGAATATTTTGATGCAGAAGAAACCTTACCTGCAACCAATTCTTTTCAAAAGACATTTACAATAAATAATCCGCCAGAACCATTCTTGAACAACAACAACCCGAATGGAGGAGCCACTGTGAGCTTTGAGATACAAAACCCAGGATGCGATTTGAGCGGAGGGGCAAATCCATGCGCCTACTTTACCGTAACATCTGCCTCTAGTCCAACTTACTATATACAAATTCAAGGATCATCATTCTATTTGCCCAATGGAATTTATACAATGACGGCTTCTTTTAATCAACCTAGCCCCAATACCAATTATCGTGACTTTATCTTTATGGCCAATTGGCAGGAAATCGTAAACTACCAAGACGGAAACCGCTATGCAGGAGGTTTAAGGATCAAAGAAATAAGAAATTATGCAAACTCTGCTACCCAGCCTATTGTCAGAAGGTATAAGTATACTAAAGAGTATAATTCGACTGAGTCATCAGGAGATGTTTTCAGTATTCCCAACTTTAGGTATTCAGAAGTAGTTACATATCAGAATTCTACTCCTCCACAAAGTGGGGTTGATAGGTCTACCTTGCTTAGGGTAAGATCGGTAAGTAATATTCAACAAGTAAGCCATTCTGGCTCCTATGTTGGTTATAGTACCGTTTTTGAAGAAACTGATAATGTGAATGAAACCGGCTACAGTGAATACCATTACTCCAACGCAAAGGATGAGCCTCAACATTATGGTTTCCCATATCCACCCGATCAAAGCATTGAATTAGAACGGGGGCAACTCATTAAAAAGAGAGACTTTAAAAAGGTTGAAACTGGTTTTGAGAAAGTACAGGAAAAGAACATGACTTTTACTAGTGTAGCCTTTGATAGTTCACTGGAATATCCAAAATCTTCATTTGCAATTAAATGGGGTAACTTAACTATCAGTGAAATTGCTCCAAATACTTGGACAGCCCAAACAATGGTCGATTATCAGGTTTTTGGCGGTTGGAAGGCTTTAGCTAATGAATCTAATACCAGCTACTATAGTTCTGGTTCAGTTACGACAAGTAGTGATTATTTTTATGACAATTCAAAACATTTGCTGCCAACACGGATCAGAACTATTGACAGCAATGGCCGTCACTTTTTCAACGTAACCAAATTCCCTCAAGATATTGGAAACCCGAATACGGCAATCATAGCATTGATTAACCAAAATCGCTTGACGCAGACTATTGAGCGCAGGACTTTTGTTGATGTAGATACAGATGCTGTTATAGACCCGGGAGAGGAACTCAATACAGAAAAGCATGACTTCAAGGAGTGGTATTCAAATGTTGTAATGCCTGAATTTATAAAGAACACCACGGGGTCAAATAACCTGGAGGATCGTATTGTTTTCAGTGCCTATTATTCCAATGGAAGCTTAAAGGAAGTGTCTAAGGCAGGTGGTACTAAAATAGTTTACGTTTGGGGCTATAATGGAGAATATCCTGTTGCCATGATTGAGAATGCCACTTTTACAGTTGGTCAGCCCAACACTATTTCTGGTGCCCAACAAACATTGATAGACAATGCAGTGGCTGCTACCGTTAATGAGACGTCTCAGAATTCCGAGGATAACCTACGAGATAAGCTCCAGCTATTGCGCCAAGGTTTTCCAAAAGCCATGGTTACGACCTACACATACGATCCTTTAGTAGGTGTTACCAGCATAACTAGTCCTAATGGGTTGACCAACTATTATGAGTATGATGGGTTTAACAGGTTAAAGTACATAAGGGATGATAGCGGGAATATTTTAAAGAAGAACGAGTACGTATATCAGCAAAATGCCAACACCACAAACAATTAGAGAATGACACACACGAAGATAAGATATGCAACAGGGGT
>NZ_BNAG01000007.1 GCF_014653175.1 Roseivirga thermotolerans
TCAAGTCGGCAGTACGGCTAATGTTCACCATCAACTCACCCTTAATAAGTCTATTGCCCAGGGAGGGTATATCTACATCTACCTCTCCAATGAGAGCAACACCAATCACAATGTGTACTTCGATGACCTGAGGATTACCCACACCAAGGGCCAGATACTACAGGAAGATCATTATTATCCCTTTGGCGCTACCATCAGTGCACTAAGTTCAAGTGCGCCACTATCGAAGCCTAATCGTTATAAGCTATCAGGTAATGAAGAGCAGGTAGACTTTGATTGGAATGTCTATGATTTTAATGCAAGAATTTATGATCCACAACTTGGTCTTTTTCTACATACAGATCCATTGGCAGATGTACAGGAGAGTTGGACTCCTTATCATTATAATTATGGAAACCCTATGAGGTTTATTGACCCTACAGGTCTTTATTCTACTGAGGAATGGAAAAAGGATAATGGAATATCTGATGACGATATGGTGACTGTTTATGAGGCTTCTGAGAATGAAAATGAGCCTGATGACTGGATTAAAAATTTGTTATCAGGAGAATATGTTTGGGATAACTCAGTAAAAGGAGATGGTGACACACCAGATGGGTTTAAGTATATTGGAAAATCTATTAGAGATGTAAAAAATGACTTTGATGAGGGAACTTCATGGTTTAACTTTTGGTCAAAACCCAATATAAATTCTAAGGGCTGGCCGGGAGAGATACTTCCAGAACAAAGAAATGCCGCGGGGAGGTTAAAAGATGAAATAGAAGGATCTCCAATGATAATTAGGGTAGCAGGTGGAGCACTTTATGATGTCGCTGATAATTTTTATATCTCTTTTCTACAACTTGGAGGTAACCGATACAGTCTCGAAGGTTACGGTATGTCTAATAATGAGGTAACAGATGCTGGTGTAAATACATTTGTTACAGCAATCCCATATTCTAGAGCAGCAAGAGTAGAAAAGCTCAATGCTGCAAGCTTTAGCAGTATGTTAAAAGGTACGATCTTAAATAAGTGGCTATATAGAACAGGGAATAATATAAGAGGTAAAGTAAATCAAGCTTTCAATTATGTATATTCTCGCCAAATTGATTACTCAATTAAAGTTGTCGTTGGAGCGACTGGAGCAAATAACTAATATTTTATGTTTGATAATATCATAGGCTCAATATTACTTGAATATTTAGGGGCAATAATTAAGTGGGTTATTTCAATACCTGTTTTATTCCTTAAAGGAGAGAAGCCAATATCTTTCGGTCAATATTGGAAAAAACGTAAAAACTCAAATCCAATAGACTCAATTATGGGGGGAGTATCAAATATTTTTATTGGATTGTTGTTTTTGGTCTTATTGATCCTCTTTCTTAATAAGGTTTTATGATGAAATACTGAGAGAGTGAATTAAGATTATCAAATTTGAATCTAGTGATATATAAAACCAGAAACCAGCTTCAGAAATGGAGCTGGTTTTTTTATGCCCTACAGACTCTTAAGTTTAGCTGCTTTGATCAGATTGTCTAGGGTGTAGAAGATGTTGTTCTTGTCCTCTTCGGGCAGCCTCTCGATATCCTCCAGGCGTTGCATGGTCTTTTTGTCCAGGATCTTCAGCTCCGCATCCCCGACCAAATGGTCTAATGAAACCTCCATGGCATCGGCCAGCTTCTTGGCTGTGTCGATGGAAGGCTTCATCTCGTCCCTTTCGTACTTGCCCACGATGTCCCCGTTAACGCCAGGCCGTTTTCCGATCTCGGCCTGGGAAAGCCTCTGTTCCTTGCGACAGAACGCCAGTTTTTGTCCAAAAGTCATGCTGTATAGTTCAGGTTTAAGTAGTAAAAACAGGGTTTTTCACAATATTAGGGGAAGTATTGTTCATAGACAATCGGGATAGTTCTTGTTGAGTTTGGAAGGAAAAGGTAGTTTTACGAAGGGTCATTCAGTAAAAAATATTTTTTCCATGGAAAGAAGTTTAGACACCACCAATGCAAAACACATCACTTACAAAAAACCACCGCTAGAAATCACCATCCTTGGTGGAATACGCCTCGATGGATTAGACCGATTAAGAACCACGCTGAAAATCCAGGTGGAGCACCTGGCCATCCGCCACAACCCCCTAATCCTCGTTACAAACGAAGATTAAAGATTCAACATTTTAAAAGCGGTATTGAAGTGTAAAACCCCGGGCCTACCTCAACTATATTCTATTCGATAAAGATTTTAGATTTGTAGATGCAGGGTATAACCAGATAGGCGATGCTTTAGGTGTCCATCAGTAGCTAATGATTACCAAACCAGTAGAACAAGCCGGCTTCACCTACATCTACCTCTCCAATGAGAGCAACACCACTCACGATGTCTACTTTGATGACTTGGTAATTACCCACACCTCCGCCAATGCCACTTTGCAAGCTGATGACTACTATCCTTTTGGCCTGCCGATGGAAGGGAGCAACTCCTTTTTAGAAGCTGGGGTAGAACCTAATCGGTTCTTGTACCAAGGCAAAGAGTGGCAGACAGAGTTAGGACTGAACCTTTATGACTTCCATGCCAGACAGTTTGATCCGGCTTTGGGAAGGTTTATCTCAGTGGATGCAGCCTCTCAGTTCTCCAGTCCATACTTGGGCATGGGGAATATACCAACAATGGGAGTAGACCCTGACGGGAATATCTTCTTCATATTCCCGAGTATCAGTTTTAATGGAGAGTTTAGTATAAGCCTGACAGTAGGGTTTGGAATCCCAAAACTGTTCGACATATCAGGAACAGTAGGTTATAATTTCAATCAGGATAGGGGATTTGCCTCGGTTGGGGTGACGGCAGGCCCTTTTAGTTTCTCTTACGGTACTGGCGGGCTGAATGCAAGTGTTGGCTATGGGTTCAACCAAAGCGGTTTTAACGCAGGGGTAGGACTGAATTACAATTTCAGTGAAAAAAAGGTTGGTCTGGGCTACTTGGTAGGTTATGGGCATAGGTTTGAGTCTGGGAGGCAACCAAACTTACAAGGTGTGATTTATGAGCCAAACTACCCTGAAGTGCCCCCTGATACTGTTCAGCTAAAAGGAGTGGATGGACTCCCTAGGCTTAGGACAAAAGAATTGCCTGATATAGTAGATACTGATGCGACATACGAAACAAGGGGTTACTATTCAGTAACTATTACAGGAAGGCGTTGGTCACCGCCCTATAGGCTCCTTAACCCAACTGGGTATCATGTCAGAAATGAAGCATCGGGCAGTGGATACTATGGTGCCAGTAGAGACGGTGGTGCAAGAAGGCATTTGGGTTTAGATCTCTTGTCTGCGGTAAACCAGACCATCTCTGCACTTGCTGACGGAGAAGTGTTTTACAGATCTACTGGAAGTAGGAGGGTCAGTTTTAGGCCAGGTGATTCAGAACTTTTAATAGATAGGATGGATTTATTGTATGCAAACCCTCCAGAGGGGGCAAAGCATGGTGTCTGGCTTCCGGTACGAAGGGGACAGAACATTGGAACACAGTTGCCAATGTCTACGTTCGGTTACTCAATAAATGTGACAAGCCATATACATATCCAAATAATATCAAACGGAAACTGGGTCAATCCTTTACCTTACTTCTTTCCTTATCGTTAAATGAAAACAATGAATATGGGTGTTCCCTTTTTTTTGAGCTTTATGCTTCTTTTGACAGGCATCAATTCAAGAATCAATCCTGATCATCAGATTTTTCTGATGGGTGAGTGGCTGATGAAAACAGACTATGAATCGCCTGACTTAATCGTGATAAGGGCGGATGGTACATATTCAGTTTATAACGAAATGGATTTAGTATTCCAAAATGACTATACCACTGTTGATACTACTGCAAAGTCATGGTTCGCTTTCGATTATGGGGGACAAACCGCAAGAACTGAAATTGGTAGATGGTCTTTTAATTTAAATGATAGCACGCTTAAGTTTTTTGAAAGAGGCTTTTTGAAAAGTGAGTCAGAGTTCAATTCATTTTACGGAAAAAATCGAGATCTATTTTTCAAGGTTCAAGTTCACGGTCAAAACCGTATTAAGCTTTGTCCGTCAAATGATGCCAAACGTTGTATGGTCTATGTAAGAAACCCAGAGTATCTAAAAGCTGAAGGACAAACTTTCTATACTTCGTTTTGTAAGAATTATAGTGGCACTGGGCGGGTCACAGAGTCACTCAGTCTATCTGGTTATGAAAGTTCACTACTATTAGAGTATACTTTTTTAAGCAATAGTGGTGAGATCATTTTTACGGATAAAAAGGGCAGAACGGTAAGGACAGTAAAAGTCTCTGAAAAAGTAGAGGAACAAAAAATCGAGATTAGCCTGAGAGGTATAACCCAATTGAATTTTGAAGTTAAAACGGAAGGTTCTTGGCAAGCCAAGATAGATATTAAGTGAAACCTTCAAACCAAACCCATGGCTCAGTAGTGAGCTCTTTATGAATAAGCCTTTCTGGCCTAAGCGTCCCTGATAAATACATCCACCATACGGAAGATATACTGCCTGTCCTCTTCGGATAGTTTAGCTACCTCTTTGAGCCTGTCAAAGGTCTCTTTGTTCGGTTCGGTGTCCGTCTTGCCCACCAGGTAATCCGCCATCTTCGCAGCCACCTCTATGGAAGGCTTCATCTCATCACGCTCATAGCGGCCCTTTTATTCCCCAGAAACTGTACGAGGTCTTGCTGTGACAGCCTTCCTTCTCTTTTCCGTGCTTCCAATAACCTCCCCCTAACCCTCTTTTGTAACGAGGATTAAAGATTTTAAATTTGTAGATGCAGGGTATAATCAGGTAGGCAACACCTCAGGAGCCCATCAGCAGCTTATGATTACCAAACCAGTAGAACAAGCCGGCTTCATCTACATCTACCTCTCCAATGAGAGCAACACCTCTCACGATGTGTACTTCGATGACCTGAGGATTACCCACACCAAGGGCCAGATACTACTGGAAGATCATTATTATCCCTTTGGACTCTCGATAAGTGCACTGAGCAGCACAGCGCCATTGAGCAAGCCCAATCAGTTCAAGTATAATGGGAAGGAGCTTAATACTGAATTTGATATTGGGGTTTATGATTATGGTAAGAGGCAGTATGACCCACAATTAGGTAGGTTTATGCAGGTAGACCCACTTACTGACTTGGCGTTTAATCAAAATCCATATCACTATGTTATGAACAATCCGATGATATTCAATGATCCGAGTGGGATGGCGGCTAAGTTTTACTATGATGATGAATCAGGAGAATATATAAAGGAGAAGAAGAATGGTAAGAAAAAAGTAGTTAGTTGGCAAAGAGCTTTTGCAGCGCATGGCATTTCTACCGGTGGAAACGGTGATAATGATAATGGCAAAAACTCTCAAGAGTCTAATTATATTGATTACGAGATAGATAAAGAAAATGGAGTACATATTTTTCAGTTTACGACAACAACTTCTCGAACTGTGAACGTTCAGACAGGAGCTTATTCAGCTGTACAAAAGAGGGAAAAGACCAATAAGACTATTACAATAAAAGTTAAGGTCGTCAATGGAAAGCCAACTGTGATTTTTGAGTCCTTAACAGTTAATGCTTCAATTGATAAAGTAGGGCTATCTTTTATGGGAGTTGGTAATAAAAACCAAGATGAAGTAACAGTTGAAGCTGATGTGAGTGATAATAATTACTCAGCTTTTACAAAAGCTTTAGTTGATAAAATAAATGCTCAACTAACGTTAAAACCTGATTGGAATCCATTTGAAGAATCGGTGGATAACTCTGTGGTTCAAAATGTAGGTTTAGCATTGGGGCTGGTTACGTTATCGGGGGGTAAGAGTGGGTTGCCAGGAAAAGGTTGGTCAACAGTAGGTTGGTACTTAACAGGTTTTTTGTTGGCAGATCAAGTTGATGATTACCTAAGGCCAATTTTTAGAAATAAGGCAAGAATTTTTACTACTAATACATTGGTAAAGTAATGGAGAAACCAATTAGAGATAACAAGAAACTGTTTCAGCCATTTCTGACCTTGGTGATAGTTTTAATAGGGGTTATTGTCGAAAGTAGGGATGATTACCCTGAATTTTCAATTTGGATATTATTAGGTTGTTTTGCCATTATTAGGATCGTCTGGATTTTGACTACTAAAGAGTCCAAAGACAAAGGATAGTAACGTTTTGAGAAGTCAGATAACTTTTCGTCATACATACAAAGCCCCTTTCGAGGGGCTTTTTTATTGCGCCAGTTTTTGGATCTGTTTTTTGGTGATGAACGCATATATGGGCTTTTGACCACATCTCGGTCATCTCCCCCCCCTAACCCTAGTTACAAACGAAGATTAAAGATTCAACATTTTAAAAGCGGTATTGAAGTGTAATACCCCGGGCTTAACTCAACTACATTCTATTCGATAAAGATTTTAAATTTGTAGATGCAGGGTATAACCAGGTAGGCAACACCTCAGGAGCCCATCAGCAGCTAATGATTACCAAACCAGTAGAACAAGCCGGCTTCACCTACATCTACCTCTCCAATGAGAGCAACACCACTCACGATGTCTACTTTGATGACTTGCTAATTACCCACACCTCCGCCAATGCCACTTTGCAAGCTGATGACTACTATCCCTTTGGTCTACCGATGGAAGGTTCCAATTCCTTCTTAGGGGCTGGGGTGTCAAAGAACAGATTCCTATACCAGGGCAAAGAATGGCATACAGAGCTAGGGTTGAACCTCTATGACTTCCATGCTCGGCAGTTCGATCCGGCTATTGGAAGATGGTTAGCCATTGATCCGCAGGATCAGTTTATGAGCCCATATCTGGGGATGGGGAATGTGCCGACCTTGATGGTCGATCCCGATGGGGAGTTTGGGTTTTTGGCAGCGGTAGCGATTGGCGCATTATTAGGGAGCACAAGTTATACGGCCAGTGTTGCTCTAAGTCCTGGCGGCTTTCAGAACTGGGACTGGGGCCAATTTGGTTTGAGTGCTGGCATAGGTGCTGTCTCTGGATCTGCTGCATTTGGGGTTGGTGTGGCATTTAAGGCAGCTTATGGAGCTAGCTTGAATTTTGGGCAGACTGCTCTGCAATCTGCGGCTCACGGGGTTACTCAAGGTACTATAGGGGCGGCAACGGGCGGAGACTTTCTACATTCAGCAGCATCAGGTTTTGTGGGTTCTATGGCAGGGGCTGGACTTAATAAAGTTGGAGGAAGTCTAGGTGCAGGAGGTAAACTTGGTTTGAGTGCTTTATCTGGAGGTGTTTTAGGTGGTGCAGGATCAGCATTGACAGGCGGGAAGTTTTGGACAGGTTTTGGAAAAGGTGCTATCACCGCAACAGCTAACCATGGGTTGCATGCAGCAGCTAATGAATTAGAAAATAGTGCCCTTATAAGAAGAATTAAGAAAGAAGGGTGGAGCCCCATCGATTTGAGTGAAAACCCGCATAAAGCAACTGTTGAGGGTTATAGAGTTGCTAGACTCTATAGTAGAGGGCGATTACCTCAATTGAATGAGCAATTTCCAGATGGTTTCAGAATTCAAGACTTATTTGATATGTCCTCAATACCTGTTGGCTCAAAAGGATGGACTGATATGTCTGGTGAAAAGATTGGTTCAATCTATATGTATAAGCATAAAGATATGAGTATCAGGATTGACTCTAAATCATTTAATATAGGTGATGTGAGCACCCTGAATAATAACGAGATCAGGCTATTTGATAATTCACAGTACTGGACTGAGCATACTATTAGCTGGATCAAATACAGCTCTGGAGCTCATGGCCGTTGGTTGGGGGCGATAAACTTTATCAATGGGAAAAAATAGCGAAGAATGAAAAAAGTAATCTTATTCATCTTGTCTGTCAATGTTTTCACTGTTGCATGCAAGAACGATTCTTTTGATAGAAAAATACTGGGCTCTTGGTCTGGCTGTTTTTCTGAATCTCAATATTCTGAAATTCATTTTTATGATGATGTGTTTTTTAATTTTTTCCCAGAAGATGAAAGCCCTCAAATCAGAAGATATTCAATAAAAGATGATAGCCTATTTATGTATGAATACTTAGAGTCAGATGAAAGAAAATTCATTTACAAGATGGAATTTAAGGGCAGTGATATACTTGTTTTTAGTGACAGTTCCACATTAATTCATTTGCAGCGCTTGCCAATGCCTGATCAGATCGAAAAGGACATCTCAAAAAAACCGGATTTATTGAATGTATACCTTGGGCAACTGTCAAGACGAGCGGCTAAATTTGATTGTCGAAACTAAATTATAGTATCTCTTCATATGAAGAGGTCGTAGCCTAAATATTGAGTATATAGAGAAAACCAGCTTCGTTACCGAGGCTGGTTTTTTTATTTCGCCAGTTGCTGTTGCATGTCCTTTTGGAAGATAAAGGCCTTGAGCATGGCCTTGATGGCCTCCTTGTCGGTATCGTTAAGCTGCTGTGCTTTAGAGAACATGGAGAGCAGTTCCGAATCCTGGATCTTGGCTTTGGCCTTCTCTTGGTCAGCCCCGTAGACCAGATCGTCCACAGAAACCTCCAGTACATCCGCAAGCTTTTTGATCACATCTACGGACGGTATGGTCTGGTTGCGCTCATAACGGGAGATGTGTATGGAATGTATCCCATCAAGTCCGCAAGCTGCCCTTGCGGAATCCCCTTGCCGCTCCTGATGTCCTTTAAATGCTCGCCAAATGTGCTCATAAATATGCGCTTATGGCTTCAAAAGTATCATAAATGACTATTGAAACAAATAAATCATAACCATATTCAGCTAATTAACTGATCAGGTTAGCGATAAAAGTCTTGCAATGTATAACCATATACTGTAAGGTTGTAGTCAAATATGGTTACCCATGAAAGAAGCCGAAAAATTTAACACCACCAACCCCCAGCACCTTGTCTACGCCCCCCTTTTTTTGCAGATAGCCGTGCTTGGTGGTATAAGGTTAGATGGTCTGGATAGACTAAGAACCACCCTCAAGCTCACGATAGAACAATTAAGTCTCAGACACTCACTAGACCTTTACAACCACGGCCAGGTAATCCGCCATATTCGCAGCCACTTCAATAGAAGGCTTCATCTCATCACGCTCATAACTGCCGATGGCCAGCCCTTTTGTTCCCAGAAACTGTGCAAGGTCTTCCTGTGACAGCCTCCCTTCTTTTTCGTGCTTCCAATAACCTCCCACTAGTCCTCGTTACAAACGAAGATTAAAGATTCAGCATTTTAAAAGCGGTATTAAAGTGCAAAACTCTGAGCCTACCTCAACTATATTCTTTTCGATAAAGATTTTAAATTTGTAGATGCAGAGTATAAGCAGGTAGGCAACACCTTAGGAGTCCATCAGCAGCTTATGATTGAACAAGCCGGTTTCATCTATCTCTACCTCTCCAATGAGAGCAACACCTCTCACGATGTGTACTTCGATGACCTGAGGATTACCCACACCAAGGGCCAGATACTACAGGAAGATCATTATTATCCTTTCGGACTCGGAATAGCTGCGTTATCAAGTACTGCACCATTATCGAAACCAAATAGCTTCATGTATAATGGTAAAGAATTCGATGGAGACCTTGATTTAGGCATGTACAACTATGGGACAAGATTATACGATCCGACCATAGGAAGGTGGAACGGTGTTGATGCTTATGCTGAGAAATATGGTTCATTAAGCCCTTATCATTTTGCAGGCAACACTCCGACCAATGCATTTGATGTAGATGGCAACCTTTTCGTATTTGCAAATGGATTTATGCCTAGTCACTATTGGGCTGGTATCCAACCACAAAGGATTTCAACATTCTCAAGGACGGGTAGGTTAACTTACTTAGGGCCGAACCCCAGCTATTCTCGTTATGCCCCTGACAGAGGTTTTTATGAAGGTGGCCCTAGAAATAACGGACAACAATTTCAAGAGGATTATTGGAACGTAATAGGTGAATTCTATACGAGTACCTATGGTGAAATGGGAGAAACAGTTCTATATACTAATGGATCACATACTCCAAAATCTACGGCTAGTGCCAGGTTTAAGTCAGGGCAAAAAGCCGGTCAGGATTTGATATCACAGCTGGACAACAAGAGTATCTCTCTAAACCCTGGGGAAACGATTAAAATTATTGGGCATAGTAAGGGAGCTGCCTACGCAGCTGGAATAGCTACGGAATTGGCTAAGCATGAAAAATATGGAGACCTACTGGAGTTTGTTCACTATATATCCCCTCATCAACCCGGAGGTTTTTCACACCCAGGAGGAATCCCAGGTATGCAATTTTCTACTTTTACGGATATTGTCTCATCACTATATCATCTAGGAAGACTAGGAGACAACAATGTAATTGCTTGGTTGCAAAAACTTGTCTCTGGCAATACAGGAATGGAAAAGATAGATGGAATAAGCGATGATGATTATCATACTCGAGGGGGTTATGATAGCCCTTATAAAGGGCATGAAGTTGACACTTGGATTAGCTATTTTAGAGGATTAGGAATAAATGTGAACGTCATAGGAGGAAATTGATTAGTTCTAAATATATATATGTGATTTTGGTAGCTCTGTTATTGACAAGTTGTGGACCCAAGAAGACGGAATTCAATGGTGAAGAACTTGACTTCATAGATACCTACCAAGTTGGAGATACGCTTGTGTTTAAATCGGAACACGATGAATATAATACTATGACGATTGTTCACAAGCAAGTATATTATCCTGAGTACATACCTATTGAGGTTCATGGCAAGTATTTACCTCAAACTGCGGATATTAGATATTCTCAGCCAAGTAGAGGTTTTGACAGTTTAAAGTTCATGACCATGAGAAAAAGAAACCCTAAAGAATCCTCATTGTATTTTGGGTTTAATGGTGGCATGGAACTGTTCTTTACGAACTCCGAGATAGGCCTAGGACTTGATGAAATTCTTATAGGCGACACCTTTGTTTTTGAGATGAATGAGCAAAAGGAAGGAAGAGTTCAAACCATTTATTGGCATAAAGACAAGGGGATTGCCAAGTACATTATGGTTGATGGAACAGTCTGGAACCGAATTAACTAATAACTAGAAATAATAATAATATAAACCCAGCTTTTATTTAGGGGCTGGCTTTTTTCATGAATACGCCTGTTTAGCTTTAAAGCCCCATGCAGTGCATCAACAACCCTCCAGAGTCAGTCTTTTCCTTATTAGGAAGAGAGGAAGTATCTTCTGGTCTTTGGCTTCATCTACATCTACCTCTCCAATGAGAGCAACACCACTCACGATGTCTACTTCGATGACCTGAGGGTTACCCACACCAAGAGCAAGATTCTACAGGAAGATCATTACTATCCCTTTGGTGCGAACATATCCGCTCTAAGTAGCACGGCCCCGCTTTAGAGACCAAATAGATTTAAAGCCAATGGAGGCAGTGAGTTTAATTCTGACTTCAATCTCAATAATTATGAGACTTTGTTCCGAGGTTATGACCCGCAACTAGGGCGCTTCAATCAGGTTGACCCCTTGGCTGAACTGTTCTATGCATGGACTCCATATCAATTTGGCTTTAATGACCCTATATTTTGGAGTGATCCACTGGGGTTGAGTCCACAGGGGAATTCTTCGTATGCAATTTGTCCAACATGTCCTGATGATCCTTTTTATGATCCTTATTGTGAATCGAGCGATACATACATTTATGAAGAAGGGTTAAGCATATTTCCTTTTTTGGAGACCGTAACGGTTATTGGTCAAAGAGAGGACGAAGAAGACGATAGTGAATGGTTTGGGTATCTTGGAGATGTAGCCAATTCAGGAGGGTTGGTAGCGGCAGGACTGGCACCGACTTTTAGAGATGCTGCGTCTTTAGCCAAGCACAATCCTTCTGGCTCAGTACCGCTTTGGTTAAAGAAAAACATTTTTGAAGAAACAACGAGATTACCTAATAATAATGCTCTTAAAATAGGTAACCTGAAAGGCTCTGCAGTACTCAAAATAAATAGAGTTACGAGTGTTGCTGGCCCTGCTATGGGTGCCCTCAGTGTTGTTTCAACTGGAGCCGATATAATAAGTGATGGAGAACTGAGCGCAGGAGACGGTGTTCAAGCTTTAATAACTGGAGCACAGATTGTTTTCCCAGTGTTTGGGGTTATTTATGGTGCAATTGACTTAGGGTTTACTGTTTTTACAGATCAAAGCTTAACCTCTAGAATAAAAGAAGGGATTGACTCTAATATTAATGGGAGTATCAAACTAAAGTAGGCATGTATTTATTTAATTACTTATTTTTTAGGTTCTCGAAAAATAGGACAAGTAACCCCAGATTTTATGGGCTTATGTCAATTACTGTCATAGAAGGGTTTTTATTGTTGTCCATTTTTAAAGTAGTTATTATTGAGGTCTATGATTATTCGAAGTTTATAGAGATGCAAGAGAGCGGGCTGCTTAGAGTCCTAATTATTATACCTGTTTTAATTATAGGCTTAATCAATCACTACTATTATTCCGGAAAAAGAATCAAGAGTTTTTTACAAAGATGGGAACATGAAAGTCCTGTAATTATAAAGATTAAGGTTGTTGCTTTTTTGATTTTAGTGATAGGTCTAACCCTGTTTTTACCGACCATTTTTAATGGCATTAGGGGCTATTGGTAAAATATTCCACTAATTGTAAGGTTTGGACTCCCAATCGCTGTTTAGTGGTTGGGAGTTTTTTTTATGAGGCCAGTTTTTTGTGGGCATCGGTCATCTGTGCATCCCTGAGCAGGGAGTCCATGACCAAGAGTATGCGTTCGCGCTCCTCTTTTGAAATGCTGCCCAATACCTCAAGCCTGTAGAGCATCTTTTTGTCGATGACCATATTGGTAGAACCGATCAGGTAATCGAGCGAAACCCCAAGGGCATCGGCCAGCTTCTTGGCCGTGTCGATGGAAGGCTTCATCTCATCCCTTTCGTACTTGCCCACGATGTCCCCGTTAACGCCAGACCGTTTTCCGATCTCGGTCTGGGAAAGCCTCTGTTCCTTGCGGCAGAACGCCAGTTTTTGTCCAAAAGTCATGCTGTATAGTTCAGGTTTAAGTAGTAAAAACAGGGTTTTTCACAACATTAGGGGAAGTATTGTTCATAGACAATCGGGATAGTTCTTGTTGAGTTTAGAAGGAAAAGGTAGTTTTACGAAGGGTCATTCAGTAAAAAATATTTTTTCCATGGAAAGAAGTTTAGACACCACCAACGCAGAACACATCGCCTACAAAAAGCCACCGCTGGAAATCACCATCCTTGGTGGAATACGCCTCGATGGATTGGATAGATTAAGGACAACCCTCAAAGTCCAGGTAGAACACCTGGCCATCCGCCACAACCCCCTAACCCTCGTTACAAACGAGGATTAAAGGTTATAGTATTTTAAATGCGATGTCGAAGTGTAATACCTCAGGAGCCCATCAGCAGCTTATGATTACCAAACCAGTAGAACAAGCCGGCTTCATCTACATCTACCTCTCCAATGAGAGCAACACCACTCACGATGTATACTTCGATGACCTGAGGATTACACACACCAAGAGCAAGATTCTACAGGAAGATCATTACTATCCTTTCGGTGGGTCGATAACTGCGCTGAGTAGTACTGCTCCGTTGTCCAAACCAAACAACTTCAAATACAATGGAAATGAAGAGCAAATAGACTTCGATTTAAACTTGTATGACTTCAATGCTAGGTTCTATGATCCTGTTTTAGGAAGGTTTACTTCTGTTGATCCTCTAGCTGATCATCCACAACAGTACAATCAATCAACTTATCAATTTGGATGGAATAATCCGATATTGTTGAATGATCCTACAGGAGAATGTCCTGACTGCATTGCTCAAGTCATTGGGTGGCTGTATCGTAAAAAATCTCAATACTCAAATATTGCCAAACCAGGTTTGGAATCTGCAAATAGAGTAATCAACAATAAATCAGGAGAGTTGCCAAACTCTATTGATGTCGATTCTTATACTCGTGATATTATTAAAGTGTCTACAACCATTGATGATGTAAACACTACAACAGAATCTTTATCTGAATTGACAGATCAAATTGTCGGGGATTTTGGTGAAGGTGCTGTGAAGACAGGCGATGCGATGCAAAAAACTGGAATAGGGGCAACCTTATTAGGTGCTCCTGAAGTAGGTGTGCCGCTTTCGGCTGCGGGTACTGTTGCTGAGACAATAGGGACAGGCATACTAATTTTCCAGGATATTGCCAAAGGAGATTATAAAAATGCATTATTCAGAGGAGTGACTTTGTTTACGGACAGACAAGTTTCTAGCAAAATCAGACAGGTTATTAAGCAGCAAGAATTATCTAGTCAAGCAGGAGCTGTCTTAGATGCTAATAAGGAAGTTGTCAAAGAAGGTGTTAAAAAAGTAAAGGAAGAACTAGATAATGACAGATGATCTATTTTATGGCTTATTGTTTTTGTTAATTGGAATTGTGGGTATTCTTATTTCGGTCCGAATGGAGAACAATAAGGATGATATGTTTCTTAGTAAACCAGTTAGTTTTTCGGTTAGTATTATGATGCTAATAGGAGGTGTTTTTATACTTCTCAGAATGTTATTCTCCACATGAATAAAACTGGTTCTCTTAGTATCTTTTTTCTTTCTAGCCTTCTTATAGGGTATTTTATTTTATTTTCAACGAATCCACAGTCTATTCTTGAATTAGGGAATATGCCATTATTAGCTTTTAATTTAAGTGGGTTGACTTTGCATGCGGGGATTTCCTTTTTTCTATATGTGTTACCAGGTATTCTTCTTATCTTTTTTTCGTTCCTTTTACCAAAGAAGTTTAACAAAGGTCTTTTACCTGTAGCTTTGAAATTACTTATTCTACTTCTTGGAATAATAATGCTTTATCTAGGTTTGCAGTCATATAAGCCTGACAATGAGGATAAGTACTATCAATTGGTCATAATCATGGTAGGGTATATTTCGTTGTCTCAAATTATTTTACTTCTGTTCTTCCGCTTTTTCATAGTTTATAGCCGATTAAAATGGCCAAAGATCATCACTCTCGGTTGTTTAGTTTTGCTGGTTTTACTTTCAGTGTACCCTTCCCTTTTATGTAGCCTTCCCCGAAAACAGGACAGTTTAAAAATGAACAAATTAGTAACTTAAACTGTCAGAAATGAAACAATCACGATTTACAGAGAGCCAAATCATCAAGGCTCTGAAAGAAAACGAGCAAGGCCGAAAGGCGGAGGATATCTGTCGCGAATTGGGTATCCATAAGGGTACCTTCTACAATTGGCGGAAGAAATATTCTGGTATGGACTCCAGCCAGTTGAAAGAGTTAAAAGAACTCAAAGAGGAAAACAGGAAGCTGAAGCAGATGTATGCTGATTTGAGCCTGGATAACGTCATGCTTAAAGACGTGCTCTCAAAAAAGTTCTAAAGCCCTCTGAAAAGAAGCAACGTGCTGAATATCTTCAAAAGAACCATCAGGTGAGTATTGACAGGTCATGTAAGGTGATGAACCTCTCCAGGTCCATGTGGTACTACCAGAGCAGAAAAGATGACCGGGAGGTGATTGATAAGCTCTCAGAGCTGGCTGAACTGCTGCCTACCAGAGGTTTTGATGAGTACTATGAAAGGATCCGACAGCAGGGCTACAAGTGGAACAGAAAACGTGTTCTAAGGATCTACCGTCTAATGAAGCTGGGATTGCGCAGGAAGCATAAGAAACGACTGCCCGCCAGAGTTAAACAACCTTTGGTACAACCAGATGAATATCTACATACCTGGAGTATGGATTTTATGAGTGACGCACTAGCTGACAAGCGTAAGATCAGGATATTTAATGTGATTGATGATTACAACCGTGAAGCACTTGCTATTGAGCCTATCTTGATTGACACAGTATTTAAAGTCGGTCCAGATTCTTTGTTTGTTCATTTTGAGCACTATTGTTTGAAAGATTCCGAGTTCATTGTTCCAGCTTCTAGCTATGAGATTGCGGGAGATTTTAAAACGTACAACTTTGCTTCAAAATTAGAGGTGTCAAGTCACACAGAGGTTATCAGGAAAGAAACTTTTGATGACTTATTGTTTGAGCGTCTAAGAAATTATGGTGTACTAATGATGCCCTCAATAGCGCTGGTAAGCGAAAATGATAAAGACCTAATTAGGGTTCATTATAGTATTACCATCCCAGGGACAGACGTTGGGACAAGTGCTACTCTCTATCTGAGTCGCTTAGGAGAAAGACGAATAAGTCAATATTAAGTCAGGAAAACTGTGAAGAGCACTTATCGCATCTGGATATGATCCAAAGGAGGCAGTGAATATGACAGATGCAGACTTGATGAAGTTTGCGAATGATCATGAAGAGTCAAGTAATCTTTATTCTCTTACAACAAATACTACATTGAAAGCAGGTACCCTTCCTGCTAATAGCAACTTATCAGTTGGCTCTAGTGGTTTGTTTGAAGGAAAATTTTTGCTACGGTAAATGGAAAGAGGGTGGCTGCGACTGCTAAATTGGGCGGTTTGACAAGGTAGCACGCAAATGGGAATGTGTCGGTGCACATAGCACCAGCTCGCTTTAAAAAGGCTATCAGACTTTACATGACAGTTGGTCACGAATTGCATCATGCTATTCATTTTAGCAGTGGCGCTATCTTTTGGAGGCACGAGCTTTGCAAAAGGGATGACTGAAACTATTGTTCATGGTTGGGCTACAAGCTAGGAAAGTGTATCTTTAGTGAAGCAGGAAGGAACCTATCACGAGTGAACTTTTACAATAAAAGCCTACCTCCGATTTTCAAAATGAGATTTAAATGAAGGTATCTGGAATTTTAAATCTTACGATAATTTTACTTTTGTCGTATCCAATTCAGGCGCAACCACTGCCTTCTGAAGAAGATAGACATAAACTAATTGAAGCAGTATTGAATCCTTTGGGTCTGAAATGCCCTCGGTTGCTGGCAAAAGCCAGACCTCTCAATGATGTATTAGAAGAGGGTTTTTGGGAAAATGAAGTTGTTCTTTCAAACTTTAATGCTAGCGATATTAATTGGATGAGAAGCCAGTCAAATGAGCAATATGGGTGGGATGATGACTATTTTAAGAAAGTCAGAGTCATTAGAAAACGAGGTCTTTTATTCTTTAAAAAGAAAAGGCTAGTGTTTTCTTCCAATCCTGTTTTCTCTCTTGATGGAAGTATTGCCATTGTCCAACTTAGTGAAGTTAATAAAGGGGCTTTTTCTGAGTCGATTGACATTTACCAAAAGACATCCGAAGGTTGGAAGTTTAAAACTAACGTAAGCTCCACCCTGGGAAGCAGATGATAAAAAGGAACTCGAACCTTTGTTAGTGAGAACAACGACAAACAGAAGGAGCGAGTAATGCATGTCGGTCATAAGAGGCTGACCGAGAACTGTTCAGTCCATGAATTGAGGGGGATTAATAGTCTTGATGTCAGGTTCTTATAAGAAGCTTAGGCTGATCGAAGATTGTTTATTTGTACTAGTCCTTAAGACATAGCATTAATCAAAGCCCCCTAGTGGGGCTTTTTTCATTTACAGGCTTTTGAGCTTCACCGACTTGATCATTGCATCGAGGGTGTATAGGATATGCTCCCTGTCCTGTTCGGGGAAAGAGGCGATATCGTTTAGCCTTTTGAGCATGGCCTGGTCCTTTAAAACAGAAGTGTCCTCGGTCTCCCCGAGCAGGTAGCCCACGGTGGTGTCCAGCACAGCGGCCACCCTTTTGACCACGTCCACCGAAGGCTTCACCTCGTCCCGTTCATATCGGCCGATGGCCGGCCCCCTTTGTCCCAGGAGCTGTGTGAGGTCTTCCTGTGACAGCCTTCCTTCTCTTTTCCGTGCTTCCAATAACCTCCCACTAGTCCTCGTTACAAAAGCAGACTGAAGATTCAGCATTTTAAAAGCGGTATTAAAGTGCAAAACTCTGAGCCTACCTCAACTACATTCTTTTCGATAAAGATTTTAAATTTGTAGATGCAGGGTATAACCAGGTAGGCAACACCTCAGGAGCCCATCAGCAGCTTATGATTACCAAACCAGTAGAACAAGCCGGCTTCACCTACATCTACCTCTCCAATGAGAGCAACACCACTCACGATGTGTACTTCGATGACCTGAGAATTACACACACCAAGAGCAAGATTCTACAGGAAGATCATTACTATCCTTTCGGTGGGTCGATAACTGCACTTAGTTCTACCGCTCCTTTAAGCAAACCGAACCGTTACAAATACAATGGCTTCGAAGAACAATCAGAATTCGACCTAGGATGGTATGACTACCAGGCCAGGTTCTATGATCCACAGCTTGGCCGCTTTATGCAGGTAGACCCTGCGGCTGATCTGATGAGAAGACACTCACCTTACAACTATGCTTTTGATAACCCAATCAGGTTCATTGACCCTGATGGGATGATGCCGGAAGATGTAACTGATCCAAATGGAGGATCCAGGTCTAATAGTTTAGACTATAAGTTAGTATCGGATGATAATAATGTACATGAACTCACCCTGACTCAGTCCCATACAATTAAATCGAAGAATAAGACTGAGACAATCACCACCACGACCACCTTCACCACTACAGCAGGTAAAGATGGAAAAGTTAGTACTGCAGTCAACTTAACTAGTACACTTAAGACCACAGAAATGGTTAAAAATAAAAATGGAGATTTTGAAGCTGTGGTGACTTCTTCGGAGCTTCAAAATGAGAGCTTTGATAGTGTTGATGAATTTAAAGAGTCAGCAGGTAGCCAACTTGGAGAATCAAACATAGTAGATGATTTATATAATTATCAAGGAGGTCTAGAGGCTCAACTGTCTATCAAACCGGACTTCAATCCGTTTAATGGTAATGCTCAATTGTACCCTGATGATCTTGGTGACAATGTAGGAGCTATAGGGTTAATAGGAGTTGGAAGAGCATTAGAGAAGATCGGAGCTCCTCCTTTCATTGAGGCTTTTGGTATTGGTCAGTTAGGAGGTAACCTTTACAGAAATACAGCAGACCATTCAGGTAGATCATTCAATATAGCCAAGGATCGTCCTGACAGAAAAGGGGGCTAATACATACTCACAATAAGCATTTAAGAAGGTGAAAAATACTGCGTATATACATATTGTTCTCATCATTTTATTCAGTTTGATTACTGATAGCGATGGTGATTTCTATTCACTTGATTCGTTTTGGGTTTTGCTGGCCTTAGAGTCAGTATTTTCGGTGCTCATTTTTATCAAATTGTATTTGTACTACGATAATACTGGCTTGGCGAAAAGGGTGAGGTCAGCACGTAGTATTCTTTACATGGTGGGCATACTAATTTTATCGTTGAGTTTTATACTCGTATCAGAGAGAATTAGTATCGCAGGGATAGTGGTATTGATCGATTTACTGGTCAATGAGCTTTTTCTAGTAAAACGTCAAAATGAATCAGCCAAAAAAACCTCAATTGATGCTCATTCTTATTGAGTATTATGTTTTTTAGAACTAAAAGCCAGCTTCCTTACCGGGAGCTGGTTTTTTCATGAATACGCCTGTTTGGCTTTAAAACCCCATGCAGTGCATTAACAACCCTCCAGAGTCAGTCTTTTTCCTCATTAGGACGAGAGGAAGTCTCCCCTGGTCTTTAACCAAGTCTATTGGTGCCTTGGTGGCATCTACCAAAACCTCTAAAGAGCAATAACTGTGTGCATCGGGTGAAGAAACCTGAACAAGGGCCACAAAAAGTGGAATAACTCCCGAGCGGAACATAATAGGTACTTCGCAAGGAAGGCAAGGAATAAAATAGCCTCGACCCTGCTGGTGATTCTTGCAAACGTTGCTTCCTATGAACAAGGAATTATCGGGAGATATAATTTCATTGATTTCATTACGCTTTAAGGAATCTTGGTGATGCACAAACGTTTGCATCAAAGTTTTGTAGTACAGCAAAGTTCTGCACCGGCCATATCTGTATTTTTGATATTCCTTAAAAAGCCAGACGCATGAATTTTAAACTTAAGCATCCGTACAAATTTGGTAAAGGCTATGAGAAGCCCGTGGCCTATTTCTCTATGGAATTTGCCATCGACCAGCCCCTTAAAATTTACTCAGGAGGCCTGGGGTTTTTGGCCGGATCGCACATGCGCAGTGCCTATGATCTTAAGCAAAATATGGTGGGTATTGGTATACTTTGGAAGTACGGCTACTACGATCAGGTAAGAAAACACAACAATGAGTTGGATGTACTCTGGCAAGAACGGCACTATAATTTTCTTCAGGAGCTCGATTTCGATATTGAAATTACGGTCGACAACCACCCGGTTAAGGTCAAGGTGTATTATCTGGCGCCTGAAGTGTTTGGCACAGCCCCGTTGTTTTTGCTTTCTACCGACCACCCGCAAAACGACCACCTGGCCCACACCATCACGCATAAACTATACGACAACAATATCGCTACGCGCATTGCTCAATACATTTTGCTTGGGGTGGGGGGAGCCAAACTTCTGGAAAAGTTAGGTCATGAAGTAGAGCTTTACCATTTCAATGAAGCACACGCCCTTCCCGCAGCTTTTCGTTTGTTGGAAAAACTAGGAAGCGTAGAAAAAGTGAGGGAAAAACTGGTGTTTACTACTCACACTCCTGTTAAAGCCGGTAATGAGATAAACGACCCCAATTTCTTACATAAACTTGGGTTCTTCAACGGATTCTCTATTGGCGAAATAGATGGACTCATTGGCTTAGATGAAGGAATGTTCAACCACACTCTGGCGGCCTTGAGACTGTCTAAAATAGCTAATGCCGTATCCAAAAAACATCAGGAAGTTTCATCGGCCATGTGGGGAGGCTACACCAACATCTGCGATATTATTCCAATTACCAACGCTCAGAACAAAACTTACTGGACCGATAAAGAACTGGAAAAGGCCTATGAAAAACGAAGTGTGAAAAAGTTTACTAGCAGAAAGAGGACTTTGAAAAGCGAGCTTTTTCAACTAGTGGCCGACCAGACCGGGAAGATCTTTGACCCCAATATACTCACTATTGTATGGGCCAGACGCTTTGCAGGATACAAGAGGGCCGACCTGATTGCCCGGGATGTGGCTCGCTTTGAAGCCCTGCTCAACAATAAAAACTACCCTGTACAAATGATTTGGGCAGGAAAACCTTATCCGCTAGATCATTCGGCTGTAAGCACCTTCAACTGGCTGGTGCATTTTACACGAAAGTACCACAACGCCACAATCTTAACAGGCTACGAACTGAGCCTTTCGGCCATGATGAAAAAAGGATCCGATGTATGGTTGAACAACCCCAGAATTCCGTTGGAAGCCTCAGGAACTTCAGGTATGACAGCCGCTATGAACGGCTCGCTCAACTTTTCTACCAACGATGGCTGGATTCTGGAGTTTGGAGAGCATGGCAAAAACGCTTTCGTTATTCCGGAGGCCGATACAACCGCTCCGGAAGGCGAGCAAGACCAATGGGATGCCGACCATATGATGCACATACTTGAAGAGGAAATCGTGCCCATGTATTACAAAAACCACGAGCAATGGGTGGAAATGAACTTTCAGAGCATGGCCGATGTGAATAAGTACTTCAGGGCTTCGCGAATGGCCGATGAGTATTATAGAAAACTGTACAACCATCACTAGAAACTAAGATTATTGCTATAATTGTAAGGCAGTTGAGAGACCGTCTTTTTATTGGAGTTTCCAGGAGTACGTGCTCAAGTTGCATGGCTTGAGCTTCTCATACTGGCATTATTGGTGTCTTCACAAATGAGTCTTTTAAGACGTTAAGAAACCGTCAAGCCGGGCTTAGGCTTGCAAAAGGGGTATTAGCTCAGTTGGTTTAGAGCGCTGCCTTGACAGGGCAGAGGTCACTGGTTCGAATCCGGTATGCCCCACAAAATGGGGAGAAGCGCTTAGGCAGGAATACGTGCCCTTGCCTTGTCTAATCTGTAGCTTCTCTGACCCTTCGTTTAATTCTCTACCATACCTTCAACCCAACTTTTGGTATTCCCCAAAAATCCATTCGCAATCACCAAATGATGCCTACAGTGCTTGAGGGGAAAAATCAGGAATTGGAACTAATACAGTGCATTTGGCAAAGCCATAGTTTTAGTTCAAAACCAAGTACTTCTGTAAATAAGACTGCTCGTTTTCTGTGACCTTTTGCTAGACATTCGTCAAAAGGAAAGCTATATTAGAAAGAGAAGCGTAACCGATGAAAACAAGAAAAGCAGTATTAGGATTTCTATGGTGCGTTGTGGTTCAGGCAACCATGGGGCAGTCCAATGAAGCCATTCGAAAATATACTGAAACCATTAGTGCAGGAGTGCCTGTGCAGGTGAGAGGTGAGCTAATTCACAGTGTTCGCTTGCTGCCCGAATTTTATTTTGAAAATGAATTCAGACGGGTGTGGACCCGCCCCCTTCAGGAGTCTTTTCTCAATCTGGTGAATAAGGCCTATGATCATGGACTTACCCCGGCCGATTATCACTTTGAGGTGCTAAACCGCCTTTATGCCGATCCTGTGGAGTCGCAGAGCACCGATGCCGACTTACTGTTTACCGATGCCTTTCTTTTATACGCCAGTCATTTTCTCAATGGAAAGCTAAACCCGGAAGAAGTAGAAGGCGAATGGCAGGCGGTGCGTAGAGAGGGCAATGCAAAAACCTTTCTGAAAAAGTGCCTGCAACAAGGCAATATGGAAGAGCAATTTGAACAGTTGCAGCCCGAAAGCCAAAGCTATCGTGGCTTGGTGAGCGCACTAATGCACTACCGCGAAATAAGACAAAACGGTGGCTGGAATACCATTGAAGCTGGAGAAACATTGAAGCCGGGTATGAGCGGAAGCCGGGTACAATCGCTCAAATACCGACTTTCCATAGAAGGCTATTTTCTTATGGAAGAAGAACCCAACGATCAGTATACACAAGAGCTGGCCGAGGCAGTAAGACGTTTTCAGCAACACCATGGGCTGGAGGCCGATGGCAATGTAGGTAAACAAACACTGGCTACCCTCAATGTGTCGGTAGAAGCCAAGATAGCCAAGATAAAAGCCAATCTTGAGCGGCTTCGTTGGATAAACCAAGACTTGGGCGATCATTATGTGTTTGTAAACATTGCCGATTATAAAATGAAAGTATTTAAGCTTGATTCGCTCACCTTTGAGCAGCGGGTAGTAGTGGGCAAGCCATTTCGGAAAACCCCGGTTTTCAGCGATACAATGACCTATTTTGTGCTGAACCCTTACTGGACGGTACCTCCAACCATTCTTTTTAACGATGTACTTCCTGAAGTGAAAAAAGACGTAAACTACCTGCAAACCAAGCAAATGAAAGTGCTGCAGGGAGGGCAAGAGGTAGCTGCAGAAAGTATTGAATGGGCCAAGCTCTCTAAAAACTATTTCCCCTATACCATTCGGCAAGAACCCGGCCCGGCCAATGCCCTTGGAGCTGTTAAGTTCATGTTTCCCAATAAGTACAACATCTACATTCATGATACTCCCAGCAAAGAACTCTTCAATCGACCCGACAGAGCCTTTAGTTCCGGATGTATCCGTCTCAACCAACCCCTTTCGTTTGTCAATTACCTGATCGCTGAAATGCCCGATTGGAATACAGAGAAAATAAAAGCGGTGTTGGAAACCGGCAGAGATAAAACTGTCATGCTGCGTAAGCCACTCAGTGTGCATATTCTTTACCTCACCGCCTGGGTCGATGAAGATGGCGTGCAATTTAGAAACGATGTGTACCAGAGAGATGCCGCGGTAATTAGTGCCCTTTCGGAAAGTGCTCCCAACCTTAATTAACTCATGGTTAGAATAGCCTCTACACTAATGCTTCTGGTAGCACTTAGTAGCGCTGCCCAGGCAAAAAATAAACTCTCGTTTCATGTGTTGGTCAACGGTGAAGAAGTACCCTATAGCCTCTTTAGTTTTTTTGTAATGCCCGGTGAGGTACTTGATGTTTCGGCCAATACCGATTTTGAGCTGCAGGGCAATGACCTTTCCGTGATCAACATATCGGTTATGGCCTATAAAGTAGAAGCCCCTGCCAAGCCTGGAGCATATTCCGTTGCTATTAGCAAGGGCGAAGAACGAATGGTCTTGAACATTCTGGTGCTTACGCCTATGTCCAATAAAAAGGGAGAATACCTCAACGGATATCGTATAGGCAACTATCCGGCAAGAATGCTCAACAATGATCCAATATATGAACGCCCCAAAGGCTTGTTTGAGGTTACAGAGGCCACGGCCAACCTTCAACTCACTCCACATTTCAACATAAGCCAGTTTTTGTGTAAGCAAGCCGGAGGTTACCCCAAGTACCTAATTGTGAGAGAACGTTTACTGCTCAAGTTGGAATACCTGTTGGCCATTGCTCAGGCAGAAGGTATTGCCATCGAAACCTTTGGTTTTATTAGTGGCTATCGTACCCCTTTCTATAACAAGTCCATTGGTAATGTGCCCTACAGTCGCCACGTGTGGGGCGGGGCTGCCGATATTTTTATTGATCAGAATGGAGACGGACAAATGGACGATCTTAATAATGATGGGGTAGTAAACGATAAGGACGTGCGCTACTTCTATAACCTTGTAGAGGCAGAATACAATAAGCAGGAGTACAAAAAGTTTATTGGTGGCCTGGGCTTTTACAAGAAAAATAGTCGGCATAGTGGTTTCATTCATGTAGACGTACGAGGCAAAAAGGCCAGGTGGTAGCTGTTCCGCTTAATGGCCAAGCTCTTGTATGGCTTCATCCAACAAAGGGTCTTTACCCTCCGGAAATTGGCTTAGCGTAGTATTTATTTCCCGATCCGGGGCAATGCCCAAATAGTCCCAGTTGTGACCATCAGCATCCAGAATTTTCTCGAACGTAAGGGAGAACCACCAGCCATTGAGCATTTCGAATCCCCTCACCGAGCCCTGGGACCCTGCTGTGCGCTGTCCTATTACCGTAGCGTTTTCCAGGAGCTTCATGGCCAGTACAAACCGTTCTCCCGCACTTACTGTATAGCGGCTGGTGAGCACTATCACCGGTTTGTTGTAGTAATAATGAATTGAAGGATTGACGAACCACTGATAGGCCTTATCGAAATCGTTGGGTAGTGGTCCTTTTTTATTGAACGATTGATGCCACAAAAGCTGGTTTTGTGTAAAGTAGGCGGCAAGAGCCTGAGCATATATAGCGCTGCCGCCATCGTTGTTGCGTAGGTCTATTATTAGCCCACTCGTGGAACGCAGGGCGTTCATAGCCTCCTGAATTTCGGGTGGAGGTTGGTTGTAGATTGTCCAGTCAGTAAAGTCAGGCAGGTAGAGGTAGCCAATATTTTGTTCCAACCGACCATAAACTGCCCGACTGTTTTCAGAATATAAGTCCTGCAGATAGTGGTTTTTAATTCGGGCTAAATCAACCGTTCGCTCATAGTTTAGGTAATTGAAGGTAAGAAAGGTGCTGTCGGGTGTTACCAAACGAATGTGCGGATCCTCAAGACTGGCAAGTAGCCGGGAGCAAATAACAAAAAATTCGCTTTCTGTAGTTTGGGCATTTAGCTCGTCTTGTGCCAGCTGGTAAGCCGCTTCAAAATCCGGTCGTTGGTCAAAGTTGGCATAGTATGCCTTGGTGGTTTCATACAAGTGCCTTAAAACCAATTCTTTATTACTCCTTTCGGCTTCTTCCATCAGGCAGCCGTTTAGTAATAGGACGAAAATCAGGGCAATCCATTTTTTCATACTTACAACCGATATTCCAATAGAACCAACCATTGCAGGCGTATGCCTTTAGACACTTTGGGATAATTAATTTTGTAATGCTCGAACATTAGTTCGGAGCGCAGGCTGAGTGCATCAGAGAGCTCCCGAGCATAGAAAACCTGTAAGGTATATTGCCAAAAGCCATTGAAGGGTAATGACCACTCACCGTATTTTACTATACCCTTTTTCTGAAAAAGGTCGGCCAGAAAAACTTCATCTAAAGTGAACTGTGGGCGGTGAAGGTAGGCTAGTATAGGAAGCTGCACCTGCCAGCCTACTTGTTCTTTACCCGGTAAATAGGCGCCACTATACACCGCAAACAAACCGTTGACCGACTCCCAGCTATAGCCGTCCAAAGGAGTATAGACCCTGAAAAAAGTGGTGGAACGCAATGAGCCACCCAGGGAATGTACCCACAGCGATTTTTGTTTAAGGCTGTAAAGTAAGGTATAGCTAATATCCACCCAATGCCATTCCCTTGTTTCAGTACCCACCTTTGTGCGCATGGGGTAGGCGTTGGTTAAAAGACTCGAAGTGGCTTGTATATTGAGCCGGTGCGTGTATTGCCGAGTGTTTAGGGAAGCTCCCAGAGTAAGCGGGAAACCATATCCGGAATAGCTGAGGGGAGACCCGGCTAGATCGTACGACTGCACGGTTTGCACCCCCGTACCCAGGCGTAGAAATGTGCCTTGCTGGCCTATGGCCTTCAGACCAACGCATAGAAAGAGTATGAAGGCTCCGTATTTCACCATTCCTCCAGTTTTCCACGGTCCATTACATGTCCTGATTCTACCCGTTGAGTCATTATAAAAACATCTTCTTCAGGAATGCCCACAATATCCTGTACCAACTCGAGAAAGCTTTTCTGCAGCTGTTTTATGCCCTCAGAGGGCCACAACGTAGGAAGGTTTATTTCAGCCCTCAGGCTGTAGTGTGCTCCGGCTGTCAGATAGTCCGTAAGCAATACAATGTTAATGTCGGCCGGACGGAGCCGATTCAGAATAGACCACGCTTTTACCAGTCGGTTCCAGTCGGCCGGTTCAGCGTATTTTTCAGAAACATAGCAGGTAAGTAAAGGCATAGAGAAATGAGTTTTTGGTTATACATGAGTTGGGAATGTATTCATTGATGGCCGAGACTATATCGCTCCATGAGTTTTCGCAGAGCAGGCGAATCTTCAATGAGTGAATGCTCCAGAGCCGATTCTATGTGCTTTAAGTATTGCTGATTCAGCTTGGTGTCTTTGAGCCAGTAAGAGGCCTTAAGTAACTCTATATAAGCTCCCGGCCGGCTCGGAAACAGTTCGTTGGCTAGTTTCAGATAGGGCAAACCATCTTCGATTTGTCCTGTCCATGTTCGGTCTCTCCCCAATAGAAATAATGGGTCAAAACTCACAAAGTCGGCATCTTTGGCCAATTGTGTTTGCAGAAGCTCTTTGAGCCCACTCCAGCCTAGCTGCTCTTTGAGCTTCACGATTTCCTCCTTTTGAAGAGGAGGAGGCAGCGGAGGGAAATGGGTGAGTTTATCCGGCTTCCGAATAAAGCCAAAAGGCTCCATTATAGTGTCGTTGAGTGAATTGTTGAGGGCTTCTGTGAGTGTCACCTTTAGTTGCAGCAAATGTTGCGAAGCTTCGGCCATATGGGCACTGCGGTACTGGTTAATGGCATGTGGGTATTGAAATAAACCATGAGTGGCCAGGCTGTCAGCCAAGCGAATCCAGTACTGGTTGGCATAGCGGAATGTGCTTTGAAACGAACTATCGATGCGGCTGGTATCTGGCCCATGCACCATAACATAAGGTATGTTGAGTTTTTGAATTTGGTAGTGCAGGGGGAAGAGCTCTTGAAAGTGTTTGGTACTGCCTTTCCAGGTTTCTGTACCGTCAAATGAAATAATACCGTCCAATATGCCGGTGGCCTGTTGCAGCGCGAAGATAACAGCCCCTCCATAACCACTGCCCAAACCTAATAGGCTCTTGTATTTCAATCCCAAATGTGCGGTTATAAAGCGCAGACCAAAAAGCAAATCTTCAACAGAGCTAAGTTCCTGATAAGGCATATCCAGACCATCCACAGCCAAAACAATAAAACCCTTCTGCGCCATGGCTTCGTGGAAGGCCCACTGAGCCTTCACATGCCCTGAATGAATTAAAAGAGGAAAAGCCGATTCTATGGGGTGGACATTCTTAATGGCTAGCGATTTTTCTTCAAAAAGGCTACGGGCCGAGGTCAGGGGGAGTGAGGAGAGCAGGCGCTCCTCTTGCTGTGTACGGCTAGCAGCATCGGGTACTTTTTGTTGCAGAAACTCTTCTACCGCCCAATGGTAGTCTTTATGACTCATGTATTCAGGTTGGGTAGAAGCAATGGCCGGATACCAAACATGAATGAGCAACTTACGGTAACGCTGCTCGGGTGATTCTTTCAAATAATTGTGGAGTGAATTTTCCTGACGAAGCGAATCGACCCATTCAATGGCTCGGTAACCCACGGGATAATGATCTTGGGCATTTAGGGTTGAGAGCGCGAAAGGGCCAAGGGTAATGAGCACTAGAAAGACGCTGATACTTCTTTTCATATCGGTTTAGGGCTATTGTTTCTTAATGCATCGGCAGTTAATGAGCATGTCTGAAGTTGCACTGATGTAGGTTGGCTCTATGGTTGTGCTGTCTTTACCCTGATGGTAGAGATGAAGACCTATGATTTTAAGGCCGTTGTATGGTTGACTTTCGGGGGCAGGGTTGTTCCAGACCGTATCTGTGCGGCTCAGCCAAACTTCCATGGAGCCTCGGGCACGCAGGGGAGTTTCGTTTTCAGCAAGGTAAATGCCCGCCATTTCTATGTTCAAAGGATCCAAAACCTGGCGATGAACCCGTTTGCCTCCCCGGCTATTGGCCTTGCCTTCTAATCCTGCAATCAAGTCTAACAAGTGGGCGAAGGAGGGCAATTGCCAGCCTTCCGGGCAAATTTTGGCAGTGTCGGCCCAGTGGTAAAAAAGTCCCAGGGTATGGCAGTCAGTTTCCACCGGGCAGAGTGCCGAGACTTCAGAGCCTCGGTAGGAAATATTTCTGGTAAACCATTCCTGCCCATTCAAGGGCAAAGTGGGGTATTCCTGTCCATCTCGGGAGTCGAGAGCTATGCCTTGCGCCTGAACAGATGAGGCCAGGAGCAACCCTGAAAACACAAGCATCCACTTACTTTTCATGGAGTGCAGGGTTTAGTGAAATTGGGTTAATCAGGTAGCCATCGTGCAGCGACTTATCGTTAGCCGGGGTACCGGTGAGTGAAATTTCCTCACCATTGAGGTAGAAGCGAATACCATAGGTGTCTTCTTTCAGCGAACCAAAACTCACCACGAGTTGGGTGTTTTTGTCAAAGTGTTGATTGGAAATAACCATTTCGAACTCCCTGTAAGAGCCCATGGTCCAGGTGTTGGCCGTCCAGCCAAAACGTTCATAAAACTCTTCAATAGTATTGACTCCATTCGGATGTTTCTCGTCCCATGAAGCCGGGTCACGATAAATCCATTCGAAGTTTTCCGTTGGTGTGGTTAGTTGTTGGCCGGACCGTTTGTAATCTGCCTGACCCAGAGCGGCTGAGGCATGAAGTATCTTCAGTGAATCATTATTTACCAAATAGGCATTGAGTATGGTGAAGTTGTTGGATCGTATCCCTATGTAGGTGAAGTCGGTCGATTTTTTCACTACATAAAGTGGGGATCGGCTCACTTCCCTCATATAAGTGGTATCGCGAATTTCGTGTATCGAGACACTGCCATCAATGGAGTAGTTTTCCGGTAAGTGCTGTAGGGAAGTCCAGCGAGGCCCTGAGTTAAGTGAAATGGAGTCGATAAGTCCGTTTTTGCCGGTCACAAATAAAGTATTGCTCACCAACAAGGCATCGTGCAGGTGAGGCCATTGATTGGGCAATACTGACCAGGTATTGCCTCCATCTCTGGTTCTGAAAACAAGGGCTTTTGGGCTGTCTTCGTCCAGAGTTCCGCCAATTACAAAACCATCGTTGGCATTCTGAAAAAGTACCTTTCGGAGCACCCACCGGTCGTCCGGCTTAAAACCCGGAAGCAAAGCATTTTCCCAGGTATTTCCTCCATCTTCCGAATGCTGTACCACCCAGTTGTTATTCACCTTTCTGGTCTTCCAAATCTGCCGGTCGTTCAGGTAGAACATCCCGTTCATGTAGGCCGGAGACCCGGCTCTATAATCTTCGGTATTAAGCAACTGACGACTAATCTGATTCCAGGTTTTTCCACCATCGGTAGTGGTAAAAGCTATGGGTGAAAATGAAGGTTTTTCAGCCGATGGCTCGGTGCTAAATCCTGAGATGTAGCCGTTCTGTGCATCTTTAAAATGCATGTCGTAGTAAGCCACAAAAACCCCTTTCGGTTGCTGGTTCTTGCCTGGAATGTTTCGGTAATGTTCCTTAATTCGGCCGGAAACCAACGGGCTTATTTCGGTCCAGTGGTTTCCGCCATCGGTTGTTTTATAAACATAGCCGTAGTCTCCGCATACATAGCCTGTCAGGGAATCCGTAAACTGTATGTCTTCAAAGAACTCTGCCCCTAAATGGGCTTTTTGTTGCCATGACCCACCGAGGTCATTGCTGGCAAAAATATGGCCCCCACCATAGTCTACAGCCCAAAAGGAACCGTTTGACAGGGTAAGCTTATGCAAGGTAGTACCTTCGGGTAGTCCGCTGAGTTGTTTGGCCTTAATGGGTAAGTAGAATAGGTGTAAACAAAAGAGCAAGGCAAAAATTCTCATGGTTTAAAAGTTTAGCGTGGTCCAGTTAATGGTTTGTTTTCGGGTTGAATTGGCCGGGAAGATCACTGGTTGAAAACCTTCCGGCCCAATCATATTGCGGATTTCTATGCGCCATAGGGCATTGTTTAAGTCGAAGTGCTTTTTGCTAAACTGAAACTCCATGCCATTATAGGCTATGTAGCTGCTGGAGTAAGGGTTGACCTCCGGCATACTGTCTCGGGCAAGCTGCATTTTTTTCCTGTCGAAGCGCACGGTGTTGGCCGTCCAGCCAACCGTGTACCCCCAGAGAGTGGGTGGTTCGGTGTCTGTCCAGGTGCTGTCTGGCAATGAGCGTGCACCGAGTTGGGAAGATGCGTGAATATTGAGCAAACCGGAGGCTTGTTGTATAAACACATCGACATACAAGGGTTTAGTTAGCTTACTTTTTACGGCCACATAGTAGTAGTACTCATCCGACTTTGAATAAATGCTATTGAGCGAGTCAAGGGTTACAACGTGGGCATCGGCCCATTCCGTAGTGCTAATTTGCCCATCAATCATAACGGGCCGGCAAAGATCTCCGCTGCAGCCTTGAAGGAGTTGAAAAATTGAGATGGTGCTCAAAAGTAGCCTACTCATTAAACATCGCTTTTAGTGACTCTCTGTATATGTTCAGCCGTTGTTGGTTTTCATATGATCCGCTGTTTACCAGCAGAATAAACGTGGCATCGTGCTCAGGAAAGTATTGGGCAATGGTTAGGAAACCATCGATACCTCCCGTATGACCGCTGGAATTGCCATAGGGGGTGCGGTTGTGTTCTAGCCCCAGACCATTTTGGAAATGGCCAAAATCCTCATCTACCCAATCGGAAGGTAAGTCTTCATAGGCAGTCATTTCTGCTAATGATTGCTCACTAATGATGTCGCCCTTGAGCAATTTTTCGAAAAATAACCCCAGATCGTAAGCATTTATGGCTATGCCTCCATCGGCTGTGTTTAGCTCATCTCTGTAGAGAAACTCACTTTCTACATACTGACCATTGCCATAAATATCTACATAGCCTTTTACAGTACCCGGGGGAATGGGCCGGGTGGTGCTGTAGTATGCACTAGAAAGCCCGGCCGGGATAAAGATTTTTTGCTCGTAGGCTTCTTGAAGCGATAGCCCTGAGGCTTTTTCTATGATCATGCCCAATAGCAGGTAATTGGTATTGGAGTAGTAGTAGGTTTCTCCAATGGCATTGGTGGCTTTTTTGCCGAAAGCATAGGCCAATACTTCTTCCTGAGTCCAGCCGTTGTCTTCGCGGTTAATCCGATCCAATTCAAATTGCAGGGTATAATAATCGGGAATACCACTGGTGTGGTTCAATAAATGGCGCAAAGTACTACCCTTCACGTTCTCGAGTTTCTCGGCTATTTTGCTATCCACCCATTCCGTTACGGGGTCGTCCAATGATAATAGGCCATCATCTTTAAGGGCCATTATGGTGGCGGCTGTAAACGATTTGCTGATGCTGGCAATCAGAAAGGGGCTACAAGGAGCCACATCGATTCCCGAAGCAATATCGGCCTTGCCACTGGCTCCAATCCACACGCCATCACTGTCTTTAATCATCATGGCAGCACCCACAATTCCTGCTTTCCGGTTTCTGTCCAGAATCTCCTGATAAACCGCTGCCCTGGGATGATTTTGGCTGGAATCATTAAAGTTGAACGAGCAGCTATAGTAGCTTTCGGGGTATATATCGGGATTGGCGCAAGCCCACAAAAGAACTATGAAAAGGATCGGAAGTAAATAGGTTCGGTTCATTTCTGCTGAAGTTTTATGTGAGTACCTGCTTTCAGAAATGAGTGTACCATTACGGGGATACCATTGGCAAACGGAGTTTCAATGGCGAAATCCTGGCGTATGAACGGCTCCCAGGCCGATGAGTTCCGATAAGTGAAACCCAGGCCCGCATTGGCCAGCAAGTGAGGTCGGCCCGTTTGTTTTATGCTTTCAAAGGTGCCACTATCGGGGTTTAGCTCATACACTTTACCGGGGTAGAACACGTGCATGTATCCTGCTCCATAATAGACATCGGCTGTAAACGAGTCGCTAATCTTAAAACTCACTGCCCATTCGGCCTTCAGGTAGAAGGCGTTTTCTACTTTGCGGTGAAAATACCAACCCAATTGCAGGTTCATGTTACTGAGCCTGTTGGTGTGTTTTTTTTCATTGAGCTCGTAGCTCATTTCCATACCCGGGTGCAGTGGCGTAAACCGTGTAAACGGAAAGGCCATACTCTCAGTCATGGCGGCAATAGATATGCGTTGGTTGTTTTGAGCTTTTGCAACTTGCATAGAAAGACCTATGAAGATGAATAGTAATAGTCTTCTCATAAATGGGGTTATTTTTCCTTCTTAAATGTTAATAGTACTTCCAGTTGACCGTGCCACTCGGGTTTTTGACCATTGGGGTAGGTCTCATCGTAAAGTTTCAGGCTTAGTGTATCCTGGGTTATCGTAAAAGCATAGTATTGTCGGCCACCTTCAAAACCGGGTACCTTAGCTATGTCCGGAACCGCCAGAAATACATGCTCATCCATGAGGCTGTAGGGGCCACTGTTAAATACTATATTTCTGAAAGCTGTTATGGTTTCCTTGTCGCTTGGGGCAGATAAAGCAGAAAATGCTTTTCGGGCTTTGGCGGTTGGGGTGTATACAATGCTATAGCGGTTGCGGCCAACCAGCAAACTACCTTCCTGACCCTGAAAAGTGTAGGTGGTGTCGGAGTAGATGTAGTCGATTTGCGAGAGCTTCCAAGAGCCTATCAATTGATTTTTCGTGCTGCGTATCTGCTCTATATAGCTTTTTAATTCTTCGTTTCCGTAGCCCAAAGCCAGGGTATAGGCCGTTTCTGAGCCATCGAAGCAAGCTATTGTGTAGCTGGCTCCTTTGTCGAGAAGTAGACGGGCGGCTTTTGTATTTTCGTAGAATATAGCCCAGTGCAAAGCCGTAGATTGGTTGATTACATCGCGATGATCCAAATCTGCTCCTGCTTCTATCAGTGCTTTAATTACATCCAAATGGCCTCCCACAACAGCACCAATAAGCGGAGTGAGGCCATAGCTTTCACCAGCCAGATTAGGGTTGGCCCCGGCTTCTAAGAGTTGAGTAACCAAAGGCAGATACCCGTAACGTGCGGCAATGGCAAGGGGGCTTTGCCCAACCCGGTTCAACAGATTGGGTTGTGCACCGTTGGCCAATAGAAGTGCAACTATTTCCGGGGCATTGATTCTGACGGCATGATGCAGAGGGCCTTGTCCAAGCCCATCGAGCCGATTGATGTAGATGCTTTTTGGAAGCTCTTTTTTCAACCAGTGGCTTTGTCGCGATCGCACAGCCCGGATGAGTTGCTCCAATGGCCGGGGTGTTCCGCTATCGAGTGTGGTACCTTTGAAAACTTGTATGACCGAATCGGCATGCCACAACCTATAAGCTACATCCAGGGCATTGCCGTGCTTACTGTGAATAGATAAGTCGGCTCCAGCGGCTATGAGTTTTTTCATATGGGCTGCATGGCCATAGTATGCCGCCCAGTTCAGGGCTGGGTCTCCATTTGCATCGAGTGAGTTGAGCTCGGCTCCGGCATCCAAAAGTAAGTCCATAACTTTTCCATCGGCAAAGGCACTGGCATACATTAGTACGGAGGGTTTTAGGCCATTGTCGATGAGGGTATTTGGGTTTGCCCCTGCTAGCAACAACTCTTTAGCCCGGTTGTAATCATTGTTTTGCACAGCTAGTGATAGCAGGCTGTCGGTTGAGTTAGTCTGAGCACTGGCAGGCCTTATGCCAAGGATACATATTAAAAGGCAAAGGCTCGTTTTAAGCCACATAGGTGAGTCTTTTAAAGAATACAGAAAAGAGGATGATCCCGGCCAGACAGAAGCCTATGGTATGATCGGCCATGTTGGGAATTACAAACTCCAACGATAACTTGTACCAGTTCATCAGGGCCAGATCGGAGGCAAAGCCTGTTAGCATGGCGGCTAGCAGGCAAGCCAAAAGGGTGGTTCGCAAGTCTTGAGGTTTTACCTGTGCTAAAAGAAGAAAGAGAGCACCAACTGTAAAAAGATTAATGAGGAGGCTTTGCAAAAAATCAGTCGGATTGAACAATTGTGATGGCCCCGATTTGTACACCATTAGAGGGATTCTGGGGCCTGTAGCCAGTTTTTGTTCCAACTTTTGGAGGCTTTCCGGACTGTTGTCTTCCGGAAAACCGGGGTAATGATATACTCCATCTTCCAGACGAACACTACTAAGTTTGGTAAACTCTACCACGGCATCGGGTAGGGGCTGGAGAGACTGCCCGTGAAAGGGCAGCCCCATCCATGAAATGGCATTCCAGGCAAAAAGTGCCAGGGTGGCCAAAACGATTGCAATTGTTTTTCTTTTCATGGTTATGGTTGGTTAAAGACCGCAGTTTAAGGGTTCCGGCAAGGGTTGAGAGCCGTTTACTCCCCCTGATTCAGTGCCTAAAAAGGCCACACGGCATAGATTGTCTACACTGAATTTCCAGCGGTGATAGTTATCGCATAAATCGTAGCAGTCGTGCCACTCAAACACAAAGTCGTAGTAGCGAATGTCGTGGGTCTGATTGTAGTATATTCTGCCCGCACCGGCCGTTAGTAGGTTGGGTTGTGCATTGGTAATATCGCGGTGGCTGGCTTTCAGGGCCCGGGCAAAAGCAGGCATGTTCAACAACCTATCGGTACGAATTACGGCTGTGTGGTTGTTGTACTGTGTTAGACTAAAGCCATATGTTTCCAAAAGTCCGTCTATTGCGGCTATGCCGGTGCTTGTTTCTCCTGAAGCCCAGGCTCGGGCCACTTCAGAGTCTTCATTTACCTGCACAATGCAGCTGTAAACCGCCTGATTATTCACTACATGATGTACACAGTATTGAGAAAAAATGGAATCTCTTTGGGGTAAAGTGCTGCGGAAAATGGCATCGAGTCCACCCCATATTTTATCGGTTACTGAACCGGGTAATTCTATTTCGTGGGCCAGGGGATGTTCTGTTTCTAACATATAAGCTATGGCAATACCGGCCACATCGCGCTCATAGCTTTGTTTAAGTGGGGAAGATAAATCATCACCACAATTGGATGGAGAAACACTGTCGTCTTTCTTACAGCTGCTCAGGCTTAGTAAAAGAATCAAAGCCAATGATGAATATAGTGGTGCCACTTTCATGCTTGTGAAAGTACGTGGTGCGGGAGAGCATTGCCGTTAAATAGGCTTTGCAGTTGTTAATTCCAATTGGGATTAACAACTTTTACGATTGGTACTGGGGTTTTCCTTGCGGTATTGAGAGGGTGTGCAGCCGGCAAATTTTCTAAACGATTGCCCAAATGTGACCTTGTTGTTGAAACCCGCTTTTTGGCCAATGGCTTCAATGGTAAATCGCTTGTATTCCGGATTAGTAAGCAGCTGCTTGGCCAGTTCTATACGGTGACGGTTCAAATGTTCCTGAAACGATTCGTTGATCTCTTCTGAAAAAGTTTGGGAGATGTGGTGGCTTTTTTCTTCAATGTGCAGGGCGAAATCGGAAAGGCTGAGGTCGTTGCGTTGGCATAGTTTCGGATCCTTGAATGCTTCTTCGATCTTTTTGCTAATGCGTTTTTTGTCTTTGGCCGAAATGGTCGACTTCATGTATTTGCGCGTAATCTGCTTTAGAAAATCAGGGTCGGTATAGAGTAGGTAACCAATTAGCAAGGTGAGTGTGGAGGTAATCACATAATACACATCAAAGTCTCTCCAGGTATTGGCAAACTCTGTAAACCAAGAAATGGTGACACAAGAAATAAAGTAAATGGCCGTAATAAGCCAGGTGTAGAGCCTCTCTTTGGGAGCTAGAGAAAACCCTTTGCGAGCCAGAAGTATAATCATAACAACACCATATGTAACAAGGTGCATGGCCCTTACATAGTTCAGGGGCATAATTACCTCCATAAAGTTTTCTTGTATATAAATGAGTTTTTCTATGCCCGACATTTGAAGGATGTCCCATAGGTAGATAATGGCCAAAAGGAAGGGGAGCAAGTGCAGGGCGTGCACCGGGCGCAAGGTGAAAGACTTGCGGATGCAAAGCTGAAGGTGCCAAAGCAGAAGAGGACCAAAGATAAAGCCTGACAGATAGTAATACTGAATGTAGTACTCCGGGTAGAGGTTTATGAACGGGCTGGTACCATATAGAAAGACCAGAATCTCCAGCCCTAGCATAAGAATGAATACCCCCAATGTAAGCGGGGCCTTCCCCGAGTTTTTAAAAAGCAGGCCTCCGGCTACCAAAAACGATAGTATAGCGTAAATGAATAGAAGGTGTTTCAACAAATTGCTGTTAAGCCAGAAAAATAAAAAGGATTACGCAAAACCATTCTTTTACTAATACTTTTATGAAAACAGACAAGCGGCTGGAGGTATTGGTTGTAAGAGAAGCTGAAGTTAAAAAACAAAAGAGGCCAAGTGGCCTCTTTTGTTTTGTCGGGGTGACTGGATTCGAACCAGCGACCCCTTGCACCCCATGCAAGTACGCTACCGGACTGCGCCACACCCCGATCAATAAAACTGCCTGATTAATTCCGGTATCAGAGAGTCTTTACTCTCATCCAACAAGCAGTACGGAGGACTGCCTGCCTGCCGAAGCGTAGCCCAGGCAGGCGCCACACCCCGATCAATAAAACTGCCTGATTAATTCCGGTATCAGAGAGTCTTTACTCTCATCCAACAAGCAGTACGGAGGACTGCCTGCCTGCCGAAGCGTAGCCCAGGCAGGCGCCACACCCCGATCAATAAAACTGCCTGATTAATTCCGGTATCAGAGAGTCTTTACTCTCATCCAACAAGCAGTACGGAGGACTGCCTGCCTGCCGAAGTGTAGCCCAGGCAGGCGCCACACCCCGATTAGTCTTCGTGGAAACCCTTAGCTTCCAACGAGGATGCAAGTTTAACAATTAGATTTTGAATTGGTCAAACGGAAACCACTTTTTCGTGCTTTCCTTTCTTTAAAATTTTAGCCAACACGTAAATTCCCCCAAGCATTACATAAAACCCACCAAACCAGGCAAAGGTATTATCTACATGGCCGCAGCAATGAATATAGTCGTACAACAGAGTGCCGAAGTAGGGTAGGCTGGTAAATAAAAATAGGGGAATAGCCAGTTTGTAGCCCGGTTGCGCTTCTAGTTGATGTCTCTCTTCCACTTTCTCAAAAAATTCCAAAGAGGCATACGCGCTGAAGAACGTGGCGGTTTCAAATTTTGATGAACGGCAGCGGGCTTCGGACTTTAGACCTGAAGCGCTCTCTGACTTGGGTTTTGCAGAATAACATTTCCTTAACCAATATTGCTAATGAACTGCGTAACTTGGGCATTACTAATCTTACCTGTATTCTATGTTTTATAAAAAGACCGTCTTCTTTCTGTTTTCATTTTTCTTAGCACAAAGTGCTTTTTCGCAACAACTAGATATTCAGGGGCATAGAGGTGCGAGAGGGCTGTTGCCTGAAAATACCATTCCCGCCTTTATCAGAGCTTTAGAAGAAGGGGTAACCACGCTGGAGCTGGATGTGGTGATTACCAAAGACAAACAAGTGGTGATTTCGCATGAGCCCTACATGTCGGCCGATATCTGCTCCAAACCCAATGGAGAGGCGGTTAGCAAATCGGAGGCTCATGAGCTGAATATTTATAGAATGACTTATGAAGAAGTGGCTTCGTTTGACTGCGGTAGCCGTGGTAATGCCAGATTCCCTCAACAGGAACAAATGAAGGTAGCCAAGCCGCTGCTTCGCGAAATGATTCGCACCGTGGAAAACTATCTGAAGAAAAACAATCTGCCCCCTGTAATGTATAACATAGAACTAAAGAGCAGCCCCAAAGGTGATGGCATTAGTCACCCTCAGGTATCTGAATTTGCCGATTTAGTGCAGCAGGTTATTGCTCAAGAATTGCCTGAGAGCAGGTATACCATTCAGTGTTTTGATTTTAGGGTGCTGAAGTACTACCATGAAAAATACCCTCGGGTAACCTTGGTGGCCTTAGTTTCGAATGCCCGAAGAGTAGAGGCCACGGTTGAAACACTTGGATTTACCCCGGCCATATATAGTCCCAACCATACATTCTTGAGGAAAAAGGATGTGGAACTAAGCCATAGCTTAGGAATGAAAGTGGTGCCATGGACTGTAAACGACAGGGAGCGTATGGAAAAATTAGTAGAGTGGGGGGTAGATGGTATTATTACCGATTATCCGGATAGAGCAAAAGGGCTGTAGGCATTTTAAAGTTGTTTGAAAACACTAACAAAGAGATTTAATCAGCTTATTTTGAGTGACTTAATTTTTGTTCAGTGTGCAATGTACCTGAGCAAGTACACATAAAACCTTTCATCCTCATTTTATCGTAAGGTATAAGTCTTTATTTTTGGCGACCTTGAGAGATGAAGCTGGTAGAAGTCAACGATAAGTCCACTGAAAAACAATTTCTTTTACTGCCAGTAAGGCTGTATAAGCACGAGAAAAATTGGATTCGTCCGCTAGACAAGGACATCAAGGCTGTATTCGATCCGGCCAAGAACAAAAACTACAAGCAAGGTGAGGCCATTCGGTGGATACTCCTCAACGATAGTAATGAAGTAATTGGCCGAATAGCGGCCTTCTACATTAAAAAAGTGGCACAAGCCCAGGAACAACCTACCGGTGGAGTGGGCTTTTTTGAGTGTATAAACAATCGGGAGGCAGCTTTTGCCTTGTTCGATGCTTCCAAAAAATGGTTGGAAGAACGAGGTATGGAAGCTATGGATGGCCCCATAAACTTTGGAGATCGAAACAATTGGTGGGGCTTGCTGGTCGATGGTTTTCATGAGCCCAACTATCAAATGCCCTATCATTTACCTTATTACAAAGACCTCTTTGAGGCCTATGGGTTTAAAGAATACTTCAAGCAGTTTACCTATCGAAGACCCATGGGCAGCGAGGTAGATTTTACTCCACGCTTCTACGAAAAAGCGCAGAAAACACTCAACGACCCCGACTACGAGTTTCGTCACATTACCAAAAAGGAATACGATGTAGCCCACGAATACTTTTACGAGGTCTACAACAAAGCCTGGGCCGGCCATAGCGGTGTTAAACCCATGTCTATGCAACAGGCAAAAGCCACATTTAAAATGCTTAAACCCATTGCGGATATCAAGCTGCTGTGGTTTGGTTTTTACAAGGGTAGTCCCATTGCATTCTTTATTTCAATTCCCGAGCTCAATCAAATCTATAAACATCTGAATGGGCAGTGGAATTTATGGAGTAAGCTCAAGTTTATGTACCTTCTCAAAAGAGGCGTATGCAAAACAGGCTTGGGTATTGTGTTTGGAGTGGTGCCTGAGCATCAAAAGAAAGGGGTAGAGGGAGGCTTGGTAATTTCATTTGTGAAGAAAATGGCCTGGAAAGACGGTTTTCACTACAACGATATTGAAATGAACTGGATCGGAGACTTTAACCCGAAAATGATGCGCGTGGTGGAGCAAATAGGTGGTGAAATTCACAAAACCCACATTACCTATCGCAAGCTTTTCGACCCCAACAAAGAGTTTAAACGAGCAGCAATTATTCTATAACCTGTTATGAGCAAAAAATACGATGTATATGGCTTGGGCAATGCCCTGGTCGATTTAGAGTTTCAAGTGAACGACCAGTTTCTTTATGATCACAAAGTAAAGAAAGGATTAATGACGCTAGTCGATGAAGCCACTCAATTCAGGTTGATAAATGCCATTAACCAGAACGATTTGGTGAGAAAGTCTGGCGGATCGGCAGCCAATTCTGTGATAGCTGTGAGTCAGTTTGGAGGTTCTTCTTTCTACTCCTGCAAGGTATCGAACGATGAGTATGGCGATTTTTATCTCAAAGACATGAACGATGCCGGGGTAGACACCAACCTGGATGGAAAATCCAGAGATGAAGGAGTTACCGGAAAGTGCCTGGTAATGATTACCCCCGATGCTGAGCGAACCATGAATACCTTCTTAGGTGCTACCACCAACCTTTCAGTAAAGGAGGTAGACGAAAGAGCCATAAAAGACTCTAAATACATTTACCTGGAAGGTTACCTCACCCCTTCCAACTCAGGAGTAGAAGCCATGAAACTGGCTAAGAAAATTGCCGAAGAAAATGGAGTAAAAACCTCCCTTACCCTTTCAGACCCTTCTATTGTTCAGGCTTTCAAAGCCCAGTTCGAAGATGTTATTGGTCCATCGGTCGATATGCTTTTCTGCAATGAAGATGAAGCCATGACTTTTACCGGTAAAGATAATCTTCAGGAAGCTCGGGAAGCCCTCAAGAAAGAGGCCCGTCAGTTTGCCATAACCATGGGTAAAAATGGAGCTATGATTTTCGATGGCGATACTTTCATAGATATAGAGCCATATGCCGTAAAGGCTGTAGATACCAACGGAGCGGGAGATATGTTTGCCGGAGCATTTTTATACGGCATTACCAACGGAATGACCATGGCTGCGGCCGGAAAACTGGCCAGCCTGGCCAGCTCAAAAGTAGTTTCTCAGTTTGGTCCACGGCTCAAAACCCATGAAGTGCAACGACTACTTCACGATTTAAAATAGAGATAAATCAGAGAGGAGAAGCGATTAGAATTTACCAAGCCCCTCAGTTGCATACTGAGGGGCTTTTTTGTGATGCAGATAAGGCTCTCCAGTATAAAAAAAATAATCACCCGGTAACCTTCAGGCGGCATTTGGTTTGAGCTTTATAAGCCAGAACCGGAAACTGTAGAAATGTGCCTCGATTGCATCTGGACTATAATCCGTTCATCCAAAGCCAAATCCTTTAAACATTTCACTGGCTCTTGGCAGTTTTCTGCTTGTTTACTTAGTTTGTAGTTAAACTGAAATAGAAATATGATGAGAAAAATTAGCCTTCTTCTTACACTCAGTTTAGTGCTGTCAGTGGCGATGGCTCAGAACATTGAGTTTGAAGAATACGATCTGGACAACGGACTGCACGTTATCCTGCATCAAGACAATACCACACCTATAGTTACGGTGGCGGTGTTGTATCATGTAGGTTCAAAAAATGAACCTCCCGGCCGAACCGGTTTTGCCCACTTCTTTGAGCACCTAATGTTCGAAGGTTCACCCAATATTGGCAGGGGCGAATACTTTAAAATTATTCAGGCGGCAGGAGGAACACTCAATGCCAATACCTCTAACGACCGCACCTACTACTATCAGACCCTGCCTTCTAATCAGTTGGAACTCGGATTGTACATGGAGTCAGAGCGAATGCTGCATGCCGTAATCGACTCTACCGGAATTGCCACTCAGAAGGAGGTGGTGAAAGAAGAGAAAAGGCTGAGGGTAGATAACCAACCCTACGGATCTATTTTGGAGAAAATGCTTGCCAATGCCTACAAGGGAACCAACTACGAATGGGCTCCCATTGGTAGTTTTGCAGATATAGATGCAGCAACCGAAGCAGACTTTGTAGACTTTTACGAGACCTTTTATGTACCCAATAATGCTACGCTCTCTATAGCTGGCGATATAGATATAGCCCAGACCAAAAAACTGGTAGAGGCCTATTTTGGAGAAATAAAGAGAGGAACCAAAGAGATTCCCCGCCCAACCATTGATGCTCCTGAACTGGACGGTACCGTAGAAGAAACCGTGTTCGACAATATTCAGGTGCCCGCTGTTATTCAGGGATATAGAATGCCTCCGCAAGGAACGGATGATTACTATGCCCTGCAACTGCTTACTCAGCTATTGTCCGGTGGTCAGAGTTCCAGATTCCAGAAAACCCTTGTCGATGAGAAGGGTATGGCATTGGCCGTGCAGGCTATTCCGCTGGGTCTTGAAGACGGAGGACTGTTTATAAACTTTGCTCTTCCTAACGGAGGCTATAGTACCGAAGATCTGGCTGCTGAAATTGATAAACTGGTAGAAGAGGTTAAGAATCAACCGGTACCGGAAAGGGAGTTTCAGAAACTAAAAAACCAAATAGAGAACAACTTTATATCGGGTTATGGCTCGGTACAGTCCATAGCTGAAAGTCTGGCAGACTACCACGTATATTTTGGAGATGCCAACCTCATCAACACCGAAATTGAACGCTACAGAAAAGTAAGCAGGGAAGACCTGATGAAAGTAGCGAAAAAGTACCTGGTGCCGGAAAATAAAATAGTGCTTACCTACAGGCCCAAGTCAGAACAACAAAAACCAGGAGATACCAAGCTTAAGAAGGAAGGAGGAAACAGATAATGAAAAGGTTATTCACTTTAGCGCTTATGTGTCTGTCTTTGGCAGTCACAGCGCAAATAGACAGAACCAAACTACCAGAACCGGCTCCGGCCCGTGAAATAGAAATTGGCGACTACGAAAAGTTCAAGCTCAAAAATGGTTTAACCGTTATTGTGGTTGAAAATGACAAACTACCTACTCTAAGCTGGACCCTAACCTTTGATGCCGGGGTAATTACTGAAGGCGATAAGGCAGGCTATACCGGTATTTTTGGTCAGGTGATGGAGGCCGGAACCAAGAGCAAATCGAAGGAAGAGCTCAACGAGGAGATCGATTTTATGGGAGCTTCGTTTAACGTGGGAGCCACTTCAATAAGTGCTTTCTCACTTTCTAAGTACAAAGAAGACATCCTGAAAATATTTACCGATGTACTGTACAATCCCGCATTCCCTGAAGATGAATTTGAGCGAGCCATAGAGCAAACACTCACCAGCCTTAAGCAGGCGCAAGATAGTCCCGATGCCATTGCGTCCAGCATTGAAGGGGTGGTGAACTATGGTAAAGATCACCCTTTTGGTGAACTGACTACCGAAGAAACAGTAAACAATATTGAGCTTCAGGATCTTAAAAACCATTATGCCAGGTATTTTAAGCCCAACATAGCCTATCTCATTGTGGTGGGCGATATAAAAAAGAGCGAAGCCCAGAAGTTGGTAAAAAAGTACTTTGAAAACTGGAAGCAAGGCAAGGTAGAAAAGGAGGCCTTTGAGCAACCTAAGCCGGTAACTCAAACCTCAATTGCTTTTGTAGACCGTCCATCTTCGGTACAATCGGTGATCAATATCTCATATCCAATAGATAATAAGCCGGGTTCGGAAGATGCGGTTAAATTGTCGCTTCTTAATCAAATTTTAGGAGGTGGAGGTCTTTCAACCCGTCTGAATATGAACCTGAGAGAAGATAAAGGATATACTTATGGAGCCTATTCCAGTATTGGGTCAAGCCGCTATAGCGCCACCTTCAATGCTTCGGCCAGTGTAAGAAATGAGGTTACCGACAGTGCCTTGAACCAATTTATCTACGAGCTCAACAAAATAGCGTCAGAGCTGGTAACCGATGAGGAGTTGGAGCTAGCCAAAAACTCCGCAAAGGGTTCCTTTGCCCGGTCGCTGGAGAGTAGAGGTACGGTAGCCAACTTTGCTCTGAGTGCAGAACTCAATAACCTTCCGGACGATTACTATGCCACCTACCTGAAAAGAGTAGATGCAGTAACTAAAGAAGATATTCTGGAAGTGGCCAAGCGCTATATAAGACCCGACAAAGCCAATATTATTGTGGTAGGCAAAGCAGAAGAAGTAGCCGAAAAGCTTAAACCGTTTGGCCCAATTACTTACTACGATGCTTTTGGCAATATAGTCGATGATCCTACTAAGGTAGTTATCGATGCCAATGTCTCTGTAGAATCAGTTCTTGCCAATTATGTGAAAGCGATAGGTGGAAAAGCAGCTCTGGATAAGGTAGAGACATTGGAATATAAAGCCAACGCTACATTGAGCATGGGCGGGCAGTCTATGGATATAACCAGAACGGTTTATCAGAAAGCACCCGATAAGTTTGTAGATGTAACCGCTGCCCCAATGATGGGTGAGCAAAAACAAATTTATAATTCCGGTGAAGGCAAGATTGTAGTTGGTGGTCAAACCATGCCTGTTACCGGACCTCAGTTGGGGGCCTTAAAATACTCTGCCATACTCTTTGCCGAACGATTCTATGACAAAATAGGCTTTGAAGCAGAATACAAGGGTATTAAGAAAGTGGAAGGCAAAGATGCTCATCGTATCGATGTATCGGTTGACGGCTTCACTGTAATTGAATATTACGATACCACCTCGGGTCTTAAAATTCAGACCGACATGGGAGCCCAGGGCGGTACTGTTAGTTATACTGATTACACTAGCTACGAAGGCATAATGCTGCCCAAAAAGATTATTGTCAAGTCTCCTCAATTGCCGGTGGCTCTGGAGTTTGTAACCCAGGAAGTGAAAATTAATAAAGGAATAGACGACAGCCGATTTAACTAGCCGTCTGTCCTAAGATTCTGAATCCAACTGCTTCGGTTCATGGTTGCGTCTTAATTTAGACCTCATGAGCCGGAGCAGTTCTTATTTTAACTCCAGCCAGCCGCAAAGTAAGTGTTGGTCATGTTCGTTCATATTGGCCTTGGGTTGCACCTCATATACCTGAAAATACTGGCTGTTTGTACTTCTAAGGGTTACGTTTTTAGTAACTCCCATTCGCTGAACTTCCAGATTCAGTAGGTTACAGGCCTCAATAGCCTCTGTAGGTTTTTTTCCGTTTATACTTACGACTAAATCGTTCAGGCAAAGGCCAAGTTCTGCGGGAGAGTTTTCGGCAATCATATCGACCCGGTTTTCAAGTAGCCTAAAGCCAAATAGCCGCTCTTCAACCTTTTCAGCATCTTTCTTTTTAAAATCTAGCCCAACCCACTCCAGAAGAGGAGCCAGGTAATGCTCATAGGGGTGTGTGCCCAGAATGATTTGCTCAAAGTATGTTTCCAGAGAGCCTTCGTATACACTTTCTGCGGCCAATTGGTAATCCGCAAGCGTATATCCACTCATATCCTTACTATGACGCTGCCACAGCAAACGTATTACATCATCTAAAGAGCGAGCGTTATTAAATTTTTGGCGTATGCTAAGGTCAAGTATAAGTGCGGCTAGTGCCCCTTCATTGTAAATAGAAACTTTTCGGCCCGGAACACCTCGCTCGTAGCCATCGAGCCACAGATCGAAAGATGACTGAGCTACTGAATAGGACTTACGGCCCTCATTTTCATAGTGTCTTTTGAGCAGTTTGTTTAGTTCGGTCATGTATTCTTCTACCGAAAATACTCCCGAGCGCACCAGAAATAAATCTCCATAGTATGTAGTAATGCCCTCCGTTACAAATCCCGTTTCATGATAATTCTCACCACTAAAATTGTAGGGCACCATCTCTTTTGGCCTAAGCCTTATTACATTCCAGGTATGAAATAGCTCATGAGAACTTACTCCCAAAAGTTCTTTGTAAAGCTCTCGTTTACCCAAATCTTGCGATGGACCTAAACAGATTACGGTTGAGTTCCAGTGCTCTACACCATGGTAAGCCTTGTATGGTAGACTCTGAATTAGAAAGTGATAGTGCCGGCACGGAAATCCGCCCATTACCTCCATCTGCTTTTCGGTAAATGGCTTAAAGTCCGCAATCAGTTCTTCATCAGTTTGAGGGACATCACCCTGAATGTGAATAAAAAATTCGTGTCCTCCTACTGTATATCCAACCGTTCTTAAACTTGCACTCGCAAAAATTGGGCTGTCGACCAATTGATAGTAAGATTTAGCCGTGAGTTTATGATTGCCATTCGGTTTTAGTCCCGATGCTATTGTGTAGTCCTGAGGTAAGTCCAATTCAATCTCTATCTCCTCATTCATTGATGAGGCTTCGTACATGCAACAGTTAATAGGATTAACATAAAGTTGCTCATCGTCTAGCCAGGTATTCCCTCCATCTAATAGACCGGCAAAGTATTCATACTCAACAGTAAGAGATGTTCTCTCTTGTATGTCTATTGTCCAAGTGTCTTTTGCTGTTTTCTTAAAAGAGAGCTGCTTGCCTCTGTTATCAGCTACTTTGAATCCTCTAATACGTTTTGGAAAGTTTTGAATTTCGTATCTCCCGGGTCTCCAAACCGGAAGTTTGAGGTTTACTTGATCACCATAAATTTTATCAATCTCAAGCTTGAGTTTAAGAATGTGGGTGAGTGGGTTTTTATATGAAATCTGAAATTTTAGCATATCAACGGTTAAGCAAAGTTGAAGCTAAATTAATTCATTATGGACAGCTTTAAGATGTTTAGTTAAAAGCATATCTTCTCCAGCAAAATTGAGTTTTCTTTCTTCAGATAAGCACATTGGCCAATGATGAACTCAGGCTTCTTTGGAGCTTTTCCCAAAAGAAACTGATCTCCTTTTAAGAAAATAACCCGATTGAAATCAGGGACTTGATGTACTTCACATTCCTTTTTTAATCATAGTCAGGTTTTTGAGGAGAAATAAGCAAGGCCTACAATCTTTCTGTTTAAAGAATTCTTGGTACCTGTGGCATACGCGGCTGAACTTGTATTTCCTTCACGAGTAATACAACCATACCCAATATCATCGATGGTAACAGAGCCAGGCTCAGACGTGCACTCCACCTCAATGGTGTCGCGAAAAGTATCAGTACAGCCCGCGTTAGTTCTGAATGGGATAAATGAAAAGCTCGCCATAGCCAGAAGTGCCATTAGTTTTTTCAAAACGGTCGATTTATTGGTTAAGCATATTTTGAATTAGGGTTACTTATTTAAGTCGCAAGAAGTATATTTCTGAACCTTGCCTCCATTTGTGTCTTCACAAATGGCTGTTAAAAGACGCTGTGAGGACACCGCTTGTGGCTAGTATACTGGATCTAACAAATGCGATCTAAATGAGTATCCCTATTTTGAATAAAATTAATATTCATTGAAGAATGTAAATATTAATTAAACCTATGTAAAGTAAAAATATATTAACATTTTAAGTCAAAAATTTATGAAGTGTAATGAGCTGTGATTAGACGACTTAGTAATTGCTCTCTATAACTCAGTGATCTTTAAATTTTAGATGTTGTTGGCAAATAAAAAAAGAGTACCTATCTTTGCAGTCCTTTTGCAATTAGACGCAGTAGATAATGAAAAGAACATTCCAGCCTTCGCAGAGAAAAAGAAGAAACAAGCACGGATTCAGGTCTAAAATGGCCACTCCAAGTGGAAGGAGAGTATTGGCAAGCAGAAGAGCCAAAGGTCGTCATAAACTGACCGTGTCTGACGAAAGAAGACACAAGGGCTAATTCTTATCTGAGGTTTATTAAATTGAACCTCGTGACGGACTTGGCCAAAAATTCGTTGAAGTTTACTTTTCCCAAAAGGGAAAGACTGCATAGTAAAAAATTAATCGAGGAGCTTTTTAACAAAGGCTCCTATTTTTATTTATACCCTATCCGGTTGGCTTACATGGAGTCGCCCCCAGAGCAATCTGCTTCACAGGCTATGTTTTCCGTACCCAAGAAGCGATTCAAGTCTGCCGTTACTCGCAACCGGATAAAGCGACAAATGCGAGAAGCCTACCGACTCAATAAACACAGAGTAGGGGCTAAAGCATATAATATAGCCCTCATATATACGGCCGACAAGCAGCTGCCTTCTTCTATCATTCATAAGAGAGTGGGTAAGTTGCTGGATAAACTCAATACACTTGCCTGAAAATAATCCTCACTGTTGTGTATGAATTTCCACAGTGGCTGGGATGTAACGGTTCCAAAACCGTCACTGGTGCCATTATTCCATGCTTCCAACTTTGGAACACTTTTTTCATGATAAAGAGTGAATTATGGAACTTAAAAACGACAAGCAAATGAATAATACAGCAAAAGTTATTTTAGGAGTAGCCGCTGGTGCTGCTGCAGGAGCAATCACAGGAATACTTTTAGCACCAGACAGTGGTAAGAATACCCGAAAGAAAATCGCCCAAGGAACCACCGATTTAGTGGACGATTTGAAACAAGAGGTTTCAGATAAAGTAGACTCCGCCAAAGAAACTTACAATGAGTCTCTGGAGAAAGCAGCAAATTCTAGCAAGAATGGAATAGATAGAGCCAAAGAAAAATTGAGTATGGCTTAAGCACGGTTATGTGCGGCAAATTAATTCCGACTAGAAAGGCTCACTTTGAAAGTTGTCCTAAAGAAATACGACTTTCAAAGTGAGCTTTTTTGTGCATTATAAACCGTAAGCACGAAATAACTTTCGCATAAAAACATCAAATACTATCTTCCGTTCTTCTATTTCAGGAACTTCAATGCATAATTCATGAAAAAGCTCATCGTCTTTTCTCTGTTCGCCATCGGCCTGCTGAGTGCGGCTGCCATTCGCCAAAACGACAAGTACTTCGAAATACTTAAGAACCTCGACATTTTTGCCACCATGTATAAGGAGGTAAACGCCAACTATGTAGACGACCTCAATCCTAACGCACTCATGCGCACCGGTATTGATGCCATGCTTGGTTCTTTAGATCCGTATACGGTCTATTATTCCGAAGATCAAATAGAAGATGTGCGTACAGAAAATACAGGGCAGTTTGGGGGTATTGGAGCAGTTATCGGAGAGCGTGATGGAGGCAAGGTAGTAGTAGTGTTGCCCAATGAAGGATACCCGGCCCAAAAAGCAGGCCTGAAAAGAGGAGATGAAATAATAGCGATTAATGGCATTGATGTAAAAAATGACTATGACAAAGCAAGCCTCTATCTGCGCGGACAGTCCTCATCCTCCATTAACCTCAAAGTCTTGAGGCCGGGTGAGGGGCCATTAGATTTTAAAGTAGATTTTGAACGCATTGAGCTGCCCAATGTGCCCTACAGTGGTATGGTCGATGCGAAGGTGGGCTACATTAAGCTGACAGGCTTCAGAGAAGATGCATCAAAAGAAGTAAAGAATGCACTCAGAGAACTGAAGAAGGAAGGAGCCGAAAAAATTATACTTGATCTTAGAGACAATGGTGGGGGCTTGCTCAATGAAGCCGTGAACATTTCAAATATTTTCATAGATAAAGGCCAGCTAGTGGTAACCACTAAAGGCAAACTGGAAGAAATGAATGCCACCTACAACGCACTTAATGCCGCCACAGATACGGAAATTCCTCTGGCTGTTCTAATAAATAGCTCAAGTGCTTCGGCTTCAGAAATTGTAGCCGGGGTAATGCAAGACTATGACCGGGGCATACTGGTAGGTAGAAAATCTTATGGTAAAGGGTTAGTGCAGCGCACCTTGCCGCTCTCTTACAACTCGCAAATGAAAGTGACCATTGCCAAGTATTATACACCGAGCGGAAGGTGTATTCAGGCCATAGACTACAGCTCCAGAAACCCGGATGGTTCTGTAGGGAAGATTGCCGACTCACTTAAAACTGCTTTTAGAACCGAAAATGGGCGGCCGGTTTATGATGGTGGAGGCATCGATCCGGATGTTCAGGTAGAAAGGCCAAGACTTTCGCCAGTAGCTATTGGCCTGCTTAAAGAAGACCTTATTTTTAAGTTTGCTAACCAATATTCAGGCACTGTTCCGCAGATTCAGAACGCTCAATCGTTCGAGCTTCCCGAAAAGCTTTATCTCGACTTTAAGAAATGGGTGAGCGATAAAACCTTTAGTTATTCTTCTCCATTACAAACTAAAATCGATGAACTAAAAGTAGCAGCCGAACGATATGGTGAAACTGACAAGATAGGCCAGGCCCTAAAGCAGTTAGAAGCTGCGTTGAGTCGAGATGTGCAGTCCGATATGGAAAAAAGCAAAGAAGAGATTAAATACCTGATCAAGGAAGAGTTTGCCATGCGTCAGCACCTCGAAAGAGGTCAGATAGAAGCCTCCTTTTCTTTCGATAACGATTTAAAAAGAGCGATTCAACTGCTTAACAATCCCATAGAATACAACAAAATTCTTTCAGGCCGGTGACCCTTCCTTTATATCTGTTGCTTTTTGTTATGGGACTTGCCGGTGGTTTTTTAGCCGGGCTTATAGGAATAGGAGGAGGAGTAATGTATGTGCTCATTTTACCCTATATGTTGGGTATAATGGGTTTTCCTGATGAGGCCATAGTGCAACTAACCATTGCTAACTCTATATTTGGAACCATGTTTGCCGCATTGGCCGGCAATATTGCCCTTTGGAGAAAAAGAGAGTTTTACTGGAAAGAAGTAGTGGTTATGGGAAGTTTTGCAACCCTTGTAGGCCTCCTTCTACTGCATTATTTTGTGAATACCCCCGCCTATCAAAAGACTGAATTCAATCTGATAGTAATTCTCCTCATGATTGGTATAATTTGGAGAACATTGAGGCAGGCTCGTAAGGAAGAATCCAACAATTCGGAAAAAAAAGTGGGGTTGCTGGGGTCAGGGTTTGTGGGAGCATCAGCAGGGGCAGTTGCGGCCTTGTCAGGTTTGGGAGGAGGTACCATTATCATCCCCATCCTCAACTCGGGCTTTCAAATGACCATGCAAAAGGCCAAGTCCATCTCTTTGGGGGTTATATTTATAACCGCCTTCTGTATTACACTGCTCAATACTTTCAGTTCCACAGGTTATAGCTCGCAATGGCACACTACCGGATATATTGTATGGCCGCTCGCACTCACCATATCCATGGGTGTAGTCATAGCTTCACCATTAGGGGTATTAGTAGCTAGAAAAATGAGTAGTCGAACAATCAGTTATATCTTTGTGCTCTTTGTAATGGTTGTTATAGCCGATAAACTGATTCAATTACTCTAATGTCTTTCATATTAAGCATAGAAACCGCCACTACCGTTTGTTCCGTGGCAATTACCAGCGGACAAAACATAGTGTGTGAAAAAAAGCTATTCTCAGATAAGTCTCATGCCAATAAGCTAACACTTCTCATTCAGGAACTGCTCAAAAAGGCAGAGCTAAAGATGGTGCAGATGAGTGCAATAGCTGTTTCTATGGGGCCCGGGTCTTACACAGGTCTTCGTATTGGGCTTTCAACAGCCAAAGGCATCTGCTTTGCGCTCAACAAGCCCTTAATTGGAATTAGCACCCTCAAGGCCATGGCCAAAGAGGCCTCCATAAATCATAAGGGCACACTTCTTTGTCCAATGATAGACGCCAGAAGAATGGAGGTTTATACAGCTCTGTATAATCAGTCGCTAACACAGCTTCAGGAACCTCGGCCACTCATTTTAAATCAAGATAGTTTTGCGGAAACCCTCAGCAGTCAAAAAGTGTTGTTCTTTGGCAATGGTGCCGACAAGTTTCAAGACATCATGAATAGCAAGAATGCCAGTTTTCTGAAAGACTTCAGTCCGTCAGCGTGGGCAGTAGGCCTTTTAGCTGGCCATAAGTTAGAGAACACGGAGTTTGAAAACCTTGCTTATACAGAGCCTGGTTACCTAAAAGAGTTTCAGGCTACAACCCCTAAACCACTACTCTAATGGAAGAAAAAGAAATTGTAAATCGGGTAGCAAGCAGTCCACTGGTAACACTAGACCTTGAGCAATACTATCATTCAGGCCAAAGAGTGATTTATGATATCGCTCAACACCTTTTTCAAGGAATGATTCTTAGAGAAAAAGATCTAAGAGACTTTGTAAAAACACACGATTGGTCACAGTATGAAAATAAAAATATTGCGCTCACTTGCAGTGAGGATGCCATAGTGCCAACCTGGGCATATATGCTACTCGCAAGTCGTCTTGAAGGTGTCGCCCATATGGTAGTTTTAGGTAGTTTAGAAACTCTTGAGTTTGCTTTGTACAAAGAAGCACTAAGTAAAATCGATCTTACCCATTACAAAAACAGACCAGTTGTAATAAAAGGGTGCGGAAAATTACCTGTTCCCGAATCTGCTTATGTAGAACTTACAAGAATTTTAAAACCCCATGTAAAGTCCATCATGTATGGCGAGCCTTGCAGTACAGTGCCCCTTTATAAAAAACCCAAGACGCCTATCAGTTGATGATCAGTGGATTAGAAAATTATTTCGAAAAACTCTTCAGAAAGCTTGTTCTAATCAAAAAAGCCTAGCTACATTTGCGTCCCGTTTGCAAGGAACGGGGGGATAAATTGAGAGGCTGTGTGGGATTGGAAATAAATTTTTCAAATTCTTTTGCACTTAATAAAATAAGTTTTTTACCTTTGCATCCGCTTTTGGAACAAGGGAAT
>NZ_BNAG01000009.1 GCF_014653175.1 Roseivirga thermotolerans
GGTTAAAGTACATAAGGGATGATAGCGGGAATATTTTAAAGAAGAACGAGTACGTATATCAGCAAAATGCCAACACCACAAACAATTAGAGAATGACACACACGAAGATAAGATATGCAACAGGGGTATTGGCGTTAATTTTTGTGATCCCAGGTGTTTTTGGTCAAGTAAAGCCAAACGGTAGTACCCAGGGAATCAAGACTTCCACCCTGCCAAGCACCAGTTACACGGGAACGGAAAAGGTGAATTATGTGCGAACGTTTGATTTTTACAAGGCCATGATGGCAGAGACCAACCTCTCAACAGAGATAGACAATAGCAACGTGATGCAAACCACCCAGTATGTTGATGGTCTGGGCAGGCCTATTCAGACAGTAGCCAGGAAGGCCCTTCCCGGGGGTAATGACATGGTACAGTATGTGGTTTACGATGAATATGGCAGGAGAGAGTATCAGCCAATGGCCTTTCAGAGTGAGTACACCGATGGGCGAATGCACTTGTCTCCCAGTGCCAGGCTAGATGCATTCATGAACGGTGACGGTCAATTAACCTCAGGTTTTTATCCCTACGAAGACATCTTCTACGGAAAAACAGAATTTGAGGCCTCCCCGCTAAACCGCGTAAAGAAGCAGATGGCCCCCGGCAATAGCTGGGCAGGAAGTGGTGTAGGGGTGAGCAACGACTGGCGGAGCAACCACTCCGGAGATGGAGTAAGGCGCTGGACGATAAGCGGGAGCAGTGCTTCAAGTCCGGGAGTTTATGCCAATAACGAGTTGATGGTCACCATCACTACAGACGAAGAACAACATCAGGTTCGGGAGTTCACCGACAAGTTGGGTAGGGTAGTGCTCAAGCGAGTACAAAAGGCAGGAAGTACGGCCGATGCAAGGACCAACTGGCACAGCACCTACTATGTTTATGATGACTTTGGTAACCTCCGGTTCGTCCTGCCCCCCAGAGCCGAAGAAGTACTCAGTGCGGCCAATTGGGTGTGGAATACGACCGATATGGATGCCCTAGCCTTCCATTATACCTATGATGGACGTAACCGAATGATCACCAAGCGAGTGCCCGGGGGAGGGCTAGTGGAAATGGTCTATGACCAACTAGACAGGCTCGTGTTGACAAGAGATGCCAACCAAAGCTCACAAGGCAAGTGGCAATTTACCAAGTACGATGCCTATAGCCGTCCAGTAATGACCGGCTTTATAAACAGTAGCAATACCAGGGCCACTATGCAAAGCCAGGCCGATGCATCAGCAGTGCTCAATGTAAGTACCGATCCCCTAACCACTGCCAACGTACTGGAGGCCCATAGTATAAGCCTAAGCCACCATGTGAGCGGAACAGTGACCTACCGGGCAACCACCTCCATAGAGTTTTTGCCCGGGTTCGATTCCAACGGACAATACTTCGATACAGAGATAGTGCCCGCCCTCAGTACCGATTATACCTTCGTTCAAGGCTATCATGACGCCACCTTTCCCAGCCTTAAAACCTATACCGAAGAGATACTCACAGTAAGCTATTACGACAACTATGCATTTACCACCCAAAACTACGATAATAGCCAAGAGGTAGACTTCTATACAGCCGGGGATAAAAACAGCCTGAACCCGGAAGCATACACCAATGCAAAAGGCCTGGCAACAGGCAGTAGAGTAAAAGTACTCAACAGTGAGAACCACTGGCTCACCACCGTTATGTTCTACGACAACCGGGGGCGCGTCATCCAAACCAAGGCAGACAACCACTTAGGAGGCACCGACATACAAACCACCCAGTACGACTTTAGTGGTAAAGTCCTCAACACCTACAGTGTACATACCAATCCCCAAGCCTCCGGCAATGATAGTCAAACCACGCTGTCCAAGCGTTTTGAGTACGAAAGTTCAGGAACCGGAAGGCTTGTAAGCATAAAGCAAAAAATAAACGGAGGGAGCGAAAAGACCCTGGTGACCCATACCTATGACCATATGGGGCAACTCAAAGAAAAGAAGCTAGGCAGTGCAGCCAGCCCATTGGAAACATTACACTACACCTATAACGTGAGAGGTTGGCTCAAGGGCATTAACCAAGACTATGTAAACACAGGTACCGGAAATCATTTCTTTGGAATGGACCTGAGTTACGACCACGGATTTACCCAAAGCCAGCTCAACGGAAACATAGCAGGAGTAAAGTGGAGAAGCAAAAGCTCCGGCCAGGTTAGAGCCTACGGATTTGATTACGACCAAAGCAACCGACTGTTAAAAGCCGATTATACCCAAGGCAGTACCTGGTTACAAACCACCAGTGACTTTAGTACCACCTACTCCTATGACGTAAACGGAAACATACAGACCCTGACCAGAAAAGGCGTTGTGGCCGGAAGTATTCAGACCATAGACAACCTTACTTACACCTACCTCAACTCAGGCAAGAGCAATCAACTCGCCTCAGTGACAGATGCAGTGGGCGACCTGGGGCAAGGCGACTTTGTAGACGGCAATACCAGTGGTAACGACTACGCCTACGATGGGAACGGCAATATGATCACCGATCTGAACAAAGACATTCAGAGTGGAGACATAACCTACAACCACCTTAACCTTCCCCAGACCATCACCTTTGGTAACAGCAGCACTAAAACCATTACCTACACCTACGATGCCTCCGGCATCAAGCTTTCAAAAAAGGTGAACAATGGAGGAGACATTACCACTACCGATTATTTAGGGTCATACATCTATGAAAACAACCAACTGCAACACTTCGCCCATGAAGAAGGGCGAGTAAGGAAAAGCAATCAGGGCAACCTGGTATACGACTACTATGTGAAAGACCACCTGGGGAATACCCGAATGACCCTGACCGAAGAAGAAGAGCAGACCATATACCTGGCCACTATGGAAAGCGATGTTACCCCCTCGGGCACCAATCTGGGGCAGTATGAAGAAAGCCTTTTCCTGAACATAGCCGCTACAAGAGATAACCTACTGCCATCAGCCAACCATACCGTAGAGCCAGGCATAAATAACGATGAAACCGCCAGACTGAACGGAGCCGAAAGTAGCCGAAGAGTAGGTCCTGCCAAGTTGTTGGCCGTTTCTCCGGGCGACCAGTTGTCCATAGAAGCATATGCCTATCATCAGGGTGGTTATAGCGATAACCAAAGCATTACTCAGGCCGAGCTCGTTACGGCCGTGGCCTCCGCATTTGGTGGAGTAAACAACGGAACCACCGAACAGCAGAGCATCTATAACCTGTTCAATGGTCAGGGGTCAACATTGCTGGTGGGCAGCAATGGAAGTTCAGCAAGTCCGAGAGCCTACCTCAACTATATTCTATTCGATCAGGACTTCGGATATATAGACGCAGGTTTTGTTCAAGTCGGCAGTACGGCTAATGTTCACCATCAACTCACCCTTAATAAGTCTATTGCCCAGGGAGGGTATATCTACATCTACCTCTCCAATGAGAGCAACACCAATCACAATGTGTACTTCGATGAC
>NZ_BNAG01000010.1 GCF_014653175.1 Roseivirga thermotolerans
GTCTATTTCTCTACAGTAATGATGTATTCACCGGCCAGTCCTGCGCGGGTGGGGCCGGTGGCTTTGGTAAAGCCAAACACAAACTTGGTGGTGGTCAGGCTTTGAATGGTGACTTGCTTGCCATCGTCCAGCACTACGGTGTGGGCCGATGCATCGCCCCACTGCCAGGTACCACTGGCCCGGAACAGGTCGCCTGCATTGGCGGTGGTGTAGGTACCTTCTGCAAAGGACAGTGAAAAACCGGGGTAGTTGGCACTCACGTTGTTGCCATCGACTTTTATACTGCCGAACTGGCCGAGTGTCCAGTCACCGGCAAGCTTCTCATAGGTAAGGTCTTGAAGGCTGGGCTCCACAGGACCGTCCGGGCCGCAGGAAAATGCCAAAAACAACAGCCCAAGAATAATGAGCCCTGTAATAATTTCTCTCTTTTTCATCTGTCTTCCGTTTTTCTGAAGTTTAGCATCTGATCTCTCTATGGTCTACTTCTTAATCAATACTTTCTTCCTCACCAGTGACCTTTCGTTGCTGAACTGGATGATGTACAGGCCACTTTCAAAGTTGGTCACGTCTATGCTCAGCTCGGGCCGGGTGTAGCCTTGTTTTTCGAACTTGTTCACGCCTGTCGGGTCAATCATCCGGATGTTCAGGGGCTGGCCGCTGAGCTCGCTCAGGTCTATGGTTACATAGCTGTTGGCTGGGTTAGGGAAGACTCTGATTTGTTCTTCATTGATCTGTCCCTTATCAATACTGGTTACTATCACTCCTTCTCCTGTCAGGTTTACTTCTATCACATTGTCTTGTATTTCATCAGTGACATCATAGTTGAATACTACAACACCTGAATAGACTTTCGCTTCCGAGGGCGAGAATATGGCCGTAATCTCCCGGCTTTCTCCTGCTCCCACTTGCACTGAACCTGGATTGAAGCTAAAGCCTTGACTGGAGCTGATCACTCTTACCTCGGTGGCTGCATCGCCTTTGTTGGACACTGTCCAGGTTTTGGTATCGGCAAGGCCTAGGGCTGTTTGTGCAAAATCGCCTTCTCCTGTGATTTCTATGATTGCCTCTCCTTCGTTGGTGATGGTAATGGCTAGTGCCTTCTCGAAAGTGGCACCAAATCCATCATCTGTTTTAACACGGATGCTGTAGCTGTTTTTGGTCTCAAAGTCGAAGGTTTCTGCGGCCAATAGCTTGTCTCCATCGATGGTGAAGCTTGCGTTGTCGGTATCTCCTGTTCCTGAAACCAGGGTGTAGCTGTGGCTGTCGCCTGTATTGGCATCGGTGCTGCTAAGGGTGCCTACTTCTGCTCCTACGGCATTGTTCTCCTGGATGCTGCTTGATGAGATGGTGATGCCGGTGGGTGCGAAGTTGGTGGTGTACACCTGGCCGGTGAAGCTGGCTGCGAGTGGGTTGGTGGCTGCATCTATAATGCTATCGTCATCTTTGGCGTTCAGGCCTATCGTGCCTTCGCCTGTGATTCCGTTCACGTTCACTGTGTAGGTTTTGCCGTCCACTGCTGTTACCGTGTTCACCTTGGCGGTGGCTGTTCCGGTTGTCTCTGTTTCAAAGTCGGTTACGTCCACACCGGTCACGTTTTCACTGAACACTACCGTGAAGTTTGTGTTTGTGGTCCCTGTGGGTATCTGGTCTGCTTCTGCCCTGCTGATGCTTGTAACGGTAGGTGCCGTGCCATCGAAGGTGGTGCTGATACTGGCTGTTGAGGCTACGCTGGCATTGCCTGCGGCATCGGTCACTGCGCCTGTGGTCACCGATACGGTGGTGGTACCGTCTGCTGTCGGGGTGATGGTGGCCTTCCAGGTTCTGCCGGCAGTTACTACCTCTACATTGCTCGCTGTTCCGTTGGTGACGGTAAGGTCTTCGGCTGTTAGGCCGGAAACTGGTTCATCGTAGGTTACGGTTACGGTAAAGGCAGCATTGGTCAGATCGCTCACCGCTGAAGTAATGGTCGGTGTGGCACGGATTCCGTCTACTTTGATGTTGGCGGTGCTGGCTATGTTGTTGAGCTTGGTGATGGCGTCCTTGCCAAAGCCGTCCTCAATGGTGCCCTCATTCAGGTCTATCGATGTCCCCAGCGCAATACCGTCAGCGTCCAGGTCGCCTTCTGCAATGGTGTAGGTAAATGTAGCTGTATTGCTTTCGTTTACGGTTCTATTTAGTGTAGCTGCCTTGGTTTCGGTCCCAACTGTGATTGGTAGGCTTGGGTTGCCTGTAATAGTCACAGGAAGGGCAAAGTTTACCGTGAAGGTGATCTCATCGCCTATGGCGTAGGTGCCATCATCGGGCACGGTAACGGAAGTGACAAAGGAGGCTTGTACAATGGTCAGGGTGCCTTCCACCAGGTTGAAGCTGTAGTTGTTGTCGCTGCCCCCGCTCAGGACAATGGCGGCTGTGCCTGCTGCGGTGGTCTCATCTGCGGTGGTCGAAGCGGTTGGCTCTGTATCGATCTCGGACTTGTCATCGCCATTCACAAAGCCGGTATAGCTGATGGTGAATTCGGGGTTTTCCTGCCCTACTGCCCTTTCTTTGTCATCTGCCCTGGCCGTTAAAGTGGCCTTCCCGATGGTCAGGGTCCCGTTGACTGTTGTCAGTGAATAGTTGTCGGCTGCGCCTCCGCTCAAGGTGATGGCGTAGGTCCCGGCATCGCTGCCGGCATCGGCTGTTGTGCTGGCGGTGGGCTGGGTGATGGCTGTTTCATCGTCTCCGTTCACAAAGCCTGCATAGCTGATGCTCAGGGCTGGGTTTTCCTCGCCATAGGTTTTGGACTTGT
>NZ_BNAG01000011.1 GCF_014653175.1 Roseivirga thermotolerans
GCCTGGACAAACTCAACTTCGATTGTTCTAACGTGGGGGTTAATACGGTTACTCTTACCGGCACAGACCCTAGCGGAAACTCTGCTTCGGCCACAGCCACTGTAACGGTGATTGATAACACTGCGCCTACTGCATTGGCCAATAGCTTTGAGGTGTTCCTCGATGCCAATGGCGAAGCGGTTATTTCTGCAGAGCAGGTGAACAACGGCTCTTTCGACAACTGCGGTATTGCTTCTTACACCATCGACAGAACTTCATTCGGTTGTGGAGATTTGGGTGAAAACACGGTAACTCTTACTGTAACTGACGTGAATGGCAACGTAAGCACTACTACGGCTACTGTTACGGTTACGGATAACATTGCTCCGGTTGTGGTTACCAAAAATGCCTACAAGGTTATTAGCTCAGGGTCTTCTATTACCATCACTCCTGAAGATGTTTTGGTTCTCAACTGTTCGGGTGGAGGAATCTCTGAACCTCAGCCGGTACCCGGTAGTGGCGATGGAATGACTTTCCTTGCCTCTGACTGTACTTATGACAATTGCTCTATTGTTACTTATGAGATAGACAAAAAGACTTTTACTTGCGATGATACTGGTGAGAATATCATAACCATTACGGTGACGGATCAAAGCGGAAACTCTACTACCGCTACGGCTACCGTAACCATTGTAGATAGTGCCAAGCCTTTTGCCATTGCTCAGAACATTACCGTTGAACTGGACGAAACAGGCAATGTATCCATTACCCCTGAAATGATCGACAATGGTTCTTACGATGCATGTGGATCCATAACCCTGGAGCTTTCCAAAACTGCTTTCGATTGCTCGAATGTGGGAGAAAACACCGTAACTCTCATTGTAAGAGATGCAGCCGGAAATACGGCTACTACCACGGCTACCGTTACGGTGGTAGATAACACGGCTCCTCCGGTAGTCACTCAAAACATTACGGTGGCGCTTGATGAAAACGGTCAGGCCAGAATACACGACAAAGACGTACTCTACATCTGTGAAGATGCCGTTATTGAGTCATCGAATGGCGGTGGTCTGGGGGGCGGCCTGGGCGGTGGCTTAGGTGGCGGACTCGGAGGTGGCCTGAGTGGAACAACAACTAGCTCAACGGGTATTCCTTACAGCGACTTTACCATCGATAGTGACCTGTCGCAGTTTACTTCCTGTACTACTGATAATTGTAAGATCATTTCCATTGCTACTTCCAAGACTACTTTCGATTGTTCTAATCTGGGTGAAAACACTGTAACAGTTACCGTAAGAGATGCTTCTGGCAATATCTCTACGGCTACTGCCATAGTTACAGTAGTAGATAATGCCGCTCCTGTAGTTGAGGTTCAGGATGTAGCTCTTACTCTCGATGCTTCGGGCAATGCCACGCTTTCAATGGCTCAGGCAGAGGTATCTAGCTCTGACAACTGTGGAATTGCTTCTAAGGTGCTGAGCAAAACAGCTTTCGATT
>NZ_BNAG01000012.1 GCF_014653175.1 Roseivirga thermotolerans
ATTTATTGGTCTTTTTGGAGGCTTTTTCTTTTAAAAGAGCCACTTGCTTCTCCAACTCATCGAGCTTATTGAGCAAAGCCAGTTGCACACAATACACCGGGTGGCCTTTTCTTTTTTGTACCTCAAAAGCACCATCACTAAGCAATGCATACCGCTCTATCATTGGCTTGCAATCACTCAGAAGGGCGTAGCCCACGCGCTTTATCCCCCAACCTAAAATCTGCCGATTATGGACTTTCATCATATATTCATCGCACCGGCCACAGGTATAAAAATGTTGCTTAGCAGCCGCTATATTAGCCAGCACGCTATATTGATATAACGCCTCCCGCTCATTGATATAGAAGAACTCTGCTCGTACATGGTCTTGCGATAAACTTTCATCAAAAGACTTCTCTATAAAGTCTTTCTCTTTTTCAGCATATTCATAATGCAGCTCAACTAGACGCTTATGATAATCCATTTCTATCCCCCTAAATTAAGCAGCCCCAATTCATTTTTATATTAGTCTACTTCGGAAACAACTTTCATCCGTTTTCTTTGAGAAAATGATAGGGATCGGTATACACCGGGTTAGGATTAACCTTGATTAAGTCTTTAGGCACCAGATCATGCTCAATGGCCAGGTCATACCCTTTTAAGGC
>NZ_BNAG01000013.1 GCF_014653175.1 Roseivirga thermotolerans
CGGCTCCTCCGGTAGTCACTCAAAACATTACGGTGGCGCTTGATGAAAACGGTCAGGCCAGAATACACGACAAAGACGTACTCTACATCTGTGAAGATGCCGTTATTGAGTCATCGAATGGCGGTGGCTTGGGCGGTGGTCTGGGGGGCGGCCTGGGCGGTGGCTTAGGTGGCGGACTCGGAGGTGGCCTGGGTGGAACAACAACCAGCTCAACGGGTATTCCTTACAGCGACTTTACCATCGATAGTGACCTGTCGCAGTTTACTTCCTGTACTACTGACAATTGTAAGATCATTTCCATCGCTACTTCCAAGACTACTTTCGATTGTTCTAATCTGGGTGAAAACACTGTAACAGTTACCGTAAGAGATGCCGCTGGCAATATCTCTACAGCTACTGCCATAGTTACAGTAGTAGATAATGCCGCTCCTGTAGTGGAGGTTCAGGATGTAGCTCTTACTCTCGATGCTTCGGGCAATGCCACGCTTTCAATGGCTCAGGCAGAGGTATCTAGCTCTGACAACTGTGGAATTGCTTCTAAGGTGCTGAGCAAAACAGCTTTCG